>JAXDKG010000014.1:0-247295 GCA_034667225.1 Acidobacteriota bacterium
GCCGTCACACGCCGTTCTTCAACGGCTACCGT
Source organism: Acidobacteriota bacterium (assembly GCA_034667225.1). Classification (GTDB taxonomy): domain Bacteria; phylum Acidobacteriota; class Thermoanaerobaculia; order Multivoradales; family UBA5704; genus DATMER01. The sequence continues at coordinate 33 of JAXDKG010000014.1, forward strand.
CCGCAGTTCTACTTCCGCACGACGGACGTGACCGGGGTGGCCACTCTTCCGGAAGGGACGGAGATGGTGATGCCGGGTGACAACGTGAACCTGGAAGTGGAGCTGATCGCTCCGATCGCCATGGAAAAGGGCGTGCGTTTCGCCATCCGCGAGGGCGGCCGTACGGTCGGCGCCGGCACTGTCACCGAGATCGTGAAGTAAGGCTTTCTGAGGACATCATGGTCAACGAGAAGATTCGCATCCGCCTGAAGGCGTTCGACTACCGCATCCTGGACACGTCGACGCACGAGATCGTGGACACCGCTCGGCGCACCGGAGCGCGGGTCGTGGGGCCGATCCCCCTGCCCACGCACATTGCCCGGTACACCGTCAACCGCTCGCCGCACGTCGACAAGAAGTCGCGGGAGCAGTTTGAGATCCGCACGCACAAGCGGCTGCTCGACATCTTCGAACCCACCAGCCAGACGGTGGACGCGCTGATGAAGCTCGAGCTGCCTGCCGGTGTGGACGTCGAGATCAAGGCATTCGGGAAGTAGCCCTCCCTCCGGAGGAGCTATTGCCGAGGAGAATACTGAGATGGAAGGCATTCTGGGCAAGAAGCTGGGCATGACCCAGATCTACGCCGCCGACGGAACGGCCGTTCCGGTCACGGTGATCCAGGCGGGACCCTGCCTGGTGGTGCAGAGGAAGACGGTCGAGACCGACGGCTACGACGCGGTCCAGATCGGGCTCGTCGAGGACAAGCCGGCGAAGAAGGTCGGCCGTCCGCGCGAGGGCCACTTCAAGAAGGCCGGCGTGGCACCCGTCCGCCGCGTGGTGGAGCTCCCGCTCGATGCGGGCGACGACCCCAACCCGGGCGATTCGGTCGACGTCTCGATCTTCGCCGAGAAGGAGTGGGTGGACGTGATCGGCACGAGCAAGGGCAAGGGCTTCCAGGGTGTCATGAAGCGTCATGGCTTCCGCGGTGGAGCGGGTAGCCACGGCTCCATGTTCCACCGCGCACCTGGCTCGATCGGCCAGTCCGCGTATCCGTCGCGAGTCATGCCCGGCATGCGCGGCACCGGCCGCATGGGCGGCGAGCGCGTGACGGTCAAGAACCTTCAGGTCATCAAGGTGGATGCCGAGCAGAACCTGATCTACGTGCGGGGCGCGGTGCCGGGTCCGAAGAGCGGCTACCTGCAGATCCGCCGGGCGAAGCGAGGCTAACTATGAAGATTGCAGTCAAGAATCTGGACAACAAGCAGGTGCGCGAGATCGAGGTGCCGGACGCGGTGTTCGGGTACCCGTACAAGGAGCACCTGATCCACGAGGTCGTGCAGGCCTACCTTTCGGGCCGGCGCTCGGGCACGCACAAGGTGAAGACCCGCGCCGAGGTTTCGGGCTCCGGCAAGAAGCTCTGGCGGCAGAAGGGGACCGGCCGCGCCCGCGTGGGCGACATCCGCAACCCCAAGTGGCGCCACGGCGGCATCGTGCACGGCCCGGTCCCGCACGGCCACGAGAAGCATCTTTCGGTGAGGGAAAAGAAGAACGCCCTCAAGTCTGCCCTTTCGAGGAAAGCCGCCGAGGAGCGGATCCTGGTGCTGGAGAGCTTCGACCTGTCCGATCACCGGACCCGCGAGCTGGTCCGGCAGCTGACCGGCCTGGGCATCGACGGCAAGGCGCTCCTGGTGGACAGCCGGGAGAACGCGAACCTGGCGCTGGCGTCGCGGAATGTTCCGTCGCTCAAAACGGTTGATGCCCTGGCTGTCAACGTCTATGACGTGGTGGACCGGCCGTTCCTGGTGCTGAGCGAGGGCGCTCTCAACCGTCTGGTGGAGGTGCTCGCGAAATGAGGATCCAGGAAGTCATCCGGCGCCCGTTGATCACCGAGAAGTCGACGGACCAGCGCGAGGACATGAACATCGTGGCCTTCGAGGTCCACCGCGACGCGAACAAGATTGACGTCAAGAAGGCGGTCGAGGACCGGTTCAAAGTCAAGGTGAGCGAAGTGCGGATCGCCCGGGTGCACGGCAAGGTGCGCCGCCAGGGCCGCCACTCCGGCCGCCGGCCGGACTGGAAGAAGGCCTACGTGCGGCTCGCGGCGGGCGAGAAGCAGATCGAGTTCTTCGAGGGGATGTAAGATGCCAGTCAAGCAAAGAAATCCAGTCAACTCCTCGAGCCGGTTCCAGACGTACCTGACGTTTGACGAGATCACGTCGGACCGGCCGCACAAGGCGCTGACCAAGGGCAAGTCGAAGACGGGCGGGCGCAACAACCAGGGCCAGCTCACCTCGTGGTGGCGCGGCGGCGGTCACAAGCGCAGGTACCGCGTCATCGACTTCAAGCGGGACAAGCACGGCGTCCCCGCGAAGGTCGCGAGCATCGAGTACGATCCGAACCGTTCGGCGCGCATCGCGCTGCTCAACTACGCCGACGGCGAGAAGCGCTACATCCTCTGGCCGAACGGCCTGAAGATGGGCTCCGAGGTAGTGTCGGGCCCGGCCGCCGAGGTCAACCTTGGCAACGCCATGCCGCTGCGCCGCATCCCCCTGGGTACGGTGGTGCACAACATCGAGCTCAAGATCGGCAAGGGCGGCCAGATGGTGCGCAGCGCCGGCGCCGGCGCGCAGCTGATGGCGCGCGACGGTGAGTGGGCGCAGGTCAAGCTCCCCTCGGGCGAGGTGCGGCGGGTGCACGTCGAGTGCTACGCCACGGTCGGGCAGGTGGGCAACCTGGAGCACGAGAACGTGTCCATCGGCAAGGCGGGCCGCAACCGCTGGCTCGGTTACAAGCCGCACAACCGCGGCGTGTCGATGAACCCGGTGGACCACCCGATGGGCGGCGGCGAGGGCAAGACCTCCGGCGGCCGTCATCCCACGACGCCGTGGGGTACGCCGACCAAGGGCTACAAGACTCGGAACAACAAGCGCACGGACAAAATGATCGTCCGCCGGCGGAACAAGAAGTAGGGATCAGGAGACACCATGGCGCGTTCGCTCAAGAAGGGCTACTTCATCGACGATCCCCTCCTCCGCAAGCTGGAGGGGATGAACGACCGCGGCGAGAAGCGGGTGATCAAGACCTGGTCCCGGCGCTCGACGGTCGTCCCCGAGATGGTCGGGCACACCATTGCGGTGCACAACGGGCAGAAGTTCATCCCGGTCTACGTCAGCGAGAACATGGTCGGCCACAAGCTCGGCGAGTTCGCGCAGACCCGGACCTTCCGTAGCCACGCAGGCAAGAAGGCCGAGAAGGGCGCTCGGCCCCGGTAGGGCCGGCGAGAAGAGGGGAACGAACGATGGAAGTCACAGCACGGCTTCGCTACCTCCGGGGCTCGGCGCAGAAGGTCCGCCTGGTCGCCAACCTGATCCGCGGCAGGAACGCTCAGGACGCGGTTCACATCCTGGACGTGACCAACAAGGCAGCGGCCCAGCACGTTCAGAAGTGCCTGAAGTCGGCGATCGCCAACGCGGAGAACCGGGACGACCATGTCGACGTCGACCGGCTCTACGTCAAGGAAATCTTCGTGGACGGCGGGCCGATGTTCAAACGGATTCGGCCGGCGCCGATGGGGCGCGCGTTCCGCGTCCTCAAGCGGCAGAGCCACATCACGATCAAGCTCGACACCCGCAAGGGTGAGAGCAAGGCGTAAGAAAGAGGATCGAACGGTGGGTCAGAAAACGCACCCCTACGGGTTTCGGCTCGTCTACAACAAGACCTGGCACTCGCGCTGGTACGGCGATCAGAAGTACGCCGACACGCTGCACGAGGACCTGAAGCTCCGCCGCCTGCTCAAGACGCGGCTGTCGCATGCCGGCGTCTCCGAGGTCGACATCGAGCGCGCGGCGGACAAGCTGCGGGTGACGATCTACACCTCGCGGCCGGGCATCATCATCGGCCGCCGCGGCGCCGAGGTGGACAAGCTGCGCGACGAGTTGCAGAAGCAGATGGGGCGCGAGGTCCACATCAACATCCAGGAGATCCAGCGGCCGGAGCTCGACGCCCAGCTCGTGGCGCAGTCGATCGCCGGACAGCTCGAGCGGCGCGTCTCCTTCCGCCGCGCCATGAAGAAGGCCATGGAGTCGGCCTTCCGGTTCGGCGCCAAGGGGGTCAAGATCATGGTCTCCGGCCGTCTGGGCGGCGCCGAGATCGCGCGCTCCGAGTGGTACCAGGAGGGGCGGCTGCCGCTCCACACGCTCAAGGCCGACATCGACTACGGCCTGGCCGAGTCGTTCACGACCTACGGCGTGATCGGCTGCAAGGTCTGGGTCTACAAGGGCGATCTCCTGAAAGAAAAGAGCCGGCGGGTTTCCGCCTAGAGCGGGCTTGGAAGAGGTTGACGAATCATGTTGATGCCGAAGAAGGTCAAGTTCAGAAAACAGCAGCGCGGCCGGCGCAAGGGGATGTCCAAGGGCGGCAATTACATTGCCTTCGGGGACTTCGGCCTGCAGGCGCTCGAGCCGGGCTGGGTGACGGCGCGGCAGATCGAGGCCGCCCGCGTGGCGATCAACCGCCACGTCAAGCGCGGCGGCAAGGTCTGGATCCGCGTGTTCCCGGACAAGCCGATCACCAAGAAGCCGCTCGAGACCCGCATGGGCAAGGGCAAAGGTCCCCCGGAGGAGTGGGTCGCGGTGGTGCGGCCGGCGCGCATCCTCTACGAATTGGAGGGCGTCCCGGCGGACATCGCGGAAGAGGCGATGCGGCTGGCTTCCCACAAGCTGGGGATCAAGACGCGGTTCGTCACCCGTCACGAGGAGCTGAGGTGAGACGATGAAGGTTGGCGAAATTCGCGATCAAACGGTCGAAGAGCTGCATGACAAGGAGAAGGAGCTGGCGGACCAGCTCTTCGCCCTTCGCCTGCAGAAGGTCACGGGCCAGCTCGAGAAGCCGGCCCGGATCCGTGAAGTGCGCCGCGACCTGGCGCGCGTGATGACGGTGCTGCGCGAGAAGCGCGGATAAAGGTTGGGAGCTACAGACATGGCGGACGAGAGCACACAGGAGCAGGCCCAGCCGGAAACCGGACAGACGCCTCGGCAGGTCAAGGTCGGCCGGGTGGTGAGCGACAAGATGAACAAGACCGTGGTCGTGGCGGTGGAGAGCACCTCCACGCACCGGCTCTACCATCGGGCGATGAAGCGGACCACCCGGTTCCACGCGCACGACGAAGAGAACCAGGCCAAGGTCGGCGATCTCGTGGAGATCGTCTCGAGCCGGCCTCTTTCCAAGATGAAACGCTGGCGCATCCGCCAGATCGTCGAGCGGGCCCAGTAAGGCGCTGGTAAGGGATACAAGACAATGATCCAGATGGGAACCATTCTCGACGTGGCGGACAACACCGGGGCGAAGAAGATCGCCTGCATCCACCTGCGCGGCGGGTCGGCGGGCCAGTACGGCCGGCTGGGCGATACGATTACCGCTTCGGTGAAGGAAGCCTCTCCCGACGGCACGGTGAAAAAGGGGCAGGTGGTCAAGGCGGTGATCGTGCGCACCGCCAAGGAACAGCGGCGCAAGGACGGGAGCTACATCCGCTTCGATACCAACTCCGCGGTCCTGATCAACGACGCCGGCGAGCCGATCGGCACCCGCGTGTTCGGTCCGGTTGCCCGCGAGCTGCGCGAGCGGAGATTCATGAAGATCATCTCCCTGGCGCCGGAGGTCATCTGAGATGTCAAAGCTGAATGTGAAGAAGAACGATCAGGTCGTCGTCAAGACGGGCAAGGACCGTGGTGCCCGCGGACGGGTGCTGCGGGTGCTCGCGGCCGACGGCAAGGCGATCGTCGAGCGCGTCAACATGATCAAGCGCCACACGCGTCCGAACCCGAACAAGGGAATCCAGGGCGGCATCCTGGAGCGCGAGGCGCCGATCCAGGTCTCGAACCTGATGGTGATCTGTCCGGAGTGCGGCAAGCCGTCCCGGCTCGGCCGCAAACGTCTCGAGGACGGACGCGGCGTTCGCGTCTGCAAGAGCTGCAGCGCCAACTTCTAGACGTTTGAGGTTTACCCATGGCGAAAGATACGGCGAAGAAAGAAGAAGGCAAGGTCAAGAAGAGCAAGGGCAAGGCCGCGGCGGCAGCGACCGGCCCGTCCGCGCCGCTCCCGGAAGGCTACGTGCCGCGGCTCAAGCAGCGCTACAAGGATGAGATCGTGGCCCGGATCCAGAAGGAGTTCGGCATCGAGAACGTGATGGCCGTGCCCAGGATCGAGAAGATCTCCCTCAACATGGGAGTGGGCGAGGCGATCCAGAACATCAAGATCCTGGACGACGCCGCCGAGGAGCTGGCGTCGCTCGCGGGCCAGCGGCCGACGATCACCCGCGCCCAGAAGTCCATCGCGGCCTTCAAGCTGCGGCAGGGCATGCCGATCGGCGCCCGGGTCACGCTGCGCGGCACCCGCATGTGGGAGTTCCTTGACAGACTGATCACGGTTGCGCTCCCCCGGGTGCGCGACTTCCGCGGTATTTCGACGAAGAGCTTCGACGGCCGCGGCAACTACACCCTGGGCGTCCGCGACCAGTTGATCTTCCCCGAGATCGATTACAACAAGGTCGAGAAGGCCAAGGGCATGAACATCACGATCGTGACGACGGCCGGCAACGACGAGCGCGCACTGTTCCTGCTGCGCGAGCTCGGCATGCCGTTCCAGCGCTAGGAGATTGACTGTGGCGACGACGGCAAAGATCGCGAAGGAAAAGAAGAAGTTGAAATTCGAGGTCCGCCACCGCAACCGGTGCCGGGTCTGTGGCCGCCCGCGCAGCGTCTATCGCAAGTTCGGGCTCTGCCGCATCCACCTGCGGGACCTCGCGCTGCAGGGCTATCTGCCCGGCGTGATCAAGGCGAGCTGGTAAGGTAAAAGGAAGAAATGCAATGAGCATGACTGATCCCATCTCGGATCTGCTGACGCGGATCCGCAACGCCCATCTGGCGAAGCACGACCGGCTCGACGTGCCGGTCTCCCGGCTGAAGCTGGAAGTCTGCCGACTCCTCAAGGAGGAAGGCTTCATCCGCAACTACCGGGAGATCGAAGTCGAGGGTCCGACGAATTCGGTGCGCATCTTCCTGCGCTACAGCGCGCAGGGCGAGCCCGCGATCAACAGCGTGAAGCGCATCAGCAAGCCGGGCCGCCGGGTCTACCGCCGTGCCGGCGAGATCCAGCCGGTGCGCAACGGCCTCGGCGTGGGGATCGTCTCGACGTCGCAGGGTCTGCTGACCGACATCCAGGCGCGCGAGCGCAAGGTCGGCGGCGAGATCCTTTGCGAGCTCTGGTAGGACGCTTGTAGGAGATAACGAAGATGTCGCGCATTGGAAGAATGCCGATCCCGGTTCCCAGCGGGACCAAGGTACAGATCGAGAACGGAACGCTCGTCGCCGAAGGCCCGCGGGGCAAGGTGGCGCAGCCGCTGTTCGAAGGTTACCCGGTCAAGATCGAGGACGGTGTGGTCACGATCGAGCGTACCGGCGAGACCGGTCCGGAGCGCGCCAAGCACGGCTTGCTGCGGGCCCTGGTCGCGAACGCGGTGCTGGGCGTGTCCTCCGGCTTCACGAAGCAGCTCGACATCGTCGGCGTGGGTTACCGCGCCGAGGTCAAGGGTCCCCAGGTGCAGTTCGCCCTCGGCTACTCGCACCCGGTGATCTATGACATCCCCGAGGGGATCAAGATCGAGATCGAGGCCAAGGCGAACCGCGTGACCGTGACCGGCGCCGACCGCCAGAAGGTGGGCCAGGTCGCGGCCGAGATCCGGGGCCTCCGCCGGCCCGACCCCTACAAGGGCAAGGGCATCAAGTACACGAACGAGGTCCTGCGCCGCAAGGTTGGCAAGGCCGGAGGCAAGTGAGGAATCGGCCATGACCGAGCACGTGACAAAAATGGTTCAGAGGAAGCGGGAGCGCCGCCAGCGCGCCCATCAGCGGGTGCGGGTGCGGGTGAAGGGCACGGCCGAGAGGCCGCGCCTGTCGATCTACAAGAGCGTGAAGTACATCTACGCCCAGGTGATCGACGACGTCCGCGGTCACACTCTCGCCCAGGCGAGCTCCGCCGATGCGGACATCCGGCAGCGGCTCACCGGCGCAGGGAGCAACAAGGACGCGGCGAAGGTGGTTGGCGAGGTGGTGGCCGAGCGCGCCAAGGAGAAGGGGATCGAGAAGGTCGTCTTCGACCGTGGCGGCTACATCTACCATGGCAACGTCAAGGTCCTTGCCGAAGCCGCCCGCGAAAAGGGTCTGCAGTTCTAGGTTTGTGAAGGAGAAGACTTTGGCCAGGGATTTCGAGCGCGAGAGCGAGTTTTTCGAACAGGTCGTCCACATCAACCGTGTGACCAAAGTGGTCAAGGGCGGCAAGAACTTCTCGTTCTCTGCCCTGGTGGTGATCGGCGACGGGAACGGCCGCGTCGGCTATGGCGCCGGCAAGGCGAAGGAGGTGCCCTCGGCGATCCGCAAGGGTATCGAGATCGCCAAGCGGAACATGATCCAGGTGCCGCTCAAAGGCAGCACGATCCCGCACGAGGTGCTGGGTGTCTTCGGCGCCGGACGGGTGCTGATGAAGCCGGCTTCGGCGGGCACGGGCGTGATCGCGGGCGGTCCGGTGCGGGCGGTCATCGAGACCGCGGGCATCCAGGACATCCTGACCAAGTCCCTGGGCTCGACCAACCCCCACAACGTGGTCAAGGCGACCTTCCACGCGCTGCTCAGCCTACGTCAGGCCGAGGATGCCCTGCGCCTGCGCGGCATTGGCAGCCGGAACCCGACCGCTCCGCCTCCGGCGGCTCCTCCGGCTGCCCCGGCACCGCCGGCCGAGCCGGCGCCGGCCGTCGAGACCGCTGAAGCGGGCGCCTGAGGAGCTAAGAGATGGCTGACAACGAAGGCAAGAAAATCCGGATCCGGCAGGTGCGCAGCAGCATCGGCACGAAGAGCGGGCACCGCGAGGTGCTCCGCGGTCTCGGCCTGCGCCGGATCCGTCACGAGGTCGTGCGGGAGGATACCCCCGCCGTCCGCGGCATGGTGAACAAGGTCCGGTACCTGCTGGAAGTTCAAGAGGAACCATCATGAAGCTGCATGAGCTGTCCCCGGCCAAGGGGAGCAAGCACTCCAAGAAGCGGGTCGGGCGCGGTCCCGGCTCGGGCCTCGGCAAGACCGCGGGCAAGGGCGAGAAGGGGCAGAAGTCGCGCTCCGGCTACGCGCAGCGCCTCGGCTTCGAGGGCGGCCAGATGCCGCTCATCCGCCGGGTGCCGAAGCGCGGGTTCACCAACATCTTCAAGGCCGAGTACGCGGTGGTGAACCTGTCGCAGCTCGCCGAGCTGGCGCCGGAGATCACCGACGTAACCCCCGAGGTGCTGGCCGAGCGCGGCATGGTCCGCTCCGGCAAGCCGGTCAAGGTGCTTGGCGACGGCGAGATCGGCAAGGCGCTCAAGGTGACGGCGAACAAGTTCAGCAAGTCCGCGCGCGCCAAGATCGAGGCGGCGGGCGGAAGCTGTGAGGAGCTGCAGGCGTGATCGAAAGCTTTCGCAACATTTTCGCGATCCCCGACCTCCGCAAGCGCGTCCTGTTCACGTTCGGGCTGCTGGCCATCTACCGGATCGGGTGTCAGATCCCGACTCCGGGCGTGGACCCGCAGGCGCTGATCGAGTTCATGAAGCAGGCGCAGGGGAGCTTCCTCGGCTTCGTCAACACCTTCACCGGTGGTAGCCTGGAAAAGATCGCGGTGTTCGCGCTGGGCATCATGCCCTACATCACCGCGTCGATCATCCTGCAGCTGCTGACGGTGGTGTGGCCCTACCTGGAGAAGCTGTCCAAGGAAGGCGAGCTGGGACGGCGGAAGATCACGCAGTACACGCGCTACGGTGCGGTGCTGATCTCGATCATCCAGGGCACGGGCATCGCCCTGTTCCTGGAGGCCCAGCGCACGCCGGGCGGCGCCGCGCTGGTGCCGGAGCCGGGATGGGGCTTCCGTGCCATGACCGTGATCACGCTGACCACCGGCACGGCCTTCATCATGTGGCTGGGCGAGCAGATCAGCGAACGCGGCATCGGCAACGGCATCTCACTGATCATCTTCGCGGGCATCGTGGTGGGGTTGATCCCGGCCATCGGCAAGACCGTCGACGCCATGCAGCAGGGGAACATCGCGTTCCTCACGATCCTGATCCTGCTGCTGTTCATGGTCGGGGTCGTCGCCTTCATCGTCTACATGGAGAGGGCGCAGCGCAGGATCCCCGTGCAGTACGCGAAGCGGGTCGTGGGCCGGAAAGTCTATGGCGGCCAGAGCACCTACCTGCCGCTGCGGGTCAACACCGGCGGCGTGATCCCCGTGATCTTCGCCAGCTCGGTCGTGACCCTGCCGTCGGTCATCGCAGGGATGTTCAGCGAGACCGAATGGCTGCAGCGGGTCGGCAGCTCCGTCGGCTGGGGTGAGCCGATCTACTACCTCCTGCAGGTGGTGACGATCATCTTCTTCTCGTACTTCTACGTGTCGATCATCTTCAACCCGGCCGACCTGGCGGAGAACATGCGGAAGTACGGCGGGTTCATCCCCGGCATCCGCCCGGGCAAGCGGACGGCGGAGTACATCGACCGCATCCTGACCCGGATCACGCTGGTGGGAGCGATCTACCTCGCCGCGGTGACGGTGCTCCCCGAGTTCCTTTTGACCGGCTTCAACGTGGCCGGCATCCCGGGGATCGGGCGCTCGATCGCCCCCTTCTTCCCGGCGTGGTTCACCGAGGGCCTCGGGATCAACTTCTACTTCGGCGGCACCTCGCTCCTCATCGTGGTCGGCGTCGCGATGGACACGATCCAGCAGGTCGAAAGCCAGCTCGTGATGCGCAACTACGAGGGGTTCATGAAGAAGGGTCGCATTCGTGGCCGGCGGAGCTGAACGTCCCCGGATCGTCCTGCTCGGCCCTCCGGGTGCGGGCAAGGGGACGCAGGCGGAGCTGCTCGCGGGCCAGCTCGGCGTGCCGGCGATCTCGACCGGCGACATGCTGCGCCAGGCGGTCTCGTCGGGCACGGAGCTCGGCAGCAAGGTGCAGGGAATCATGGCCTCCGGCGCGCTGGTCGACGATGGGACCATGGCCGACGTGGTGAAGGACCGGCTGGCCAAGGCGGACGCCGGGCAGGGATTCCTGCTCGACGGCTACCCCCGGACCCTCCCACAGGCGCACACGCTGGAGGGCATCCTGACCGGGAGCGGGCAGGAGCTCGACGCGGTCCTCCTCGTGGAGGTTCCCGAGGAGGAGCTGGTGCGGCGGGCGGTGGCGCGGATGCGGGAAGACGACCGCGAGGACGTCGTCCGCGAACGACTTCGGGTATATCGGGAAAAAACGGAGCCTCTGATCGGTTACTATAGAGAGCGCGGTCTGCTCTACCCGATCGATGGCAACCTCCCGGTCGAAAAGGTAACGCCCCAGATGTTGATTGCTCTGGGGGTGAACGGCTGATGGTGCTGAAGACCCCCGGCGAGATCGACCTGATGGACCAGGCCAACCGGATCGTCCTCAAGGTCCTGGACGAGGTTGGCGCGATCATCGCTCCGGGTGTGACGGCGCGCGAGCTGGACCGCCTCGCCGAGCGGGTGATCCGCGGCGCGGGCGGCGTGCCGGCCTTCCTGAACTACCGAGGCTACCCGGCGACGCTGTGCATCTCCGTCAACGACGTGATCGTGCACGGCATCCCGAACGACGTTCCTCTCAAGGAGGGGCACATCGTCGGGATCGACTGCGGCGTCCTGTACAAGGGGTACTACGGCGATGCGGCGCGCACGTTCGCGGTAGGCGAGGTCGACGACGAGGCGAAGCGGCTCCTCAAGGTGACCGAGGAGGCTCTTCGCCTGGCTGTCGAGCAGGTCCGTCCGGGGGGCCGCCTGTCGGACATCGGACACGCGGTCCAGCGGCACGCCGAGAGGCACGGCTTCTCGGTGGTGCGCGAGTTTTCGGGGCACGGGATCGGAACCTCGCTGCATGAGGAGCCGCAGGTGCCCAACTACGGCAAGCCGGGCAAGGGGCCGAAGCTCCGCCCCGGCCTCGTGCTGGCGATCGAGCCGATGGTCAATGCCGGCAAGGCTGGCGTCCGGATGGACGCCGACGGCTGGACGGCGCGGACCGAGGACGGTTCCCGGTCGGCCCACTTCGAGTTTTCGGTGGCCGTGACCTCGTCGGGGGCCCGCGTCTTGGGTGTGAGCTGATACCGGGTTTGAGCTGAGACAGGAGAGAAGAGCGTTTGTCCAAAAAAGAAGAGGCGATCGAGGTCGAGGCCGTGGTGATCGAGCCGCTCCCCAACGCGATGTTCCGCGTGGAGCTGGACAACAAGCATCAGGTCCTGACACACATCTCCGGCAAGATGAGGAAGCATTTCATCCGCATCCTGCCGGGCGACCGGGTCCTGGTGGAGCTGTCTCCGTACGACCTCACTCGGGGCCGGATCGTCTACCGTCTGAAGTAGGCGGGTGAAAGGAAGTCGGTCATGAAAGTACGTTCGTCGGTGAAGCGGATCTGCCCGAAATGCAAAGTCGTCCGCCGCAAGGGCGTCGTGCGGGTCATTTGCGAGAACCCGAAACACAAACAGCGTCAGGGGTAGGTAAGACATGGCACGTATCTCAGGGGTAGACCTGCCCCAGAACAAACAGGTTTGGATCGGGCTCACGTACATCTATGGCATCGGACGCTCGCGTTCGCGCGACATCCTGGCGAAGGCCGAGGTGCCGGACATCACGAAGGTGAAGGACCTCACGGAAGACGAGGCTCGTCGGATCCGCAAGGTCATCCAGGACGAGGGCCGTGTGGAGGGCGACCTGCGCAAGGAGGTCAGCCAGAACATCAAGCGCCTGATGGAGATCGGGAGCTACCGGGGGGTGCGCCACCGCAAGGGGCTGCCGGTCCGGGGCCAGCGGACCCAGACCAACTCCCGGACCCGCAAGGGCCCGCGCCGCGGCGCCGTCGCCGGCAAGAAGAAGGCGACGAAGAAGTAAGCAGGAGCCAGGAGACCAACGATGGCCAAAGTCGAGAAGAAGGACCGCAAGAGCGGCAAGCGCAAGGAGAAGCGCAACGTCCCCCACGGGGTGGCTCATATCCAGGCCACCTTCAACAACACGATCGTCTCGCTCACCGATCCGGAGGGGAACCTCCTCTCCTGGTCGTCGGCCGGCAGGATCGGGTTCAAGGGATCGCGCAAGGGCACGCCGTTCGCGGCCCAGGTCGCCGCGCAGAACGCGGGCGGCAACGTCAAGGACGTGGGGATGCGCTCCGTGGACGTCCTGGTCAATGGACCGGGCGCGGGCCGCGAGTCGGCAATCCGCGCGCTCCAGGCCTCGGGCCTGGAGGTCAAGTCGATCAAGGACGTGACCCCCATCCCCCACAATGGCTGCCGGCCGCGCAAGCGCCGCCGGGTCTAGCCATCGGGGTCTAAAAGCAGCAGCACCGGGATCGCCGAGCCCTGCCGGGTGTGCCGGGGGGCTCCTCGGGCGTCTTCCCAAGTTGAAGTCCCCGTAGCCTCGGGGAGAGGACGTCAAGGTCAAGGAGAATACAAGTGGCCAGATATTCGGGACCCGTCTGCCGGCTCTGCCGCCGGGAGCGGATGAAGCTGTTTCTCAAGGGTGACCGCTGCTTCAAGGAGAAGTGCGCGGTCGAGCGGCGCAACTTCCCGCCGGGCCAGCACGGCACGCGGCGCGGCCGTCGGACGCTGGGCTACGGCCTGCAGCTCCGCGAGAAGCAGAAGGTCAAGCGCATCTATGGCGTGCTCGAGAGCCAGTTCCGCAACTATTTCGAGGAGGCCGACCGGCGCAAGGGCATCACCGGCGAAAACCTCCTGGTGATGCTGGAGCGGCGGCTCGACAACGTCGTCTACAGCCTCGGCTTCGCGGCTTCGCGGGCCCAGGCGCGGCAGCTCGTCCGCCACGGCCACGTGCTGGTCGACGGCCGCAAGGTCAGCATCCCCTCGTACCAGGTCAAGGCCAGCGAGTCGGTCGTGGTCAAGGAGGGCAGCCGTAAGAACCCGATGATCCGGTCGAGCGTCGAGACCGCGCGGGGCCGTGGCGTCCCGGAGTGGCTCGAGCTCGATGCCGAGAACGTGAGCGGCAGGGTACTGCGCCTGCCATCGCGCGAAGACATCAAGCTCCCCATCCAGGAGCAGCTGATCGTCGAGCTCTACAGCCGCTGATCCACATAACCCCAGGGGTCAACCCAGGGAAGGAGTCTCACCATGCTTTGGAAAGGTTTCCAGCGCCCGAAGCGCCTCGAGGTCGATCAGGAGAGCCTGACGCCGGTCTATGGCCGCTTCACCGCCCAGCCGTTCGAGCGTGGCTTTGCCACGACGATCGGCAACGCCCTGCGGCGCTGTTTGCTGTCCTCCATCGAGGGGGCGGCCATTACGGCGATCAACATCGAGGGGGTGCTCCACGAGTTCTCCTCGATCCCGGGCGTGCAGGAGGATGTGACGGACATCATCCTCAATCTCAAACAGATCCCGTTCCGTCTGCACACGGACGAGCCCAAGGTGCTTTCGATTGACGTGCAGGGGCCGGGCAACGTCACTGCCGGCCAGATGGCCGAGGATCCTCAGGTCGAGATCCACGACCAGGAGGTCCACGTGGCCACCCTCAACGAAGAGGGTCACCTCAAGCTGCAGGCGCAGCTGCGGAAGGGGCGCGGCTACGTCGCGGCTGACCGCAACTTCGACGAGGCGATGGGCATCGGGTGGATCCCGCTCGACTCGGCGCACAGCCCGGTCCGGCGCGTCAACTACCGCGTCGAGGCCGCGCGCCTCGGCCAGACGACCGACTACGAGCGCCTGATCCTCGAGGTATGGACCAACGGGACCATCAGCCCCGAGGAGGCGGTCTCGCTGGCGGCCATGCTGCTCAAGGACCACCTCGGCATCTTCATTCAGAGCGAGGAGAGCCTGCGGCACGACGGCAGCGAGCTGGGCCGCGAGGAGCTGGCCGGGCTCGACGCCCTGCTGGCCAAGAACATCGACGAGCTCGACCTGTCGGTCCGCTCGGCCAACTCGCTCAAGAACGCCAACATCCACACCCTGCGCGACCTCGTCCGGCGGACCGAGAAGGACATGCTGGAGACGAAGAACTTCGGCAAGAAGTCGCTGGAGGAGGTCCAGGAGGTCCTGGACAAGCTGGGTCTTTCGCTCGGCATGGAAGTGCCGGGAGCCGGAGCCACGGCCTAGGGCCGTGACTTCAGGAGGGACATCATGCGTCACGCTGTCAAGGGCAGGAAGCTGGGCCGGACGACCAGTCACCGTACGGCCATGTTCCGCAACCAGCTCCAGTCGCTCATGTTGAGCGAGCGGATCATCACGACTCTGCCGAAGGCCAAGGAGCTGCGGCCGATCGCGGAAAAGGTGATCACCCGCGGCAAGCACGGCACGGTCCATGACCGTCGCTGGGCGTTGCAGTGGCTGATCAAGCGCGAGCTGGTCAAGAAGGTCTTCGACGAGATCGCGCCGCGCTTCACCGAGCGTCCGGGCGGCTACCTGAGGATCGTCAAGCTGGGACCCCGCCAGGGCGACGGCGCTGAAATGGCGGTTCTCGAGCTGGTCGAGCGCGAGGCTGCAGCGGCCCAGGCCGAGGCTCCCAAGGAGACCAAGGCCAAGAAGGAGCCGAAGCCGAAGCCGGCCAAGGAAAAGGCGGCCAAGGATAAGGAAGCCAAGCCCAAGAAGGCGGCGGGGGATAAGAAGCCCTCCAAGAAGGAGGGCGCCACGGCCACCAAGAAGGGCGGCAGCCAGCAGAAGGGCGCCAGCCGCCAGAAGCAGGGCTAGCCTTTCTTCTCTCTACAGAGGTTCGCAACGGCCGGCGCAAGCCGGCCGTTTGCGTTTGAAGGTCTCCCCTTTCCTTTCCACCTCGTTGCGATCTCCTTTGCCGTGACGGGCACGGCCTTCCGACCTACAGACAAAGGCTTCAGGGTCTTCCCAATGGCCGTTGGAGCGACCGGCAGGTTGTTTGCCGGCTCCGCAAAGTACTTCGGCGTGACGGCGAAATCCATTGCTGTCCGGCCATGGATTTCAAGAAGCCGGCGCAAGGCATTGGAGAGGCGCCGCAAGGTTCGGAGGCTCGCCGAAAGTCATCGGCGCGACCCTGAAAGCGATCGGCGCCCGGCCATGAGATTCCGGGTCGCGGCCATGGAGTTCGGAGACACGCCGAAAGTGTTCGGCGGCATCCGACAAGCCATCGTGGGCCGCCAATGGGTTTTAGAGGAGCGCCGATGGACATTGGCGAGGCGCCAATCCGTATTGGAGAGCCGCCCATGAGTTTTGGCGCTCGCCGATGGGTTTGGGTGAGCCGCCGATGGCTCGAGGGGAGCCGGCCATGAGTTTTGGCGGGCGGCTACAGGTTTTGGTGAGCCGGCCATGGGTGTTAGAGAGGCGCCGATGTGTTGTGGGGAGCGGGCGATGAGCTTTGGCGGTCGGCTATAGAGTTTGGCCAGCCGGCTATAGGTTTTGGAGAGGCGCCGATAGCTTATGGTGGGCCGTCGATGGCTTGAGGGGAGCCGGCTATGAGTTTCGGCGAGCGGCTATAGGTTTTGGTGAGGCGGCTATAAGTTTTGGCGAGCCGCCGATAAGCTTTGGCGGCCGACTATAGCTTTTGGCGAGCCGCCGATGGGATTTCCTTCCGGACGGTTCGTACCACGATCCATACAAAACGCAGCCCCTGACTCAAATCCCCTTTTCCCGTACACCGAAGACTCCGAAGGCCTGCCCCTAGGTCGGAACGCTTATGTCTCGAGTTCTATAGCTTTGACGTTGATAAGAGAAGGGTGTAGGATGGCGCCAAGTATTCATTAGCTTCGGCGCAAGGGTAAGTGGGTCGATTTCGGATCCGCCTTGAGGTACTTGAGCCATATGCGGAGAAACTCGCACGTAACGGTTCTTTAGAGAGAATGGTCCTTCGCCGCAAGGGCCTGCCTAGTTCACTCTAGTCCTACTCGGGCCGCGATTCAAAGGAGTGTTCGCTATGGCTTACCCAAGTGCAATCCACAGAATCATGAAATGGTGGTTGTTGGTCCAAAGGTTCTCAGGTAGAACCCTGAATGTTGGCTCCGGCGGGCGAATGCAGAAAAGCAGGCCGTTGCTCGTTTGCTTATTAGTGCTCGCAGTTGCCAGCCAAGCCCACGCCGATATGATCGTTGCGCAATCGCCCAATCTAACATGCGAAGGGGCGTTTAGCAACCTTGTGCCGGGCGAGCCCTTTCACCAGCAGATGGCGGACGATTTCTCGTTGTCTCGAGTCACCACTCTCGAATCAATCTCCTGGTATGGCCGGTACGATGCCCTGATTAGTTTGTCTAGCCCTGTTGGGTTTTCCGTTCGCATCTTTGCGGATGCCGGGGGTCGCCCGGAAGTGGTTCCTATCGCGGTGTTCGATGTGAAGATAGGTGCTCAAAATACTGGGTTGACCTTCGGCGGAATTCCCTGGTTCTCGTACTCAACTCCCCTTGGCTTAACTCTAGAGCCGGGAAGCTACTGGGTCTCTGTAGTGGAGTTCGATCCACGGACTTCCGGCTCTGGGTTTTCGCAGTGGCTATGGGGCCATAGTAGCACGCTAGGTAGCTGTGCGACCAGTATATTTAACGTCCAGGCATATCGAATCTCGGATGATACTGCGTGGGACACTAGCTCGGCCTTGGATCACGCGTTCACCTTGACAGGCACCGGCGATCCCGAGATTGAGAGGCTTTTAACCGTGGGCAAGTCGGGAACCGGAAACGGAAACGTGATCAGTAGCCCGGCAGGAATCAACTGTGGAGCCGACTGCTCCGAGAGCTTTGTCGACGGTACTGCAGTAACTCTTGCCACCACTAGTGGAGAGTTCTCGTCGTTCGCCGGATGGTTTGGTGCCTGTACTGGCAAGGGACCTTGCATTGTAATCATGGATGCCGCCAAGGCCGTAAGCGCCGGCTTCGCGCTTGTGAGGCTTTTAACTGTGGGCAAGTCGGGAGAAGGTAAGGGAACTGTAATCAGTAGCCCGGTAGGGATCAACTGCGGAACCGATTGCTCCGAGAACTTTGTCGACGGTACTGCAGTAACTCTTACCGCTATTAGTGGAGAATCCTCGACGTTCGCCGGATGGCTTGGTGCCTGTACTGGCGAGGGACCTTGCGTTGTTACCATGGACGCCGCCAAGGCCGTAAACGCCGACTTCGCGTTTAACCCCGGGCTTGATAGGCAACTCTTAACTGTAGGCAAATCGGGTAACGGCCGCGGAACCGTGATCAGCAACCCGGCAGGGATCAACTGCGGATCTGACTGCTCCGAAAGCTTTGTCGAGGGTACCGCAGTAACCCTTACCGCCGTTAGCGGAGGATCCTCGACGTTCGCCGGATGGTTTGGTGCGTGTACTGGAAAGGGACCTTGTGTTGTCATCATGGATGCCGCCAAGATAGTGACGGCCCGCTTCGCGCGCGCTCTTGGACCTCCAGTTCCCTCCGCCCCTACCAGCCTTACCGCGACTGCAATATCTCAGCAACAGGTGCTGCTCACTTGGCATGACAACTCGACGAACGAAGATACCTTCAGGATTGAGATGCGCCGCGGTAATCAAGACTTCCGCGAAGTCGCTACGGTCGGTGCCAACGTAACCCGCTTGGTGATCTCTAACTTGCGCTCAGATACACGCTATTCCTTTCGGATACGGGCTCGCAACACCTTTGGATTTTCGAGCTACTCCAATGGGATCATCGTCAGGACTCCACGCTAGAGCGTCATAACTGGGGGAATAGGGAGAATAGGTTCCTGCCGAGTGTAGGCAAAGGTTCTCTAAACCATGCATGCATGGAGGCAGGAATCTCCTTTTGCCCACGTCTTGGTCTGTGCTGTAGGGCCTTCCTCGGGCTCACTAGATCGATCCGCTCGCAGAATCGGCGCCAAAGAAGCCTTCGCTAACCAGAATAGGTTCCTGCCGAGTGTAGGAGGCTCGTCTCGAGGCAATCCGGTTATCTGCTGCCGATAGGTGCCTGCCGAGTGCGTTCGGCCCTCGCCATCTCGCGCGAAAGGCCGAGGTGTCGACCCGGAGCCTGGCCTGCCATTCTGTCGAAGCAAGCCAAAGGAGCTCTACCTCAGCCTTACTTGGAAGGTGCCTCAGGCCTTCGCCAAGGCTTGGGCAGCGGGTTTAGAGCTGCAGCCACAAGCTCCTCCAACTTCTCGTCGTATTCCCATGGATGCTTTATGACAATCGCCACGTCGACCCAAGTCTTAGTGTCGACGAGTTTCCCAATGCCGATCCAGCAGGAGCATCGACATTGGTACTTCTTCATTCGGCAGTAAGCGAATAGCCTCGCCTGGAGCCTGTCCTTTTCAGTATCGCTCATGAACGTGAGCCCGCCTTGGTCATCATCCAGAACCATAGTCATGTCGTGGTTCATACGATCGGCTTGGGTCCGCCTGATCAGCTCCTCAGCGGTGGAGAAGAAGGTCTCCCGAGCTTCCCAACTAAGGTCCAGGAGTGCCAGCGACAGTGGCAGGTAACCGTGATGGTGTGCTTCTTCAAGTTCGCGCAGCATCTGTCTCATGGGCTCTGGCATGGGCTGCCTTGGAATCGGCGGCCGCTCGTACGGGTAACGATGGTTGTGCATGTAGTATGAATCAAGGTCGGCGCTGTACCCCACAATGCTGAAGGTGAACTTGCCATTCGCACTTTCAGCATTCTTGGTCAGGTGTTCGAAAAACAGGCCCTCCTTTAGATAGTGACCGAACCAGTCAAGCTCATCATGAGCTTCGATGAAACCAAGTTGGTTGATGCGCTGACGGCGCTTCAAATAATGGAGCAGCTGGGCGGGGAACTCCAGCGCATCCGCAATCACAACTAGGTCCAGGTATGACACGGCCCAAGGCAAATCAGTATCATCAACTACCCCAAATTTGACCAACCGGCTTAGATTCGTCGTGAATATATCTAGAGGATCTAAATTGACAGTAATAAGCACGAAGTCGCGGAACTTGTCAGCTTGGACCTGAAGCTTTTTGTGGGATGTGAGATCAAAAACAACGCTCTGGCCTGATTGCAGAAACTCCTTGGCCTTCAGGGCCTGTTCGTGTGCCTTTCCGATTAGAGCCTCAAGCTGTTGGCGCATTCGATCCGGGGCGCCGCGGCGCGCCTCGGGGCTTAGCGTTCCGGCCTTTACCTCGACGAGCACAGCGGTATCGTCAAGAAGTAGCAGGCCATCGAGTTCTCCCTGAATCGTGGCGCCGTCTCTTACACATGAATACTTTAGTGAGTGAAGTGCGCCAGCATTCGGAAAGGCTTTCGCCAATAGTCCGACGGTCTCGCGCTCGGTAAAGCTAGCGCGTGCCTGTTCGTAAGCATCCCAGCAGCGGGCCTGACCGCTCGCCTCAATTGATTTTAGAGTTTCCTCCACAAGGGATCGAATTGCCCATGAGAATGATGTGGGGACGGGAACTAGATAGACATCTTCACTAAGCTCCATGCACGGTCGCGTGAGAATGGGCGGTGTGGGGTGAGGAAAGCGGAAGTAGTCCTCCTCGCACGAACCCCATGGGAGTGACGCCGCCCTCATTAGCGCCGCGACGCGACTCCGCTCGATTCCTGTAGCTCCGGCGAGTTCATCGACAGAAAAGGTTGTGGCCTCCTGCATCAAGAACTGGACCCATGCCGTGAGCAGGTAAATCCGCTTACGGTTCCAGGGTCTCCGGTGTGGGGGCAGGAAGCGCTTCACGGCACGCGCGAGCACACCATGCCCATGAGGCCACGCCGTGTCGTGCGACTTTTCGGCCTCTCTTGCGCCGCGAGCGAGGTTCTCATTGAGGCGATCATCAACTTGGGCGATGATGGCATCGCCTATGGCGACAGCATCGGCAATTGTCCAGCCAAGCCAATGCGTGAGGTTTTGTTTCATCTCAGCTTCGATCCCAAGCAGCATTTGCTTCATGTGATCGAAGTGACCCGGATACCGCACAACTAGGGAGTTCATCAACGTCATGAACCATAGATCTCGAGATGCATTTGCCTCCTCTGTTCCATGGCGCGCCGCATCTTGTGCCATCCAGAGCCAAGCGGTCGCGTGGAACAGAGATTCGATGCGTTGCTCGATGTCTTCCAAGACATCCGGTAGCACTATATATTCATTGCCAAACCCTCTATTCCTCGAATAGAGTATTGCGAGGTACTCGACATGTGCGAGGACGGCGTCCTCTTTCTTCTCGTGATTCGCCGCTGTGGAGCCCATGGGCGCATTGCGGAACCAGAGCGCGCCCAAGACGCACTCTGCCCGATACCGATGAAGGATTGAGTACAAGTCGTCGACCTGTTTTGACATGTCTTGTTTGATGTCATCGACGCTCTCACCGAGCATCTGACGCATCCGTGAGTGCCCACTCGCATCAAGCGTGGACTTCATTCTTAGAAAGCGACCCTCTCGCTCCATCACGAAGCCTGGGCCGTCGAAGCGCTCGTAGTCACGTCGCCGGAAAGGGTTTCTCACTATGGTGTCCCTTCTTACTACTGACGCGGAGGCGATACTCGGCGGGGTCTTGTCAGATAGCTTGAGTACGTCTCGTCCGAGCTCCGCGAACCGTTGAACAGCAGCCACAACTCGTTTGCGGATCGAGACGCTCGAGATCCTTGAGTGCTTGGATTCCAATAGACCGTAAGACTCAAGAGATGCCCAGCCGCTTCTTTACCTCACGTGTCGTCAGAGTCTCATCGTCTCGTCAAGTTTCGGCTACCGCAGCAGCCTCTTCCGGAGTTTCGGGTTCGTCGTCTTCCGGAGCATTCTCCAGCGCATAGACCACCGGGCCCGCCGTCTCGTGGAGAACTTGGAGAACGCGCTCGGCGCGAAGGATCTCGCTGTCGGGGAGCTTGTCAACTAGCTGATGCAGATTGGCTCGTGAGGGCATTGCGTTCTCCTATGGCCCGATTCTACCGTGAGGCACCAGGATTGATGCAGCTTCTTTCTGGACACCAACGGCCGCGCTGCCACTGACGCGGAGACCTCTCCGCGAAACGCGGAAGCCTCTCCGCGAGGCGGGGAAGGAGCTTCTCGCCTTGCCGGTTCGCTACAATCCCACCCGTGCCCAGCCCGCGCCTCGGCCGCAACGTGTTCGCCCTCGCAGCGGTGAGCTTCCTCACCGACGTGGCGAGCGACATGACCTACCCTCTGCTGCCCCTGTCCTCTCGACCGTGCTCGGCGTTAGCGCCACCACGGTAGGAGCGATTGAGGGGCGGCCGAGTCCACGGCGGCTCTGCTCAAGCTGGCCAGCGGGTGGCTGTCGGACCGGGTACGGCGGCGCAAGCCTGGTGCTCCTGGGCTATGGCATCGCTGGCCCTGGCGTCGGGGACTCGCCTATAGCCGGCTTGGCAGGTCCACGGTACAATAAAGTAAAGCAGGGCGGCGGAAACATGGCTGCTTGCGCGAGTATGCAGTGTTTTTGTTCCGCCAACCGGACGCTGCACAGGACGGCTGGGCTCGCCAATCCCGCCCGTGAGCTACGCAACGTTGGTCGTCGGATGAGATAAGCATATGGCATGGAATCGAATAGAAACGAGCTCCAACCCCGAGCAGAGGCTACAGGGTACTTCTGACGGGTTAGACCTCATCTTGGTCGCAGTCAGCGTGTCAGGTGTGCTGGCCATGGTAGCCACTTGGTTGCTTGTCGCGTACTATCCTATTCCGGACGACGAAGCTGTCTACCTTGGCTTACTTGGATTCTTCTTCGTAGTGTCCCTTGATGTCTTCCTTATATATCACCGAGTTGGTTCCGAAGTTCGACAAGGGCAGGGCATAGCAGCCGTCAAGACGTCTGTAAGTCTGATCCTGCTAGGGCTTCTTGTTGCATCGGTTGTGGGTTCACTCCCCTGGCTCTTAAGCCGACTGCTCGCCGCTCTACCTTGGGTGCAAGAAATTCCCTTGAGCAAGCTCCTGATTTTATGGCTTGTCGCATATGATCTTTGGGGAAGAAGCAAGCAAACTGAGGATGGGCACAAGCACTCTTGGAAATGGTTGATTTTTCAAGGCAGCCTTCTAATCCTTTTCAGCATGTCGACTCTCTTGTCCGCTTTCTCTGGATTCTCAGATGGCAAGGCTTGGCTTGGAGCACTTTATCTAGCGATAGCTCTTCTGTTTGGATTGCTTGCCGTCTATGTCTTCATAGAGATCTTGAGGGCTTGGAGGAGGCGCCGAGAAGACGCCGCACGAGAGCACCTTGCAGGTCCGCCAGATTAGGTGACTGCCGAAATCCAAGGTGCTTCCCTGGATTGCCAAGCCCCATCACCGACCCTCCTCAGTCCACCACCGTGTCTTCACCCAACCAAAAGCCCTCTGGTTTCGGGCGCCGTAACATTTTGTCCCGCACCGTCGCCGGTTGAGGTGAGACGCCGGGAGGGTGGCCCCGAGATTCAAAGGGAGATCTTGTCATGAGAGTATGCGGAAGGCTCGCCGCACTCGTTGCCGCGGCCGCATTCGTCGCCGTCAGCTCGGCTGCGGCCCAGGAAAAAGTGATCCATGAACGCACGCTGACCCAGCCAACGGGCTGGTGGCAGTACCACAATGTCACGCCGCAGCAGCTTTCCGGCTTCGTCGACCAGCACAAGGCGCGGATCATCGATCTCGACGTCAACGACGCCTCACCGCTGCGGGTGAGCGCGGCGTTGGTCGCCAATTCCGGATCCTACGCGAGCGGTTGGTGGTGGTATTACGGCCTTACCGCCCAACAGGTCACCGACAAGCTCAACGAGAACAAGGCCCGTCTTCTCGACGTCGATCCTTATCTGGTCGGCGGCGCGCTCCGCTTCGCCGTCGTCATGGTGCCGAACACCGGCGCCGGAGGGATCGGCTGGTGGTGGTATTACGGCCAGACGCCGCAGCAATTGAGCGCCAAGCTCGATGAGCATAAGGCGCGTCTCGTCGATCTCGAGCGCTATCGCGATGGAAATCAGGTGCGCTACGCAGCGATCATGGTCTCGAACCAGGGCGCGAAGGCAACGGGCTGGTGGTGGTATTACGGCCAGACCGCCGACCAGGTGTCGCAGCGCATCAAGCAGCACGATGCGCGCCTGCTCGACGTCGAACGCTACGGCGCAGGCGGCAACCAGCGTTTCGATATCGTCCTGGTGCCGAACACAGGTTCCTCCGCCGTCGGCTGGTGGTGGTATTACGGCCTTTCCGCCGAACAGCTTCTCGAAGAATCGCGCCGCCACGGCGCAAGGCTTTTCGATATCGAGCCGCCGCAAGACGGCGCCTCCGGCTACGCCGGAATCATGATCGACAACGGCATGACGCGCAACGGCGATTGCGGAGGACAGATGGCGAATGTCGACGGCGAAGTCGTCAAATGGATGAAGAAGTACAACATTCCAGGCGCCGCCGCAGCCGTCGTCAAGGGCGACAAACTCGTCTACTCCTGCGCCTTCGGTTACGCCAATCTCAAATCTGGCGCAGAAGTCAAGCCGCAGGACCTCTTCCGGCTCGCGAGCATTTCAAAGCCGATCACCTCGTCGGCCATCCGCAAACTTCGCGACGACGGCAAGCTCTCCTTATCCGACAAGATGCTCGACCGTCTCGGATCGGCCAAACCCGACGAGCCCTATAAGGATGGCCGGCTCGAGGACATAACGATCCAGAACCTTCTCGATCACAAAGGCGGCTGGAATCTCGGCAAGATGGGTTTCGATCCAATGTTCTATTCGGACCAGGTCGCCGCGGCGCTGGGAACGAGCCGCCCGTCGAGCTGCAAAAACATCATCCGTTACATGTTCCAGAAGGTGAAGCTAAGCTTCGCGCCGGGCGGAGGCATCGACGACAAGGACTATTCGAATTTCGGCTACTGCATTCTAGGCCGCATTGTCGAAGCGCGCGGCGGCAAATCCTATGAGAAATACGTGCGGGACGAAATTCTTGCGCCGATCAACATCACACAGATGAGGATCGGCAAGAGCCTGGCGAGCGGGCGCTTCGCGAACGAAGTTCAGTATTATGACGTCGAATTCGCCCAGGACGTGAATTCGGTGTTCGACGGCGAGCCCAAAAAGGTACAGTGGCCCGACGGCGGCTTTTATCTCGAGGCGATGGACGCGCATGGAGCCTGGATTGCCTCGGCGCCCGACATCGCCCGCTTCGCCCGCTTTGCCAATCCCGCGCCCTATGGCGGCGGCAACTGGGCATTCGAGGGGGGCCTCCCCGGCACGCGCACGCGAGTCGACCGCCGCGGCGATGTCGTCGTGGCCGTGCTCTTCAACACCAGCCCCGTCGAAGACCTCGACAAACTGGTCGACAATGTGATTGCCGGCGTTTCGGCTTGGCCGTCGAAAGATCTGTGGAAGAAATATGGCTATTGACAGGCGAAAGGCTGTTTGAGTTAGCTACAATCCGCCCGTGCCTGCCGTATCTCCCACAAGCGCCCGCCTCGGACGCAACGTCCTCGCCCTGTCATTGGTGAGCTTCCTCACCGATGTGGCGAGCGACATGACCTACCCGCTGCTGCCCCTCTTCCTTTCGACGGTGCTCGGCGTGAGCGCTACCGCGGTGGGAGCGATCGAGGGGGCGGCTGAGTCGACGGCGGCTCTGCTCAAGCTGGCCAGCGGCTGGCTGTCGGACCGGGTGCGGCGGCGCAAGCCGCTGGTGCTTCTGGGCTATGGCATCGCCTCACTGGTCCGGCCGCTGATCGGATTGGCCCAGTCGGCGACGCAGGTGCTCGCCGTCCGGGTCACCGACCGGGTGGGCAAGGGGATTCGCACCTCCCCCAGAGACGCCCTGATCGCGGATTCGGTCGATCCGGCCATCCGTGGGAGGGCTTTTGGCTTCCACCGGGCCGCGGATCATGCCGGGGCCGTGGTGGGGCCGCTCCTGGCTTTCGCTCTGTTGCGCTGGACGGAGATGGACCTCCGGCAGCTTTTCCTGCTGACGATCGTTCCGGGCGTTCTCGCCGTGGCCGCGCTCGCTTTCGGAGTCCGCGAGGTGCCCCGCGTCACGGAGGCGTCAAAGCAGTTCGATCCCCACGCGCGGCTCGGGGGACGGTTCTGGGCGTTCCTGAGCGTCCTCTTTATCTTCACGCTCGGGAACTCGACCGACGCCTTCCTGCTGCTGCGCGCTGCCGACCTGGGAGTCGATGCCGCCCTGGTCCCGATCCTCTGGGCGATGCTGCACGTGGTGAAGTCGCTCTCCAGCACCCCGGGCGGAGCGCTGTCGGACCGGCTCGGGCGCAAGCCCCTCCTGATCACGGGATGGCTGGTCTATGCGGGGGTCTACTTCCTTCTCGGACGGGCGGGAGCCGAGTGGCAGGCTTGGGCGCTCTTCGCCATCTATGGGATCTACTTCGGATTGACCGAGGGGGTGGAGAAGGCGCTCGTGGCGGACCTGGTCCCTGCCGACCGGCGCGGAGCTGCGTTCGGGTGGTACAACCTGGCGCTCGGACTGGGAGCGCTGCCGGCATCCCTGATCTTTGGCGCGATCTGGGATCGTTGGGGGGCGGCGACTGCGTTCACGTTCGGAGCGGGAATGGCCCTGGTGGCGGCAATCGGGATTGCCGCGGTCGCGCCAGCGAAACGGAAGGCAGAGGCCTGACACTGAGGGAGTGAAGGAGATCTGCATGTCCATCTTCCGAATCGCCCTGCTTTCCCTTCTCCTGACCGCGCCCGGCTGGGCATCGGACCCGGCCGCGATCCGGCGCGACCTCGAGGCCGCGCGCGTGGACCCGGGCCGGGCGGTCTCGCTCAAGAACGTGAAGCTGAACGCCGGGCTCGCCGTGCTTCACCTCCAGGAGGGGACGCTCGTGCCCGTGACCCCGGTCGATGGCAAGACCGTCGAGCTGCTCTTCTTCGGCAAGGGAAAGATCGTGCTCGAGCCGCCTGACGAGATCGAGGCGGGCCAGCTCGAGCTGTTCACGGGCGGGACCCGGCTGGAGGAGGAGTTCACCGAGATGACCCTCGTGCTGGGTCTCGATGCCGCGGTGGACGCCATGCTGCGCAAGCCCCGGGTTGCGAGCCTGGACCCGGCGCTCCTGAAACGGGCGGAGGAGGCTTATGCCCGCTGGCGGGCGAGGCCCGAGCGCAAGCTCCTGGGCGTCGAAGGCGCCATCCTCATGGACGTCGCCGGAGAGCCTTCGTACCAGGGCTTCTTCGCGGCCTGGCTCCGGGGCGGCGAGAAGGACTTCCTTTACGTGGTGGACCCCCAGGCGCAGGAGCAGGTCACGCTCGGCCGCTTCGTGGCGATCGAGGCTACCGAGAAGGAGAAGCGCAAGATCCTGCGGCAGATCTCCCGCGAGCAGCGCAAGGGCCGGCTCATCGGCGTCGAGCTGGAGGACCTCGGCCAGTGGGACACCTGGCTCTCCGCTCCGCTGCGGAACAAGGAGGGCAAGCCGGCTCCGGGGACGGCCGCGTTCGAGCCGGAGAAGTACACGATCGAGCTTTCCGTGGCCGAGAGGGACCTGAAGCTCCACGGCAAGGCCCGTCTCGACCTCCGTCCCGCCCTGCGCGGCTCCCGCGCCGTGAACCTGCGCCTCAACAACGACCTCCAGGTGGTAAAAGTGACAGATACCGATGGCGCGGAGCTGTTCGTGCAGCGTTCCGGCCGGGATCTGACCGTCTTTCTGCCGGCGGCTCCGGTGCCCCCGGCGGAAGACGCCAAGGTCGGTATCATCGTGGAGTACGCCGGCAACCTGATCGACCGCGAGGGGTCATCGTTCGCCTTGCGCGACACCACCGAGTGGTACCCGCATGCCGGGACCGTGGACCGCGCGCAATACGACGTGACGTTCCGCTGGCCGAAGAAGCTGGATCTTCTGGCGGCCGGCCGGAAGGTCGAGGGCGGCGAAGGAAAGGACGGGACGCTCTGGGAGCGGCGCACCCTGGAAGTCCCCTCCGCGTGGTTCTCCTTCGAGGTGGGGAAGCTCAAGCTGGAGACCGCGCAGGCGGGCCACGTGCGGCTGACGCTGGCTTTCGATCCCACGGTTCAGAGCATGGGCAAGGCAACGCGGGAGGAGATCACAAAAACGGTCGCCGACTCGCTCATCTATTTCGAGGAGCTGTTCGGTCCCTACCCGCTCGACGAGCTGACGGTCGTCACAGTGCCGCGCGGCTTCTCGCAGGCCACGCTCGGGTTCGTGACTCTCTCCAGCCTGATGATGTTCGACCTGGAAGCGTGGAACGTCTACTTCGGGCTCGAGGACCGCAGGACCGTGATCGCTCACGAAATCTCTCACCAGTGGTGGGGACACGCGGTGGGCTGGGCCAGCTACCGCGACCAGTGGATCAGCGAGGCCATGGCGAACTACTGCGCCCTGCTCTATGCCCGCAAGCGGCTGGATTGGGAAGGCCGCTACGGCCTGGGTCCCACGGCCGGCTGGCAGGAGTCCCTCATCGCCACCACTCCCGACGGCCGCGCGATCGAGTCCGTGGGGCCGGTGGTTCTCGGCGAGCGGCTCTTCTCCAGCCGCGCGGGCGATGCCTACCAGGCCATCGTCTACAACAAGGGAGCGGTGATCCTCGACATGCTGGCCCGGACCCTCGGAGAGGAGAACTTCCCGAAGGTCCTCAAACAGGTGGTGAAGGTGGTGGCGAACCGCGCCATCTCGACCGGCGATTTCCTGTCGCTGATCGAGCGGATCACGACCACGGAGCTCGACTGGTTCGCCGACCAGTTCGTCTACGGGACCGGGCTGCCGGAGGTGTACTACCGCTACGCGTTCGAGCCGAAGTCGGACGGCAAGTGGGCCGTCAAGATCGAGGCCCGGCAGCAGACGCCGTACCGGTTCCGCTACCGGGTGTGAAGTCCGAGGGCGGCGGGCTCGACGTCTCGCGGGAGAAGCTGGACCAGATCCAGGTCGAGGGGTCTTCCCTGGTCGTGCCGCTGGAGATCACGATCTTTGATCCGGCTCGGGCCGAGGGCGGCCGGAAGGGGAAGGAGAAGGTTGCCAACGCCACGGTCAAGGGGCATACCCTATTGAAGGGAGAGCGTACCGCGTTTACGGTCGACGTCGATCACGAGCCGCAGCGGGTCTGGCTCGACCGGAACCTCGTGGTCTTCGGCCGCTTCTTCGACGAGAGCCGCCATCCGAAACAGGTGCTCTTCTTCCAGGGGATCGACGCTGCCGCGGCGGGGAAGCACGCGGAAGCCGAGGAGCTGTACGGGAAGGCGCTCGCGGCCGAGGTCGAGACCGGATCGGAGGAGGAGAAGCGGGACCTCAAGCGCCGCGAGCGGTTGTGGAATGCCCAGATCGAGCTCGGGCGGGCGCGCTTGTTCCTCGACCAGGCCCGGGATGCCGACGCCGCGGCCGCTCTCGAACGCGCCGAGCGCGTGCTCGGGTCCTACCAGGGCTGGGTCTTCGAGGAGATGAAGGTGCTGACGTCCCGCATCGAGCTGCGGCGAGGGGAGTATGAGAAGGCATTCCGGCGGCTTCGCAAGGGACTTCTGAAGGCCGGACAGCTCGACAGCACCGAAGGTTATGTCCTGCTCGCCATCGCGGCCCGGGCGATCGGACATGCTGAAGAGTTGGAGCAGGCGACGAAGAAAGCCCGGGAGAGCGGAGCGGATCTCTCTCAGCTGAGCAATCCCTGATCGGCTTGGAAACCTACGATGTTCCGTCTTTCCCCCACTGTAGAGACGCCCCGTGGGGCGTCTCCGCAGCGGCGACATCCTTCCCAAAGACCACAGCGGGCCAGCGGTTTATCGGGCGACCTTTCGGAGGAGACGCCCCACGGGGCGTCTCTACAGTGGGGGGTAGGCAGTGGGTAAAGGTATTTGAGGGTTTGTCGGTTAGATTGCAACCTAGCTGGCCGCCTTCCTCGCGATCCAGGTATAACCCTTCGCCTTGGCCTCCTGCTCCAGCGCCGAGCGCCGCGACCTATCGGTTCGCGCCAGGGCGAGCCCCGCTTCCAGGCGGATCTCCGTGAAGCCGGCGCGGGTGGCCTGATCGAGAACCTCCTCCAAGGCTTTGGGGGAGACGGCGGTCCGGACCTGGACGGCCAGACGGGCGCGGAGATCCTGGCTGCCTTCGAGCAGGGCGAGGGCTTCCCGGCCTTGGCCGGCGACCGCCAGAGCGAGCGCCTGACCATCGGTGGCGCCTTGACGCTCGAGCTCCGCGGCGGCTTGCCCGGCCAGCTCGACGGCCTTCTTCCTGTCCCCTTGTTCCAGCGCGAGGATGGCTAGAGCGAGACGGCTCTCGGCCGCGGTGCCCTTCTCTCCCAGCTTCTCGCGCAGGGCCAGCGCCTCCTCGTGACTCTTGCGGGCCTCTGGAAGCTTGCCTTCCCGCGCCAGGACCTCTCCCAGGCCGAACAGGGCGTAGGCCATGGAGCTCTGGCTGCCCGTTTCGCGGCAGGCGGCGAGGGAAGTTTCGAAGCTCTTCCGGGCGGCGGCGAGGTCCCCTTGATCCAGGAAGAGAGTCCCCAGATTGTTGAGCGAGGAAACCTCGCCGATCCTCTGGCCGGTCTCCTTCCGGAGGCGCAGCGCGAGGTCGTGGCGATGGCGGGCGCCCGCCAGGTCCCCCTTGCGACGGAGGGCCACGCCGAGGTTGTCCAGGGCGTAGGCTTCGCCGCTCTTGTCCCCCTGCTCTCTGCGGATCGCCAGCGCCTGCTCGAAGAGCCTGCCCGCCTCGTCCAGCCGGCCGCGGCGCAGGAGGACGCCGGCCAGGTTGTTGAGGGCATAGGCCTCGCCCGCCCGGCTGCCGATCTCCCGCGAGATGGCGAGGACCTCTTCGTAAAGCTGGCTCGCGCGGTCGAGGTCCCCCTGGCTGCGGAGGACGACGGCGATGTTGTTCAGCGCTCCGGCCTCGGCGCCGCGGTTGCCAATGGCGCGGTAGGTGTCCAGGGCTTCTTGATAGAGCCGCGAGGCTTCGGCGAGCTCTCCCTGGTCGAAGCGCACGTTGGCCGCGTGGGTGAGGGCCTCGGCCATTCCGGCCCGGTCACCCTTGGCCGCGTAGAGGCGCTGGCCCTCGGCGCAGAACGCGAGGGCCGGCTTGGCTTGACCCAGATTGCGCAGGGCGCGGCATTCCATGAGGCGGGCCTGCGCGACCATCAAGCTAGCTCTCTGCCCCGAGGCTTTTTCTGCTGCGCGAGCTGACGCGGAGTGCTGGCGCTGGAAGTCGGCGCGGGCTCCGGCCGCCATGGCCTCGGCGAGGTCGATGCGGGGGTCTTCGCTGGACGGAGGCGGCAGGGTGCGGAGAGCGTCCGTCGTGGCGAGCGCCTCTTCGACCTGGCCCGCCGCGGTCTGAGCCGCCGCAAGGCGGAGCCCATGATCCAGGTCGTCCGGGAACATCGACCAGAGGTCCCAATAGATCTGCACGGCCTGCCGCCAATCCTGAGTGGTCTCGCGGTAACGCCCCTCGATGATGAGGCGGTCTTCGGGGGGCAGGTTCGCGGAGAGGTCGAAGGCGGCCTTGGCTTCCTCCCGCGCCCGGCGGTCGTAGCCGATAGCGGTCAGGGCCGAGGCGAGCCCGGAGTGGGCAAGGGCGTTGCGCGGGTCGACCGCGACCGCCCTTTCCAGGAGCTCGCGCGCGGCGGCGGGCTCGAACAGCCGCAGCCGGTTGATTCCTTCCGAGTAGAGGCGCGCCGCGTCCGTGCTGGAGGCTCTCGCCACCTGGACCTTCACCGATTGATCTCCAATGGGTCCCGCTCCCATCTCCTCCCGGAGACGGCGGCCGGCTTTTGCAACCAGGTCGAACAGCTCCGCTTCCGGTCCGGTCTCGGCCACCGAGGTGGTTTCGCCGGCCAGGGTGTCCTGCAGCCGGACGTCGAGGCGGATCTTGCGGCCGGCCGGGCTTTCCAGGATCGCGAAGGAGCCCAGGACCACGGCATCGCTTCCCAGGATGGTGCGCACGCGGGATAGGGTGTCCGCCGCCAGGCTGTTCGCATCGCTCAGCCCCAGCTCCACCTTGGCGCGGGCCACGTTCTCGCCGGGCACGATCCTCAGGCCCCCTCCCGCTCCAAGCTCGGACGCGAGCATCTCGGCGATCCCGGTCGAGAGCCACTCCGTTCCGGGGGTCCGGCTCAGGTTCTGGAACCCGAGAACCGCGACGGAGCGGCGCGCCGTGATCCCTTCGGTCAGGCGGGCCAGGCGCTGCTCCGGCGTCTGCTCCTGCTCGGCGCGCCAACCGAGATAGCGGACCGTGCCGATGCCGGCCGCGAGAAGGAGCAGGGCGGCGAGCAGGATGGTCTGGAGTTTGTTTTTCTTCGCGGCTACAGGAGCAGGAGCAGGAGCAGGAGCTGGCTTCTCTTCTTCGATCTTCGGCGCAAAGGGTTCAGTCAGGGACTGGACGGCCTCAGGAGCCGAGTGGAACCGCGCGGCCGGGTCGCGCTCCAGGCAGCGGAGGATGGCCGCTTCCCAGCGAGCATCCAGGCCGGGCACGTGGACCCGCGGCGAGGCCGGCCTCTCCTGCAGACGGCGGACGGCCACGGAGAGCGCGGTGTCGCCCACGAACGGGACGGTCCCGGTCAGCATCTCGTAGAGGACGATGCCGAGAGCATAGATGTCGACCGCGCCGGTGATCTCCTTGCCCTCGACCTGCTCGGGCGCGAGATAGGCGGGGGTGCCCACGACCCCGGCATGGGCGGTCAGGGTCATGGCATCCTCGCCGGACTCCAGGCGGGCGAGGCCGAAGTCGGTGACCACGGCCCGGGGCGTGCCTCGAGCTTCGGAGAGAACGACGTTGCCCGGTTTCAGGTCGCGATGGACGATTCCGACCTGGTGCGCGGCGTGAAGGGCCTCCGCAATCTGCCGCGCCACGGGCAGCGCTTCCTCGGTAGACATTGGGCCGGCGCGCCGGAGCCGCTGCGCCAGGGTTTCCCCTTCGAGCAGCTCCATGGTGAGGAAGATGACCCCGCCATGGAAGGCCACGTCGAAGATCCGGCAGACGTTCGGGTGGGTGACCTTGCGCGCGAGCTGGATCTCGCGGCGGAAGCGTTCGATCGCCAGGTTGTCGCGGGAGACGTCCCCGCGCACTGTCTTGAGCGCGACCCGCTCGCGCAGCTCCTGGTCCTCGACCTCGTAGACCTCGCCCATGCCGCCGCGGGCCAGGAAGCGCACGACGCGATAGCGCTCCGCGATCCTCTCGCCGGGAGCGAACGCGGGCTCGCCGGAGGGGCGCGGGGCGGTCGGCAGGGTCGGAGCGGAGGAGATCGGGGTGCCGACAAGCGTGGGCGGCGTGGCGCCGGCGACCGTGACATCCCCCTGCTCCGCTCCGGGCCGCTTCACGCCGAACTGGTGGTTGCAGTCCGAGCAGCGGATCCGGACGCGGGGAGGCGTCTCCGCCCCGATGGAGAAGCGCAGCCTCTGACCGCAGCCGGGACAGACGACGGTAAAGGACGACGTGGCGGCCGAGGATGGCTGGCTCATCAATGTAAAACCCGGAATTGATGCCATTCTACCTTATCCGGAGCCGGGCTTCCCCATCCGCTCCCTCTTCTGTCAGGATGCCCGCCATGACTCGAACCCTTCGCCTGGCGTCGATTCTGCTCCTGCTCATCGTCCCCACCCTCCATGCCCAGGAAGAGAAGACCGAGAAGACCGTCCCCCCCGCGCCGCCGCGCGCCGAGGGCAAGGGCCCGTTCCAGCGCCTTATCCTCCGCGGCCTGACCGTGATCGACGGCACCGGCGCTCCGCCCATGGGGCCGGCGGACATCGTCATCGAGAAGAACCGCATCGTCCAGATCGTCCCGGTCGGCAGTCCGGGCATGACGATCGACCCCGAGGGCCGCCCGAAGGCCGAGCCGGGGGACGAGGAGATGGACCTCTCCGGCATGTACGCCCTCCCCGGGCTCATCGACATGCATGGCCACATCGGCGGCAAGGAGCAGGGCACCACGGCCGAGTACGTCTTCAAGCTCTGGATGGGGCACGGCATCACGACCATTCGCGATCCGGGCTCCGGCAACGGGCTGGAGTGGACGCTGGACCACAAGGCGAAGAGCGCGAAGAACGAGATCACCGCGCCGCGCATCGAGGCCTACGTCTTCTTCGGCATGGGCCGCGACAAGCCGTTCCTGACTCCCGACGAGGCGCGCAAGTGGGTGGGCGAGGTCGCGGCCAAGGGGGCGGACGGCCTCAAGTTCTTCGGCTACCGGCCGGACATCATGCAGGCGGCGATCGAGGAGGCGAAGAAGCGCGGGCTGCGCAGCGCCTGCCATCACGCGCAGATGAACGTCTCGCGGGTCAACGTCCTGACCTCGGCGCGCTGGGGCCTGACCTCCATGGAGCACTGGTACGGATTGCCCGAGGCGCTCTTCGACGGCCGCACCGTCCAGGACTATCCGCTCGACTACAACTACAGCGACGAGTCGCACCGCTTCGGCGAAGCCGGAAAGCTCTGGAAGCAGGCCGCCGCGCCGGGCTCCGAACGCTGGAACCAGGTGATCGACGAGCTGATCGCGCTGGACTTCACGATCGACCCGACCCTGACCATCTACGAGGCGAACCGGGACCTCATGCGCGCCCGCCGCGCCGAGTGGCACGAGGAGTACACGCTCCCCTCGCTCTGGGAATTCTACGCGCCGAGCCGCAAGTCCCACGGCTCCTACTGGCTCCACTGGACCACCGACAACGAGGTGGAATGGCGGGAGAACTACCGCATCTGGATGGCGTTCCTCAACGATTACAAGAACCGCGGCGGCCGGGTGACCACCGGTTCGGACAGCGGCTACATCTATAAGCTCTACGGTTTCGACTACATCCGCGAGCTGGAGCTGCTGCGCGAGGCCGGCTTCCACCCGCTCGAGGTCATCCGCGCCGCGACGCTGGACGGCGCCGAGGCCCTCGGCCTGGACAAGGAGATCGGCTCGATCGAGCCCGGCAAGCTGGCCGACCTGGTCATCGTCGGCGAGAACCCGCTCGAAGACTTGAAGGTCCTCTACGGCACCGGCACCATCCGCGTCACCCCGGACAACAAGGTGGTGCGGGCCGGTGGCGTCCGTTACACGGTCAAGGACGGCATCGTCTACGACGCGAAACAGCTCCTCGCGGATGTCCGGCGAATGGTCGCGGAGGCCAAGAAAGCCTCCGGCAAGAGCATCGTGCAGCCCGGGATGGAGACGCCGTGAGATAGCCAAGCCCTTGGTGGCAGCTTTCCTCTGCAGCCAGACATGCCGGCACCTCGCCGGTTCAGCCCGGCGCACAAGGAGAACTAGCCATGAGAAAGGCACGTGTACGTTTCCGTACAACGATGCTTGGTTTTTTCCTGCTGGGTGGAGCGCTTATCTCGGCGAGCCGCGAGGCAGAAGCGCAGTGTCCGTTCACGCCGACGAACGACGTGACGCGGGACGCGGAGGCCGGCCTGCCCTTGCTCTTCCCTGGAAAGCTGAAACTGTTCAACGTCTACTGGGGAGACAACTGGGACGCGACCCACCTTCCCGACTTCTCACGGGGCAGCATCGAGCAGGCGATGAAGGCCGTCCTCGATACCCCGTACTTCGATCGCCTGTGCCAGTACGGCATCGAAGGATTCGAATGGGAAGGGAGCGCGGGATCGACCGGCATCTGCCGCAGCAACCCGGGCTCGACAACCTCGACGCCCGAGATTTTCGATTTCATGAGCTGCGAAGAATACATGCCCTTCACGGGCGTACCGCCCTCTAAGGGCGCCCCCAACCCGCTCACCTGCGGGCTGTGCGGCGGGACGCCCGTCGACTGCTTCAACATCCTCGAACCGTTCTGTACGACGACGCCCAACCCCACCGGCGATCGGATCTACGTCGTGTTCCTACCGAAAGGCACGAGGATCAACGACTTCGGTCGTGAGTCATGCAACCAATACAACGCTTTTCACTTCCAGATCCCCTCCCGCGGCTTCTTCTTCCCTTTCCCCCCCTTCGTGGCCGCGTTTACGCAGGGCCGGCCCCTGAACCTGGCCATCATCCCCGCGGATTGCTTCACCACCGTGGCCGA
Source organism: Acidobacteriota bacterium (assembly GCA_034667225.1). Taxonomy (GTDB): domain Bacteria; phylum Acidobacteriota; class Thermoanaerobaculia; order Multivoradales; family UBA5704; genus DATMER01. The sequence goes on from JAXDKG010000014.1 coordinate 35,821, forward strand.
CATGATGGTCGCGGTTACCCACGAAATCATCGAGGCGGCCAGCGATCCCTTGCCGCTCGCCCACTGGCTGGACGAATCGACAGGGACTCGCGGCGGTCGCATTGATCTCGAGCACATCACGCAACTCCTCACGGAAGGCGAGATCGCCGACATCTGTGGCACCAGCGTGCCCTTCACGGCACCCGACGGAACCCAAGTCCAGGTGGCAGACTACTGGTCCAACCACGACAACGAATGCGTGTCGCTGGACGTGAGGCCTCCGGCCACCAGCTCGTCTCCTGCTGCGCCCGGCTCCGGATGGGTGAACACCGACGTCACCGTCACCCTCTCGGCGACGGACACCGGACCGGTGGCGTCCGGGGTGAAGGAGGTCGTCTTCTCCGCCTCCGGGGCCCAAGCCATTCCCGCGACTCATGTCCCGGGGGCGAACGCCTCTCTGACCATCAGCAGCGAAGGGGTCACGGCCGTCTTTTTCCACGCCCAGGACAACGCCGGCAACGTCGAGACCACCAAGATGCTGACCGTACAAATCGACAAGACGCCGCCGGTGGTGAGCTACACAGGCAACGTCGGCACCTATACTGTCGACCAGACCATCGATATCACCTGTTCAGCGACGGACAATCTCTCCGGGATCAGCAGCACCACTTGTGCCGGCATCCATCGACCCGCCTACGAGCTGCCGCTCGGGACGAACACTTTTTCTGCCACGGCGGTCGATACCGCGGGAAACAGCGCGAGTGCCAGCGTCACCTTTACCGTCGAGGTCACCGCGGTGAGCGCCTGCAACTTGACCCGGCGGTTCTCGACCAAACCGGGGATCGCCGATTCTCTGTGCGCGAAGCTGGACGCCGCGCGACGGGCCCCTATGCCCCCGGCTCGGGCCGGCAAGCTCAGGGCGTACCTCAACGAGCTCAACGCCCAGACGGGCAAAGCGTTCTCGCCCGCCTACGCCGCAATCCTCTCCCGGCTCGCCCAAGCCCTCCTGACCGCCAGCTGAGCGAGCGGCGACGCGCCAAAGAGCCCCCTGGCACCGAGTCGCGGGGGCTCTTTGCATTTGGAACGAGCTGGCCCGGGATGGAGACTCCGTAGGCGTCACTCGATGACGACGATCCGGAGGGGCTCCGAGATCAGGCCGTCGACGGTGAGCTGCACGTCATACGTCCCGGCGGGGAGCGTAGTGCGGTGCATCTTCGCGAGGCCGGGGCAGTTCCAGACGAGGGTATTGAGCTCGGCCGCTCTCAGCACGGTTTTGCCGGGGTCGAGGGTCACATAATCGCCCGGCAGCTCGCATTCGCCCGGAGCGCAGGAGTCCGAGATGACCAGGGCCGAGGTCCACCACTCGTCGGTGCCATAGCAGCATTCGCTACTCGTCAGGAGCTTTCCCTCCTTGTCCGTGATCCGCGCGGCCAGGCTCCAGAGCGGCTCCTGATTGCCGTCCTTGCCGTGATCCCTGAGGCGAAGCTCCACGGGCACCTGCTGGTCGTTTGTGATGGCGAGCTGGAGCAGGATTCTCTCGCCGGCGGGGTAGCGCCCGTCGAGGTGTCCCCAGCCGAGGGGCTTGAGGGTCAGCTTGGGCCAGCCCAGACTCGGCTCCCCATCCGCTCGCCGGTAGACCCAGGTCATCTCGAAGCTGAGGCTCGGATAGGTGAAGCGCTCCTCCGCGGTAAGCGTGTTGCCGTCCGGCGAGAGGGAGTATTTCGCGACCTTCCTGGCTTCTCCCCAGTCGCCCACGATTCGCGTCACGATGGCCAGCCGGTCCCCTTCCCAGGCAGCCCGGTCATAGAACGTCTGGTCCCACCTCCTGGACATGGTTTCCTTGCCGTCGGTTCTGATTTCGGTTCTGGACGTTTCGGATCGACCCTGCTCGGCGACGGTCAACGAGAGCTTGAAAGCGCCATCCTCGTGGTCGAGCCGGAGCATGGTCACGCCGGACGTGGGGCTCTGGATCTGGCTCCGGCTTCTGACCAGTATCCAGTTGCCCGCAAGGTTTGGGTGTGCAAGGTCTGGGACCTGCGCCCAAGCCGATGCGCTCCACAGCAGGACCAGCGTCCAGGCGGCACGTCGATTCATGGATGGACCTCCTGGTGCTTTTGACTGGCGCCGTGGCGGCTTGGTTCCCTGCAAACGGCCCTGAAGGCGCTCGGAATGGCCTGGATCGCATTCAGAATCGTTTGAACCGCGTTCAAAGTCGTTTTGCTCGCGTGCAAAGTCATTCTGAACGCGCTCGAAGTCCATTTGGACGCGTACAAAGTGATTTTGACCACGGTCAAAACGGTTTGGGACGCGTTCAAAGTCATTCGGATCGCGTCCAAGATCGTTTTGACCGCGTTCAAAGTCGTTCGGAACGCGTTCAAAGTCATTTTGACCGCGTGCAAAGTGAATCTGAACGCGCTCAAAGTCGTTTCGGACGCGTGCAAAGTCATTTTGATCGCGGTCGAAACGGATCTGACCGCGTTCAAGGTCATTCTGGCCGTGATACGGACGGCTCGGACCGCGCCGCGGACGGTGGGGCGAGGGAAGCGAACGGTCCGTATCGAGGCCGGAACCGTCCACGAGACGAGAACAACCGTCCGAAGGCCGCCGGAACCGTCCGTATCGCGGTCCGAATCGTCCGCACTACGGTTGGAACCGTCCGTACCGGGGTCGGAGCCGTCCACACGCCGGCGTCAGCCGTCCAGATCGCGGCCGGAACCGTCCGCACCCGGTGGTTGCGTCTGTTCACAGCGGAGGCGATCTGTGCGCCCGCACGATCATCGTAAGTACGGTTGAGTACAACTTCGATACAGCGTGTGACGCGAATGTCGTTCTATATGTTCAAACCTTGGATAAGAAGTTCGTATCTCCAGAAGGACTCAGCATAGGACGCACTCTTCGAGAGGCCGTTATTGCCGGTGGAATCGTGCGTGAAGGCGAGTGCGGGGTCACTCTGCCCTCCGGTTGGATTGCTCGGCCTCAAATAGGTAGAACTACCCGCGGCGCTACCGTAACGCCATGCTCTGAGGTTCTCGATGATGAGATCGATTACTTTGACACGGAACTCATCGAAACACGCCCCGAGCATAGCTGACTGTTGCCATCGATCTGATGATGAGGGGAGCGGGAAGAGGCATTCGATTTTCTACTTACCTGCCGCAGGCAGCGGCTTGACGCACAAATCCTGGTCCGCGGTGGCCGGCGTTGCGCAGGGGGCGAGGAAGGGTGGCCAGACCGTGGGGTCGAGAGCTACCATCGCGCCCTGCCATGTGCCGCGGTTCGACCGCGTCAGCTCCAGATAGCCGAATTGATCCACCGAAAAGCCGGAGGCCGGCGCGCCGTCGATGGTCTGGGCGAAGGCGCCGGTCGGCGGTGAAGGGTCTTCGGCGACGCCGCTGTTGCCTACGATCAGCGTCGGGGGGCGATGGGACGGGGCGGCGAAGGAGAGGGCTTCGAAGCGGTGCATGTGGCCGGCGAGGATCTGGTCGAGCCTGGGGAGGAGGGCTTCGCCGGTTTCGCCGCTCAGCGCGCATTGCAGGGTCTGGTTGAGCTCCGCGTAGGGAACCGCGGGGCCGGTCTGCGGCTGGCCGTCGCAGCCGTAGAGGGTCTCCGCCGCATCCGCGACTCCCCAGACCGGCCGGTGGCCCATCAGCCAAGCCCTATGACCTGCGTGGAGCCGCTTTGTCGCCGCGGTGAGCTGACGCCGGTAGACGTCGGCCAGGCCGGGCAACTGGTCACAGGCATTGGCGGAGTCGATCACGAGCAGGTCCAGGTCACCGAGGTGGAGCACCTGGGGCTCGACGAGCTGGAGATGGGGGAGCGCCGGACCCTCGCCGTCCTGCGACGGGCAGGCGAGCTGCCGGCCGCCGCCCTCGGGCAGATCCGAGCTGGCGTCGAGGAAGTAGAACCAGCCCGGGCCCGCGTGGCTGCACAGCTCGTGATTCCCCCGCGCGAAGATCCAGGGCGCCGCGGTCAGGAGGTCGCCGGCCGGCTGGAAGAAGTCCAGCCACCAGGCCTCCCAGGTGTCGGCGTCCGGATTGCCCTTGCTGTTCTGACTGTAGTAGGGGCCCGTGAGCCCGCACTGTTCCGAAGGCTCCGCGCCATCGCCGGCATCGTAATACCAGCGCTTGACTTGCTGGCCGTCGACCGTGGCTGTGAAGCCGCTCGGCGTGCCGCGGTAGTTGTAATCGCCCACGTGGAGGACGAGATCCGGCCGGCTGGCGGCGGCGGCTTTGGCGAGGACTGGGAACGGCCACTGCGGATCGTCCAACCCGCACCCTGCCTGATCCTTCGGCTTGCAGCCGGAATCACCCAGGACCGCGATGCGGGAAGGCACTTCGGCCACCGTGGGCAACCGCGGGCCGCCCTCGACCGCGAGAGAGCGCCCGAACGGGTAGCGGGCCTCGCAGACCTTGACTGGAAAGCCGTGCGGATTGCGGCGCGGTGTCGTCGCGATCCGTTCCGTCCCCTCACCGGTCAGCACAGGGCAATCCTTGCCGGGATCGACGATCACGCGGGCAAAGGCGACGGTGCTGCCCTCCGGAGATTCCGCCAGCAGCACGTAGGCGGCATACACCGATTGCTGCGCCGGTGCCGAAGCTGCACACAGGGCGAAAAGGGCGGAAAGGACTGCCATCCTGGAGGGGCTGGGCATGGTCGATCAACCTTCTATGAGTAGAGGATCCGCAGCACGAAATTCATGATCGGATAGAAGACGTGGGGGAAGACCTTCCAGGCCAGGAGCAGCCCGAGCAGCGAAACCATGGGCTGGTGCAGGAAGGTATTGTAGCGCGCCGACATCTCGTTGCTCATGAAGGCGGGCAGCACGGCGCTGCCGTCCAGCGGCGGCAGGGGCAGCAGATTGAAGAAAAAGAGCAGCAGGTTGAGGAAGAAGAAGATCGAGAGCGGCACGACCGATGCCTCGGCGAGACCGCCCGGGACGGCCGCGGCGACCAGGCGCTCGAACACCGGCTGCACCGGCACGTAGATTCCGGCGTTGAGCCCGAGCCGCAGGATCGTCCCCGAGATCAGCGCGAGGATCAGGTTGCCGGCCGGACCGGCGAGCGCCATGATCGCGGCCCGCTTGGGGTAGCGGTGCGCCCAGAGCGGATCGTAGGGCGCGCTCGCCCAGCCCATCATCCAGTGGGTCGCTGCGAAGGTGATGATTGGCACCAGGATCATCCCCATCGGCTCGCGCTGGATGTGGGGGAGCGGGTTCAGGCTGACCTGCCCCCCCTCGTAGGCCGTGGGGTCGCCGAGCTTGTTCGCCGCGAAGGCGTGGCCTGCCTCGTGGAGCGTGGTCGAGAAGAGGAAGACCACGAACCAGGTCAGGCCGAGGACGAGGATGTCGGGGGTCACGCCCGGCTCAGATACTTGTTCTCGCGGGTGTCGATGATGATCTTGGTGCCGGGCTCGATGAACGGCGGCACCATGACCACGAGGCCGGTCTCCATCTTGGCCGGCTTGTACGATGCGCTCGCCGTCGCTCCCTTCATGCTGGGCTCGGTGTCCACCACTTCCAGGGTCACCGTGTTCGGCAGCTCGATGCCCACCGCCTTCTCGTCGTAGAAGTCGACCTGGATCACGGTGTTCGGCAGCAGGTAGAGCAGCGTGTCGCCGAGCGTCTCGTTCTCCATCGTGACCTGGTCGTAGGTTTCCTGGTTCATGAAGTGATGGCCCGACGGATCGGAGTAGAGGTACTCCATCGGCGTGGTCTCGAGGATCGCCCGCTCGACCCGTTCGGTCGAGCTGAAGCGGTGGTCGAAGCTGTTGCCGGACTTGAGGCTGCGCATCCGGGCCTGCACGAAGCCGCGCAGGTTTCCGGGTGTGACGTGCTTGACCTCCATGAGGCGGCAGACATCCTTTTCAAAGAGGATGCACATGCCGACTTTCATATGGCTCGCTTGAATCAAGGTTCCATCTCCATTCGTATCCGGTTGCGAGGAGCTACTCGTGCTCCTCCTCGTGATGCTTCTTGGCGTTGGCCACGATCTTCTCCTGCACCGGCTTCGGCACCTCTTCGTAGTGCGAGAACTCCATGTGGAAGGTCGACCGGCCCTGGGTCATGGCGCGCAGCACACGGGCGTACTCGAGCATCTCGGACATGGGCACCGTGGCCTTGATGACCTGGGAGCCGTTGACCGTGTCCATCCCCTGCGGCCGGCCGCGCCGGTGGGAGAGGTCGCCCATGATGTCGCCCGTGAACTCTTCGCTGGTGTTGACCTCCACCTTCATGATCGGCTCGAGGATGGTCGGCGAGGCCTTGGCCATAGCGTCCTTGAAGGCCAGGGAGCCGGCGATCTTGAACGCCATTTCCGAGGAGTCGACGTCGTGGAACTGGCCGTCGAGCAGGCGCACCTTGAAGTCGACCACGGGGTAGCCGGCGAGATAGCCGCGCCGGCGGGCGTCCTGGATGCCTTTTTCCACGGCCGGACGGTAGTTGTTCGGGATGGCGCCGCCGAAGATCTCGTCCGCGAAGGTGAAGTCCCCGCCGCGGGGCAGCGGCTCGATCTTGATCTTGCAGTCCGCGAACTGGCCGCGGCCGCCGGTCTGCTTCTTGTGCCGGCCGTGGCCGTCCGCGGGCTTCAGGATGGTCTCGCGGTAGGGCACCTTGGGCTGGTGGAGAATCACTTCCACGTGGTAGCGGCGCTTGAGCTTGGCGACCGCGATCTCGATGTGCTCCTGGCCGGTGCCGGAGATCAGGTGCTCGTGGGTTTCGGGGTCACGGCCGGCGTGGAGGTCCAGATCCTCGTCCATGAGCCGGTGGAGCGCCTCGCCGATCTTCTCTTCGTCGCCCTTGGACTTGGGCTCGACGGCGAAGGCCATGGCGGGCTCGAGCACCTGGATCCAGTCCACCTTGAGCGGCCGGTCCCTGGCGCAGAGCGTGTCGCCGGTGATCGTCTGCTTGAGCTTGGCCACGCCGCCGATGTCGCCGGCGATGAGCTTGGACACGTGCGCACCCTGCTTGCCCTGGAGCACCATCAGGTGCCCCATCTTCTCCATCTCCTCGGTGCGGCTGTTGTACTCGGCGGTATCCGTGGGCAGGGTGCCGGAGATCACGCGCAGCAGGGAGATCTTGCCGGTGAACGGGTCGGAGAGGGTCTTGAAGACCAGGATCGCGAGCGGACCGGCCGGGTCGGCGGTCAGCTCGACGGCCTCGCCGCCCAGGGTGTGGGCGGGGAAGGGCAGGCGGTCGGCCGGCGAGGGGAGGATCTCGAGGAAGCTGTCGAGCAGGGCCGAGGTGCCGATGCCGTGGCTGCCGGAGGAGACGGTGAGCGGGAAGATCTGGCGGCGGGCCACGGCCTGGCGCAGACCTTTCTCCAGATCCTCCTGCGACAGGGTGCCGGACTCGAAGAAGCCTTCCATGAGCATGTCGTCGGTCTCGGCAACCGTTTCGACGAGCTGGCTGCGGAGGGTCGCCACTTGCTCGGCCAGGTCGGCCGGAATGTCGGCCATAGGCTCGGCCTTGCCGTTGCCGTCCTTGGTGAAGCGCCAGGCCTTCTGCCTGACCAGGTCGACCACTCCTTCGAAGCCCAGCTCGCGGCCGATCGGGACCTGGACCGGCAGCACCAAGCGCCCGAAGGCCTTTTGCAGCCCGTCGAGGGTGCGCTGGAAGTCGGCGCGCTCGCGGTCCATCTTGGTCAGATGGACCATGACCGGCATGCCGATCTCCTCAGCGAACTTCCAGACCCGCTCGGTGTTGACCTCCACCCCCGCGACCGAGTTGATGCAGAGCAGGAGGGAGTCGGCGGCGCGCATGCCCTGCTTGGCCTCGGTGAAGAAGATGCCGTAGCCGGGGCAGTCGATCAGGTTGACCTTGTGGTTGCGCCAGGGCACGAAGCAGGGGGCGAGGCCGATGGAGATGCCGCGCTCGGCTTCCTCGGGATCGAAGTCGGTGAGGGTGTTGCCGTCTTCCACCCTGTGCATGCGGGTCGTGACGCCTCCGGCGTAGAGGAGGGCGCTCACGAGCGTGGTCATACCGGTGTCGTTATGTCCGGCTACGGCCACGTTGCGAATCTTGTCCGGGCTATCCACCTGCATTGCCTGCATTCTCGTGCCTCCATACAGGGAACCATCAGGGACGCGTAATATACCATCCGTGAGGAGAGGCTGGCGACACCCCCGGAGCCCTGCCCTAACTCGCGGTATGTCCAGGATTTATCCAGCCCGGGGTTTGACCTGCGGGGGGCCCGCGGCCTAGAATTCGGCTGACTTCGACAAGCGACATGTTACCGATGACGCCTCCCAAGCTCGGCCGCTATGAAATTGTCGACGAGATCGGCAAGGGTGCCATGGGCGTGGTGTACCTCGCCCGCGATCCGCTGATCGGCCGTCTCGTGGCCCTGAAGACCTTTCGCATCGGCTATTCGATCCGCGACCAGGAGCTGGAGCAGTTCCGCATCCGCTTCATGCGCGAGGCGCAGAGCGCCGGCATCCTGAGCCATCCCAACATCGTCACCATCCACGACGTGGTGGAGCAGACGGAGGAGGGTCTGGCCTTCATCGCCATGGAGTACGTGCGGGGGACGACCCTCAAGGCGCTGCTCCAGAGCGACCAGCCGATGTCGCTCGCGTTCATCGTGGACCTCGTGTCGCAGATCGCCGAGGCCCTCGACTACGCGCACGCCCACCGGGTGATCCACCGCGACGTCAAGCCGGCCAACATCCTGATCACGGCCGACAACAAGGTGAAGATCACCGATTTCGGGATCGCCCGGCTCGACACGTCGAACCTGACGCAGGAGGGGCAGCTCCTCGGCACGCCGAACTACATGGCGCCGGAGCAGATCCAGGGCAAGGACATCGACCACCGCGCCGACCTCTTCGCCCTCGGGGTCGTGCTCTACGAGATGCTGACCCGGCACAAGCCGTTCCAGGGCGAGAACCTGACGGTGGTGAGCCACCGCATCGTCTACGACCACTTCACGCCGCCCAAGGAGTACGCGAAGGATCTGCCGCCCGGGGTCGAGCAGGTGCTCGACCGGGCCCTGGACAAGGATCCCGCCCGCCGCTATCAGCGGGCCAAGGACATGGCGGACGACCTGCGGCGGATGTTGAGCGCGGCGCGCGATGACCTCAACGAGACGCTGAGCATCGCTTCCTGGGCGCCGGGCACGCAGCCGCCTCATGCCACTCCGCCCGGCGGTGTCACCATGGTGTCCCCGGCGGCGGCCGTTCCTCCTTCGGCGGTGGCGGCGCGGCCGGCGGCGCCCCCCGCGCCCAAAAAGCCACGCCAGCCCATGTCGCCCCGGCGCCTGTTCCTATCCGCGGGAGTGGCCGCGGTCGTGGCGATCCTGGCTGCCGCCGCGATCCTGCTGGGGATCTCATGGTCGGGGGGCTCGGAGAAGCCGCCGGCCGCCGATCCGGTGCAGGATGTCGCGGGCACCCGGTACGCGCTGCTCCTCAAACGGGGGGAGGCCTATCGGGATACCCTGAAGTACCCGGAAGCAATCCAAGCCTTCAAGCAGGCCCTGCCGCTCGCGCCCGAGGCTGAGAAAGCGCGCGTCCAGTTGATGATCGAGGACAGCGAGGAACGGCTGGCGAACTTCTTCGCCAATCAGAGCCGGGCCGAGCAGATCGTCATCCACATGATCGAGGCCCGGCTCGCCATGCAGGACAGCCGCTTCGAGGATGCCACCGTGGCCACCGACGCTGTGCTCGCCTTGGAGCCCGCCCATGCCGAGGCCATTCAGGTCCGGGCCGATGCGCAGAAAGGGTTGGCGAAGCTGCGCCAGCAGCGGAAGCCCCGGACGACTCCCGGCCAGCAGCCGCCGCCAGGCGAGCAGATTGCGACGGCCACGCCCCAGCCCGTACCCAACCCGACGCCATCGGAAACCGTCGCTGCCGCACCCCTATTCACGAAGGTCCGCATCAACCTGCACTCCGAGGGGCCGGAAGTGACCGTCCAGGTTCTGATCAAGAGGAAAGCGATCTTCAGTCAGACCTTCCGCGGCAAACGCGCGGGGATCTTGCGCAAGGCGGCACCGTTCGATGCCAGCGAGGTGGTCGAGGTGCCTGTCGGCTCCACGGATCTCCAGGTCTACGTGACTCCGCGCAACAAGGCCGCAAAGTTCTCGGCGCAAGCAGGCTACTTCCGGGCAGGCGAGACCCGGATCCTCGACATCCAGGTTGCCGACTCGGGACAGGTCTCCGTCAACCTGAACTAGACCGCGGCGAGCTCCGGCTCGCGCCGGTAGACCGTCACCTCTCCGACCCCTTCGAACTGCGGGACCAGCTCATCCGCCGGGCCGACCGCCACGACCGCGATGTGGTCCGGGTGGAGGTGCTCCCTCGCTCCCTTCAGCAGGTCCTCGCGGGTGACCGCGGCCAGCCGCTCCAGGTAGGTGTCGTAGTAATCGTCCGGCAGCCCGTAGATGGAGAGGATCTCCAGCCGCTTGGCGACGTCGCCCATGGTCTGAAGAGTGTAGGGATAGACCCCGATCATGTAGCTCAGGGTCTCCTCCAGCTCGTATGGCTCCACCAGCTCCTCACGGATCCGGCGCAGCTCGCCGAGCACCTCGCGGGTGGCTGCGCCCGTCGATTCCGTGGCCACGGCCGTATCAACCACGAACGGTCCCGGCCCCAGCCGCCCCGAGAACCGGCTGTTCGCGCCATAGGTGTAGCTGTGGCGCTCCCGCAGGTTCAGGTTGATGCGGCTGGTGAACTTGCCGCCCAGCACCATGTTGAGGACGTTCAAGGCGAACCACTGGGGGTGCGTGCGCGGCACTCCCGCGTGACCCAGGCGCAGCTCGGTCTGCGCGGCGCCGGGACGGTCCACGATGTGGACGGAGATCCCGTCGAGCGGCGCGGGCCGGATCGGGGGGGCAGGCGGCGCCGGCTTCTGGCCGGGCCGCGGCACGAGCGCCTGCTCGATCCGGCGCACCATGTCCTCCGGATCGAGGTCGCCCACGGCGATCACGGTCGATCCGGCGAGGGAGTAGTGGCTCTCGTAAAAGGCCACCAGCGCGTTGCGGTCCAGGGACGGCATGCTCTCCACGCGCCCCAAGAGCGGGGAGGAGTAGGGGGTGCCACCGTAGATGGCCTCCGACAGGCGGTCGTCCGCCTGAGCACCCGGGTCGTACCCGCGGCGCATCAGCTCGGCCAGGCGCTGCCGCCGGATGCGCTCGATCTCCTTCTCGGGGAAGGTCGGGGTCAGCGCGATCTCGGCGAGGAGATCAAGGCCAGCTTCCACGTTCTGGGTCAGCATCGCGGTTGCCACGTAGCCCGTGTCCCAGTCCGCGGCGGAGACGAGATAGCCGCCGAGGCGCTCCATCCAGGCGGCGATCTCGAGCGAGTCGCGGTTGCGCGTCCCCTCGTCGATGAGCGAGGCCGTGAAGGTGGCCAGGCCGGCCCTATCGACCGGGTCGTGATGGGCGCCGGCGGGCAGGGAGAGCTCCAGGCTGACCAGGGGGACGCCCGCCACGCGGGAGGCGTAGACCGTCGGTCCGCCCGCAATCGGCCGCTTGACGAACGCGGGGAAGCTGAAGGGGCGGAGCTCGCCGCCCGCAGGTGGGGTGGTTCGGTCCATTAACTCGCCTTCCGGGGGACGACGGTGACCACCACCCGCTCCGCCTCGGTCATCCAGCGGGAGGCGTAGTCGCTCAGCTCCCGCGGCGCGATCTCCAGGTAGCGGTCGGCCTCGGCCGCGACGCCCGCGGGATCGTCGAAATAGGTCGTGAACTGGGAGAACAGATCGGCCCGGTTGTCGAGCTTCTGCAGCCCGCTGTAGAGCTCGGTGAGCATCCGGTTGCGCGAGCGCTCGAAGTCGGCGGGCTCGGGGGGCGTGGAGGCGGCGCGCTCGATGTGCTCGAGGATCGCCTGCTCCAGGGTCTCGATCGGTACTCCGGGCCTCGCCGTGGCCACGATCATGAAGGTCGCGACCGCTTCATAGGGGCTGATCCAGGCGGCGACTTCCTGGGCGATCTGCCGCTCGTATACAAGATCGCGGTAGAGGACGCTCGACTTGCCGCCGGTGAACACAGCGGACAGCAGGTCGGCGGCATACCAGCCCCGCTGGCCGTAGGCCGGGCCGCGGAACCCGATGTAGAGGCGAGGCAGGCTGACGTCATCCTCCAGGACCTCGCGCTGTTGACCTCCCAAGGGGGAGAGCGGCGCATGAACGGGAGGCACCGGCGGGCCGGCCGGGATGTCCCCGAACCAGGCCTCGGCTCGCTTGAGGGCCGCGTCGGGATCGAGGTCGCCGGCCAGGGTGAGGACCGCGTTGTTCGGCGCGTAGTAGGTCTGGAAGAACTGCCGCACCTCCTCCAGCGTGGCGGCGGCGATGTCGTCCATGTACCCGATGACCGGCCAGTGGTACGGGTGGTCCCCCGGGTAGAGCAGCTCGTGCATGCGCTCGTTGGCGCGGCCGTAGGGCTGGTTGTCCACCCTCTGCCGGCGCTCGTTCATGACCACGTTGCGCTGAGTGTCGAGGCTCTCCTGGGTCAGAGCGGGCAGGAAGAAGCCCATGCGGTCCGATTCGAGCCAGAGGCCGAGGTCCAGGTGATGGGCCGGCAGGGTCTCGAAGTAGTTGGTGCGGTCATACCAGGTGGAGCCGTTCGCGACTCCGCCCACCTGCTGGAGGTAGCGGAAGTGCTCGTTCGCGGGGACGTGCTCGCTGCCCTGGAAGAGCATGTGCTCGAACAGATGGGCGAAGCCGGTGCGGCCGGGCCGCTCGTTCTTGGAGCCCACGTGATACCAGAGGTTGACGGTGACCAGGGGGAGGCTGCGGTCCGGATGGAGCACCACCCTCAATCCATTGGAGAGGGTGGCCCGCTCGAACGGGAGCTGCAGGCCCAGATGGGAGATTGGCTCGGAGGTCGTGAGAGTCATAGGTGAATGCCGCAACGCGGGGGGCGCCGCAGGGTTTCGGCAGTGTATGCAATGGACGGTGAGGACGGCAAGGAGATCGCACTTTCGCCCTGCTTGCGCTTCGCCGGGTTACCGCCTATACTTCCGCCCATGAGCTACCTGACCGAACGTCAGAAGGAAATCCTCGAGTTCATTCAGGAGTACCGCCGGGCGCGGGGTATCGCCCCTACGCACCGGGAGATCTGCGAGAAATTCGGGTTCTCCTCGTACGGCACCGCGTACAAGCACCTGAAGCTTCTCCAGGAGAAGGGCTTCCTGCGCCGGGACTGGAACCAGAAACGCGGCATCGAGCTGATCCGCGCCATCCCGGGCGGCGAAGGCAGCGACAAGGACCTCCCCTTCTTCGGCCAGATCGCGGCCGGCCGCCCCATCGAGGCGATGTCCGGGCAGGATCGCGTCGCGGTGCCGGGACATCTCCTGAGCCCCCGCGGCGGTGACCACTACGTCCTCAGGGTCGTGGGCGAGTCCATGATCGACGAGGGGATCCACGACGGCGACTTCGTCATCGTGCTCCGGCGCGACGTGGCCGAGCCCGGCGAGATGGTCGTGGCGCTGATCGGCGACGACGCCACCCTCAAGCGCTTCTACCCCGAGGGCAACATCGTGCGCCTGCAGCCGGCCAACCCGACCATGCAGCCGATCCGGGTGCCCGCCCGGGACGTCCGCGTCCAGGGGGTGGTCGTCGGCTTGATGCGAAAATATTGATGGGTTGATCCCATCCCCCCTCTCCCCAGCCCTCTCCCCCGCCTGCGCGGGGGAGAGGGAGCCGGAGGTATTCATGAGCACCTTCTATGATCTCTTCCAGGACGCCCTCGGCTGGGTCCTCGCTGTCGCCCGGGACGGCAAGCTGGCCTGGCTCGGGCATTCTCCGGACCGGGAGGGCGCCGAGAGATCCCGGGCGCGCTGGTGGAAGGACGCGGTCCACGATCCCGAAGCTCCGCCTCTGCCCGAGGTCCGGCGCCAGCTCGACGAGTACCTTTCCGGCCGGCGCCGCGACTTCGACCTGCCCCTCGATCCCCGGGGGACCGAGTTCCAGCGCCTCTGCTGGAACGCCCTCCAGGAGATTCCCTTCGGCGAGACCCGCTCCTATAGCCAGCAGGCCCGTATCATCGGCCGTCCCCAGGCCGCTCGGGCGGTCGGATTGGCCAACCACGACAACCCCATCGGCGTGATCATCCCCTGCCACCGGGTGATCGGCGCCAACGGCTCCCTCACCGGCTATGCCGGCGGGCTGGAGATGAAGCGCAAGCTTCTGGAGCTGGAAGGGGTCATTTCGCGGTCGCTGGACCTCACCCCCTAGCTTTTGTATTAAGATCAACGCCCCGACCAAGGGCAATTTATGGATCTCGACCGGCTGCTGAAGTTCATGACCGATAAAGGTGCGTCGGACCTTCATCTGAAGCCGACCCGGCCGCCCCTGCTGCGCATCACGGGCAGGCTCATGCCCTTGGAATCCGAGCCGCTCAAGCCCGAGGACCTGAACGAGATGCTCCTCGGCATCCTCACGCCTCGCCAGAAGGCAAAGCTGGAAGAGAAGCTCTCGGTGGACATCGGCTACGGCGTGCGCGGTCTCGCCCGCTTCCGCGGCAACATCTACATGCAGCGCGGCACGATCGCCGCGTCGTTCCGCCGCATCCCGTACCAGATCAAGAGCATCGACGACCTCGAGCTGCCGCCCGTGCTGCTCGACTTCGCGGACATGCCCATGGGCCTGGTGCTGATCACCGGCCCGACCGGCAGCGGCAAGTCGACCACGCTCGCGGCGCTGATCCGCTACATCTCCCTGCGGCGGCCGGTGCACGTGATCACCATCGAAGACCCGATGGAGTTCCTGTTCACGGACGACGTGGCCTCGATCTCCCAGCGCGAGGTGGGAACCGACACCACCAGCTTCTCCGAGGCCCTGCGCAACGCCATGCGCCAGGACCCCGATGTGATCATGGTGGGCGAGATGCGCGACCTGGAGACCATCTCCACCGTGATCACCGCGGCCGAGACCGGGCACCTCGTGTTCTCGACCCTGCACACCAACAGCGCGCCTCAGACCGTCGACCGCATCCTCGACGCGTTCCCGCCCGAGCAGCAGGGGCAGATCCGCACGCAGCTCGCGCAGGTGCTCAAGGGCGTGGTCACCATGAAGCTGGTGGAGCGCCAGGACCGTCCCGGCCTCGTTGCCGCGCTGGAGATCATGCGGGCCTCCCCGAAGATCTCCAACATGATCGAGAAAGGGGAGACCAGCAGCCTCCACGAGGAGGTGGAGTCCTCGGTCACCTACTACCGGATGCAGTCGATGAACCAGTCGCTGCTGGCGCTCCTGGCCCACGGGACGATCTCGTACGTCGAGGCCATGCGCCAGTCGTCCGACCCCGAAGACCTGTCCCTGAAGCTCCGCAGGATGTTCCCGAACATCGAGGAAAAAGGAGGCGACGTGCCCACGACGTCCGATTTCGCCGCCATCGTCGAGCTCCAGCAGTTCAAGCGGCTGTACGAGGAGCAGGAAGAGAAGATCCGCATCCGCCTGGAGGAGAAGGAGGAGCAGATCGCCGGCCTCCACGTCGCCCTCCGGCAGCGCGACGAGCAGATGGAGGAGGTCAAGGGCCGCCTCCAGGAGATGGCCCAGGAGCGCGAGCGCCTGCGCGGCGACTACAACCGTCTCCGCCAGGAAGCCCAGGAGAAGATCGACAAGCTCATGGAGCGCATCAAGGAGCTCAACCAGAAGATCATGGGCGGCGGCGGCGGCGATAGCTCGGCGGGCGATCGCAAGACGGGGATCTTCCGGTAGGGGCGGGGCTTGCCCCCGCCCGGGAGGGGATAACCCCCTCCCCTACATTTACATTGTCCTGAGGAGCGCCACCGCCTCCTCCCTGGTACGCACCTTCCCATCAACCTGCGCCTCGAGCACTGCGCCAAGGGCGCGCCCCACGCCTGGCCCCGGCGGAATCCCCAGGATCTCCTGCACCTCCGCCCCGGCGAGAAGGCGCGGCGGATCAATCAGGGTGGCGCCCTCCCGCCGCGCGAGATCCACCAGGGGAGCCAGGGCGGACCGCCATGGAAGCCCATGCGCGGCGGCTCGGGTGGAGAGAAAGGCGACAGCCGTGGGCCAGAGCGTCCCCGTCCGGTAGAGGAAGCGCCGGCGGCTGATCTCGTCCTCGGGGAGGCCGGGCAGCTCCAGCAGGCGGGCGATGTCCGCGCCCATGGAGCGGGTTAGATAGCCGGCGTCGCGGAAGCGCTCGAGCGAGGGTATCGGAAGATTTGCGAAGAGAGATGCCATGCGGGCGATCCGGCTGTCAACTTGGGCGGCGACATGGGGAGCGCGGTCGCGGAGCTCGCGGATCGCCTCGGGGAGGGCTCCCACCTCGGCGAGAGCAAGGCCCGGCCGGCCGGGCTCGCCGGGCCGGCCGAGCCAGAGGCCGGGATAGAGGTCCAGCTCCATCAAGAGGGTCAAACCGCGCGCCGCGTCCGCATCGCCGAACAGGAGATTCAGCTCGTCGCGCACCCTCTCGGCCGCGACCTCGGACAGCCCCGGCGCCGACCGCCGCGCGAGGAGGAGGGTGTCCGGCTCGGCCGTGAAACCGGGCAGCTTCAGGAGCAGGCGCGGCAGGCGGAGCACCCGCAGCGGATCGCCCGAGAAGCTCTCGCCCGTGGTGGCGCGCAGGGTCCGCCTTCCGAGATCGCCGAGGCCGTTGAAGGGATCGGAGACCTCCTGCGTCCGCAGGTCGAAGGCGAACGAGTTGACGGTGAAATCACGGCGGGCGAGGTCCTGGTGGAGAGAGGTGCCGGCGCGGTCCCAGATGTCCACCACCACCTCCTCGCCGACCAGCCGGTAGGCAGCGAACTCCTTGCCGCCGAGGAGGACGAGCCGGGCCGGCAGGGTCTCCGCGAGCCGCTCGGAGATCTCCCTGCCGCGTCCGGAGACCACGGCGTCGAAGTCGTGGACCGGCAGCCCGAGGGCCCGGTCGCGGAGGACTCCGCCGACCAGGTGGAGCTCGACCCCGTCCGCCGCAGCGATCAGGGCGCGCACGGCGGGCTGGTGGAGGAGGAGGCGGAAGGAGTGGAGGGGCATGGGAGGGGATTGTAGCCCTCGGGTGCTTCCCCGAGTCGCTCGGGTAGAGCCCCGAGTCGCTCGGGTGGAGCCCCGAGTCACTCAGGTGGATCCCTGAGTCGCTCAGGTGGATCCCCGAGTCGCTCGGGTGGATCCCCGAGTCACTCAGGTGACTCCCCGAGTCGCTCGGGGCCGGGTGGGAGGGCCTCTGCTACACTTTCTCATGGCCAGAAGCACGGTCCTCCTTCTCCTCGCAGTCCTCCTCCTCCCGACCCTCGCCTCCGCCCAGGACCAGAAGCTCGAAGACCAGTTCGGCGAAGAGATCACGGTCTCGCTGATCCCCATGACCGTCCGCGCCGTGGATGGCCGGGGCCGCCCGATCACCGGCCTGGGGCCTGAGGACTTCCGCGTCCGGGTGGGAAAGAAGGAGATCCCGGTGGTGGGAGTCGATTGGTTCTCGTCTGCCGAGCCCGCTCCGGCCGTCGAGACGCCGGGCTTGCCGGCGGCTACGACCGTTACGGTCACCGAGCCCCGGCCGGCGGGGAAGCTCGTCGTCTTCTGGGTCCAGGCCGACTTCGACCCGACGCGAGTTCGCGGGCAGCTCCGGCTGTGGCCCTACGTCGACGAGTTTCTCGCGACCCTCCACCCGGCCGACCGCATGGCCGTGATCTCGTACGACTCCCACCTCCATCTGCGGCAGGACTTCACCCAGGACCGGGAAGTCATCCACGAGGCTGTCTACCGCGGGGTGCTGTTCGGGGAGTCCGAGCCCGGCGCCGGCAGCGGAGACATCTCCCTGGTCGGGTCTTTCGACGTGCAGGCCGCGACCGAGGCCGCCTCGCCGGAGCGGGCGCTGGAGGTCACGGCTGACGCCCTCGCGGCGCTGCCCGGAGAAAAGATCATCGTCTACCTGGGCTGGGGCCTGGGCCGCTTCGGCTCCTTTGGCGTCCAGATGACCCCCGCGTTCTATCCCGCCGTGCGCGCGCTGCGGCGCGCCAACATCCCGGTCTTCGTCCTCGACGTCACGAGCGCCGACTACCACTCGCTGGAAGTCGGCCTCGAAGCCGTGGCCCATGCCACTGGCGGCACCTACCAGAAGACCCATGTGCTCACCGGGCTCGCCACGGACTTCCTCGCCCAGGCCATCTCCGGCCATTACGTCATCACCATCGACCCCGACACCGTGCCCAGCAAGGGCGGACCGGTGACCGTCGAGCTGCGCGACCGGAAGAGGGGCTCCGTCATCACCCGGCCCCTGGCGCTGCGCTGAGGGAAATTCCCTACGTCCCTTGGGGGTATTTGCCCTGCCCCGTTAGGGGCATTTGCCGATACCGCGCCCGCCGCGGATCGCCGAAACTTGCATGCTTAGAACCATGCGGAGCTGACAAGGGACATACGGGGAGAGCCATGACAGGTCCAACACACTACGGCAGGGCGATTCCGGCGATATTGGGCTGGCGGCGCCATCTCATGGCGACGATGCTCGCCTGGGCCGAGGTGTTCGAGCGCAAGGATCCCTACACCGCCGGGCACGTCCAGAGGGTGACCGGCTTCTCGCTGCTCCTGGGCATGGAGCTCCAGCTCCCCCAGGAGGAGCTGACGGACCTCTGGCTCGCCGCCGCGCTGCATGACGTGGGGAAGGTCTTCGTGAGCAAGGCGATCCTCGGCAAGCCCGGCCCTCTCACTGCGCGGGAGGCGGAGGTGATGAAGACCCATCCGGAGATCGGAGCCCGGATCCTCGCCGGGGTGCGCGGCACGCGCAGGGCGGCTGGCGGAGTCCGCCACCATCACGAGCGCTTCGACGGCCGCGGCTATCCGGACTGCCTTCAGGGAACCGAGATCCCGCTGCCGGCGCGGATCATCGCGGTGGCCGACACCTACGACGCGATGACCAGCCACCGTCCCTACCGCGCAGCCCTCTCCCCTCTGGAGGCTGCCCGCGAGATCACCGTCGAGGCGGGGAAGCAGCTCTGCCCGTCCGTGGTGGATGCGTTCCAAAGCCTCTTCGACACCGGCCGCTTCATTCTGGCCCCGTAATCCCGCTCTGCCATTGCCTTCCCCGTGCCTGCGGGGCTAAACTGTCACTTCAGGGCTATGGCACTAACCATCGAAGAAGTAAGGAAAATCGCCGCTCTCGCCCGCCTCCGTTTCAGTCCGGAGGAGGAAGCCGTCTTCGTCGGCCAGCTGGGCAAGATCGTGGACTACATCGATCAGCTCCAGCGCTACGAGTCGGGGACGGCGGAGGACACGGCCCAGGGAGCCCCGGAGGCCGATGACGTCCCTCGCGAGTGCCTTCCCCGCGCGCAGTTCCTGGCCAACGCCCCGGCCGCCTTGGATGGTTTTCTGCTCGTTCCCGAGGTGAAAGGTGAGTGAGCTCTGGGAGCTTTCCGCCGAGGAGACCGCCCGCCGGGTGCGCGCCCGCGAGGTCTCGGCCGTGGACGTGGTCGAGGCCGCCCTGGCCCGTACCGCCCGCGTCGAGCCTCTGATCCATGCCTGGCTGGAGCTGTTCGAGGACGAGGCCCGCGAGCGCGCCGCGGAGATCGACCGGAATCCGAGCGGCCCGCTGGCCGGGGTGACGGTCTCGCTCAAGGACAACATGAACGTGGCCGGATTGCCGCTCACCTGCGGCTCGAAGATCCTCTCCGGCTATGTCGCCCCGTACACCGCGACGGCGATCCAGCAACTGATCGATGCGGGCGCCGTGATCCTCGGCCGGGCCAACATGGACGAGTTCGCCATGGGCTCGTCGTGCGAGAACTCGGCCTGGCAGATCACCCGCAACCCGTGGGACCTCGCCACCGTGCCCGGCGGATCGAGCGGCGGTCCGGCTGCCGCGGTCGCCGCGGGAAGCGCAACCCTGGGCATCGGCTCGGATACCGGCGGCTCCGTGCGCCAGCCCGCCGCGCTTTGCGGTCTGGTGGGGGTCAAGCCCACCTGGGGACGGGTCTCGCGCTATGGGCTCGTGGCGTTCGCCTCGTCGACCGACCAGATCGCTCCCATGGCCCGGAGCGTGCGCGACGCGGCCCTTGCCACGACCGTCCTCTCCGGTCCCGATCCCAGGGACTCCACCTGCTCGACCCTTCCGGCCGAGGACTACCTCGCCCGCATCGAAGAGGGGATCGAGGGACTGCGGGTCGGGGTGATCAAGGAGATCGATGCGTCCGCCTTCGATCCCGCGAGCGGCAGGATCTGGCGCGAGGCCCTGGAGCGCCTCCAGACCACGGGCGCGGAGCTGGTGGAGGTTTCGGTCCCCAGCCTGGACGCGGCCATCGCCGTCTATTACGTAATCGCCATGTCCGAGGCGAGCGCCAACCTGGCGCGCTTCGACGGCGTGCGCTACGGCCGGCGGGCGGAGCAGGCGGACAACCTGCTTGACATGTATCTGGCCAGCCGGAGCGAGGGCTTCGGGCCGGAGGTCAAGCGCCGGATCATGCTCGGCACGTTCGCGCTGTCGTCCGGCTACTACCAGGCCTACTACGGCAAGGCCCGCGGCGTCCTGGAGCGGATGCGGCAGGAACTGCACGCGGCCCTGAAGACGGCCGACGTGGTGGCGACCCCGACGGCTCCGGGTGCGGCTTTCGGAATTGGCGAGAAGACGGACGATCCGCTCGCCATGTACCTTTCCGACATCTTCACCGCTCCGGCCTCTCTGACAGGGCTTCCCGCCGTGTCGGTGCCCTCGGGCCTGGACGACCGCGGCCTGCCGCTGTCGCTCCAGCTCATGGGCCGGCCGTTCGAGGAATCCACGGTCTTTCGCGCGGCCCGGGCCTTCGAGCTCCAGGGGAGCTTCCAACTGGCGCCAACTTTCCGGGGACAGGCGGTATGAAGGTCTGGGTGTTGGCTGTGCTCACCGCTCTATTGATGGTTCCGATGGCTGGAGCGGCGCCCGATCCCAAGCTCACGATTCCGCGCTCCTTGCGGATGGACCTCGGCGGGGGACTCGTCGCCACGCTCACGGAGCAGGATGGGATCTTCCTGGAGGCCGTGCCCCAGCGGGGGGAGGGTCTCCTCGCCTTCACCCGCCGGCTGTGCGGAGATTCGCGCCTTTCTCCCCAGATCCTTGAAGCCAATGGCAGCGCCGGCTCCACCACCCTGATCGCCGGGATGCGCTACCGCATCCCCTTCGACCTGCTTTCGCAGGAGTGGCATCTGAAGCTGGTGAAGACTCTTTTCCCCAAGGACAGCGGCCAGGCGGACGGCTGGAAGCACGAGGCGCACGGCATCGGCGCGATGCAGCGCGAGAGCCTCTGGCAGATCTCCCTCTGGTACACGGGCACGGGGGAGAACTTCCGCGCCATCCGCGAGTACAACGAGCTGCTGGACGACGACGTGCCCCGCGGCACGGCCGTGGTGATCCCGTCCGAGCTGCTGCGGCCGGCGTTCAAGGCGGTGCTTCCGGTCCCGGAGAAGCCATACCACCTGACTTACGGCAAGGATGAGGACGGGGAGTACGCGGTCTATCGGCTGCGCCCGGGCGAGGCGCTGTACTCCAGCGTGGTGGTGCGGTTCACGGGCCGCGTCCATGCCCAGGACGTGAACCAGCTCGCCGCCGAGATCGCCGGGCGCAGCGGCGTGGTGGACGTGACCGACATGCCGATCGGCTACCGCGTCAAGATCCCGTTCGACGTGCTGCAGCCCGAGTTCCTGCCCGAGGGCCATCCGCGCCGGCTGGAGTACGAGGCGAGCCTGCGGGCCAGCGCCCAGTTCAGCAACCAGGTCAAGGCGAGCGGGCTCGCCGGGATCACGGTGGTGCTCGACGCGGGCCACGGCGGCCAGGACCCGGGCGCGTCCATGGGCGGGGTCTGGGAGAGCACCTACGTCTATGACATCGCACTGCGGGTGAAGCGCTTGCTGGAGACCCAGACCGCGGCCAGGGTGGTGATCACCACGCGCGATGGCGCGGACTTCAAGGTCCAGGAGGCGGACGTGCTGCCCTTCTCCCGCCGCCATTCGGTGCTGACCACGCCGCCGTATCCCATCGAAGATGCCCGGGTGGGCACGAACCTGCGCTGGTACCTGGCGAACAGCGTGTACCGCAAGACGGTCAAGGAGAGCAAGGACCCGCAGAAGGTGGTCTTCCTCTCGATCCACGCGGACTCGCTCCACCCGTCGCTGCGCGGAGCCATGGCCTACATCCCCTCGGCGGAGGAGCGCGACGGCACCTACGGCAAGAACGGCACGGTCTACACCTCGCGCAAGGAGGTGCAGGAGGACCAGCACGTGAGCTTCCCCATGCACGAGCGGGTGGAGAGCGAGGGCCTCTCCCGCGAGCTGGCCAAGGAGGTGATCGCCGCCTTCCACGCCAACGGGCTGCCGGTGCACCCGTTCAAGCCGGTGCGCGACAAGATCATCCGCAACAAGAGCGCCTGGGTGCCCGCGGTGCTCCGTTACAACTCGGTGCCCGCCAAGATGCTGCTGGAAGTCTGCAACCTCGCCAACGATCAGGATCGCCGCCTCATCCAGACCCGCGCCTGGCGCCAGAAGGTCTCCGAAGCCGTCGTCAAGGGGCTGCTGGCGTACTATGGCGAAGAGCAGGGTGGAGCGGGGTCGGCGGTGAAGACGGCGAAGTAAGCCAATTTGATCCCATCCCCCCTCTTTGATCCCATCCCCCCTCTCCCCTGCCCCTCTCCCCCGTGCCGGGGGAGAGGGGTTTCCCCTGCCCGACCTTGCTTTGGGTGTAAACTTTACCCCTGGGAACTTTTAACCCCGGAGAACCGTCATAGTAGGTAGAAGGATGCTACGCATGCATCCTGGGAGGGCCCGGTGGGGGTAGCCACGGTTTCCGCAGTCGTCCGTGATCTCGATCTCGACCTCGAGTTGGTCGAACGTCACCGCTACGGTGACGATCGGGCTTTCAACGAGGTCTATGCCAGGTTCGAGGATATGGTCTACAACCTCTCCTACCGCCTCGCGGGCAACCGCGAGGAGGCTGCCGATCTCACGCAGGAGATCTTCCTGCGCGTGTTCCGGCACCTCGGGAGCTTCGGGGGCCGTTCCACCCTGAAAACCTGGATCTTCCGGATCGCGGTGAATCACTGCCGCGACAGACTCTCCCGCTGGCACCCGCCGACGCAGCCGATCGGCGAGGAAACGGGAGAGGGCGTCGCCGTCTATCCCGACCCGTCACGCGGGCCGGAAGAGCTGGCGGTCGCCGCCGACGACAAGCGCCGGGTGGAACAGGCGCTGATCCGTCTGCCGCAAGTGTTCCGGGAGGTCGTCGTCCTGCGGGACATCGAAGGGCTCTCCTACGAGGAAATCGCCGACGTTCTGGGAGTCAGGATCGGCACGGTGCGCTCGCGAATCGCTCGCGGCCGTGACCAGCTCCGGACCCTCTTGGAGAATTGACATGGTTCGCCATCTATCATCCGAGCAGCTTTCCGCATATCTGGACGGAGAGGCTGCATTCCATGAATCGCGGGAGATCGAGGGTCACCTCGCTGCCTGCGCAAATTGCCGCGACCGCTTCAAGTCCATGCAGCGTACCGTCAGCGGGGTCTGGCACCTGGAGCGGGTCGCACCGCCGCCGGGACTCTCGACGCGGGTCAGGGCCGAGGTCGCCGCGGTAAGCCGGCCGGAGCCCACCCTCGTCCGCACCGTGGCCGCGTACATCTTCGGCCTGCCGAACCAGAGGGCGTTGCGCACCGCCGCCGCCATAGCCCTGCCCCTGGTGCTCAGCCTGTTCCTCTTCAAGAACGGGATGGAGGAGAAGGCCGTGGAGCAGAGCCTGATGCCCCCGCCGGCCCTGGTGGAGGTCGTCACCGTCGTGCCCGCGGCCGACCTGCCTCTCATCCTGCCGCAGACCACGAGCAAGGTGGCCGGCCGGGAGTTCGTCTGGCGGGAGGTGGTCGGCGGGGACGTCTGGGTGCAGAAGGGCCTCGAGGGCGAGGTGCCCGAGTTCCGCCTCTCGGCCCAGAGCCCCCAGGGGCGCGAGCTCCTGGCACGGTACTCGGACCTCGGCCTGCTGCTGGCCGACGGTGCCCGGGTCGTGCTGCGCTACAGGTTGGAAACGGTCGAGCTGTCGCAGGGAGTTTGAAGCAGGTACGCCTTGCCGTGAAGTAGAAAGGGCGGCCTTCCCAGGCTGCCCTTTCGATTGTCGAGCTCTTCGCTCCGGAGGAGCGACACTCTTCTAGCCTGGGGTTTCAACCCCAGGCGACGGCGCCTCCTCCCGCCTGGGGTTGAAACCCCAGGCTAGAAGAGTACAGCCCTTCCCAGGGCTGGAGATTTACCCTACCGCCAGGGTTCGATCGCTTCGATCCGCCAGGTCTCGCCGGCGAGGCTGATCTCGTCGCCCACCTTCTTGGTCAGCAGGCTCATGACCTGCTCCGACTCGTAGGAGAGGATGTCCTCCTCAGGCTTGCTCTCCCAAGGGCCGAGGATGGTGATCACCCGGCTGCCCTCCTTGCCGGACAGGCGCACCCTGGTGCCGATGCGCACCTCGGCCACATCCATTTTCGCGGTCTCGATCGGTCGGACCCGCGCCAGGTCGGCGTTGAGCGCCGCGGCGCGGGCGTTCAGGTACTCGTGCCGCTGCCGCGCCGACTTGTACTCGAAGTTCTCGCGCAGGTCGCCCATGGCGCGGGCCTCTTCGATCGCCTTGCGGTTTGCCGGCACCTCGACCGTCATGATCCGGTGCAGCTCGGCCTGCTTGGCCTCGATCTGCTCGGTCGTGGCGTAGAGCGCCTCCGGGCCGCTGTCCTTGCGCTGCGCCGGGAAGCGGAGCTGGATGGCGTTGACGAGCTGCTCGCGCTGGAAGGGCTCCAGGTTCGAGCTGCGCTGCACGGCATCCTCCGCCTGGGCCGCCTGGTCCTGGGTGAGGTGGGTCAGGAGACGGGGCACCGTGCCGCCGGATTCGGCCAGCGCCAGGAGGCGGAGGCGGTAGGCCGCGAACTCGTCCCGCGCCGGAGCGCCGAGGATCTGCTGCAACAGGCGCAGAGGGTTGCGGGCGCGCATCATTTCATCGACCGCGGCGCGCTCGGCCAGCCAGGTGAACGCGGCAGGGTAGCGGTGCGGCTGGGCGAACAGCGTGTCGTAGAAGCGCTCCAGCTCCTTGAGCCCCGCCGGGGTCGAATCCCGGAGCCCGTCGGCCAGGAGGTCGAGGGCGCGGGGATCGGTCTCCTTGTTCATGGCGCCGCGGTAGACGTCGGGCCAGTCTTCCCGGCGCTCGCGGACCATCGTGTAGGCGCGCTCCCGGAGGAGCCGGTCCTCGATGCCGGCGAAGAGCCGCGTGGGATCGCGCTGAAGGAGGAGCTCCTCGGGCGACCAGTCCACGTCCTCGGGCGCGCCGCCGGTGCGCTCCAGGGCGAACCAGATCTCGAAGGCGAGGCCCGGGTCCTGGTTGTAGATGCGCTCGGCGACCGCCTCCAGGCTCTTCGCCATGAGCGCCCGCAGGCCGGGATCGCGGGCGCCGTCGCGCTTCAGGCGCTCGATCTTCTTGCGCGGATCGGCCTTCTCGAACGCCTTCCAGAGCGTATCGACCGCGTCCGAGCTGCTCTCGGCCCAGCGGTAGGTCTGGCGGCTGCCCGTGCCGGTCGCGACCACGTGGCCGTGCTTGCGCGCCGCGGACCACCAGGAGGTCCACTGCGACTCGCTGACGATGCCGTTCAGGATCTCGCGGATCTCGCCGGCGGTGAGCGGCCGGTCGTAGCTCTGGAGGGTCACCTGGAGGAGCTGCGGCGGCTTGAGCGCGGCGAGGGCCTCGCGGTCTTCCAGCTTGCGGCGCAGCACGTGGTCGGGCATCAGCGGCTGAAGCAGCTTGGCCGCGGCCTTGAAGCCGACCGTCATGCCCTTGATGCGCTCGAAGTCGACCTTGAAGCTCTCGAGGCCCAGGTTCGCCTCCGCGATGCGGCCGACGCCCTTGCCCTCCATGGCCACGACCGTGCCGACGTCGAAGGCGAGCAGGCTCTCGAGCTTCTCGACCTTCTCCCAGGTCTTGGGGATGTCGTTCGTGGCGCGCTGGAGGCCGACGGCGTCCGCGAGCCCCTGGAAGATGGAGCGGTCGCCGTAGAGGCGCTTCAGGGTGGCGAAGATTGCGGGGTGGAGCTTGTCGGGGGGGAGGAGGAGGGAGCCGCCGCGTTGCAGCAGTTTTCGGCGCATGTCCCAGCGCCCGCTCTCTCGGAGTTGATCGTCCAGCATCTCCAGCAGGAGGCGGGCGCGCTCCTCCTGTCCGGTGCCGGTCAGGGCGCGTGCCACGCCAATGAAGTAGTCGAGATCCAAGGGATCCTGGCCCATGGCAGCCAGCCATTCTCCCTCGATCACGTCGAACTCTCCTTTGGCGAGGTGCGTTTGGGTGTCTCTTGTAATCGCCATGGCTCGAAGGAAGATACCATAGGGCCATGATCGAGCCGGTCCAGGGAGGGGGCCCTTCGGAGATCCCATCCGAGATAGCCGACGTCGTGCAGAGGATGCGCGAATCCGGCTCCGAGGAGCTGCTGGCCCTGGTGCGCGAGCACATCGGGCTGCTCGATCCACCGGCCGTTCACAACGTGCTGCGCAGCTCCTTCGTCACGGCCGAGGTGATCGAGGTCCTGGCCCAGCCGCGCCTGCTCTCGTTCTACGAGGTGCGGCGCGACCTGGCGTTCCACCCGCGCACGCCGCAGGTGCTGGCGCAGCAGCTCATCCCCGGGCTCTATTGGCGGGACCTGGCGGCGCTCGGCGGAGACGCGCGCCTGCACCCCCGGCTGCGCCGCATGGCCGACCAGTACCTGTCGATGCGCCTGCCCGAGCTGGCGACGGGAGAGAAGGTTTCGCTCGCCCGCCGCGCGGGTCCGGGGCTGCTGGCGCTCCTGCGCCACGATCCCAGTCCGCGCGTGATCGGCGCGCTGATGGACAATCCACGCCTGACCGAGGATATCCTTGCGCCCGTCGTGCACGGCGCGGCCACCCCGGGACCGGTGCTGGCGCTGATCGCGGCGGACCGCCGGTGGGGCGCACGCTACGGGCTGCAGGCGGCGATCTGCCGCAATCCGGGCACTCCGCTCGCCACCGGGCTGAAGCTTCTGCCGCTGTTGCGCAAGACAGAGCTGAGGGCCGTCGCCGCCGATCCGCGGCTCTCCGCGGCGCTCCGGCAACGGGCGCGACTCTTGCTGGGTGATGTATGACGGAAGGCTAATGGAAGAGATACCGGAAAGGATTTGACGTAAAACCAAGTGCCGCGTAAAGTCATGACTCGCGTGCCGCCAAACGACATGTCCAGACGAGAGCGAGCCCCACAGCGCCGCAACGGCGGCGATGGTCAAGGTGCGGGACCGGCGGAGACGCCTCCCGGCGGCGGCCCCAACACGCCCAAGCGTCAACCCCCCTGGGACAAGCCGCCTGAAGCCGAGACCACAGCCGCCTTCGGCGACTGGCTCCGGCGCCAGCGGGAGATGCGGGAGATCAGCCTCCGCGACATCGCGGACCGCACCAAGATCAGCCTGCGCTACCTGCAGGCGATGGAGGATGACCGGTTCGACCTCCTGCCCGCGCCGATCTTCGCCAAGGGTTTCCTCCGCGAGTACGCCCGCTATGTCGGCCTCAATCCCGACGAGGTCGTCAACCACTATCTCTCGGTCCAGCAGCAGGGGGCTTCCCAGGACGAGACAGGCAAGGATGGAGTCAAGAAGGATTCGACCCTCTCCAGCCAGCGTCCGGCCCGGCCCAAGCCGGTGCGGAACTGGACCTACGGCCTGTTCCTCCTGCTCGCCGTGCTCGTCCTGATCGGGCTGGTGGCGGCGCTCGCCTGGTACGCCGAGCATCGCCGCGATGATCCCGCCGCCGACGTGACCCCGCCGCCCATCGCCGCTCCCGCGCCCGAGACCGTGGCGGCCTCGGAACCCCTGGACACGCCGGAAAGGCCCAAGGCTCCCCTGGAAGTCACCCTCGACTTCACCTCTGCGTGCTGGGTCGAGGTGGCGGCGGACGGCAAGCGCGTCCTGGCCCAGGAGATGGCGCAGGGCGAGTCGCTCCCCGTCGAGGCGAAGCAGAGCGTGCAGGTGACGCTCGGCGACACCAGCGCGGCCGAGATCCAGGTCAATGGCTTCGCCTACCCGCTCAACGGCAAGGTGGGGGAGGTGCGGGAGTTCGTCATCGACCTGGAGACGGTGCGGCAGCTCGCAGAGAAGAAAGAGGCTCCCTGACCGTGGCCGACTCCCAGGCCTCGCTGCTCGATCAGGTTCGGTCGGGCGCCAATCGCCAGCTTCAGGTGCTGGCGGCGAGCGGCTTCCTGCCCCTGGCTCCCGAAGATCTCATCCCCCTGCAGGTCCAGTTCGCCCGCGGCCGTGATGCCGAGCTCGCCGGCAAGGCGTCAGAGGCCCTGCGCCAGGTGGATGTGCGGGTCGCGGCTCCCTTCCTGGAACATCTGGCGGGGGAGGATGTGCTCGCGTTCTTTGCGGTCCAGATTTCCCATCCGCGGCTGATCGAGACGATCCTGCGGCGGCGCGACGTGCCCCGGCGGCTCCTGGTCGACCTGGCGCGCCGCCTCCCTCCCGACCTCCAGGAGATCCTGGTCCTGCGCCAGGACGCGATCCTGGACGAGCCGGAGATCCTGTCCGCCCTGGAGGCGAACCCGCAGCTCTCCAACTACGTTCAGCGGCGGATCACCGAGTACCGCGAGCACCTGCTGCCCCGGGAGCGCACCGTGCGTCCGGTTCCCGTGCCCGAGGGGCCGGAGGAGATCGACGACGATGCCCTGGCCGCCGCGGTGGCCGCGGTCCGCTCCCTCCCGCCCGAAGGGGAGATCGAGGAGAAGACCGGCCTCTCCGAGGGGCAGATCCGCATGCTCTCGGTGCCGGCCCGGCTGAAGCTGGCGCGCGGCGCGCCGCGCAATCTGCGCAATCTCCTCCTGCGGGACACGAACCCGCAGGTGGCCTGCGCGGCGCTCCTCTTCAACAATCTTTCGGACCAGGAGATCGAGCAGACCGCGTCGAGCCGCTCGGTGCAGCAGGAGGTGCTGGACGCGATCGCCAGGAAACGCGAGTGGATCGGCCGCTATCCCGTGATGAAGGCGCTCATCCAGAACCCCCGGACGCCCTTGACCATAGCCCTCAAATACGTGCCGAAGCTGGCGGTGAAGGACCTTCGCGACATGGCCAAGGACCGCAACATCCCGGACGCGGTTCGATCCATGGCCCTCCGTTTGTATAGAATCAAGCAGAAATAAGGGATACGTGATGCCGAAGGACTTCTACGTCGTCCTCGGACTGCCGCGCAACGCGACCGAGGACCAGATCCGCCACCGCTTCCGGGAGCTGGCGCGCGTCCGTCACCCTGACCGCTTCCAGGGGTCGGAGAGGTTGCGGGCGGACACGGAGTTTCAGGAGATCACGCAGGCTTTCAACGTGCTCTCCGATCCGGAGCGGCGGCGGCAGCACGAGGCCGAGCTGATCCGGCCCGGCGCCGACTCGGACCCCAAGCAGCTCGCCCGCGCCTATCTGCAGCGGGGCGTGAAGGCGTACAAGGAGAAGAGCTTCCTGGAGGCGGCGGACAACTTCGACCGCGCCACCAAGGCCGACCCCAACAGCTCGCAGACCTGGCACTACCTGGCCATGGCTTGCGCCCAGCAGGAGAACTGGCTGCCCCGGGCCGTCTCAGCCATCGAGCGGGCCTGCGAGCTGGAACCGATGAACCCTTCCTATCGAAAGCAGGCCGGGCGGATCTGCGCGCTCGCCGGACAGGCGGACCGCGCGGTGCTCCACTATCGCAAGGCGATCGAGTGGGGAGAGGACGATCCCGCGGTCCTTCGTGCCCTGGAGGAGCTGGAGAAGCCGTCCTCCTCCCGGCGCGGCCTGTTCGGAAAGGCTGGCTGATGCTGCGCGTCAAGGCCTGCGGGCTCTCCGATGTCGGTCTGACCCGGATCCACAACGAGGATTACTTCGAGATCGACCCGCTGCACCGGCTCTACGTCGTCGCCGACGGCATGGGCGGCCACAGCCACGGAGAGGTCGCGGCGCAGATCGCGGTGCACGCCATCCGCGAGTTCGTTGACAAGACCACGGAGAAGGACACGACCTGGCCGTTCGGCATGGACAACCGCTTCGAGCGGCACACGAACCTGCTCCGGATGGCGGTCCGCATCGCCCACGATCACGTCCTGCGGGCGATCAGCAAGGACGGCTCCCTCTACGGCATGGGCACGACGGTGGTCGGGTTCCTGCTCGCGGGCGGGACCGCGGCCGTGGCGCACGTGGGCGACAGCCGCGCCTACCGCCTGCGCAACAGCCGGCTCGATCAGCTCACACAGGACCACACCTGGGTCAACGAGCAGGTGGTGGCCGGCTTCCTCTCCAAGGAGCAGGCGCGCTCGCATCCGCTCAAGAACGTGGTGACCCGGGCTCTGGGCGGCGAGAGCGAGGTCGTGGTCGACGTCCGCGAGATCGAGGTGAAGCCGGGCGACTTGTATCTCCTCTGCTCGGACGGCCTGACCGGCATGCTCTCGGACGCCGACATCCGCGAGCGCCTCTCCTCCGGAAGGGATCTCCACGAGATCTGCCGCAGCCTGGTCAACGACTCCAACGCCCGCGGTGGCATCGACAACGTGACAGTCGTCCTCCTCAAGATCGAGGAAGAGGAAGACGGCGAGGATACGCAAGGGACGCGAGCGTAGCTCGGCCCCGAGCCGCGATCGCTCGACTCCGAGCCGTGGCTGCTTGAGCCCAAGCCACGATTGCTCAATCGTTAGCCAAGGCCGCTGAACGTCAAGCCGTGGCTGCTTGATCTCAAGCGGCAGCCGCTGAATACCAAGCCACAGCCGCTCGACCGCAAGCCGCCGCTGCCTGACACCAAGCCGTTGCCGCTCGAAGCCAAGCCACAGCCGCTCGATTCCAAGCCGCTGCCGCTGGGACCCACCCTCCCGTTGCTCTTCGAAGGATAGACTCCCGGCATGACCCGCATCGCCGTCATCGGAGCCGGCCCGGCCGGCGGCACCGCCGCCCTGGCCCTGGCGAGGGCGGGCGCCGAAGTCGACCTCTATCTCCCCGCCCGCCCCGGTGAAAAGCCCTGTGGCGGCGCCGTTCCCGAGCACGTCCTCCCGCGTCTCGAAGGCTTCGACCCCTCCCCCCTGCCGGCCGTCATCAGCCCGGAAGCAATCCTGGAAGACGCCCGGGGTAGCACCCTGGAGATCGACCTCGAAGGCATCCGCATCTTCCGCCGGGCCGACCTCGACCGGGCGATTTGCGAGGCGGCGGTAGCCGCGGGCGCGCGCCCGATCCGGCAGAAGGTCGAATCGCTGGACCGCTCTTATGACTGGATCATCGGCGCGGACGGTGCCCGGGGACTGACGCGGCGAAGCCTCGGTCTCGTTCCCCGCGGAGAGAGCGTCGGCCTCGGAGGATCGCTCTCCGGGATGCGTTGCGACCGGCTGGTCCTCGCCTTCCCCGATCTCGCGGACTCCTATCTCTGGATCTTCCCACGGCCCGACGGGGCCTCCGTGGGCATCGCCTGGACGCAGGGCCAGCTCTCCGACGGTGCCGCCCGCGCCGCTCTCGATGCCTTCCTCGACCGGCACCTGCCTGAGGGGTGGCGCGATCTTCCAGGACCGCGCTACCGCTATCCGATCCCGGTGTTCGGGCCCTGGACTTTGGAGGCAGTGGAGGAGGGTGTGACGCGCCGGATCCTCCTCGTGGGGGACGCGGCGGCCGTGGCCGACCCGCTGACCCGCGAAGGAATCCGCTACGGCATGCTCTCGGGGCTCTGGGCCGCGGAGAGCCTGCTCGCGGGCACGCCCGAGGCGTACCCGCGGCGGTTGTCTGTTGAATTGGGAGAGGAGATGGAGCGGGCGGCTCGCGCCCGCTCCCTGTTCTTCGACGATCCGATCGGTCAGTGGATGGTGCCCGTCTCCCGGCTCCATCCTGGCATCCGGCGGGTCCTCTCGGACCTGCTGGCCTGCCGCCAGCCCTACCGCGGTCTACGGCGGCGGTTGCTCAGATCCGCGGTCAGCGTGCGGGCGGCGCCTCGCCGAACGCATACCCCTTCCGCGCCCGCACTCTGAACTCGGGGTTCCTGGTGGCGATGTCCACCTCCTGGAAGCCCCGCGTGCCGGCCGGCTGCTCGTTGCGGTAGCTGAGCAGGTAGTAGCCGCTGTTCTCCTCGCCGATCTGCTTCAGCGGAGTGGAGAAGGTCGAGAAGTTCGTGTAGTACTGGCCGCCGGTCTCGTTGGAGAGCTTGGTCATGGAGTCGCTCAGCGGATGGATGGTCCCCGCCGGCATCAGGTCGAGAGAGTAGACCGCGACGTTGTTGTCGTTGAGGGCCTGCATGGTTCTGGGGTAGTAGCGCTGGTCGGGGATGTACTGGCCGAACGAGTTGACCTCGCCGAATCCGGTCGTGAACATCACCAGGTTCTTGCGGCCGCGGATCTGGCCGGCGGAATTCGCGAGCACCTTCAGGCCGTCGTAGATGTTCTTGGTCTCGTCGCGCAGGGCCTTGCCCTTGGGCAGGTTGGCATAGAGGGACGGGCCTTCGCCCGCCTTGATGCGGGAGGGCCAGTTCCCCTCGGCGTCCTTGCCCTTCATGGCGGCGCCGACGGCCTCGGCGAGCGCCCGGCCGTCACGGGTGAAGTCCTGCTGGACCTTGAGCTTCTGGTCGTAGCTCACGACCGCGACCCAGTCGGCGGGCTGGCGGCTCTTGAGCACCCACTCGCGGGCGCGCTGGCCGGCTTCGACCTGGCGCGCGAGCAGCTCCGGAGCGTCGACCGCCTCATCCTTCTGGTCGTCGAAGAAGAGGATGAAGAACCGGTCCTCCGGCACCTCGTCCACCTTGACCCCTTCCTTGGCTCCGCCGATGAGGCGGCGGTCCGAGTAGAAGGTGAGGCTCCCCAGTTCGACCGGCTTGCCGTTCTCCTTGACCACGAAGTCCTCGGGCTTGAGGCCGACGATGACGTTGCCCTTGGAATCCGTGACCAGGACGTCGAGAAGGACCTCGTTGACGTCGATCTTCTCGCCGAACTGACCCGGCGCCAGCGGTTCCTGGGCTGGTTCCTGAGCCCGGACGGCCGGAGCCAGGGCCAGAGCGAGCACTACATAGGACGCATATTTCCTGAGCATCTCTGCTCCTCCTTTTCTATCCTCGGCTTGAACAAAGCAAGGGGTGGACCAGGGGTCCCCATAGAAGGCAACGTGCCCGTGGAGCGCCGGATTCCCCGGATACGCGTCCCCGCGCGAGGACGCACTGTCCCTTGGTATACAATCCCCTCTGTCTTTCATGAGCACCGATCGGCAGGATCCCCCGAGCTTTCGCGTCCTCTGCGTCGATGACGATCCGGACATCCTGCATCTATTGCGGAAGACCTTCGAGGCGTCGGGCTTCGACGTCTCCACCTGCGGGTCCGGAGAGGCCGCCCTGCGCTGGATCGAGCGCGAAGGGCTGCCCCACCTCGCCGTGGTGGACATCCGCATGCCCGAGCTGGACGGCATCGAGCTCTGCGGGCGTGTCCACGCCTTCTCCGATTTGCCGGTGATCCTGCTCACGGCGGTGGACGACGAGCCGACGGTGGTGAACGCCCTGGACACGGTGGCGGAGGACTACGTCCTCAAGCCCTTCCGCCCGGCCGAGCTCGTGGCAAGGGCGCGCCGGGTGCTCCGCAGAATCGGCAACTTCTCCTTCGCATTGGCATCGGAGACCCCGGTCGACGACCGG
The DNA here is from genome assembly GCA_034667225.1 of Acidobacteriota bacterium. GTDB lineage: Bacteria > Acidobacteriota > Thermoanaerobaculia > Multivoradales > UBA5704 > DATMER01. Next base: position 69,311 of record JAXDKG010000014.1, read on the forward strand.
CTGGCGGTCAATTTCGTGCGGCAGATGGCGAAGGTGGAGGGGAACCCGGTCCCGCTGACCCCTACCGAAACCAAGATCCTCCACATCCTGATGCGCAGCTCCCCGCGCACGGTCGATACCGGCTACCTGCTGCGCCGGGTCTGGCCGATGGAGGAGGTCTTCGAGGATACGCTGCGGGTGCACGTTCATCGAGTGCGCCAGAAGATCGAGCCGGATCCGGCGAAGCCGCGGTATGTGCTGACCCACCGCGGGCAGGGCTACAGCTTCAAGAGCGCGTGAAGCGCGAGTAAAACCCCCCCGCCTCCGCAGTTGCCCTGAGCGCGTCGGAAGGTTTGAAGCGTTCGGCGACGGCGCTTTCGAAGCGCTCCAGGGTGGCGATGATGCGGCCGAGGCCCTCCTGGTCCGCCCAGCGGCAAAGGCCACCGCGCCAGGGCGGGAAGCCCGTTCCGAAGATGAGAGCCAGATCGAGCTCGGCGGCGCTGCGCACCACCCCCTCCTCCAGGCAGCGCGCCGCCTCGTTCACCATGGGCAGCACCATGCGGTCCGCGATCAGGCCCGGGTCCGGGTTCTCCACCCTGGGGTGCAGGCCCAGCAGCGTGTAGACCGCGGGGTCCGGTTCCTTCCTCTCCCTATCCTCGTAGCGGTAGAAGCCGGACTGGCTCTTGACCCCCAGCCGCTTGTTCTCCGGCAGGCGGTCGAGCCAGGCCGGGATGGCCATGCGGTCGCCGAACGCTTCCAGGAGGATGTGGGCCACCTTGTTCGCGACGTCGATCCCCACCTCGTCGCTCAGGACCATCGGCCCGACCGGCATTCCCCAGTCGGTCATGGCCCGGTCGAGGTCCTCGATGCGGTAGCCCTCGTCGAGCAGCCACATGGCCTCCGACGAGTAGAACATCAGCAGCCGGTTGACCAGGAAGCCGGGCGTGTCTTTGACCAGAACCGGGGTCTTGCCCAGCTTGCGGGTGAAGTCGAAGACCGTGTTCACCGCCCAGGGCGCGCTCCCCTCGGCCGCGATCACCTCGACCAGCGGCATCTTGTGCACCGGGTTGAAGAAGTGCATGCCCACGACCCGCTCGGGATGCGGCGTCTTCGAGCCGATCCCCTGGATCGAGAGCGACGACGTGTTCGAAGCCAGCACGCAATCCTCGGGTACGTGCTGCGCCGTCTCGGCGAAGACCTGCTGCTTGATGTCCATGCGCTCGACGATCGCCTCGACCACGATGTCGGTGCGGGCGAACCCGGAGAAGTCCAGGGTGGGATGGACGAGGGCCATCTTGCGGCGAGCCTCGGGCGCGGTCAGGCGGTAGCGCTTGACCAGACGGTCGTAGATGGCGGAGGCGTGGCTCATGCCGGCGGCGAGGGCATCGGTGTTGATGTCCTTCATGCGCACCGGCACGTCGGTCTCGTTGGTGATCAACTGTGCAATACCGCCGCCCATGGTGCCGGCGCCCAGCACGGCCGCGGAACGGATCTCCTTGGGCTCGGCTCCAGGTAATCCAGGCTCCCGCTTGGCATCCTCGGTCATGCGAAAGACATGGACGAGGTTCTTCGAGATCCCCGACGTGGCGAGCTCGGCCAGGGCCCGGGCCTCGGCGTCGAAGCCGGCGCGGGGGCCGTCCTCGATCCCGATCCGCACGACCTCGATGGCGCGCAACGGCGCGGGATAGTGGCCGCGGGTCTCCTGCAGGGTCTTCTTGCGCGCCTGGTCGAAGAGCACCTTGCGGCCGAGCGGGTTCTTTTCGAGGAGCATCTCCTTGATGTCGATGCCTCCGTCCTGTTTGCGCGGCTGGCCTGCCTTCTCATGGGCGAAGCTGTGCACGTGGTCGAGGAACCGGGCGTCGGGGATCAGGGCGTCGATCAGCCCGAGCTTCAGAGCTTTTCTGCCCGCGACCGTCTTGCCGGTCAGGATCAGGTCGAGCGCCTCGGCGATGCCGATGAGCCGCGGCAGGCGGGTCGAGCCGCCCCAGCCGGGGAGGATACCCAGGCGCACCTCCGGGAGACCGATGCGCGTCGCCGCCGAGTCGCTCGCCAGGCGCCAGGTCGAGGCGAGCGAGATCTCGGTGCCGCCGCCCAGGCAGACGCCGCGGATAGCCGCCACCGTGGGGAAGGGGAGCGACTCCCAGGCCGAGAACAGCCGATGGCCGATCCGCGAGCCGGCTTCCGCCTCGGTCGGGTCCGTCACCTTGGAGATCTCCTCCAGATCGGCGCCGGCGATGAAGCTCCCCGGCTTGCCGGAGAGCAGGATCAGGACGTCGATGTCCTGCCGCCGGGCGAGGTCCTGGATGACGCTCTCCAGCTCCGTCAGGGCGGCGCGGGTGAAGACGTTGACCTTGTGGTCCGGCGAGTCGAACGTCAGCGTCGCGAGCCGGTCCGAGCCGACTTCGAGATGAAAGATGGACATCAGCTTGCCTTGGCCTCCGACTGCTGGTAGAGCCGCTCGAGGACGTCGCCGTACTTCTCGTTGATGACCCGGCGCTTGACCTTCTGGGTCGGCGTCAGCTCGCCCGTCTCCAGGGTCCACTCCTCCGGAAGCAGCTCCCAGGCCTGGATCTTCTCGAAGCTGGCGAGCCCGGAGTTGACGTTGGCGACCTCCTGCGCGACCAGGGCCCGCACCTGCGCATTCTGGATCAGGTCCTTGTTGCTGGCTGCGCCGATCCCCTGGCGCTCGGCCCAGGGCTTCAGCGCATCGAAGTCGGGCACCAGCAGCGCCGACAGGAACTTGCGGCGGTCGCCGATCACCACGGCCTGGCCGATGAAGCGGCTGCTCTTGAGCGAGTTTTCGATCGGCGCCGGGGCGATGTTCTTGCCATAGGCGTTGATGATCAGCTCCTTCTTGCGGTCCGTGATGCGCAGGAAGCCCTCCGGGTCGACCTCGCCGATGTCGCCGGTGTGGAACCAGCCCTCGGAATCGATGACCTCGGCGGTCGCCTCGGGCATGTTCCAGTAGCCCTTCATGATGTTCGGCCCCTTGGCGAGGATCTCGCCGTCAGGGGCGATGCGGATCTCGACCCCGGGGAGCGCCTTGCCCACGGTGCCGAGCTTGACCGCGCCCGGCGCGTTGACCGTGAGCACGGGCGCGGTCTCCGAAAGGCCATAGCCCTCGTAGATCGGGATGCCCGCGCCCCAGAAGAACTCGGCCACGTCGCGCGCCAGCGGAGCGCCGCCGGACAGGGCGAAGCGGAACTTGCCGCCCAGGCGCTCCTGGATCTTGCTGAACACCAGCTTGTCAGCCAGGCTGAGCATCACGCCCCCGCTCTGGAGCTTGAGCCGCTTGGGTAGGGCGGCGCGGCCCACGCCGACCGCCCAGGCGAAGATCTTCTGCTTGATGGGCGAGCCCGACGCCACCCCCTCCTGGACCCTGGCCAGGACCTTTTCATACACGCGCGGCACCGAGACGAAGATCTGCGGCTTCACCTCCCCGAGGTTCTGCGCCACGGTCGCCACCGACTCGGCATAGGCGATCGTGCAGCCCCTGTAGAAGTAGCAGTAGTCGACGGTGCGCTCGAAGGAGTGCGAGAGGGGGAGGAAGGACAGGGCGGTGAACTCTCCCTTGATGTCCACGAGCTCCAGGGCGGAGACCACGTTGGAGGCGATGTTGCGGTGGGTCAGCATGACCCCCTTGGGCGTGCCCGTGGTGCCGCTGGTGTAGATGAAAGTCGCGAGGTCGTCGGGCTTGACGGCGCGGGCCTTCTCCTCGAAGCGGGCGGGATCGTTTCCGGCGCCGCGCGCCAGCAGGGAGTCGAGGGAGACCACCCGCGGGTCGGCCGACTCGCCCTTGACGAGCACGAATTGCTGGACGTCGGTCAGGTCGCTGGCATGGGCGAGGAATCCGTCCAGATGGTTGGTGGTCTCGGCCACCACGATCTTGGCGCCGCAGTTCTTGGCGATGTAGGACGACTGGTCGGGGAGCAGGGTCGGGTAGATCGGCACCACCACGGCGCCGATGCAGAGGCCGGCGAAGTCGACGGTGGGCCAGTGGGGACCGTTCTCGGCCATGAGGGCGATCCGGTCGCCCGGCTGGACGCCGAGTTCCTCCAGCGCCTTGGCCAGTCGCCGGACGCGGTCCACAAGCTCCGCGGTGGACACGGGCTGGTACTTCCCACCGACTTTATAGAGGAGGCACTCGGGCTTGTTGTAGCTCGCGGCCTTCAGGAACAGCTCGGACAGGGTAGTGACGGACATCGCGCCCTCCTCGGTTAGGGCTCGCATTGTATCGCGCGGCTCACCGCCCTTTGCAATTCGCGCTTGGCGCGATATCGTGTCGCGTGAAAGGATAATCCGGGAAAATGGAAAAGGGGAAAAGGCAGCAGGACTGGCCTCTTGGAGAGCACCTGCTGAACAAGGGCTTCGAGCTCGCCTTCGAAGATCCCGAGATGGCGATCCGCTTCGCGAGGCTCGGGCTGCGCCTCTCCGCCCTCTTGGAGACAGGGTACGATCCGTTCTCGGAGTCGGCGAAGCCGAGGCGGGGCCGACGGGGCAAGGGCAGGAAGAAACGGTCTTGACGCCGTTCCGCCGGGGCTGTATCCTCCCCTCCCGCTCGGCACCCGCCCGGTGTCCGTAGATTCATGCCTCCGTCGGGGCGTAGCTCAGCTTGGTAGAGCGCACGGTTCGGGACCGTGAGGCCGGAGGTTCAAATCCTCTCGCCCCGACCAATTCCTTCCTTCAGCCCTTCCTCCTCTTCGCTCCATGAGGCGAGCGGCAGCATCACTGTGAAGACGGCGCCCCGGTTCTCGCCCGCGCTCTCGGCCGTCACCGTGCCGCCGTGCAACTCCACCAGATGGCGCACGATCGACAGGCCGAGACCGAGGCCGCCGTGCTGCCGCGTGGTGCTGCTGTCCGCCTGGCGGAAACGATCGAAGACGTAGCGCAGGAAGGCGTTCGGGATGCCGATGCCCGTATCGGTCACCCGGATGCGCGCCTGGCCGTCGACCTGATCCGCCAGCACCTCGACGCGGCCTCCCGCGGGCGTGAACTTGACCGCGTTCGCGAGCAGGTTCCAGGCCACCTGCTGCAGGCGGTCGGGGTCGGCTTTCAGAAGATCCATTCGACCTTCGACCTGCGCTTCGACTTGCGCTTCGACCTGAATACCCTTGGCCTGGGCCGCGGGGCGCACCGCATCGACCGCCGCCTCGATCAGCGGCGCCAGATCGACCGTGCGCACCTTCAGCCGGAGCTTGCCGGTCACGATGCTGGAGACGTCGAGCAGGTCGTCGATGATCTGGCTCTGTGCGCGGGCGTTGCGCTCGATGGTCTGGACTGCCCGCCGGGCGCCCGCCTCGTCGAGCTTTCCGGCAGCCAGGAGCCACGTCCAGCCCAGGATGGAATTGAGCGGCGTGCGCAGCTCGTGGGAGACGGTGCTCAGGAACTCGTCCTTGAGGCGGTTCGCCTCCTCGGCCCGGATGCGCGCCTCCTGCTCGTTCTCGACCGCCTCCCACAGCTCGGCGGTCTGCTCGGTCACCCGCTGCTCCAATCGGCCGGCGTAGCCGCGCAGCTCGGCTTCCTTGGCGCCCAGGGCATCGGCCATGGCGTCGAAGGCCGCCGCCATCTGCCCCACCTCGTCCGCCTGCTTCAGCCCGACCCGGCGGGACATGTCACCCGCGGCGATGGCATTGGCCGTCTGGCCCACCAGCCGCAGCGGCCGGGTCGCCCATTGCGCGGCGAACAGCCCGGCGGCTATGGCCAGGAGACCGGTCACCGCCACGACCAGCAGCGTGCGCTGGATCTGCCGGCCGACCGCGGCCAGGATGGCGCTCTGCGGGCTGAAAATGCCGTAGATCCAGCGCTGGCTCCGCAGTGGCACGAGCGCGGCGTAGAAGACACCCCTTTGGCTGTCGATTCGCAGGTGCGGGTCGAGAGAGCGCTCGAAGAGGAGCCAGCGCGAGCGCTCGACCACGCCGGGGATCGCCTGGCTCACCTGGAGGAGGCGGCGCGTGTCCGGTCCGAAGCGCCTTTCGACCACGAGGTTGTCGGCGGCGTCGGCTTCGAGCGGCTCGAAGGGCCGGAAGCGGAGGCCCGGCTGGGTCGGATGGCTCAACCGGATGCCTCGGGAGTCCCAGAGGATGCCGAACTCGCTGCGACCTGCGAAGCCCGTGTCTCCCTTGAGGATCCGGTCGAGCCCCTCCAGGGGGACCAGCCCCACGGCGACGCCCGTGATCGGTCCGCCGGCGCTCCGCACCGGCGCCGAGGCCCGGAGGTAGACACGCCCATCCTCCGGGTCGTAGCGGGGCTCGTGGACGAGCGAGTTGCCGGAGATCCCATCCAGGAAGGTGCGTGTGGAAATGACGCTGCGGCCGACCCTGGTGCCGTCCGTGGCCAGCACGATTCGCCCTGCCGGATCGGCGAGGAACAGGGCCTCGAAGCCCTGGGTCTCCTTCATCTGGCTCAGGGTGGTTAGGAGATCCCTGCGCAGCCCTGGGTCGTCGCTCCCTTCCAGAAAGCGCACGGCGCCCGGAGCCCGGGCGAAGATTTCCAGATCGGAGAGGACGCCCTCCAGATAGCTGTCGACGGCGGCGGCCGTGCTGCGCGCCCGCTGCAGGTTCTGCTCGCGGCTGGCGGCGATCAGCTCGGAGCGCGCCGCGGTCACGTTGACGAGGGTGACCACGAGGAGGGGGAGCGCGGCCAACAGACCCAGGAGGAGGGTGAGCTTGGCCCTCCAGGGGAGGTCGGACCAGCGAATCACCGCACTCGCACCAGGCTGAAGTCGTAGTTGGAGACCAGGCCGCGGCCCTCGGCATGGGGGAGGCCGCGGACGTTGCTGCGGAATACGGTGACCGTCACCGCCTCGGCCAGCGGGGCCATGGGCAGGTCCTGCGCCAGGATCTCCTGCGCCCGATAGTAGGAACGGGCGCGCTGCTCGAGGTCCACGGTGGCCGCTCCCGCCGCCAGGGCGGCGTCGAGCTCCGGATTGGCGTAGCCGACGTTCGGGTTGGCGGTCTGCGATCCGAAACGGAAGCTCAGGTTCTCGGGGTCCGGGCCATGCGAGCCCGACATCAGAGTCAGGTCGAAGTCCCTGCGCCGGATCACCCGGTCGATCCAATCGTTGAGGGGGAGGGCCGTGACGCGGACCGCCAGGCCGATCTGGGCGAGCTGTGCCCGGAGGAGCCCGCCCATCTCGTCAACGGGAGAGAGGTCGGGAATCACCAGCTCGAGCTCCCGGCGGGCTCCCGCCTCGGCGAGCAACGCCCGCGCCCGCTCCCGGTCCATGGGTGGCACATGGGCTTCGCCGTTGTAGGCCCATGCCACCGAAGGGGTGTAGAAGCCGAGGCCGGGGGCGCCGTAGCCGAAGAGAGCCCGGCGTACCAGGTCGCCCCGGTCGATGGCGCGATTGATGGCTTCCCGCACCCGGACGTCCCCGAGCGGCGGCCGGCGCAGGTTGAACAGGCAGAAGATACGGGCGTTGCTCGGGCCGGTGAGCACCCGCAGCTCTGGGGCGCGCTCCAGCTTTGGCACCAGGTCGAGAGGGATGCGGGTTACGGTGTGGTCCGCCTCCCCGCGCAGGAGCCGCTCCGCGACTCGGGAGGAGTCCAGGGCCACCAGGAAGATCACCCGGTCGAGGAAGGGGCCCGGCCGGTAGAACCGGGGGTTCGCCTCCAGCACGATGCGCTCGCCCCGCAGCCACTTCCCGAACCGGAAAGGGCCGGTCCCGACGGGGTTGCTCTGTGCGCGCAGATGCCGGGGGAGGATGTAGGTCCCGCCCCAGGCCAGGGTCGAAAGGAACGGGGCCCAGGGCTCGTCCAGGTGCAGCTCAACGGTACCGTCGTCCGGCGTCTCGATGCGGAAGATCCGGCGGACGGCCTCATGGGAAATGGATTCCTGGCTCTTGAGGCGTTCCAGGGTGAAGCGTACGTCGCCGGAGCCGAACGGCCGGCCATCGTGCCAGAGGACCCCTTTTCGCAGGTGGAAGAGGTAGGTGCGCCCGCCGTCTTTCACTTCCCAGCTCTCGGCGAGGTCGGGGAGGAGGCGGCCATCCGTGTCCAGGGTCACCAGTGCGCTGTAGAGGCTCGGAGCGAGCATCTGGGCGATCTCGTCGCCGGGCATGTTGGGATCGAAGGCTCGCGGCTCGCTCGGAATGAGGACGCGGAGCTCCCCCCCGCGCCCGGAGACGGAGAGGGCGGAGGAGGAGGGCCCTCGGGGCTGACAGCAGGCCAGCAGGAGCGCCGGGACGAGGGAAAGACGGAAAAGTAACCGCATTGTTGAGTACCGGGGTTAAAATCCGGCGGAGCCGACATCCTATCGAAGAAAGACATGAAGATCTTCTTGAAATCCCTTGCCGCCCTGCTTTTTCTGGCGCTCTCGATCTGGGCGATCCGGTCGGACTCGGTCGAGGAGAGCGTCAATGTGGTCAACGCGGAGCCGTTGCCCGTCTCCGGAGGGGACGCCTCCTGGCGGCGGGATGGACTGTGGGATGACGGCAAGGCGGAGTTCTGCGCCTATGACGTGCTCTGGTCGCGCTACGGCCATCACTACGACGGCCGCGCGCTGCTGATCCTGGTCAAGGAGCCCTGGAACGATAAGCTGGATGTGAAGGCCGACGATCCGGCCGCCTCCAGGTTCGACGTCCTCAAGCTCAACCACGTCCGGGACGTGCCCACCGGCATCTACACCTACCACCAGATGGCGAGCGTCTACCTCCGGCGCGACACCGGCGGTCTCCAGAAGCTCGCGGCCACCAGCTCGGAAGCCTGCGGCGTCTCGACCGCCGAGGTAGTCCGCGGTCGATTGGACACGCGGTCCTACTTCGACAGCCAGGGGGACCGCTCTCTGGACTACCCGGTCGGAGCGATCCCTGAGGACGGCCTGCCCGCGGCCCTGCGAGATTTCGTAGAGGGAGAGGCCCCGGCCACGCTCCATGTGTTCCCCTCGCTGATGCAATCCCGCTTTCCGGAGCTGGCGGCGGCGGAATGGAGAGTGGAGAAGAGGGCGGTTGAAGAGGGGATGCAGATCCAGCTCCAGCGGGAGGGGAGCTCGCTGGCCTACACCTTCGAGCGCCAGCCGCCCCATCGCCTGCTGCGCTTCGAGACCGGCGACGGCACAGTCTACAAGATGAAGAAGTGCGAGCGCCTCGCCTACTGGGAGATGCACGGCCCAGGAGACGAAGCCTGGCTGCCGGCCGGGGTTAGATAGCCTCACCCTCCGGCTCCCTCTCCCTCACGCAGGTGAGGGAGAGGGTCGGGGAGAGGGAGGATGGGATCAATTCAGCGTAGTGAGCACCTTCTCCAGCCGCTCCACCGCCCAATCGACCTCTTCCTTCTTGATCGTCAGCGGCGGCGCGATCCGGATCACGTGGTCGTGGGTCTCCTTGCAGAGCAGCCCCTCGTGCTGGAGCGCCTCGCAGAAGCGGCGGGCGCCGCCGGCCTCGGGGTGCAGCTCGATGCCGATCCACAAGCCCACGCCGCGGACCTCCTTGAGATGCTTCGACTCGATCCGCCGCAGCCTCTCCATGAAGTAATCGCCCATTACCGCGGAGTTCTCCACCATCCGCTCCTCCACCAGGACGCGCAAGGCGGCGCGGCCGACCGCGGCGGCCATCGGGTTGCCGCCATAGGTGGAACCGTGCTCGCCGGGCTGGAACACGCCCATCACCGCCTCGTCGGCGAGGATGCCCGAGACCGGGTAGAAGCCGCCGGACAGGGCCTTGCCTACGATCACCACGTCGGGGCGGACCCCCTCGTGCTCGTAGGCGAACATCTTGCCGGTGCGGCCGAGGCCGGACTGGATCTCGTCCACCATCAGGAGGCAGTTGTGCTCGTCGGCGATCTCGCGCAGCCGCTTCAGGTAGCCGGCGGGCGGAATGATGATGCCGGCCTCGCCCTGGATCGGCTCCACCAGGATGGCCGCGACGTTCGGGTTCATGGCCTGGGCGACCGCCTCGGCGTCGCCGTAGGGGAGGACGCGGAAGCCCGGCGTGAACGGTCCGAAGCCGTCGCGGTAGAGCTCCTCGGTGGAGAAGCTGACGATGGTGATCGTCCGGCCGTGGAAGTTGTTGGTGAAGGCGAGGATCTCGGCCTTGCCCTCAGGCACGCCTTTGACTTTGTAGGCCCACTTGCGGGCGGTTTTGAGCGCCGTTTCAACAGCCTCGGCGCCGGTGTTCATGGGCAGGAAGCGCCCGAATCCGGTCAGCTCGCAGATCTGCTGGTAGAACGGGCCGAGCTGGTCGTTGCGAAAGGCGCGGGAAGTGAGCGTCACCTGCCGGGCCTGGCCGATCGCGGCGTTCAGGATCTCGGGGTGGCAGTGCCCCTGGTTGACCGCCGAGTAGGCAGCCAGGAAATCGAGGTACTTCTTGCCTTCGACATCCCAGACCCAGCAGCCTTCGCCGCGGGCCACGACGACGTCGAGCGGATGGTAGTTGTGGGCGCCGTACTGCTCCTCCAGGGCGATATAGTCCTGGGTCGCCCTTTTCTTCTCTTCGAGCACAATGGGGCTCATCGCTCCTCCCGGAAACCAGAAGTGGGGGTGATCGGATTGATTTTTTTGGCAGCGCGGGCAGAGCAAGGCCGCCGAGAGCCTATTCTACCTGATATCATCCCCGCTTAAAGTTCAGGACTTTGCTCAGGACCCGAATACCGACGAGGCGACTCGACATGCCGCAGCAGCCGTTCGACCTTTCCAGCGTCCCGCGCGATTCGCGACGCGTGCCGATCGCGGCCCAGGTCACCTTCAAATTCGAGCGTTTCGCCGGGTTCATCAGCGAGTACTCCCAGAACATCTCGCCCACCGGGATGTACATCGCAACCAACCAGCCGGAGCCGCCCGGGAGCGTGTTGGACTTCGAGTTCCAACTCGGGGACGGCTTCGAGATCATCCAGGGGAAAGGTGAAGTCGTGTGGATCCGAGCCGTTTCTGAGGGCCCCAGCCGGCCAGCCGGAATGGGAATCCGATTTCTGGAGCTGAGCGAAGGGAGCAAGGAGCTCATCTACAGGATCGTCGACCAGTATGTCCAGGACGGAGGCACGCCATTCGACGTGTCGCTCCGGCCCCCCGATCCGGTGCAGCCCCTTCAGGCGATGGCTCTCTCCGAGGCGGCCATCCCGTTCCCGGACATTCCTGATTCCGGAACTCTTCCGTCCGTGGACTCGTCCGCCTGGCTGCCGCCTTCGACCGGACTTCACCCCATCGACCCCATCAACCCAATACCCTTGGACGACGACTTCCCTCCCTTCATGCCGCCGATGCCGCCCATGGACGATCCCGAGCCGCCCCGGCCGACCGTCAACTTCGGCGGGTACGCGGCGAGCGCGGCCCCGCCGCGGAGGAGCCCGGCCATCCCACTGGCGATCGTCGGATTGGTGCTGGCCCTGGCCGCGGCCGCGTTCTTCTTCCGCGACACCCTCGGCGGCATGCTGGGCTCCGGAGACGAGGCCGCCGTCGCGAGCGCCGCGGCAGCTCCTCCCGATGAGAGGCCCGCGGAGACGCCCGAATCCATCACGCCGATCACCGAAGAGGATGCCACGCCGCTGCCCGAGGTTGTCCGCCGCCGTGAGCAGGAGAACACGGCCGCGCCCCCCACTTTGGACCCGGCTCCAACCCCGGCCCCAGGCACTCCGCCGGCCCTGACGGGACCGTCCGTGACCGCCCTGGAGAGGATCACCTTCGAGCAGGCGCCCGGGGGGACGGACATCATCCTCTGGGGCAACGGCGCGATCCGGCCCGAGGTCTACTCCCAGTCGCGCATCGGCGATCCGCCCCGGGAGCTGATCGTGCTGACCGGCATGGGACGCCCATTCCCAAGTGCGCGCGTGGAGGTGGGCACGGGCGAGGTCAAGCAGATCCGCATGGGCTATCACCAGAAGGCGGGCGGGAACGAGCAGCACGTAGTGATCGACCTGGCCGACCCCGCAGTCCAGGTGACCGGGATCGAGGCGCGGGAGCGGCACCTCCGGATTCACTTGCAGAAGCGGTAAAGGGTAGGAGACCTGCGCTGATGCCCGGCAAGGATATCGACCGGCTGAAACGTCAGCTCCTCCGCGAGGTGGTCCAGGACAACGTGGACCTTGCCGAAGGGCGGCTGCCGCGCGGCTTGAAGCGCCGGCCGAACGTAGGGCTCCGCGTGTTGATGCTGGTTCTCCTTTCGCTGGGGCTGTTTGGCTCGACGCGGCTCCTTCCTTCGCGAGCACCGGCCGCCGCGCAGCCTGCTCCGGTTCCAGTGGCCACGGTGGCCAAGGCGCCCATCCCGCCTCCCATGGCCGCCATGCCCGCCATGCCTGCGATACCGACCTCCGCGCCAACTCCGGTAGACGCCGCCGTCTTTCCCCTCGCGGTCCGTAAAATTGCTCTCGATCCCGGGCATGGCGGGGACAGCCTCGGCACCCGGGCGCCCCTGGGTCTGGTCGAAAAGGAGCTGACCCTCGACATCGCCCAGCGGGTGCGCAAGCTCCTGGAGGCGGACGCCTTCGAGGTCGTGATGACCCGCGAGCAGGACCGTTCGGTCTCGCTGGAAGATCGGGGGCTGGCGGCCAACCGCGACGGGGCCGACATCTTCGTGTCGATCCACCTGAATTGGATCGAGAACCTCAAGGCACGCGGGGTCGAAACCTACTACCTCGGCGCGACCAACGATCCCTACCTGACGCGGCTCGCCGCGGCCGAGAACCGGGAATCCGGCTACTCCATGGCCGATATGCGCGGGCTGCTCGACCGGATCTACGCCGACGTGCGGCAGGAAAAGTCGAGAACGCTGGCCGAGGTCATCCAGGCGTCGCTGTTCCGATCTCTTGGAAAGGTGAACCCCGGGATCGAGAACCGCGGGGTCAAGGCGGCGCCGTTCATCGTCCTGTTGTCCACGGAAATGCCGGCCATCCTCGCCGAGGTCTCCTGCCTGTCCAATGAGGACGAGGCCGAGCTTTTGACGAAACCGCTCTACCGGCAGTACATTGCCGAAGCCCTGGCGGCGGGAATCCGCTCCTACGCGGACACTGTCGAGGGCAAGCCGGAACCTTCCGGCGAGAAGAAAGGAACCTGACTCATGGCTGAGAAAAACAACGAGGTCCTGCACGTCGGCATCGACCTCGGCACGTCGAGGAGCTCGATCTCCTCCTCCAGCGGCGAGCGCCACGTGATCGAGAGCTACGTCGGCTGGCCGCTCGACATGGTAGCCCGCAAAGTCTTGAAAAAGCCGGTCCTGGTCGGCAGCGAGGCGCTCCAGAACCGTTCCATGCTCGACCTGCACCGGCCGCTGGAGCAGGGGCTGATCAAGGAAGGCTCCGACAAGGATGAGGCTGCGGTGCGCGAGCTGCTCTGGCACCTTCTCTCCCTGGTCGGCGTCGACCGCGAGAACCGCAACGGCAAGGTGAGGGCGGTGGTGGGCGTGCCGGCAGAGGCGCTGCGGGTCAACAAGCAGCAGGTGCGCAAAGCCCTGCAGGGGGCGGTCGACAGCCTGATGATCGTCTCCGAGCCCTTCGCCGTCGCTTATGGAATGGAGGCGCTGCTGCACACCCTGGTCATCGACTCGGGCGCGGGCACGACCGACCTCTGCGTCATGAACGGCCGCCTGCCCACCGAGGAAGACCAGCGCACCCTGCCGCAGGCCGGCGACTGGATCGACGAGCAGCTCCTGCGCCTCGTCAAGGCGCGCTACCCCGACGCGAGCGTCTCCATCCATATGGTCCGCCAGTGGAAGGAAGAGGGCAGCTTCGTGGGCAACAGCAAGACGCCAGTGGTGGTGACCGCGCCGGTCGCGGGCAAGCCGACGCAGCTCGACATTACCAACGAGATGCGCCAGGCCTGCGAAGGCATCCTGCCACCGGTGGTGGAATCGATGCTCGACCTGCTCTCCCGCGCGCAACCCGACTACCAGGAGAAGATCCGCAACAACGTGGTGGTCTCGGGCGGCACGGGATTGATCCGCGGCCTGGGACCGCGCCTGGAGCAGGATCTCCAGCAGGTTGGAGGCGGCAAGGTCCGGGTGGTGAAAGACCCGATCTACGTCGGCTCCGACGGCGGACTCGCCATTGCCATGGACGCCCCGGAGAGCGACTGGGAGCGGCTCACGAAGTAGTTGCCTGACAAGGACCTAAAGGACCAGAAGGACATAGGGGCCAGGGACTTCTTTGTCCTTATTGTCCTTGCTGTCCTTTAGGTCCTTCCGACCTGCCCTCACCCCCGTCCCGGGGGACGCAGCCGCTCAGAATCATCCGTGACGGGTAAGAATCAAGAAAAAAGACCGGGAAGAACGGCGCCACCGATTCGAGAGTCCCCTCTGCGGTGGACGAGATCCCTCTTGCCGTGGCGTGCCCTCCCCGGTCTTGCAGTGCCGGGGAGAGTGACAGGAGGCCTGTCGTACTCTCTCCGGAATCAGCTGTGAAGATCAGGACGACTAGCTCATATCGACGGCGACTTCGATCGCGACGCGCACGGTCACCGAGACGACGCCGGTGCAGCCGCAGGTACAACTGCAGGAGTTCGCCGCTTTTTCATCGAGCACTGCAGAGCTCGCGAAGCCCAAAGGATTAAACATGTCGTTCTCCTTTCAAGAATCCGGTTATTGAGACAGTCCACCGCAGGCACTGGGAAACGCGGTCCAATCACGCAATATCAGCAAGCGCTTAGGAGAAAGGGTAGGGGCTTCCCGGAATCCTGTCAAGGTCCTCCGAGCCGGGCAACTCGGTACGCTTCCTTGTCACGCTTCGGCGGTTCCGAGCACCTTGAAAGGTAGGTGCAACTGTCATCGACGCCCCGGTAGCTGCGGCATTCCGTAAACCCCTTGACAGTGAGCCGTGCGGTTCTTAAGATTTACGCAATCGAGGTTTGGCCCAGGCCGAGCAGGTGGAAGTGGCGGTGCCGAGCTCGTTTTGCTACAACCCTGAGGAGGTGGCAGCGGAGACGCCGACGACCATGACAGCCTCGAGAGAATCCCTCACCCTCTCCCTGTCGGGCACGTTCAGAAAGCTCCTCCCCTTTCTGCGTCCTCACCGCTCGAAGCTCATCGGAGCCGGGAGCCTCCTCCTGGTCAGTCTCGCCCTCGAGCTGACCGCTCCGCTGCTGCTCAAGCAGCTCATCGACACCACTCTGGCAAGCCGCGACCTGGGGCGGCTCAATACTCTGATCGGCCTGTTCGCCGGCCTCTACCTGTTGCGCTTCGTCATGGAGCTGGGTGGAGGAAGGCTGCGCAACCGGTTCAACGAAGGTTTGCTGTTCGATCTTCGTCAGAAGCTGTTCGCTCACGTCCAGACACTCTCGAGCCCCTTCTTCACCCAGCAGCGCTCCGGCTACCTCGCATCCCGCATCCTCAACGACGCCAGCCTGCTGAGCCATCAGCTCCTCGCCATCCTGCTCGGCGCGTTGAGCAGCGTGCTCCTCCTCGTCGGCTCCGTCGTCATCGTCTTTTGGCTCAACTGGCAGCTCGCCGTCGTCCTCTGCCTGATCGGGCCGCTCCTCGTCGTCCTGACCCAGTGGTTCGGCGGTCGGGTCCGCAATGCCACGGAGGAGATGCAGGAGCATGGCGCGAACCTCGGCGCCAGCGTTCAGGAGAGCGTCGCCGGAGTGAGCCTGATCCAGTCCTACTCGCTCGAGAAGTTCGCGCAGCAGCGGGTCGGCTCGGAGATGGCCAAGCTCCGCAGCAACGGCATCCATCTCGCCGACCTCGCCCTCCAACACCGGAACGGGATCCTGGTGATGACCTCGCTCGCCGGCCTCGGGGTGCTCTGGTTTGGCAGCCGCAGCGTGATGGGGGGTGCGCTGACGCTGGGCGACCTGATGGCCTTCCTCGCGTACGCGGTCAACGTCTACCGGCCGGTGCAAGAGCTGACCTCGCTCAACCTCACGGTGCAATCGGCCAAGGTCGCCGCGTCCCGCATCTTCGCGCTGCTCGATACCGCCCCGACGATCTGCGAGGCGCCGGGAGCTGTTCCGCTCGCCACGCCGGTGCGCGGCCACGTACGGTGCTCGGGGCTCTCCTTCGCCTATGAGAAGAATGACGTGCTCTCGGACGTCTCCTTCGAGATTCAGCCCGGGATGAAAGTCGCTCTCGTCGGTCGCAGCGGCGCGGGCAAGACCACCCTGCTCAACCATCTGCCGCGCTTCTACGACCCCCGCCTCGGCAAGATCGAGATCGACGGCCAGGACGTACGCGGAGTCCAGCTGGCTTCGCTGCGCGCCGCCATCGCGGTGGTGGCGCAAGAAACCTTTCTCTTCTCCGGCTCGGTGCGCGAGAACCTGCTCTGCGTCCGGCCGTCGGCGAGTGAGGCGGACCTCCGGAAGGCCCTCGAAGGGGCGAACCTCCTCGAGTGGGCCGATGCTCTGCCGCAGGGGATGGACACCCAGGTGGGCGAGCGCGGCGTCCGGCTCTCGGGAGGGGAGCGGCAGCGGCTCTCGATCGCGCGGGCCCTGCTCAAGGATGCGCCTGTCCTGATCCTCGATGAGGCCACCTCCTCGCTCGACAGCGTCACCGAAAAGCAGATCCGGAGCGCGCTCGGCCGCCTGCTGGAGTCGGGCAAGACCTGCTTCGTGATCGCGCACCGGTTGACCACGATCCGGGATGCGGACTGGATCCTCGTGCTCGACAAGGGCCGCCTCGTCGGACAGGGGACGCACGCCGAGCTCTACGCCTCGAACACGGTCTACGCTCGCCTGTTCGACGAGCAGTTCGCTGGGGCGCCGAGCCCCGTTCCAACGCATGTCATGTTGAACAATGCGGAGGAGTTCTTTCTCCGCGAAGGAAATCGCCAGAGTCGGGTGGTCGTCCAGACCGACGACAGTGGCCAGAAGCGGGTAGTGATCAGCTCCATGTAACCGGCGGCGCCGTGCGTCGCTGGTGGAGGCCGTAACGGCAATGTCCGATCAGGAACCATCTTTGATCCGGAGATGGTGCGGAGGCAATCATGGAAGTCGACATCAATTTAGAGACTCGGTTCGCAGTTCCTCCCCTGTTTCACCGCTACGAGCGCGGGCCCTGGACCCTGCTTTACGATCCCAACAATCATGTGATCGTGCGGGCCAATGCCCAGGGCGTGGCGGTCGTCGAGGCGCTGATGCAGCTGCCGCGGTTGCAGGATGCCATCCAGTACATCGCCGCCGCCTATGCCATGAGCTTCGACCAGGTGGCGAAGCCGGTCATCGACTACGCCGTCAACCTCCTCAGCGTCGGCTTCCTGCACATCGAGGCCTATCGCCGCAAGGAGATCGTGCGGGAGCGGAATGAGGACCTGAAGCCCCCGGAAAGCATCTATCTGCAGAACACGGAGCGCTGCAACCTGAGCTGCGTCTACTGCTACAACCTCGAGGAGCGGGCCTACTTCGTCAAGGAGCACCCGGAGATGTCGACCGAGCAGATGAAGTGGGCGGTCGACCAGATCGCCGACTTCGGCATCCCGCAGGTCAATTTCTGCGGCGGCGAGGCGACGCTGCGCGACGACCTGCTCGAAGTTGCCGAGCACGCCCGCAAGCGCGGACGCTTCGTCTGCCTGGTGACCAATGGGCAGAAGGATACTGACGAGTTCACGCGCGAGGCGGCGCGCCTGTTCGACGTAATCTGGGTCTCGTTCGACAGCCACAACAAGGAGGTCGCCGAGAAGCATCGCGGCAAGGGCTCCTACGATCCGGCGATGAACAGCATCCGCAAGCTGGTCAAGGTTCCGGGGCGGCGGGCCAACCTGACCGTGAGCGCCGTCGTCTCCGACCTCAACTACCAGGATGTCTCCGAGTTCCGGCGCATCTGCCTGGATGAGATCGGCGTCGACCGCTTCCGGGCGACGACCTACTGCTCGGGATGCGCCTCCTCGGCGGAGATCGACTGGCCGCTCAAGCCCCCCCCATTCGTCAAGGACGAGAACTATCAGATGTCTACCGAGGTCGAGTACTCGAATCTGCTCGAGGTCGACCGCATCAAGGTCGATTACGACATGAGCCACCAGGCCATTTCGCAGCCGGTCGGAATGCGGAATCACTGCGGCGTCGGCAAGGGCGAGATGGCCATGCTCTCCAACGGCGACATCTTCCCCTGTCAGCTCCTCTGCAAACCGCAGTTCCTGGCGGGCAACGTCTTCGAGCAGTCGTTGAGTGACATCTTCTACAGCTCGGAAGTACTGCGCCGGCTGCGATCCATCACGGTCGACGAGCTCCCCGGTTGCTCGACCTGCGACGTGAAGTACATCTGCGCGGGCGGTTGCCGCGCCGATGCTCTGGAGATGCACGGCGGGATCTGGACTCACAATGATTTTCACTGCAACTTCTATCACCGCTTGGCCGTGGAGGCGATGTGGCAGGATTCCATGATCCCGATTCATGGCCTGCAAGAGGCGCGGGAGAAGTTCCAGACTCGGCTCGCGGCGAAGATCGCCGAGCTCGGAGACGAGCGGCTCCAACCGCACGCCGTCCAGGGATCCGATGACGCGGGCCATATTTCGTCGTGAGCTTTTGGATGCGATCGTCAGCCGCAAGCTGCTGTGGATCTGCATCCTCTGTTTCGTGCCGATCCCGCTGAGCACGCTGGTCAACCAGCGGGCGCTGGCCCAGTTCGCGGCCTACCATACGCGGGCGCAGGCCGACTATGAGCAGTCCTTGGTGGGGATGAAGCCCGCCGACCAGGTGGAGGTGCGGGCCTTCCGTGCCAAACCTCCTCTGTCTTGCCTCGCCTTCGGCTTGGAGTCCGTCTTGCCGAATACGGTGTCGCTGCGCCGCGACGGGGCGAGCATCGGGCAGGGAGCCGGCCAGGAGAACCCGATCCTCAGCCTGTTCGGACGGATCGATCTCCTGTTCATCGTCCGTTTCGTTCTCTCCTTGGCGGCCATCGTGCTGACCTTCGGTGCCGTCTGTACCGAGAAGGAGACGGGCACGCTCAGCCTGATCTTCTCCAGCCCCGTCCCGCGCGACAGCTTCTTGTTCGGCAAATACCTTGCCGCACTGCTCATCCTGATTGGTCCCTTCGCTGCGTCGATGCTGCTCACCGCCGTGCTGTTGCAGCTCCAGGGTGCCGCATCGCTGACGAGCACCGAGAGCTTGCTGCAGCTGCTCGGCATCTTCCTCTTCTGCTCCCTCTACCTGATGACCTTCCTCGGCCTCGGAATCCTGGTCTCCGCCTCGACGTTCCGATCCCTCACCGCGATCACCGTGCTCCTCTTCCTGTGGGCCGGCCTGGTCGCGGTACTGCCCCAGAGCGCCGGCCTTCTCGCCGAACGGCTCGTACCGGTGGAGAGCGCCGAGAGCTTCCTGCTGCAGAAGAACCTCCTGAGCCAGGACTTCGAGCGTCGCCGCGCCGCCGAGCTCGAGCCGCTCAGTGAGGATCCGAACTATTCTCAGCTTCGCCAACCGATCGCGATGAAATACGCCGTCGAGCTGGCGAAGGCCACGGCCGAGAGGGATCAGGAACACGCCTATCGGCAGCGCACCCAGTTCCGGGTCGCGACCATCCTCGCCTCGGTCTCGCCGGTGACGCCGCTCACCCTGGGCGTCTCGACGCTCGCCGGAACCGGCGTACCGCAGTCGGAGCAGTTCCTCGGCGCGCTCAGCCGCTACCAGGCGGAGGTCAACGAGAAGATCTTTTCGAACGGCTACCGCGACGTCTTCCCCGGCGGCAGGGCCTCGTTCCAGATCAACATGATCGATCTCCGAAGCGCACCCCACTTCGCTCCGGTGCGGCTCTCCCTGAGCCAGATGGTGCGCAGCACGATGGGCTCCCTGATCGTTTTGATCCTCGCCAACGCGGCTCTCTTCGTCGCCGCCTACTTCCGGTTCTACCGTTATGAGGTGTCCTAAGTGACCGATCTCCGTCTGTTGCGTCCCCGTCTCTTCCGCTTGGCCGTGCTCGGCCTCTCCGGCCTTTTCGCCCTCGGCGCTTCCCGCTCCGCCGGCGCGGCCGACGCGCTCGCTCTCAAAAAGGGTGAGACCTTCACCTTTGCCACCCAGAAAGGGACGGCCAAGGCGGTAGGCCCTATCGCCAACGCCCAGGGTGCGATCATCCAGGACCCTCTCCCCGACCATCAGGTCGTGAAGGTGACCGAGGTCGGTGACTGCAAGGGAAAGAAGTGCATTACCTTGCAGGCCGATCGCGACGTCCCGCCGCCCAGCCCGGAGCTCAAGAACGAGAAGTTCAGCGAGAAGGTGATCGTCTCGATCGACGCCGCGACCGGCGATATCCTCCATCTCAGCTCGACGGTCTCCGGCGGCGGCTCGGTGAGCACCAGCACCCAGGACCAATTCGGGCGCACGGTGACGATCGCCGACTTCTACGGCCCATGGATGCTGGATGTCAACGACAAATACAAGAAGTCGGGGTCGAACGGCTCGCTGACGATGACCCTCGAGACGGTCGGCCGCGGCAAGTTCCAGGGGCACGACTGCTTCCAGGTGCGCAAGACGCTGGCGATGAAGGGCGGCAAGAGCATAGTCAGGACCTATTGGATTGATACCCGGAGACACGTCGCCTTGAAGGTAGAGGAACAGGGGGGGCCTGTCCTCTCCCTGGCTGGGGTACGCGACAAGGTGGATCGCGGAGGGAACGGCTCATGATCAACCGCTTCGTGCAGGACTATCGGTTGACGAATTTCATCGCCTACGGCGTCGGCAGCGAGATCTACAAAGCCACGCATGCCGAGCGCGAGGGGAGCGCCTATCGCGTCAAGCGGATTCCGCGCCAGAAGGTGGACCGCAATGCCTTCTTCGACGGCTTCGTTACGCTGGCACAGCAGCTGGCACATCTCGATGACCCCAAGGTGCTGCGCCTGTACGAAATCCTGTTCGACGACGAGGCCGCCTACCTGGTCAGCGAGTCCATCAGCGGCCAGCCGGTGGCGCTGCTCGTCGAGCCCAAGGGAATCTTTGCCCTCCCTCACGCCGTCGGTCTGTTCAAGCAGGCGGCCGAAGCCGTCGCCGCCGCCCACGCCGCGGGTACGCTCCATGGCAGCCCGACGGCGCGCTCGGTGCTGTACGCCGTCGAGAAGTACGTCAAGGTGGAGGATTTCGGCCTCTATCCCTTGCTCAGCCAATTGGGGCTGTCCGATCATATCGTACCCCCCGGCAGCCTGGCTCCCGAGCTCGCGGAGGGTGCTCCCGCCTCTGTCCAGTCGGACGTCTACACTCTCGGTACCCTGCTCGTCCATCTGTTGACCGGCCAGTGCCCCAAGCCGGCGGCCGAGACCGCGGAGGGGAGCGCCGGAGAGGTCGTCGACCAGCTCCGCGCCCTGCGCACCGACCTGCCGAACCGCCTGCTCGAGCTGGTTGCCCATGCCACGGCGCGCGACCCCGAGCAGCGCTTCAGCTCGGTCGTCGCGCTTGCCGACCTCGCGGCTGACCGCTCCAACGCCCTGGTCGGGACCGGTCTCTCCTTCGCTCCAGGCGGACCGGCGGCACCGCGCGGGCTGATTCAGCTTGGCGGAGGGGTGCGCAAGCCCCGGCTTCCGGGCGATCCGGCTTCCGGGACTGAATCGGAGGCCGAAGAGCTGCGCCCCTGGGGGGACCTGCCCGAGATGGTCCTCATTCCGGCTGGAAGCTTCCGCATGGGCAGCGACCGCCGGCGCAACGAGAGCCCGGTGCACGAGGTCGAGTTGCCGGCCTTCGAGATTGCCGCCACACCAACGACGAACCGGCAATACGCGAGGTACTGCGCCGAGACCGGCGCTCCACGGCCGAAGGACCCACCGGCCTGGGGGGCCTACTTCACCGACTGCCCGGACCATCCGGTGATCAACGTCCGCTACGCTGACGCCGTGGCCTTTTGCAAGTGGCTGAGCGCTTCCCAGGGCGGCGTCTATCGCCCGCCCACGGAGGCGGAATGGGAAAAGGCTGCGCGCGGGGGGTTGGAGGGGAAGATCTACCCATGGGGGGACGACTCGCCCGACGGACGGGCCCAGTTCGGCGGGCGCGCCTTTGCCTGGGAGATCGTCATGCAGGAGCCGCAGTCCCGCCGCGTGGGTTGCTTCGAACCCAATGGGTATGGGCTTTACGACCTGTCCGGCAACGTCTGGGAGTGGTGCTCCGATTGGTATCTCCCCTATGACCAGCCGCAACCCCATGCCGGCGTCTTTCGGGTTGGCCGGGGCGGGAGCTGGAGCGTTGAGGAGGACTGTATCCGCTGCTCCTTTCGCATGAGCCTGTTCCACACCACTTCTGACTTCTTCATCGGATTTCGTTGCGTGCGCGAGGTGGCATAGACTCTCCCCGGTGACACAGCGTCCCGTAGCCAACGAGAAAGAGGAATGAGCCTTCGCCTCAGGTATTTCGTCTTCTTCGCCGTCCTCTGCTCGCTCGTCGTTCTCGCCGCTCCGGGCACACCGCAAGGCTCCGAGACCGGCACCGAGTCGCAACGCCGCGTCTTCGAGCTGCGCCGCCGGCAGGTCGACCTGAGCTCGGGGCGTACCGAGATGGAGCGCACGCAGCAGCTCTTCGATCAGGGTCTCGCCTCCCGGGTCGACCTCGATCGGGCGAAGGCGCACCTCGAAGCGCTGCAGATCTCCTACCAGGAGGCGGTCCTCTCCCTGGTCAGCCTCTCGCCGCGTGTGTCGATCGAGCGGGCGATCAAGTCGCGCGATACCCGCGGGCGCCAATTCGTCCGCTTGACGGTCGCCAACCGCACTCCGACCTTCGATGACCAGCAGTACCGGATGCTCAACAACTTCGAGGGCGCCCAGCCGATTCCCGACGAGCTGAGGACACGCGACATCCGCGACATCTTCGTCTCGCTCCAGGATCCAACCGCAGCTGGCACGGCCCCCGGCATCACCATCGGGCTTCCCTACGAGCAGCAGATCCCCAACCTGAGGTACGGCCAGCAGCGCACGCTGACTTTTCAGCTCCTGCGCGACGTGCCGAGCGTCATCGTCTCTCTCAGTTATCTAGGGCAGCGTAGCGAGCTCGCGATCCAGCTCCAGCAGTCCGATACGGGGAGTGCCCTCAACATCAGCTCGACGCAGATCTCGCAGGAGGCCGATCTCGGCAGCCAGCTCACCTACTCGCTCCGCCTCGAACGCTCGTCGGTGGACATCCGCAGCTTCAGTCTCCTGGTGCTCGGGTTGCCGCGCGCGATCAACTCCAACTTCGTCGAGCCGGGCAACAAGGCGCGACTGTCGCAGCTCAACTTCCCGCCGGGCGTGACGGTGCAGGATCTCGAGCTTCAACTCTTCCTCCCCGACCAGGCGGATGAGCAGATCGTCATTGACCGCCCGATCGATTTCTGGGCCGTGGCGGCCGACGCCAGCACCCCGTTGAACCTGCCGGCCGGCGGTCCGGTCAGCCGTGAAGAGCTGGAGCGGCTCGGCGCGGGGTTCCTCCGCCTGACGTTGACCCCACGCGGCATCGGGCGCATCGACGTCTCGGCCCTCTCCCTCTTTTCGGAGATCGAGGTCGGGGAGAAGGTCCAAACCGAGCTGCGGGTCCGCAACACCGGAACCCGCAGCCTCGACAACGTGGTGCTGACCCCCGAAGCCCCCTCCGGCTGGAGGGTATTCTTTTCTCCGGAGAAGATCGCGCAACTCGATCTGCGCCAGGAAGCGACCGTCCAGATGTCGATCGAGCCGCCGGAGAGCGTGGTGGTCGGGGACTACGAAATCCGCGTCAAGCCGGAGAGCTTCGCCTTCAACCGCCGCGTCTCGGCGGAGGACAAGGTCTTCCGGGTCAGCGTCAAGCAGAAATCCAGCCCGCTGCTGATCGGCGCTTTCGTTCTCGCGTTGTTGGTGGCCGTTCTGTGGGCGGCCCGGGCAGCCATACGCCTGACCCGTCGCTAGGGAGTCCTTCACCCGATGATCGAAGCAGAGCGGCTCAGCAAGCGATACGAGGGGGGGGCCCTCGCCCTTAACGCCTTGGACCTCGCCGTCTCTCCGGGCGAAATCTACTGCCTCCTGGGAGCGAACGGAGCGGGCAAGACGACGACCATCAACCTCTTTCTCGGCTTCCTCCAGCCGACCTCCGGCACGGCACGAATCTGCGGCATCGAGGTGCACCGCGAGCCGCTGAAGGCCAAGCAGCACGTCGGCTTCGTTTCCGAGAACGTCCGCCTCTATCCGAATCTCACCGCCCGCCAGAACCTCCACTTCTTCGCCGAGCTGAGCGGCAAGGCCAAGGCGAATAACGAGGCCTATTACGCCGTCCTCGACTCCGCCGGCCTCCCAAAGCGGGCCTTCGACCAGAGAGTGCGCGAATTCAGCAAAGGAATGCGCCAGAAGGTCGGCATCGCGATCGCGATGATCAAAGAGGCGGAAGCGCTCTTCCTCGACGAGCCGATGTCGGGCCTCGACCCCAAGGCCGCAGCCGATCTGGTCAAGATCCTGCGCCGCCTGCGCGAAGAGAAGAAGGCCATCCTGATGTCGACCCACGACATCTTCCGCGCCAAGGAGCTCGCCGACCACGTCGGTATCATGAAGGAGGGGAACAAGGTCTCTGAGCGTTCGCGCAGCGAGCTGGCGCACGAGAATCTGGAACAGATCTACCTCGATTTCATGCGCGAGGAGAGCACCTCCTAGGTAGTCCGCCTTCACCAAGGTGCCACCGGAAATGTTGGGGGGGTTGTGAAAGACCCGATCTACGTCGGCTCCGACGGCGGCCTCGCCATCGCCATGGACGCCCCGGAGAGCGACTGGGTGCGACTCACGAAGTAAGAGTCTGACGGACCTTCCGGTACTCGCTGCGGTAGGCGCCCTCGTTGTCGGCAATCTCCCCCGACTTCCTGAGCTCTGCGAGGGCGCGCAAGAGCGTCGAATAGGGCGGCGTGTAGCCCAGGACGCGGGTGATGTCCCGCTTGTCAAAGACCTCGGGCAACAGGGGGAGAGCCTCCTCGATTTCGTCGAGAGTGGACCAGGCTGGCCGCGCCGTCTTTTTGGGCGCGGCTGCCGGCAAGGGAGCCGGGGCGGCGGTCTGCCAGAGGCTCCCGAGCGAGCGGACCCGTGCCTCATGGCCTGCATGGATCAGCGCGATATCCGTCTGAAGCTGCGCATCGAGCGCGCGCAAGCGCTCGTCGTATTCGTCGCGTGTCATTGTGTCCTCCTCCGGGAAGCATACGAAGCCGGAGCGTGCCGCGTTGAGCCGCCCAGGGCCATCCGGAGCCCGTTCGAGGCTTTTCTGAGCGATCGCGGATGATTTTTACGCGTCGAGAATCATCCTCGGCCCTAAAAACCATCCGCGACCCGTCGAGGATCATCCGCAAGCGCTCAGAATCATCCGCGACGCGTCGAAGATTATTCACGGCGGCAAAAACCACCATCCGCGAAGGATCGGGGATCATCCTCGGCGGCTAAAAATCATCCGCGACGCGTTCGGAATTTTTTTGACGAGTTCAGAGCCATCCGCGACGGCTCAGAATCATCCGGGGTGCGTCGAGGATCATCCGCAGCTGCTCAGAACCATCCGCGACAGGTAAAAATCATCCGCGAGGCGCCGGGAGCCATCCGCAACCGGTCAGAGAGATCCGCGGACGTCGAGAACCATCCGAGACGCGTCGGGATCATCTGCGAGGGTTCAGAGCCATCCGCGAGGCGTAAGAACTATCCGCGATTCGTGTGAACCGTTCGCAGGCGTCAGGAATGATCCGCGATGCGTTCGGAGCCATTCGCATCGGCCACTGGGACCGCCGGCGCTTTCGTATCTGGAATCGGCCATCCACCGGCCAACGGGCCGGGAGAATTCAGCCCAGGGCTGAGCGCAGCGATGCCCTGGGTAAACAGGTTACACATCCCTGCGGCCTGAAGGGCCGCGAGAATCTTTTCCCCCGGCCCTCTCGCGCCCTTACAGGGTGCTCTGAGGAGTCTTACGCGGGCCTTCCAATCTTCCGGCAACTTGAGGGCCTGAGCCCATTCGCGCGCGTACATGTCGACCTTTTCGACGGGCGCTGGATCGCGGAGCGGTGGTTACCGGCCGATACGGCTCTTCGCTCCAAAGCCGAAGGCCAGCAGGAACAGCCCCGCCGCAATCAGGCCGACATTTACCTCACCTTGCCGGACATACTCGATCACCGCAGCCGAAAGGGCCAGGACAACCGCAACGATAGACAGGATCCAGGTCAGCTTCGCGTAGCCTTCTTTCGTCACTTTCCTCCGCCCCCGCTCACCGCCCCGCCCGGCGTCGTCTCCTCTTTCTTCTTCTGCTGCTTCTTCGGATCCGGCCCGCCGCGCTCGATCATGTAGAGCGCATCCGCGCTCGTGCCTTCGCCGCTCTCGGCTTGGAGCGTCCATTTGTCGCTCAGGAGATAGCGCACCCGGAAGGTGTTGATCGGCTCGAAGAGGCCGATGCCGTAGGTCACGTAGAGCTTTGGGGAAAGGTATTTGCCCACTACCAGGGAAGCCTGATCCAGCGAGCCGTCCGACTCGATTCGGGCCTCTTCGAGGCCGAAGCGGGCGGCGAGCTTCTTGGCCAGCAGGTTGCCTCCGCGCAGGCCGAGCGCGTTGGCGGCGTTCGCCAGGTGGTCTCCTTCCTGCTGCGAGACCTGGTTCAGAGGCCGGCCCATGAGCAGGTAGGCAAGCTGCTGGCTCTGCTCCATGGAGGGATCGGACCAGAGCGTGACTTCCGGAGTCTCCAGGGTGCCCTTGGCGTTGATCCCGGCCACCGTGCCGTCATCCGCTTTTCGGAAGGCTCGCACGTCCAGGTAGGGGTTGTTGATCGGGCCTCCGGCGAAGATCACCCGGCCGCGCTCGATGGTCAGGTCCTGGCCGTAGGCCTTGAAGGTTCCTCCCGTGAGCTCGAGCTCGCCCACGCCGGTGGTGACCTTGCCCGGCTCTTCGATCGCCAGGATCGACCCGGTCGGCTTGGCCTTCAAGCCGAGGACGTTCATGTTTACGTCCTTGCCCAGGATGATCCGCACCCGGGCGGCGATGGCCATGTCCTCCTGCGGTGGGGGAGCCGCTCCGGCGTTGACGAAGACCACGTCCTTGGAAGCCTGGACCGGTCCTTTCTCGCCGCGCTTCTCCATCTCAATGTCCGCCGAGGGGACGGTCACGTCGCCGGCCACCCGGAGGAGCTTGCGGTCGTAGGTGACTTCGAGATCGGGGGAGACGACGAGCTTGATCTCTTCCGTGTCCATGGCCTGAATGCCCGAGCCGGAGATCGCCAGACGGATCGGCGTCTCGGGCCCCGGCACGCCGGCTTTGCCTTTCACCGTGAGCGTCCCCTTGCCCGAGCGGACGCTGCCGTCGATCGCCAGGGTACCGCTGCCGTCTCCGACCGCGGCGAGCTTCAGGTCGCGCAGCTCGATCCCGAGGCGCGGGATGTCCGCCTTGCCGTTGGCGAGGCGCGCCTGGCCAACGAAACGGGGCGAGCCCACGGTGCCGGAGAGATCGTAGCCGCCGGTCAGACTGCCCGCCGGATCGTTCACGTCCGGGACGAACCCTTCCAGGAAGGCCAGGTTGTTGAGGTTGACGTCGATCCGCCCGGAGAGCGGCTGGCTCTGGAGCGCGGTGCCCTTGGCGAGCTTCGGAATGTTCAGGCGGGCGCTCATCGAGCCCACGTCCACGAGGGCGATCCGGGCCGTGGCCACTCCCTGGCCTCCGGCTCCGGCCTGCGCCTGAATCACTCCCTGCTCGTAGCGGAACGTGAGCATCCGGCCCTCGTCGCCGGGGAACCGCAGCTCGCCGGGGCCCGGCCGGAGATCGACATCCGCCGAGGCCAGGACGGCGCCGTTGCCCCGGGCCTGGATCTTGCCGTTCAGGTCGCCCGTGATCTGGAGGTCGGCGGGCAGAAACGGCTTGAAGCGGTTGAGAGGAAAGTCCGCGACGGTCGAGTCGACGTTCCAGGTCCCGGCCTTGGCCCAGCCGCCGTCGGCGCACAGTTGCGCGCCTCCTGACTGCCAACAGAATCCTTGAAGGCCGACCGATTCCGTGGATGCCGCCAAGCCGGCCGGCTTGGCCAGGTTCCAGTCGCCGACCTGTTCCGAACGGAGGTCCAGGCGGCGGATCTGTCCTTTCCAGGAGGTCGGATTGATCAATCCACCCGCGAGGGCCAGGTCGACCCGGCCCTGCGCGTTGTTGGCCGTCAGCACGACTTCATGCTGGGAGCGCTGGCCCCGGCCGCGCACCGTCAGCTCATCGATCCGGTTCTCGCCGGAGAGGATGCCCTTGGATTGCACGTCGAGGATGACGGTTCCCGAAGGAGAGAGGTCGACATCGGCGACCACCGCCGCTTCTCCGACGCTGGTGGTGCCGAAGCGGATTCCCTGACCCTCGGCCGTGGCCTGGATGCGCGGCATCTTCATGGGACCGGAGACGCGCCCCCTGGCCATCACCGAGCCGCCTCCCTGGGGCACGGCGATCCCCAGATTGGGCGCCGACAGGTCGAAGGCGAGGTCCAGGACGTCGCCGATCCAGCCGGAGGCGGCCAGCTTGGCGTCGCTCCAGGTGAGGTCGAGCTTGGAGAGCTGATAGCGCGAGCCGGCGAGGCGCAGGTCTGCCGTCGCGAGGACGGGCTGATTCCGCAGTGTGCCTTCGAGGCGCGAGACCTGGACGCGCCCGACCGGACCGGCTTCCGCCATCTGGCCCTGTGTCACCGCCGCGAACGAGAGCCGGCCCGGGAACTGCGCCGAGATCTGACCGGGATCGATCCCCTGGCCGCGCACCACCGCATTCCAGCGTACCGTGGGCTCCCAGGCCACCTCGCCCCGGCCGAGGAGACGGCCGGCGAGCAGGTTCCCCTGGAAGCTGTCGAACTGGAAGCGGCTCTTGGTCCCGTCACCCTCGAAGACCCAGGTCCCCTGGGGGAGGGTTCCAGCGGAGACATCCGCCCGCACCTCGGCGTGGTAACGCTCCAGGTTGCCGGAGATCGTCGCAGTTCCCTTGCGGCTGGCGGCGACCGGCTCCCCCCCACGCAGAGGCCAGGCCACGTTCTGCCAGCTCGCCTTGGCGTTCATGTCCAGGTTCTCGCCGTCGAGCTTGAGCGTGCCGTTGGCGGAGACACGGGCTCGGGTCCCGGGCAGGGTGACGTCGGCGCTCTGGATGCGCCAGAGCTCCCCTTCGCGGGCGAGCGAGTAGTCGGCGCGAACCGCTCCGACCTGCTCGACGACTCCCTCGATGGTCCCGAGGCTGGTAAAGTTTTCCAAGTTCCCCTTGAGAGCGATCTGCCCGCTCGCGGGCATGTCCGGCAGGTCGGCCTTGATCCGCTGCGGGTTGAGCCCCGAGAACTTCGCCCGGCCGTCGAACCTCAGGTCGTAGAGGGGCTCGTGGAGAGTGGCGTTCACGCTGGCGGGGAAGGGCGCAGCCAGCGTCTGGGTGACCTGCAGCTCCTTGAGCGTGCCGGCGAGCTGACCGTTGCCGGAGAAGGGGGCCATGTCCGGCGCGCGGTAGGCCCACTTCACGTTCAGATCGACCGGGTAGTCCCCAAGCGGGCGGACCGTGCCGTTGACGTCGGCGTCGAAGGTGGGTGCGCGGACCGTCAGGCTGTTCACCCGGACGTCGTTGTGGATCGCCGTGGTCTCCAGCGCGATGCGGTCGATCACGAACGGCGGCTCCCCGGGCGGGGCGTTCTTGGCCCCCATGCTCAGGTTCGTGACTAGGGCGTCCCGCACGATGATGTTGTATCGGAGGTTGATATCCGGCAGCGGCCCCTTTTCCTTCTCCTCCTCGGTGGGAGTGGTGAGGATGCGGATGCCGTCCGCGTGCAGCTTCTGGATGTCCAGCCGCCGCTGGAGCAGCTCGCGCAGCCGCCATTCGAGCTGCACGTGGTCCACGTACATCTCGAATCCCTCGCGCTCGTACTTGAGCCCGCGGATGTCGAGCGGCCCGCGCAGGGGGCCGGTCATCTGGGCGACCTCGAGCTTGCCCGGCATCACGGCGCCGAGGCGGGTGAAGAGCCACTGCGTGCCGCCCTGGGTCCCGGCCAGGAACCAGGCCGCGGCAATGAGGATGACGGCGAGGGAGAGAAGGCCGATGGAAGCCCACTTGATGAACTTCTTGAGGCGCGGGCGAATCATAGGTCAGGTCCTACCGTGAGATGGAAGCGAATCGGCCGGTCGGGCTCCGAGAGGGCCCAGGCGACGTCGGCCCGGATGGGTCCGATGGGAGAAACCCAGCGCAGTCCCAATCCTGCGCCTCTCTCCAGCGAACCCGAGAACGACTCCATGGCATTCCCGGTGTCATAGAAGGCGGCGATCCCCCACTTTTCCAGGAACCGCCACTTTTCGAGGAAGCGGTACTCCAGCTCGACGCTGCCGGTGAGCAGGGTCTTGCCGCCAATCACATTTCCTTCCTCGTCCACAGGGCCGAGGGACTGGTACTCGAAGCCGCGCACGCTCTGATCCCCGCCGGCGAAGAAGCGCATCGTGGGCGGCAGCTCCCGGAACTGGTCGGTCTCGGTGTAGCCCACCTGAGCGCGGCTGATGAAGCGGAAACGATCGGCGAAGCTCGTGATCAGCTTGCCCTCGGCTCGCCCTTGGAGGAAGCTGGCGTTCGAGAGCAGCGCCTCGTCGGCGCCGCGGAGCGTGAATTCGAGCCGCTGCCCCGACGTGGCCGAGATGCGGTCGTCGGCCTTGACCCGGTTCCAGCTCGCCTGGGGGATGAGCAGCTCGGAGATCCCCTTGTCGACGCCGACCTCGAAGTCCTCGCGCTGGAAGTTGAGGCCGAGCGCCTCGCGCCAGCTCCCGCGCGCCTGGGTGAGATTGGCGCCGATCAGGGCGCTCTGGCTGCGGCTCGTCTCCGGCCGGAGGTCGGCGTAGGCCACCTGGAAGGTCAGCACGTCGGTGCGCGGATAGGGGCCGGGGATCTGGTAGTTGGCGCTGAAGCTCTTCTCGATCTCCGAGACCCGGGCCTCCGACTGGCCGCGGTGGCCGCGGCGGTTGATCCGCCGGAGCTCCAGTCCAACCGTGCCGCGCGGTCCGGTGTCGGTGCCATAGCCGGCGCCCGCCGTCCAGCGCTGCTTCTGGCTGGCGATCAGGTTGATCTCGATCGGAACTTCCAGCCCCTGGGCCTGCTCCTGCCGGGTCAGCACCTCGACCCGCTGGAAGTAGGGGCTGTCGGAGAGGGCGTTCTGCGCCTCCAGCAGCTCGTTGATGTTGAGAGGCTCCCCCTGTTCCCAGGTGATGTAGCCCCGGAGGAGGTCCGGATTCAGGAAGTCCTGGTTGAAGATCACGGGCCCGAACCGGTAGCGCGGACCGGTGTCGTAGTGGAGGACTACCTCGGATGTGTAGCTGGCGAGGTCGACCCGGATCTCGCTGATCTGGAAGGCGGCGTCGAGGTAGCCGTTCTCGGCCGCGTACTCCTCGAACGCGGTTTTGCCCTCCTCGTAGTCGGGGTGGAAGAGGGCCTCGCCTTCCGTGAGCGGGAACTCCCGCACCAGCTCGCCGAAGCCCGAATCGCCGGACCCCTCGCCGAGGATCTGGAGATCCCGCCGGGTGACCTTGAGGGCCGGCCCGGGCTCGACGGTGTAGCGTGCGATCCAGGTGTCGCCCTCTTTCTCCAGCGCGGATTGGACGCCGGGCCGGTAGTAGCCGAAAGGCTGCAGGGCGATCTCGATCTCCCCGGGGGCGTTGGCGTGGAGCCGGCGGATGCGTTCCTCACTCAGGTCGTCGTCATCCCGGGCTTCCTCGAGACTGAGGTTGGCGACGACGTTGCGACGGAGATCTCGGTCGAGACCTTCGACCTGGATGCGGACCCGCTCGGCAGCTCGAGCCGCGGCGGGAAGGAGGACGGTGAAGGCAAGGCAGAGTCGTAGATTTTTGGAAGTCATTGTTGAGCGACGGCGCCGCCCTGTCCCTCCGGCACCCGCACGGCTCCCTCCTCGGGCTTGGCTGCCCGGTTACGGAACTGGCGCGAGTGGACGCGGGTGAATTCGGCCCCGAAAAAGAAGATCAGCGCGGAGTAATAGACCCAGAGCAGGATCACCACCAGAGACCCCGCGGCACCATAGGCCGAAGCCACGCCGGTGCGGCCGAGATAGAAGCCGATCAGCGTCTTTCCGATGACGAACAGGAGCGAGGTGAGGAGCGATCCGAGCCAGACATCCCGCCATTCGATTTTCACGTCGGGCAGGATGCGGTAGGTCATGGCGAAGAGCAGGGTGATGACGATGAAGGAAACGATAAAGTTGGCGACCTGGAGGAAGTCCACCGGCAGGTCGAGCCGGCGCTCCAGGTACCGGCTGAACCCGGTCAGGCCTGCGCTCAGGATGAGCGAGACCGCGAGCAGGAAGCCGATACCGATCACCAGGGCAAAGGAGTGCAGCCGTTTGCGCAGCAGGGTGGTGAGCGCGGCGCCGGGCTTGGGTTCGACCGCCCAAACGGTGTTGATGGCGTCCTGAAGCTGGCCGAAGATCGCGGTGGCGCCGAGGAGCAACGTGACGATCCCCACGATGGCGGGGATCCAGCCGGAAGAGGGGCGGGCCGCGCTCTTGAGCACCTCCTGCACCAGGAGGGCCGCGTCCGGCCCCATGAGTCCCTTGAACTCGTCGAAGATCTGGCCGCGCACCGCCTCCTCTCCCCAGACCGCTCCCGCCAGGGTGATGACCACCACCAGCACCGGGGCCAGGGAGAAGATCGTGTAGAAGGCGAGCGCCGCACTGTGGGCCGAGCAGCGATGTACGCCCCAATTGGTCAACACCTGTCGTAGGGTTTTCCACCAGCTCATCGGGGCGTACTTCATCGGGCCAAAGATTGGCAAGAAGCATGCCAGAGCCGGGGTATCTAAGGCCGTGCTATCCTATGCCCATGCCGATCCATTCTGACGAGAGGCGGATGGCCGCCTTGTTGAGTGATCTTCTGCTCCGCAGCGGAACCTCTGCGTCCGCTGTGGAGAGCCGGCTCGGCTGGGAGCCCGGACATTTGAATGCTTTGCTGGGAGGGCAGAAAGGCCTGACCTTCGAAGCCCTTCTGGAGATCCTGCCGGTGCTCGACGCTACACCCGGCGACTTCTTCGCGCAGCTCTGCTCGACTGCCCGCGAAGCTGCCGCCGGCGGCGCGGGAGCGCCGGCCGACCGCATGCTGGACCGCAGGTTCGAGGAGAGCCGGCGCGTCGTAAAAGCCGCCATCACCCGGCGTCAGGCCTGGAAGCAGGAACGGACTTCCACGTTCTGACCCGCGGCGGCTTTCTCACTCAAACTATCAGGAGGCCTTCAAGAGGCGGTACTTCGGCCGAGTTGCTCGATCTGCGCGGTGAGCACGCGGATCAGCTCGAAGGCTTGGCGTCCCTGCTCCGCACCCTGCCGCAACTGGAGCAGCGAGGCCAGTGCCCCATGGTCCGCTCCGACCGCCTGGAAGATGGGCGCGGTCGTGGCGACGGTCTCCTCTAGCTTCTCCGCATCCCCCAGTCTGACGTACACGGCCGCCATGTGGAGCGAGACCAGCGCGGCTTCGAGCATCAACTGATGCTGACAGAAGCCTTCACGGGCACGGACCAGGGCGGCCTCGGCCGCGCGCAGGTGGCCGAGGTCCCGCAGGAGCTGTCCTTCCTGCCACTCGGCGCGCAGGAGGTTGAGCGAGTCGTGGAACTCCCGGTATAGATTGCGGACCTCGTAGTAGAGCGACAGCGCCTGTTCGGGCTGCTCGAGCTCAATGTAGCAGCGCACCAGGTTGTGGCACGCGGCGAGAAGCAGGTGTGGATCCTCCTCCGGTGCGATCAGCGGGATTGCCCGGTGCAGGGTTCGCACCGCCTCCGCGGGCTCGGAGGCATAGATGCAGGCAATCGCCTTCTGGACCATGGTGCTGGCGTAAGAGCCGATCTCCCCAAGCTCCCGGTAGATCTGTCCTGCCTCGTCCGTGAGCTGGATCGCCTCGGCGAAGCGGCTCTGGAGCATCCGGAGGGACGCCATCTGGGCAAAGAGCCGAGCCCGAAGAGGGGGATCTCCCGTTCCTTCCGCGCCGAGTCGCTGCGCGCGAGCGAACGCTGCTTCGGCCTCGCGGAGCCGGCCCAGCACCCGCAAGCCATTGGCATACTGACGCCACGCCCCCGACCGGAGGTCGGCAAGCCGCTCCTGGCTGCCGCAATCGCTCGCGGTGCAGGACTCGGCGGCGAGGCAGGCGAGATGAGCCAGATGCAGGACCTTTGCTGGATCGTGGAAGCGGACCTTGCGGCTGCCTTCGACCAGTTGCCGGATGAGCCCGGGGTGCGCAAATCGCCGGTCGGTCCCCATGCACCGGACCTGCTCCTCGACCGGAAGCGCGGACAACTCGGCCCACAGCTCGTCCGCCGAGGCTTCCGGCGTCCGGTCCTGCGCAAAGAAGGCCGCCAAAGACTTTTCGGCTCCGCTGAAGGCCCGGCTGTAGTCATAGCCCCTTCCGGCGCCGGAGTCCGTTATCTGGCCTGGACGGAGTTGCAGCAACCCTTCCAGGCGGCTCGACTCCCATCCCATGTCGTCCAGCCGCTCATGGCAGCCAGGACAACCCGCCATGAGATGCCGGACGATGCGGGTATTGGATGCGGCAGAGCCGGCCCGCGATGCGTCCCGCAGGAACACCTCGAGCTCCGCCGACGTCGGATGATGCTGCTCGAACATCCTATAGCCCTCCAGAACAGACGAAGAAGCAAGGCCTTGCAAATTACTTGGAGACATCACCTGGAAGGCACAGCCCGGCCGGCTGAAACTTGGGACCAGGTTGCAAAGCGGAAACTTCGCTCTTACTTCTCTAGGTGCAGAGTTCGCTTGAAACCGGGACAGCTCTAGCGCACGACCGACCGGGCCGGAAGCTGCTCGATCCGGGAGCTCAGAACCTGGAGCAGAGCGAGCGTCTGGCGGCTCTGATGCGGCGGCTGCTGTAGCTGAAGCAGAGAGCCCAAAAGCTCGCGCTCCACTCCCAGGGCGAGGAAGATCGGCACGGTCTCCGCTACCGTCTGCTTGAGCTGGGACTCGGCCTGCAGCTTGACGTAGACCGCTGCCAGGTCGAGGGAGATCAGCGCCGCTTCATAGAACAGCTCGTGGTCCATGAAGCCCTGCCGGGCCTCGAGCAAGGTGGTCTCTGAAGCCCGAAGGTGGCCCAGGTCGCGCAGCAGCAGACCCTCCTGCCAGGCGAGGCGCAGCTTGAACAGCGGGTCTTCGGAATGCCTGTAGAGGTCCCGCGTCTCGGAATACAGCGAGAGCGCCTGCTCGGGCCGGCCAAGCTCTATATAGGACCGGACGAGGTTGTGACAGGCAGACAGCAGGAGATTTGGGTCCCGCTCGGCGTCGATGAGAGGAGTCGCCTGGTTCAGAATCTGGATGGATTCCTCCGCTTCGCCTGCGTAGAGGCAGGCGATCGCCTTCTGCACGAGCGTGCTGGCGAAAGCATGGCCATCGTCGAGGTCCGTGTAGATCAGCCCCGCTTCTTCGGCGAGCTCGATCGCTTCGTCGAACCGCCTCTGAGCCAAGCGCAGGGACACCGTCTGCGTGCAGAACCGGGCACGCAGGAGAGGGTCGCGGGTCCCTTCCTCCAAGTGGCGATAGGCGACGGAGATCGCCGCCTCCGCCTCCCGCAGGTGTCCGAGCACCCGAAGGGAGTTGCCGTACTGCCTCCAGGCCTGGGAACGAAGATCGGCCTGCCTGGGCTCGCTGCCCGCGGTCTCGACCGGGCAGGCTTCCGCCGCCAGCCGGGCCAGATTCGCGAGGTGGAGCATCCTGGCCGGGCTTTGATATCGGACGCCATGGCTTGTGTCGATCAGGTGCTTGATGAGAGACGGGACGGCATAGCGGCCGCTCGCCACCCGCTCAATCTGATCTGCCTGGGAAAGCTGAGCCAACTCGGCCAGCAGATCCTCCGCAGACGCGTCGGAGGTCCGGTCCTTGGCGAGGAACGCCTCGAGAGACTGCTCGGCATGTGCGAAGGAAGTTCCGTAATCGTAAGCTTCAGGCGTAGTCAAAGTAGCCTTGCGCAGATTTTCCTGGCAGGGAACACAGGCCTCCAGCAAGTGCCGGACCGCTCGGATGTTCCGGGGACCGCTCCCCGACTCAGTCGCGTTGCGGAGGAATCGCTCAAAGTCTTGAACCTTCAGATGGTCTGCCGACATGAGACCCCCCTTCCGACGCGGTGTTGCTCTATCATCCCAAGTGTGGAAGCGGGGCAAAACCGGGACACCGGCAGGAAGGGAGAGACAAGGGGAGAAGAGAGAGACTGGCGGGGGGCGTTGCGGTTGCCCCCCGATGCCTGGTGGACCGTTCTTAGTAGCAGGTGGGACGCGGCCGACCCTCGGGATCGATGCAGCCTCCCGACATGATTACTTGGTTGCCCACAGAGGCTGCCTCCGTTATGGGCTTCGCCGCCTCAAAGGAGCCAAAGGTCTGCGGAGACGCGGCCGTCTCGCCGAACAGGCCGCTCAACCAGGACAGGGCCACGTCGAACCACCCGGAGCGAGTATCGAGTGACGGGCCGGGGCCGAAGGGGCTTGCCTGAGCGGCGGGGACGGAAGCGAGGACGAGCGTGAGGGCGACGACGGCGACGGTGGCGATGCGAGACATAGACTGAAACATAGGATATCCCTCCTCAAACACGAGTCCCATTCATCTGGGATCCCGTTGAACCAACCCGATTCAAAACATCTCTTGTGTGCTGTTCTTTAAGTGCGACGCTCCCGGAAAACCGTGACACCTGCTTGACTGCGAAGTTGTGCTTCTTGAAGCAGGCCGCCTCCGGGCCCGGAGAGGCTCGCATTCTACGGAGATTGACGATAAATGCAATAGGCTGCGCCCAGGAACAGCAGCGCAGCCTATTGTAAGAGAGCGAGATGTTTATTTGCCGGTGCGGCTGGCCAGGGGGGCCAAGCGGGTATTCAACATCCGAATCAGGTCGAGGGCCTGCTGCTCCTGGCCGGCCGCATGCTGGAGCTGGAGGAGGGCGGCCAGTGCTTCACGGCCCACCCGCAGGGCGGTAAAGATCGGAATCGCCTCAGCGACAGTCTGCTTCAGGCTGTCGGTTCTTCCCAGCTTCACATAGACCCAGGCGAGATCGAGAGAGACCATGGCGACCTCGTGTGCCAGGTTTCTTTCCACGAAGCCCTTGCGTGCCTGCAGGAGTGCGGTCTCGGCGGCAGTGAGATGCCCGAGATCCCGCAGGAGCTGACCTTCCTGCCAACCGGTCCGGAGGATGATGATGTCGTCTTCGAATTCCTTGTAGAGTTCGCAGGCTTCGAAATATAACGAAAGAGCCTGCTCGGGTCGATCCATGGCAATGTAGCCGAGAGCCAAGTTGTGACAGGCGGCCAAGAGCAAATGAGGATTCTTTTCAGGATCGATTAAAGGGATAGCACGATTGAGGACAGCGATGGCATCCTCTTCCATTCCTGCATAGTGGCAGGCCATTGCCTCGTGCACGAGAGCGGTGGCAAAGTTGTGGGTCTGCCCAATTTCAAGAAAGATGGCTGCAGCTTCCTGTGCCAGTTCGATCGATTCTGGATATCTGCCTTGAGACTTGCGTAGCGAAGCTTTCTGCTCGAGGGTACGCGCCCGCAGGGAAGGATCGCCGGTACCCGCTTCGACGTAGCGCTGGGCGGTCGTGATCGCCTCCTCGGACTCGCGGAGTTGACCAGAAATTCGAAGAGGGTTGGTGAAATGACCCCAGGTACGGCCTCTCAGGTCAGCAAGCTTTGCGGCACTGCCGGTATCCTCTACAGTGCAAGCCTCCGCGACAAGCTTGGCCAACTCGGCCAATTGGAGCATCTCGCTCACATTGCAGTATCGAGCGGCATGGCTGCTTTCGATCAGCAACTCAACCAGTTCCCGACTTCGAAACCGCTGGTCCTCCCCGGCCCGATTCTTTTGCTCGATTTCGGGGAGCGATCTCAACTCGGCGCAGAGAATATCTGCAGCTACAGGATAAGACCGGCCTTCAGCGAAGAAGTCGGACAGCTTTCGCTCCGCGCCGATGAAGGCCCTGCTGTAGTCATAGCCATCGTTGGGTTTGAGGTGGGCGCGCGAGCGCTCTTGACAGACAGCGCACTCCCGCAGGAGGTGCCGAACTACCCGAGCATCTCCTCGTGTACTTGCACTGCTTTTCTCCTGCAGGAGACTCTTGACCTCCGCCTCCGTCGGATGCTCGTGCTCGTACTCATGAGCGCCGTCTACTCGTGAGTCCACGATCGTTCCTTTCTCGCACCTCAAGATGCGAAGGCCGGGGGCAACTGGGCGCTACCCCCGGCCTCATTGATCCAGCCCTACACGCAGGGCCTGGGATTGCCAAACGGATCGATGAGGCATCCGTCTTTCGCTGTAATCTTCTTCTTAGGACCCTTCTGGGCTTTCTCTTTCCCGAGGATCCGGTTCAACCATTCCATAGCCTGCTCTACACAGCGACCGTCCGTGTTTGTTACCGTCGGTCTTGCCGTTTGAATCCGCGCCTGGGCGGCGGGGACCACGGCGAAGTTCAGACTGAGCGCGAATACGGAGACTACCACAACCCGAGAAATGAAATGAAACATGTCAAACCCCTCCTTGAATGAATGCGAACTACCGAACCGGGTGCCCGGCGTCCGCTAGAAAATCCAGAACAACAGGTGTTACGTCTTCTAAGGTGTTTGAGCGGAGGTCAAGCGGGACACCTTTTTGCGGAATTCGCCTGCTGGACATCAATCGTCCTCACGTGAGGACAATCCAACTTTCCGGAGGGTCAAACCCTGCCCCGCCGGCGAGCAGCTAAACAGCACAGAAGAAAAGAGATGTCGGCGCATATGTCGATCGGGATCACGTCATGGCATGAGCCTTGTAACTGGTAGCTGTGGAACCGCGGCTCTATTGAGCCTCAAGGTTGAAAGGAGTGAGCCATGCTCGAAATGAGGAACCAGCGAAGGATCGCAGCTTGGATCGCTTCCCTTCTGATGCTTGTGCTGTTCGTGGGGTGCGCATCGAGCGGAGCCCCGCGACGTGAGCGTGAACCGTATGTGACGAAGCGGGATCGCACCTGGAAGGGGGCGGGGATTGGCGCCGCGGCCGGCGCGGCCGGCGCGGTGCTGGCAGGCAAGCGCGAGGCGGACGAGATTCTGGCCGGCGCGGCCATCGGAGCCGTGATCGGCGGCGGTGTCGGGGCCTACATGGATGCCCAGCAGGAGAAACTGGCAAGAATCCCGGGGACCGAGGTGGAGCGCGTGGATGACGACACGCTGCTGGTCCACTTCGAAAACGACGTGCTCTTCGATGTGGATTCGTCCCGCGTCGACTCCGACGGCCGTCAGACCCTGGAGGACCTGGCCGGAGTTCTGGAGGATTACGACAAGACCGCGGTCGTGGTCCAGGGGCACACGGATTCGACCGGCAGTGAGGAGCACAACCTGGAGCTGTCGGAGCGCCGGGCCGAGGCGGTGCAGAGGTACCTGGCGAGCCTGGGGGTCGATCCAGGACGCTTGGCCACCATGGGCTTTGGCGAGGACTCGCCGGTAGCGAGCAACGATACCGAGTCGGGGCGACGGCAGAACCGCCGAGTGGACATCCTGCTCCGGGCCAAGGCCGGTCCGGTTCGGGACGACACCGGGCGTTAACATATCCGGCGGGTCCGTCCCCGGAGGCGGACCCGCCGGGCTCATTCTTCCAAGCCGATCTCCCCTTCACCCCAAAGCAGCGAAAGGTCGATCTCGACCGCCTCGAAAGGCTCCGCCCGGACCTTGTCCTGGTTCTGGTACGCCGCTGCAATCAGCCAGCTCTCTTCGTGACGGCGCAGGACTTCCAGCGTTCGGGCAATGGGATCGATGATCCAGGTGTGTCCGATCCCGGCTTGCCGATAGATCGGCAGCTTGGTAATCCGGTCGAACCTGGCTGTCGACGGGGAGAGGATCTCGCATACCCAATCAGGTGAAAGGGTGTAGGGACCCTTCCTAGGAGCCGCGAACCGGTCCTTCTTCCATCCGGCCAGGTCTGGAATGAGGAGCTGCTCTCCGAAGAGGATCCTCGGCTCGGCAAGGATGACCCATCCGCCTGGCCCGTTGAGGCCCTGGCTGAAAGGCCCGAAGAGTGCCCAGGTGAGGCCTGTCGCGGCAAACACATGGGGATGATCCGGCCGGGGGTGGACGA
The DNA here is from genome assembly GCA_034667225.1 of Acidobacteriota bacterium. GTDB lineage: Bacteria > Acidobacteriota > Thermoanaerobaculia > Multivoradales > UBA5704 > DATMER01. The sequence goes on from JAXDKG010000014.1 coordinate 109,100, forward strand.
TCAACTCGCCGTCGACGATCTGACCGATGACATCCTCGGGGAGATCATCGAGGTCGCGCACCGTGGCGGGGCGGCGGGACCGGGCGAGCGTCGCCATGGGGACAGTGTAGCGCATGTCCCTGCGGGTCTCTCCGAGGGAAAAAGTATCAGGTGGGGGGCACATGGAGGCATATCATGGCACAACTCTTGTAGCGGAAGAACATGGAAAGGAGAGATCCTATGCCCACGGCCACCCGCCTTTCCCATCCCTCCGCCTACGAGTTCATCCCGCCGAAACCGACGCTGACTAGGCTCTGGCAGGCGGCGCAGGAGTGCCGGGCATGTGAGCTTTACAAGCTGGGGACGCAGGCGGTGCTCGGGGAGGGGCCACGGCAGGCTGCAGCTCTATTTATCGGCGAGCAGCCGGGGGACCAGGAGGATCTCGCTGGCCGGCCGTTCGTCGGACCTGCCGGCCGAGTTCTCGACGAGGCTCTGGCCGAAGTGGGCATTCCGCGCAAGGAGGTGTTTGTCACCAACGCGGTCAAGCATTTCAAGTGGGAGCCCCGGGGCAAGCGCCGCATCCACCAGAAGCCCACCCTGGGTGAGGTCAAGGCCTGCCGTCCCTGGCTGGAGACCGAGATCGCGCTGGTCAAGCCGCAGGGGATCGTCTGCCTGGGAGCCACCGCCGCCCAGTCCCTTCTGGGACCCCAGTTCCGGATCACCCGCGACCGGGGCCGTTTCTTCGACTCCGAATGGGCGAGCTGGATCACGGCGACCCTCCATCCCTCTGCGATCCTCCGCATGCCCGACCGCGAGAAGAGGGAGGAGGCCCGTGCGCTCTTCCTTGAAGACCTGCGCCAGGTTCTCAAGCGGCTACAGATGTAGCCCTGACCTCCGCCGGTTCCTCTGCTGGTCCCTCGATACGCACCGCGGCGTGCCGTTCGAGCCAGGCCGCCGACTCCTCCCACAGCGTGTCGCGGAACCGATCCCGGAAGAAGCCGAAGTGGCCAACTGGGGGTAGCCCGGCCGTGTGCGGCACCAAGTGACGATGGACCACCCGGGCGTTGCGGTAGAAATGGAGAAGGGCCACGGCCGCCGCCCGCGGCGCGAAGTCGTCGTCCTCGAAGCTGTAGGCGAAGATCGGCCGCGCGAAACGCTCGAAACCCGCCCGCCGCTCCTCATGACCATCCAGGAGGAAGTGCGGCCGGCGGCCCCAGGCGGCCCACTCCCGGGCTACGCCCCCGGGGAGATCCTCCTTCATCCCCATCCACCCAGGCATGTACCCGAAGGAGCGGCTGACCGCCGGGAAGATCAGGTGCCAGTAGAGCGCGACCTTCCAGCGCTCGGGGGAGGGCCAGTGACCCCAGTAACCGCTCTGGGAGCCCACGGTCAGGAGCGCGCCGATCTTCTCGTTGTTCTCCGCCAAACCGACGAGCTGCCCGCCCACGCTGTGGCCGACCGACAACAGCCGTTCGGGCTGGACGTGGCGGCCGGCCCAGTCGATCACCCCCGCCAGATCATCCTCACCCCATTGGTGCATTCGGGCGTAGAACCCCCTCAGACTCTTCGGCCGCGACTCCCCGATTCCCCGGTAGTCGTAGGTCAGGACCGCGAAGCCCCGGCCGGCGAGGAAACGGGCGAACCCGTCGTAATAGATCCGGGGCACCGCCGTCGCCGAGCTGATCACCACCAGGGTCTCGTGCCCCCACGCCGCGCTCTTGCTCTGAGGGCCCCGAGGCTCGTACAGCGTCGCAGCCAGCTTGAACCCGTCCCGAGCCGGGAGGCGCAGCCCCCGGTCGATTCCCTTCTCCATGGTGGTGCTCATCGGATGCCTCCCTTTAGATCAGACTCGCTCGACGATGGCGGCGATCCCCTGGCCGCCGCCGATGCACAGGGTGACGAGAGCCGTGGCCAGTCCGCGGCGCTCGAGCTCGTCCAGGGCGGTGCCGAGCAGCATCGCGCCGGTGGCGCCGAGCGGATGGCCGAGGGCGATGGCCCCGCCGTTGACGTTCACCTTCTCCGGGTCGATCCCCAGGTTGCGAATCGTCTGCATCGGGACCGCGGCGAAGGCCTCGTTGATCTCCCAGAGATCGATGTCGGACGGCTGCATGCCCGCCTGCTCCAGCGCCTTTTGCGAGGCGGGGGTGGGAGCGGTCAGCATGATCACCGGCTCGCTGCCCGCCGTGGCCAGGGCGCGGATCCGGGCCCGCGGCTTCAGGCCTTGGGACTGAACATAGTCCTCAGAAGCGAGGAGGACGGCGGCAGCCCCGTCCACCACGCCGCTGGAGTTCCCCGCGGTGTGGACGTGGCGGATCTCCCCGGCCTCGGGGTAGCGCTGGAGCGCGATCGGGTCCCAGGTCTCGCCCATGGCGACGAAGGAAGGAGCCAGCGCGGCTAGCCCTTCGGCCGTGGTTTCGGACCGCGGGTGCTCGTCCTTTTCCAGGACCACCTGCCCGGTCTCCGGATCGCGGACCGGGATCCGGCTGCGGAACCGGCCCTCCTGCTCGGCCTTTGCGGTCCGGCGTTGCGATTCCAGGGCGAAGGCATCGAGCTCCTCGCGGGAGAAGCCCTCGAGCGTGGCGATCAGGTCAGCGCTGACCCCCTGGGGAACCTGGTGGTGCCGCTTGCGCAGGTGAAGGTTGTTGCCGTCCTGGCCAGCGCCGTCCGAGCCGATGGGATTGCGGGACATGCTTTCGACTCCGCCGGCCACCGCCAGCCGCTGGTAGCCCGACGCGACTCCCATGGCGGCGAAGCTCACCGCCTGGAGACCCGAGCCGCAGAAGCGGTTCAGGCTCACGCCCGTGACCTCAATGGGCCAGCCGGCCGCGAGGATCGCGTTGCGGGCCACATTCGCCCCCTGCTCGCCAGCCTGCGAAACGCAGCCGACGACCACGTCGTCGACCTCGGCAGGGTCGATGCCGGAGCGCTCGGCCAGTCCGTTGAGGACCTGGGCCATCAGCTCCTGGGAATGGATTCCGGAAAGGGCGCCCTTGCCCGCCTTGCCGCGGCCTCGCGGCGTGCGGACGGCATCCAGAATGTAGGCGTCGGCCATGGGATTCTCCTATCTAGCACGAACGATCGTGCATTTTTGTGAAGAGCGGAGCGCGGCTGACCGCGCGGGTGCGTTCATCGGATCAAGCCTTGTAGAAAGTCAGGAGACGTTCGAAGGAGCCGCGGGCGAGATCGCCCGCCTTGGGGTTGCGCATCAGCCGCTGGGTATTGTGATAGCCGAGGACGATGGCATCGAGGTCAAAGGCGAACTGCTCGGGATCGAGGTCGGGGCGGAAGTGGCCAGCCTCGACGGCCAAACGGGCGGCCTTGGCCATGAAGGCCGAGCGGTCGCGAAAAGCCTTGGCCAGGATGTCGCGCTGCGGTCCCGGGCGGTCGTCGAACTCGGTGGAAGCCCCGACGAGGATGCAGCCCCTGTCCGGAGCATTGGACCAGGCGAGCCAGTTCTCGAACAGGGCACGGATGCGCGGCTCGCCCCGCGGCGCGGCGAGGGCGGGGCGGATCACGACCTCCGTGAACCGATCCACGGCAGACTGAAGGACCTGCACCTGGAGCTCGTCCTTGGATCCGAAGTGAGCGAACAGGCCGCTCTTCGACAGGCCCAGCTCGGAGGACAGCGTGCCGATGGTCAACCCCTCCAGCCCGTCTCGGCTGGCGATGTGGACCGCCTGGTCCAGGATCCGCTCGCGGGTTTCAGCGCCCTTACCCATGAGCAGAGTATACGAACGGTCGTTCTATTTTGTCAAGAGAGGCGGGACCGAGCGGTCCCGTTTTCCCTGTCCTCACTTCCCCGGCGGCGGCGGGTAGCAGATGAAGCACCCGCCGCAAACCGAGAACTGCGTCTTGATCCCCCAGGCGACCTTGTTGTTGCAGCAGTCGTATCCGTACTGGCCCACGACCGTGGTGTGGCTGGCGTTGCTGTAGTAGGTGCAATTGCTCGCGGCGTCCAGGGAGGGAACGGTGACCATCGCCGCCAGGGCGAGGATGGTGAGGAGGAGGATGGTGAAGGTGGCTTTCTTCATGCGAGTCGCTCCTTTCGTCAGGGGCGCGGCCTCCGCGCCTGAAAGACCTTATCGCAGATTAACTATGATTGCGAGAGGAGTGGTCATGGCAGCAGGGAGCGGACCGTTTCCAGAGAGTCCGCTTCCTCGATCGGCTTGTCCTGCCGCCAGCGCAGAATGCGGGGAAAGCGCACCGCGATTCCCGACTTGTGCCGGGTGGACCTCTGGATGGCTTCGAACGCCAGCTCGAACACCAGCTCCGGCTTGACCGTGCGCACGGGCCCGAACTTCTCGACCGTGTTGCGGCGGACGAATGAGTCGACCTGGCGGATCTCGGCGTCGGTCAGGCCGCTGTAGGCCTTGGCAAAGGAAACGAGCTGGCCACCGTCCCAGATGCCGAAGGTGTAATCGGTGTACAGGCTGGCGCGCTTGCCCGAGCCGCGCTGCGCGTAGATCAGGACGGCATCCACGGTGAAGGGTTCGACCTTCCACTTCCACCAGTCGCCGCGCACCCGCCCGACCCGGTAGGGTGATGTCTTGCGCTTCAGCATCAGGCCTTCGACGCCCTGGTCCCGGCAGGCGGCCCTTTGCGCGGCGAGGTCGTCCCACGAACTGACATCCACCAGTGGAGAAAGCCGGAGGCCGAGCCGTTCCAGGTGCTCTCGACGCCAGGTGAGCGGCTGCTCGCGCACGTCCTGGCCATCGAGCTCGAGCAGGTCGTAGGCTAGGAACACCGCCGGCACTTCGTCGAGGATCTTCCTGGTCAGCGCCTTGCGGCTGATGCGCCGCTGGAGGTGGGTGAACGGCATTACGCCGCCCTCGTTCCAGGGCAGGACCTCGCCGTCGAGCACGGTGCCGTCAGGCAGAAGATCGCCGAGCGCCGCGATCTCGGGGAAGCCCTCGCCGATCAGCTCCTCGCCGCGGGACCAGAGAAACGTCTGTCCCGCCCGGCGGATCAATTGGGCGCGGATGCCGTCCCACTTCCACTCCGCCTGCCAGCCGGCGGGATCGCCGAGGGCCTCGGGACTGCCTTCGAGAGGGTGAGCGAGGAAGAACGGGTAAGGGCGGCCTACGTCCGCGCCGTCCGCTTCGAGCGAGAGCAGTCCTTCATAGAAAGCGGGAGTCGGCTCCCAGGAGCCCATCAGCCGGTGCGCGACCACGGCATCCTCGACCCCGCCGACGCTCGCCAGGGCGCGGGTGATCAGCCGCTGGGATACGCCGACGCGAAAGGCGCCGCTGAGGAGCTTGTTCCAGATGAAGCGCTGCGTCCGGTCGAGATCGCGCCAGGCTCCCGTCACCGACGCCTTCTGCTCCTCTTCTGTGGCCCCGCGCAGGGGGAGCAGGCGCTCCTCGATCCAATAGCTCAGCGGCCGGTCGCTCGACGCGCCTGTTTCGGGCAGAAGCAGGGTGATCGTCTCGGCCATGTCGCCGACCGAGTCGTAGCACTCCCCGAAGAGCCATTCGGAGATGCCCGCCATCTCGTTCGCCCACTCGCGGACCTTGTTCCTGGGAACTACCTGCCTGGGCCGGCGGCCGCTGAGGAAGTAGACCACCCAGGCGGCGTCCGCCGGGGTAGCGGAGGAGAAGTAGCGAACGAGCGCGTCCAGCTTCTCGTTGGTCTTGTTGGTCTCGTCCAACGCGGTATAGAGATCGGCGAAGGCTCTCATTCCACGACATCGTCCCCTGCATCGTCGCGCTCGTCGGAGAAGCGGGTCGGCACGATATGGGCGTCGATCCCCTGCTCCTCCAGCCAGCGGACGACCGTTGCGGTGTAGCCGTGCGTCACCCAGACGCGCTCCGCGCCCGTCGCCGCAATGGTTCCGGTCAAAGCCGGCCAGTCGACGTGGTCCGACAGCGCGAACCCGCGGTCGACCGACCGCTGGCGGCGGGCGCCGCGGATCCGCATCCAGCCCGAGGCGAAGCCGGTCGAGATGGAGCCGAACTTGCGCGTCCAGGGGGTCCCCCGGGCCGAAGGGGGAGCGACCACGAGCGCCCGGGACCAGTCGGGTTTTTCCACCGCAGCGATCGCCGCGACATGCTGCGTCTCCGGAAGGGGGATGCCGGTCGCGCGATACTCGCGGTTGAGGCGCTCGACCGCGCCGTGGGTGTAGATCGGGCCGATGGAGGGATCGACCCCCGCGAGCAAGCGCTGAGCCTTGCCGAGAGAGTAGCCGAAGAGAAGGCTGGCCCTGCCCGCCTCCTGGTTCTTCCGCCACCAGCGGTTGACGGCGTCGAAAATGACGGCTTGGGGCTCCCAGCGGTAGATCGGCAGGCCGAAAGTCGATTCGGTCACGAAGGTGTGGCAGCGCACGAGGTCGAACGGCGAGCAGGTCGCGTCGGGCTCGGTTTTGTAGTCCCCGGTCACGACCCAGACTTCACCGTTGTGCTCGACCCGCACCTGGGCCGAGCCCAGGATGTGCCCGGCCGGGTGGAGAGAGACCCGAACGCCGTTCAGGTGGACGGCCTCGCCATAGGGGATCGCCTGGATCGAAGCCGCCTCGCCCAGCCGGGCCCGGCTCACCCGTGCGCCCTCTTCCGACACGAGATGATGGCGGCATCCCCACGTCAGGTGATCGCCGTGCGCGTGGGTCACCACGGCGCGGTCGACCGGCCGCCAGGGGTCGATGTGGAAGCCTCCGGCTTCGCAAAAGAGGCCGGCTTCCGTCAGCCGGATCATCTCGCCACTCGCCGCACCCGGAATGCGGCCACGGCCTGGGGTTGGCCTTCAGGAAGCGCGGCTGCCATGCGGCGGGCGACCTTGGCCCAGTTGCCCTGGGCCGTCCATTTCTTTGCCTCGACCGGATCGGAGGTCAGGCCGGGGGAGGTAAGCCGGGCCGCGAGGTCGGGCCGGAGGCGTCCCTGCGCATCGACCGCCACGGCCTCGAAGTCCACCCCTCTCTTGTAGATGGCCAGGAGGCCGAAGACCTCCTCCTTGCCAGGCACCTGGAGGAGAGCCACCTGGCCGCGGGGGCCTTCCTCCAGCTCCATCAGGACCCCTTCCACCAGCGGATGCCCCGAGGCGAAATAGTCCAGCGTCTCCCGGTCGACGGCCTCGGCGCGGTCGAAGGTGCCGAGGTAGCGCGAGCCGGGCGGGACGCCGGGGATGTGATCGACCAGGGCTTCCCAGCCGAACTCGATCCCCCAGACGCTCCGGCCGCTCTGCGGCTCCACGAGGAAGCCGAAGCGGCCCGCGGCGCGCAGGACGACCTCCTCGTTCAGGAGGTCCAGGTCCGGCGGCACCCGGGCGAGAATTTCCTCTTCCATTTGGGGGCGGTACGGGTCCCGGTGCAGCTCGTGATAGGCGGCGCTCCGCACCCGGTCGTGCGCCTCCTGCGCCTCCTTGAGCACCTCCTCGAAGACGGCCGGGTTCACCTCCTTGGGTCCATGCAAGGCCTCCCGCTCCACGGCCCTGGCCACGTGCCGCAGTTCCCTTTCCAGTCCGCCGAGCGGCTCCTCGAACAGGCCGATGGCCTCGTAGAGACCGGCGACCGCCCGTCCGAGCCCCGCCGGCGGCCGGAAGTAGACGATCTCGGTGGGAATCGTCCGGCCGATCCGGTCGAGCCGCCCGATCCGCTGCTCGACGACGGCCGGGTTCCACGGCAGGTCGAAGAGCACGAGCCGGTGGCAGAACTGGAAGTTGCGCCCCTCGCCGCCGGCTTCGGTCGAGATGAGGACACCCGGCCCTTCCGGCAGCCGGAACTGCGCCACCTCGATGTCCCGGCGCTCGGGGGCGAGGTCCTCATGAAAGAGGCCGGCCCGCACGCGGCCTTCTCTCTCGATGGCCAGCTTGAGCTTGTCCAGGGTCGCCTTGTGGGCCACGAAGACCAGCGTCTTCTCCCCTGCCTGCTGCCAGCGGGCTGTCTGCTCCGCCAGCCAGCGCACCCGGGGGTCGGCGCGCTCGGCCTCGGCGATCAGGTCCGCGAGCTCCGGGTCCGCCAGCGCGGAGGGCGAGGATAGGGCACGGACGATCCGCTCGGCCTTGCGGCGCTCGGCCACGGCATTTTCGGCCGGCTGGGAGCGCACCCGGTGCTCCAGTCGGAGAAGCGCATCCCAGCCACTGGGATCGTCGATCTCGATTGGAACACCGACCCGCGGCGGAAGCCCTCCGATATCGATCCGGCGCGTGGAACTGGTGCAGGGAGGGAGGGGCTCGCGCCGGGCGAGGCGCTCCGCGAAGCTTTCCGCTTCCGGAAACTCCTCGGGGCGCAGGAGCTGGAGCAGGCGGAAGAAGCCATGGGCGTCATCTTCCAAGGGCGTCGCGGTCAGGAGGAGGACGTGCCGGCCCACGGCTGCGATGGGGGCGACGGCCCGGTAGGCCTCGTTGCCGGGATGGCCGGGCGGCCGGCGCAGGTGATGGGCCTCGTCAACAACAAGAAGATCGATCCCGGCCTCGGCGGCCTGCTCGCTGAGCCGCCGCCGGGAGGAGAGCAGGTTGAGCCCGATCACGGAGCGCCGGTGGATGTCGAACGGATTGAAGTCCGGCCCATGATCGCGGGCCACGTCGGCCAGGCGCTTCTCGTCAAGCAGGGCGAACGCCTGGTGGTACTTGCGCCAGAGCTCGCCGAGCCATTGCAGAGTCAGGGTCTCGGGCGCGACGATCAGGGTGCGGTCGGCGCGGCCGGTCTGGAGCAGCCGGTTGAGGATCAGGCAGGCCTCGACCGTCTTTCCGAGCCCCACCTCGTCGGCCAGGAGCCAGCGCACCGGGTCGCTGTGGCAGGCGCGCTCGGCGGCGTAGAGCTGGTGGGGGAAGAGCTGGATGCGTCCGCCGAGGAAGGAGCCCAGGCCGCCGGCCTGGCGCAGGCGCTGGAGTCGCAGGCCGTCAAGGCGGTTCACGAAGTCGTCGTAGCTGTCCACCTGCCCGCGGGCCAGGCGCTCGGTGAGGGGAAGCTCGACGGGCAGGGGCCAGAGATCGGAGACCGCGACCTCGCGGCCGTCCTCCAAACGGCAGAAGCCGCCGTCGCAGGAGGCGACCACGACCGTCTCGATATCGCCGACGCCCTCGAGGCGCGCCCGGGTCCCCGGCTTGAGAGCCAGGGCGATGAGAGCGTCCGAGCTGGTGGCGAAGGCGAGAGTCTGGCCGCTGTCCGGGAAACGCACGTGGACATTGCGGCCGACGATCTCGACCACCTCGCCGGGGCCGAGCTCGGGATTGAATCGGTGTGTCAGGCGGTCGCCGGGTTTCCACATCGCGGCGGATTGTAACCGCGGCGGGAGTTCCGGCCATTCCTCGGGACAACCACTGGGTAGACCTGAGCAACCACGGGGTAGATCTCTCTAACCAGCGGGTATGGACCGCAAATGACTGTGCTGAGCCCGGAGATACCTGGTTTGTGTCCGGGAATGACTGGTTTCCTGCCGGCTACCGGACGAGTAGACAGCCCAACGAGTGGGTAGACGTCCCAAACGGCTCGTTTGAACCGCCTACCCACTCGTTTGGAGCCAGCAACCGCTCGTTTGAGCCAGCAACCGCTCGTTTGCGCGGATGAAGGATACTTTCCCTCCAATGGTCACCATCCTCTGTCCCGTCCGAGCCTGCGGCGCTCCCTTGGAGCAACAGGAGCAGGTCTGGGCCTGTCCACGGGGACATTCCTTCGACATCGCACGCACCGGCTACTGCAATCTGCTCCAGCCGCAGGACCGCAAGTCGAAAAGCCCTGGCGATCCGAAAGAGGCGGCCCTGGCGCGGCGGCGCTTCCTGGGGGCCGGGCACGGCGACTTTCTCCTCCAAGCTCTCTTGGAAGAGGTTCAAGGAACCACGGTCCTCGACGTGGGCTGCGGTGAGGGCTACTTTCTGGGCTCTCTATCTAAAGGTCGAGAGGCCCACGGGGTTGACCTCTCCGTCCCTGCGATCGATCTCGCCGCCCGGCGCTGGCCCGGGGTGAGCTGGTGGGTGGTCAACGCCGACCGCGCCCTCCCTTTCGCGGACGGTTCGTTCGGCATGGCGCTTTCCATCGCCGGCCGTAGACCCGCGAGCGAGCTGCGGCGGGTGCTCGCGCCCGAGGGGCGCCTTCTGGTCGCAATCCCCGGGGAGGATGACCTGATCGAGCTGAGAGAGGCCGTGATGGGGGAGGGGAGGCTGCTTGGCCGAGTAGAAAGGACTGTCGCCGAGCTGGCCGGAAACTTCGAACTGGAGTCTCACCGCACCGTGCGGTCCGTTGAGAAGGTAGTTGCCCGCGACGCCCTGGCCGCAACCTACCGCGGAGCGCGGAATAGCCAGAGAAACGAGCTGGAAGAGCTTGGCGAAATGGAAGTCACCCTGAGCTTCGACCTGCTGCGGTTCGCCTAGAGAAACTCGACACGCCCGCGGATCTCTTCGGCTCCGAGCACCTCGTAGACAAGGATCAGCCGGCGGATCATCTCCCCGATCGAATGAGCAGTCCGGTGACAATAGACGATGCCCGGATGGTCCACGCCTTCGCTGGTTATGCGAAGGAAGTCTGCGTCATGGGTGATGATCACCCGGCCCGAGGCTCTCGCGTACTCGATCTGGCTCTGATCGCTCCGGCTGAGGAGCCGGGCCTCGACCGTGGTGGTGACATCGATCCCGTGCCGGCGGAGCGCTCGGGCGATGTCAGGATCGATGTGCTCGTCGAGGTGGTACCGGATGCGCTCAGCCAAGCGCGAGTGCCTTGAGCTTCTCTCTCAGCGGCGACACGTTGTGCCGCTCGAAGGCTTCGGCGAAGGCGAGGTCTTCCTGGATCGAGCGGTCCACTTCCTCCTGCCGGTCGTAGTAGTAAGCCATGGCCGTGTGGACCGCCGCCAGCGGCAGGTCGAAGGTACCCGCGATCTCCTCCAGGGATTTGCCGAGGCGGAGGTGGAGGAGGACGACATCCTCGACGGCAAACCGGGTGCCGGCAAGACAGACCTTGCCTCCGCGCACGTCGGGGGAGGTTTCGAGATGCTGCGTCAGAAGCGCTTCCATGAAGATCTCTCCAAGCTGGATTCTACTCCAAAAGCAAAAACCCCGGCCTCTTACGAGGCCGGGGTTCTTTTGGTCTGTGTCGGTGGCGTTGGGTTCCCCGTTCGGGTCACCCTCCGTCATCTTTGGAGGAGCCTCTTACGAGGACGCCACCTCCAAACCGTGACTATCGTTCAAGGATCACCTCCTTTCTGGGCGTATCCGTCTTCGGCGGGGCCCAACCCGCCCGGTCCCATTAGCCGCCCAAGCTGCTGAGGACCGCCACGTCACACCCCCGAAAGGAAGCGCGTGGAGCCGGAACGACGACATGGTGCGGGAAAGAAGCGGCATTGTCAACGCCTCGTGATACCTTTCGCAGCCGTGAAAGCAGCAAATCCACCGAGGAGCTGACCGCCGATGAAAAAGATCGGGATTCTGTTCGGCCAGGAAGACACCTTCCCCTGGGCCTTTCTGGACCGCGTCAACAGCAAGAACGTAGCAGGGATCACCGCGGAGCCGGTCCGCATCGACAAGCTCGTCCAGGGCGAGCCCAGCGGATATGCCGTCATCATCGACCGCATCTCCCAGGACGTCCCCTTCTACCGCGCCTACCTGAAGAACGCCGCCCTGAACGGCACCGCCGTCATCAACAACCCGTTCTGGTGGAGCGCGGACGAAAAGTTCTTCAACAACTGCCTGGCCCTCAAGGTCGGCGTAGCCGTGCCCAAGACGGTCCTGCTGCCGTCCAAGGAGAACCCGCCGGACACCGGCGACAAATCCTTCCGCAATCTGGCCTATCCCATGGATTGGGAGGCCATCTTCAACTACGTCGGCTGGCCCGCCTACTTCAAGCCCTTCGCCGGCGGCGGCTGGAAGAACGTCTACCGGTTGGAGAACCCCGACCAGTTCTTCCGCGTCTACAACGAGACCGGGCAGCTCGTGATGATGCTCCAGGAAGAGATCGTCTTCAGCGAGTACTTCCGCTGCTACAGCCTGGACTGCCAGGACGTGCGCATCATGCAGTACGACCCCAGGCAGCCGTTCCATGCGCGCTACGTGCACGGCGGCCCGGAGGTCAGCGCCTCGCGGCTCCAGGAGCTGGAAGACGCCGTCCTCAAGCTCAACAAGGCCCTGGGCTATGACTTCAACACCGTCGAGCTCGCGGTGCGCGACGGCGTGCCCTATGCCATCGACTTCTGCAACCCGGCGCCGGACGCCGACGTGAACTCGATCGGCGAGGACAACTTCGAGTGGATCGTGGAACACTCGGCCAACATGGCCCTCCGTAAAGCCGAGACCTTCGAAGAGGGCAAAGACAACCTCCGTTGGGGGGAGTTCATTACCAGATGAGCGAAGCCAAGCTGTTCACGCTGGGTATCGAGGAAGAGTTCCAACTCATCGACCTGGAGACGCGCGACCTGCGCTCCCACGTGCAGCAGCTCCTGGAAGAGGGGAAGGAGATCCTCAGGGACGAGCTCAAGGCGGAGATGCACCAGTCCGTCATCGAGGTCGGCACCCCGATCTGCCAGGACATCAAGGAGGCGCGCCGCGAGGTCATCCGCCTGCGCAGCCAGCTCGCGAAGCTCGCGCGGCGCAACGGCCTCACCATCGCCGCGGCCGGAACCCACCCCTTCGCCCGCTGGCAGGACCAGCTCATCACCCCGCTCCCGCGCTACGCGGAGATCGTCGAAGATCTGCAGCAGGTGGCGCGCGCCAACCTGATCTTCGGTCTCCATGTCCATGTCGGGATCGACGACCGCGAGACCGCGGTCCACATCATGAACGCGGCCCGTTACTTCCTGCCGCACATCTTCGCCCTGTCCACCAACTCCCCCTTCTGGGAAGGGCGCAACACGGGCTTCAAGTCCTACCGCAGCAAGATCTTCGACCGCTTCCCGCGCACCGGCATCCCCGACCACTTCCAGAGCGTGTCGGAATACGACAACTACATCAAGCTGCTGATCAAGACCCGGTGCATCGACAACGCCAAGAAGATCTGGTGGGACATCCGGATGCACCCCTTCTTCGACACTCTCGAGTACCGCATCTGCGACGTGCCCATGCGGGTCGAGGAGACGCTCGTGGTCGCCGCCCTCTGCCAGGCGGTCACCTGCAAGCTGTACAAGCTGATCAAGCGCAACCTCGGCTTCCGTCTCTACCGCAGGCTGCTGATCAGCGAGAACAAGTGGCGGGCGGCGCGCTACGGCATCTCCGGCAAGCTGATCGACTTCGGCAAGCAGGAGGAGGTCGACTGCGCGACGCTGATCCACGAGCTGCTGGAGTTCATCGACGACGTGGTCGACGAACTGGGCAGCCGCGAGGAGCTTGCCTGGGTCCACGAGATATTGCGGCATGGGACCGGCGCGGACCGACAGCTTGTGGTCTACAATGAGACGCAAGACGTCAAGGCGGTAGTGGACCACATCGTGGCCGAGACCCATCAGGGGCTGGACCTGGCCTAGGCCCGGACCTTGCAAACGAGGGGGCGCATGGAATTCGAAGACAATGATTCAGCCTCGAAGTACGCCCCGGAGCTGGCTCCCGGAGCGTACAACGCGATCCATACCTGCCTCCGGGTGCAGCCGGAGGAGCGCGTCACCGTAATCACCGACCTGGAGACCCTCGAGATCGCCGCCGCCCTCGTGCGCGAGATCGAGGGCGCCGGCGCCGAGCACCGGACCTTCGTGCTGGAGGATCACGCTCCGCGCCCGCTGGCCTTCATGCCCAAAGAGATCCTGGACGACCTGGAGCTGTCGCAGGTCAGCATCTTCGCGGCCCAGGCACACCAGGGCGAGCTGCCCTCGCGCATCGCCATGACCAGCGTCATCAACCGGCGGCGGATCCGCCACGCGCACATGGTCAACATCGACCGCCAGTGCATGGTCGAGGGCATGCGCGCCGACTTCCTGGAGGTCGACGCCCTGAGCCAGCGCTTGGTGGAGAGGGCCCGGCAGGCGAAGCAGATCCGGGTCACCTCCAGTGCAGGCACCGATCTGGTCGCCGACTTCGCGCCTCATCTCAAATGGCTCAAGACGAGCGGCATCATCTCCCCCGACAAGTGGGGCAACCTGCCGGGCGGCGAGGTCTTCACCTCCCCCTGGACCGTCAACGGCCGTTTCGTCTGCGACGGCGTGGTGGGCGACTACCTCTGCCGCAAGTATGGTGACCTGCGCGGCACGCCGCTGACCATCGAGGTCAGGGACGGCCGCATCTCCGGCCTCGACTGCGTCAACGAGGAGCTGCTGGAAGAGTTCCGGCGCTACACCGCGACCGACGAGAACAGCGACCGGGTGGGCGAGTTCGCCATCGGCACCAACATCGCGGTCGAGGACGTGCGGGGCAACATCCTGCAGGATGAAAAGATCCCGGGCGTCCACATCGCCTTCGGCCACCCCTACGCCGAGCACACCGGCCAGGACTGGGTCTCCACGACCCACATCGACTGCGTCGCGCCGCACGAGGTCACCGTCCGGATGGACGGCGAAGCGGTCATGCGCGACGGCCAGTTCCTGATCTGACCCCGCCGATGGTTCCCGAGCTGCGGCGGGCCTACAACGAAGCCTTCACCGAGGAGCGCTATCTCGGCCTGCTGAGAGACCTGGACGCCGGCTGCGGCTGCCATGTCGCATTCCGCATCTCCGAGACTCCGCTCTTCCTCTCCGAAGAGATCACCAGCGAGCTTCAGAAAGCCGCCTGGGAGATCTTCGATACCGTCACCTCGGACGACTACCTCAGCCACACCGGCCGCGCCGTGCCCGCCGAGTTGGCCGTTCCCGGCGAAGACGCGCAGCCCGTCTTCCTCCAGATCGACTTCGCCCTGGCGCTCGACGAGGGGAGGATCGTGCCGCGGCTCATCGAGTTGCAGGCGTTCCCCTCGCTCTACGGCTTCCAATGGCTGCTCGACCGCAGCTTCCGGGCGAATTTCGACATCCCCCCTGGCCTCAGCCCCTATTTCTCGGGTCTCGACGAGACCACCTATGTCGACTGCCTGCGCGAGGTGATCGTAGGCGACTGCGATCCCGCGGAGGTGATCCTCCTGGAGGTCGATCCCGAGCAGCAGAAGACCCGCTGCGACTTCCAGGCCACCGAGCGGCTCCTGGGGATCAGGACCGTCTGCCCGCGCGACGTGCGGGAGAGCGGTGGCCGGCTCGTCTATGACAACGGCATCCCGATCCGGAGGATCTACAACCGGGTGATCTTCGACGAGCTGCAGAGAAAGGGGCTGACCTTCGACCACCTGTTTCGGCGCGATGTCCGCGATCTGGGCGCCGAGTGGGTGGGGCACCCCAACTGGTACCTGAGGATCAGCAAGTTCGCCCTGCCCTTCCTGCACACCCCCTACGCTCCGGAGGCGCACTTCGTGAGCGAACTGCCGGAGATCCCCGCCGACCTGGAGAACTGGGTGCTCAAACCGCTCTTCTCCTTCGCCGGCCTGGGGGTCGAGCTGGGTCCGAGCCCGGAGCGCCTGCGAGCGATCGATAACCCGGAAGACTGGCTCCTCCAGAGAAGGATCGAGTACGCCCCGGTGGTGGAGACCCTGGACGTGCCCGCCAAGGCCGAGGTCCGCATGATGTTCGCCTGGAAGGACGGCCGCCCTCGCCTCATCAACAACCTGGTGCGCATGAGCAAGGGGAAGATGATGGGAGTCGACTTCAACAAGAACAAGACCTGGGTGGGTGGCACCCTGGGGTACCACCCACCGCTCCAGTAGTTCCTGGTAAAGCGTCCTAGTAGAGGCTGTTGATGCCGTTCTCGTCGTCCGCCTCGGTGGAGGCGGGACCGTTGTTGCAGGCGCTGACCGAGGGGAACATGGTGGCGCCGCTCACGCTGGTGTGGCTGAGGCCCAGCAGGTGGCCGACCTCGTGAACCATCACGCCCTCGATGTAGTACTCGCTGCCTGAGCAAGCCTCGCCCGTCGTGGCCCAGTCGCGACTGGTACTGGTCACGATATCGGCGTCGTAGATGCGGTAGGTGCCGTCGCTGCGCCGGGTGTAGTAGCCGGTGAAGGTGGCGGCCAGGCAGTTGCCCGTGCATGCGCCCTGCGGGTCGCGGAAGTTCAGCATCGGGACGCCGTCGCCCAGGCGCCAGCTCGATACCGAGCCTACCGTGGCATTGACGACCGTGCCGCTGCCCGCGCCGTTCCAGGCCGAGGTCGAGACGATCGCATTGCGGGTGCGCGTCCTGCCGAGGTCGCCGTCGGCGACGGTCGACAGGCCGCGGTTGTCGATGATCACATTGGGATCGCTGTCCCAGGTGCGCCGCGGGCTGAGGAGGACGTACGCGGAGAGGGAACCCGCCACGAGGCAGGCGAGCACGAAAAGAGCGGACAGAGAGATGATCCTGGTTTTCGTCATGATCTAGTCCTTTCCCCGATCCATCAGTTCTCAATACGGCCGGAGCGACGCGCGGTGGCCCGGAGCTGATCCTTGAAGGTATCCAGCCGCATCGCCTGCGGCCGGGCGAAGGAACGCCCATTCTCAGTCACCACGTTGACGCCCAGGTCGAGCGCCGGGACGGCGAAATCGACGCCAGCCTTGTCACGGCGGATGTGGTACTGCCCGAACTGGTAGCCCGCGACCTTGGCGATCCCGGCCTTCTCCGGAGAGAGGAAGAGGATCATCCGCTCGCCAGCCTTGAACTCTGGGAAGCCGGCGGCCTCCACGATGAAGCCATCGACATTGCCGCCGAACGTCTGCACGCGAACGATCGAAGGAGCTTCGCCGAGGAGCGTGTCCTCGACGCGGACCAATGCCTCGGTCATCACCATCCGGCCCGACGGGTCCCAGAACGAGTTGACCTTGAGGACGGTGCCTTGCACCACGGCCTCGGAATTAGCGATGAGCGCAGCATGGTCCATCGCCACGAAGGTAGAGGCTCCCAGAGGGAGAGTGGCCAGAATAAACAGGGACAATACGATCGAGAGACGCTTCACGCGCAACCTCCTTGTCCTTACCGGACAGTGAGCGGACCGCCGACCATCGGCGGAGTGCATTGCTGTCTGTCGGATGCCGAGCCGAACAACCTTGCTCTACTTGATCAGGTACCTGGCGAGGGGAATTCGTGACACCTATGGTCACGAAGGTTTGATGTTCATCTCGAATCGAGGACGCTGGGCGGGGCAAGGATTGACCCGCTCAAGGGTCAATCCTTGATCTCCGGCTCAGGCGCTGACCCAGCCCCGAAGCGGTCTCATCGCGTGCAAACCTTTGTATATCCGTCCTTTGCCACTTGGCTGCGCCGTGGCACGAACCTTGATCTACGGGTATGCAATGACGTTCGGAATGAGCTTGACGACTTCCTTCGCCCGACGGTCCGGGTGGGATGAACGATGATCCTCTATTCGGGGGAATCAAAGGAGATTTGATGAAACGTACGATCTGTTCGGCCATGTTGTTGCTGCTCGCTGCTCCAGGCTTCGCCGCGCAGCCGCTTCCCGACTTCCTGGTGTCGGAGGCCAGCGCGCAAGCGGAAGTGGTTGGCACCCAGCGGGACGCCAGCGCCCGCGCCGTGGAGATGCAGAAGCTGCAGGAGCGGCTGGCCGCCAGCCGGGTGGACCAGGCGCTGACCCAGCCGGTCGTCATCCAGCTCTCCGCGTCCGAGCGCAACCAGATCAACGACCTCAAGCGCGTCGAGAAGAGGTACCAGGTCGGAATCTCCAGGACGCTCGCAGGAACGGTGGCCTCGTCCGTTGCCGGCAGCAGCCTGAACCTGGGCGCTACCCGCAGCACCCGTGAAGGCTCGGTCTGGACCACCGCGGTGCGGGTCCCCGGCGCTACCGCCCTCCGTCTTCACCTGACCGGCGTCGATCTGCCGAAGGGAGCCGAGCTCTACGTCTACAACCTCGCGGGCCAGGCCTTCGGCCCCTACACGGGCCGCGGCCCGCTCGGCAACGGCGACCTGCACACCAACACGGTGTTCGGCGAGCAGCTTCTGCTCCAGCTCCACACGGCGGCAGACGCCCCGCGCGCTCCGCGTCTGACCATTGCGGAAGTCGGCATCATGGGCGCCCGCTTCGCTGCTCCGCGCTACGGCCCGAAGGGTGTGTACGCTGACGACCTCAGCGCCATCACCGCTCAGGCGAGCAACCTGTGCTCCAACAATGCCAACTGCATCGTGAACGCGGCGTGCCAGTCGAGCGCGGTGGTCAACACGGCCAAGGACGCGATCGCCACCATCCTGTTCCAGTCCGGGGCCTCCTTCTACATCTGCACCGGCGGCCTGATCGCGGACAACGTCACCACCTCGATCATCCCCTTCTTCCTCACGGCCCACCATTGCATCAGCAGCAGCGGCGAAGCCTCGAGCGTGGAGACCTACTTCGACTACGCCACCACCTGCAGCAGCCCGAACTGCACGCAGCCCTACAACAACACCGGTGAGACCGTCGGCGCCACGATCAAGGCCACCAGCTCGACGTCCGATGTCACGCTGTTGCAGCTTTCTTCGTCGCCGACGACGCCGGACGGCGTTGCCGCCTACCTGGGCTGGACGAACACGCCGGTCGCCAGCACCAACAACCTGGCGCTCTATCGAATCAGCCACCCCGCGGGCTCTCCCCAGGCCTATACCGAGGGCGTGGTCGACACCACCAAGGGAACCTGCCGCACCCTGGCGCGCGGCAACTTCATCTACAGCCGTGACACCCTGGGCGGCACCGAGGGCGGCAGCAGCGGTTCGCCGGTCGTCAACGGCTCCAGCCAGATCGTCGGCCAGCTCTATGGCGCGTGCGGCACCAACGTCAACGATTCCTGCGACGCCGCGAGCAACGCCACGGTCGACGGCGCCTTCGCGGTCTCCTACTCCCTTCTGGCGCCCTTCCTGAATCCGGGCAGCGGCGGCGGTTGCGGCGCGAAGGGCACGAGCTGCACCCTGAGCAGCCAGTGCTGCTCGAACAACTGCTCGGGCAAGACAGGCGCGAAGAGCTGCAAGTGAGCTGAGGCCATTCGGAGTTGAGAGGGGGCTCCTTCCTGGGAGCCCCCTTTTGTTTTAGCGTCTGACCGGCATCGCGACCGTCCCCTCGGGCTGCTCGTAAAAGCCCGGATCCTCGTCGTAGCTCCGCAGCCCCTCGCGAATCTTCACGACCGTGAACATGCCGCCCATGTAGATTGAGCCGAACGGCCCCTCGCCCGCTCCCATGGGAAGTGAATTGCGCGGCCTGCCCATGTCCATCATGTGCCCCATCCCGGTGCTGCCCATCGCCATGTAGCCGGGGATCAGCTTCTCGACCTTTCCTGTCACTCCGGACTGATCCACGCCGGTCATGACCGGCAGGTTGTGCCCCATCTGATTCATCGTGTGATGCATCTTGTGGCAGTGCAGCGCCCAGTCGCCGGGGTTGTCGGCGATGAATTCGATGTCGCGGGTGGTGCCGGGCGGGACGTTGATGCTGGTCTCGGGGATCCAGGCCGTCTCCGGCAGCGGTCCGCCGTCGCTGCCCGTCCAGCGGAAGGTATGGCCATGCAGATGGATGGGATGGGAATTCATGCTGATGTTGGCGATGCGGATGCGCACCCGGTCGCCGAGCCGGGCGAGCAGCGGCTCGGTGCCGGGGAAGACCCGGCTGTTGAAGGTGAAGACGTTGAAGTCGAGCATCACCGTCGGATCGGGGACGGAAGTGCCCGGCTTGATGAACCACTCATTCAAAAAGATCGCGTAGTCGCGGTCGATCCGGCGCGCCGGCCGCCGGGGATGGAAGATGAGGAAGCCCATCATTCCCATCGATTGCTGCACCATTTCGTCGAAATGCGGGTGATACATCTGGGTGCCGTGCTGGCGCACCGTGAACTCGTACTTGAAAGTCTCGCCGGGCTCGATCGGCCGCTGGTTGAGGCCGACGACGCCGTCCATGCCGTTGGGCAGGAGGACGCCGTGCCAGTGCATGGAGGTGGGCTCGGGGAGCCGGTTCTCCAGATAGATCCGCACCCGGTCTCCCTCTACCGCTTCGATCGTTGGGCCGGGCGTCTGGCCGTTGTAGCCCCAGCAATTCACCTTGAACCCGGGCGCGAATTCGCGCACCGCCGGCTCGGCGATCAAATGAAAGGTTTTGAATCCGTCCTCCCAGCGCCAGGGCATGGACGAGCCGTTGGGAGTTATCACCGGGACGTGGCCGTTCAGCGATCCCGGTGCCGCTGCGCGCTGGGTGGCGGCGAGCAATGGGGTGCGCCGCAGCAGGCCGGCCAAGCCGGCGGTCACTGTCGCCAGCCCGGAAGCGAGCACGTTGCGCCTTGAGATGGTCGATGTCTTGTCACTCATTGTCTTTGCTCCGAAAGCCGAGCACGCCGCTCATCGCGGCATCGAGCTCGGTGCGTGCCAGCCAGTAGTCGCGGGTCGCCAGGACCTGCTCGCGCAATGCGTCGGAGAGCCCCTGCCGGGCGCGGATCAAATCAAAGGCCCCGCGCAGCATCGCGTTGTATTCCAGTTGGGTCAGATAAAGGATCCTCTGCCGGCGCGGCACGATCACGGTCCGGAGATACTCGGCGCGCGCTCTCGCTTCGAGCAGCCGCTCGCGCGCGGCGCGGGCCTCCGAACGGGCGGTGACGTTCAATGCGTGCAGCCGCTGCTCGGCCATTCTCAACGAGGCGACCGCGCGCGTTCGCCCGGCCATGCCGCGGTCGAAGATCGGGATGGGGACGGCCACGGAAGGCCCGGTTGTCTTGGCGCCATCGGACTCGCGCTCGTGCCGCACGCCGAGCGCAAGCTCGTCATAGCCCGAGGCGCGGGCCAGGGGCAGCGCCTGGCGGGCCGCTTCCACTTCCGCCTGAGCGAGCGACAGGTCGAGCCGCTGCGGCATGGCAGCTTCCAACTCTTCGAGGGAGCGCTCCTGCCCGTCTTCCATAGGCGGGGTTTGTGAAGGCAGCGTCAGCGGCACATTTTCCAGAGCGCCGAGGTCGGCCAGCAGCCGCTCGCGGGTCTGCAGCTCGTCGAGCTCGGCGCGGGCGAGGTCGAGCTTGGCCCTTTCATAGCTCGCCTGCTCGGACTCCAGATCGAGATCAGAGATATTGCCTGCCTCGTGCTGCCGCCGGGCCAGCTCGGCCGAAGCTTCGGCCGCGGCATGGATCGTCCGTTGCTGGGCGAGCGCCTGCTGCGCCGCCTGCAACGTGTAGTAGTGCGTCCTCACCTCGGCGGCGAAGCCGAGCACCGAGCCGGTCACCCGCAGCCGGGCGGCCTCGAACCCGGCCTGCCCGAGGGCGCGCCGCTTGCGCAGCTGGAACAGGTCGATCAGGGTCTGCGTGATCCCGATCTCGAAAGGATTCCTGGGATCTCCGGGAAACCGCACCTCGCCGTCGAAGACCGGGTTGCGGAGAGTGCTCGCCGCGATCAGGTCGGCGCGCGCCACTCCGAGCCCTTCGAGCGTGGCGAGGAGGCCGCGGTTGTTGGCGAGCGCGATCTCGACGGCGCGCTCGACCGTCAGCTCCCCTTCGAGGAGTGGCCGCAGCCGCTCGTCGGCGGGTGGCTCGATCGGCTGGTCCGGGCTCCAGGCGATCTTCAGCCCTTGCTCCTCGATCCTCTTCTGTACCTCGGACATGCCGGCATCCCGCGGCACCGAGACGCACCCGGAGGCGAGCAGAACGGCGGTGATTGCGGGGAGCCAGGCTGCCTGCCTCATTCCTCTCTCCTCTCGACCAGGGTCATCCCGCACTTCGGGCAGGTGCCCGGGGCATTGCTGGTGACTTCCGGGTGCATCGGGCAGGCATAGACGGCGGCTGGCTTCTGCTCCTCCGCATGTTCCTCATGCCCGTGCTGGTGCGGCTCTGCGGCTGGAGCCTGCGCCTCGCGCCCCACGTCGACGTGGGTGTACGTGCCTCCATGTCCCGCGTGGCTCCCGGCTTGGGAAATGGCCTCCGCTCGCTGGGCGTCCATCACCGAGGTCTCGGCGGGGGAGTCGAGCGCGTCGGGGCTCAGGGTCTTCGCCGGCTGTCCGGCGAGCGCAAAAACTCCGGCTGCGATGGCAGCCATGAGCCATGTCATGTTTCCAAACATCGTCGTAACCTCTCCGGTCGAAAAGAGAACGGACATCTCTCCCCGGCGCACGGCCGGGAAGGCTCACGGAGCGGGAGACGATCAGGCTAGAGGAATGTGGTCTATCGGATGGGCGAACAGGGGGAGCCCGGAGCCGGAAGGATCGAGGGTTGCCCCGGAGACCGGGGACATGACGAAAGCCACCGGCCCGGCCTCGGCGATGGCGGTCACATGACAGGCATGCTGGCAGAAGGTGCTGCAGCAGTCGTCATGACCCTGTTGCGTTTCGTGGCGGATCTGCTTGCCGGAGTGCTTCGACTCGTGGCAGGACGCCTGCCTGCTCTCTCTTTCCCCATGCCGCGCGCTGCACGGGTGAGGTCCCAGGACGAGACCGAGCCCGAAGACGGCGAGAAGGAGCAGGGCAGAGAGGTTGCGTGTCATGGCGTCTGGGGGTCTGGTCGCGGCCGATCGAAGGCCGCCAACCTCTCTAACGGTAACACATACGTTCCCGGGTCATTCCCCCCAGCCTGCCTTCGACATGGTACTCTGCAGCAGTTGAAATCTCGGAAGGAGATCAAATGATGCGAACGTTTATCCGAGCCCTGGGTGCATTCGTGGGTCTTGCCGTGCTTCTTTACGGCCCGATCCCGGCACTCGCCCAGACAGCACCGCCCCTGGGAGTGCTGCAGCAATTCTCGGTCCTGGGCAACTCGGGAGTGACTGGCTCGACCGGCGCGGGCACCGTGGTCAATGGAGACGTCGGTTCCTCTCCTACTGCCTCGATCTCGAACTTTCCGCCTTCGAGCGTGACCCCACCGTTCACCCTGCACCTCACGAATGATCTGACCGTGCAGCAGGCTCATGCCAATGCCATTGCTGCCTACAACTTTCTGGCCGCCCAAGGGCCCGGTACGGTGCTCCCGGCGCAGTTGAACGGAGCCGTCCTCACCTCGGGCATCTACTCTTTTGCAGGAGGAGCGGCCGATCTGGCGGCTCTCGGAACGCTGACTCTCAACGGGCCGGGGATCTTCATCTTCCAGGTGGATAGCGCGCTCACCGCGAATGTCGGTTCGAATGTCATTGGTACGGCCGACCCCTGTAACGTGTACTGGCGTGTTGGCACCTCCGCGACGCTCAACGGAATCAGCTTCCGTGGAAACGTCATCGCGGATGCGAGCGTCACCGTAGGGTCCGGTTCCGACGTGACCGGCAGGGCTGTAGCGGGAACGGGTGCGACGGGCGCGGTGACGATGGCGGGTGCCGGCGGCAACACGATCGGCGGATGCGCCGCCCTCGTTGCTGCGGCTGCCATTCCGACCCTCGGTCTGGGTGAGATGGCGATTCTCATCGTCCTGCTCGCCGGAGCCGGACTGTTTGTCATGACTAAACTCTCCGCCTAGCGCAGCGCTCCCGAGATCCCGTGAACCGACTCGCCACATTTGCCCTCGCTGCAGGCCTTGCCTGCAGCGTCGCTGCCCTTCTCGGATGGCGGACGGTGCAACGGTTGAGAGGTGAGACCGCAATATAATTGACCAGGTTCTTCCGGAGATACGCCATGCTTATTTCGCGCCGCCAGCGTTCCGTTCTTCTCTCCTGTGGTCTTGTTCTCCTCGTCGTTCTCCTCGTCGCCGGGTTGGCGGCAGGCGCCGACGATCAGGGCGAGGCGCTGCGCGAGGCGGCGCGTGCCGGGGATCTGGCGCGGGTCGATGCGCTGCTCGCCGCCGGGACGCCGGTCGACGCGCCTGCCCGTTACGGCCAGACGCCCCTCTACTTCGCGGCTGAGAAGGGTCATCTCGCGGTGGTGAAGCGGCTCGTCGAACGCGGAGCGAACGTCAACGCCGAGGATGGCTTCTTCGGCGCCTCGGTGCTGGAGATAGCGCTCCAGAGCGGGCCCAACAACGAGCTGGCGCTCTATCTCCTGGCCCATGGAGCCGAGGATGCCTTCTCCGCTCTCGGGGCGGCCCTCGAGAACGACGATCTGGCGCTGGCGCGCGCTGCGCTCGCCACCGGTCTCATCGAGCCGCTCGATCTCGCAGCCGCGCGCCGGGAGGTCAAAGACGCCGCCGGGCCGATGAGCGAGCTGCTGGCCACGGCGACGGCGAAGCCGCGGCAGCGGCCGCCGTACAAGGCAGCGCCGGAGCAGTTGTCCACCTACGCCGGGCAATACCGCCAGGAAATCGGGAAAGACGCCATGGTCGCCGTGCGCGGCGATGCCCTGGGGATCACTCTTCCGGGCCAGAAGGAGACGGTTCTGACCGCGGTGGAAGAAGGCCGGTTCGACAGCGCCGATGGCAACCTGTCGATCATTTTCGGCGGCCGTGGAGGTATCGTCGAGTGGGCGCGCGTGAACCAGGGCGGCGAGCTCTCTTTTTTCGGCGTGGTGACCTCCGATCCGACGCCGCTTCGCACCGCGGCGGCTCCAGGCGCCGAAGCGAAGCCGGAGCCGGCGGCCGCTCCTCGTCCATGGCCGCAATTCCGCGGCCTGCACGCTTCGGGAATCGGCGACGGCCAGGGCGCGCCCGCGGCCTGGAACGTCACGACCGGCGAGGGCGTGCGCTTCAAGACGCCGATTCCGGGCATCGGCCTGGCCAGCCCGATCGTCTGGGGCGACCGGATCTTCGTCACCACCGCGGTGAGCGGCAAGGGTGACACGACCTTCCGCACCGGGCTCTATGGCGAGACCACCTCGGTCGACGATCATTCCGAGCACTCCTTCCGGCTCTACGCCCTCGACGCGGTCAGCGGTCGCGTGGTCTGGGAGCGCGAGGTCCATCGCGGCGCGCCCAAGGTGGAGCGCCATCTCAAGTCGAGCCTCGCCAACTCCACTCCGGCCACCGACGGCGAGCGCATCGTCGTGCTCTTCGGAGCGGTCGGCAAGCTCGCTGCCTACGACTTCGAGGGCAAGCAGCTCTGGCAGCGCGACGTCGGCATCCTCGATTCCAACGATCCGCAATCCGGCAGCGCCGAGTGGGGGCACGCCAGCTCGCCCATCCTCTACGGAGACCTGGTGCTCGTGCAGGGGGACCGGCGCAAGGACTCCTTCCTCGCCGCCTATCGCCTGGCGACTGGCGAGGAAGTCTGGCGGGTGGCGCGCGAAGAGCCCTCCACCTGGGGGACGCCGAACATCCTCCCGTCTCCCTCGGGCGACGAGCTGATCGCCAACGGGCCGACGATCCGCGCCTACGATCCGCGGACCGGGAAGCCGCTGTGGAGTCTGGGGCCGAGCTCCGAGGTGGTCGTCGCCACGCCGGTGATCGGCGATGGTCTGGCGTTCGTGACCGCCGGCTACCCGCCGGTACGTCCGGTCTTCGCCGTACGGCCGGGTCAGCGCGGGGACATCTCTCTGCCCAAGGGCGAGCGCAGCAGCAAGGCGATCGCCTGGAGCTATGCGCGCGGCGGGACCTACATCCCTTCGCCGATCCTCTACCGCGGCATCCTCTACACCTGCAACAACAACGGCATCCTGACCGCCTACCGCGCGGAAACCGGCGAGCAGCTCTCGATGATCCGGCTGAGCGCCAACACCACCGCATCCTTTTCCGCCTCTCCCATCGCGGCCGACGGCAGGCTCTACTTCGCGAGCGAGACGGGGGACGTCTACGTTTTGCGCGCCGGTCCCGAGCCCGAGCTCCTCGCCGTCCAGCCGATGGGGGAGACGGTGATGTCGACGCCCGCGATCTCCGGCGGCTTGATGGTCGTGCGCACCCTCAACCACGTCTTCGGGCTCGCGCAGCCGGTTGCGGAGGGCCGCGGGGCTCCCTGACCAGGCGTTCGAGCGTGATGCGGGGCAGATGTGCGTAAGTCGACCGTTCTCCAGATCCTGGGCGCCATTGCGCTCGCAGCGGTCTTGCTCGTCTCGGCTCGCGCGTTTTTCGCAGCCCGGTCGCACGTGAACTGTGCCTTGCGCATCCTCAGCGGCGCACCTCCCGGCGACCAATCGCCGCCGGTGACCTATGGCCGGCTCGCGTCGGCCTTTTGGCGCCATCGCGACTTGTACCTGGCGCGCGTGCTTGCGCAGGAATGCACCACCGGCTCTCCTGGAGGCATACGCAAGGCGCAGCGCCAGCTCTTGGCTCTGACTGTCGTCAAGACGCGGCTCAGCCCGTCTCAACGTGAGGCGCTCGGTGCCGTTCTCCTGCGGGCGCCCGATGGGGGGCGCGGCCTGACACGCCTGGCACAATTCGAGTGGGGCCGTCCCCCGGCCGACCTCAACGAACAGGAGATGACCTGGCTCTTCGTCCTTGGCCAGCTGGGGCCGAATTGCTCGAGGCAGCGAGCCGTCTCCGAGCCGGCCCGGCAAACCTGCGCGATTCGCTACCAGAGCTTGCTTGCCCAACTCCCTGGTCTTCATTCCTGACTCTGGAAGCTTTGTCAAGCGCAGAGACTTACACCTTGGAGGAGGGCGACAAGGGAAGCGGTAAGCAAACCACGAGCTCGCTCCCACGTCCCGGGCCTTCGCTGCGCGCTTCGACGCGGCCGCGGTGCAGAGCCACTATCTTGCGCACGAGCGTCAGTCCAATGCCCAGGCCCCCCTGGGAGCGCCCTGAGGAGTCCTTCGCCTGGACGAAAGGCTCAAACATCCGTTCGCGCAGGTCCTCCGTCAGGCCGATGCCATCGTCGCGAACACAAAGCAGGAGATCCGTCCCGTCCCTTTGCACGCTCAACCCGATGTTTCCACCGGGATCGGTGTATTTGGCCGCGTTGTTCAGAAGGTTGGCCACTACCTGCACGAGGCGCGCGCGATCACAGCACAGCAGCACCGGTTCCGTGGGCAGATTGAGGGTCAAGTGGTGGTTGCGCTGGTCGATCAGCGGGCATGCCAGCTCGACCGCACGATCGATGATGTCGCCGAGCGGAATCTCTTCCAACTTCAGAATGATCGTGCCCTGGTTGATGCGCGAAATATCGAGGAGGTCGTCGACGAGCCGAGTCATCAACGCGGCCTGCCTCGCCACCATTTCGCGCGTGCGGATGCGGAACGAAGGATCATCGTCGCGGAGACGCATCAGCTCCGTTGCAGTCGTCATCGCTGCCAGGGGATTGCGCAGCTCGTGTCCGAGCATCGCCAGAAACTCATCCTTGCGCCGGTCGCTCTCAGCGAGTTGCTCAAGCTGTTTCTGAAGCTCGCTCTCAAGCCGCACCCGATCGGTGAGGTCGCGGGTAAAGCACCGGGTGTGAACGAGTTTGCCATCCTCGATCAAGGCGTTCGAGTTGAGCTCCACCTGCTTGATCGAACCATCCTTGCAGCGCAGCCGTGCAGGATAGTTGTAGAGGGCTTCACCGCGCCGCAGCTTGTCCCAGATCGCTTCGATCACCTCCGTATCGACGTGGAATTCCGTGATCCGGTGGCCGACGTATTCGTCAGGTTCGTAGCCGAGCATCTCGAGCTCGGCCGTGTTGGCCCACAAAATTTTCTGATCGGTACCGACCTGGTGCAGACCCTCAACGGCATTTTCCATGAAATCCGACAGCTCTTTTTCCCGGCGGTGCAGGATTCGCTCGGCCTCTTTGCGCCTGGCCACTTCGATTTCGAGCGCGGCTGCCTTCTGCTGCAACGCGGCGACTTGCCGGTGCAACTCGTCCACGCCGTCGGGCCTGCTGAAGCTCTCCGCAGGGCGAACCTGCGAATGAGCGTCGCAGATGTGCAGGAAAGAGCTGCCGTGCTCTACATCGTGGAAACCGTCCATCGGGTAGGCGCACAGCAAGGAGAAGGCGTGGGATGCGGCGAGAGCGTTCCACAACTCTTCCAGGCGGACGGCGGCCTCATGGTTGCCCTCCGCCCACAGCAGGGAAACCATCTCGCCGAAGGCATGTACGTGCCTCGTTCCGTTTCGTGACGCCCGCTGAAGGGCGCTTCCAATGACGTTTTCGAAGAGCTGCGCGTCGGGGTAGCCGTCGAGCATGAACTTCGACAGCGTCGAGGCGGCATCCAGTGCGACGTAGCGACTTTGATCTCGCGCCAATCCTTCCAGCCGGCGATCCAGGCCTTCCCGGTGCTGCGGGGTGGCGATGACCAGACCGACTGACCCGGCTTGCAGGCCCGCGTCCAGGAAGCCGCTCACCTCGTCAAGCAGGAACTCATCCTCTTCGTAGAACTGGACGAAATGCTCGTGTCGGGCGGCAGCCTTATGCGTAGCCGAATCAGGATAGGACATGACTCGGTAGGCTGCAAAAATTGTGCCCTTGGCCTGGAGGGCGCGAAGTGATGCCCGCCGGGGTGGGCCGCCCTGCGTCCGAGCTGAGGGGTTATACTCAGCGCTCCTTAAGGAGGACTCATGAAGAAGAAGACTGCGAAGAAGCTGGTGCTGTCGAAGGAGACGCTGAGAAGCCTGGAGGAGACGGGGGGCCTCAAGCAAGTCGTGGGCGGTAGTCGCGTCCAGACGAACTGCGTTGTCTGCGAAAGCGGCTTCTACACCTGTCCGAGCGCGGCCGGGGGCTGCCCGTCCTATCTCTGCTAACCTCCATCCACGGTGGGGCGGAAATGAAACCGCCCCACCTACCCCTCGTGAGCGATGGCTACGACGATCATGTCCAACACAACGCTCATCCGCTCGGTGACCGCCCTCCTGGTCCTGCTGTTCGTGGCCTCGTTCTTGAGCCCTGCCTTGTGCAACCAGCGGGATGGAGAAGTCTGCACGCAGGCTTTCCCGGGTTATCTCGCCGCGATGGGATCGATGCTGGTGATACGCGAATTGTTCGCGGACACTGAAGATTTTTTGGAGCACCCGCTTGGTGGGCTCTGCGCGACCACCGCCTGGGTTGCCAACATTCCCTTCATCCTTGTCGCTCTGCAGCTCCTCATCTCGCCAAAGCCCCGGCGTCTGCGATGGGCCGTCATCGCCACCGCCGTGGCCGCGGTCGATGCCTGGTTGGTGCCCTTCGTGATCATGCCCAAGGGCTCCTCGATGCAGGAGATCCTGCTTCGAGGGTACTGGCTTTGGGTATCGAGTCTGTCGTTGATGGCCATCTGGACCTTCGCCGTGGATCGCGCTTGGAGGCGGCCGCAAACCTGATCCGGACTCATCACACGGACGTCACCTCCACACCCCGGCCCACCATGTACGCTACGTACTTCGGCACCGATGGGAGATCGCTCGAGGTGGACGACCAGGCAGCCCTCCAGTGCTCGGAGAGCCGGTACGTTTTGTAGAGCTGCACTCGGGCTCGATTCAGTGCCTCTGCTTGCCTCCCATAAAAGATTACGCAAACCAGGGGAAAACCCGCCAGCACAGAAGTGAATTGGGGTGCGATGGGCACCGTGGCGAGGAGCCTGTAACGCCACGTTCTGTAGAGCGCCTATATCGCCTGATCAGGCGGCCCACATTCGGGCTGACCAAAACAGGAGAGAGAACATGAATCGAAACTTGCTAGTTCTGGCGGTCGTCACCGCCTGTGCATTTGGCTGCGGTACGCTGGGAACCGAGAACAAGGACTCTAGCGGAAATTCCGAGGAGATGGAGACACGAGCCGGAAAATCGCTCATTATCCTGAAGACTGCGGACGTGTACCAAGCCGGGACAGATTCAAGCATCCAGGCCCGACTGCGTGAGACGGACCCTTGGATAACACTTGACAATCCAGGTAATGACCGGGAGCGGGGCGATGAGGACTACTATTGGGTTCAGTTCCCTCCAGCGGTGCTGGGCACGAATCTCTATCTACGTACGAATAGCAGGGGAGTTGCGCCTAGCTGGAAGGTGTCTTGGGTAGAGGTCAACCACCCCCAGGGTCCAAAGGAGAAGAAAGTCTGGAATATGTGGCTCGGTAGCGGAAGTCGGAGAGGCACTTGGTGCGATTACACCCAACAAGGACCAATCAGTTGCCCATAGCAACGCACCTGCGATACCATGTGCTTCTACATCTCTGACGTCGAGTGTCCTACCGATGTGTGGTGCGGACCCGACACAAATTGGATGACCCACTGCATCGTGTGCGAGATGTAGGAGTAGGGCGGCCCCATACAGGCGCCGCCCGTGGAGTCTAGGCTTGTTCTGAAGTGTGGCGCCAGGGCTTGGCACTGGCGCCTTCAACACACGCCTGGCACGTGTTCGGCTGCTGGCGTATTGCAAGCCGCAGGGAGGGGCCATCAGTGATTACCGTCTCCGACCAAGCGTACTTCTCCCGCTCGGCTACTTGGCATCGGCTGGGTGACCAGGTCATGGTGCATGACAGCTTCAGCCCAAAGGCGCCACGCATGATCACCATGGAGCCGTGGCACGAGACAGTCTTCATGGCAGCCGATGGAGAGCGCACCATTGGTCAGTTCGTGGACTATATGGGTGCGCAGTACGAGGGTGGAACTCCCGCTGGTCTCCGCGAGCAGATCCATGGCCTGATTGCCGTCCTCCTCGACGAGGGCATCCTCCGTCTCCACTCCGAAGCCAAGCCTCTTCCGCCCTACTTTGCCACCGACGAGTTCAAGCAGGACCCGCAGGTTACCGCGGCCCAGATGCGGGCTGATGGGCTCATCAAATAGCGTCTCGGCACGGTTTCGGCCCTGTGGAATCGGGTGCCACCTATTCTGGACCCTGACAGCAGGGTGAGACAACGGCCCTCCTCGCGACAGTCCTTCGTCGAGCCGCTGGTTCGACATCGGTTCGCAAGGAGGAGACGATGAGATCTGCAAGGAACCTGACGTACTTTTTTGCCACATTCCTGCTGCTGGCCTCGGGGCCAGTGCCCGCCCAGGAGGCGCAGGCGGCTGAGGTGACGGCCCGTCTCGAGGCCCTGGTGCCCGAGGCTGGCGCGGAGGAGCCGGTGACGGTCCGTTTCACTCTGACCAACGTCACGGGCAGGCCGATCACCTTCCTGAAGTGGTTTACACCCCTGGAAGGGTTCGACAGCGACATGTTCGTCGTCGAGCGGGACGGCCGCGCCGTCCTCTACATCGGGCGCGAGGTCAAGCGCAGCGCTCCGGGACCGGAGGACTACGTCACCATCGAGCCGGGGGGCTCCGTGAGCGTGGAGCTCGATCTGTCCGAGGGGTACGCTCTTTCCGAACCCGGACAGTACCGGGCTCAGTACCGGGCCCAGTACCGGTCGCGGGAGCTGACGACGAACAGCGTGAGCTTCGTGCTCACCGAAGAACGGCCAGCGCCGCCGCTGCCGCAGGTCGGGCCCGTGCCGCGAGTGACGCCTGAGGACGTTCGCGAAGGCATGACCGCCGCGGTGCCTGCATTCAAAAACTGCTCCCCGGATCGGATCACCCAACTCGAGGAAGCCCACGCGAAGGCGGGGCAGATCGCGGGGCTGGCGTACCTCGCCATCGCCAATACCAAGGAGGAGAACCGGCCCGACGCGCCGCGCTACAAGGAGTGGTTCGGCGCCCATACGACGGCCCGGTATGCCAAGGTGGAGGACAACTTCTCGAAAATCTTCGGCGCGCTGAGCAAGGAGACGATCACCTACGACTGCGACTGCGACCCAGAGCACAAGCCCGATTACGCCTACGTCTTTCCCAGCAAGCCGTTCGACATCCATCTGTGCAACGCCTTCTGGCGGGCCCCGCTGGAAGGCACGGACTCCAGATCGGGCACGATCGTCCATGAGACGAGCCACTTCAACGTCGTGGCCGGGACGGACGATCACGAATACAGCCAGCCGGCGTGCAGGACTCTGGCGAAAAACAACCCGACGGTGGCCACGGACAATGCCGACAGCCATGAGTACTTCACCGAGAACAACCCGGAGCTGGCCATGGGCCTGGAGCACGTGGCACTGGCATTGCTGACCATCGGTCTGACCCTGTCCGCCGACCGCCTGCGGCGACGCTGCCGCGCGCGAGGTTGACTGAACAGAGAGGATCTCGCGATGAACGCCGTCCGCTTTCTCTCAGCTCTCCTGCTCCTGCTCGCCGCCTGCACCGTCCCATCCGGTCCCGCGGGGAGCGCCGCTTCGGGTGGAGAGGCGCCGTTCCAGTTCCGTCTCGCGGTCCGGGAAACCTACTCCGCGGGAGAGCCGGTCACGATCGGGTTCTTCCTGGAGAACCTCTCGGCCGAGCCGCTCCGGATCCTCACCTGGTACACGCCGCTCGAGGGGATCAAGGGCTCGATCTTCCGCGTGACCCGCGACGGCCAGGAGGTCCCCTACCAGGGGCCGATGGTCAAGAGGGGAGACCCGGGACAGGGCGACTACGTCCTGGTCCCGCCGGGCGCTCCGGTTTCCGCCGAGGTCGACCTGGCGCGGGGTTGGGACCTCTCCGTGCCCGGCACCTACCGGGTCGACTTCGAAGGCCGGATCCATGATGTGGCGAAGGAAGGGGAGAGCGTCCCCCGTCCGCGGGACGCGCATCAAGGCAAGGACGCGAAGGGCGAACCTGTCACGTTCCGGGTAGTCCCTTGAGCCCCGGAGCCGTGGACGCAGCGCCCGCCGTGGCGCGCCGCATGCCGGATGGGCTCCTGATCATCCGGCTGGCGGCGGTCGGGGCTCTCCTGCCTCTCTATTACGCTTTCGAATGGATGCCGTTGCGCCTCGCGGTGCGCGACGCTCTCGCCGCGATCCTCCAGCTCCTAGGCCATCCGGCGATCCCGCTGGGCTCCGGGCTCGGCGTGCGGCTCCTCCTGGGCCAGGAGCTGTTCGAAGTGACGGCGAACTGCACCTATGCCGACCTCATGCTGACGCTCGCTCCTTGGATCTGGCGAGCCCGCCGGTCCGTTGCCGCGAATGCCGCCGCCCTGGCCCTGCTCGTGCCGGGTGTGTTCGTCCTCAACCTCGCGCGGCTGGTGCTCGCGGTCGAGCTCCACGCCCGTGGGTTGTCCTGGAATCAGGCCCATCACTTGCCGGACGCGGGGCTCCACGTGGCAGTCCTCGCCGGCGCCCTGCTCCTCGCTCTGCGCTCGGATCGCTTCGGGGGTTTCAACCCCAGGCGCATGCCGGCGTACACACCGCGGGCGACGGCACTGGATTCAGCAGCATCGCGCAATGGGGGGCGTTCCGTCCTACGCCATCCCTCTCAAATTGATGCCGTGCTCGAGGTATGCCTTGAGGCAGCAGAGCATGTGCACCCAACCCTGCATCTGCTCCAGGCAGCGCGCAATGCCCTGATCGTCCCGCGGCCAACCCGACTCGGACACCTTGACCTTGGTCGCGGCGGGATCGAGTGGCTCCAAGAGGATGACCACCTTGGTCTCGACGCCGCTGGCGGACCACAGGAACGAGATGCTCGTGTCCTTCTCGATCTCCTGCGGCGTGACAGGCAGCTGCGCTTCCACTCCATGCCATTCCCAGTTGATCTGATTTCCTGAATCCAGGCGGCCGGTGCCCGAGGAGATGAAGTAGTGAGACATCTTCGCGGGATCGACGATGGCTTCATACACCTCGTGAGGAGGCTTGGAGATCGCCAGCTCGGTGTTGACTTGCAGGGTGTTCTTGGTCATTGTGCTGAGCCCTGGTGCCCTGTCACGTCGGAAAGATGGATTTCTCTGTAGGGGCGCCCCTTGTGGGTGCCCTTCCGGAGGGCGGCCACAAGAGCCGCCCCTACATGAAACTGGACTATATGACGAGGCTCTACAGGAACCAGGCTTTGAAGGTGAGCGACGGGCCCCGATCAGCAGGCCGCGGCCGGTCGAGGTCCGATCAGAAGAGGTAGGTCAGGCCGAGGTTGGCGACCGCCCTCTCTTTCTGATCTCCGTTCAGCTCGTCGACGACGGGCACCTGGACGGACACCCTTCCCACCCATCCGCGGCCCAGATCGAGCATCAGCCGCGGAGTGACATAGAGCATCGCTCCGCCGGTGTTCGGGTCCAGGTCGCCGTCGTCTCCCAGGCGGTCCTGATCGGCGTCCCGGTAGTTCAACTCGAAGGCCCCATCCACGACAGGGCCGAGCTTGCGCTCGTAGCCCAGGTTGGCGAACGTCTGGGCGCCATACTGGTAGCCGAAGTCGTTGCTTCCGGTCCAGCGATGTTGCGCCGAGCCGTAGAGGGACGAGCGCTCGTCCAGCAGATAGAAGCCGGCCAAGCCGGCAAAGGGATCGGTGGAGCCCGTCCCGCTCTGGAGGTGCTCGTCCAGGCGAAAGCCCTCTTCCTCCCGGCGGTTCTCGCCCCAAGGAGTCTTGACCCCGGCAAGGCCGGAGATCCAGGCCCGCCGGCCGAGGCCCCCTGCGAAGGGGGACGACCACAGGCGGACGAGGGCATAGACCTCGGGGTCCGCCAGGCCCCGCGCAGTCTCCTCGGTTTCCCCGTCGTGGCCGATCTCGGTGAGCCGGTGGGAGGCGAAGGGGAGGCGCGCTACCAAGTTGGCGCGGTCGGCGAAGGAGTAGGACAGAGTGGCGGTGAGGCGGTCTTCCACCGCGGACTCCCGGCCGTGCACTTCATGGCGGGCGATTGCGGGGCGGAGCCCTTCCGCCCGGCTTTCTGCCTCCTCGTCGTGATCGGCGGTGACTCCCTGCTCCTTGTCGTAGCGTTGCCAGTCCAGGGCCAGCCGGAGCTTGCCGTCGGCATAGACATCGGTGCCGAAGGCGTTGAAGGTCGGATCGCCGCAGCGGCAAATGGAGCAGGCGGCCGCCGGCGGCGGGAGTGTGAGACAGGCGGCGCAGAGCGCCGGTAGAAGGAGGGCGAGCCTCCTGAATCGTTCGAGCATGGACACGTCTCCCAACGTTGCCAGGAACAGCAGGATTCAATCCAGCCGCCACACGCGGCCGGAGCGGTTACGCGGCCTGGAGGAGACGGGGCGGGGGCGTGGGAGGTCGGGAAGGCCGGGCCGCAAGGGTACGGGGACCGGCAGGCTGGCAAACTCCACTAGCCTCGAGCTGCGGTAGCAGCTCCCGCTCCTCGAAGCCGGGAGGCTCCGCCGGCCAGATCCTCCCGGTCGCAAGGTGGAACGCAGGGGATCCGGAGGAGCGGAGGCTGCAGGACCGCGACTTGTCATGGCAGAGGTCCGCCCCACGTCTGGCGGTCCGAGGGCACCAGCAGCCGTCGAGGGGCATGCCGCACCTGCACAGGTGCTGTGCGCCGGAGAAGACGAGCCCGGCCAGCGGGGACATCAGACCTCCGAGGAGAAGCAGGACGAGCAGGCGCCGCCGGGCCACGAGCATGAAGTCATTCTAAGCCTTCGCGCGCGTAGAACGCACCCGCGAGTGTCCGGCCCGCCAAGGGCGGCCCTTCGCCCTCGGCCACTCCCCGTTCCACCGAGCAGGTGCCTGGCGATTGTTCAGGGGGCATTGTGCTGAGCCCTGGTGCCCTGTCACGTCGGAAGATGGATTTCTCTGTAGGGGCGCCCCTTGTGGGTGCCCTTCCGGAGGGCGGCCACAAGAGCCGCCCCTACCTGAAACTGGGACTATATGACGAGGCTCTAGAGGAACCAGGCTTTGAAGGTGAGTGACGGGTCGTACTCGATGCGGCGCAGGAAGCGGGTTGCATCGTCGAGGAGGGTCCAGCCCTGCACACCAGCCTCGAAGACCTTCTGGAGCACCAGCACCGCCCTGATCGCCTCTACCTGAATGTCGAGGCTCAGGAATACCTCTGTGGCCTTGAGCACGACGGTGCGCGCCTCCTCCTCGCACCCCCGCCGCAGGAGGATGCCGGCCAGGTCGAGGCTCGACAGGGCCGCGTGGTAGCCCAGCCCCTCCTTCTCCAGACCCTGGTGAGCCTCCCTCAGCGCCTCCTCGGCGACGCCGAGGTTCCCCAGGCCCGCCTCGATCCGCCCCTGCAGCCAGCGGAGCTTCACCTGGTCGATCCTGCCGCCGTGCCGGATATAGCGCCAGCGGTTCTCCCACATGACCCTGCGCGCCTTGCGGAAGTGCTCGCTTTCCATCAGGAACCAGGAGATGTTGTGGGTCGCTGAAAGGATGAGCTGCGGATCACTCTTGGCGTCGATCATCCCGAGCCCCTCCGTCAGCAGGTGGACGGCTCCGGCAGGATTGTTATTGTGGCCGACATAGATTCCCTTCTTGATCAAGGCCCGCCCACACAGTTGCGCGTCACCACGGCGGTGGTGGATTGCGTAGACTGCGTCCAGCACCTCGAAAGCCATCGGAAACTTCCGTTGCGCGCCGTACAGGGAAGCCTGGAGCTCCAGCAGGCGAACGGAGAGCGTCTCATCCCTGCTCCCCTGAAGGCAGAGTTCGGCAGCGCGCTCGAGCGCCCATTCGGCAACTTTGAGGTCGTCGGCGACCCGGTAGGCATTGCCAAGGGCCGCCCAGGCACGGCAACGCAGGTCGGCGAGCTTCCTTGGATCGTAAAGCCGGGGGCTCAGATGGTCGGCCACCAGGGTGGCATGGCTCGCCAGCTCGAGCATCTGCTGCGGATCCTCGTGGCGCAGATCCCAGCTTCGCTCCATCAGCGCCTCGCAGGCCACGATGCCTTTGAGATCCGGCGTGGCCTCTGAAAGCTCTTCGAGCCCTCCGGCCTCGAGCAGGGCCAGCGCCTGGCGAGCCTTCGTCCTGCGCTTCAACGCCGCGGGTCCGTGCCAGTGCTGGGCCGCGAAAGCTCGGTCGATCGCCTCCTCGTAGCCGGGGTCCTCCAGCGGAGGATCTTCCGGGAGCAGGGCCTCGACCTCGGGAATCAGCACCGCTCCGCAAGGAAGGCAGCCGCGGAGCAAATGCGCAACCACGCGGCGTGCCCGCTCGGCCGGCAGCAGGCCCTGGGCAAAGTCTTGCAACTCGTCGAGTGACGGATGCTCGGCCAAGCACTGGCTCCTTTTGTATCCGGTACAGCAGTTCCAAGGATTATCTCACAGAGGGCGACGGCTCTGCTCTAGGTGCCGGGTTTGCCATCGGGATCAATCGTTCCCCCTGCGTCGCCGTTCGGCCTCGGGTCCGTGGGCTTCGGGCCGCTGTTCGGGCCTTCGGGAAGGACCAGCTCCACAAGCCATCGCCAAGCAGAATCCCAAAAGGACTGCGCGTCAGATTTCTGGGACCGAGACGCTGCGGCAACAGGGCTGGTCAGGAATAAGACGGTCAGGACCAGTGCGGCGAAGGCGCGTACGGTTCGGGACATTTGGTTCTCCTCCTCAGGGGGATGGGATCTACTACAGAGAATAGTGCCGCTCGAACCCCAGTATGTGTCCGCTTGGCGTAAATTGCCACGAAGTCTCCGGAACTTCAATCTCGTTGACGAGATCCGCCGCAAGTGCAGCATGCAAGCACGTAAAAACAATTTACAAACAAAATCGTTCAAGAGTGTTGACAATTCGGTCAAGTAGATGCATGATCCAGTTCGTCGCGGCGCAATGCTGCTGCCGCGATGACCTGGAAGGAGCGCTATGGAGAAGACGGAGCAGGTGGTTGCCGAGGTGGCGATGCCGGAGAAGATGCATCTCAAGCCGGAGCGGGTGCAGGAGGCCCTCTTGAAGCTGCCTTCCTGGAGGCTGCGCAAGGGTGTCATGCAGATCGAGAGCGCCCGCCGGTTCACCACCATCCAGGGGGCCAGCTCGTTCGCCGCGTACTCCTGCCGTCTGGCCAGCAAGATGGGTCAGCCGGTCAAGGTGGACCTCATGGGCGAGCAGGTGATCGTGGCCCTGCCGGGCCATCCCGTCCGGGGCTGCACGGGCGGATTGACCGGCAACGTGTTCAAGCTGGCCGATCTGATCGGCAGCTGAAGAAAGGAGGGATTGTCTTGTTGCAGGATGGAAAAGGAAAAGCCGTCCGAGAAAGGCCGATCACCGACTCGGACGGCGGCTCCCGCGACGTGTCCGCCGACCAGGAGTAAGCGCAGTATAACCCTTCGGGGGCGTGGCAACGCCCCCGGTTCTTACGGAGGTGTGAATGCCGAAGACCCATGCGGATTCGATGAAGGGTTGGAAGCACCGTCTGCAAGCTCTGAGCGACAACAGCGAAGAGGTCATTCATCTCCAGACCAAGCGCGAGAAGCTTCAGGGCATCTACGACGGGACCCTCGGCGCTCTGCGTGAGCAGTCCACGGCCAAGGCCTTGAAGCAGGAGGCCTCCCGCAATCTGGAGGCCCTAATCGCGGAGGGCAACAAGGTGGACACCTTCCTGTGCGTCGGCTTGAGGGAACACTACGGGAACCGTAGCGAGAAGCTGGCCGAATTCGACATCCAGCCCCTCCGCACCAAGCACCCCGCCAAGGTGCTTCCGCCGCCGCCGATTGAAACCGTCAAGTAGCTGATTCTGCAAGGGGGCGGGCCGCTCGCCCCCTTCCTTTTCTTCCATTCCCCAGCTCACGGAGAGTCGTCCGCGCTTTGCGGAGAGGTCTCCGCGTCTCACGGAGAGTCTTCCGCGATTCACGGAGAGGTCTCCGCGTCACGCGGAGAGTCTTCCACGTCACGCGGAGGGGCTCCGCGCATCACGGAGAGGTCTCCACGTCTCGCGGAAAGGTCTCCGCGTTTCATGGAGAGGTCTCCGCGTCCCGCGGAGAGTCCTCCGCGTCTCGCGGGAAGGCTTCCGCGTTTCGCGGAGAGGTCTCCGCGCTTCATGGAGAGGTCTCCGCGTCTTGCGGAGAGTCTTCCGCGTCACGCGGAAAGGTCTCCGCGTCACGCGGAATCACGGTTCGAGCTCTCCGAAGAGGTCCCTGCCCAGGATTCGCCCGACCTGCTCCTGAAAATCCGGACCCCCGGCCTCGAGGATCGCGGCCACGGCCAGGGGAGAGCGGGCCAGGCACGCTCCGACGTGCGCCGCGTGCAGCCAATCGGGATTGAAGAAGCGCAGATGTCCGACCACCTGGCCGGCGCTCTCGACCGCGAAGCCCTGGGGAGTGACGGGTTCCAGGGGGCGGAACAGCGGATCCCGCCCCGCCGCGGGCCGGACCGCGAAGAAGATCAGCCCGGCTTCCCGGACCTGGAACACCCCCTCGGGTGAGTCGCCGTGCTCGAATCCCTCCCAGGAGCGGAACAGAGGGTAAACGCCCTCCTCATGCCGCAGCTCCCAGGGCCCTGCCGCCTCGCTCTCGCCGGACGCGGACGTCTCGCTGCCCTCCCGGAGTCGGTCCAGGTACTCCCGGGAAAACGCATTGGACAACGCCGTCTGCACATCGCCATCGGGTTTGCCGGAATCTGCCATGGCCTTTCTCCTGTCTATTGTCCCGCGTTCACCGCGCTATTGACCATTTCTACAGTCAAATGTAGTTTCCTGTCAAGATCGAGGTTTCCTGGAAGGAGAATAGAACTTTCCCTCCGCTTGATGTAGGCTACCGTCTATGATCCAGGAAGAGACACAGCGACTGCTTCAGGTGTTGCGTGTGGCGATGCGGATCCTCGACGTCAGCAACCGGGACATCGAGAAGGCGCTCGGCCTGAGCTACGGCTATTTGAGCCGGCTGTTCTCCGGCAGCATCGAGCTCAAGGTGGAGCACGTCTTCCAGATTCTGGGCGTGCTCGGCCTGACGCCGGCGGAGTTCTTCCACCTCGCCTATCCCCGCAAGCCCTCGCCCCCGAGCGACGCCTCCACCCGCATGCGCTCGATCCTCGACGGCTTCGGCCCGCTCCCGCCCGCAGAGCGTCCGCCCTCCGGAGACTTGAGCCCTGAGGAATTGGAGGCGCTAGTGTCCAAGACGCTGCAGAAGCTGTTGCGTGAGGCGAAGGGGTAGGGGAGGTTGCCTCGGGCAGAGCCATTGGGCTGAACCTGCTGTGATGGATCAGCGCCGCGGGCAGCCATGGAAAACCCTGCTCGTTCGACAGCGCCCTCCGGAGTCAGAGAGGAGATGCAGTCGTGGGGACCTTGAATCCGTTCGGAGAAGCAGTCAGTGATGAGGTGGTCGCCGACTGGTTAAACCAGTTCGAGCCAGAAGAACGAGACGTTGCTGAGCAGCTCTTGGTCCATTTCCGGTTCTACGGATTCGCTCAGATCAGCGCAGCGCTGCGAGAACTTCACGCGAAGATCCTCGCCGCGACACGCGACTTGGCAAGCAGTACTTGGTACGTCCCGGTGGGATACGTCGCCAAGAGTGGCTCGCTGATTGCGTATTTCTACAAGATACAGAATGAAGTCACCCAAGAGAGCTTCATTCTCATCTCCGACCTCAAGAACATCTCCTCTGACCGTGCCTCGACCATCGTGTTTCTCGATGACTATATTGGGACTGGCCATCAGGCTGCCCAAGTTTGGAATGCATTTCGCTCTCTAAACCCTAGACTCGCTGAGGAAGCGACGGTCATCTTTGCCGCTATTGTTGCCATGCGCCGTGGGGTCGAGTACCTCTCCCAGATGACCGGCTTTCGCGTTATTGTCGTTGACGTGATCGAGGAAAGCGATCTGCCGCTCGCTGCACAGTCGTCCATCTTCCCTGCAGATGGAGATCGAGCCCGGGCAAGAACGATCTTGGAGAAGTATGGAGCACGTCTGCGACCGAAGGGGCCCCTAGGTTACGGTAACAGCCAAGGGCTTCTCGGCTTCATCTACAGTACTCCTAATAACACGCTTCCGATCTTCTGGTCGACTGAGAGCGGTTGGAAGCCTCTACTACCCCACAAGGAGTCCTACAGGGACCCTAGCTCCCTATTCGGCCCCCCAGCGGGCCTCCCAAAGGAGGCTGCTATGGAGTCGCCGGATAAGCCGCTTGCGGAGAGCGCCGCATTGTCTGGGTACGAGATTGCGCCCGAGATCGCGAGCAAGATCTTCACAGAGTTTCGCCGTACAGACATCTTCCTAGTTTTGGCGCCTGTAGTGCGCAGCCTTGACATTCCCGAAGGTGCATTTTCCCAGCTGCTTCGTCTGATCGGGGAACTAAAGCACCTTGTCCACGAGAAGGAGGGTGTCAGCTCTGCTCTTCTTGTTGTACCGCAGGCCGCCCTAGAGGAGTTGCCAAAGCTCGCAGTGTCCGCCGCCTCCGGGATCACGTTAGCGTCACTTGATGAGGTTCTTGCGATCATTCAGTTGGTGAAGGCCGCTGATGGGGCGTTGGTCATAAGACCCGACGGGACAGTCCTAGGGACCACGCTGTTCCCTCCGGCCGCTGACGATGCCCTGTCTTTTCTTCCTCTCCGGTACCAGAAGGCGGCTAATGCTTCGCTCAAGACCGGAGGCCTCCTTTTCTTCTTCACGGGAGAGGGCCGCGCAAGCGTATTCCACAGCGGACAGCGATTGCTTGCCTATCGCGGAGCATCTTGGCACTTGCAGCCGAGTGACATGAAGGGCGGAGTGCGCACTCTCGCAAAGCGCTACCATGTTGACGAGCCAGCACTCCTTCGCGTCTTTCAACTGTGTTTCAGGCTGTCCGACGAGGGGCACGGAGCACTGCTTGTGGTCGGAGATCACCAGAGAGTGCTTGGACTAGCGGAACCTCCAAAGACCGCCTACATGCGATGGCCGCAAATGAATGTGGGGCTGACCGAGCCTGAGGCCATTCTGGGACTCATGCGGCAGGATGGCGCCACCATCATCGGGGCCGATGGAACCGTGCTCCAGGGAATGACCCCCCTTCGTCCACCCGTTGATGCGCCGGGTGCTGTGGAAGTTGGTCGCGGCACCAAGCACGCAACAGCCGCGAAGATCTCCGGCGCGACAGGTAGCTTAACGATCGCTGTATCCGTTGACGGTCGAATCACAGTCTACGGAGGCGGGGAGATACTTCTCAAGATTATGGGTTAGTTGATGACCGGGCTCAACGTCAGCCGAACAGGTGCCTCCCATTAGAAGGCCCTTGTCAACTCTAGCCCGAACAGGTGTTTGGCAAGTGTTCGGAACGATTGGCGCACGGCCCAACAGCGGGGAGATCGTTCGGGTCGTTGACCTACTCCTCCGGTGTATAATTCAAACTTCATGCTAGCCCGGATGAGGGAGAAGCCGGAATGCACTAGCTAGAACGGACTGTAGCATCAGGGAGAGGTCGCGTTGACCCCTGCTGTGGCTCTGGCCGCACCTTTCAGGTGCCAAAGGAAGATTTATGCTCCCTGACTTCATCGATATTAAGAAGAAAGTGACTGCCAAGTACGCAGCAAACATAGGACCTGCTCAGGGATCGATGCCTTCGAAAGCATCCCGCCTGCAGCTTCACGAAGGAGACCGGGCAACGTATATACGCCGTGACGGAAAGGCAATAGAAATAGCCTTGACGGCTCACCAGTATCAAGCCGTGCTCCACGATGATATGGCGCGCGGCGGCGGGCTCAATGCCGTCAATGAGATTGTTCGTCAACTAAGCGACCAGATTACACGCGATATGACGGAGAAGATGCGTGACGATATTGCCAGGGAGTGCGCAACAGTAGGAACGCCCGGGCAACCTATAACTCCAGACGTTATCCTTCAACTGTATGAGAAGATAGAAACTGACTTCGATAGCAACGGTGAGTGGATAAGGCCGAACGACATAGATGCCTCGCCTGCAGTCGAATCCCAGATAAGGCATCAGATGATGCGGATTGAGCAAGAGCCTGACCTTCGCCGTCGCCTCGAAGACCTGATAGCCGTTAAGAGGGCAAAGTGGCGTGATCGAGAAGCTAATAGAAAACTGGTTGATTAATGCTAACGAGCTTGGCTACCAGATCCCCTTCTGCGAAGCACTCTTGACGAAGGGCTACTCCATCATCCATATTTCCAGCCACGGGCCAGGAGAGCACGGGAAGGACATAGTGGCCAGAGATTCTAAAGGGAAGCTTTGGAGTTTCCAACTCAAGGGCGGAGATATTCGGCTTTCTAAATGGCGGGAAATACGGGGAGAGGTGGAGGAATTAGTTCGACTTCCGGTCTCGTTTCCAGGAATTTCAACCTCTGAGCCCCATGTCCCCGTCCTAGTTACAAATGGAGAGATCCTAGGGGATGCCCGAGAAAGCATCAAGGAGTTTGCAGACAAATGGGGGTCAGACTCCGGCACTCTGCGGGTCTGGTCTCGGGGGCAGCTTCGAGCCCTATTTATCGAGGCCCACGGGAAGTTCCTCCCAACGGACCTTCATGACGTGCGGAGGTTTGTCGAACTTTACGTAACGGACTTTCGAGAGCGCATTCCGAGAGGGAAGTTCTGCTCCTTCTTGGTTAGCCTCGTCGCGAACTCAACTTCCAAGAGACGTAAGGCCCTTCATTCTAAGCGGGCAATAGAGAGCATGGCCCTAATGGGAGGCTATATTGCTCAGCAGTACGCCAAGGCGGGAAACTACGTGTCGGAAGCGGAGGCTTGGACGATCATAGCATCAACCATTTTCCATGTAGCTGCCAGCGAAAATCTCGCTTACGAGTACTTTCGGGAATCTCTCAATATAACCGAGACTGCGATAGGACAGTGTCTCACCTCATTTGAGGATGAGGTCTTGAAAAGGCCCGACTTTATGGAGCGGGCGCATCCTCTCGGTGATCCGTTCGTTTATGGGGCTCGGGTCCTGCTCAGTCTAGGCTGGCTGGCTGCCAACAGGTTATCGCGCTTCACGGCTAAATCTGTTACCGATGACCGAGAAGTTGTTCGCAGCACTTTCTTGCGAGAGTTCAAATTCTTAGAGTTCCTTGGTGAGGCTGATTGGCCTAGTGTACTGGCGATCACGCTTTTTGTCGAGCGACTAGGCTCTTGGATCGAGGCGGATAGGCTGCTTGAAATCTGGGCGAGTCGCGTAATAAGCGCCCAAGCCAACAAGGAGTTGCGTGGTCTGCCCTATCCTTATTGGCCTCAGGAGAAGGTACTCGGGAGGAGAATCGGAGCGCTTTCCCCCTCCGAGGAAGAAGAGTTCGCAGGTAGGTCGTACACTTTGATGTCAGCCTTGGACATGTTAGTTAGAAGGCTTTGTCGCCAAAAGGTGGCCCACCTTTGGAGTGGCGCCTCGAGAATCAACGAATGCACCTTCACGCCAGATGTTCAGGCTGGCTGGTTCGTATGGATTTCCGAAGAAGGCGTCACGACTGAAGAAGAACAACCACTAACAGCTAGTTGGAAAGAGTGGAGGGAAAGCACGGCGAATTTAGACCGAGCTAGTGTTCCAAACCTTCTAATCGAGAATCCCCAGTGGATACTTCCTTTCCTCCTGACGTTTCCACATCGCTGCACCCGTTCAATGAGCGCGCTTGCAGATTGCTTGATCGGTCGGAGAGGAAGAATTCGTGAGCAGGCCGCCCTTGGGAAGAGCCTTGGAGGCGAGTAGGTGCCAGCCGAACATCTTGGCGCCTGACTTGCGATGCCGAGATGGCCAAGCGAACAGGTCTGCCAGCTGCGTCTGAGGCCGTAGCGTCGTCTTCCGGATCAGCCGAGATGAGGTTGATCTTCTTCGGCAAGCCCTCAGCGCAGGACGAGCACGAGCTCGGCGACGCCGGCGACGTCGACGCTCTCCTCGCGATCGAGGCTGAAGCCGCACTTCTCCAAGACGCGGATCGAGCCGACGTTGTGCTTGGCCACGTGCGCGTGGAGGGGACGCTCGGTCACGAGGTGCAGGAAAGCGGCGAGCGCCCGGGTCGCGACACCCTTGCCCCAATGCTCCTTGCCGATCCAGTAGCCGACGAGGCGGACACCGTCCTGGAGCCAGCTCCCGATGTTGCCCGCGACCTGGCCGTCGACGAGGATCGTCTGCTTGACCAGCGCCGGGTTGCCGAGGATCTTTGCCCAGTGGGCGTCGAAGGCTGCGCGGTCGCGGGCGGGGAAGGCGGCCATGCGCGTGGCGTCGGCGTCGAGTTGTTGCTCGTAGAAGATGGGGAGGTCGTTGGGCTCGATGTCGCGGAGTCGTACTTCGTTGCTCATTTCTCTACACCCCGGCCAGGCCTTCGTGAGCCTCAAGTCTCAGAGACACATAGACTTAGGAAGGCTACTCCCGATGTCGGAAGGTTGTCAATCAGGACGGAGAACCCCCCGGAGGGCGGGGGTGAAGGGCATCGTTGCTCGTCTACGCCATCGGCGGTACTCTTTCGTGATGCGACCCCTTCGGTATTCCGTCAACGTCACATTGGACGGCTGCTGCGATCATCGTGAAAATTTCG
The DNA here is from genome assembly GCA_034667225.1 of Acidobacteriota bacterium. Classification (GTDB taxonomy): domain Bacteria; phylum Acidobacteriota; class Thermoanaerobaculia; order Multivoradales; family UBA5704; genus DATMER01. Next base: position 153,726 of record JAXDKG010000014.1, read on the forward strand.
CGGACGAAGACTTGCATCGTCACGCGGTCGAGAACCTCGTCCAGGCCGATGCCCTCCTCTTTGGCCGGGTGACCTACGAGATGATGGAGGCAGCGTGGCGGTTGCCGGTGCAGCCAGGAGCGATGCCTGATTGGACGGAACCCTTCGCCCGGACGATCGATGCGGCAAAGAAGTACGTCGTATCGAGCACCCTGGACCGGGTCGATTGGAACTCGGAGCTCGTGCGCGGGGATCTGGGGAAGGCCGTTCAGCAGCTCAAGCAGGAGCCGGGCAAGGGACTGTTCGTGGGAGGCGTGAAGCTCCCGATGGCGCTGGCGGAGCTGGGATTGATCGATGAGTACGAGCTCGTGGTGCATCCCAGGCTGGTGGGCCATGGGCCGACGTTGTTCGCGGGGCTATCGAAGAGTGTCGACTTGAAGCTCGTGAGCCGGCTGGAATTCGGCTCGGGGGCGGTGGCGATGCGGTATGAGCCGAAAAGGTAGCCATTGGGCCTTGTGGGCCGTCCTCGCGGGATCGCTCGTCGGCGCCGGAGCCGCGCAAGTCCGCCCCGTTCGTCTCGCAACACGGCCTGGGAACGTCCACCCCTCCCAGAACACAGCCCTCCTGCCCGACGGTCGCTTTGCGGCGGTGTGGACGCAGGGGAGGACCGTCTTCCTCCAGTACGTCGACAGCAACGGCACCGTCGCCTTCGGCGTGCCGGGACGCGCCGTGGCCACGGCCCCGGCGGCGGGAGCGGAGGCCGTGGTCGTGGCCCATGCACGAGACGGCGTTCTCGTCGCCGTACGCCGCCGCATCGACGAGAACGACAGCCGCATCCTCGTGCAGTGGCTCGACAGCCACGGCAATCCGCGCTGGGGGGCGGGCACGTATGCGGCCCCCGTGGCCGGCAGAGAGGACCAGCTCGACCCCTTCCTGCTCGCGAGCTCCGACGGCGGCGGCTTCGTCTGCTTTGTCCGTGTTGCTTCGGACGATCTGGAGCACCGCGCTTTCTACTGTCAGCGCTTCAGTCCGGAGGGTCAACGGCTCTGGAGCACCGGAGGGGCCAAGGGCAGCCTGTCATCCCTGGAAGCGGAGGAGCCCAAGGCCGTAGCCGCGGGAGACGGTGGGCTGCTCGTCTTCTGGCGGGATTGGGATTGGTTTTCCGCGGATTCGCCCAAGGTCTTTCTCCGCGGGCAGCGGCTGGGGCCGGACGGCGTCCGCCACTGGGGTGAGGGCGGCACGATCTTCTTCAAGACCCGCTTTCCCTGCGACGACGGGTGCGGTTTGGACACGCCGTGGATCTCCGCGGTATCGGATGGCACCGGCGGCGCCATCCTCGCCTTCGACGGCCGCATCGGTCGCCTGCCGGATGGCTCCGACTTCAACCATGTGACTGCTCAGCGGATGAGCGCTGCCGGCGAGAGGTTGTGGGGCGAAGGCGTATCGGTGTTGCCGAGCCGGCCGCCTCACAACCTTTACAATCTGTTCGCTCATCCGGACGGCGGCGCCGTCGTCGCAGTCATGACTTTCCCGTTTGGGTTCGTCGACGGCGGGGTCCATCTGGCCTTGCAGCGGCTGGCCGCGGATGGCCGCCCACTCTGGCCCACGGAGGGGGTGACGGCCGTCGATCTGACCTCGTCACCCGACAGCGTGTACGAAGGTCCGGTCTTCGGCTCCGTTGACGACGGCGTGCTGCGGATCGCCTGGGAGCGTTCCAACACCACATCTCGCCGCCCCGGGATTCGCTTCTCCGCCTTCGATGCCGCCGGCAACCGCCTCACCCCGAGCGACGGAATCCCTCTCGTGCGTCCCGCGGTTCCTCGCGACGCGTCGCCGCTCCGTGGATTCGCCTTCCATCCTGCGAGCGGTACCTCCTTCGTGCTGTGGGAAGACACGAGGGGCGCGGCCGCCCTTCTCTACGCCCCGCGATGATGATTCATCTCCTTGACGGTACCTACGAGCTGTTTCGTCACTTCTACGGCCAACGCCGCTTCAACAAGGGCAAGGACGCGCCGTTCGGGGCGGTCACGGGCGTGCTGCACACGGTGCTGGAGATGATCGAAAAGGGGGCGACGCATCTCGGCGTGGCGACCGACCACGTCATCGAGTCGTTCCGGAACCGTCTCTGGCCCGGCTACAAGACGGGGCAGGGCGTCGAGCGCGCGCTCCTCGCGCAGTTCCACCCGCTGGAAGAGGCCCTTGCCGCCATGGGCGTCGCCGTGTGGCCGATGATCGAGCTGGAGGCGGACGATGCGCTCGCCTCCGCCGCCCGGATCGCCTCAGCCCAGGAAGGCGTGCAGAAGGTCTGCATCTGGACACCCGACAAGGATCTGGCTCAGTGCGTCCGCGCCGACAGGGTGGTGCAGGTCGACCGCCGGAGGAACAAGATCTTTACCGAGGATGGAGTCCGCGAAAAGTTCGGGGTCGTCCCCATCCTGATCCCCGATTTCCTCGCCCTGGTCGGGGATGCCGCGGACGGCTTTCCAGGCATTCCCGGCATCGGCCCCAAGACCGCGGCACTGTTCCTCAATCGTTACGGCCCCCTCGAGAGCTTTCCCGAGGACGCTTTACGAGAACATCGCGATCTGGCGCTGCGCTTCAAGGATCTGGCGACGCTCCGGGCCGACGCGCCCCTCTTCCGCGATGTGGACGAGCTGCGTTGGCGCGGCCCCACCCCAGCGTTCGCTGCATACACGGAGCGTCTGAAAGACGCTCGCCTGCTGCAGCGTTGCCTCGGCGCCCCTACATTACAGAGAGAACCTTAACGGATCAGCGGTAGAGGAAGCGCAGGGCCTTGGGCAGGCGGCGGCGCCAGCTCGATTCGTTGTGGCCGCCTTTGGCGTCGGGCCTCCACAGGAGGCGGTCGTCGTCGTAGCCCTGGCCGATCAGGAGGGCGGCCATGGCGGCGACGACGGGGATCAGCCTGCCCCGGTCTTCCCGGGCTCCGGCGTCCAGGTAGATCCGCGACAGGTCGGGCGTGGGCTGCTCTGCGATGTCCGCGAAGATGGCCTGGTCCGCGACCCAGAAGGAGGGGGACATGACGAGCGCGCCGCCGAAGGCGTGCGGGTAGTGGAAGTGGGACCAGAGGGAGCAGAGGCCGCCCATGGAGGAGCCTCCGATCACCGCTCCCAGCGGTCCGGGCACGAGGTTCAGCTCTGCGTTGAGGGCCGGCATCAGCGATTCCGTGATCCAGTCGAGGAGGAGGGGAGCCTGGCCGGGCTTGTCGAAGAGCTCGAAGGGGGAGAGCTCCCAGTTGCGCCCGTCGCCGCCGTGATCGATCCCGATCGCTACCGGCGTCGGCCGGCTGGCGCGGGCCAGCCGTTCGATCGCGTCGTGCAGGTGCCAGCCGCCGGAGAAGGACGGCGCGTCGTCGAAGACGTTCTGGCCGTCGAGCATGTAGATGGCGAGCCACGGCCGTTCCGGCGTGTAGTCCCGGGGCAGGTAGACGCGGATGCAGCGCGGCGCGAGCCCCGGCACTTCAAAGGGGCCGAGGACGTTGATCTCGCCGGCCCGCATCCGGGCGAGCGAGCCGGGCAGGACGGTCTCGACCGGCATCGGAACGGCTGGCTCTGAAGGCTGCACGGCATGGGCCGGCGCCTCCGAGATCCGCCGCAACGCCTCGGACACGGCCCGGACGATGAATTCTTCGCGGTCCGGAAGAAAGAAGATTTGCTCCGCGATCTCGTCGGGGAAGGTGATGGTGATGTCGGTCATGCAGTCAGGGCTCATCGTGCTTGAACCGGAAGCTCTCGCGAAACTCTTTGCAGTCCCGCCGGAATTCGTCCTCGTAGTTCCCAAGTCCCGGCCTGCTCTCAATCTCCCTGACGAGTTGAGCCCATTTGGAGTCCTGCCCGCTCGGCGTGTGAGGCCGGTTTCTGGGAGCCTCTGCGAGGAGATTGATCTTGATCATGCGGGGGCGGAGCGTATCACTAGCGATCCGCCAGCCATTCGAGGAAGCGCCGCACTTCGCCGGGATCGCGCAGCCCGTAGGAGGCCGCGGTGGGGCGGGGCTCTTCGGCGACGAGGATGCCGATGCCTTGCTTCTCGATGACCCGGAAGGCGTCTTCGTCGGTGACGTCGTCGCCGAGGTAGATCGGGACCTCTGCGAAGAGATTCAGGGTGTCCATCATCCAGAGGAGGGCCTGGCCCTTGTCCCAGTCCAGGTCCGGGCGCAGCTCGAAGAGCTTTTTGCCGTGGGCTTTGCGCAGGCCGGGATGGGCGGATGCGACCTCGTCCACGGCCCGCTCGATGCGCGGCAGGTCTTCTTCCCGGGCCAGGCGGAAGTGGATGGAGATCGCGAAGCGCTTGGGCTCGATCAGCACTCCCTCGAGCCCCGACAACTCCCGGCGCAGCGCTTCCGCGGCGCTGTCGATCCGAGCCGGAATGCCCTCGCCGACTTCGTGGCGGAAGCCCGGTCCGGCAATGTCGTAGCCATGGCTGCCGGCATAGGAAAGGCCGTCGAGGCCCACCAGGGAGGTTACGTCCTCCCGGCCGCGGCCGGAGAGGATGCCCACTGAATAGCGCTGCGCGAGCCGGCGCACTACCTCGCGGGTTTCCTCGGGCAGGGTCGCCATCTCGGGGCGCGGCGCGATGGGGGAGAGGGTGCCATCGTAGTCGAGGAACACGGCGGGACGGCGGCCATCCAGCCGGCGCCCGATCTCGTCGCGGCTCTTCAAAGCAGATGGGAGAGCTCGTTGGCTCATTTTGGCTCCCTCTCCCCCGGCACGGGGGAGAGGGCTGGGGAGAGGGGGGAGGGGATCAATTCCAGCTTTCCTCGACGCTCATCGACGGGAAATACTCCTTGGGCGCCCGGAGGTCCTCGGTCACTTCGCCCAGGGCGGCGCGGAGGTAGTAGTCCACCCACCAGAAGATGTCCTGCTCGCGGAGGATCTCCTGCATGCGGCGCATCCGTTGCTGCCGCTCCTCGTCGTCCATCTCCATGGCCTGGTGGAGCGCATCGGCCATGCCCTCGATGTCGTGCGGGTTGACCGCCAGCGCTCCTTCCTGGAGCTGCGCCACTGCGCCGGCGAACTCGGAGAGGACCAGCACGCCAGAGGCCTCGATCTGGCAGGCGACGAACTCTTTGGCGACCAGGTTCATCCCGTCCTTGATGGAGGTGACGAAGCAGACCCGGGCCATGCGGTAGAGGGCTAGGAGGTCGCCCGACGAGAGGCTCTTGTAATGGTAATGGACGGGCACCCAGCCGGCCATGGAGAACTCGCCGTTGATCTCCCCTACGAGCTGATCCACCGCCGCCTTGAGGGCCTGGTACTCCGGTACCCCCTCGCGGCTGGGCACCACGACCTGGAACAGGATCACCTTCTCGCGCAGCTCGCGGAAGCGCCGCAGGGCGTCGCGATAGGCCTCCAGCCGTTCGAGCAGCCCCTTGGTGTAGTCCAGCCGGTCGACTCCCACGATGAGCTCGAAGGGACCGATCTTCCCCCGCATGTCGGCGATGCGCGCTTCGACCTCCTCGGAGCGGGCGCCCTCTTCGAAATGGGCGTAGTCGATGCCGATGGGGAAGGAGCCGACGCGGATCGTCCGTGAGCCCACACGGACGCGGGCGATCGGGCCTTCCTCGTCGATCTCGGCCTCGGGCAGCAGGTTTTCTATGCAGGTCAGGAAGTTGCGGCTGTCGCGCGGGGTCTGGAAGCCGAGGAGGTCGTAGGCCAGCAGGGCGTTCAGGATCTGGGCGCGCCAGGGCAGCTTCAGGAAGATGTCCAGCGGCGGGAAAGGGATATGGAGGAAGAAGCCCACCTGGCGCTCTTCCCGCTCGCGGATGAAATGGGCCACGTGGATGAGCTGATAGTCGTGCACCCAGATGAAGTCGTCTTCGCCGCTCTGCTCGATCACGGACTCGGCGAACTTCTCGTTGACCTTCAGGTAGGCGTACCAGTACGAGGGCTCGAAGTCGCAGCGGTCCAGGAGGTCGTGGAACAGGGGCCAGAGGATGGCGTTGGAGAATCCCTCGTAGAAGCCTTTTACCTCGTCCGCGGAGAGCAGCACCGGTACCAGCTCGTAGCCGCGCTCCTGGCGGTCTTCCTCGAGAACTTTTTCCCAGTCGCCCCCCTCGTCGAGAGGGAGCCCGGGCCAGCCGATCCAGACGCCGCCGCGGTTCGAGAGCACCGGCGCGAGAGCGCTGACCAGCCCGCCGGAGCCCGGCTTGAGGGTCCATTGGTCTTTCTTCCTCTCCAGGACGATGGGGAGGCGGTTCGAGACGACGAGGAGGCGGTACGACAGCGGACTCAAGGCGGGAGGAATGGGGTGCAAGCCCTGAGCCAGGGGGTGAGGGGTCCGGGATGCTACGATGCCCGGGCTCGCCGCACCTAGCTTGCAGGAGGTTCCAATGCGCAAGGCCGTCTTTGCCCTTTCCTTAGCCGTTGCCCTGTCCGGTTGTCACGCCAGCCCGAAGTACGTCTGCGCTCCGGCGAAGCCGGCTGCCTGTTCGCTCCCTCTCTGCCAGGTGATTGCTCAGAATCCGCCGAAGCGCGACCTCCGGAACCTGGCGCTCGAAGGGGGCGGCGTCAAGGGCCTGGCCTATCCGGGCGCGCTCAAGGTGCTGCAATCGGAAGGCATCCTGCCGAAGATCGAAAGGGTGGCCGGCACCTCCGCGGGCTCGATCGTGGCCGCCCTGATCGCCCTCGGTTACACCCCGGAGCAGATGCAGGCGCTGATGCTCGACCTCGACTTCAAGCAGTTCGAGGATGGCAGCACGCTCGGCGGCCCCGAGCGCTTCTTCAGGAAGTTCGGCTGGTTCAAGGGGGACTATTTCCTCCAATGGATGCAGTGCCGCGTCAAGGAGCAGACCGGCAACCAGAACGCCACTTTCGCCGACCTGGCCCAGGAGCACCTCGCCGACAGCGCGAAGTTCAAGGATCTCTTCGTGCTCTCGAACGATCTCTCACGGCGCCGCTCCCAGGTGTTCTCCAAGGACACCTCGCCCGATCTGCCGATCGCGCAGGCGGTGCGGGCGTCGATGTCGATCCCTCTCTTCTTCGAGGGGTTCTACATCGACGATGCCCTGTTCGGGGAGACCGGACAGAAGCAGGACCTGTTCGTGGACGGCGGCGTGCTCGACAATTACCCGATCGAGCTCTTCGATCAGAACGGGGTCAACCCGCAGACGCTCGGACTCTTCCTCTTCAACCAGGGAGCGCCCGTGAATCCGGATACCAGGATCGACAGCTTCCCGGAGTACGCCCGGGCTTTGTTCGAGGCGCTGTTGTATGTCCAGGTCAATGCCTTCAACAACAATCCTGACGACCAGAAGCGGACGATCAAGATCAACGACCTGGGGGTCACTACGACGGATTTCAGCCTTTCGAACGAGATGAAGTGCAAGCTCGTCCAGCAAGGGGTCATCGACGCCTGCAAATATTTCGGCGGACAGGCTCAGCCCGCTCCAATAGGCGAACTACAATAGACGGACTGCAAGGAGGTGGGAATGGGTGTCGAGGAGCAGATCCAAGCTGGTGAGGAGGTCATCTACCGCGCGCACGTCACGCGGATTTCGCTGGTGCCGTGGGTATTCGGGCTCGTTCTGGTGGTCGCCGGGGCGGCGATCGCATGGCAGTACGCCCCCGAGCCGACGATTCTGATCGCGGCGGGCGCGCTCGCCTTGATTCTGGCCGTCATGATTCTCTGGAAGCTCCTGGTGCTCCGTTCCTTCGAGCATGTGCTGACGAACCGGCGGATGATCCAGCAGACCGGGATCTTCCACAAGCGCTCCATGGACGCGCCGCTCGACAAGGTGAACAACGTCGAGCACTGGCAGACGCTGTGGGGGAGGATCCTCGGCTACGGCGACGTGGAGATCGACACGGCGAGCGAGCACGGTGCGACCCGCTTCAAGAACATCGCCCGGCCGCTGGATTTCAAGAACGCCATCGTCGGCGCGACCGAGGCCTACCGTTCCCGCCGCTTCGCCCCCGCGGCTCCAATTGCCACTTCCGGCGCCGACCGCCTGCGCCAGCTCAAGGGTCTCCTCGACGACGGGCTGATCTCGCAGGAGGAGTTCGAGATGAAGAGGCAGAAGCTGCTCGAAGAGATCTGAGGCCTCTGTTACCATGGGGCGGTAATGCTTCGTAACCCGCTCCCCGCCGACCTCTGCCTGACCGACCTGATCGACGAGCTGCGACGGGACTCCAGGCTCGGTCCGCAGCTCGTCCATCAGGCCTACCTGCCGGGGAGCCCTGAGGTCTTCGAGGATCTCGATCCGCCCTTGGCCCCTCCCCTTGCCGAGGCGCTCAGCCGCGGGGGCGTGTCCCGGCTCTGGAAGCACCAGGCCGAGGGGATCGCGGCCGTGCGGCGAGGTCAGGACGTGCTGGTCACGACGCCCACGGCCTCGGGCAAGTCGCTCATTTTCCAGGTGCCGGCTTTGGAGGAGGCGCTCCGCGGCGGCCCGGGGCATGGGCTGTTCCTCTTTCCTCTGAAGGCGCTCGGGCAGGACCAGCGCGGGAAGTTTTCGAAGCTCGCGGCGGAGGCCGGGCTCTCTCCCGAGGTGGGCGGGTGCGAGATCTACGACGGCGACACCCCGGCCGCGAAGCGCACCGCCATCCGCAAGAATTTCCCGCGGGTGATCGTCTCGAATCCCGACATGCTCCATCTCGCCGTGCTCGGCCACTGGACCGGCTGGGGGCCGTTCCTGGCCGACCTGCGCTGGATCGTGCTCGACGAGCTGCACACCTACCGCGGGATCTTCGGCAGCCACTTCCATCACGTGCTCCAGCGCTTCCTCCGCCTCTGCCGGTCGGTCGGGGGAGATCCGGTGATCATCGCCTCCTCGGCCACGGCGGCCAACGCCGGCGAGTTCGCGCAGACGCTCACCGGCCGCAAGTTCCACTGGATCCAGGAATCCGGCGCGCCACGCGAGGGCAGGCACCTGCTGCTGTACCGGCCGGAGGCGAGCCCCTACACGCTGGCCCTCCAGCTCTTCATCCGCCTGGTCAACGCCGGGCTCAAGACGATCGTATTTACCAAAGCGCGGCGCATCACCGAACTGCTCTACTCCTGGCTGCGGCGGGAGGACCCTGACCTCGCCGCGCGGGTGGCGAGCTACCGCGCCGGCTTCCTCCCCGAGGAGCGGCGGCGGATCGAGCGCTCCCTGTTCGAAGGCAAGCTCGACGGGGTCATCTCGACCTCGGCACTGGAGATGGGGATCGACGTGGGCGGCCTCGACGCCTGCATTCTGGTGGGCTACCCCGGCAGCATGATGGCCACCTGGCAGCGCTCGGGCCGGGTGGGGCGGGACGGCCGCGAGTCGATCACGGCCATGGTGGCGCTCCCGGATGCGCTCGATCAGTACTTCCTCGATCATCCCGAGGAGCTGATCGGCCGGCCCTGCGAGCGCCTGATCGTGGACCCCGAGAACGATCCGGTCTCCCGCGCTCATCTCGTCTGCGCCGCCTCGGAGATGCCGCTCTGCCGGCAGGACGACCATCCCTACATGGACCGGCACGCGCAGAGGCTCGATCTTCTGCTGCGCCAGGGGCATCTGTTCGAGGCGGTGGACGGCGGCGACCTCTACTGCCTGCGCCGCCGGCCGCAGCGGCACGTGAACCTGCGCGGGACGGGGGAGACTTTCGCCATCCTCGACGAGGGGCGGGAGGGGAGGATGATCGGCACGGTCGACGGCGTGCGGGTGCTCCATGAATGCCATCCCGGGGCGATCTACCTCCACGCCGGCCGGCAGTTCGAGGTGCTGGCGTTGGAGCGGGAGGAGCGGCGGGTGCGCGTCAAGGCCGTGGACGTGGAGTGGTTCACCTCGCCCTTGACGGAGAAGGAGACCGAGATCCTGGAGGTCCTCAAGGAGAGGACGGATGGCCCTCTGCACGCCTGGCTGGGCCGGCTCAAGGTGACCGAGCGGGTGGTCGGCTTCGAGCGCAAGCGGATCTACGGCCAGGAGACGATCGATCAGACCCCTCTCGACCTGCCGCCCATGCATTTCGAGACGGTGGGCCTTTGGTGGGCCGCGCCGCGGGAGATCGAGGAGACTTTGCGGCAGGCGGGCGAGCATTTCATGGGCTCGCTGCACGCGTCGGAGCACGCCTCGATCTCACTCTTCCCGCTGCTGGCGCTGTGCGACCGCGGGGATATCGGGGGAATCTCGTACTCGTTCCAGCCGCAGGTGGGGAGCGGCGCGGTGTTCATCTACGACGGCCATCCCGGCGGGGTGGGGATCGCGGCGCGCGGGTTCGAGGATCTGCCGGATCTGCTCGGGCGTGTCCGCACGGTGCTCGAAGGTTGCCCATGCGAGACGGGCTGCCCGTCCTGCACCCACTCGCCCAAGTGCGGCAACGGCAACCGGCCGCTGGATAAGCCGGGAGCGGCGCGGTCGCTCCGCCTGCTTCTGGGGGCGGAAGACCCCGTGATCCCCTGGGGAGCGCCTCAGCCGCTGGATCTGCGGGCAGCGGTCGGCAGACCGCCTGAGTCTGAACCGACTCCTCAACCCGATCCCGAGCCTCCGCCCGCCCGGGAGGGGGCAAGCCCCTCCCCTACATTCCCATTCCCAGGGAACGGCAGCCTGTTCGTCCTTGCCCGGACGGGCGATCCCCATACGATCCTGTTCGACCTGGAGACGCTGCGGGCGGCTTCGGAGGTCGGCGGGTGGGCGAACATCCATCGGATGGGGCTGGCCTTGGGGGTCCTCTGTCATCTGGAGGAGGGGCGGTTCGAGGTCTACCGGGAGGGCGACGTGCGGGATCTGGTCGAGGCCCTGCGGCGCGCCACGCTGGTGATCGGCTTCAACTCCCGGCGGTTCGACTACCAGGTCCTCACCGGCTACACCGGGGAGAACTACAACCGGATGCTGCCTACCCTGGACCTCCTGGAGGACATTGCCCGCCGCATCGGGTTCCGGGTGGGGATGGGGCACCTTGCCAAGGAGACGCTCGGGCTGGGCAAGTCGGCCGACGGTCTCCAATCCCTCCAATGGGTTCGGGAGGGGAGGCTCGACCTCGTCGAGGAGTACTGTCGCAAGGACGTCGAGATCCTCCGTGATCTCTATCTCCATGGCCGCAGGGAAGGCTGCCTGTTCTATCGGGACCGCCAGCGCGACGTGCGGCTGAAGTTCTGTGTCGAGTGGTGAGGGCTGTGCACGCACCTTGCAACCCTCCTCTGAGCTGAGGAGGATTCGCCAATGAATCACCGATCTGCCTTACCCATTCTCGTCCGGCCCTTTCTGGTGGTGGCCGGCGTTCTCGCCCTGCTTTCGCTCGCCGGCTGCGCCGGCGCCGGCCTGGGCAACGTCTTCCGCGAGCCCGATGTCGACGTCGTAGGCGCCGAGCTGACCCGCACCGGCCTCTCGGGGGCCGACGTCCTCTTCGAGTTCGAGGTGGAGAACCGCAACGGGATCGCCCTCGTTCTCGACGGCTTCAACTACAAGATCCGCCTGAACGAGAAGCCGCTTCTCGACGGCCGCCAGAGCCAGCGCACCGAGATCGCCGCCAATGCCGACAGCCGGGTCAGGCTGCCCGTGACCTTCCAATACGACGACGTCCTGCGGGTCCTGGAGACCCTGGACAACAGGGACGATCCCACTTACGAGCTGACGGCGGACTTCCAGTTTGCCGTCCCCGTGCTCGGGACCGTCACCGTCCCCGTCACCAAGAGGGGACAGCTTTCCCTCGACCGGCTTCTCCGTATGGGCATCGGACGGTAAAACCTCTCCCCTCTTTTTGCGTACCAGATACAGCCCCCGCATGGCGGGGGTGTGTCCATTTGGATTGGAACTTTCTGGGGAGAATTCGATGAACCTCAAGCCTGTACTCCTTCTCCTGGCTCTGTCGCTTGCTGCTGCGGCGCAGGCTGCCGAGATCCGCTACACCATGGAATTCGGCGGCAACAAGGCCGGCACGGGGATAACTCGTGTCACCGGTAACGAGCGGCGCTATTCGTTCGAATACAACGACCGGGGGCGGGGTCCCAAGACCGAGGAGCGCGTGGTCGTGGGCGAGAAGGGCCTCCCCGTCCTCTTCGAGATCACCGGCCACGATTACTGGAAGAACCCGGTGGACGAGCGCTATGAGGTCAAGGACGGCAAGGCCGCCTGGCACAACGCGTCGGAGAAGCAGGAGGGGCTTGCCGTGACCCGGCCCTCCTACTACCTCACGATGAACGGCGCTCCGCAGGAGTTGGAGTTGATGGTCCGCGCCCTGCTCGCCGCGCCCGGCCGCACGCTCGACATGCTCCCTACGGGCAAGGCGGCGGTCGAGCAGTTGGGCTCCACGGAGATCGAAGCGGGCGGCCGGAAGCGCAAGGCCGACCTCTACTCGATCTCCGGCCTCGGCTTCACGCCGGCCTACGTCTGGCTCGACGAGAACAAGGCCTTCTTCGGCGCCGATTGGGGATGGGCGAAGCTTGCCCAGGAAGGATGGGAGTCTGCGCTGCCGAAGCTCAAGGAGGCCCAGGATGCGGTGGAGAGCAAGCTGGAGAAGGAGCGCGCGGCGCGCCTGACCCGCAAGCCCAAGGGCGCTCTCGCTTTCCGCAACGCCCGCCTGTTCGATCCCGAGACCGGCAAGGTCACCCCGGGCATGACGGTGGTGATCTCGGGCAACCGCATTCAGGCCGTCGGCCCGGACGGCGAAATCCAGGTCCCGGCGGGGGCCGAGGTGATCGACGCCGCGGGCAAGACGCTCATGCCCGGCCTCTGGGACATGCACGCCCACCTGAGTGCCCTGGATGGACTGTTCAACCTGGCGGCGGGCATCACCACGGCGCGCGACCTCGCCAACGACACCGATTTCCTCCTCGACCTGCGCAAGCGGATCGACGCCGGCGAGGTGCTCGGCACCCGCGTCATCATGGCTGGCTTCATCGATGGCCCCGGCCCCTACGCCGGCCCTACCAAGGTGCTGGTGGACACGGAGGAAGAGGCCCTAGCGGCCGTGGACAACTACGCGAAGCTCGGCTACGAGCAGATCAAGCTCTACAGCTCGCTCGACACGAAGCTGGTCCCGGCGATCATCGAGCGGGCCCATGCCAAGGGGATGCGCGTCAGCGGCCACATCCCGAACGGCATGACCGCCGAGCAGGCCGTGCGCGCCGGCTTCGACGAGATCCAGCATGCCAACTTCCTCCTGCTGAACTTCCTGACGGGCGTGGACACCCGCACGCCGGAGCGCTTCCACGCGGTGGGGGAGCGGGCATCCGAGATCGACCTGGGGTCGGACCGCGTGAAGTCGTTCCTGGCGCTGCTCAAGGAGAAGGGCACGGTTTCCGATCCCACCCTGGTCGCCTTCGAGGGGATGTTCACCGACCGGGTGGGCGTGGTCAGCCGTACCTTCGGGCCGGTCGGGGACCGGCTCCCGCCGCAGGTGCAGCGCGGGCTCGTGGTGGGCGGCATGGCGCCCAAGGGCAAGGAGGACCTCTACACGAAGTCGTACGAATCCATGAAGGCGATCGTCAAGGCCCTCCACGACAACGGCATCACCATCGTGGCCGGCACGGACAACCTGGCGGGGTTCTCCCTGCACCGCGAGCTGGAGCTGTATGTCGAGGCCGGTATTCCGGCCGTGGACGCGCTCCGGAGCGCTACGATCGTCCCGGCCCGGGTGATGAAGAGGGACAAGGAGCTGGGCACGGTCGCGCCCGGCAAGCTGGCGGACGTGATCCTGATCGACGGCGATCCCACGGCCGACATCCGCAACATCCGGCGAGTGGTCCTGACAGTCAAGGACGGCGCCATGTACGATCCGGCGAAGCTGTACGGCGAGATCGGCGTCAAGCCGGCGGTCTAGCCTCTAAGGAGAACGACCATGGAAAACTTTGCCTTCTGGATGATCTTCCCGATCTTCGGGATCCTTGCGGGCATGTTCAAGCAGTGGCTTCGGTTCCGTGAGCGGCAGAACCAGCTCGGCAACTCGACGCAGAACCTCGAGAAGCTGGTGGCCGAGATGCGCCAGCGGGACCAGGCCATGGCGGAGCGGATCGAGAACCTGGAGGCGATCGTGGTCAGCCAGACCTGGGACGTGCTCCAGGACAGGACCCTGTCGCCCGCCGACCGCGAGCGCCGGCTTGTCGCCGTGGCCCAGCGCGAGATGCCCCCGCCGCCCGTCCTCGACAGCCACAAGGCCGAGGTGCTGGCCCGGCGGTTGAAGGCCTGAAGAACACGGACTGACACGGACGATCACGGACCGTCACGGACATTCCGGACCGTCCGTGGAAGTCGGTGTAAGTCCGTGTTCGTCCGTGTTGTACACTCCCCCGCAATGACGACCCGCTGGAGGTTGGCCCTCCTTTCCCTCGTGATGCTCACCTGCGTCGGCTGCGATCAGGCCGCGAAAGCCGTGGCGCGGGACTCCCTCGCCGGGCGGCCGATCTCGCTCCTCGGGGGCGCCGTCCGCTTCGAATACGCGGAGAACACGGGCGCCTTCCTCAGCCTCGGGTCTTCCCTGCCGAGCGGGATGCGCTCGCTGCTGTTCGTGGGTGGGACCGGCTTGATCGTGCTCGGCCTGCTGGTGGCCATGGCCCGCGGCGGCCATGGCTCCTCGCCGGGGGGCTCGCTCGGCTTGGCCCTCCTGGCCGGCGGCGCGGTGGGGAATCTGATCGACCGTGTTGCCTACGACGGCGCCGTCGTGGACTTCGTGAGCGTCGGCCTCGGCAGTCTGCGGACCGGGATCTTCAACCTGGCGGACGTGGCCATCACCGTCGGGGTGGTCCTGGTGGCTCTGCAGGGCTGGCGCACGGCGAGCTCCGCGGAGCCCGCCGGGACGCCCTGAGCGCACGCCCTCCTGGTCCAGCCGGCTCCGGAGTCCCGGAGCCGGCCAAGTTCCTACCCGCCTTGTACCAACCGGATTCCTCTATTTTGCGGTCGTTACATTACGACGGACATTACGACTCCTGTAGAGCCTTCCGAGCCTTTTCAGCCTCCTCCTCGTTCCCCAGCTTTTCCCAGAGAGCCAGCGCTTGGCGGTACTCGGCGCGGGCAGCGTCCTGCCTGCCCTGCAGTGCGGCCACCTCGGCAAGCCCCACGTGGGAGTGGGCTGCGTAGTAGTCGTTCCGGAGCTTTCCAGCGAGCGCCAGGGCCTCCTGGAACGAGGTCCGCGCCTCCTCCAGACGCCGCTGCTGCTGGCTCAACAAGGCGAGCCGAAGGTGGGAGAAGAGCTCATCGGCCGGCAGGTTGAGGCGGTGGAACTCGGCGAGGGACAGCCGGTACTGCTCCCGTGCGCGCTCGGGGCGGCCGGTCTTCTCTTCCAGCTCTCCCAGGGCGAGCCGGGACTCGGCGGCGCCGTCGCCGTCTCCTGTCTTTGCACAGAGGGCGACGGCCTCTTCCAGGGCTGACCGCGCCTCCCCGAAGCGCTCCTCCTGGCTCAGCAGGCGCGCGAGGCCGCGCAGGGAGAAGGCCGTGCCATGGTCGTCGCCCAGGCCGCGGCTGAGGTCGAGGGCCTCTTCCAGACGGCGGTGGGCGCCCGGCAGATCGCCGCGGACCCGCAGCGTGTTGCCCAGCCCGGTGAGCGTGACGGCGGCGCCCTGCAAGTCGCCGGTCTCGCGCTTGATCTCCAGGGAGCGCTCCAGGAGGAGGACGGCCGCGGCCAGGTCCCCCTCGTCGTTGAGCACCTTGGCGAAGTTGTTGAGAGCCTTGGCTTCGCGGCGGAGGTCGCCGATCTCCCGCAGGGTGGAGATGGCCTCCTCGTAGGCCTTCCAGGACTCGGCGGTCCGCCCGGTGTCCTGAAGGATCATGGCCCGGCCCATCAGGGCCGAGGCGGCGGAGCCCCGGTCGCCGATGCGCAGGTAGAGGGTCCGGGCGGCGTCGAAGTCGGCCAGGGCCTCGCCGGGCCGGCCGAGGCGCGACAGCGCCCAGGCGCGGTTGAACCGGCCCATAGCCACGACCATGGCCATGCCCCGCTCGGTGCCCCGGGCCACGGCGCGGCTCGCGGCATCGCGGCTGCGGGCGAAATCTCCGAGCTGCCAGGCAGCATCCGCCTCGGTGACGTCGAGGCGCGGATCGTCACCCGCTGGGGGCGGCAGCTTGCGCAGGGCCTCGATCGTGGCGAGGGCTTCCCTGGTCCGCCCCGCCATCCGCTGCGTATCGGCCAGGTGCAGGCCGTGCTCCAGGTCATCGGGGAAGGCGCGCCGAAGCTCGGCATCGATGCGGGCCGCCTCCTCCCACTCGCCCGCGATCACCCGGGAGCGCGCCTGCATGCCCAGCCGGATCTCCCGGGGCAGCCCGGCGGCGTGAGTGACTGCGCGGCCGGACGCCTCGCCGGCCTTCTTGTCGAACCCCAGGCGGAAAGCCGTTCCGGCGAGGGCGTCCTGCACGAAGGGGCTGTCCGGGTCCAGGGCCGCCGCCCGCTCCAGCAATCGCAGGGCTGCGGGGTCGTCCCACATCCGGATGCGCTCCAGGGATTCGGCGTAAAGCCGGAGGGAGGCCGAGCTCGAGGCGAGCGTCGCGGCTGCCGGCAGGGGGCTGCGGCTCCGTCCGCCGAAGGAGGTCTCGAGGCCGCGGGCCGCGGCCCCGGCCAGTCCGGCCAGCTCCTCGCGGGAGCCGGTCTCCCGCGCCCAGGCCACGGTCTCCCCGGTGCGGACGTTCTGCACCAGCACCTGGAGGCGCAGCTTCCCCCCTTGCTCCTTCAGGTACGAGCCGGTGAGGAGCAGGTCGTTGCCGAGGTTGCGGCCGATCCGGGTGAGCCCCGCCCGGGACTGGTTCTCGGCGCCGACCGCCGACAGCTCCCGCTTCATGCGCGCCACGTTGTCGGCCGGGATCACGCGCACGCGGCCGGCGGCGGTCAGCTCGAACGAGAGCAGCTCGGCCAGGGCGCTGGAGACCCATTCGTCGTCGGGGTCGGCCGAAAGGTTTTTGAAGCCGAGGACGGCCAGCGCCGGCCGGGAGGGAGTGGCGGCCGGCGGCGGATTTCCGGTGGGCACGTCGCGGGGTGCGAGCCGCAGGGCCAGTCCCGCGGCAAGGGCGAGAGCAAGGATCGTCAGCACGAGCGCGGGTCGGAAGCGTGCCTCCGGAACCGGGACCGGCTGCGGCGGAGCCGGCTCGGTGGCCGGAAGGGATTCGATGGGTGCGATGAAGCGGTAGCCCCGGCGGGGGACCGTCGCGATGATCGCCGGCCGGGCCGGGTCGTCCCCCAGGGCCTGGCGGATCTCGCTGATCGCCTGCTTCACCGAGGCGGGGGAGAGGTGCTCGACCCCCCAGGCCCGGTCCAGCAGCTCGTCCTGGGAGAGGATGCCCGGCGCGCCCTCCACCAGCACCTCCAGTAGGCGGAAGGCCTGCGGCCGGAGGCGCACCTCGCCGTCGGGTCCCTGCAACTGTCCGGATTTCCGGTCCAGGACGAAGCCGGAGAAGCCATTTTGAACGCCGAAGCGGAAGGGTACCGCCGGCTCCGTACCAGCAGAAGGTGAAGTCATGTTCAAGTGCCTCCGTATTCTCAACACTCGACCGAGCAAGAACCTGCGCTCTCCTCGCGGTAAGCTTCCGCGCCATGAGCGAAACGTCCTTCCTCGGTCTCCGCACCGTCATCTATCCCATGGACGACCTTCAGGCCGGCAAGGAGTGGTACAGCCGTGTCCTGGGTTTCCCGCCGTACTTCGACGAGCCGTTCTACGTGGGCTTCAACGTGGGCGGGTTCGAGCTCGGGCTCAACCCGGACACGAGTGAGGTGAAGCCGGGCGCCGGCGGTCCTCTGGCTTATTGGGGGGTGGAGGATGCCGCCCGCGCGCTCGAGCACCTGCTGAAACTAGGCGCCCGGGAGCACACTCCGTTACAGGACGTGGGCGGCGACATCCGCGTGGCCTCGGTCCTCGATCCGTTCGGCAACGCCTTCGGGATCATCGAGAACCCGCACTTCCGGCTCGGCGGGTGAGCTGGGACGTCCTGATCCTCCATCCGGAGTCCACCTCCGAGTCTCCGGAGGACCGTCCCCGGCTCAAGCCGCTGGGCATGGCGGACGAGGTGCGCAAGGCAGTGAGCCGAGCGCTGCCCGGGATCGACTGGATGGAGCCGGTGCAGGGGATCTATGACGGCCGGGGCTATTCGATCGACGCGCAGCTCCCATCGCGCGGCGTGGTGGACTCCATCGGCCTGCACGTGCGAGGGACCGAGAACCCGTTGCCGGTGATCGTCCGGCTCTGCCGCCAGAACGGCTGGGTGGCTTTCGACAGCGCGGCGGGGGCCTTTCTGGACCTGGAAGACCCGTCGCCCGAAGGCTGGGAGAGCGGCTTCCGCCGCCGCGCCCAGCTGCAGGCGCTGGCGCAGCTCCACCGCGGTGAGCCCCGGCTCCCCAGGCTGGAGCGGAGATACCTGCTCTGGCTGGTGCCGCTGTTTTTAACCCTGCACAACCTGGAGGAGGCCGTGTTCATGAAGGGCTTCCTCGGCCGTTTCGCGGCCAGGGTCCCCATCCTGCCGGCGGTCACCTACGGCCAGTTCCTTCTGGCTCTGGGGCTCGTGACGCTGGCGCCGTACGCTTTCGCCGCGTCGGGTCCGCTGGAGAGGCGGAGCCGGGCTTTTCTCCTGGTCCTCGGCACGCAGATGGTGGTGCTGGTCAACGTCGCCGCGCACCTGGCCACGGCGCTCTGGGTGCGCGGCTACGCGCCGGGCCTGGTGACGGCGCTATTGGTGAACTTGCCCTTCTCGGTGTTCCTCTTCCGCCGCGCCTTGCGAGGCTCCTGGGTGAAGCTCCGGGATTTGGCCTGGCTTCTCGTGGCCGCCCTCCTGGTCCACGGCCCCGGGTTGTTGGGCTTGATGGTGCTGGCAGGGTGGGTGGTCGGGGCGGGTTGATTGTTCCCCACAGAGTTCGGCCGCGAGCCCTGGCCGGCCGAGAGTGTAGACCTCGGCAGCATGCCGTGGTGATCCTCTACCCACTCGTTTGAAGGTGCTACCCACTCGTTTCCCGCAGCAACCAGTGGGTGGAGGGGTCCATCCACTCGTTTGAGCGTGCTACCCGCTCGTTTGAGAGAGCTACCCATTCGTTTGAGCCAGCTACCCACTCGTTTGGGAGAGCTACTCAGTCGTTTGAGGGGCGTACCCACTCGTTTGGGTCCGCAAACAACTGGTTTGTGTCCGGAGCTTACTGCTACCTTGCGCCCGGAGCGAGATAGAAGCGGTCCGGGAGCAGCTTGGACAGCGTGGTCTCCTCCCGCTCCCCCTGGGTGTTCGTCATCAGGATCGGGAGATCCTCCTCCGCGAACTCCGAGAGCGTCTGGCGGCAGAGGCCGCAGGGACGGGCGGGCGGGCTGGTATCCGTGATCACGGCCACGGCCCGGGGCTTGCGCAGGCCGGCCGAGGCCGCCGAGGTCATGGCGTTGCGCTCGGCGCAGGTGGCGAGCGACGGGATGCAGTTCTCCACGTTCGCGCCGGCCCAGATGGAGCCGTCTTCCATGAGCAGGGCCGCTCCCACCGGAAACCGGCTGTAGGGCGCATAGGCGTTGGCGCGGGCGGCGGCGGCGGCGGCGATCAGCGCGTCCCAGTCCATGGCAGGCAATCTAGCACGCCTGTGATAGCGTACCGGCGCGTCCGGACAGCCCTGTCCGGAGGTTCACATTCCCTATCGTCATCCAGGAGGAGCACGGGCGTGGCCAGGACCTACAACGACATGACGCCGCCCGCGGACGGCCAGGAGATCATCTGGACCGCGGGAGAGGACCGGTTGGAAGTACCGGACCGGCCCATCATTCCGTTCATCGAGGGGGACGGCACCGGGCCGGACATCTGGCGCGCCACCCGCCGCGTCATCGACGGTGCGGTCGAGAAGCTCTATGGCGGCAAGCGCTCCATCGCCTGGTTCGAGGTCCTCGCCGGCGAGAAGGCCCACGGCCGCACCGGCGAGTGGCTCCCCACGGACACCCTCGACGCGATCACCAGATACCGCGTCGCCATCAAGGGCCCGCTGACCACGCCGGTCGGCGGCGGCATCCGCAGCCTGAACGTCACCCTGCGCCAGGTGCTCGACCTCTATGCCTGCGTCCGGCCCGTGCGCTGGTTCAAGGGCGTGCCCTCGCCGGTCAAGGAGCCCGAGAACGTCGATATGGTGATCTTCCGCGAGAACACCGAGGACGTGTACGCCGGCATCGAATGGCCGGCGGGCTCGGAGAACGCGAAGAAGCTCATCGACTTCCTCGGTCAGCTCGGCAAGGAGGTCCGGCCGGACAGCGGCATCGGCATCAAACCGATCTCGAGCTTCGGCTCCAAGCGGCTGGTGCGCAAGGCCCTGCGCTACTCCCTGGAATGCGGGCGCAAGAGCGTCACCCTGGTGCACAAGGGCAACATCATGAAGTTCACCGAGGGCGCCTTCCGCGACTGGGGCTACGAGGTGGCGCGCGACGAATTCGGCGAGCGCATGATCACCGAGAACGACGTGTACGAGAAGCACGGCGGCAAGGCCCCGGACGGGCGCATCGTGGTCAAGGACCGCATCGCGGACTCCATGTTCCAGCAGGCCTTGCTGCGGCCGGACGAGTACGACATCCTGGCCACCACGAACCTCAACGGCGACTATCTTTCGGACGCCCTGGCCGCCCAGGTGGGCGGGCTCGGCATGGCCCCCGGCAGCAACGAGGGGGACGGCATCGCCGTGTTCGAGGCCACCCACGGCACCGCTCCCAAATACGCCAACCAGGACAAGGTCAACCCCGGATCGCTGATCCTCTCCGGCTGCATGATGCTGCGCTGGCTCGGCTGGCACGAGGCGGCGTCCGGCATCGAGTCCGCTTTGGGCCGCACCATCGAGCAGAAGCGGGTGACCTACGACCTCGAGCGCCAGATGGACGGGGCCACCCTGCTCAAGACCTCCGAGTTCGCCGAAGCCATCGTCGAGAACCTGTAAGAGGGAGAGTTTCCATGCAATACAAAGTCACCGTGGTGGGCGCCGGCAACGTGGGCGCCACCACTGCGCAGAGGATCGCGGAGGCCGAGCTGGCCGACGTGGTCATGGTGGACGTCGCCGCCGACCTGGCGGCCGGCAAGGCCCTGGACATGATGGAGGCCGCGCCGATACTCGGCTTCAACGCCAAGATCTCCGGCGGCGGCGACTATGGCGCGACCGAGGGCTCGCACATCACCGTCGTGACTGCCGGCCTGCCGCGCAAGGAGGGCATGAGCCGCGACGACCTGCTCGCCATAAACCAGGAGATCGTCGGCGAGGTGGTTCGCCAGGTGGTGCAGCGCTCGCCAGACACGATCCTGATCCTGGTGACGAACCCGCTCGACGCCATGTGCGAGGTGGCGCGCCGGGTCTCGGGCTTCCCCCGCGAGCGCGTCTTCGGTATGGCCGGCGTGCTCGACGCGGCCCGCATGCGCTACTTCATCGCCGCCGAGCTGAACGTCTCGGTCGAGGACGTCGATGCCTTCGTGCTCGGCGGCCACGGGGACACCATGGTGCCGCTGCCGCGCTACGCCACGGTCAACGGCATCCCCCTTCCGCAGCTCCTGTCCGCGGACCGGATCGAGGCGATCAACGAGCGCACCCGCAAGGGCGGCGCCGAGATCGTCAAGTACTACAAGCAGGGCTCGGCCTACTACGCCCCCTCTGCGGCGGTGTACGACATGGTCGCGGCCATCCTCCATGACAAGAAGAAGATCCTGCCCTGCGCCGTGCTGCTCAATGGCGAGTACGGCCTGACCGACCTCTTCGTGGGCGTGCCGGCCCGCCTGGGCCGCGGCGGCATGGAGCAGGTGATCGAGCTGGAGCTCACCGCGGAGGAGAGAGCGGCCCTGCAGAAGTCCGCCGAGGCCGTGCGCGAGCTGGTGGAAGCGCTGCCGAAGTGAGGGTGGGGGTGAGCAACCCTCACCCCCCGCTTTCCGTATGATCTAGCGAGCCATCGGCTCGAACGCATGCGAACTTCGCGCGATCTCCTCCTGTGGACCCTGGCGGGTCTGGCCGGGGTGTTCCTCTTGGCCTGGGCCTACCCGCGGGCGTTCCCCTTCCTGCCCGGCAACTGGTCCGTGAACCGCGACGAGGCGGCGGCCATCGCCCTGGAGCGGCTGACCGACCTCGGCGCTCCGGTCCCCGATCCCTACGTGGTCACCGCCGTCAACCGCGACTTCTTCCTGGAGCGCCGCCTGCACCTCGCGCTCGACTCCGGGGACAGCATGGAGAAGCTCCAGGCGACCGGCCTGCCGAAGCGGGTCGTCAACTGGCAGGTGCTCGTCTATCCCAAGACGGGGCAGCGCGAGGAGTGGGTCTATGAGGCGTCGGTGTCGTCCTCGGGCGAGGTGCTGTCGCTGCAGCACCGCCTGGATCCCCAGGCGCCGGGCAGGACCATCTCGCCGCGGCAGGCGCGGGAGCGGGCCGGGGCCTTCCTGGTCGAGCAGGGGTTCGACCTCTCCCGCTTCGCCGAGCCGAACCTGCGCACGCGGCAGCTCGCGGCCCGCACGGACACGGAGGTGCGCTACCCCGACCGCACCGGGGGGCCGGGCGGAAAGGGGGCCCATGGCATGGCCGTCCTGTTCTCGGGCGACAGCCTGGCCGGCTTCGTCCCCTGGTACGACGACCCCGAAGAGCGCGAGCTGCAGCGGAGCCTGCAGCCGGCGCAGTTCGCGGGCTTCGGTCGTCTTCTGGCCGCCTATCTCCTGGTGGCGGTGCTCGGCGCTCCGTTCCTGAAGCGCTACCACGAGGGAGAGATCGGGGTGAAGCGCGGCTCGCAGATCTTCGCCACGGTTGCCATGGCCGGCTTGCTGCTGGTGCTGCTGACCGCCCGCACGGACGCGCAGGGGGTCGGCTTCGGCGTTGCGACCCGGCAGCAGACGACCTGGCTCGTGGCCATGATCTCGATGGTCTTCTGGGTGCTGCCGTTCGCGGTGCTCGCGTTCGTCGGCTGGTGCGTCGGGGAGTCGGTCTGCCGCGAGCGCTGGGGGCACAAACTGGCAGCCTTCGACGCTCTCTTCCAGCGCCAGTGGGGGACCGCGACCGTGGCGCGCTCGGCCCTGCGCGGCGTGGCCGGCGGGCTGGCGCTCGCGGGCCTGCTCGCCGCCGTGCTGCTCGCCCTCCGGAGTATTGGCGGCATTGGCGCCTCGCCCCTGATTTCGCTGTTCCGGGCCGGCGACAGCCGCTTTCCCAGCCTGGAGCTGCTGGCCCAAGTGCTCACCTACGGCCTGTCACCGATCCTGGCGATCACCCTTTGTGTGCTCCCCATGATGGGGAAGCGCGCCGGAATCCCGGCGGGCATCCTGGTGGCCCTGGCGGCTGGCGCCGCGATCGTCTTCCCGGCGGCGACCGTCGTGCCGGTGCGCTGGGGATTCCTGGTCGCCATGCTCGCCGCTCTCGGCCCCGTGCTGGTGTTCCTCCGCGCAGACCTCCTGGCCGCGCTGCTCACCGGCCTGGTGTCGCAGGTGCTCCTCTTCGGCTTCCCGATGCTGCTGTCGGACGACACCGCCATCCGGACGCACGGCTGGCTGGCGGTGGCGCTAGCGGCGGCGCCGCTGATCGTCAGCCTGCGCTCGCTGCGGAGCCGCCGGGAGTTCCACTACCTTTACGAGGACGTACCGCCGCACGTGCGCCGCATCGCCGAGCGCGAGCGCCAGCGGGTGGAGCTGGAGACGGCGCGGCGCATCCAGAGCTCGATCCTGCCCGATCTGCCGCCGAGCCTCTACGGAGTGGAGATCGCGCACGCCTATCTGCCTGCTTCCGAGGTCGGCGGCGACTTCTACGACGTACTGGCGCTGGAGGATGGCCGCCTCGCCGTGGCCGTGGGGGACGTGGCCGGGCACGGTGTCTCCAGCGGCCTGGTGATGTCCATGGCCAAGTCGGCGCTCGCCGTGCAGGTGACGTTCGATCCGACCGTCACCGCGGTCTTCGAGACCCTGAACCGGACGGTGTTCCAGACCGCCCGCAAGCGGTTGTTGGCCACGCTCTGCTACGCCCTGCTCGACCCGCAGAAGCGGGAGCTGGTCTACGCCAGCGCGGGCCACCTGTTCCCGTATCGCATCACCTCGGCCGGCCAGGTGGAGGCGCTGGAGTCGATCGCCTATCCGCTGGGAGTGCGCGGCCAGTTGCAGGTGGAGCCGCGCACCACCCACCTGTCGCCGGGGGACACGCTGTTCCTGTTCAGCGACGGCCTGATCGAAGCGCGGCCGGAGGGCTCGGACCAGCTCTACGGCTTCGAGCGCCTGGAGCAGAGCCTCGCCCGCCATTCCCGGCGCGGCGTCGAGGGGCTCCGCGACGGAGTCCTCGAGGATGTGCAGCGCCACGCCGGCCACGGCCTGCGCGAGGACGATCAGACGATTCTGGTGCTGCGGCTGCCGTAGGCACCTGCCGTTGACCCGCCTCAACCTTGACAGGCATGCGCCAATGGCGTATTCTCCAGCCTGTGGTCATCGTCGAGACGAAGTCCTTTACCACCAGAATCGACGATTTTCTTACCGCAGATGAGTATCACTCGCTCCAACTGGAGCTTATCCAACAGCCTACTGCCGGAAATGTCATCCCTGGCGCAGGGGGGATTCGGAAGCTGCGCTGGGGAGCCCGCGGCCGAGGAAAACGAGGGGGTGCTCGGGTGATCTATTTTTGGCACGCTGCTTCCGAGACGATCCTCATGCTGTTCGTTTATCCCAAGAATGAGCGAGGGGATTTGACTCCGGCTCAACGCAAGGCTCTCCGGTTGGTGGTAGAAAGGGAGTACCCATGAAGAAGGAACTGTTTGATGAGCTTCTCGAGAGCGTTCACCAGGGGGGAGAGATCCTTCGTGGCGAGCGGTCCCCTTCTCGTGCGTTTCATTTTGACGAGCTTGATGTCCGTAATCTTCGTGAGAAGCACGGGCTGAGCCAGTCGAGATTTGCAGCGATGATGGGCATCAGTGTAGGAACTCTCCGCAACTGGGAGCAGGGGCGCCGCAAGCCAGAAGGTAGCGCTCGGGTGCTTTTAAAAGTGGTAGAGAAGCATCCCGAGGCTGTATTCGATGTAGTGGCGAGCGGGGGCGAAGCGAAGCACGCATAGAGTCCAGGAGAGCGGACCGAGCTAAACTAGATTGGTGGATCCCCGCAAGCTCGTCTGCATCCTCCTTGCTGTTGCATGGCCGGCGCTCGCCGATGATCCTTTCGTGGATGCCGCGGCGCAATCGGGCCTGGACTTCGCCCACTTCAACGGCATGTCGGGCGAGCTGTACTTCCCCGAGATGATGGGGCAGGGCGGCGCGCTCTTCGACTACGACGGCGACGGCGACCTGGACGCGTACTTTGTCCAGGGCGCGAAGCTCGGCTCGGGAAAACCGTCCGCGCCCGGCGGGCGGCTCTACCGCAATGACTCTCTACAGTTCGTGGATGTCACGGAAAAGAGCGGCCTGGATGCCCGGGATTACGGCATGGGGGTCGCGACCGGGGACATCGACAACGACGGCTGGGTGGACCTCTACCTGACCAACTACGGCGCCAACCGGATGTACCGCAACAACGGCGACGGCACCTTCGCGGACGTGACGCAGCGCACGAGCACGGGCGATCCGCGCTGGAGCGTCAGCGCCTCCTTTTTCGACATGGACCGCGATGGCTGGCTTGACCTCTACGTGGCCAATTACGTGGACTGGTCGGTGGAGAAGAACCCCAAGTGCTTCGCCGCGAGCAGCCGCCGGGATTACTGCGGCCCCGCCGACTTCCCGCCGCAGCCGCATTCCCTCTACCGCAACCGGGGGGACGGCTCCTTCGAGGATATTTCGGCGCGCTCCGGCATCGCCCGCCAACCCGGCCCGGCTCTCGGAGTGATCGCCTTCGACGCGGACCGTGACGGCTGGACCGACGTCTACGTTGCGAACGACGGTGCCCCTTCCTTCCTCTGGATGAACCAGCGGGACGGCACCTTCCGCGATGACGCCCTGCTCGCGGGAGCTGCGGTCAACCGTAGGGGGCAGCCCGAGGCCAGCATGGGAGTCGACGCCGGCGACTTTGATGCGGACGGCGACGAGGATCTCTTCATCACCCACCTGACCGGCGAGACGAACACGCTCTACGTGAACGACGGGACCGGCATGTTCGAGGACCGCTCCACCGAGACCGGCGCGGCCCTGGGCTCGCTCCCCTTCACCTCGTTCGGGACTTCATGGATCGATTACGACAACGACGGCTGGCTCGACCTGTTCATCACGAGCGGCGCGGTGCGCATCCAGGAAGCGCCGTTGCCCCTGGCTCAGACGGACCAGCTTTACCGCAACGTCGGGGGCCGGCTGGAAGAGGTGCCCGGCGTGTTCAAGGCTCCCGGAGTCGGCCGCGGCGCCGCCTTCGGGGATGTGGACAATGACGGCGATACGGATATCCTGGTCCTCTACAACAACGGTCCTGCCCGTCTGCTGCTGAACCAGGTGGGCGCTCAGCGGCCCTGGATCGGCTTTGATGGCGTCCCGCGCGTCGAGGTACTCCGCCCCGGCGCTCCCGTGCTCTGGCGGCGGTCGCACACGGATGGCAGCTATGCCTCGGCGAGCGACCCGCGAGTGCTGGTGGGGCTGGGGGACAAGCCGATGTCCGCCGTGCGCATCCACAGGCCGGGCGGGAAGGTGGAGGAATGGCGGGGCCTCCCCGCTGGACGGTACGTGATCCGGAAGGAGCGGTGATGAAGACGTTGTCCTTGCTGTCCTTGTTGTCCTTGCTGTCCCTTCCGCCCGGGGTCCAGCCCATCCCCGCCCCCAATCTGGAGGGTCTGGAGCCCGAGGTGGCAGCGCAGCTCCGCGACGCCCGCGCTCTGGTGGATGCGATCACTACACCCGAGGAGCTGGCCGAAGCCTACGGCGAGTTGGGCCGGCTCTACCATGCCTACAGCCTCTCCGAGGCGGCCGCCGCGTCCTACGCCAACGCCGCCCTCCTGGCCCCGAAGGACTTCCGCTGGCGCTACTACTCGGGATACCTGCAGCAGGCCATGGGCCATTCCGACGAAGCCGAGGTCTCTTACGAGAAGGCGCTGGAGCTGCAGCCCGGCTTCCTTCCCGGCTGGATCCACCTGGCGGAGATCCTGCTGGCCGGCAACCATCCCGATGACGCCGAGAGGATTCTGAAGCAGGTCCTCGGGTCCGATCCCAGGAACGCAGCGGCGCAGGCGGGGCTCGGCGAGATCGCGCTCTCGCGCCGGCAGTTCAAGGAAGCGGCCGAGCACCTGGAGGCCGCCCTGGCCGCGGCGCCAGAGGCCGACCGCCTTCACCATCCGCTGGCGCTGGCGTACCGCGGCCTGGGGGACATGGACAGGGCGCGCGACCATCTTGCCAAAGCCGGGCGCGTGGGAGTCCGCCCCGCCGATCCGCTGATCGACGAGCTGGCGCAGCTCCGCCAGGGGGAGATGGCCCACCTCCTGCGCGGCCGGGTGGCGTTCCGCTTCGGCCGCTTCGCCGATGCCGCGGCCGAGTTCCGCAAGGCGGTCGAGGCGCGGCCGGCCAGCGTCCCGGCCCGGATCAACCTCGGCGCGGCCCTGGTCCAGACCGGCGACCGCAGAGGGGCGGTGGAGCAGTTCCAGGAGGCCCTGAAGCTCGCGCCGGACAACGGCACGGCCCACTTCAACCTGGCCCTGCTCCTGGCCAAGGACGGCTACGATGCCGACGCCGTCAAGCACCTGGAGGAGGCGGTCCGCATCGAGCCCAGGGACGGCGCCGCCCATCTGGAGCTGGCCGAGGCCCTGGAGCGCACGGGCAAGTCCGCCACGGCGCTCATCCACTACGAGAAGGCCGCCGGCCTCCTCCCCCAGGAAGAGCGGGCCTGGATGGGGGAGTCCAACCTGCTCGTGGGCAGTCAGCGCTACCGCGAGGCGCGCGACGTGCTGGAGTCGGCCATGGGCAACCTCCCCGGCAGCGGCAGGGTCGTCCACGGCTTGGCCCGGCTGCTGGCCGCCGCGCCGGACCCGGCCCTCCGCGACGGCAAGCGGGCGGTCGAGCTGGCCATGCAGGTCCACGCCGCCCGCAGTACTGCGACCTACACCGAGACCGTGGCCCTGGCGCTTGCCGAGTCGGGCCGCTGCGACGAAGCCGCCGAGTGGCAGCGCAAGGCCATTGAAGCCGCCCGCCAGGAGGGGCCGGCGGAGCGGGTGCCACCGATGGAGAAAGAGTTGGCCCGCTACGCGGCGGGCGCGCCCTGCCGGCCCGGCGGGTAGGCTAAACTCCCCCGAATGCTGCACGTCGTCCCCACCACCGATCGCCCCTGGGAGCGCCGGGCTCCCGAGCGCGAGGGTCCGCCCTCCGCATGGGCGCTCCTGCCCGACGACCTGGCCGCGCTGGGTTGTCCGGGGCGGCCCGAGCACGTGTTCGCGCGGCTCCAGCGGGTGCGCACCTGGCGGCCGGACAGCCTGTTCCTCTCCCGCGAGATCCGCGCCTGGCTGGAGGAACACACCGACCTCTCCCTGCCTGCGATCCTGGAGCGCCACCCCTCGGCGGACGGCGCCACCCGGCTCGTGCTCGGGCTCGCGGACGGCCACCGTATCGAGGCGATTCACATGCCGCGCGGCTATCCGGGCTGCGGCGACCAGCGGGTGACCTATTGCATATCGAGCCAGGTCGGATGCGCCATGGGCTGCACCTTCTGCGCGACCGGGGCCATGGGCATCCTCCGCAACCTGACGGCGGGGGAGATCGTGGGCCAGGTGCTCGCCCTGATGCGCGAGATGGGTCCGCAGCTCGGCGAAAACCTCTTCCTGGTCTTCATGGGGATGGGGGAGCCGCTCCACAACCTCGACCACGTCCACCGGGCGATCACGGTCCTCTGCCACCCGGAGGGAACCCTGCTCTCTCCCTGGCGGATCACGGTGAGCACGGCCGGCCTGGTCTCCGGCATCGAGCGGCTGTCGAGGATGACCCCCCGGCCTTTGCTCGCGGTGTCCCTCAACGCCACGACCGACGAGGCCCGCTCCGCCACGATGCCCGTCAACCGCGCCTGGAACCTGGCCCGGCTGCGGCAGGCGCTCGATGCCTGGGAGCTCAAGCGCCACGAGCGCCTCATCTTCGAGTACGTGCTCCTCGGCGGGGTGAACGACACGCTGGAGGATGCGGACCGCCTGGCCGACTGGCTGGGGGACCTGCGGCACGGCCACAACGTCAACCTGATCCCCATGAACGAGCACCCGCACGCGGTCTTCCGGGAGCCGGAGGAGGACCGCACCCAGGCCTTCGCCCGCCGCCTCCACGAGCACGGCTGCTTCGTCACCGTGCGCCGCAGCCGGGGCCGCGATGTTCAGGGCGCCTGCGGCCAGCTCGTCAAGCGGTCCGCCTGACTACAGCAGATCGGCCTTGCGGGCGCGGCGCAGCACCTCGGCGCCGAGCTTGCCGTAGGCGAAGGCTCCCGAAGACCAGCTCTCGAAGCCGAAGATGGTGCGCCCCTGTCCGGGCGCCTGGGCGAGCCGCACGTTGACCGGGATCTCGGTGCGCAGCACCTGCTGGCCATAGCGCTTGCGGATCGCCTGCACCAGCTCGTCGGTCACCAGCGTGCGGTGATCGACCATGGTGAGGAGGATGCCCAGGCTCTCGGGCAGCTTGCCGATGCGCTCGCGCGACGACTCCAGCAGCTCCAGGAATCCGGCCAGCGCCTCCATGTCCAGGTCGTGGGGAACCACCGGCACCACGAAGGCGTTGGCGGCGACCAGGCCGTTGAGGCTGAGGACCGACAGCCCAGGCGGGCAGTCGAAGAGGATCACGTCGTAGCGCCGCTTGACCGGGGCGAGCGCCTTCTTGAGCAGCTTCTCGGGCTCCTGCTTGCGGGCCAGGGAAAGGTCGAGCCCCGCCAGGCGCAGCGAGGCCGGGATTAGGTCGATCCCCTCGACGCCGGTGGGACGGATCACCGCCGCGGCCTCCGCTTTCCCGGCGAGGAGCTCCGCCGAGGAAGGATCGGCCTCCTCCCGGCGCACCCCGAACGACAGGCTTGCCGAGCCCTGCGGATCGAGATCCACGACCAGGACCCGGAGCCCGCTGCGCGCGAACGCCGCGGCCAGGTTCACCGCCGTCGTGGTCTTGCCGACGCCTCCTTTGAGGTTTACCAGGGCCAGCCTCATGCGTGCCTCCTCTTCCCGGAATCGTTACGGCGCGGTCATTGTAACCAATCCGGGATGAATCTCCCCGGTCTGTCTGTTCCGTACAGTAGCCATGAGAAAGACTTCAACCATCCTCGCCATCCTGATCGCTATCGGCCTCCTGGCCGTGCACGCCTCCGCGCAGGCGCCGAAGAAGGGCCTCGCCAAGGCCACGTTCGCCGGCGGCTGCTTCTGGTGCATGGAGCCTCCGTTCGACAAGCTCGACGGAGTGGTCTCCACGACCTCCGGCTACACCGGCGGCACGAAGAAGAACCCTACCTACGAGGAGGTCTCCGACGGCGGCACCGGCCACGCCGAGTCCGTCCAGGTGGTCTACGACCCGTCCAAGGTCTCCTACGCCAAGCTGCTGGAGGTCTACTGGCACAATGTGGACCCGCTCACCGCGAACGCGCAGTTCTGCGACCATGGCAACCAGTACCGGACGGCCATCTTCGTCCACGACGCCGAGCAGAAGCGCCTGGCCGAGGAGAGCAAGGCGCAGGTGCAGAAGAAGTTCGTCGAGAGGAAGGTGGTGACCGAGATCGTGCCGGCCTCGACCTTCTACCCGGCCGAGGGGTACCACCAGGACTACTACGAGAAGAACCCGATCCGCTACAAGTTCTACCGCACGAGCTGCGGCCGGGACGCCCGGCTGGAAGAGCTGTGGGGGCCGAAGTAACCTTTTCCCCGTTTTTGCGTAGCTAGGCTCCGGAACGAAAGGAGCCTTCCATGAAGCGAAGCTTTGCCCTGATCCTCCTGGCTGCGGCGGTGTCCCTGCCGGCCGCCGCCCAATTCCCCGGTGTCACTCTGCCGCCGGACGGCGACAACCAGCGATCGACTGTCACCCAGCAGATCGGCCTGGTGAAGGTGACGATCGACTACAGCAGCCCCGACGTCCACACGCCCGACGGCGCCGACCGGACGGGCAAGATCTGGGGTGGGCTCGTGCCCTATGGCATGGCCAACCTCGGCTTCGGCACCTGCGGCGACCAGTGCCCCTGGCGCGGCGGCGCCAACGAGAACACCGTCTTCACCACGACCCACGACGTCCAGGTCCAGGGACAGGCGTTGCCGGCCGGCTCGTACGGCCTGCACTTCATCCCGGGGCAGGAAGAGTGGACGGTGATCTTCTCGAAGAACAACACCTCCTGGGGGAGCTTCTTCTACGACGCCAAGGAGGACGCCCTCCGCGTCAAGGCGAAGCCCGCCAAGAGCGAGTACCACGAGTGGCTGGCCTACGAGTTCACCGACCGCCATCCGGACAAGGCCACCGTGGCCCTCAAGTGGGAAAACCTGCAGGTGCCCTTCGACGTGACGGTGCCCAACGCGGCGGACCTGTACGTCCAGAACCTGCGCAACGAGCTGCGCTCGAGCCCCGGCTTCAACTGGCAGGGCTGGAACGCCGCGGCCCAGTACGCCCTGACCAACAAGACGAACCTGGAGGAGGCGCTGCGCTGGGCCGAGCAGGCCGCCAACCCGCCGACGGGCCAGCCCAACGTCGTCACCCTGAGTACGCTGGCGCAGCTCCAGGAGGCCAACGGCAAGGCCGAGGAGTCGAAGAAGACGTTCGACCTGGCCCTGAACCACCCCACGGCCGGTCCCCTCGAAATCCACGCCTACGGCCGCCAGCTCCAGGCCGACAAGAAGTATGACGAGGCGCTGAGGATCTTCGAGCTGAACGCGAAGCGGCATCCGAAGCAGTGGCCGGTCAACGTGGGCCTCGCCCGCGGCCACGCCGCGCTCGGCCACAAGGCGGAAGCGCTCAAGTACGCCCGCGAGGCGCTGACCCAGGCCCCAGACGAGGCAGCCCGCAAGAACCTTGAGAACCTCATCCAGCAGATCGAGGCGGGCACGGCGTACTGAGGCCATGCCTGATGGGTGCGATAGACTACGAAAGTTCTGTCGCACCCTCAGGAGGCCTCATGAAGAGTCTCGCCGTCTGCAGCCTGCTCGCGCTCCTCGCGGCTCCCTCCCTCGCCCTGGAGCCTTATCTCGTCAAGGACCTCAACCCGGTGCCGGACCCGGCCTATTCGGAGCCGGCGAATTTCGTCACCCTGGGCGGCGCGGCCCTCTTCGTCGCGGACGACGGCGTCTCCGGGCGCGAGCTGTGGCGCAGCGACGGCACGGCGGCGGGCACCTGGCAGGTCGCGGACATCTGCAAGCCCGACTGCTCCGGCAACCCCGGCTACTTTGCCCTGACGGAGAGCCTCTACTTCTTCATCGCCAACGACGAGCTCTTCGGCCCCGCAACCCTCTGGGTCACCGACGGGACGCCCGGCGGCACCTTCCGCCTGACGGACTCCTCGGTGAAGGCCCGCTTTTTCGGAGCCGTCTGGATGCCGGGGCAGGGAACCCTCTATTTCCCGGCTGAAGACCCGGTCCACGGACGGGAGCTCTGGCGCTCTGACGGCACCCCTGCCGGCACTCATCCCGTGGCGGACCTCCGGTCCGGTCCCGCGGGGTCCGGCGCGCGGTCGCTGGCTGAATTCGCGGGCCGGATCTACTTCGCCGCGGACGACGGCCGCGGCGGCGCTCTCTGGAGGACCGACGGCACGGCGGCCGGCACGGTCCGGGTCAAGGCCACAGGCCTGCTCCCCGCCGGCCTGGAGAAGCTGGGCAAGCGCCTCGTCTTCCTGGGCTTCACTCCGCAGCGCGGCTACGAGCTGTGGGGCAGCGACGGCACCGCCAAGCGGACGGCGCCGATCAGCGACGTCGTCCCGGGGCCGGGCTCGGTCAACATCCGCGACCTCGCCATCCACGGGAACCGCATGTATTTCGTGGCGGAGGACGAACGCAAGGGGCAGGAGCTCTGGGTCACCGACGGCACCGCGGCCGGCACGCGGGCGCTCACCAGCCTGGCACGGAAGGACGCCTTCTTCTCGAGCGATTTCTTCCTTTACCTCCCGTGGGTCTCTCCCGGCGGCCGGTTCGTGTTCGCGGCCCACGACGGCGCCCATGGCATCGAGCCCTGGGTCACCGACGGCACCCCGAAGGGCACGCGCCTGCTGCGGGACCTCTGTCCCGGCCCCTGCTCGGGCTTCCAGTACCTCTGGTTCGAAAGCCTGCCGGGGCGCTTCTTCTTCGCCGGCAATGACGGCGCCCATGGCGTCGAGGCCTGGGTGACCGACGGCACCGCCGCCGGCACGCGCCTCATCCAGGACCTCTGCCCCGGGAGCTGCGATGCCTTCCCCTTCGGCCTGTCCCCAGTGGGGGACCGCCTGCTCTTCTCGGCCGACGACGGCAGCTCCGGGGATGAAATCTGGGCCACCGACGGCACGGTCGCCGGGACCCTCCGCATCAGCGACTTCGACTCGGACAGGGTCTGGGATTCCTTCGAGTGGACCGCCGTGCCGGGGCAGCTTCTCTTTCAGGCCAGGGACGAAGAGCACGGGGTCGAGCTCTGGCGCGCCGACGGCACGGCCGAAGGCACGCGGCTCGTGCGCGACATCAACGACGCCGATTTCGGCGGCTCCTACCCGTCCGCGTTGCGCGCCCTCGGCGACCGCGCCGTCTTCTTCGCCTACGACGGCGGAGCGGGGTTGTGGGAGAGCGACGGTACCGCGCCGGGGACCCGGAAGATCCGGGCGTTCACGCCGGGCGAGGTGGACGATCTCTTCCCGCTGCAAGAAACCGACGTGGCCGGCGGCCGGCTCTTCTTTTTCATGCGGCAGGGCACCGGCGCCGTGCTCTGGCGGACGGACGGCACGGAAGCGGGCACGCTCCGGCTGACCCCCGACGGTATCCGGGCCTGCTGCGTCCTGCCGCGGATCCGCGCCGTGGGGGATCTGGCCTTCTTCGCCGCCCGGGAAGAGGAGCAGGGCACCGAGCTCTGGGCCAGCGACGGCACGGTGGAGGGGACGCGGCGGGTCCGGGACATCGATCCCGGATCCTCCGGCTCCGAGCCGCGCGAGCTGACCGCCTTCCAGGGGAAGCTCTACTTCTCGGCAGCCTCCTCCTTCAACCTCCGCGAGCTCTCGGCGAGCGACGGCACCGAGGCGGGCACCGTTGAGATCAAGGACATCCATCCGACCCACAGCTCCGATCCCACCCTCCTCACCGTCCATGCCGGGCGCCTGTGGTTCTTCGCGGACGACGGCGAGCACGGCCGGGAGCTGTGGAACAGCGACGGCACCGGCGCCGGAACGAGCCTGGCCGTCGATCTCGAGCCCGGACCCGATCCCTTCTACCCGGTCGCCCTGATCTCCCTCGGCGACCGGCTCGTCATCTCCGGCTCCTCGCCGGCCCAGGGGGAAGGCCTCTGGGTGACGGACGGCACGCCGGCGGGAACCCGGAAGATCCACGATAAGGGGCTCAGCGGCCCGGTGGCCTGGACCCTCCTCCAGGGACGGCTCTACTACGCCGCCGCGAACGGCGACCGGATTCCCATCCTGTGGACGACGGATGGTACGGAGGCGGGGACCGGGCCCTTCCTCGACCGCGATGGCATGGAGATCCAGGAGCCGGCCCGCTTCGCGATCCTGGGCGATCGCCTCCTCTTCAAGACCCGGGTCCCCGGCGTGCCGCTCTGGGAGTCCAACGGCACGTCCGCGGGCACCTTCCTGCTCCTGCCGCAGACCGTGCCGGGGACCAA
Organism: Acidobacteriota bacterium; assembly: GCA_034667225.1. GTDB lineage: Bacteria > Acidobacteriota > Thermoanaerobaculia > Multivoradales > UBA5704 > DATMER01. The sequence goes on from JAXDKG010000014.1 coordinate 188,196, forward strand.
TGAGCCCGAGGCGCTGATCCGGGCCGGAAACCATGTCTTCTTCCCGAGCTTCGACCGCGGCAGCGGCGTGGAGCTCTGGGCGGTCAGGCCCTAGCAGCCTGTCCAGGCGTACGAGTGCTTCTCCCATGTGGACGAGCGACTCGTACGTTTGTACGAGCGATTGCCCAGTCTGTACCAGCGACTGGTACGGACGTACGAACGACTCGTACAGCCGTACGAACGACTGGTACGGCCGTACGAGCGACTCCCCCGCGTGTACCACCGTCCCGTACGTCCGTACCAGCGACTCGTCCATGCGTACGCAAGCCCACCGGCCTCTGGAGGCGCCTGACCCAGTGGGTAGACCCCTCTACCAAGTGGTTGGAGCGCTCCACCCGCTGGGTATGGCCCTCAAACGACTGGCCCGGACCCGGCAATCACTGACTCGTGTCTGAAAACAACGGGTTTCCTCTCTTCTACCCAGTGGGTAGACCCCTCCACCCACTCGTTGGAGCCGTCTACCCACTGGGTGCGGTCCGCAAATGACTGGGTAGGGCCCGACATTCACCGGGTTGTGTCCGGCAATAACTGAGTAGCTCCCCTCTACCCAGTCGTTTGACCCCTCTACCCACTCGTTTGACCTGTCTACCCACCGGATGGGAGCTCTGGGCGGTGAGGCCGTAAACCCCGGCGGGCTCCGCGGGGTCCTTGAAGGTGCGGTAGCCTATTGTCTGTCACTCACCCCTCCAGGAGGCTTCATGAAGAGTCTTGCCGTCTGTGTCCTGCTCGCTCTCCTCGCACTTCCCGCGGTGGCTCTGGACTCGTTCCTCGTCAAGGACATCAACCCGGGACCGCTCGGCTCGGACCCGAGGCACCTGGAGACGGTCGGCGACGCCGTCCTGTTCTTCACCAATCTCGGGCTGTGGCGCAGCGACGGCACGGACGGGGGCACCTTTCAGCTCACCGGGCATGCCCTGGAACCGGTGCGCGCGACCGGGGATCTGTACTTCTTCCTCAATGAGAACCGCGGCCTGGCGGTCAGCGACGGCACGATCGGAGGCACCTTCGACCTGACCGGTCCCGGGATGTCGATCGAATTCCAGGGCGTCGCGGCCTTCAGCCTCTGGGTGCCGAGCCAGGGCGTCCTCTACTTCGTGGCCCAGGACGCGCACGGCTTCGAGCTCTGGCGCAGCGACGGAACCGTCGCGGGCACCCGCCTGGTGGCGGACCTCCGGCCGGGAACCGAGGGCTCGACCGTCGAGTGGCTCACGGAGTACAAGGGCCAGGTCTGGTTCTTCGCCGACGACGGACAGCACGGCAACGCCCTCTGGCGTACCGACGGCACGCCGGCCGGGACGGTCCTGGCGGTCGATCTGCCGGCGTTGCCTCCGTTCACGGACAGGGAGCCCCTCCGGGTGGTGGGCGGCCGCCTCCTCTTTTTCCTGCCCACGCCGGACGGCCAGCGGTTGTGGGCCAGCGACGGCACGGCCCAGGGGACGGCGCCGATCAGGGGGTTCACGGCCCTGTTCGACTCCATGGTCGGGGGGAACCGCCTCTACTTCGCCGCCTCGACCCCGAAAGGCCAGGAGCTCTGGGTCACCGACGGCACGGCGCGCGGCACCCGGGCCTTGACCAACTTCCCGAACCAGAATGCCTTCGGGGATATCTCGATCATCTTTCAGCCGCATGGGGACCTGAACGGCCGCTTCCTCTTCTGGGCGGACGACGGGACCCACTACGTCGAGCCCTGGATCACGGATGGCACGCGCCAGGGCACCCACCTGCTGAAGGACATCTGCCCCGGCGCCAATTTCTGCCCCCGCGGATACGTGCTGCTGGTGTTCAACGGCCGGCTCTACTTCACGGCCGCGAACCCGGCGCGGGGGCACGAGCTGTGGTCCACGGACGGCAGGACGGCCCGCTTCGTGAGCGACATCTGCCCTGGACGCTGCGACTCCTTGCCCCATGATCCCTTCGTTCTCGGAGGCCGGCTCTTCTTCGTGGCCCGGGACGGCGAGAACGGCGAGGAGGTCTGGAGCACCAACGGGACGGCGGCGGGAACCGTCCGGGTCACCGATTTCGCGCCGCCTTTCAGCTGGGCGGAGGACGGGTTCCACGGGGCCGTGCTGGACGGAAAGCTCCTGTTCGGCGCCGATGACGGCGTGCACGGGATGGAGCTCTGGGCGGTCACGCCATGAAGAGCCTCGCCATCTGCTCCCTGCTCGTTCTCCTCGCCCTGCTCGCAATACCGGCGGCAGGCCTGGAGCCATACCTCGTCAAGGACATCAACACCGTAGGGGAGCCGGCCGGCTCGGACCCTTCGCACCTGGTCACGTTCCGCGGCGCCGTCCTCTTCTTCGCCGACGACGGCGTCCTCGGCCACGAGCTGTGGCGCAGCGACGGCACGGCCGCGGGCACCTTCCAGCTCTCCGAGGCCGCGGGAGAGCTCGGGGACCCGAGGGAGTACGCCGTGACGGAGCAGCTCTACTTCTTCGTGTCGGGCAACCCCATCGGCGACTTTCCCAACCTGTGGGTCAGCGACGGCACGCCCGCCGGCACCTTCCGCCTCACCGAGCCCGGCGTGACGGTCGATCGCTGGCCGCGGGTCTGGATCGCCAGCCAGGGTGTCCTTTACTTCAGGGCCCGGGACGCAGAGCACGGCGCGGAGCTCTGGCGCACCGACGGCACCCCCGCGGGCACCTATCTCGTGGCCGACGTCCGGCCGGGGCCCGAGGGCTCGGAGATCCAGGAGCTGACGGCGTACCGGGAACGGGCCTGGTTCGGCGCCGACGACGGGCAGCATGGCGGTGCCCTCTGGAGCTCCGACGGTACGGCCGCCAATACGGTCCTGGCGGTCGATCCCGTCCCTTCCTCGCCGAGCCATGCCTCCCCGGTGCACATCCGCGTCGTGGGCAAGCGCCTCACCTTCTTCGCGCCGCCCCCGGGCCGAAGCCGGACACCGCAGCTCTGGGCCGGCGACGGCTCCCCCCGGGGGACTAAGCCGGTCTCCAGCCTGCGTAGCGGGAGCGTCGTCCCGGAGCCGCCCGTCGTCCACGGGAACCGGCTTTACTTCATGGTGGAGGTGAACGGAGGCGGGAAGCGGCAGCTCTGGGTCAGCGACGGCACGGGGCGCGGCACGCGGGCTCTGGCCAGCTTCTCCGGTTTCATCCTTTTCGGGCCTGCCTGGGCGCAGGGCATCCGCGGCCTGTTCGTCTTCCAGGGGTTCGACCCCGTCCATGGCAGCGAGCCCTGGGTCACGGACGGCACCCCGCAGGGCACCCGCCTGCTGCGCGACGTCTGCCTGGGCACGTGCCCCAGCGGAATGGTCCCGGCGGGGGTGGTCGGCGGCCGGCTCTACTTCCTCGCGGCGGAGCCTGGCGCCGCCAACCATCTGTGGTCCACGGACGGCACCCCCCAGGGCACCCGCCGGGTGACGGACGCCGATTTCGGGGTCGTCCAGGCGTTCTTCGCCGCGGGCGGCCAGCTCTTCTTCGTGGCCTTCACCAGCGAGGCCGGCCAGGAGGTCTGGAGAACCGACGGAACCGCGGCGGGGACCTTCCCGGTCACCGATTTCGAGGATCCGTTCCTCTGGGAGGAGGATGGGTTCCACGGTGCCGTCCTGGACGGAACGCTCCTGTTCCGCGGCGAGGACGGCGAGCACGGGGCCGAGCTCTGGCGCACCGACGGCACGGCTGCCGGGACCGGGCTCGTCGAGGACATCAACCGGATCGACATCGGCGGCTCCTTCCCCGGCAGGCTGCGGCCGCTGGGGGACCAGGTCGTCTTCGCGGCCCGGACCGGGGGCGATCCGGAGCTGCGGAAGAGCGACGGCACGGCCGCCGGGACCGTGCGGTTCCGGACGTTCGGACCGGACGAGCTGGATGGAGTGCCGGCGGGAGCGTTCGCCGAGGCCGGAGGGCTGCTCGTCTACTTCGGGAACGAGAATGACATCTACGTGCCCTGGCGGACGGACGGCACGGCGGCGGGCACCTTCCGGCTGACCGGGGAGGCCGTGCAGGGCTGCTGCAATCCGCCCGAGATGGAGGCCGCGGGGAGCCGGGTGTTCTTCGACCTCCAGGACGAGGAGCACGGCCGCGAGCTGTGGGTGAGCGACGGCACCCGGGAGGGGACGCGGCTGGTCCTGGACATCGTGCCCGGACCGGCCAACTCGGAAGCCAGGGAGCTGACGGCTTTCCAGGGCAAGCTCTACTTCACGGCCGGGGAGGATACCCGGCTCTGGACGAGCGACGGCACCACGGCTGGCACCGTTCCTCTCCTGGACCTCAAAGCGGGTGGCGAATTTTCGCTCCCGGTCCATTTCACCGTCTACGCCGGCCGCCTCTGGTTCTTCGCGGACGACGGCGAGCACGGCAAGGAGCTGTGGAGCAGCGACGGTACCGAGGCCGGAACGAGGCTGGAGGTCGAATTCGCGCCCGGCAGCGGCTCCTTCGAGGTCCAGTTCATGGCCTCGCTGGGTGACCGGCTCATCATTTCCCTCCACGGCGAGGGCCTCTGGGTGACGGACGGCACACCCGCGGGGACACGGAAGATCCATGACCAGGAGGTCATGAACATGCCCCACGCCGTCTTCCAGGGCCGGCTCTACTACGTCTCCCTCAGCAGCGCCACGGTCTGGGTGACGGACGGTACCGGAGAGAGAACCGGTCCGTTCCTCGACCATGAGGGCCGGGAGATCTTCTCCCCGGGCAGGTACGCCGTCCTGGGCGACCGTCTCGTCTTCACGGCTCCGGACCACTTCGGCGTCCTCAAGCTGTGGGAGTCCGACGGCACGCAGGCGGGCACATTCCAGGTCCAGCCGCCGGTCCTCCTCAACCATCCGGGGGAACTGGTCCGCGCCGGGGATCGGGTCTTCTTTCCGTCCTATGACACCTCCACCGGCTGGGAGCTCTGGGCCGTGCGGCCGGATTCGCCGTAGATCATGCGTTTCCGGGCCGTCCTGCTCGTGCTCCTCGCCTTGCCGGCGGCGGCCCTGGAGCCCTACCTCGTCAAGGACGTCAACCCCGTGCCCACGCCCGCCGGCAGCGGGCCGGCGGCGTTCGCGGCGCTCGGCGACAGGGCCGTGTTCGAGTCCTCGGACGGCTCGGACCGCGTGCTCTGGACGAGCGACGGCACCGCCGAGGGGACCCGCCCCCTCGTGGACACCTGTTCGGGCTGCACCGACGCCGTGGAGCCGCTGGCGCGGGTCGGGAACAGGCTCTTCTTCCTCGCCTACGCCGAGCCCGGCCGGAAGTCGCTCTGGGTGACCGACGGCGGGACCGCGCAGCGACTCTCCGGCCCGCTTTCCGCCGGCAGGGAGAGCGCGGTGGCCCGGGGCATCCTCTACTTCGTGGCGGACGGGGGTCTCTGGCGCAGCGACGGCACCCCGGAGGGGACGCGGCAGGTTCTGGACTCTCCCGCGTCGCAGCTCACGGCCTTTCAGGGACAGATCTGGTTCGTCCGTGGAAAATCCCTCTGGCAGGGGACCACCCTGGTCAGAAAGCTCCCAAGGGAGCCGCGCATCCTGGGCGGGGTGGGCAAGCACCTCGTCTTTGCCGCCGGCGGCGAGCTGTGGTCCACGGATGGAATCCTGGCGCGGGGCCTCGGGGTCCTGGACGCGGTGGTCCACGGCGGGCGCCTCTGGTTTGTCGCCGAGACGAGGAGAGGTCAGGAGCTGTGGGTCTCGGACGGCAGGACAGCACGGCAGCTCACCGCCTTCTCCCGCCAGCGGGCGTTCTTTGATCCCGCTGCGGCCCTGTACCTAGGCCTGCCGCGCTCGTCTCCGGACGGCCCGTTCGTCTTCGCCGCGCAAGACGGCGTCCACGGTCCCGAGCCCTGGGTGAGCGACGGCACGGCCGGCGGCACCCGGCTGCTGCGCGACCTCTGCCCCGGCGCCTGCGCGGGGATCGATGCCCTCGGACCTGGGCGCTACTTCACGGGCACCGACGGCGTTCACGGGCACGAGCTGTGGTCCACGGACGGCGCCCGGGTGGATCTCGTCCGCGACGTCTGCCCCGGCCCCTGCGACGGAAACCCGGGCTCCCTCATCGTGATGGGAGACCGGGTCCTCTTCGCGGCCGATGACGGCGTGAACGGCATGGAGCTTTGGACTGCGGACGGCCGGGTGAGCGACTTCGAGCCCCGGGAGCCCTGGGTGTCTCTCCACGGCGCAGTGGTTTCCGGTGGGCCAGGATTGTTCCTGTTTGGCGCCGACGATGGCGAGCACGGGCTGGAGCTCTGGGCGACCGACGGCACCGAAACGAGGCTCGTCCGGGACCTGGATGATGCCGACCGCGGAGGCTCCTTTCCCTCCGGTTTGCGTGCCCTCGGAGACACCGTCCTCTTCTTCGCCGACGACGGAGTCCACGGCTACGAGCTCTGGAAGAGCGATGGCTTCAACACCGTCCTCGTGGCCGAGCTGGTCCCCGGAGAAGAGCCGCGCGAGCCGCCCGAGGTGTGGGGCTCCGCGGTCGTGGGAGGCGAGCTCTTCCTCTCCCTGGAGGGTTCGCTCTGGCGGGCGGACGGCACAACCGTCCAGAAGATGGCGGATATCGGCGCCCGCGAGCTACTGGCCTTCCAGGGGAGCCTCTATGTCGCGCCGGAGAGCGCGTCCCTCCTGACCGTGCACGGCGACAAGCTCTGGTTCTTCGACGAAGCCGGCCTGTGGAGCAGCGACGGCACCGCGGCTTCCCTGGAGGTCGAGGGGCTTACCGGCTCCCTCCTCGCCTCCCTGGGAGAGAGCCTGATCGTCGGGAATCACGAGGGGCTCTGGGCCGATGCGCGCAGGATCGGTCCCGCCGCCGATCCCGGCAGCGCCTGGACCGTCTTCCAGGGACGCCTTTACTATTCCTCCGGCGGCCTTTGGACGAGCGACGGCACCCCGGAAGGGACGGAGCCCCTGCAAACCCCGCCGGTCTCGGCCTTTGCCGCGCTCGGCGACCGTCTGCTCTTCATCACCAGCCTGCCGGGAGCGCCCCTCTGGGAAACGGATGGCACGGCCGCGGGCACTCTCCGGGTGAAAGACCTGGCCCCGGGCTGGATCGGCGAGTGGGAACTGCTGGCGGCCGGTCCCCGGGTCTTCTTCCTGGCCTTCGACCCTGACACCGGCGTCGAGCTGTGGGCGGTCGAATGAGAGAAGTCAGCCGGATCGACGTCGTCGAGCTGTTCCCGGAGCTGGACGCGCTGCTCATCCCCCTGCTCCGGGGCCTCAGCGAGGAGGACTGGGGACGCCCCGCGGTGGGCGCCTGGACCGTGAAGGACGTGGCCGCGCACCTGCTCGATACCGCAATCCGCCGGCTCGCCTTCGACCGCGACCGCCTGCCTCCCGTGCCTCCGGACGGGCCGATCGAGGGGTACGGGGACCTCGTCGCTTTCCTGAACGACCTCAACCATGTCTGGGTGCGGGCCATGAAGAGGGTGAGCCCGCGGCTCCTGACCGATTTCCTGGAGAAGACCGGTGCGGAGCTCTCCGCTCACCTGGCGGGTCTCGATCCGTCCGGCCCCGCGCTCTTTTCCGTGGCCTGGGCCGGCGAGGAGACCTCCGAGAGCTGGTTCGACGTCGCACGGGAGTACACGGAACGCTGGCATCACCAGCAGCAGATCCGCGAAGCGGTGGGCGCGCCCGGCCTGACGAGCCGCAGGCTGATGCACCCGGTGCTCGACGCCTTCCTGAGGGGCCTGCCCCATGCCTACCGCTCGGTCGAGGCTGAGGAGGGGACCGCCATCGCCGTCGAGATCGAGGGCGAGGCGGGAGGGGAGTGGGCGCTGGTGCGCGAAGGCAGCCGCTGGCGGCTCTACGAGGGAGCCCCGGAAGCGCCGCAGGCGCGAGTTTGCATGAGCCAGGACACGGCCTGGCGCCGGATGACCAAGGGGATCACCCGGGAGCAGGCCGCGGAGAGGTCGGAGGTGACAGGGGACCGGAGCCTGGGGGAACCGGTGTTCGGGATGCTCTCCGTGATGGCTTAGCGCTCCCCGTGCCTTGCAATCAGCAGCGCCATCTCCAGCGCCTGCTCGTAGTTCAGCCGCGGGTCCACCGTCGAGTGGTAGGCGTGCTGCAGGTCGTGCTCGGAGAGCCCGCGGGCGCCGCCCACGCACTCGGTCACGTTCTCGCCGGTCAGCTCGAAGTGAACCCCGCCGAGGTAGGACCCGCAGGCCGCATGGATGTCGAAGGCCTGCTCCAGCTCCGACAGGATGTGGTTGAACGGCCGGGTCTTCATTCCGCTGGAGGTGGTCTCGGTGTTGCCGTGCATCGGGTCGCAGACCCAGAGCACGGTGCGTCCCGCCTGGCGCATGGCCTCGATCAGCGGCGGCAGCCCGTCCGCGATCTTCTTCTGCCCGAAACGGTGGATCAGGGTCAGGCGGCCGGGCTCCTGGTGCGGGTCGAGCACCTCGGCCAGGGCCAGCACCGTCTCCGGCGTCATGGCGGGCCCGACCTTGACCGCGATCGGGTTCGCGATCCCCCGGAAGTACTCAACGTGGGCGCCGCCGAGCACCGCGGTGCGCATCCCGAGCCAGGGATAGTGGGTGGAGAGGTTGTACCACTCCGCGCGCCGTGGCACCTGCCGGGTCTGCGCCTGCTCGTAGAGCAGATGAAGCCCCTCGTGGCTGGTGAAGTAGTTGACCCGGCTGATCTCCCGGTTGCGCTGGCCCATGATCGTCTCGGTGAACCAGATCGAGTCGCGGATCGCCTTCACCCGCTGGTGATATTCCTCGGCGTACTGCGTGTGCCGGACCCAGTCGAGGTCCCAATACTCGGGATGATGCAGGTCGGCGAAGCCGCCCTCCATGAGAGAGCGGATGAAGTTCAGCGTCAGGGCGGAGCGCTCGTAGCCGCGCAGCATCAGCTCGGGGTTCGGCGTGCGGTCGGCCAGCGTGTAGGGAGCGAGGTTGATCAGCTCGCCGCGGTAGGAGGGGAGCGAGACGTCGCCCCGTCGCTCCTGGTCGTCGCTGCGCGGCTTCGCGTACTGGCCGGCGAAGCGCCCCACCCGGATCACCCGCTTGCGCATGCCGTGGACCAGCACCAGGCTCATCTGGAGAAGGATCTTGAGCTTGTTCGTGATGATCGGCGAGGTGCAGTCCGCGAAGGTCTCGGCGCAGTCGCCCCCCTGGAGGAGGAAGCGCTCGCCGCGGGAAGCCTCCGCAAGCTGCGTCTTGAGCCGCTCGATCTCCCAGGAGGTCACCAGGGGAGGCAGCCAGGAGAGCTCGTGGAGCACCTGCTGCAGCCGTTCCGAGTCCGGATAGACGGGTTGCTGCGTCGCGGGCAGGCTCTGCCAGGATGTCGGGCTCCAGTTGGAGGGCTCAGGTACAGCGTAGGGCCGATTCATACTCTCTCCTGTGCCGTGAAACGGCAGGGAAGGGACAATTGTAATTGATCCCATCCCCCCTCTCCCCGTCCCTCTCCCCCGTGCCGGGGGAGAGGGGGCTATAATCCTCTCAACCATGCGACTTGTGACACGCGGAGACCTCGACGGGCTGACCTGCGCCGTGCTGCTGACCCTCAACGAGGACGTCAACGGCATCTCGCTCATCCACCCCCAGGACATCACGGACGGCCGGGCGGACATCCGGCCGGATGACATCGTGGCGAACCTGCCCTACCATCCCAACTGCGCCATGTGGTTCGACCACCACCTGCACACGGCCACGGCGAACATCCCCCTTGGGGAGATCCGCGGCGCCTTCGCGGAGGCGCCGTCCGCGGCCGGGCTCGTGTACGAGTACTACGGCGGCGAGGAGGCCATGCCTCAGTTCAGGGAGCTGGTGCAGGAGACCGACCGCCTGGACTCGGCCAACCTCACGCCCTCCGACGTGCTCGCGCCCGAGGGCTACATCAAGCTCGGGTTCACCATCGACGGCCGCACCGGCATGGGCACTTTCGAGAGCTACTTCCTCCACCTGATGGACCTGCTCAGGATCGGCACGCCCATCGAGCACGTGCTGAGCGACCCGGGCGTCAAGCGCCGCTGCGACATCCTGGACAGCGAGAACGAGCGCTTCATCGAGGAGCTCAGGGCGTGCAGCCGGATCGAGGGCAACGTGGTGGTCACCGACTTCCGGTCCCTGGACCATGTGCCCATCGGCAACCGCTTCCTGGTCTATGCCATCTACCCCGACGTCAACGTCTCGGTGCGCGTCCATTGGGGGCCGAACCGCGAGTTCCCCATGCTGCTCGTGGGGCACAGCATCTTCAACCGGACCTGCCGCACCAACGTCGGCGAGCTCGCCGCGCGCTACGGCGGCGGCGGCCACAAGGGCGCGGGGAGCATCCCACTCATGGATGAGCCCGACCAGCAGATCCGGATGGTGATCGCGGAGCTCAAGGCGAACGGTTGATCCCATGAGGAAGATCTGTTCCGTCCTCGTTTCTCTCGCCGCCCTCGGCCTGGCCGGCTGCACGCAGAGCGCGCGGACGGCCGACATGATCAATCCGGTGCCGCCGAGCGCCCTGCACAAGGCGGCGATCCAGCAGGCCCTGCTCCATGACACGTACGAGGGTACCGGGGTACCCGAGCCCATCAAGCTGGAGCAGATCGCCCTCGACTCCGTCTACGCGCTCGCCACCTGGACCCGTGGAGAAACCGGCGGCCAGGCGCTGCTGCGCTGGGAGGAGGGTTCCTGGAAGGTCCTGATCAACGAGCCCGGATGGCTGGGGCTCCGCCGCCTCAGCCAGGAGGGAGTGCCGGACGTGGTCTGCCGGAGCCTGCTCGAGCAGATCGACCCGAACTGGGCGAGCTACGAGACCTTCTAGTACCTTGTCACAGCCCGAGTGATGGATAGTGTTTGATGTAGGGGCGGCTCTTGTGGCCGCCCTCCGGAAGGGCACCCACAAGAGGCATACGGGCAATCCTCAAGCCACTAAATCCTCTCCCCGAGTTGCTCGGGGCTGTCCCCGAGCCACTGAATCCTCTCCCCGAGTTGCTCGGGACTGTCCCCGAGCCACTGAATCCTCTCCCCGAGTTGCTCGGGGCTGTCCCCGAGCCACTAAATCCTCTCCCCGAGTTGCTCGGGGCTGTCCCCGAGTCACTGAATCCCCTCCCCGAGTCGCTCGGGGCTGTCCCCGAGCCACTGAATCTTCTCCCCGAGTCGCTCGGGTAGACCCGCCGGTTGTTGCCGTGGCAAAGTTAGCGCGTATGCCCACAAGAGGTGCCCCTACAGAGGGATGATCCATCTTTTCCGGCATGACAGGGCACTAGACAGCGTGCGCGGAGGCCGGAGCCTCCGCGCACGGGTCCGATCTGTTCTTACTGCTGGGTAATCCTCACGTCATCGATACCGGCCTCGACGAGGCTGGCCGTGGACGCGTCCGCAGCCAGGATCAGGATGCGGACCGTCTGGCCGGCGAACGCGCTGATGTTCGCCGAGAAGGTAGCCCATACCGCGTTGTCGCTGGTGGCCGCGCCCAGCTCCTCGAGCACCTGGGTAGTGGTCGCGCCGACCACCTGCACCCGCAGGAAGTCCGCGGTGGACGAGTTGGAGCTGTGCGCCAGGTAGTAGGAGAAGGAGAGGGTCAGCGTGCCGGTGGCCGGCAGGGTGATGGCGGGCGAGCGGATGCTGGTCGTGCCGCCGTCGATGTCATGGACGCCCGCCGAGGCGCCGGCCAGCCGGCCCGTGACCAGGTCGTTGACGCCGCTGACCGTGGTGCCGAGCTGCCTGGCACCGGTGTCGGTGGTCGGCTCCGGATCGCCCCGTTCCCACAGGCCGGTCGTGGCCGTGTCGGTGCTGCTGGGGTTGGTGGTCCAGCCCAGGCTGGTCTCGAAGTTGTCGAAGAACACGGTCACCGGGCCGGGGCCGGTCACGGTCAGCGCGATCGGCGAGGTGCGGGTGGTCGCGCCGTTCACGCCCTGGGCGGTGAAGTTGTAGGTGCCGGGCGTCACCGTGCCGGCGACAGAGACGGTCAGCGCGCTGCTGCCGCTGCCGTTGGCCGGCGGTGTCACCGAGCTGGGCGAGAAGCCGCAGGTCACTCCGGCCGGCTGGCCGGTGCAGGACAGCGCGACGGCGCTGTTGAAACCGTTGGTGGACGACACCGTGCAGGTGCTGGCGCCGTTGCCGCCCTGCGCGACCGACAGGCTCGACGGGCTGCACGAGACCGCGAAGTCCGGCGTCGGCGTGCCCGCGGTCGGGGTGACGGTCACGCAGTTGCTGGCGCGGCCGAAGCAGGCGTTCGAAGCGCCGGCCGGGACCACGTTGTAGTAGTAGTTGCGGCCGGCGGCCACCTGCGTGTCGGTGAAGGTGAGGCCGGTCGTCTCGCCGATCTTGGTCTTGCCGAAGTTGCAGCCGGCATGACCCTCTGAGCGGAACACCCAGTAGCGGGTCGCGCCCGCGACCGAGGACCACGACAGCGAGGACTGGAAGGTGCCGGCAGTGCCGGAGATCGTGGATGCCGCCGTCGGTCCGCCGGCACAGCCGCTGTTGACCGCGGCCGGCGTCGCGCAGGCGATGCCGTGGCGGTTGAAGGCGTTGAAGATCGCCGTCATGTGCGGCGTGCCGTCGTTGAGGTTGCCGTTGTCGTCGTCGGCGGTCAGCCACTGCATGTAGCCGTTGGTCGAGCCGCAGCCGGACGAGGTGCCGCCGCAGGTGCAGGAGTGCCAGGCGCCGATGTTGCCGCTGCCGGTGTAGAAGATCTTGTTGCCGATGATGAAGGCGGTCTGGCTGTCATAGTTGAACGGCGCGCTCTGGAGATCGCGCGCCACCAGGTCCCAGGCGGCTTGGCGCGTGGGCGCCGCGGCGCAGTGCACCTGCCGGCCGCAGGGGCCCGTGCCGGTGAGGCAGGAGGTGCAGACGTAGCCGAGCGCGGTGTCCGGCGTGTTCGGGGTGTGCTTCAGGTAGTCCGCGTCGCGCACGCCCGAGCAGTCGTTGTCGCAGTGCAACGCTCCCTGCTGCGCCTCGTTGGTGTTGAAGCCGTTGCCGTCGACGGTCGTACCGCAGCCGTCGTCGAGCGTCTGGAAGAAGCCGTGGCCGACGCAGGAGGCCTGCAGGCGGTAGATGCCCGCGATGTCGGCATAACCCTCGGAAGAGTTGGACAGGACCCCGAGGGCGTCGTTGTCGTCCATGCCATGGCCCCACTCGTGGTCGAACACGGCGGCGATCTCGCCGGTGTTGCGGCAGCCGCCGCCCGAGCGGTAGAAGTTGATCGAGCCGCCGCCCCAGAAGGCGTTGCAAGTCTGGTTGAGGTTGACGTTGGTGGTCAGGCGGGCGTTCAGCCAGGTGTTGGTGGGCAGCCAGCCGCGCGCCTGCTCGGCGATCTTGTTCACCTCGTAGAACGCCGAGCGCGCGGCCGGGGTGTTGCCCGCTCCGCCGCCGCCGGTCGTGCAGTCGTGCTGGTTGTTGGCGCCGCCCATGCCGATCGAGCCGATGGTCGAGCTGTTGGTGACGCCGCCGCAGGTGTCGACGATGTCGACGTAGCGGCCGGTCAGGGTCGTCGTGGTCGTGCCGCTCGCCCAGTCGAAGATGCCGGCGCTGTTGGTGAAGTTGTTCGGCGAGACGAGGCCGGTGTCGGCGAACGGCATCGGCCAGCCGGTCTGCATCGTGCCGCAGGACTGCGGGGTCGGGCAGATGCCGGTGTTGGTCAGCGGATAGACGCCGCCGGTGACCGAGTGATTGACGTAATGGTTGAGGTCCTGGAGGGCGAGCACCTCGCCGTCATGGGCGTCGACGATCATCTCCCATCGCGCCTCCTCGGGCGGCCGGATGAACTCGAAGGTCCAGACCAGGCGGTGCTTGTAGCCCTTGCCCACCGGGCCGTCGTAAGGGCCGTCGCCCGTCGACACGGGGATGATTTCCAGGGTCGGCTGGCGCAGGAGGTCGTCGACCGCCGAGCTGCCGCCGATGTGGGCGAAGCCGGCTGCGAGGGCCTGCTGGCCGGTGATCTTCGGATTGTGGCTCAGGCCCTTGACATCGCCCCAGGTCTCGGTGCCGATCAGCACCAGGTTGCCGTTGTTGAGCGAAGCCGCGAGGCGGCCGAAGCGGACCGGAACGCCCTTGTAGCTCTGCGGGACGCTCACCTGCCAGAGCTCGGGCGTGACCTCGACGGCGCGCAGCTCGCCGAGCTGAGTGGCATCGATGGCGAGCAGGGCCGCGTTGTCGCGGATATACGCCTTCACGAGGTCGCCCACCGTCTTGGAGTCGACCTTCTGGACCTCGCGGCCGAGGCGCATGCTCAGGGTCGAGAGCTTGATGCCGTTGCCCACGCCGCGGCCGGGGATCATCGGGACGGAACCGATGATGCTGGTCGCCGCTCCGGACCGCGGGTCGATATAGGCGTGGGACAGGACACGGGGGGACCCCAGGGAGGCCGTGGCCTGGCGCATCTCCTGGTCTGCCATGAAGCTCTCCCAGACGGCTTTGTTGGGGAGGCGCTGGATGATCGCGTCGACCGGCTCCTGGGAGCTGGAGATGTACAGCTCCGGCTTGAAGAACTCCTTCTGATCGAGGTACGAGCCCGAGTCCTTGGGCTCCAGGGCGAAAGCGGCGCTGACAGCCAGGAACAGCATCGCCGATAGGGCGAGTGCTCCGGCCCGTCGGAACTTCTTCGGCACCATACACGACCTCCTCTACGGTTAACCCCCCGATCTGCCAGGGAGAGTGATCTGATCGAGGAGAAAAGAAGAAGCTGAGACTCGAAGAGAGGTTCTCCTGAAAGATCTAAGTGCCTCGGTCCGGCTTTGCGTGACAGGCTGGTATGATCCACAGACTTTATGAGCGACCCGAAAGCGGGCTTCTCCCGGCGCCTGACGCTGTTCGACGCCACGATGATCGCCATCAGCGGGATGATCGGCTCGGGCATCTTCATCAATCCGTACGTGGTGGCGCGGACGGTGGAGACGCCGCTGCTCATCCTCGGCGTCTGGGCGGCAGGCGGCGTGATCGCGCTCTTCGGCGCCTTCGTCTTCGCCGAGCTCTCCACGGTGGTGCCGCGGGTCGGCGGCCAGTACGCCTTCTTCCGCGAGGCTTTCCATCCGCTGGTGGCCTTTCTCCATGGCTGGTCGCTGCTGCTGATCGTCCAGTCCGCGGCCACGGCGGCGGTGGCCGTGGCGCTCGGGCAGTACTCCTCGCGGTTGATAGGCCTGTCCCCGGCGAGCACGACGGCGCTCTCCGTGGCGATGCTCCTGGGCCTCGCCGGATTCCATGCCCTGGGGATCAAGCCCGGGGCGATCGTGCTCAACGTCATCACCTTCACCAAGACGCTGGCGCTCGGGGTCCTGATCGTCGGAGCCTTCCTGGTGACGCGCGAATCGGGGCTCGTGTTCGAGCCGGCCGTGCCCGCCGGCCTCTCCGGCTTTCCTCTGGTCTCGGCCTTCTTCGCCGGGCTGGTGCCGGCCATGTTCGCCTACGGCGGCTGGCAGAACCTGAACTTCGTGGCCGAAGAGGTCAAGGAGCCGGAGCGCAATCTACCGCGGGCGATTCTGATCGGGGTGGCCTGCGTGATCGTGGTCTACGTGGGGGTGAACGTGGCCTACGTGCACGTGCTCGGTGCGCCCGGCCTCGCCGCCACCAAGACGCCCGCCGCGGACCTGGCCGAGCGGCTGGCGGGGGAGGCAGGCGCGAAAGCCGTGAGCCTGCTGATCGTGGTCTCGACCTTCGGGTTCCTGAACTTGTCGCTGCTCTCCGCGCCGCGGGTCTACTACGCCATGGCCGCGGACGGGCTCTTCTTCCGCTCGCTCGCCCGTCTGAGCCCCCGCTTTCACGCGCCCACGGCGGCCATCCTGCTCCAGGGCGTGCTCGCCGGCGCCTTTGCCCTGACCAGCTACGAGCGGCTGCTCGACTACGCGGTGTTCGCCGATTGGATCTTCTTTGCCCTGGCCGGGGTGGCGCTGATCGTCTTCCGGCGCACCCGGCCCGATGCGGCGCGGCCATATCCCACGCCGGCCTACCCGCTGGTGCCGATCCTGTTTACGCTCGCCGGGGTTGGGATCGTGCTCAACCAGTTCATCGCGAACCCCTGGAACGCCCTGGCCGCCACCGGTGTGCTGGCGCTGGGCGTGCCGGTCTACCTCTTCTGGAGCTGGAGACGGAAGGTATGAAGGGAAGCGTGTACATGCGCTGGTCCAAGGAGCACGCCGCGGCGCGCTACAACCTGGCCAACAGCGGCATCCTGGGAGTGAATACCGAGAACCTGGAGCTGCAGCCGGGGGATGTCCTCGTGAACGGTCCCGGCCGGGACGGCTACCCGCCGCTCCTCGAAGCCATCGCCGGGAAATATGGCGTGACGCCGGAGCAGGTGGTGCCCTCCGAGGGCACTTCGGGCGCGAACTTCCTCGCCTTCGCCACCCTGCTGGAGCCGGGAGACGAGGTGCTGGTGGAGCAGCCCACCTATGAGCCGCTCCTGGCCGCGCTCGAGTTTCTTGGAGCGAAGGTCCGCCGGTTCGCCCGCCGGTTCGAGGACGGCTATCACCTGGACCTCGACGGTCTCCGGAAAGCCATGTCGGACCGGGTGCGGATGGTCGTGATCACGAACCCGCACAATCCGAGCGGCGTGTTCCTCCCCACGGAGGAGATGGCCGAGGCGGTGCGGATCGCTGGGGGCGCGCACGTCCTGGTGGACGAGGTCTATCAGGACATCGTAGGGAGCCGGAGCCACGTGCACCTGGGGCCGAACGTCATCGCCACGAGCAGCCTCACCAAGTGCTACGGCCTCTCCGGCCTGCGCTGCGGCTGGGTGCTCTGCTCGCCGGAGATTGCCCGCCGGATGCGCCATGTCCGCGACTTCATGGGCTCCGTGGGCTCGGTGCCGAGCGACAGCCTGGCGGTGGCCGCTTTCCGGCAGCTCCCGAGGCTGGAGGCGCGGACGAAGGCGATCCTGGATCCGAACGTCAAGATGATCCACGAGTTCCTGCGCGAGCATGAGGATCTGCTCGAATGCGTGGTCCCGCCACGCGCCATGAAGGTCTTCCCTCGCCTGAGGAAGGAAGAGAATAGCCAGCCGCTGCATGATCGGCTGCGGGCGCTGGAGACCTCGATCGTGCCGGGACGGTTCTTCGAGTTTCCCCGGCACTTCCGGCTGGGCTTCGCGGTGCTCCCCGAGGATGTCGAAGAGGGGCTGCGGCGGCTGTCGCTTTCACTGGGAGCGCAGGCGGCGCTTCAGTGACTCCGGGTTGTTCTCCAGCGGCTCGGCCAGCAACGGCCGGTCCAGCAACTCGGCTAGAGCTTCGGGCAGGGGGATCTCCCGGCCCAGCACTGGCTCCAGGCTCTCCCTGAACTTGGCGGGGTGCGCGGTGGCGAGGAACAGGCCGGTTTCCCCAGGGAGAAGACTCTTTTCCAGGACTGCCCAGGCCACGGCACCATGGGGATCGGCGAGATAGCCTCGGGCGTCTAGCTCCTGGATCGCTGCTCGGGTACCTTCGTCGTCCAGGCTCCCCCAGCGGAGGGTGGCGCGCAGAGTTTCCCAGTCCTCTTCGAAAAGATCGGCGATCCTCTCCCAATTGCTCGGGGCTCCCACGTCCATGGCATTCGAGAGGGTCGCCACGCTTGGGCGGGGGCGGTACTCCCCGGTCTCCAGGTAGTCGGGGACGGTGGTGTTCGCATTCGTGGCAGCCACGAAGGCGCGCACCGGGAGGCCCATCTTCCAGGCCCAGAGGCCGGCGCAGAGGTTGCCGAAGTTGCCGCTGGGGACCGCGATCACCGGCGGCTTGCCAATCCTCGCCACCCCTTCGAAGTAGTAGAGCGTCTGAGCCAGCAGGCGGGCCACGTTGATCGAGTTCGCCGAGGTGAGGCCCAGCTCTCTGGATAGCTCCGGGTCCGCGAAACAGGCCTTGGCCAGTGCCTGGCAGTCGTCGAAGGCGCCTTCCACGGACAGCGCGATCACGTTGTCCCCAAGGCTGGCGAATTGCCTCTCCTGGAGAGCGGTGACCCGGCCCTTGGGATAGAGCACCACCACTCGGATTCCGGGCAGCTTCCAGAAAGCTCGAGCCACAGCCGCGCCGGTGTCTCCGCTGGTGGCCGTCAGGATCGTGCGGTCCCCCTTCAGCATCCGGGCCAGAAAGCGGGCGCCGAAGTCCTTGAACGCCAGCGACGGCCCATGGAACAGCTCCAGCGCCCCTACCGGGTCCACGGGCACGGGAAAGTCGAACGCGTCGCTCTCCTCGTACTCATCTCCCAGCAGGCGGGAGAGGATCTCTGCGCAACGCTTCTCCCAGGGGAGGGAGAGGAGGTGGTCGATGTCCTGGAAGGAAGGAAGAGAGACAGGCACGTAGAGGCCGCCGTCGGGAGCGAGATTGCGGGTCATCGCCTCGCCGAAGGTGGCGGTGTAGCTCGGGTTGCGGGTGCTCCGGAGGATCATAGGATGCGCGCTCCGCGAAGGTCCAGCCGGCAGATCCTTACGACTCCGAAACCCTCCATGGCGGCGGCGACCGCGGGGGCGTCCTCCTCGCTGGAGACCGCGAAGACTGCCGGTCCCGATCCCGAAAGGCTGCATCCGAGCGCTCCGGCTTCGAGGGCACCCGCCTGCGCCTCGCGGAAGCCCGGGACCAGGTCGGCCCGCCAGGGCTCGGCGAGCAGGTCCCGCAGCGTCGCCTTGAGGAGAACCCGGTCGTCCGTGTGCAGGGCGTGGACGAAGCCGGCCAGGTTCTCGGCGTGCGCCACGGCCAGGGTGAGGGGCACCTCCCGGGGGAGCACGCGCCGGGCCTCCCGGGTCGCGAGCGAGAGGGCCGGGCTCGCCACCACGATGCGCAGGTCTGCGGGGAAGGGAAGCCCACGGGGCAGCCCCGAGGATGTGATCAGGATCAGGCCGCCGAGGAGCGCCGGCGCCACGTTGTCCAGGTGCACGGAGCCGGAGGCGAAGCCCTCGGCCTTGCCGGCGACCTCCAGCAGCGCTCCCTGGTCCAGCGGCTCCCCGCACCAGGCATTCAGCGCCGCGACCGTGGCCGCGACGCTCGCGGCGCTCGATCCCAGGCCGCTGCACACGGGCAGGCCTTTGTGGAGGGTGAGAGCCAGAGGGGGAAGCGGCGCGCGCAGAGCCTTCTCGAACAGGTCGCGCGTGCGCACCACGAGGTTCCCGTTGGGATTGGATGGCAGCCGGTCCGCGTACGGTCCGGCGACCGCGAAGCGCGGTGCGTCAGCGGCTTCGACTTCGACGATGTCGCCCCAAAGGCTGCCATCCACCGGCGCCAGGGAGGCGCCGAGCACGTCGAAGCCGGCGGCGAAGTTGCCCACCCCGGCTGCCGCGTAGGCTTTCATAGCGTCGCCTTCGTCGCGATCTTGAGCACGTCGGCGAGCACGCCGGCTGCCGTGACCTCTGGCCCGGCGCCGTAGCCCTGGACGACCAGGGGGCGCGGCCGGTAGTGCTCGGTGAGGAAGCTGAAGGCGTTCTCGCCGCCCCGGATGTGCCGCAGCGGATGGTCGGGGCCCACGGCCCGCAGACCCACGCGGCAGCGTCCGTCCGCGATCTCTCCCACGAAGCGCAGGGCCTCTCCCCTCGTTGCCAGCTCCCGGACGCGGAGGGCGAAGCCCGCGTCCAAGGAGGGGAGGCGGTCGAGGAAGGACGGTAGATCGCCATCGAGGCCCGGGGGCAGGGCGCCCTCGACATCCACATCCTCGGGCTCGGCGTCCCCACCAAACTCACGCTGCAGGATGAGCACCTTGCGCGCCACGTCCAGCCCTGAAAGGTCGTCCCGGGGATCGGGCTCGGTGAAGCCGCGCTCGCGGGCGATGGCCACCGCCTGGCTGAAGGGCGTCCCCTCCTCCAGCAGTCCGAAGATGAAGGAGAGCGAGCCCGAGAGGATGCCTTCGAAGCGCACCAGCCGGTCGCCCCCGGACATCAGGGTGCGCACCGTGTCGATCACCGGCAGGCCGGCGCCCACGTTGGTCTCGTAGCGGAAGCGCCGCCGGTTGTGCGAGGCCGCGGCGCGGACGACCCGGTAGAGCCCCAGCGGACCGCTGTTCGCCTTCTTGCTGGCGGTGACCACGTGGAGCCCGGCATCCATGAAGCGGTGATAGGCCTCCGCCAGCTCTCCCGAGGAGGTGCAATCCACCAGCACCGGCTGCGTCGGCCGGCGGGCGCGCACGGATTCGAGCAGCGCCTCCAGGTCCGCCGGGACCCCGCTCCGCTCCAGGATCTCTACCGCCTCACCCGGCGCGAGCCCTTCCGGCGCCAGGATCATCCGCCGCGAGCTGGCGACTCCGCAGAGGCGCAGGTCCACGTTGCGGGCGAGGAGGGCGGACCGCTGGCGCTGGAGCTGGATCAGGAGCTGCCGGCCCACGGTGCCCACGCCCAGCAGATAGATTTCCAGGATCTCGGGCGTGTCGAAGAAGCAGCTATGGACGTGGTGCAGGGCGCGCCGCGCGTCCGCCGCCGAGATCACGGCTGAGATGTTGCGCTCGCTCGATCCCTGGGCGATGGCCACCACGTTGCTGCCCACCGCGGCCAGGGCGCTCAAGAAGGTCCCCGCGGCGCCGAGCCGGTGCTGCAGGCCGTCGCCCACGATGCTCAGGACCGCGAGGTCGCGCCGCACCTCGACCGTGTCCACCCGTCCGCTGGCGAGCTCGGCGTCGAACGCCTCGTCGAGCGCCGTGACCGCGGCGTTCGCCTCCCGCTCGCGTACACAGAAGCTGATCGAGTGCTCGCTGGACGCCTGGCTGATCAGGACGACGGAGATGTCCCGCGCGGCCATGGCGCCGAACACCCGGGCGGCCACGCCGGGGACGCCGCGCATGCCGGGCCCGGTGACGTTGAGCAGGGCGAGCCCTTCGAGAAACGAAAGACCGCGCACGGCGTGGAGAGGGGGCGCGGCTTTTGACGTAATGAGCGTCCCCGGCCGCTCGGGATGGAACGAGTCGCACACCCGCACGGGGATGCTCCGTTCGCGGGCCGGCGCGATGGTCTTGGGATGGAGCACGCGGGCGCCGAAGTGGGAGAGCTCCATGGCCTCCTCGAAGCTCATCTCGGGCACCGGCGAGGCCTCGGGCACGATGCGTGGATCGGCGGTGTAGATGCCGTCCACATCGGTCCAGATCTCCAGGATGCGGGCATCGAGAGCCGCTGCGGCCAGGGCGGCGGAGTAGTCGGACCCGCCGCGGCCCAGCGAGAGGGTCTTGCCGCGCGGATCGCCGCCGAAGAAGCCGGGCAGGAGGGCCAGCGGCTCGTTCCCCTCGCGGAGGGGACGGAAGCGCTCGCGGATCTCCGCGGGAAGGGGAGTGGCCTCCAGGGGATCGCCGGCGCAGGGGATCACCTTGCGCGGATCGAGGTCCACGGCCGGGATTCCCTCGGAGCGGAAGAGTCCCGAGAGGATCGCGCTCGAGGCCCGCTCGCCGAGTCCGGACAGATGGGCCAGCACCAAGGGCGAGCACTCCTGGAGCAGCGCCACGCCCTGGAGGAGGTTGTCGAGCTCGGCAGCCAGCCCGTTCAGCGCTCCGGCGACCTCATCGGGGCTCCCCAGCTCCTCCGCGATTTCCCGGTGGACGGCCCGGAATCGGGCGCTGACTCTGTCGATATCCCCCGCCTCGGCCGCGGTATTCGCACCGTCCACCAGCAGGTTGGTGACGCCGGCGACGGCCGAAGCCACGACGAGCACGCGGTCCCCAGCGAGCGCCTCGCGCACCAGGGCCACCACGGAGCGCATGCGCTCCGCGTTGCCCACTGACGTGCCGCCGAACTTCATGACTCTCATGGACCGTTGATTGTACCCGGACGCCTTGGGTTGACAAGCTCGGACTGGTCACCTAATGTGGTCACATGCGTGAGATCCGAGCTTCCGAGTTCAAGGCCAAGTGCTTGGCCATCCTCGACGAAGTGGAGCGGACGGGCGAGCCGGTCACCATCCTGAAGCGCGGCAGGCCGGTGGCCCGCCTGGTTCCGCCGTCCCTGGGTCAGAGCAGATACCCTCAGCATTCGCTCTTCGGGACGGTCGAGATCCTGGGGGACATCGTCGAGCCCGTGCTTCCAGCCGCGGACTGGGAGGCGGAAGGCGAGCCCGGCCGGTGAAAGCACTCCTCGACACCCATATCCTCCTCTGGTGGCTGAAAGAGGATAGGCATCTTTCGCCGGGGCAGCGGCAGATCCTTCAAGAGGCGGACGAGAAGAACCCTCTGTTGGTGGCGGACATCACCCTTTGGGAGATCGCGACCCTCTCCAGCTTGGGGCGGATCAACCTGCATCTGCCCCTGCGGGATTGGCTCGAGCAGGCCGTGGCCCCGCCACTCGTTCAGCTTCTGCCGATCACGCCGGCTGTCGCCGCCGCGGTCGCTGCCCTTCCCGACTCCTTCCACCGTGATCCGGCTGACCGCATCCTCGTCGCGACGGCTCAGGTTCTCGGAGCCACGCTGCTTACCCACGATAGTCGCATCATCGACGCCGGGCTGGTGCCGACTCTCTGAGGTCGGCTCCAAGGCCGAAATGCCTTTCGCCCTCCACCCCACGCTCGCCCGCGACACCGTCGAGGTTGCCCGCCTGCCGCTCTGCCGCATGCTGCTGATGAAGGACCGCCGCTTTCCCTGGCTGATCCTGGTGCCGGAACGGGAGGCGGTGCGGGAGATCCACGAGCTGCCGGCGGCGGACCGGGCGGAGCTGATCGAGGAGGTCGCGCGGGTCAGCGAGGTGCTCGAGCGGCTGTTCCAGCCGGACAAGCTGAACGTGGGAGCCCTCGGTAATGTGGTGCCGCAGCTCCACGTGCATGTCGTCGCCCGGTTTGCAACCGATCCGGCCTGGCCCGGACCGGTGTGGGGCTCGGGGACTGCCGTGGGCTACGCGGACGAGCAGTTGGAGACGCTGAGGGAACGGTTGGCGGCGGAAATGAGCGGGTAGACCTCTCCCACCACTCGTTTGGGCGCGCTACTCACTGGGTAGACCCCTCTACCCGCTGGATGGAGGCCGCCATCGACTGGGTAGAGACCGGGAATAACTGAGTTGTGTCCGGAATTGACTGGGTAGAGCCTCTCTACCCAGTCGTTTGCGCGCTCTACCCACTCGTTTGAGGGCTCTACCCGTTCATCGTTCCCCGAAATCCGGACGTTTGTAGCCTGGCAGGCTGGATTATCCAGCTTTCCGGGCTATAAACTCCGCACCATCGTGTGGATCGACCGCCGAATGTCCGACCAGGTGCTCTCCGCGGCGCGGCAGTTTCCCGCTCTGGTGGTCACGGGTGGGCGGCAGACGGGTAAGACGACCCTTCTGCGGCACCTGTTCCCGAACGCGTCCTTTGCCTCCCTGGATCTCCCTTCGGCAGCCTACCAGGCAGATGAGCGCAGCGAGGAGTTCCTGCGGAGCTACAAGGAACCGGTCATCCTGGACGAGGTCCAATACGCGCCCGGCCTGTTCCGTCACCTGAAGGCGGCGATCGACGCACAGCGGTCAGTGCGCGGCCGTTTCCTGATGACCGGCTCCCAGAAATTCGCGCTGATGCATGCCCTGTCGGAGAGCCTGGCCGGCCGGTGCGCCGTGCTGGAGCTCGACACGCTGGCGAGCACGGAGATCCTGGCGGCCTTCCCCCATGAGGCGATCCTCCCCGAGGAGATCCTGTGGCGCGGTGGGTTCCCGGAGCTGTGGCGCGACCGCGAGATCGAACCCCGGCTGTTCTATTCCAGCTATGCGGCCACTTATCTCGAGCGCGACGTGCGGCTGGTCCTGCGGGTAGGGAGCCTCCGCGACTTCGAGCGCTTTCTGCGGGCCTGCGCTCTGCGCAGCGGTCAACTCCTGAACCTGACGGAGCTGGCTCGGGACGTCGGCATTGCGGGGACGACCGCCCGAGACTGGCTCTCGGTCCTCGAAGCTTCGAGCCAGGTGATTCTCCTCGAGCCCTACTTCAGCAATCCCACCCGGCGGATGATCAAGACACCCAAGCTGTACTTCCGCGACACGGGGCTCCTCTGCTTCCTGCTCGGACTTGAGAGCCCTGCCGCACTGGCTGCCTCGTCGCTCTCGGGCGCAGTGTGGGAGACCTTCGTCCTGGGCCAGATCGTGCGGGCGCGCGCTGCCACGGGATCTGCGGGCCAGGTCTTCTTCTGGCGGGACGCGCATGGTACCGAGGTGGACTTCCTGATCGAGCAGAACGGCCGCGTGCGTCTGATTGAGGCGAAATGGGCGGAGGCGGTCGGCGACTCCCGCGCCCTGAAGCCGCTGCTCACCGTGCGCGATCTCTTCGGGGACCGGGTGGCCTCCGAGCACTGGGTCGCCTGCCGCACTCCGCATCCGCATGCTCTTGCCGGAGTCTCCGGAGTGCGGCTGATCAATGCCGTTTCGTTCGACGGTTGGTTCGGAACAGCGTGACCTCCTCGCCGTGGTAGAGGATCTCCTCGACCCGGTTCCATCCCAGCTTTTCGAAGAGCCCGCGCGCGGTGTTGGTCACGGCGTAGATCTCCCGGAACCCCCGGGCCACTGCTTCTGCCGTGATGGCGTGCATCAGATCGCGGCCCAGGCCGTGCCCGCGGAGATCGGGCATGACCCAGAGGCCGGTGACCCAGGGGCCCAGGTGCTCGTGGGTCTCGACCGAGCGCGCCCGCAGCGCGACCGTGCCGGCGATCCGGCCGTCCACAGAAGCGACGAGGATGGCCGGCAGCTCGGTGCCTTCAACGAACATGGTTTCTTCGATCTCCTCGAACGAGCGGTCCGCGAAGAAGTCGGACCAAGCGTCCTTGAAAGCCTGGGCGAGGAGGCGGCCGGCCTCCGGCATCTCCCTGAGCGGCCGGATCAGGACGGCGGGGTCTGCCATGGAGGATAGACTAGCCGTTATGGCACCGGGGGAAAACCTCGACCAGGTCCGCTCGGAGCTGCGGCGGCTCGGGTATCTCGATCACGGCTTCGAGCGTTTCCTGCTGCAGGACGCGCTGCGCCCCCGCGCGCCTTTGCGCACCGTCGTTTATTTGACGGCCCGGGTCGCCCTGCTTGCAGGCGGCGTCTCGGCCGTGGCGCTGGCGCTCGCGCTGGTGGCGGCCAATGGCGGCTTCTCGTCCTCCCCCCTGGACGTCGTGGCGCTCTTCTTCCACCTGTTCCCGCCGATCTCCCTGGCGGCCGGGCTCGGCTTCCTGGCCCTGTGCGGCGTCGTGCTCCTGGTGATCCGCCTCTATCACGTGAAGCGGATCGAGGCGGTCTCCCTGGCCGCGGCGGCGGCGGCGGGGGCTACGGCGCTCGGCCTGGTCCTCCTCGGTGCCCGGGAGCTGGTCCACGAGGGGAACCGGACGCTCCTCGTGGTCCTGGCACTGGCGGCGCCCCTCGCGGTCGCGGTCCTGGTCCGGCTGGTCTACCAGGGGCTGCTTACCCTGACGATTCGCTTCACCGACACCACTTCCCAGACCCGCCTGTTCTCCCCGCGTGGGCTCGGGATCGCGATCGTGGCGGCGGCGTTCCTCCTGACGGTGCCGGCGGTGCAGTCCGTCCGGCGGGAGCCGGTGAGAGCGCCTCCAACTTTGCCGATGTCTCCCGGGGACAGGGTCCTCCTCCTCGGTATCGACGGCGTGCTGCCCGAGGAGCTGGATTACCTGCTCGCCGTGGGCGACCTTCCCACGCTGGGACGGCTGGCGCGGGAGGGCGGCCGGGTCTTCAGCTATGAGCGGGAGAACGGCGAGCCGCCCGCGTCCTTCTGGACCGCGGTGGCGACCGGCATCCCCGGCCCCGACCATGGCGTCACGTCTCTCGACAGCTTCCGGCCGCTGGGGGTCGAGACCCCGCTGGCCCGCAACGGCCCGGTCCGCCTCTGGTGGAGTGCGGTGGAGGTGCCGCTCGGGCTGGCCGAATACCGGCCGGTGCTCGCCAACCGGCGGCGCGCATTCGCGGTCTGGGAGCTCGCCTCCCGCGGCGGTTCGCCCGTGCTCTCCGTAAACTGGTGGGGGACCTTCCCGGCCGAGCCCCTGCCCGGGCTGGTGATCGCCCATGGTGCCTTTCAGCTCCTGGAGGAAGGGGCGCAGGGTGCGATCGCGCCGGAGTCAGAAAAAAAAGAGGCCGAAAACCTCGCGAGGCGCACCAGGATAGATAAAGGGGGGGAACCGCGGCTGGCCGCCGCCCTGCCTCCCGCGGCCCTGGCCTCCGTCCTGCAACGCGCTCTGCTGCCGGACAGGTTTTACCGCAGGGCGTTCGAGGAGCGCCTCGCTGGTATGGGATCAACCCAGCCGAAGGCGGCGGCGCTCTACCTGCCGGGGCTCGACATCGCGGCGGACGGGTGGAGGGGCGGGGATGTGGCCTTCGCCGACCTGGTCCGCGCCGAGCTGTCCGCCGCGGATGCGCTGCTGGCGCGGTCGCTGCCGGGTGTCGGGACGGTAGCGGTGGTCCTGGACCCCGGCCGGCGCCGCGCAGGGTCGGAGGGGCGGGTCCTGATCTGGCGGCGGGCCGCTTGTGGGGGACAACCCGGGGGCCGAGCGGGAGAGATCGAGCCGGAGGCCGTGGCCTCGGGGCTGCTCAGGGCCCTGGGGCTGCCGCAGAGCGGGGAGCTCCCACCCCCTCCGGCGGGATGCCGATGGGCGCCGGCCCAGTCGAACGTCCCGGGATACGGCGAGCCGCGGCAAGGCCGGGCTCCCTCCGAGCAAGGGGAAGAGTATTTGAAGAATCTGCGGTCTCTGGGGTATCTCTAACCGTCCCTTATTAGGGCCGATGCGGCACTCTTGTTTGGTCATGATCAGGGGGGAGTTGAATGCCGATTCACAAGACACCGTTCCTGGCGCCCCAGGTGGCACTGTCCGCTGACTGGAGCGACGAGCGGATGCGGACCACCTTCGAACGCCAGCCGGGAGAGCGTCTCCCCTATCCCGAGTCGCGGCGTTGCGACCAGGTGGACGTCTACCACGGTGTGCCGGTGGCGGACCCCTACCGCTGGCTGGAGGACCTGGACTCGGACGAGACCAGCGCCTGGGTGACGGCCCAGAACCGGGTCACCGCCGCCTGGCTGCGCGCCATCCCCGAGCGCGAGGAGATCCGGAAGCGCCTCACGGAGATCTGGAACTACGAGCGCTACGGCATGCCGGTCAAGGAGGGCGGGCGCTACTTCTTCGTCCGCAACGACGGCCTGCAGAACCAGGGCGTGCTCTACGTCATGGAGGAGCTGGACGGCCCGGCCCGAGTGCTGCTCGATCCCAACGAGCTGTCGCCGGACGGCACCGTCGCCCTGGCCGCCTTCAGCGTCAGCCCGGACGGCAAGCGTGTGGCTTACGGCCTCGCCTCCGGCGGCTCGGACTGGCAGGAGTGGCGGGTGCGCGAGGTGGACTCCGGCCGCGACTTGCCGGATCACCTGCACTGGGTGAAGTTCTCCACCGTCGCCTGGACCCACGACGGCGCCGCCGTCTTCTACAGCCGCTACGACGAGCCGTGCGCGGGCCGGCCGCTCGAGGAGGCCAACTTCTTCCAGAAGCTCTATTGCCACCGGCTGGGCACGCCGCAGTCCGAGGACGAGCTGATCCACCACCGGCCCGACGACGGCGGGATAGGCTTCCTGCCCTCGGTCACCCAGGACGGCCGTTACCTCATCATCCAGGTGTGGAAGGGTACGGAGAGCGAGACCGGCGTCCTCTACAAGGACCTCCAGGCGCCCGGGTCGCCGGTCGTGCACCTCCTCCCGGACTTCGACGCCCCGTATTTCTTCTTGAGCAATGACGGGCCGCTCTTCTGCTTTCACACCGATCTGGACGCGCCCCGCGGCCGGGTGATCGAGATCGACGTGCGGGCTCCGTCGAGGGACCGTTGGCGGGAGATCGTTCCGCAGACCGAGGAGACGCTGGAGTCGGTCACCATGGTCCATGGCCGTCTGGTCGCCTGCTATCTGAAGGACGCGCACGCCCGGGTCCGCCTGTTCGAGCGGGACGGCCGGCTGGTGCGCGACCTGGAGCTGCCCGGCCTGGGCTCGGTCACCGGCTTCGTGGGCAAGCCGGACGACCCCGAGACGTTCTATTGCTTCACCGGCTACACCACGCCGTCCACGATCTTCCGCTACGACGTGGAGACGGGGGAGAGCCGGATGTTCCGCCAGCCGCAGGTGGACTTCCACCCCGAGGCGTTCGAGACGCGGCAGGTCTTCGTGGAGAGCCGGGATGGCACGCGGGTGCCGATGTTCCTGACCCATCGCAAGGGGCTGGAGCTGGACGGCTCGAACCCGGTCTATCTCTATGGCTATGGCGGCTTCAACACGTCGGTGACGCCGAGCTTCGGGGTCTCCAACCTGGTCTGGATGGAGCGCGGCGGGGTCTACGCCGTGGCCAATCTGCGCGGCGGCGGCGAGTACGGCGAGGACTGGCACCAGGCGGGGAGCAAGCTGAGCAAGCAGAACACGTTCGACGACTTCCTCGCCGTGGCCGAGTGGCTGGTCACGAGCGGTTACACGTCGCCGGAGCGGCTGGCCATCGCCGGCTTCAGCAACGGCGGCCTGCTGACCGCGGCGTCGATGATCCAGCGCCCGGACCTCTTCGGCGCGGTGGTGATCGGGGTGGGCGTGCTCGACATGCTGCGTTTCCCGAAGTTCACGATCGGCTGGGGCTGGGTGTCGGACTACGGCTCGCCGGACGATCCCGAGGAGTTCGAGGTCCTCTACGCGTACTCGCCGTACCACAACCTGGAGGCCGGGACGGCCTATCCGCCGACCTTGATCATCACGGCGGACCACGACGACCGGGTGGTGCCGGCGCACAGCTTCAAGTTCGCGGCCGCCCTGCAGCACGCCCAGGGCAGCGACGCCCCGGTGCTGATCCGCGTCGAGCCCCGCGCCGGCCACGGCAACGGCAAGCCGGTGTCGAAGCTGATCGAGGAGGCCGCGGACGAGCTGAGCTTTCTGGTGGAGTCGCTGGGGTTGGGGGCGAGCCCCAACGGGGCACAGGCATAAAGCCTGGGGCTTCAGCCCCAGGTCAGAGTCCCAACAACCCCAAGCCCTGAAGGGGCGCAGGCATGGGCCCCGGGCGCCAGCCCGGGAGCCTCCCCCCTGCAGCGGGGCTCTCGCCCCTGGCCCATGCCTGCGCCCCTTCGGGGCTGGATGTGTGACTGTGGC
The DNA here is from genome assembly GCA_034667225.1 of Acidobacteriota bacterium. Lineage (GTDB taxonomy): Bacteria > Acidobacteriota > Thermoanaerobaculia > Multivoradales > UBA5704 > DATMER01. The sequence continues at coordinate 217,055 of JAXDKG010000014.1, forward strand.
CGCGTACCTGCGCCCCTTCGGGGCTTCTCCCGTACAATCCCCCTGATGCTCCGCCACACCCTCGCCTGGGCTCTCCTCTTCGCCCTGGCCCTGCCTGTTCTCCCGCAGCCGCCTCTCACCCGCGAGCAGGAGCTCGACAACCTGCGCGGGGAGATCGCCAAGCTGGAGGCGCGGGTCGGGGAGGCGCGGAAGCTCCAGAGCGGGCTGCGCGGCGAGCTCGAGGCGGCCGACCTCGAGCTGCGCCTCCAGGAGGCGCGCCTCAAGGAATCCGAAACCGCGCGCGACCTCGCCATCCGGCGGGCGGAGGAGGGGGAACGGGAAGTAGCGCGCCTGACCGCGTCGCTGGAGCTAGCGCGGCAGGGGCTCCGCCGCCGCCTGGGCGCGCTCTACCGCCTCGGGCGCCAGGGCTACCTGCGCTTCTTCCTCGCCCTGCGCCCCGACGAGCGGCTCCTTCCCTCGATCCGCCTGGCGCGCTATCTGGCCCGCCGCGACCGCGCCGCCGTCGTCCGCTTCCAGGAGACCGGCCAGCGCCTGGCCCGCGAGCGCGACCGTCTGGCGGCTCAGCGCGAGGACCTCGACCGCTGGCTCGCCCAGGAAGAGGCCCGCCGCCGCCAGCTCGCCGCGGTGCGCCAGCGCAAGGCCGTCCTCCTGGCCCGGGCGGAGCAGGAGGGGCGCGTCCTCGCCGAGAAGGCCGGCGCCCTCGCCGACCGCGAGCACAAGCTCTCCAACCTCGTGGACTTCCTCTACGGCCGCAGCACCTCGGAAATGTCGGGCAAGCCGATCCAGCAGTTCCGCGGCGTGCTCGACTGGCCGGCCGCGGGCAGGGTGACCGAGAAGTTCGGCTTCCGCCTCGATCCGCGCTACAGGACGCGCGTGCCCCACAACGGCATCGGCCTGGCCACGGAGGCCTCTTCGGAGGTGCGCTCCGTGTTCCCCGGCAAGGTGCTCTACGCCGCCCCGTTCCAGGGCTACGGAGCCACGGTGATCGTGCATCATCCGGGGCGCGTGTTCACGCTCTATGCGGGCCTCTCCGAGCTGAAGGTGGGGGCGGGAGGTATGGTATCTTTAGGCGATGTCGTGGGGCTGGCGTCGGACAGGCTTTACTTCGAAATCCGAGTGGAGAACCGGCCGGACGACCCCCTGCACTGGTTGAGGTGAGCAGTCCATGAGCCCCATGAGTAGAAACCGCGTCATTTTCTTCCTCGTCTCCTTCCTGCTCGTATTGCCGATCCTCGGGGACACGCTCCTGAGGGCCGCTGAGCGCAACGAGCCCAAGGACGAGGATTCGTTCTACAAGTACCTCTCGGTGTTCACGGAGGTGCTGGGCCTCGTCAGGCAGGCCTACGTCGACCAGCCCGAGATGGACACCCTGATCTCCGGCGCCCTCGACGGCACCACCGATGCGCTGGACCCCTTCTCGATCTACGTGCCGGCCAAGCACATCGACGCCTACCTGGAGGCGCGGACCGTGGGCCTGCGCAACAGCGGCCTCGTCCTGCTCAAGGAGCACGGCATCCTCTACGTAGTGGCCGCGGAGAAGGGGAGCCCGGCCGAGGCCGCCGGTGTCAAGGCGGGCGACATCGTGGCCGAGGTCAACGACCGCACCACCCGCACCATGCCGCTGTGGGAGGCCCAGGAGGTCCTGGCCGGCAAGCCGGGCACCAAGGTCTCCCTGGAGGTGGTCCGCGTCGGCGAGGCCGTGCCCCTGTCGTTCGAGCTGAAGCCGTTCGATCCGCCGCCGGTCGGCCTCTCCGAGGTCGAGGGCGCGGCCATGCTGCGCATCCCCTCCTTCGAGAAGGGGGCCGCGGATCGGGTGAAGGCGCTGCTCCAGGCGAACGCCGACAAGACCCGCGAGGGCCTGCTCGTGGACCTGCGCGGCGTTTCTTCCGGCGAGGAGAGCGTGGCGTACGAGGTGGCCGAGCTGTTCGCCAGCGGCGACCTGGGCGCCCTCAAGCGCCGCGACAAGGAGCTGGAGACCTACAACGGCTCGGAGAAGCCGGTCTGGCAGGGCAAGGTCGTGGTCCTGGTCGACCGCAGCACGCTCGGCGCCGCCGAGGTGCTCGCGACCGTCCTGCGCCAGAAGCTCAAGGCCGAGCTGGTGGGCGAGCGCACCTTCGGCCACGCCGGCCGCCTGGGCACGGCCGATCTCTCCACCGGCGGCCGCCTGCTGTTCACCGAGGCCTTCTACACCGGCCCCGACCGGGAGCCGCTCCAGGAAGCCCTCAAGCCGGACCTGCTCGTGGACGAGCGCTCCAGGACCTACCTGGAGAAGGACGTCCCAATGACCGAGCTGATCCTTCGCCGCGCGGTCCGCCGGCTGCGGGGCGAAGCGACGGAGACGGCGCAGAAAGCCGCCTGAACTGACGAGTGCAGCCGCGCCGGCCGACTCCCCGCCGACGCTCCGCGTTGCGCGGACGTTCCCGTTCCCCCCGCTCAGGACGGTCCGGCCTCTGGATCCTCGGCATCCTCCTGGGTGCCGGGGCGCTCTTCTATTACATCGGATCGCGTGACCTGGCCCCTGACGCGCAGCCGCCGCAGGCGGAAAGTCCTCCTCCTGCCAGGGAAGAGAAGGCTCCCTCCAAGCCGCGCAAGATCTCCGAGCCCGAAGCCCCCGAAGAGGAGCCGCGCTCCTCGGAAGTCGCCACCGTCTCTGCACCCGTGCCGGCCGAGGGCGGGCGCGTGGCCCTGGTCATCGACGACCTCGGCCACAGCCTCGACGATCTGCATGCCATCGAAGCGCTGAACGTCCCCCTCTCCTACGCCGTGCTGCCGTTCGAGGAGCAGACGCCGGAGGTGGTCGCGGAGCTGCGGCAGCGCGGCGCCGAAATCCTCCTGCATCTCCCCATGGAGCCGGCCGGCGCGAACGACCCTGGCCCCGGCGCGCTGCGCCTGGGCATGACGCCGGAGCAGCTCCGGCAGTCCACCCTGGCCGCGCTCCAGGCCGTGCCCGGCGCCACCGGGGTCAACAACCACATGGGATCGGGGCTGTCCGCGGACGAGGCGTCCATGACGACGATCCTCGGCGTGCTCTCGTCGCGGGGGCTCTTCTTCCTGGACTCGCGGACCAGCGCGCAGAGCGTGGCTTACCGGGTGGCCACGCGGCTTGGTCTCCCCGCGGCCGAGCGCCAGGTCTTCCTCGATCCCGACCCGAGCCCCGAGGCGATCCGCGCCCAGTTCCACCGCTTGCTCGGGCTCGCCCGCACCCGGGGAGCGGCCGTGGCCATCGGCCATCCCCACCCGGAGACGCTCTCCATCCTCGAAGAGGAGATCCCCAAGGCCAGGGAGCTGGGATACGAGTTCGTCCCCGTCAGCTATCTGCTCGACCGGCCGGACGCGCCGGAAGAGCCCGACGAATGACACAATAAGTCCTCCCCTCATGGCCATCATGGATGTCCTCGTCTTCCTGCTGGGCAGCGCCCTAATCGCGGCGCTCGTGCGCTGGTGGCGGCCCGAGGTGTCGCGCCTCGCCGCCGCCGGCTACGTGCTCGCCGCGGGGCTTTTCTTCGCGGTTCCCCTCGCCACCCCGGCGGTCCAGGTGCACACGGACATTGCCTACACCTGGGCGCCCTGGCGCGAGACGCTGCCGGCCCAGCCCGAGCCGGGAAACCCGCTGATGGCGGACATCCCCACGCAGATGATCCCGTTCCGCGAGCTGGTCCGGCGCCGGCTCCTGAGCCTGGAGCTGCCGCTGTGGGCGCACGAGCTGGCGACCGGCCAGCCGCTGCTGGGCAACGCGCAGTCGGCGCCGTTCGCGCCGCTCCACCTGATGGCGCTGCCCCTGCCCACGGTGCGGGCCCTGACGGTCGCCGTCGCCTGGCAGGTCCTCCTGGCGCTCCTCCTGACGCACGCCCTAGCCCGGGCGCTCGGGGCCGGGGAGCTGGGGGCCGCCTTCGCGGCCGTGGCCTTCAGCTTCTCGACCTTCGTGATCTGCTGGGCCTACCACCCGATCGGCATGACCGTGACCTGGGTGCCGGGCGTGCTCCTGGGTCTTTTCCTCCTGCGCCGCGGAGGCCGCGGGGGCTTCGCCGGGCTGGTCGCCTGCGCCGTGGGCATGACCTTCAGCGGCCATCCGGAGTCGGTGGCGCACATGGCGGTCGTGAGCGTGGTGGTGGTCGCGGCCCTGCTGGTTTCCCGGGATGAATTCTCCCGGACGAGGTTCCTCTCCCTGCTCGCCGCGGCCGGCGCGCTCACCTTCTGCCTCACGGCGCCGTACCTGCTGCCGATCCTGGAGGTGATGCCCGAGAGTGAGCGCTGGGCCGTGATCGGCCGCGCGCCCGACTCGGTCCAGACGCCCACCTTCCGGCCGGACTTCCTCCTGACCCTGATCAATCCGCTCGCCTACGGCAGCCCGCGGGACGGCAACTGGATCGGGACGTTCAACTTCAACGAGACCTGCACCAGCCACGCGGGGATCCTGACTCTGGCCCTCGCCCTGGCCGGGGCTTGCCTGAGGCGCGGGCGGACGGCCTGGCTGCTGGCCGGCGGGCTCGCCGCCCTCTTCGTGGCGTTCCGGCTGCCGCCGTTCTTCGACCTGATGGCGGCCGTGCCCGGCCTCGGGCATGCCATGCACGGGCGGATGCGGCTGTTCTGGGTCCTGGGAGTGGCGCTCGCCGCGGGGTTGAGCGTGGAGGACCTCGCCCGCCGGAGTTGGAAGACGACCGCCGCCGTCCTGCTCGTCACGGGCCTGGCCCTGGTCGTGGTGCTGCCGCCGTTCCTGCCCTGGCAGGTGGCCTGGTGGGTCGCGGCTCTCCTGGGGATCGCCGCGGCGCTGGTATTCGTTGCCCGGCCCGGCCTGCGGACGGCCTTCCCGGCGGTCGCCCTGGGCATCCTGGTCCTGGATCTGGCGCTGATCGGGGTACGCTTCCATCCGGTCCTGCCGGCCAGCTTCGATCTGAGGCCGCCGCCGGCCGTGGCCTTCCTGATCGAGCAGGAACGCCGGACGCCCGAGCCCTTCCGGGTGACCGCTGAGACTGGCGACCTGCTGCCGAACCTGGCTTCCTACTACGGGCTCTGGGACCTGCGGGGGAATGATCCCATGCAGCCCGCCATCCCGGCGTACATGGTGGGCAACACCTTCATGAGCGACTTCAAGGTGGCGCGGCTCGTCCAGATCTCCTACAAGCGCTTCCCGAAGGACGTGGAGCGCCAGTTCGGCGAGTTCGGGGTGCGCTACCTGCTGACGAGGCATCGCCGCAACCTTCCGCAGCCCTGGCGCGAGGTGTTCAACGGCGTGGGAGGCAAGATCTGGGAGAACCCGGCCGCTTCGCCGCTGTTCTACATGCCGGCCACGGTCGAGCGCGTGCCGCAGCCCTGGACCCTGCTGGAGAAGGCGCTGGCCATCGAGGACTTCGCGGTTTCTACAGTCGTGGAGGTGGCGCCGGCCGGCCCGCCGGTCGCGCAGGAGGGGAGGGTGCGGATCGCGCGAGTGCGGGCGAACGGCTTCGATCTGGACGTGGAGAGCCCCATGGGCGGCCTGGTGGCCTCGAGCGTCAGCTTCGTCCGCGGCTGGCGCCTGCAGTCGGAGGGGAGCGAGGCGCCGGTGCTGCGGGTGAACGGGGGCTTCGTCGGCTTCGGGGTCCCGCCGGGGCGGCACAGGGTCCGCCTCGACTACCGCCCCTCGGGCTGGACCTGGGGCGTCCAGCTCTGCTCCCTGGGCTTGATCGCAATCCTGCTCGCCGCCCTCTGGAAGATGCGCAGCCGGTCTACTCGGCCCTGAGAACCTCGATCGGCCGCATCTCCAGGGCGCGGGCGCTGGCCGCGAGCCCGGCGCCGACCGCAAGGACGATGGCACCGCCGAGCGCCACGGCGATCGGCCAAGCCTGAACCTCCCACGGCAGCTCGAAGCCGCGGGTGACCACCATGTAGGCGAGCACGGTCGCGCCCGCCGCGCCGATCAGTCCGGCCACGAGGCCGATCAGGGCGTACTCGACCGCGAACGCGCCCGCGACCCCCGGCCGGGTCATCCCCAGGGTCTTCAAGAGCGCCACCTCGCGCCCGCGGCGGGCCGAGCCGGCGCTGACCGCGCCGCCCAGGATGGCGATGCCGGCCAGCACCGTGAAGCCGCCGAGGAACCGGATGCCGAGCCCGATGCGCTCGAGCACGCCGGAGATCTTCTCCAGCACCTCGCGCACCCGGATCAGGGTGACGTTCGGGTACGCCGCGGCCAGGGCGTCCTGGACCTTCTGCTCGCTCCCACGGGGGAGGCGGGTCGCGGCGAGCCGGTTCTGCGGCGCCTTCTCCAGCACGCCGGGCTCCACGACCAGGAAGAAATTGATCCCGAAGGTCTGCCAGTCCACGGTGCGCAGGCTGGTGACGGTCAGCTCCAGGGGTATGCCCTGGACGTCGAAGCGGATCGTCGAGCCCAGCTTCAGGCCCAGGTCGTCCGCGAACTCCTTCTCGACGCTCACCTCGGCGCGTTTGGGGTCGCTCCAGAGCTTCCCCTCCACGAGCAGATTGTCGGTCGGCAGCTCCTTCATGTAGGTCAGGCGCTGCTCGCGGGTGAGCGCCCAGCGGCGGGCTCCTTCCCGCTCCTCACCGTCCTGCTTCTCCTTCTCCCTCCGTGCCTCCGCTGTAGCCGCGAGCTGCTCGACCGCGCGGCCGTCGATGGCGGATATGCGCGCCATGATCACCGGCACCGAGTCCACCCGGGAGGCGCCCTGCTTGCGGAGGATCTCGTGCACGCCTGCCCACTGGCCGGGCTGGATGTCGATCAGGAAGGCGCTGGGCGCATCCGAAGGGATCGCCGTGGCAAGCTGGTTCGACAGCCGGCGCTCGACCAGCGACATGCCGAGGACCACGAGCACGCCCAGGCCCAAAGCCACGATGGCGCTGACCGTGCCGGAGCCGGGCCGGGCCAGGGCGGCGAGGCCGTGCCGCATCCAGATGCGGCCGGGCAGCGACTCGCGGGGCAGGCGCCGGACCATCCAGGAGATCAGCAGGGCGGCGCCCGCGAGCACCGCCGTGACCAGGACCATGCCGGCCGTGAAGCGCGAGCCGAGGTCGAGCGAGCGCGACTGCGCCGTGGCCATGACCCAGATGCCGGTCCCGAGGACGATCAGGGTGGCCGCCGTAACCCAGCGGTGGCTCGGCAGCGGCTCCGCGTCGCGCCGCAGCACCCGGGCCGGCGGCACCCGCAGCACGGAGGCCAGGGCAGGCAGGCTGAACAGCACGGCCACTCCGAGACCGAGACCGAGCCCGCGCAGGAGCGCCGTGGGCTGCCATGGGCGGACCAGCTCGGCGGGGATCAGGTCGGGGAAGAGCCCAGGCAGGGCGAGTTGCACGGCCGAGCCGAGGATGATTCCGACCAGGCTGCCGGCGAGCCCCAGGAGAGCGGTCTGCCCAAGGTAGAGCAGGAAGATCTCGCGCGGTCGCATCCCCAGGCACTTGAGCACGGCGATGGCATCCAGGCGGCTGGAGAGCCAGGCGCGCACGCTCTGCGCGACTCCGATCCCGCCGACGAAGAGCGACAGCAGAGCCACGAGGCCGAGGAAGCGGTCCACCCGGTCGATGCTGTTGCGCAGGGCGGGCTGCGCCTCCTTGTACGTCTCGACCTGATAGAAGGTCGAGTCCGCGAGGGCCTTCTCCAGGCGTTCCTTGGCCTGGGGGAGCTGCTCAGCGGAGAACGATGCCGGGAGCTTGATCAGCGTCCGGTGGCCGACGCGGCTGCCTTTGCCTTCGAGCTGCGTGCGGGCCAGCCCCTCGGCGGACATGAACACCCGCGGTCCGATCGTGAAGGAGACGCTCACCCGGTCGGGCTCGGAGAGCACCACCCCCGCGATTCGAAAGACCGCTCCCCCGACGCGGAGGGTGTCCCCCTGGCGCAGTCCCAGGTTCGAGAGCAGCTCGGAGCCGACGACGACGCTCTCCGGCCCCAACAGCTCGCTCAAGCGTCGCCGCGGCCGGAGCTCCAGATTGCCGTAGAACGGGTACTCTCCGTTCACCACCCGCAGCTCCACCACCTGGCTCGTCCGCGCCAGGACGACGGTGACCATCTCCTTGATGTCGGTGCGCTCTGCGCCGCCAAGGCCGGCCTTGGCGAGATCGAGGCCGGGGGGCACGGGGCGCCGCCCCTCGATGGCGAGGTCGGCGGCGAGGAGCTGGCGGGCCTCGGTGCGGACCCCTTCGTCCAGGCTCGCGGACATGCCTGCGACCGCGACCACGGCGGCCACGCCCACGGAGAGGCAGGCCACGAAGAAGGCGAGCCGGCCGCGCGCGCCGCGGGACTCGCGGATCAGGGTGTTGAAGAAGAACCGCGGGCTCACGAAAGGGCCTCCGCCGGCTGGAGCTTCGCCGTGGTCTCCTCCCTTTCGATCCGTCCGTCGTGCAGGTGGATGCGGCGGTCGGCGAGGGCGGCGACCGCGGGGTCATGGGTGACGAGGACCAGGGTGGTCCCCTCTCTGCGCCAGAGGCCGGTCAGGATCTCCAGGATCTTGCGGCCGGTGGCGCCGTCGAGGTTGCCGGTGGGCTCGTCGGCCAGGAGGATGGCCGGCCGGGGGGCGAAGGCGCGGGCCAGCGCGACCCGCTGCTGCTCGCCGCCGGAGAGCTGGCTCGGATAATGATGGCCGCGGTCCTGGAGGCCGACGGCGTCGAGCAGCTCATTGGCCCGGACGACCGCGTCGCCCAGTCCGAGCAGCTCCATGGGAAGGAGCACGTTCTCCCGCGCCGTAAGATTGCCCAGAAGCTGGAAGCTCTGGAAGACGAAGCCGATCTTGTGGCGGCGCAGCAGGGCGAGCCCGTCCTCGGAGAGGTTCTGGATCGGCTCCCCGTCGATGCGGATCTCGCCGGACGTGGGGCGGTCCAGGCCGGCCATGAGAGCGAGGAGCGTCGACTTGCCGCTGCCCGACGGGCCAAGGATGGCTACGAACTCGCCAGGGCTGATCGCGAGGTCGACCTGATCGAGGATGGTCAGCTCGCGGCCTCCCGAGGGGAGGCGGCGGATCAAACGGTGGATGTCGATTCTAGGGACGGTGATCTGATCCATGCAGAGGAATACGCGGGGCGGGCCCCGGCCTTTCTTAAGAAGAACGCCGCTGGCGGCGGCGGGGAGCTCCTGATGCGCACAACGCTTTCGACACTCGTCCTCTTCCTCCTGGCTGCTGCCTGCAGTCCGGGAGATCGTGCTTCGCTGCCTGCGAGGGCAGCTGCCCCAGCACCTCCACCCACTCCCGCCCCGGTTTTAGCCGACGAGCCGCTCGTCGTCTTCCTGGGCGACAGCCTGACCGCCGGCTACGGATTGGGAGGAGAGCAGGCCTATCCGGCCCTGGTGGAGAAGAGGCTGGAAGAGGAGGGCATCCCCGTCAAGGTCCTGAACGCCGGGGTGAGCGGCGACACGACCGCGGGCGGCCTGGCCCGTCTCGACTGGCTGCTCTCCCAGAAGCCCGACGTGGTGGTGGTGGGCCTGGGCGGCAACGACGGCCTCCGCGGCCTGCCCCTGGAGCAGGCCGAGCACAACCTGCGCGAGATCGTCCGCCGCGCCAAAGCCACCGGCGCCCGTGTCCTCCTCCTGGGCATGCAGATCCCGCCCAACTACGGCCCCGAGTACGCGCAGGGATTCTCCGCCATGTATCCCGACCTGGCGAAGGAGATGGACATCCCCCTGGTCCCCTTCCTCCTGGAAGGCGTGGGAGGCGTGGCCGATCTCAACCAGGCCGACGGCATCCATCCCACGGCCGAGGGACAGATCCATCTGGCGGACAACGTCGTGCCGTTCCTGGAAGAGATGCTCGGAGCGGAGGGCCGTAACGCCGGGTAGCCGACGGGTAACCGTTGGCGGACGATCGGCGTCTCCTCGCGGACGGTTGGGGCAGCGGGCCGAACCATCCGCGAGCCGGCACCAACCGACCGCACGGCGATTCCAACCGTCCGCGAGGCGAATCCAACCGTCCGCGAGCCGGGTTCAACCCTCCAACCCGCGGGTTGAACCGTCCGCGAAGCGATTTCCACCGTCCGCGCCGGGATTTCCACCGTTCGCGTCCCTTCAACGGCCTTTGGCGGCCTCCCACAGCTCGTCCATCTCTTCGAGCGTGGCCTCGGCGGCCGTCTTGCCCTTGTCGGCGAGGCCCTGCTCGACGGCGGCGAAGCGCGTGCGGAACTTGCGGTTGGTGCCGGCGAGGGCGGCCTCGGGATCGACGTCCAGCTTGCGGGCGAGGTTGGCCAAGGTGAAAAGCAGGTCTCCGATCTCCTCGCGCACGTGGGCGGCGTTGCCTTCGGCCAGGGCTTCGCGGACCTCGGCGATCTCCTCCTCGGCCTTGTCGAGGACGGAGGCCGCGTCCGGCCAGTCGAAGCCGACTCCGGCGGCCTTCTGGGTCAAGCGATAGGTCCCCAGCAAGGCGGGCAGGGAGGAGGGGACGCCGCCGAGCAGCGTCGTCCGCCCGGGCTCCTCTTGGAGCTTGCGGCGCTCCCAGGCCTGGCGGACCGCCTCGGTGTCGGCGAGAGTTTCTCCTCCAGGGCCTCCGAAGACATGCGGGTGGCGCGCCACCATTTTAGAGTGGACACCGTCGATGACCTGTGGCAGTCTGAACGCGCCCGCTTCCTCCGCCAGGCGCGTGATGAAGGCCACTTGGAAAAGCATGTCGCCCAGCTCTTCCATGAGCTCCTGCCAGTCGCCGCCGTCGATGGCGCCGGCCAGCTCGTGCGCCTCTTCCAGGAGGTAGGCACGCACGTTTTCGAGGGTCTGCTCCTTGTCCCAGGGGCAGCCGTCCGGGGCACGGAGGCGGGCGACGAGATCGACGAGCTTCTGAAGTTCGGACATAGGCGCTTTACAATCCGCAGGAAAGGATTGGTGGTTGCAAGTGGGTAGCCAGAATAAAGAGATGAAGGTCACCGACAAGCGCATGTTCACGCCCGATGGCGAGCTGCGGGAAGAGTACCGTTTCCTCAACGAAAAATCGACGGCGCCGGCGGAGGTGACCGAGCCCGTTCCCGAGGTATCTCGCCCCGAGCCATCACGCCCCGAGCCTGAGCCGGCACGTCCTGAGCCCGCCCGTCCCGGGCCGGCGCGCCGCGCGGAGGGATACCCGGAGCCTCTGGCGGATTCCGGCCTCGGCCTCCCCGGCACTCCGCAGGGCGGCCCGGGCTTCCTCGACCTCGCGGCCATGCTGGCCGAGCCGGCCGCCATCTACCTCGGCGACGCGCCACTCCCCGATGGGCAGTGGGCGGAGGACCTGGAGATGGCCCGCCTGCACATCGACCTGCTGGACGTGCTCCGGCAGAAGACCAACGGCAACCTCACCGCGCAGGAGGCGGCGATCCTCGAGGACCTGATCTACCGGCTGCGGGTCCGCTATGTCCAGAAGCATGGCTGAGCGCCGTCTCCGGCAGGCAGCGGCCCTCGCGCTGCTCGTCTGGCTCCTGCCGGCGGCCCTGCCCGCCGAGACGACCTCGTCCGCCCAGGCGACCGGCGTCGAGATGACGGAGCCGGTCCGGCGGACGCTCAAGCAGCTCGAAGAGCAGTGGCTGCAGTGGATCGTCAAGACCGACCGCCAGAGCTCCGAGAGCGGCGTCAACGATCTGCTTGCCACCGCCCGCCAGCTCGGGATCACGCGCCTGCCCGATCTCGCATCCGGCGCCATCGCCCGCTCTCTTCAGGCTGCGGACAAGGGGGACTTCCGGCGCGCCCGCTGGGCGCTCGCCGCGGCCGAGAAGCTCGATCCGGGGCGCTCCGACACCGCCTTCGCCGATGCCGCCCTGGCCCGCAAGGAGGGCCAGTACGGGCGGGTTTTCTCCTCGACCGTCCGGGGTTATACGAGGCTGTTCGGGCTGCCGCTCGAGCGCTATCTCTGGCTGCAGAGCCTCCTCATCTGGGGGTTGACGCTGCTGCTGCTGGCAGGCGTGCTCTTCATCGCCGTGCAGATGGGGGCCAAGGGCGGGGAGCTTTACCAGGGCATGACCGGCCTGTTCGGCCGCTGGATGCCGCGGCCCGCGGCGGTGGTCTTCACCGCCCTCGTGCTGCTCTGGCCGCTCGCCCTGCCTTCGGGCCTGCTCTGGCTGGCGCTCTTCTGGTCGCTGCTCCTCTGGGCCTACTCCTCGGGGAGCGAGCGGCTCGTGCTCGTCGGGCTCTGGCTCTTGGTCGGTGCGGCGCCGCTCCTGATCACCGAGCAGCGGCGGCAGGTGGCGGTGACGCTCTCGCCGCCGGTCCAGGCCATGGAGAGCCTCGAGCAGCGCCGGCTCTACGGCGGCCTGTTCACCGATCTCGGCGCGCTGCGCGCCCTGCTGCCCGAGAGCTCCGCGGTCAAGCACCTGCTGGCCGACGTCCACCGGTCCCTGAACCAGTGGGACGTGGCCCGGTCGCTCTACCGCCAGGTGCTGGAGAAGGAGCCGGAGAACACCTCGGCTTTGATGAACCTGGGCGCCTACTTCTTCCTCAAGGGGGACTTCGGCAGCGCGATCCAGCACTTCCAGAAGGTCGCGACCCTGGACCCCCAGAACTCCGCGGCCCAGTTCAACCTGAGCCAGGCCTACTCGGAGTCCTACCTGTTCAACGAGTCGAAGCGGGCCCTGGAACAGGCGCGCGCGATCGACGATGACCGGGTCGACGTCTGGGTGCGCAACCTGAGCCAGCAGCGGGTCGTGACTCTCAACGGCGGCATGGCGCGCATTCCGGAGATCCGCCGGGAGCTGCTCGAAACCTGGCGCAGCCAGGAAGGCAAGGACGAGCGCCTGGCACTCTTCCGGCGCGGTCTGCCTCTCCTCGTTTCCGCGCTGCTCATCCTGGTGGCGGTGGCCCTCCACTTTGCCCGGCGCTCGGAGCGGCCGGAGCCGGCGCGGGAGCGCCGCACCCTCGGCCGCTGGGGCCGCGCCCTGCTGCCGGGGTTCCGCTCCGCCGAGGAAGGCGAGGGGATGAAGTCCTATGCCGCGCTCCTGCTCCCCCTGGGTCTCCTGATGCTGCCGTTTTTCCAGGGGGTCGGATATCGCATCCCTTGGGGGTATGATCCAGGCAACGTCAATTCGTGGATCGTAGCAATCACAGGGCTGGTGCTCTGGTTCGTGGCCCGGCTCCGTCTGGAGCGGCAGAACGAGGTCTGACATGGCGGTCGAAGGCACCCTGGAAGTCTTCAAGCTCCCGGAGATCCTGCAGATGATCTCCCAGCAGCAGAAGACCGGCATCCTGACGGTCCAGGGACAGCAGGACATCATCGCCGTTTCCTTCCTGAAGGGGCAGATCGTCACGGTCGACTCCCTCAACCAGACTCAGGAAGAGGGGCTGTCCCAGATCCTGATCAAGGAGGGGCTGCTCACCAGCGCCCAGTTCTCCCGCGCCTCCTCCGAGCACCAGAGCGCGGGCATGCGCCTGCTCGACTTCCTGGTGGAGCGCAACTACGTGCAGCGCGACGCCCTGCTCCGGGCCCTGCGGCTCCACGCCACCAGGCTGCTCGGCGAGCTCCTGCGCTGGGAAAAGGGAGAGTTCAAGTTCTACGGCGGCGACGACGTCCCTTACGAGGAGGGCTTCGTGCCGATCACGGTGGAGGAGGTCCTTGTGGCTGGAGCTCCGCGGCGTGTGACCGGGCCGATGCCCGTTCCGGCCCCTTCCAGGCCGGCGCCCATCCTCTCTGTCCCGTCTTTCGAGACCCAGGCTTCGCCGCCGGCCCCTACGGCGAGCACGGCTGCGCGCCCGGGACTCAGGGTCGTGCGCCGCGAGGGGACGATGCCCGCGGACCGGGCCGCCGTCACCTCTGTCCTGGCCGGAGCGGAGGAATCCGAAGAGTCCGGTCCGTTCCGCAAGATGAAGGTGGAGGAGACGCAGGCGCGCCGGCCGGTGCTCATGAAGGCCCTGGCGGCGGTCCTCGCCACCCTGGCCGTGCTCATTTTGGTCCTCACGCCCGCGGCCGTGGTCATCCCGTTCCCCTGGCAGAACGCGGAGCGGCTCGCGCTGGCCGGCGAGCAGAAGGCGTCCCTCTACCAGAAGATCGATCGCGCGGCCAAGACCTGGTTCCTCCTGGAAGGGCGCTTCCCCGAGAGCCTGACCCAGCTCGTGGAGGCCGGGTTCCTCTCTCCCGGGGATCTGGCGGACCCGCAGGGCCGCCCGTTCCATTACTCCGTCACCGAGGAGAGCTACACCCTCCAGCCCCTGGTGGACGGCAAGCCGGTGCCTGGGGAGGAGACGACCGAGGCCATCACAGGGAATTTCTTCCTCGACCCCGGGTTCCTGACCCTTCCGACGCAGTCTTCGGCCCAGCCCTTAGTCCTCCTCGATTGATCCCATTCCCCCTCTCCCCGGCCCTCTCCCCCGTGCCGGTGGAGAGGGAGCCCCTTGCCGGAATAAATCTGCGTCGAATCTTGTCAGATAGAATGTCGGTCAAGACCGGTCAAGGTTGACTGACTACGACTAAGAATTTACACTGTTGGAGACAGCCGTCAGGCATCGGCCTGACGCGAGAATAGGACCCAAGGAGGAAGACCCGTGAGCAAGATCATTGGCATCGACCTTGGCACCACGAACAGCGTGGTTGCCGTGATGGAGGGGGGCGAGGCGAAGGTCATCCCCAACGCCGAGGGGAACCGCACGACCCCGTCGGTGGTCGCTTTCACCAAGAGCGGTGAGCGCCTCGTCGGGCAGGTCGCCAAGCGCCAGTCCGTCACCAATCCCCAGAACACCGTCTTCTCGATCAAGCGCTTCGTGGGCCGCAAGCACGACGAAGTCAACGAAGAGATGAAGATGGTTCCCTACGGCGTGGAGCGCGCCGAGAACGGCGACGTGCGCATCAACGTCGAGGGCAAGAAATACTCGCCGCCCGAGATCTCGGCCATGATCCTCGGCAAGCTCAAGCAGGCAGCCGAGGACTACCTGGGCGAGAAGGTGGACCGCGCGGTCATCACCGTGCCGGCCTACTTCAACGACGCCCAGCGGCAGGCCACGAAGGACGCCGGCCGCATCGCCGGCCTGACGGTCGACCGGCTCGTCAACGAGCCCACCGCCGCGGCCCTCGCGTACGGCCTCGACAAGAAGAAGGACCAGACCATCGCCGTGTACGACTTCGGCGGCGGCACCTTCGACATCTCCATCCTGGAGGTGGGCGAGGGAATCGTCGAGGTGAAGGCGACCAACGGCGACACCCACCTGGGCGGCGACAACATCGACCAGCGGATCATCGACTGGCTGCTGGACGAGTTCAAGAAGGACCAGGGCATCAACCTCGGCAACGACCCGATGGCCCTGCAGCGCCTGAAGGAAGCCGCCGAGAAGGCGAAGATCGAGCTGTCGAGCGCGCAGGAGACCGAGATCAACCTGCCGTTCATCACCGCCGACGCTTCGGGCCCCAAGCACCTGAACATCCGGCTCAGCCGGCCGAAGCTGGAGCAGCTCGTGGACGACCTGATCCAGCGCTCCATCGAGCCCTGCCGGCGGGCGATCAAGGACTCCGGCGTCAAGCCCGAGGACATCGACGAGGTCGTGCTGGTGGGTGGCCAGACCCGCATGCCGGCGATCCAGAAGGTGGTCAAGGACTTCTTCGGCAAGGAGCCCCACAAGGGCGTCAACCCCGACGAGGTCGTGGCCATCGGCGCGGCGATCCAGGGCGGCGTGCTCGGCGGCGAGGTCAAGGACGTGCTGCTGCTCGACGTGACTCCGCTGTCGCTGGGCATCGAGACCCTCGGCGGCGTGTTCACCAAGCTGATCGAGCGCAACACCACCATCCCGACGCGCAAGGCCGAGACCTTCTCGACCGCGGCGGACAACCAGACCTCTGTGGAAGTCCACGTCCTCCAGGGCGAGCGCGAGATGGCGCGGGACAACCGCACGCTCGGCAAGTTCCACCTGGTGGGCATCCCGTCGGCGCCGCGCGGCATGCCGCAGATCGAAGTGGCGTTCGACATCGACGCCAACGGCATCGTGCATGTGTCCGCCAAGGACCTGGGCACGGGCAAGGAGCAGCGCATCACGATCTCGGCGTCGAGCGGTTTGAACGATTCGGAGATCGACCGTATGGTCAGCGAGGCCGAGTCGCACCGCACCGAGGACCAGGAGCGCCGCCGTCAGGTCGAGGCGCGCAACCAGCTCGACGGTCTGATCTACAGCACGGAGAAGACCTACGAGGAGCACAAGGAGAAGCTTGGTCCGGATGAGAAGGGCGAGCTCGAGCGGGCGATTGCCGAAGCCAGGCAGGCGCTGGAGGGCGGCGAGGCCGCGGCCATGGAGCAGGCGACCGAGAAGCTCACCAAGGCTTCGCACAAGCTGGCCGAGGTCATGTACCGCGGCCAGGGCGGTGCTCAGCCTGGGGCGCAGGCGGGTCCCGGTGCCGGCGGGGCGAGTGGTGGTCCGGGAGGCGCCGGCGCCGCGGACGAGGTGATCGACGCCGAGTACGTGGACGTCGACGACAAGCGCTGAAAAGGGTAGATCATGGCGCCGCTCAAGAAGATCTACCTCGAAGAGCTGGCTCGCATCCAGGACCGGATCAACAGCCTCTTCGAGCAAGCGCTTCTGCCCTCGGAGTACGAAGACCGTGATGGGGGCCTGCCCGGCACCTGGGCCCCCTCGGTCGACGTCATAGAGACCGAGGACGCATACCTTCTCTTCGTCGAGCTGCCGGGCGTGCGCAAGGAGGACATCCAGCTCAACGTCCGGGACCGGCGGCTGGAGCTCGCCGGCCGCCGTCAGCCCCTCGGCGACAACCGTAACTTCCTCCGCATGGAGAGGAGCTACGGACCGTTCCGCCGCACCTTCGACCTGGGAGCGCCGGTGGACACCGAGACCATCGCCGCCGATTTCGAGGCGGGCATCCTGCGGATCAACGTCCCCAAGCGGGCGGCGGGGACGCCCGGGATCACAACGGTGCCGGTGAAACAGGAGTAGTCGTATGGCGAGCCAGCGACGCAAGCCCGAGCAGAAGTACGTGATGATCAGCGTAGTCTCCGAGCGCTACGCGATCCATCCTCAGACCCTGCGCCTCTACGAGCGCGAGGGCCTCATCAAACCAGCCCGGAGCGCCGGCAACACCCGTCTCTACGACGAGGAGGCGCTCCGCCGCCTGGAGATCATCCTCACCCTGACACGCGAGCTGGGCGTCAACCTGGCCGGCGTCGAGGTGATCCTGAACATGAAGGAGCGGATGGAGCACATGCAGGGTGAGGTGGACCGCCTCCTCACCTATGTCCGCGAGATCGCCCAGGAACGCCGCGAGGAGGGCCAGCAGCATGCCCTCATCAAGCTCGAAGGCGGGCCTTTGATACGCCGCAGATAAGTTGATTCCGTCCCCTCCTCCTGTCGGGGAGAGAACCTTCACATAGAGGTACTAAACAAACTTCCGGGCGAAGGTGTCGATAGAACTGGACAAGGAGGGAAGACACTAATGCCCTATGAAGCTCTCGCTACCAGCAAGACCCCAGCCCTAATCATCTATCTGCTGGATTGCAGCTCCTCGATGAACCAGCCTCTCGACGGCGCTCCCAAAATCGAGCACGTCAACCAAGCTGTTGAAAAGGTTCTCGTGCGGATGGTCCAGCGTTCCACCAAGGGCGAGATCGTCGCTCCCCGCTACCGGCTCGCTATGATTGCCTACAGCGACAAGCCCACGGATGTCCTTCAGGGTATCCTGCCGATCAACGAGGTCGTCGACAAGGGAACTCCACAGTTCTCTGCGCAGGGGATGACCGACACGGAGGGAGCCTTCCGGATCGCCCGTGACCTGCTCAAGAAGGAGCTCACGAAGCTCTCGGGACATCCTGCGCCCATGGTCTGCCACCTCACCGATGGCGAGTACAACACCGGTGACCCCGAGCCGATCGCCCGGGAGATCATGCAGATGGCCAACGACGACGGCAACGTGTTGGTCGAGAACATTTTCATCGGCTCTGACTTGACTCGACAGCCCATCAATAGCATCGAGTCTTGGTCGGGCATTTCTGATCCGTCGGAGCTGGCACACAATTATGCCAAGAAGCTGCTCCAGATGTCATCGCCCTTGCCACCGAGCTATGCCAGTGTCATCCAGGAAATGGGCTATGGGCTCTTGGCCGGCTCCCGGATGTTGATCCCAGGCACGAGCAAGGACCTCATTGAACTGGCCTTCACTATGTCGGGCGCCACTCCGACAGCGTAAGGTCCCTATGGCAAGGTTCGAGCCTCAACCTGGTCAGGATTTCTGCCTCTATGTGGACGGTACCGAACGCTGGTTCTCGGGGGTCCAGCACCCCCGGGTGCCGTCCATGGTTCACTCGATGGAGGGCGGAAAGGCGACTGTCTACCGGCTGCGCCATCTGCAGAACCCGAGTTCGGAGTACGCGCTCAAGGTTATGAGGCGCAAGCACCAGGACCCGGCGCTGGAAGAGGTCTGCGCTCGCCTCGACCGACTCAAGCACTTGCCCGGATTGGCGGTCTGCGAGCGGCTGTGCCTAAGTCCGGTACGTGCGGCTCGGACGATCGGGGAGTACCCTTCTCTTGAGTATGCCATCCTGATGCCCTGGATTCAGGGAGTCTCCTGGTTCGACATTCTGGTGAAGCACCGTCAGGACGGCCTCAACCAGAAGGCCTGTCTTGATCTCGCCTCCAACCTGGCCGACGTACTGGCGCGGTTGGAGATGGACGGCATCGCACACTGTGATCTCTCGTCGGGGAACTTCCTTTTTGATCCTGCCACATTGAGAATCGAACTGATTGATGTCGAGGATCTGTTCGCGCCCGGAGCCGCTTCGCCTCGGGCGCTGCCGGCTGGTACGCCAGGTTATCAGCACCGCACAAGCACTCAGGGGCAATGGAGCGCCGTGGCGGACCGCTTCGCTGGTGCCATCCTGCTGAGCGAGGTTCTTGGCTGGTTCGACCCCGCAGTCCGCGCAGGCTCTTACAGCGAAAGCTTTTTCGATCCGGCCGAGTTGCAGCTAGATGGCTGTGCTCGCCGGACGGTACTCGACAAGGCTATCCGGCGGCAGAGGCCCGCCTTCGGGGATCTCCTGGAACAAGCTTGGCGCTCCCGCACACTGGAGGAGTGCCCCCGCCTCGCGGACTGGTCCCAGGCGTGCGGGGTTCCCTTCCAGTGGGGGCAAAAAATCGCACCCATACCTGCGATCGGCACATCCGTGACGCCCTTCTGGGGACCCTTGCCTCCTGCTAAGGAGCCACAGCCAGTGAAGGCGAGTTGGAAACCGGTTCCTCGGCCGCAGCCGGAGCCGCCGAAGAGCATGGTGACCTGGAAAGATAGGATGGAGGACAAGTCATGAGCGACTCGCCTCCGGGAGTGGAGTGGAGCTTTTTCTCGGTCCAGCGGTCGGGCGAGGTCCAGTACAAGCAGTTACCACTGCCTTTCTCCAAGGATTTGGAAATTTCGGTGGCCTGCGGCTTCCGGCGTTCCCGCGACTTGGATGCCCGGGACGGCCGAGGACAGGACTACGTTGCCGTCCATGCCGGCGGCGGGTATGTCGTAGGTGTCCTGGCAGACGGCGTAAGTCAGTCGTTCTTCGGTGATCTCGCCGCGCGAGAGGTGGCGGTCCCCCTGGCTGACTTACTCTGGGAGAGGCGTGCTCATCCTCCGGACCAGGAGACGATTACTCGCTGTCTCGCAGATCTCGTCGAACCCGTCCAAGAGACAGTTCAGAAGCAGCCGCTATCGGTCGATCCCGGATCCCTTAAAGGACAGGCCTTGGAGCGGACGCGTCAAACGGGGACACAAACGGTTTTCTCCGCTTTTATTTTCCATGCTCCCTGCGGGAAGCTTGATGTCTATCAGGTCGGAGATACGCTCGTTCGTGTCTACTCTCTCGATGGCAGTCCGGAGCTATTGCCAGTCAACGCGGGGCGCTGGTCCAGCAACGGTCTTCATTCTCTTCGACTCCATTATTGTCATCGGACCTCCGTCTGGGGGTTTTTAGTCCACTCGGACGGATTGCGCAAAGAATGGGCCGAACGCCTAAAACGCCCGGAGGTCTCCAACGAAGCGTTCCAAGAAGAGGTCGAGGAGCGAGTGGACGTCGACGACCTTTCGTTTGTCAGTGTAGAGTACCGCCAAATTCGGAAGGCTCAACGAAAATCCGAGTTAGTTCCTCAATCGGATGGATCATCTGGGCCTGAGTCGATTGATTCGGAATCCGACAGCGACCGTAGTTCATCTTTAAAATCCAAGGCATTTTTGTCGCAAACGGGCCGGCTCGTCGCTACGTTCCTGCTCGGGCTCGGTACTGGAATCCTCCTTCTGCTGTTCCTCCAGCAGGTGAAGGAGGTCCGAACACAGTCGAAAAAGGGTGAGAATCCGTCGCTCCGTAAGTCGCTCGAGCCGAGCAGGACAAAGCCGGTACAGGCCACTGTCGTGCCTGCTGAAGTATCTCAGAACTATTTTCTGACCCGGTATGCCGGCGCAATACCCGAGGAGATGAAGGCTGCTTTGTCGGAAGGAGAGATCCTAACGCGCGTCTCCGTCCGGGGTATCTCTTTCAACCAAGTGTCGGTCAAAGGGCCGAAAAGAACGCAAGGAAAGACGGTGGCCACGGCTCCGGAGACGGTGTTCTTCTTCCGGTTGCCGGGCCGTAGCGAGAGCGATCGGGCAGATGCGAGTCTGGATAATGCCAAAGGCCGTTGGAATCGGATTGAGTTGTCGCTCCTTAATGCCAAAGGTGCGACGGTCTGGAAAGACACCGTCCGGCTTCGGGGCCGGCAGAAGAAACCGGGAGAAGGCGAGGCCAGCCGCTTTCTGGGTTACCACGAGATCGTTGTGAAGCGTAATGGAGGTGGAGGCTGAGTGGCAAAGGCGCGACGCTTCGACCCCAGACCCGGCGACTCCGTCATCCTGTTCGGGGAGCATTTCGAGGTGCAGGCCCATCCTTCGGCGCGGACCATCCGGTACGCTGCGGAGGGTAGGCGGGCTATCGTCTACCAAGTTGCCAAGACCAACTCAGGTGGCCGGGAACTCTTGGCCCTCAAGGTGTTTTTTCAAGCCTACAGGAGTACGGATCTTGAGACGACTGCTCGCAGATTATGGTCGCTCGGAAACCTCGAAGGAATGCGTGCCGCGAGACGTCGGATCGTGCTCCCTTCCGAGCCAGCGGTCGCGGAGCATCCGGACCTAGCCTATGCGATGCTGATGCCCTGGATTCAGGGCAAGACCTGGTTCGACCTCCTTGTGACTGCACGGACGCGGGGAGATCATCTGGAACCGCAGCGAGCAGTCCGACTTTGCGAGCGATTCCTTCGGGTGCTGAGAGGCCTTGAGGAGAAGAGTCTGGCTCATACCGACATTGCACCGGGTAATGTTGCGATAGTAGACAGTTCAGGGATCGAGCTCCTGGATCTCGAGGACATCTATACGCCAGACAGTCCGTTGCCCCAGCATGGGAGCGGTGGCTCCGTGGGTTACCGGCACCAGGGTTCCAAGTCCAGCAAAGCCGTCTGGTGCAAGGAGGCGGACCGGTACGCCGGTGCAATTCTCGCTGCTGAGATGCTGGCGCTTGCGGATCCAAATCTGGCTCGACTTGCGACCGACGAAGGCTTCTTTGGCGAGAACTGCCGATCGGCCCAGGGGCGGGAGAAGTTCGCGAAAGCCGAGGTATACCTCCACAGAATGGCACCTAAGTTCCTTGAGGTGTTTCGGCGCTCCTGGACCGCGCGTAACCTCGCTGAATGCCCTGCTCTCGCAGAGCTGCACAATACTATCGAAGAGGCGGTAGACCAGAATGCGAAGCTGGCTACAGATCTGGTCCGCGAGGGTGGGAAGCGTACCAGCCGTGAGTCGGGCCGGCAAGCTTCTGGTGCGACAGGGGGGCCCGTCAGGGAATGGAAGAAGATCGGGGGGCCGAAAGTCTCCTGGAAAACACCCGAGGGAGACTCTCAGCCGGCTGTCACGACGCTGGCGCCACCCTCCGCCGCTCGGAAGCGTCCCAAAGGACGCGGGGCGGATTTCCTCCGGCCGGTGGCTGGCCTCGGAATTGGTGCGTTGATCGGCACCCTTGTGGCAGTCGGCGTAGAGGAACCGGCTCTAGTCCTGATCTTTGCCATACTGGGATTGGCCGCGGGCCTGTTCGCAAAAAGTCGGTGGCCTTCTTCATAGCGAGGGAAGTGACAAAGGATTCACTTCGCGCCAGAGCGCCCTCAGCAAGCTCGACGACGGGCCACTGATGCCGCGCAGAGAAGGCGGGACGGGGCGGCGGCGCGGCTTTCCTGCTACCATTCCCACATGCAGCCGAGCCCATCCCCAGCCCCCTGCCCGATCTGCGGCGGCAGGGGCTGGGTCGTGTCTCTCGACGGTGGAGCGGGGCGCGCCCGCGCCTGCTCGTGCCGGGACCGCGATGCCGTCGCCCGTCTGCTCGAAGCCGCGGGCATTCCCCCTCGCTACCGCCACTGCCGGCTTTCCAACTTTCAGGTCTCCAGCGACTCTGCGTCCATGCGCGACCAGCTCATGCAGGCGCGCACGATCGCCCAGCAGTACGCGGAAGGGTTCCTCCTCGAAGGCGGGAAGTTCCGCGAGTCGGGCATGCTCCTCTTCGGCCCGCCCGGCGCGGGCAAGACCCATCTCGCGGTCGGCGTCCTCGTGGATGTGGTGGAGCGTTATCGGGTCCACGCCCGCTTCGCCGAGTTCACCTCGCTGATCCACCAGATCCAGGCCACCTTCGATCCCGGCTCGCCCGAGTCGAAGCGCGAGATCCTCGATCCCCTGGTCGGCGCGGAGCTGCTCGTCCTCGACGAGCTCGGATCGCAGCAGCCCACCCCCTGGGTGCGCGACGTCCTCTACCTGATCATCAATCACCGGTACACCCACCGGTTGCCGACCCTGTTCACGACCAACTACCTGCTGGACGCCGGACCGGGCCGGTCGCTGAAGCCCAAGCCGGTAAGCCCCCGCAGTCTGGACCGCGGACGCGACGCCGAGCTCCAGCCGATTCCGGCGGAGGAGAAGCTCCTCGCCTCGCGCCTGCCTGCCATGCTCGTCAGCCGACTCTATGAAATGGCCCAGCCGGTGCCGCTCTCCTCGGCGGAGGACTTCCGGAGGGAGCACAAGGTCCACGGGGCCTATCAACGATGAAGAAGCTGTTGCTGATCGTCCTGGTCGTCCTCATCGGCTGCCGGACCACGCCCCCTCCCGTCAAGAGAACGCCCATCCCGCCTGTTGTTGAGCCGGCTTCGGTCGAGCCCACGCCCGAGCCTGCGCCGCCGGCGCCCTCCGAGCCCGAGCCATCGCCCGAGCCCCCGCTCGGCCCGGAGGCTCCCCTGGCCATCCGCGTCGGACTGGCGAGCGACTTGGAGGCCGTGACGCTGCCGTGCTGCGAGGAGAGGCTGGCCGCCGCGGTCGAAAACCAGGCTGTTCCGGTCGCGTCCACGCTGCGGGTCGAGCCGGCCCCGGGTGGAGCGCGCCAGGGCTTCTTCCGCCTGCAAGTCGCCGCGCTGCGCGACGAGCGCCAGTCGCAGGACCTCGCCCGGCGCCTCGCCGAGGAGACCGGCCAGCCCGCCGAAGCCACCTTCGATGCGGGCATCGACCTCTACCGCGTCCGAGTGGGGCACTACGCCACCCGCGAGGAGGCCGAGCGCGACCTGCGCCGCCTCGGAAGCATCGGGGTCATCGGCGGCTTCGTGGTCAACGACGGTGGCGGTGTCTCCGAGCCCGCGATCCGTCTCATCCAGGGCGGAACCTCCGCCACCTATCCGGGCCGCTGGCTCTCGGTTTCCCGTGTGGAAGGCGACGGCATCCGGGTCACCGGCAAGCGCTACCGCGGCCGGATCCTGATCTACCTCAACGACCGCGGCCTGCTCAACCTGATCAACGAGGTGCCGGTCGAACAGTACCTGCGCGGCGTGGTGCCGAGCGAGATGGGGCCCGATCAATACAACCAGGTCGAAGCGCTCAAGGCCCAGGCCGTGGCCGCCCGCACCTACACCCTGCGCAACCTGGGCGAGTTCGCCCGCGAGGGCTACGACATTTGCGCGACTCCGCGCTGCCAGGTCTACAACGGCATGGGCGTCGAGCATCCGCTCTCGGACCGCGCCATCGCCGAGACGGCGGGCCAGGTAGTTCTTTATGAAGGCCGCCTCGCGGACACGCTCTACAGCTCCACCTGCGGCGGCCACACCGAGGACGTGCAGGTCGTCTTCCCCCTCAAGCAGGAGCCCTATCTCGAAGGCGTCCCCTGCATGGAAGAGGGCGTGATGCGCCTCGCCGGCAGCCTGCCGCCCGGCCTGCCGTTCCCCCAGGGGCTCACCGAGCAGCTTCTACCTCCAGCGCCAGGCCGCCCGGAGCACGAGGTCCTGCAGGCACGCCTGGAGCACCTGGCTCTCCTGGCCGGGCTGGCCGTGCCGCGGGATCGTCTGGGCTCGCTCGACCGCCGCGAAGTCCAGCGCTTCGTATCTGCCTCTTTTGACCTTGCCCTGGATGCCCGCCTGCTCGTCGCGCCCGAGGACGTGACCTACCTGCTCCACGATCCGCCGAAGGACTGGAGCCAGGAGGATCTCCGCCGCGCGGCCTACCTGGTCAAGAGCGGGCTCATCACCGGCCCGCTCGACCAGCCGCTCCAGCGTGAGGAGACCGAGGGGATGCTCCTCGCCCTGGCCGAGCTGCTCCAGGTCGTCCGGCGGGAAGAGGTGTCCTTCCTCGGGCTCAAGAGCAACGCACTTGAGGTGAAGCCCACGGGAAAAGACAAGGCCGAAATCACCCTTCAGCTACCCGGCCAGATCGCGGCCTTCCGCCGCAGGGGCGAGCTGATGACCAGCGCGTCCAGCCTCGCCCTCGTGCCCGGCGACCGTCTGACCCTCTACTGGCAGGCGGACCGGCTCATCGCCGCGGCCCAGGAAGTGGACCTCGACGGCGTGGCCTTCGACCGCAGCAGCCCGTACAGCTCCTGGACTCGTTTCCGCACCGACTCGCAGCTCGCCAAGAACGTGGACACCCGCTTTCCGGGAATCGGCTTCACCAGCCTGGAGATCCTGGGCCGCGGCGAGTCCGGCCGGGTGGGGAAGATCCTGATCCACGGCCAGAACGGCCAGTCGGTCGAGGTGGACGGCCTGCCGATCCGCTGGACCCTGGACGTGCCCGACACGCTCTTCACGGCCAAGCGCCTGGAGCCGAAGAACCGGGAAGCCGGCTGGCTCTTCACCGGCCGAGGCTTCGGCCATGGGGTGGGCATGTGCCAGGTCGGCTCCTACGGCATGGCCCAGCGCGGCCACACTTACCGGGACATCCTCACTCACTACTACACCGGCGCCGAGCTGGGCCGGGTGCGCTGGACGGGTGCGGCGGTGGGAGCTGCGGCCTCGGCGGGGAAGTGAGGTAAGCTTCCCCCATGGCCGTGCAGGATCTTCGCGAAAGACCGGCTTTGGTACCCAGGCCCGTGGAACCCCACCACGAGCGCAACCCGGGCACTCCCCTGGAGCTCGACTGGGTCCGCGACGCGCGGGTCAACACCAGCGCGGCCGAACGCCGGGCCGCCACCCTGCCCAAACGCCGGACCGTCAAAAAAGAGTGGCAGGCGGCCTGGTACCTGCGGGGTATCACCTGCATCGACCTCACGACGCTCGCCGGCGACGACACGCCGGGCCGCGTCCGAAGGCTCTGCGCCAAGGCCCGCCGACCCGTCCGCCAGGAGCTCCTCGAAGCCCTCGGCGTGACCCACCTGAACATCAAGGTCGCCGCGGTCTGCGTCTATCACGAGCTGATCGCCCCGGCACGCGAGGCGCTCGAAGGCTCCGGCATCCCGGTCTGCGCGGTGTCCGCCGGCTTCCCGGCCGGCCAGAACCCGTTCCATCTCCGCCTCGCCGAGATCCGCGAGTCGGTCGCCGCCGGGGCGGAGGAGATCGACATCGTCGTCTCCAGGGCCCACGTGCTGAACGGCGACTGGCAGGCGCTCTACGACGAGGTGCGCGCCTTCCGTGACGCCTGCGGGGACGCCCATCTGAAGACCATCCTCGCCACGGGCGAGCTGGGCACCCTGCGCAACGTGGCGCGGGCGAGCCGCGTTGCCATGATGGCCGGCGCCGACTTCATCAAGACCTCGACGGGCAAGGAGAAGGTCAACGCCACCCTGCCCGTCTCCCTGGTGATGGTGCGCGCCATCCGCGAGTACCGCGAGCGCACCGGGTATCGCGTCGGCTTCAAGCCGGCCGGCGGGATCTCCACCGCCAAGCACGCGACTGATTGGCTCTCCCTGATGAAGGAAGAGCTGGGCGACGCCTGGATGCGCAACGATCTCTTCCGCATCGGCGCGTCGAGCCTCCTGACCGACCTGGAGCGCCAGCTCGAACATCACGCCACCGGACGTTACTCCGCCAACTTCCGCCACCCCGTGGGCTAAAGACATGACGATCGCCGAGATCTTCGAGACGCTGGAGTACGGTCCCGCGCCCGAGAGTGCCGAGTCTGCCCAGGCCTGGCTGGAAGCGCGCGGAAAAGAGATCCTGCCGTTCATCGGCGGGGACTTCCGGAAACCCAAGAAGGCCGAGTTTTTCGACACGCTCAACCCCGCGAACGCCAAGCCCCTGGCCCGCGTGGCCCAGTGCGGCGCGGCCGAGGTGGACGCGGCCGTGGATGCGGCGCGCGCCGCCCAGCCGGGCTGGTGGGAAATGGGCGGGCACGCCCGCGCCCGCCACCTCTACGCCATCGCCCGCCACGTACAGAAGAACGCCCGCCTGCTCGCCGTGCTGGAGACGCTCGACAACGGCAAGCCGATCCGCGAGACCCGGGATCTGGACATTCCCCTGGTCGCCCGCCACTTCTACCATCACGCGGGCTGGGCGCAGCTCATGGAGCGCGAGCTTCCGGGCTGGATTCCCGTGGGAGTGGCGGGCCAGATCATCCCCTGGAACTTCCCGCTGCTCATGCTCGCCTGGAAGATCGCGCCGGCCCTCGCCATGGGCAATACGGTGGTGCTCAAGCCGGCCGAGTTCACGCCGCTCACCGCCGCCGCCTTTGCCGAAATCTGCCGCGATGCCGGCCTCCCTCCGGGCGTGGTCAACATCCTGACCGGCGACGGCCGCACCGGCGAGCTGATCGTCAAGCATCCCGGCATCGACAAGATCGCCTTCACAGGCTCGACCGACGTCGGCCGCATCATCCGCGAAGCCACCGCGGGCAGCGGCAAGAAGATCTCGCTCGAGCTGGGCGGCAAGTCCCCCTTCGTGGTCTTCGACGATGCGGACCTGGATGGCACGGTCGAAGGCGTGGTCGACGCCATCTGGTTCAACCAGGGCGAAGTCTGCTGCGCCGGCTCGCGCCTGCTCGTCCACGAAGGAGTGGCGGAGACGCTCTACACAAAGCTCCGGCAGCGCATGGAGACCCTGCGCGTGGGCGATCCGCGTGACAAGGCTATCGACATCGGCGCCATCATCGCGCCCGTGCAGCTCGAGCGCATCGACCGCCTCGTCAAGCAGGGCGTCGAAGAGGGCGCCAAGATGTGGCAGCCCTCCTGGAGCTGCCCGCAGGAAGGCTGGTTCTACCCGCCGACTCTCTTCACCGACGTCGAGCCCGCGGCCACGATCGCGCAAGTGGAAATCTTCGGCCCGGTGCTGGTCGCCATGACCTTCCGCACACCCGAAGAGGCGATCGAGCTGGCGAACAACACCCGCTTCGGCCTCGCCGCGAGCGTCTGGACCGAGAACATCAACCTCGCCCTGGAGATCGCCGCCAAGATCAAGGCCGGCACGGTCTGGATCAACAGCACCAACCTCTTCGACGCGGCCTCCGGCTTCGGCGGCTACCGCGAGAGCGGCTATGGCCGGGAGGGAGGCAGGGAAGGTCTCTGGGAGTACGTCAAGCCAGCTTGGCAGGCCAAGGCGAAGGAGACGAAGCCCGATCCGATCACCGTCGTCGACGAACTGGACGACTCCGCGCCGGGCCTGCCGCCCATCGACCGCACCGCCAAGATGTACATCGGCGGCAAGCAGTCCCGGCCGGACGGCGAGTATGCCCGCAAGGTCCTCGATCCCGCCGGCAGCCTCGTCGGCGAAGTGGGGGAGGGGAACCGCAAGGACATCCGCAACGCCGTCGAAGCCGCGCGCAAAGCGGCCCCCGGCTGGGCGAAAGCCACGGCCCACAACCGTGCCCAGATCCTCTACTACATCGCCGAAAACCTCGGAGCGCGCCGCGACGAGCTCGCCCGCCGTCTGCACGGCATGACCGGCGGCGGTCTCGAAGCCGGCCGCGCCGAAGTCGATCTCTCCGTCGAGCGCCTTTTCACCTATGCCGCCTGGGCCGACAAGTTCGCCGGCCAGGTGCAGGCCACTCCGCTGCGCAACTTCACCTTTGCCGTGCACGAGCCGATCGGCACACTCGGCATCGTCTGCTCGGACGCCTGGCCGTTGCTCGCCTTTCTCTCGACCGTGGCGCCCGCGGTCTCCATGGGCAATACGGTGGTGGCCGTCCCCTCCGAGCGCTGGCCCCTCGCGGCCACCGATCTCTACCAGGTCTTCGACACCTCCGACGTGCCGGCCGGCGTGATCAACATCGTCACCGGCGCCCGCGACTCCCTCGCCGCCACCCTCGCGGCCCACGACGACCTCGACTGCCTCTGGTATTTCGCAGGCGGAAAGGGGAGCGCCGCCGTCGAGCGCGCCTCGATCGGCAACCTCAAGCGCACCTGGGCCGACCACGGAGTCACCCGCGACTGGGCCGACGCCGAGCAGGGAGTGGGGGAGGAGTTCCTGCGCCAGGGGCTGCAGGTCAAGAACATCTGGGTTCCCTTCGGGGAGTGAGCCAAGAACCCCCTCAATAGAGAGGCTGGAACAGGCTCGAAATGATCTCGGCGAGGCGCTGCTCGACGCTGCGCCTCTTCCAGCTCTCGTAAGTGATCTCGCGGCACAGCTTCTCGTCCTCGGCGAAGACGGCCTCCAGCCGTGCCCCAAAGCTTCGGTCATAGAAGGCGAAGCTCGCTTCGGCGTTCTCATGCATTGAGCGCGAGTCGAAGTTGATCGAGCCGATCATGGTGAAGACGCCGTCGATGACGCTGTCCTTGCTGTGCATCATCGTGCGGTTGTACTCGAAGATCCGCACGCCCGCGTTGAGGAGCTCGCCGTAGTGGCGGCGCGAAGCCATGCGCACCAGCGGCTCGTCGATGTGCCGGCCGGGGACCATGATGCGCACGTCCACGCCGCGCCGCGCCGCCTGCTTGAGCGCGTCGCGGATCTGGCGATCGGGGACGAAATAGGCGTTCTGGATGTGGATGGATTCGCGGGCCGACTCGATCGAGACGAAATAGAGCATGGCGGCGAGCGAGGAAGAATCGCCGCGCGACACCTTGATGGCCTGCCCGGGGATCTCTCCGGCCGGAGCGAGCCGTGGATAGAACTTGTCGCCGGCCAGGATCTCGCCGGTCGTGAACGTCCAATCCTCGCTGAAGATCGCCTGCATCTGCGCCGAGACGGGCCCGGCGACCCGCACCATCATGTCCCGCCATTCCTTCGGATTGCGGGCGTCTCCAAGCCACGATTCGGCGATGCAGAAGCCGCCGGTGAAGCTGACGTTGCCGTCCACGACCAGGATCTTCCGGTGCGTCCGCCGGGCGATCTTGTAGAGGGTCAACAGCCGGATGGGGCGGAATACGGCCGTCTTGACCCCGGCCTTGCGCATGCGGGCGAGCATGGGTCCGGCGAACTTGCTGCCCGTGCCGTCCACCAGCACGCGGACCTCGACGCCCCGCCGCGCGGCTTCCATCAGCGCCTCGGCGATGATCTTGCCTGCCCGGTCGTCCTTGAAGATGTAGGACTCGAGATTGACCGTCGACCTGGCCTCGCGGATGGCTCCGGTCATCGCGGGAAAGATCTCGTCGCCGTTGTTCAGGATCTCGGCGCTGTTGCCTTCCACCATCGAGAAGCCGAAGGTGCTCAGCGAGCGCCGGAAAGCCTCATCGCCCACCGCGAAGGGATGGTCGTACTTGTAGACGCTCCGCTTGTCGAGGCGGACCAGGGTGCAGGAGGACCCCAGGAGGAGCAGGAGCGCCGCGAGAGACCGGAGCCTCATAGGTAAAGTAGTCCTTTCGCCAGATGCCGGTGATCGAGGGCCAAGGATAGCAGGCTCCTACACTTTCCGGCGGACGCTGTCGGGGTCGAGGATCCGCTTGAGCTTGCCGAGCAGCAGCTTCTGGTCGTAGGTGTGGGCCGTCGAGATGAACAGCGTGTCGTCGTCGGCGACCATGCCGGTGATCTCCTCCCACTCCTGGGTTTTCAAGGCCGCGGCGACAGCCCGGGCCGCTCCCGAATAGCAGAGGACTACCGTCAGGTAGGGTCCCGACGGGATCACCTTCTTGATGAAGTCGTCGACCCTTTGCATCGCCTTGTCGTCCCGGTCCCAGGTCGGAATCTGGTAGCGGCCGTTGACGCGGATGATGGCCAGGTCCTTGAGGTCGCGGCTGA
>JAXDKG010000015.1:0-68188 GCA_034667225.1 Acidobacteriota bacterium
TCCTGCTCCAGCTCGAGACGCGGAGGATCGAGGCCAGCAAGTCGAGCGTCAGCCGCGACCTCAAGGACCTGGCCATCATCCGCGTCAACGGCCGCTACCAGATTCCGACCTGGGACCGGGACGACAAGGCGATGCAAAGGGTCGACGACTTCATCAAGAAGGTGATCCCGTCCGGACCCTATCTGACGGTGGTCCTCTGCTATCCGGGGGCGGGCCGGGCAGTGGCCGCGGCCTTGAAATCCCAGGAGTGGGAGGAGATCACCGGCATGGTGGCCGACGACGACACCCTGTTCGTCTCGACGGCCCACACCTACGACCAGAAGCTGCTGCTCGGCAAGCTCAAGCGGATTCTCGACCCCGACAGCGTCCGACGGAAAGTGTAGAGGCGAGAAGCGAGATCAAGCGGATCCGGCCCGAAGTAGTCAGGAGGATCCGGGTTCTTTGACATCCGATCGACCCATGAGGTTCGGCGGGCCTGCCGCGGGGGCCCGCCGCTCATGGGATTTGTGTGCGGGAGCTGTTGACCCTATGGGCAGCGCAGCGTGAAAACGATGTATTGGGCCCAGCTCGGGCTGCTCAGCGACACATACATGCCCTTCTGTGGATAGACCAGGAACCTGGGGTAGGGGTACCCGGGCTCCCGCGAGGGCTCGTAGGTCCGCAGCTCCTCGGCCGTGGGGCAGGGGCCGAGCTCGGAATCTCTCTCGACGTAGTCCGTTCCATACCGTTCCAGGATCGTGCTCAGAGGAATGGAGTCGGTTGGATTGACGTAGACCTCAATCAGTTTCCCGCTGCTCGCCTTCATGACCGCCGTGATGCGTCCGTCGAAGCCGGCGGGGTTCTTGTACTCATAGGAGAGCAGGCTTTCCACGGGGTTGTCGTACTCGTCTTCTGGATGTCCTGTCCACATGGGCTTGCCGAGCACGCGCAGGACGTCGGCGCTCCTGGATCGGCCGATGACCAGGTCCTCGTAGGTGCCCGGCTTCCATGAGCCTGGCGCGCAGGAACAAAGCGAGGCCAGGACCAAAGCTGAGATCACCGTCTTCCTGAGACTCTTGCTGACCAGGGGCACGGCCTTCCACGCGTTCATCGGATTCCTCCCGGGCAGGCGGTATGCCTTGCCACAAGACGAGGATGCCGTTCATAGATGAAGGGTGTATGAATCGACGATGAAGCCCGAAGATTCGCTCATTCGCTCGACTTATTATAGAAGGTCCGCAGGCCCTTGAGGATCTCGACTCGGCCCTACGCGCTGTGCCACGGGCCAAGGCCAATGCAGAGTTGTAGTAACCTGTGCGAGAGCGAGGACCGCTCGATAATCTAGGAGGTCATCATGAAGAGAGCCCTGATCGTACTCGTACTCGCCGGCGTCCTGGGATTCTTCGGCTCCGGGAGCCTCGAGAGCGCCACGGCGAGCTCCGATGCCGCGACGGTGCCGTCGGCGACTGTGTCCGCTCCTCAAGGAATCGAGGGCGCAGATTTTCTCGCCTGGCTCAACGGGCAGGAGCCGCTCCCCGCGGCGTCCTGTACAACTTCGGTCCGCTGCTACTCCACTGGACAACTGCTGAGTTGCTCGGGCACGACCTGCTACCGGTTCAACGGATGCTACGTCGTTTGCGACGGAATCGAGTACGACTGCCCGCCCGGCGGCCCCTTCGCCTGCCCCTGATCCCAATGAAAGCGTCCGGGCCCCGCTGTTGAGAGCGGGGCCCGGAGCAGGTTTGTTACGGGCTCTCGGCGGAAGGCGGCGTCCTTGGACACGGAGGCCGGCCGTCCTTCTAGTTCTCAAAGAACCACAGGGGCTCGACGAGCCTCTCGTCCAACCTTTTTAGAGGCTCGTCAGACCCCTCGAGCCTCTCGTCAGACCTTTCGAGAGTCTCATCGAACCTTTCGAGCCTCTCGCAGGACTCAATGAGCCTCTCGCCGAACCTTTTCAGCCTCTCGTTGAACCCGACGAGCCTTCCGGCGGGCTATCGAGAGTCTCGTCCGACCTTTCGAGCCTCTCGTTAGAGTCAACGAGCCTCTCGCCGGACCTTTCGAGACTCCCGATGAAACCTTTCGACCTCTCGTCAGAGTCGACGAGCCCCTCATCGAACCTTTCGAGCCTCTCGTTAGAGTCGACGAGACTCTCGTTGAACCTCGTGAAAGGCTCAAAGTGAGCGCGGACGGGATGGCGCGGACGATCCGGAGCTTCTCGCGGGGGACCTGCGCTTGAGGGAGAGATCCAGGGGACGGGCAGGGCGGAAGCCCGTCCCTCCTGCCCTTTTACCGCTCGCGGAGCCGCACGCGGGTGACCTCCTCCACGGCGGACATGACGGCGCGGAAGCCTTCCATGTCCTTGGGGCTCAGGTGCGCCCGGATCTCGTCTTCGAGGGTTTCCAGGGAGCGGTTCAGGCGCTCCGCCAGCTCCCGGCCGGCGTCGGTGATGTGGATCAGGAAGGAGCGGCGATCGCCAGGGTTCATTTCCCGGCGGATGAGGCCGGCCTTCTCCAAGCGGTCGAGCATGCTGGTGAAGGTGGACTGCTTGATGCCGAAGACCTGGACGAGCTCGCCGATGGGCGCGGGGGAGTAGCTCCGCAGGTAGGTCAGGAAGTGGCCCTCGCTGGGGCTCACCCCCAGCTCGCGGGTATGGGTTTCCAGGTAGACCGAGATCTGCCGGGAGGCCTTGTGCAGGGGTGAGAGGAAGTCCAGGGGCATGGTTGGCTCGGAGTGGGATTCTACTTGACAGGTGGATACATGGAAACGGTATTATCCGATATCGTAGTAGTTCGGACCCAACCCAAGGAGATACCCCATGACCACAGCCGCAGCCTCAACCCTGAGCGAGATCGAGGTTTTCCGCCATCAAGCAGGCATGATCCTGAAGGTCGTCCAGATCAACGTCGAGGGCATCAGCCAGGAGGAGAGCCTGATTCAACCCTCCCCCGGAGGGAACTGCCTGAACTGGGTCGTGGGCCATCTCGCCTGCATTTACAACCAGGCGCTCCCTCTGCTGGGACAGGAGCAGGTGATGGAGGCGGACGCGCTGAAGCGGTACGACCGTGGCGCCCCTCCCATCAACGACGCAGCCGAGGCCTTGGAGCTCCGGAATCTTCTGGCCACCATCGAGAGGGCAACCGAGCGCGTCGATGCCGGGCTCGCGGGCCTCGCCCCCGAGGCTCTGGACAGCAAGGCTCCGCACAGCCCCAGCGGCAACCCGAACGAGACTGTCCGCTCGCTACTGAGCACGGTCTTCTTCCATCAGGCCTACCACGCCGGCCAGACGGGCATCCTGCGGAGGATTGCGGGGAAGGAGGGGGCTATCCGTTGAGGGGTGAGGGCGGCAATGTAGTGGCGGGGTGCGAGGCGCGGAAGCCTCCTCCCACTGTAGAGACGCCCCGCGGGGCGTCTCCGCAGCGGCGACATTCTTCCAGAGACACAGCCGGTCAGCGGTTTCTCTGATCTCCTGGAAGGCCGTTGATACGTTCCCCCGTTGCCGTAGACCTTCGCCTTTGCGCTCGGAGGAGACGCCCCACGGGGCGTCTCTACAGTGCACGGACGGGCTCTAATCTGAGGGGAGGTCGACCGGCGCGACGCCCTTGCCCTGCCGCCTGCGCTTGCGGGCGTTGTACATCTCCCAGATCGCGGGAACCAGGGAGAGTGCGATGATCGCCAGGACCACGAGCTCGAAGTGCTCCTTGACGAAGGGGAGCTGTCCGAACAGGTAGCCGGCCATGGTGCAGATCGCCACCCAGGCCACGCCGCCGATGACGTTGTAGCTCATGAAGCGGCCGTAGGTCATGCTGCCCAGCCCGGCCACGAAGGGGGCCAGGGTGCGGACGATCGGCACGAAGCGGGCGATGATGATCGTCTTGCCGCCGTACTTCTCGAAGAACTCGTGGGTGTATTCGAGGTGCTCGGGCCGGATCAGCTTGAAGCGCTTGGAGTTGAGGAGGCGCCGGCCCAGGAAGTGCCCGACCCAGTAGTTCACCGTGTCACCCAGGATGGCCGCGACCATGAGAAGGAAGAGCACCCACCACACGGAGAGCGTGCCGAGGGAGGCGATTGCGCCGGCGGCGAAGAGCAGCGAGTCGCCGGGCAGGAACGGGGTGACCACCAGGCCCGTCTCGCAGAAGATGATCAGGAAAAGGACCAGGTAGGTCAGGCCGCCGTACTGGCTGACGATGGCCTCCAGGTGCTTGTCCAGATTGAGGAAGATGTCGATGAGCTGGGTCAGGGCTTCCATAAAGTCCTTTCAGAGCCGCCAGAGAGTAAGTTGTCCCGCCCCCGGCGTCAATGAGAGACTCACCCTCCCATGACCCTGTCCATCCTCCTCGTTCTGATCCTGCTCGTCGCAATCGTCGTGGTGTTCGCATTCGAGTGGGTCCCCGTCGACATGGCGACCCTGATCCTGCTGGCGATCCTGGTGCTCTCCGGCATTCTGACGGTCGACGAGGCGTTCTCGGGCTTCTCGAACGAGATCATCATCATCCTGGCCTCGATCTTCGTGCTCTCGGGCGCCCTGATGAAGGGGGGCGTGCTCGATCACCTGAGCGACGGGATCCACCGCATCGCCGGGGGGAGCCGCTCCAAGATCCTGCTCTGCGTCATGCCGGTGACGTCCTTCATCTCCTCGTTCATGAACAACACGACCTGCACGGCGGTGATGATGCCGGCGGCGCTGGGGGTGAGCCGCAAGAGCGGGGTGAGCGCAGGCAAGGTGCTGATTCCGCTGGCCTACGCCTCGATGCTCGGCGGCACCTGCACGCTGATCGGGACCTCCACCAACGTGGCGGCGAGCGGCTACATCGCGTCCACCGGCCTGGCGCCGTTCTCGATGTTCGAGTTCCTGCCGGTCGGTGTGGCGGTCTCCGTGCTGGGCATTGTGTACATGGTGCTGGTCGGCCACCGGCTGCTGCCGGACAACCGCGAGGAGGGATACGAGGAGCAGTACTCGATCCGCGAGTTCCTTTCCGAGGTGGTGGTGACCCCGGGCTCGCCGCTCGCCGGGCAGGCGCTGCGCGACAGCCGGCTCGGGCAGATGGGCCTGCAAGTGCGGGCGGTGCTGCGGGGCAGCCGCAGGATGGACCCCGAGCCCGCCCTGCGCCTGGAGGAGGACGACCTGCTCCTCGTGCAGACGACCCGGGAGGGGCTGCTCCAGGTCAAGGAGACGGCGGGGATCGAGATCCGCCCGGATCTCCAGATGGGCGATCTCGACCATGCCGCGGCCACCATGAAGATCGCCGAGGCGATCCTCATGCCGCAGTCCTCGGTGGTTGGCCGGACGATCAAGGAGCTGGATTTCCGCCGCCGTTTCGGCGTGATGGTGATCGCGATCTACCGGCGGGGGCATGCCCTGGCGACCCGGATCGGCGGCCTGCCGCTGAGGGTCGGGGACGTGCTGCTGATCCAGGGGAGGCCGGAGCAGCTCCGGGCGCTCGCCGACAACCCCGACCTCTGGATCCTCCAGGAGACGGAGCACCAGCCGGCACGGCGGCGCAAGGGTCTCTATGCGGTAGGGATCTTCGTGCTGGCAGTGATCGCTTCGTCCTTCAACCTGGTGCCGCTGCCGATCGCCTTCCTGGTCGCGGCCCTGGCGGTGATCTTCACGCGGCTGATCACGATGGAGGAGGCCTACGATCTGATCGACTGGCGGCTGCTGATCCTGATCGCCGGCATGACCGCGTTCGGCCTCGCGATGCGGAAGACCGGCGCGGCGGAGTACCTGGCCACCCTGATCGCCGGCTGGACCGGCGGCCTCCCGGTGATCTTTCTGATGCTCGCGTTCACGGTGCTGACCATCCTGCTGACCCAGCCGATGTCCAACGCCGCCGCGGCCCTGGTGGTGCTGCCGGTCGCCATGAACACGGCAGCAAAGCTGGGGCACGACCCGCGCGCCTTTGCGGTGCTGGTGACCCTGGCGGCGTCGCTCTCTTTCATAACGCCGTTCGAGCCTTCCTGCTTGATCGTTTATGGCCCGGGAAGGTATAGGTTCCGGGACTTCATGGTCTGCGGGCTGCCGTTGACGGCGATGGTGGTGGTGATCCTGCTGGTGATGGTGCCGGTGTTCTGGCCGCTTTAGCCCTCACCCTCCGCTCTTCCCCCCACTGTAGAGACGCCCCGTGGGGCGTCTCCGCAGCGGTGACATCCTTCGAGCGACCACAGCCGGTCAGCGGTTTATCCGATGTCTTCTAGAAAGGGCTGTAGACACGTTCGCCATTGCCGTGACCCTTCTGGCGGCCTTTCCGCTCGGAGGAGACGCCCCACGGGGCGTCTCTACAGTGGGGGCAAGGCAGTAGTGTGTGCGGGTTTGAGCTGAGGGCCAGAGGACTTCTCAGACACCCTGAATCTCTTCCAGAGTCCCCATCTCAGCTGCGGTCTCCAGGAAGAGACTCACCGCTTCGTCCAAGGCCTCCCGAGCAGCCTCTGCCGTGGGACCTGAGCTCATGACGTCCAGCGGCATCTCATGGGCAATGAACTGACCATCCTCTTTCCAGATCTGAACGCTGTATTCCATTACCCCAGCCGGCCCGTAATCCAGCAGCCGCCCACCACCCGCGTTCCCTGGTAGAAAACCGCCGCCTGTCCGGGAGTAATACCGCGCTGGGACTCGGCGAAGAGCACTTCCGCCTTGCCCTCCGGGAGAGCCCGGACCCGCGCTGGCACTCCAGGATGCCGGGAGCGGATCTTCACGGTGACTTCCTCGGCCGGCTGCCCGATCCAGTGCAGGCGCTCCCCCAGGAGACCGGGCGCCAGGAGCTCGCTCTCCTCTCCGACGACCACGCGGTTCTCCTCCGGCTCGATCGCCAGCACGAAGAGGGGGCTTCGGGCGGCGAGCCCGAGACCTCGGCGCTGACCGACGGTGTAGCGGTAGTAGGGCTGACCCTCTCCCAACTCCCGGCCGCCGGAGTCCACCAGGGCCGCGGGCTCGGAGAGCCTCGCTCCCTCGAACCGGTCGGGATGCTCGGCCACCTGGGCCTCCACGAACTCGCGGATTCCTCCCGAGACGAAGCAGACTTCCATGCTCTCGCCCTTCTCGGCCACGACGAGGCCGGCTTCGCGGGCGAGCTCGCGGACCTGCGGCTTGGTCATCCCGCCCAGGGGGAAGAGGGAGGCGGCGAGCTGCTCCTGCGTCAGCTCGAAGAGGTAGTAGCTCTGGTCCTTGTCGGCATCGAGCGCGGTGTGCAGCTCGGGGCCGCCCGGCCCTTCCAGGATGCGGGCGTAGTGGCCGGTCGCCACCCGCTCCGCTCCCAGGCGCCTTGCGCGCTCCAGGAGCAGGTCGAACTTGATCCAGGTGTTGCAGCGCACGCAGGGGCTCGGGGTGCGGCCGGCCAGGTAGTCCTCCACGAAGGGATCGACGACCTTCTGGCGGAACTCCTCGTCCAGGCGCAGGGTGTAGTGAGGGATGCCCGCCTGCTGCGCGACCCGCTTGGCGTCGCCCAGATCGAGCGCGCCGCAGCAGCGGCCATGAGCCTCGACCCCGGACTGGTCCCAGAGCAGCATGGAGAGCCCCACCACGGGGACGCCGCTCTTCGCCAGCATCCAGGCGGTCACCGAGGAGTCCAGGCCGCCGCTCATGGCTACTGCGATCATGCCGAAACTCCTGCCGGAGCCACCCGGCGCAGCTCGGCGACCTCGCGGGCCAGGGCGTCGAGGAAGCCGTCGACCTCCTCGGGCCGGTTGGTGATGCCGAAGCTGATCCGCAGCGAGGCGAGGGCCTCGTCGCGGGAGAGGCCGATGGCGAGCAGCGTCTTGCTCGGCTCGACCGTGCCCGAGGAGCAGGCCGAGCCGGTGGAGACGGCGTAGCCCGCGAGGTCCAGACGAATCAGCAGCGATTCCCCTTCGACTCCCGGGAAGGCCACGTGCGAGGTGTTGGGCAGGCGAGGGGAGGACGCGCAGTGGATGATCGCGCCCGGCACCCGCTCGGGCAACAGGCTCTCGAAGCGGTCACGCATTCCAGCCAGCAAGGCCCGACGATCGTCCAGCTCCTCCCGGGCCGCCTCGGCCGCGGCTCCGAACCCGACGATCGCGGGCACGTTCTCGGTGCTCGCCCGGCGGCGCCGCTCCTGGCTGCCGCCGACCAGGAGGCCGGTCAGCTCCCGCCCCTTGCGCACCCAGACCGCCGCGGCGCCGAGCGGACCGTGGAACTTGTGGGCACCCAGGACGAGGTAGTCCACGCCGAGCTGCCGCACGTCCACCGGGATCTTGCCCACGGCCTGGACCGCGTCGCAGAGCACCGGAATGCCCCTCTCGCGGCAGGCGTTGGAAACTTCTGCGACCGGCTGGAGCGTACCCAGCTCATTGTTGGCGAGCATGAGGCAGACCAGACGGGTATCAGGTCGGAGGGCGGCGGTGAATTCCCGCGTGGAAACTACGCCGTCCGGTCCCGGGGACACCCGGGTGACCTCCAGGCCCATCCTCTCCAGCCGCGCCGCCCCCTCCCGGATCGAGGGGTGCTCGATGGACGAGATCACCAGATGGCCTTCAATCACCCCGAACAGCACCGCGTTGTTGCCCTCGGTCCCCGAGCCGGTGAAGACGATTTCCAGGGGACGGGCGCCGATCAGCGCGGCGACCTTCTCGCGCGCCTCCTCGACGGCGTTCCTCGCCACCTGTCCGAAACGGTGGATGGACGAGGGATTGCCGTGCCGCTCCCCGAGCCACGGGAGCATGGCCTCCCGGGCCTTCGGGTGGAGAGGGGTGGTAGCGTTGTGGTCCAGGTACACGGTCTGCATACGAACGGACTATTGTACCGCTTTGCGGCTTGCCGCCCGTCTTGGATTCGAAAGGTAGGAATGATGCCCCTGTCCTCCAATCGCTCCCCGGCGTCCCTAATCAGGGACACCGTCCTCATTGTCCTTACCCTTCTTTGTGTCCTCTTCCTGTCCGTTTCCTCCCCCGCCGACGCGGCTCAGAACGCTGGTAAGAAGAT
Organism: Acidobacteriota bacterium; assembly: GCA_034667225.1. Classification (GTDB taxonomy): domain Bacteria; phylum Acidobacteriota; class Thermoanaerobaculia; order Multivoradales; family UBA5704; genus DATMER01. The sequence goes on from JAXDKG010000015.1 coordinate 8,912, forward strand.
GTCGCGCTCGCAGCGCAAGGAGCTCAGGAAGGAGCAGAAGGAGGCGGTCGCCAAGCTGCCGGCCAAATACCAGGAGTGGATCGCCGAGGTCGAGCTGCTCCTGACCGACGAGGAGCTGACCTCCTTCCTGACCCTGGAGAAGGATTACCAGCGCGACGCGTTCATCGAGCGCTTCTGGGAGGCGCGGGACAAGTACAAGTCCACGGGAGCCAACGAGTTCCGTGACCGCTGGCAGGCGCGCGTGGCGCAGGCCCGCCAGCAATTTGGCGACATGAGCGACGAGCGCTCCCAGATCTTCCTCCTCAACGGCCCTCCCGCCGCCACCGCCGCTTCGACCTGCTCGACCTTGCTCTGGCCCGTGGAGGCCTGGTTCTACGCCGGCAGCGACACCATCGGCCAGGAGTTCGTCATCGTCTTCTACCGCCGCTGGGGCGCCGGGCCTTACCGGGTCTGGAACCCGATGGAAGGGATGGACGTGCTGTTCGTCGAGAATTCCTATTCGATCGGCTCGCGGGGTCACGCGATCTCCGAGATCGCGCAGGGCTGTGTGCGCGACGGCGACCGGCTCGCCGCGATGATCGGCTGGGTGGCCGCCCAGCGCATGAGCTACGCCCTGCTCCAGCAGCGCTTCGAGGCGCAGCCGCAGGGGCCCGGCGGCGAGTGGGTCGCCACTTTCGGCTCCTACTCGACCGAGATCCCCGAGGGGGCCGCGCTCCTGCCTGCAAAGCTGGAGGTCGAGTTCCCCGGCCGCTATCAGAACCGGACCGCTCTCCAGGGCGTGCTCTCCGTGGCATCCACGGACGCCGGCCTCGCCAAGCTCGCCGAGCATCGCTCGTACAACTTCGTCCTCACCGGCGAGGTGCTCCAGAAGGGCAAGCTGTTCGACCGCTTCCGGTACAAGTTCGACTTCCCGCTCCAGCCGGCGGCGGAAGGCGGGGACACCCAGCTCCCGCTCCTGTTCCAGCGCTACCTGCGGCCGGGCGAGTACCTGATGATCCTCAAGGTGGAGGACCTGAACTCGGGCAGGTTCTACCGCCAGGAGAAGACCCTCGTCGTTCCCCAGGTGGACAAAGCCGCGCCGCCTCCGCCGCCGTCCGATCCCGAGACCGCCCGCATCCTGGCCGAGGCCAACGCCGCGATCAGCAACGGCGAGACCACGCTCAAGATCGTGCCGCCGCCGGGCGACCTGCAGAGCGGGATGCTGCGCTTCGACACCCTGACCACGGGCGACATCGCCCAGGTCACCTTCGCGCTCGACGGCAAGCCGGTTCTGACCAAGAAGAAGCCGCCGTTCAGCGTCGAGCTGGATCTGGGATCGCTGCCCCGGCCGCGCAAGCTCTCCGTCACCGCCCTCGATGCGGCCGGCAACCAGATCGCCTCCGACGAGACCCTGATCAACGCCGTGGTGAACCGCTTCAAGGTGAACCTGATCGAGCCGCGCCGGGGGAAGAAGTACGAGAGCAGCCTGCTGACGAACGTCGACATCGACGTGCCGGACGGCGAGACGGTCGAGCGGGTGGAGATCTACCTCAACGAGACCCGGCTGGCGACGCTCTACCAGCCGCCCTATACCCAGCCCGTCGTGCTGCCCAAGGACGAGCCGATCGCCTACGTCCGGGCGGTAGCCTTCCTGACCGACGGCAACTCCACCGAGGACCTGGTCTTCGTCAACGCCCCGGACAATTTGGCGGAGATGGACATCCAGTTCGTCGAGCTCTACACCTCGGTGCTCGACAGGCAGGGCCGGCCGGTCGAGGGGATGCAGCAGAAGGACTTCACGGTGGTCGAGGACGGTGTAAGGCAAGAGATCGTGCGCTTCGAGAAGGTCACGAACCTGCCGATCCATGCGGCGGTGGCCCTGGATGTCTCGGCCTCGATGACCGACAAGATCGAGCAGACGCGGCAGGCCGCCCTGCGCTTCATGGAGCAGACCATCCAGGCCAAGGACCGCGCCGCCCTGATCACCTTCAACGACCGGCCGAACCTGGCGGTGAAGTTCACCAAGGACGTCAACGCCCTGGCCGGCGGGCTCGCAGGGCTGAAGGCGGAACGAGGCACGGCGCTCTACGACTCGATCATCTTCAGCCTCTTCTACTTCAACGGGGTCAAGGGTCAGCGGGCCATGCTGCTGCTCTCCGACGGCAAGGACGAGGGGAGCCGCTTCAGCTACGAGGATGCGCTCGACTACGCCCGCCGGGCCGGCGTGACGATCTATTCGATCGGCCTCGGGGATGACATCGACCGCAAGAAGCTGGAGAAGATCTCGGAGGAGACCGGCGGCCGTGCCTTTTTCTCCGCAAACACCGCGGGGCTCGACGCCATCTACCACACGATCGAGGAGGAGCTGCGCTCCAAGTACCTGATCGCCTACCAGTCCACGAACACCGGCGGCGGCGACGATTTCCGCACGGTGGACCTCAAGGTGAACAAACCGGGGACTGAAGCCAAGACGCTGCGCGGATATTACCCTTGAGGCTTCCTGCCTTCCTCCTCGCGCTTCTGCTTGCCGCGCCTCTGCAGGCGGAGCTGCCGGAGAAATACCGCGCCTGGCTGGAGGACGTGGACCTCCTGGTGAGCGCCGAGGAGAGGACCACCTTCCTGGCGCTCACGCAGGATTACCAGCGGGATGCGTTCATCCGCCGCTTCTGGGAGGTCCGCGACGAGCAGCCGCGGACCCCGCGCAACGAATTCCGCGAGGGTTGGGAGATCCGAGTCAAGGAGGCGCGCAAGCGCTTTGCCAACCTGGACGACGGGCGCGCCCGCGTGCTCCTCTTCAACGGCATCCCGGATGAGGTCCTCCTTTCGGGGTGCCCCGACGTGCTCTGGCCGCTGGAGGTCTGGTACTACGACCGCAGCGAGAGGACGAAGGCGCAGCTCGTCGTCGTCCTCTATCAGAAGTGGGGGGCCGGGAAGTACCGCATCTGGAACCCTCTGGATAGGATCGAAGCGCTCCTGGCCGACGGCGCCGCGCTCATCAACGGGCCGAGAAGCCCGGGCATCGGCGGCTGCCGCGACATCGAGCATTCGACCCGGATCGGGAAGGCCGTCGGCTGGGTCGCCGCTCAGGGGATGGGCTGGCAGATGCTGGAGGCGAAGCTCAATTCGCCGCCCCCGCCGCCATCCAAGGAGTGGGTGCCCACGTTCAGCTCCTACTCGACCGACTTGCCCGAGGGGGCGCCGGTCTTCAACGCCCGCCTCGACGTCGAGTTCCCCGGCAAGCGGCAGAGCCGGACCGTGCTCCAGGGCATCCTGGCCGTCCCCCCGTCCGAGGCATCGCCGGTCCAGCTCGCGGGTAGCCGGACTTACAACTTCCTCCTGACGGGTGAGGTAGTGAGGGAAGGGGAGCTTTTCGACAGCTTTCGCTACCGCTTCGACCTTCCTGCTTCGGAGTCCGGAACCCTCCCCCTGATCTTCCAGCGCTCCGTGCGTCCGGGCGAGTACACCCTGATCGTCAAGCTGGAGGACATGGGCTCCGGCCGGTTCTTCCGCGCCGAGCGCCCCATCTCCGTGCCCGCGGTCGAGAACGGCATGCCTCCTCCTCCTCCCTCCGATCCAGAGACCGCTCAGCTCATGGAAGCGGCCAACGCCGCCCTGGCCGGCGGCGAGACCGTGCTCCAGCTCCTGGAGCCGTTCGGCGAGCTGAAGACCGGCATGAACCGCTTCGACACGGTGACCAGCGCCGACATCTCCAAGGTCACCTTCGCCCTCGACGGCCACGCGGTGTTGACCAAGAGGACGCCGCCATTCAGCGTCGAGCTGGACCTGGGCTCGCTGCCCAGGCCGCGCTTGCTCGCCGCGACCGCTTTCGACGCCTCCGGCCGGGAGATCGCCCGCGACGAGCTGCTGGTCAACGCGGCCTACAACCGCTTCCGCGTCCGGCTCGTGGAGCCGCGCCAGGGGCAGAGCTACGCGAGCAGCGTGCCCGTCCGGGCGGAAGTCGAGATCCCGGACGGCGAGTCGATCGAGCGCGTCGAGGTCTTCCTCGACGATGCCCGGGTGGCGACCCTGTTCCAGCCTCCATGGGAGCAGGCGCTCTTCCTGCCTCAGCATGCGTCGCTCGCCTACGTGCGCGCCGTGGCCTTCCTGGCGGACGGCAGCTCCACCGAGGATCTGGTCTTCGTCAACGCCCCCGAGTACCTGGAGCGGATCGACGTCGACTTCGTCGAGCTCTACGCGTCGGTGCTCGACCGCCGGGGCCGGCCGGTCCAGGGCCTGGAAGCCAAGGACTTCGCGGTCTCCGAGGACGGCGTCCGGCAGGAGGTCGCCCGCTTCGAGCGGGTCACCGACCTGCCGATCCATGCCGCCCTGGTGCTCGACGTCTCGGCCTCCATGGAAGGCAGCCTGGGGCAGGCCACGGATGCCGCCCTCGCCTTCCTCCAGAGTGCAGTGCGGCCCAAGGACCGGGCCGCGCTCATCACCTTCAACGACCGGCCCAACCTGGCGGTGAAGTTCACCAAGGACGTGGATGCGCTGGCCGGAGGGCTCGCCGGCCTCAAGGCCGAGCGCGGGACCTCCCTCTACGACACGATCATCTTCAGCCTCTTCTACTTCAACGGCGTGAAGGGCCAGAGGGCGATCGTGCTGCTCTCCGACGGCAAGGACGAGGGGAGCCGCTTCAGCTACGACGATGCCCTGGACTCCGCCCGGCGCGCCGGCGTGGCGATCTATCCCATCGGCCTCGGCGAGGAGCTGGAGAAGAGGAAGCTGGAGAAGCTCGCCGAGGAGACCGGCGGGCGCGCTTTCTTCCTCAAGGACGTCTCCGAGCTGACCGGGATCTACGCCGCCATCCAGGAGGAGCTGCGCTCCAAGTACCTGATCGCCTACCAGTCCACGAACACCGCCGGCGGCGACGAGTTCAGGGCCGTGGACCTCAAGGTGAGCCGGCCGGGAGCGGAGGCCAAGACGCTGCGCGGGTACTATCCGTGAAGTGTCGGAGGGCCGTGAAGTGTAGGATCGGCCGCATGCCGTACAAGCCCTACCTGCTAGCCCTGCTGCTCCTGGCCCCTCTGGCTCAGGCCCAGGAACCCGACCTCGACCCGCGCCACAAGCAGTTCCTCGAAGAAGTCGCCCCCCTCATGAACGAAAAGGAGCGCGCCGCGTTCCTCGCTCTCCACCAGGAGTACCAGCGGGACGCCTTCATCCAGCGCTTCTGGCAGCAGCGCGATCCGTTCCCGAAGACGGCGGTCAACGAATTCCGGGTCAGGTGGGAGGAGCGGGCGCGCATCGCGAAGGAGCGCTTCGGCGACTTCAAGCAGGAGCGGGCGCGGATGCTTCTCTTCTTCGGCGAGCCGGCCGAGGTGATGCGCAGTCCCTGCTCGGACGTCCTCGCTCCCATGGAGATGTGGTACTACCCGGGGACCGAGCGCATCCGGGACGAGTTCACCCTGGTTTTCCTGCAGCCGAGCTACCGGCTCTGGCGCGCGTCCGAGGGGCTGTCCTCCATGCTCTCCCAGTCGTTCGCGGCCAGCGGAACGCGGGGGATGCTCCTCGAGCAGACCATCCTGCAGAGCTGTCCGCGGGGGGACGAGATCCTCGCCCGCATCGGCATCGTGCTCGACTGGGACCAGGTCAAGGGCAAGGTCATCCCCGACCCCGGGGACGAGTGGCTGTCCACCTTCCTCTCCTACTCGACCGACCTGCCCGAGGCCGCCCGGACGTTCCCCGCCCATCTCGACCTCGCCTTCCCGGGCCGCTACGGCAGCCGGACCACCCTCCAGGCGCTGGTGAGTGTGCCGCGCGAGGAGGTCACGCCCGAGAAGGTCAAGGACACCGCGTCCTACATCTTCGTGGTGGACGGCGAGGTGCTGCACAAGGGCGAGCTGTTCGAGCACTTCCGCTACCGGTTCATCGTGCCCGAGAGCGAAGTGACCGTTACCCCGGAGGGCAAGGCCACGATCCCCCTGGTCTTCCAGCGCTATCTGCGGCCGGGCAGCTACGGCCTGGTCCTGCGGATCGAGGACGTCGGCGGCAAGCGCTGGTTCCGCGAGCAGCGGGACCTGGAGATTCCGTCCGTGGAAGCGGCTATGGCTTCTGTCTCCACTCAACCCACCCTGGCCGAGGCGAACGCCGACACTCTCATGTCGGACGAGCAGGCGATCCGCATCCTGCCGCCGCCGCCCGGGCTGCTCACCGGCAAGGTGCGTCTGGAAGCCACGACCACGGGCGAGGGGATCGCCCGCGTCAGCTTCCTGCTCAACGGCAAGACGGTCCTGACCAAGGGGAAGCCCCCCTACAGCGTGGAGCTGAACATCGGCGAGCAGCCGCGCCTCCACACGCTCACGGCCGTCGCCCTGGACTCGACCGGTAAGAAGGTGGCCGAGGATGAGGTCCTGCTCAACACCGGGCCGCACCGCTTCTCCGTGCGGCTGGTCGAGCCCCAGGCCGGCAAGTCCTACCAGGCCAGCCTCCGCGCCCAGGCCCAGGTGGACGTGCCCGAGGGGGAGAAGCTCGACCGCGTCGAGATCTATCTCAACGAGACCCTGCTCGCCACCCTGTACCAGCCGCCTTATGTGCAGCCGGTGCTCATCCCCCAGGACCAGAAGCTGACCTACGTCCGCGCCGTGGCTTACCTGGACGACGGCAACTCCAGCGAGGACACGGTCCTGGTCAACGTGCCCGGGGATTTCTCCGACCAGATGGACGTCCAGTTCGTGGAGCTCTTCACCTCGGCGGTGGACGGCCGCGGGCGTCCCATCGAGGGGTTGACCAAGGAGGACTTCAAAGTCTACGAGGACGGGGTCGAGCAGGAGGTCCGGCGCTTCGAGCTGGTGCGCGACGTGCCGATCTATGCCGGCGTGCTCCTGGACACCTCGGGCTCCATGGGGGAGGCGAACGGCGAGAAGCTCAAGGCGGCGGTGCGCGGCGCCCTGACCTTCTTCGAGAACGTGATCACGCCCAAAGACCGGGCCGCCGTCATCACCTTCGCCGACGAGCCGAGCCTCGTGGTGCGCTTCACCAACCAGCAGGAAGTGCTGGCGGGCGGCCTCGCCGGCCTGGCCGCGGAGGGAGACACGGCCCTCCACGACAGCATCGTCTACGCCCTCTACTACTTCGGCGGCCTCAAGGGGAAGCGCGCCATCATCCTGCTCTCCGACGGCCAGGATTACGGCAGCAAGTACGACTTCGCCGAGGCCCTGGATTACGCCAAGCGCAGCGGCGTGGCCATCTACTCCGTCGGGATCGACCTCAAGGAGCTCGAGGTCCGCACCAAGCTCCAGCGTCTATCCGAGGAGACCGGCGGGCGCGCCTTCTTCATCGGCGCGACCGGCGAGCTGAGCAAGGTCTTCGAGACCGTGGAGAAGGAGCTGCGCTCGCAGTACCTGCTGGCCTACCAGTCCTCGAACCCGGGCCGCGACGACAAGTTCCGCGCCGTCGAGGTGAAGATCGCAAAGCCCGGCCTCGAAGCCAAGACGGTGCGTGGCTACTATCCCTGAGCTGGTCCTCGCCTCAGGCTCTCCGAGGCGGCGCGAGCTGCTGGAGGGCCTCGGAGTGCGCTTCACCGTCCGTCCGGTGGACTTGGACGAATCCCCCCTGCCGGGCGAGGCTCCGCGGGATTACGTACTCCGGCTCGCCGTCGAGAAAGCCGCGGCTGCTTCCGGAGAGCTGGTCCTCGCCGCGGACACCACGGTGGTGGTGGACGGCGAGATCCTAGGCAAGCCGCGGGACGACGACGACGCCCGCCGCATGCTCCGGTTGCTTTCCGGCCGCGAGCACTCCGTGCTCACCGGGATCGCTCTCGGGAAAGCTGCCGAGGTCGACGAGACCCTGGTCCGCTTCGCGCCGCTCTCCGAAGCCGAGATCGACTGGTACGTGGCGACCGGCGAGCCCCGGGACAAGGCCGGGGCCTATGCCATCCAGGGGCTCGGCTCGCTGTTCGTGGAGTCGGTGGAGGGGAGCTACTCGAACGTGGTGGGCCTGCCGATCCCCCGGATGTACCGGTTGTTCGCCCGGCTCGGGTATGACCTCAAGGACTTCCGCTCTACCCCTCGAACTTGATCGGCTCCCCCAGCGACCCCAACGCAAAATTGGCCATGATCTGGTGGCCGTTGAAGTCGAGCACCCGGATATCCTCCTCCTTCTCCAGGTCCTTGGCGACGTTGACGAAGGAGTGCTCGTAGCGGGAGCGGACGGCGTCCAGGTCCACCTCGTAGGCGATGAACTTGTCGATCCCCTTGTAGCGCAGCTTGCCGACGAGCCGGTCGTCGACCAGCTCGGGGTAGGTCGAAAGCACCAGGATCGGCCCGCTGCCGGTGAAGATCAGGTAGGCCCGCATGTCCGAATTCGAGCTCATCTCGCTCCCTCCCGAGGAAGTTTGATCTGAAATTAGCGCCCGGAGGCGGAGCTGTCAAGGAAGAAAGGAACAGAGGTACAGTTGCCGGCCTATGGACGCGATGACTGCTCCGGCCGTGGTCCTCGTCCGCCCCCGGGAGGAGGGCAACGTCGGGTCCGCGGCCCGGGCGATGGCGAACATGGGGCTCGACCGGCTGATCCTGGTGGAGCCGGCGCCCGAGCTGGGCAGGATGGCCACGGCTTTCGCCGTCGGGGCCAAGCACATTCTCGATGGCTGCGAGCGCAAGCCCACGCTGCAAGAGGCGCTCGCGCCGTTCCGCCGGGTCGTGGGCACCACCTCGGCCCGCGACCGGCGCTGGGACGTGCCGCTGTTGTCCCCCCGCGAGCTGCCCGCCTGGCTGGCCCAGGACCCGCCCGATACTCCCACCGTCCTGGTCTTCGGGCCGGAAGTGGGCGGGCTGACCAACGACGACTTGGCGCTCGCGAGCGTCCTGGTCACCATCCCCTGCTCGCCGCTCCAGCCCACGCTCAACCTCGCCCAGGCGGTGCTCATCCTGTCCTACGAGCTTTACGTCTCCCGAGGGGAGCTGCCGCCGCCCGCCACCGTGGGGTATCCCGAGCGGCCGGCAACTTCCCGGGAGATCGACGGCCTCTTCGACCATGCCACGGACCTCCTCCGGCGGATCGGCTTCGACCGCGACGACAGCTTCGAGGGGGTGCTGCGGGATCTGAGGCGGCTCGCCTCCCGCGCCGCGCCGGGTAGCCGGGAAGTCTCGATCCTGCGCGGGATCTGCCGGCGGACGCTCCGGCTGTTGGAGCGGGCTTAGCTTCCCAAGGAGCGGTCTTGGCTTCGAGCGAAGCCGCCGTGGCTTCCCAGGAAGGGATGGCTCCTTCAAGAGAAGCCGCCGTCCCTTCTGCTGAAGCCGCCGTCCCTTGTCATGAAGGGGTCACCGCTTCACACCAAGCCACGGCCGCTAACCGGGAAGCCGCAGCTGCTTCAAGCCAAGCCATGGCCACTGATCGAGAAGCCGTCATCGCTTCAAGCCAAGCCATGGCCACTGCTCGTCAAGCCGCCGCGGATCATGAAGCCCCCGGAGGGGGCGCAGGCATGTAGCCTGGGGTTTCAACCCCAGGAGAGCTCCCCAAAATCTTCCGAGAGCCCTGAAGGGGCGGAGGCATGGCCAGGGGCGCCAGCCCCGTGGCGGGGGGCGGGGCTCCCGGGTTGGCACCCGGGGCCGATGCCTGCGCCCCTTCGGGGCTTGGGATGGTTGGGGGAACCTTCCTGGGGTTGAAACCCCAGGCTTTATGCCTGCGCCCCTTCGGGGCTTCGAGGCTAGAAGCTGTCCCGCGTGAACCCGCGGGTGACCATCTGGTAGGTGAGCGCGGCCATGCAGCGGCGGGCGACCTTGCGCACGCTGGAGGGGTGGTAGCCCATCTTCTCGGCCACCTCGGCCGAATCGTAGCCAAGCCCGTAGCGGAGCTGGAGCAGCTTGCGGCAGCGCGGCGGCAGCTCCTCCAGGAGATTGTTCAGGTCCCAGAGCAGCTCGGCGCGCTCCTGGGGCGCGGCCACGGGCTCGGAGAGCAGCTCGAGGATCGCCGTGTCCACCGAGTTGTAGAGCGTGTTGCGGCGCTTGCGCCAGTAGACGACACAGCGGTTGCGCAGCGTCACCAGGAGCCACGCTTCAGGGTCCTGGATCGTCTCCCACTTCTGAATAGTGGAGATCAGGGCCTCCTGAATGAGGTCCTCCGCGTCGTGCGCTGGGATTCGGTAGCGCCCAAGAACCTGCTTCAACCTGGGGCGCAGACGCCGCAGGAGCTCGTCTATGGACTCCCTACCTACTGGCTGATCGGACACTGCCATCTTGTCTTTTGCTTCCTCGTGGGAAGCCAGAGATCCCCGGTTCCCCGTCTGCATCATAACCCGGGAGGAAACGATTGCCAGCCGGAAGGGCGGCCTTATTGCCGTCTCCGGGGCTGCTGCGCGAGAGGATGATAAACTCCCGCCCGCATGACTACAACCGTCGAGCTCCGTCCACAGGTCGCTCTCAGCCTCCGCCGCGCCCCCGTGATCGGCGTGGTCCGCACCGGCTCCTTCGAGGAGGCGGCGCGCCAGGCCCGTCTGTTCGCCGATTCCGGGCTCGAGCTGGTCGAGATCACTTTCACCGTCCCCGACGCGACCAGACTGGTGCGAGAACTGCTGGCCCAGCGTGGCTCGGCGGGCCCGCCCTGGTTCGGCATGGGGACCGTCACCACCGGGGCACGGGCCCGGGAGGCGGTCACCGCCGGGGCCGAGTTCCTGGTCAGCCCGAACGTCAGCTCCGACGTGGCTCGGATCGCCCGCGGAGCCGGTCTCTTCCTGGTCCTCGGCGCCCTGACTGCCACCGAGGTGGTCCTGGCGCACGAGCTGGGGGCCGACATCGTCAAGATCTATCCGCTGCCCCCCGTGGGCGGCCCATCGTATCTCTCCATACTGCGCCAGCCCCTGGGGGACATCCCCATGCTGGCGGCGGGAGGGTTCGGCGTCGAAGACATCAACGACTATGCCCGCGCCGGGGCCGTGGCCTTCGGCATGGGCGCGCCGCTGCTCGGAGCCGACGAAGAGGAGACCCGGGGACGCATCGCCAGAGCGCTCGCGATGGCACAGGCCTGGGTAGGAAGGGAGGAGAGATGAGCACGACGCCCCCCCGGCAGGTGGTCTTCGACCCCACGCCGGAGATCTACGCCACCGATTCGCAGGGCTCTTTCACCTTCCCTCTGGCCGTGGCCGGCAAGGCCTTCCTGGGGACCAGCTCCTACGACGAGGTGCGCTTCGTCTTCTCGATCTGGCACCCCTCGGGCCAGCGCACGATCGACCTCGACCGCGCCTACGTCGAGCTGCGCGCCTCCTTCGACCCGGAGGAGGAGCACTGGACCAAGATCGCCGAGATCGAGCCGGTCGTGCCCCCCTACGCCGGAGGCGACAGCTTCGACGGCTGGATCGTCCTGCCCGTGCTGGGCAGCTCGAGCGCTTTTGCGGTGGTGGGGAGCGGGTTCGAGCCGCGGGCGCGGTTGCAGATCCGGGCCAGCGCGTATTTCGTGGCATGAGAAGCCCCGCAGGGGCGGCAGCGTCTAGCCCGGGGCGCAAGCCCCGGGAAGGTGGTCCCAAGACCAAACCGAGCCCCGAAGGGGCGACAGAGGATTCCCCCGCCTGGGGTTGAAACCCCAGGCTAGAAAAGTACAGCCCCCGTCCGGGGGCTGGCTCGCCAACTCGCCTCCGGAGGAGGCGATACTCTTCTAGCCTGGGGTTTCAACCCCAGGCCTGGCAAAGGTGCCGCCCCTTCGGGGCTGGGTGTGTGTTGGACGGGTTTCCCGGGGCTGACGCCCCGGGCTAGACGCTTTCGCCCCTTCGGGGCTGGGTCTACCGGAACCCCCGCCGCAGCTCCTTCTTGAACACCTGAAAAGCCTCCTCGCCGTGCAAGGCGATGACGACCCTCTCCAGCTTGGTGCCTCCCTGCAGAAAGCGCTGGATCTCGGTGAGGATGATGCGGGCGGCGCGGTCGATGGGGAAACCGAAGTTGCCGGTGGAGATCGCCGGCATGGCGAGGGATTTGAGGCCGCGGCGGTCGGCGAGGGCCAAGGCGGCGCGGACGGCCGAGGCGAGCTTCTTGTCCTCGTCCCCCTCTCCCATCTGCGGACCCACGGCGTGGATCACCCGCTTGGCCTTGAGGTGGCCCGCGCCGGTCATCACCGCCGTGCCCACCGGCGTGTGGCCGATGCGGTTGCACTCCTCCTGGATCGACGGTCCGCCCTTCTCGCGGATGGCGGCGGCCACCCCCGCCCCGAGCTGCAGGTTCTCGTTGGCCGGATTGACGATCGCCTCCACGTCCTGCGCGGTGACGTCCCCCTCCAGGATGTCGAGCTGGGTGCTGTCCATCATCACCGTCAGCCTGTTCTCGGTCATCGGCGCCACGGAACCTCCTCCAGCAGGGGATGATATCAAGTAGACTCCGGCCCGCAATGTGGACGGAATTGAAGGCCCAACTGGCCGGAGAGATCGCCCGGGCGATCCGGGAGACCTTCGGCGTCGATCACCAGCCGATGTTGGAGGTCCCGCCTCGGCGTGAGCTCGGCGATCTGGCCTCCCCGGCTGCGATGCAGCTTGCCCGCACGCTGAAACGCAACCCCCGTGCCATCGCCGAGGAGCTGGCCGCGGCCATCCGCCGGCCGGACGTGGTCCGCGACATCCAGATTCAGGGGGCGGGCTACCTCAACTTCTACCTCGACCGCCCGGCCCTGGCCGCCCGGCTGCTGGAAGCTCCGCTGCTCCAGGAAGCGCCGCGGGCGGGCAAGATCATCATCGAGCACACCAACATCAACCCGAACAAGGCGGCCCACATCGGCCACCTGCGCAACGCGGTGCTCGGCGACGTCCTGGGCCGCGCCATGAAGAGCCTGGGCTACCCGGTAGAGATCCAGAACTACATCGACGACACCGGCGTGCAGCTCGCCGACGTGGTGGTAGGGTTCATCGACCTCCGCGGCATGTCGCTGGCGGACGTCGCGGCGGTCCCCGATCCCTTCGACTTCTATTGCTGGGACCTCTACAGCGAGGTCGGCCGCTGGTTCGAGGCGGACCCGGAGCGCCAGAAGCTGCGCCGGGAAACTCTGCACGAGCTCGAGATCGGCCAGGGCGACCGGGCCGAGCTGGGGCGCTTCGTGGCACGGCGGATCGTCGCCCGGCATCTCGCGACGATGCGCCGGCTCGACATCAGCTACGACCTGCTCACCCGGGAGAGCGACATCCTGGGTCTCAACTTCTTCGCCAAGGCGTTCGAGCGGCTCAAGGAGAGCGGCGCGGTCCACCTCGAAAAGGAGGGTAAGAACGCGGGTTGCTGGGTCATGCCCCTCTCCCAGAGCGAGGAGTTCGCCGGCCTGGAGGATCCAGACAAGGTCATCGTCCGCTCCGACGGCACGGTCACCTACGTGGGCAAGGACATCGCCTACCAGCTCTGGAAGTTCGGCCTCCTCGGGCTCGACTTCGGCTACCGCTTCTGGCAGGAAAAGGGGATCTGGGAGACGGTCGGCCAGGGCGTAGAGGGGCATCCGCTCTTCGGCCGCGCCCAGCGGGTGATCAACGTCATCGACGCCCGCCAGAGCTACCTCCAGAAGATCGTCCGGGCAGGGCTCCAGGCCCTGGGCCATCCCTCCGAGGCGGACCGCTCCATCCATTTCGCCTATGAGATGGTCGCGCTCTCCCCGGCCACCGCCCGCCAGCTCGGCTACGTCGGCGAGGGGGAAGAGGACAAGGCGCTGGAGATGTCCGGCCGCAAGGGCATCGGCGTCAAGGCCGACGACCTGATGGACCAGCTCTTCGCCAAGAGCCGGGAGGAGATCTCGAAGAGGAACCGGGATCTGTCGGAGCCGGAGCTGGACGCCCTGGCGCTCCAGATCGCCACGGCGGCGCTCCGCTTCTTCATGGTCAAGGCGACCACGAACCGGATCATCGCCTTCGACTTCGACGAGGCCCTGAGCTTCGAAGGGGAGACCGGACCGTATCTCCAATACTCGCTGGTGCGGGCCAAGAACATCCGCCGGCGCCTCCGCGAGGAGGGGCTGCCGGACGACGTCTCGCCCGAGGACGTGTCGCGGTTGCCCTCCCAGGTCTTCGAGGAGGACCTCTGGGACCTCTTCCTGGCGGTGGCCGAGACCGGCGAGCTGGTCGAGAAGGGTGCGGAGAGCCTGGAGCTTTCGCTGATCGCCCGCCACGCGCTCGGACTGGCTCAGCGTTTCAACGCGCTCTACCACAAGCACCCGATCCTCCAGGAGAAGGACGAGTCGGTGCGCGCCGCCCGCCTGGCCACGGTGCAGGTCTTCCGCCGCGGCCTGGAGACGTTGGGCGAGCTCCTGGGGATCCCCATACCGGAGAAAATGTGATGGAACCCATGACGCCTGGACCTCCGAAGAAGAGTGGAACGTCCCCCTGGGTCTACATCGGCTGCGGCTGCGCCGGGCTGGTGGTCCTGGGCTTGGCGGCCTTCTCGGCCTTCACGTACTTCGCCTACAGCAAGGGCAAGGAGATGGAGAAGACCTGGTCCGACCCGAAGGCGCGCGAGGAGAAGGCGCGCGAGGTGCTCGCCTACGACAAGCTGCCCGAGGGCTACTACCCGCTGGGGGCAGTGTCCATCCCGTTCGTCATGGACATGGCGATGATCGGAGACAATCCGCCGCCCGCGGGCTCCAAGCGTGACGACCACGAGGGCTTCAAGGACCGGGGCTTCATGTACTTCAAGGTGCGGAAGATGGGGAAGGGAGACAGCGAGGTCCGCGACTACATGGCCGGCAAGGGCAAGAAGCCCGACTGGATCCAGTCGGACTCCGACTTCGACGAGCGGGACGTCCTCCGCCGGGGCGAGGTGGTCGCCGACGGCCAGAAGATCCTCTTCAACGCCGCGCGCGGCAAGTTCAAATACGATGGGGAGAGCAAGGAAGGCATCACCACCATGATGCTGATCGACTGCCCGCAGGCAACGGACCGGCGCATCCGCTTCGGCCTCTGGTTCGGACCCGACCCCGCGCCTGGCGAGCCTTCGGACAAGCTGAACCTGGCCGGCACCAACGCGGACCCGGCGGTGATCCAGGCGTTCGCGTCGCACTTCCGGTTCTGTCAGTGAGCCTGTGCTAGCCTCTTTCCATGCGGACGCTCAAGCTGAAAGTGGTGATCCCCGAAGACCATGAGCTCGTCGTCAGGCTTCCGGAGGATGTTCCGGCCGGACCTGCCGAGCTGATCCTTCTCACCGAGGCCTCCGCGGCTGAGCCCTCCCCCGAGCGTTCCGTGGAGGAAGCGAGCCGCCGCTTTGAGGAGCTGGCAGCACGGCTCGCGGCTGATCCGCGTCCCTTCAGGGACCTTTCTCCCGAAGAGCGGCGCGAGCGCCTGCAGCAGGTCATGGGGTCCGGTCGAGGGCTCTTCTCCGGCAGCGAAGAGTTCGCCCGGCGGAAGCAGGAAGAGATCGACCTCGAAGAAGAGCGCTTTGGCCGCCGCTGATCCCATCCTCCCGTTCGTTTTCGATGCCTGCGCCGTGATCGCCCTGCTCGAGAAGGAGCCCGGCGCCGAGCAGGTTGCGGCATTGCTTCAAGGAGAGGGCCGCCGCTGCCTTCTGCATTCCATTCAGGTCTGCGAAGTCTTCTACGACCGGATCCGGCGGGGTGGAAATCCGAACAGCGCCAGTCTGGAGTCAGTGCTCACATCCGCCGGCTTCGAGGTCCGGACAGAGACTCGCGACTTATGGCCGGTGGCAGGCCGCCTCAAGGCCGAGTTGCGTCGTGTCTCGCTGGCGGACTGCTTCGCGATGGCGCTGACCCTCCAAGAGGGCGGAGCTCTCGTGTCCACCGATCACCATGAGCTGGACCCGGTTCAGGCGGCGGGGGTCTGCCCCATCCATTTCGTCCGTTAGAGACCCCTCCCCCTCCGTGGTAGGATCTTCCTGTCCTTTCCACTAAAGAGGTCGCACGGCATGGAAATTCTCTCTCTCGCCCCTCTCGTCGCCACTGTACTTTTGGTCGCCTTCATTTTCGGTTACATCCTGATCCGCATGTTCTGGAAGAAGGCCGGACCGGACGAGGCCCTCATCGTCTACGGCCACCGCAAGTTCGTGGGTGAGAAGGTCCGGGATGAGAAGGGGAACGTCGAAGGATTCCGCATCATCCGCGGCGGCGGCACGATCGTCTGGCCCGCCTGGGAGAACTACAAGGTCCTCTCCCTGCGCATGATGACGCTCGATATCGACCTGCAGCACGTCTACACCTCCCAGGGCATCCCGATCAACGTCAAGGCGGTCGCCCAGGTGAAGATCCGTGGCGACATCAACTACATCCGGAGCGCCGCCGAGGGCTTCCTCGGCGTGCCGGTCGAAGAGGTGAAGGCGACGATCAAGGAGACGGTCGCGGGCCACTTGCGCGGCATCATCGGCACCCTCACCCTCGAAGAGCTCTACAAGGACCAGAAGCGCTTCCAGGAGCGCGTCCGCGAGGAGGCCCACTTCGACCTCGAGGGCATGGGCTTCGAGTTCAAGTCCTTCGTGTTCCAGGAGATCCAGGACGCCGAGGGCTATCTCAACTCGCTCGGCCAGCCCAAGATCCAGGAGGCGCTCAAGAACGCCCGCATCGCCACCGCCGTCTCCGACCGCGAAGCCAAGGTCGAGGAGGAGTCCGCCCGCCAGCAGAAGGAGCAGAAGCGCTTCGGGGTGGACACCGAGATCGCCGATGCCGAGAAGAGCCTCTCCCTCAAGAAGGCCTCCATCCAGAAGGAGGTCGACGTCGCCCGCGCCCAGGCTCAGAAGGCCGGCGAGATGGAGATGAAGGTCCAGGACATCACCATCGCGGACAAGGAGGTCGAGCGCCGCAAGCTGGAGCTCAACGCCACCATCCGCGAGCAGGCGGACGCCAAGAAGTACGAGGCCGAGCGGCTCGCCGACGCCGAGCAGTACCGGGTCGAGCGCCAGGCCGCGGCCGAGAGGAAACGGCGCGAGGAGTCGGCGCAGGCGGTCAAGGCCGAGGGCCTCGCCAAGGCGGAAGCCGAGTCCGTGATGCGCCGCGATATTGGGTTAGCCGAAGCCGAGGCGATCCAGGCCAAGGGCGAGGCCGAAGCGAGCTCCCGCCGGCTGCTCGCGGAAGCGCTCAAGCTCTACAACGAGGCCGGCCTCTCGATCGAGGCGCTCAAGGTGCTGCCCGAGATCGCCGCGGCCATTTCCGAGCCGCTCTCGCGGGCCGGCATGACCACGATCATCAGCAACGGCAACGGCCACGAAGGCACGGGCGCGGCCAAGCTGAGCCAGGACGTGGTGCAGGTGCTCTCCCAGCTCACCCCGATCATGGAGCAGCTCGCCGGGGTCAATCTGAAGAGCTTCCTGCAGGACATCTCCAAGCTGCCGGGGACGATGGTCAAGCAGTCGTCGACGGTCGTCGTCGAGCCGACTCCGCCGGCGCCGAGGCCCTGACGGAGGCCTGAATGGCCACTCCTCCGAACCTCGGCGCGGAGCTTCTCGCCCAGCTCCGCGATGCCAAGTCGCCTCTGGCGCGGATCCGTGTCGTGACCCGCGCCTGGCGCCTGCTGCGCAACCTGTCGCGCCAGGAGCGCCTCATGATCGCGGCCCAGGTCGGCATCGACGGGGCCGACGACCTGGTGGAAGCCATCGCCACGCATCAGGGCACGACCCCGCCGGCCGAGCTGATCGGAGCGCTCAACAATCTCCAGAAGGTCGATCCGGCCACCCTGAAGTCGCTCGCCACCCAGATGCGCGACCCTCGCCAGAGGGGGCAGGCCGTGGCCCAGGGTCTGAAGGCGGTGGAGGCGGCGCTGATCGGACCGGAGGCGAAGCCGGCCCCCCCGCCTACTCCTCCCAAGCCGGCTCCTCCCAAGCTTGCCCCGCCGCCGCCGGTCACGGTCAAGCCGGCGGCGAGCTGGCCTCTGCGGGAGGCGGCTGCTCCGGCACCGATTCCTCCGGCGCCCGCTCCCGTTCCGGTCCCGGCTCCTGCCCCCGTCGCCGTCAAGCCGGAGGAGCCTCCCAAGCCGCCGCCGACGCCGCCTCCGGCGCCAGTTACTGCTCCGGCTCCTCCTGCTCCGGTGCCTGTCCGTCCCCCCGAGCCGGTCGCTCCCGTCCGGGCCATGATTGCCGAAGAGCTGGCGGCGGTGCCGGCCCTGACCGCCCGCTTCCGCCGCCTCCGCCGCCGGATCACGGAGCTTCGCCGACTTTCCAGCGCGGATCTTCGGGCTATCCTGGATACCTTTCCGGATGGCTGGGCGCGGCGCCGCGCCTTCGTGGACCTGATCGAGGCCGGCGTGCCGGAGCGCACCGCGGACGCCCTCTCCCTGATGGATGCGCTCCAATCCCCGGGCGACCGTTCCTGGTGCCTCGGGGCCCTGGCGGATTCCCGCACGCTCTCCTCCGACGAGCGGAACGCGCTGCTCGAGGCGGTTCCGACCGCGACCGGCCGCCGCCGGCTGGAGATGCGGCTCGGCGGGATCTGATTCCTTCTGGTCCTCTCCGACCTCGTCTACAATAGGCTTTTCCATCCTGGCAATCGGTTCTCCGGGAAGGAGGCTCCTTCTTCGATGCGCGTTCTCAGGCTTCGCCAGAGCCTCACTGCCGGCGGAGGCAGCCTCGTGGCGGTCGATTACGACCCTGGCCATGGCGCGAGCAGTCACACCTCCAAGGTGCCGCTGCTCTTCGAGCTGAACGAGCACGACCGCAGCCGCCTGCGCTTCTACCTGGAAAACTTCCTCACCTGCCCGAACCCCGCGGCGCTCAAGCCCGTGGCCGACCTCCGAGGCGACCTCCGCCGCTGGGGCGAGGAGCTGTTCCGCCAAGTCTTCAAGACCGACCGCAAGGCGCTCTTTCACTACGAGGAGGCGGCGCGCGACCTCCACTCGCTGCGCATCGAGATCCTCGCCGACCAGCCCGACGCGTGGACGGTTCCCTGGGAGCTGCTCTACGACCCCAACCTCGGCTGGCTGGCGCCGCAGGTCCGCAGCTTCGCGCGGCTGCCCATTACGGCGCAGACGACCCAGCGCGAGCTCGAGATCCCCTTCCTGCCGGTGCCCGGCGATCCGCTGCGGGTGCTCTACGTCGTGGGCCGTCCAGCCGGCAGCCTGGAGATCCCGTTCCACTCCGTGGCCCGGCCGCTGCTCCAGACCGCCGCGGAGCTGGAGGACCGCGTGCAGATCGACATCCTCCGGCCGCCCACCTTCGAGCGGCTGGCCAAGGTTCTGAGCCAGGCGGCGGAAGGGGACCGGCCGTACCACGTGCTCCACTTCGACGGCCACGGCGTCTACACCGACAGCCCGCAGGACTTTTCGGGCGAGGTGGACCCCGGCTTCGTGCAGGAGGGGGACCGGCTGATGCGCCGCCCGTGGACGAAACGGCGGGGCGGCGCCCGCGGCTACCTGATCTTCGAGGATCTGGAAGGCGCAGAGGCACGGCGGCTCGTCGACGGGGTCCTGATCGGCAACTTGATGGCGCGGACCCGCACACCGCTCCTCGTGCTCCACGCCTGCCAGTCGGCCACGGCGCGCACCGAAGCCCTGGAGCGGCTGGCAAACGATCCGACCGTGCCCGGACGCTGCCCGGCGTCGGCCGTGGGCGAAGCGCCGGACGATCACGACCAGGACCTCGCCCTCCAGGCGCTCGCCGCCGAGGTCATGCGCTCCAGCCCGCGTGCGGCGGTGGCCCTGCCCTGGACGCTGCCGCCCGCCACCGCCACCCGTTTGCTGGGGGGCCTCTACACCCGGATCGCCGAGGGGGCGCCGGTGAGCGAAGCGGCCGGTTCGATCCGGGCGGAGCTCCTGCACGGCGTGCGCAAGGAGTCGGTGCTCGGCAACGTGGAGGTCGACGACTGGCTCGTGCCGACGGTCCATGAGGCGTCACCGATGCCGCTCTGCGATCCCGGGAGCGGACGGCGCAAGAGGGCCCGAGCCGTCCCGGAGGACCTGCCGGACGATTCGGAGCTGCCGGAGCCGCCGGCCTGGGGGTTCGTGGAGCGGCCCGAGGTCCTGTTCACCCTGGACCGCGCCTTCGACGTGCACGGCACGGTCCTCCTCCATGCCTTTGCCGGCGCGGGCAAGACCTTGCTGGCGAGGGAGTTCGCCCTCTGGTACCGCCAGTCGGGAGGGCTGCGTCCGGACAAGGAGACCGAGCCGGAAGAGCCGGGGATCCTCCTCTGGTCGAGCTTCGAGAGCGGTAACTCCGTGGTGCCGGCGGCGCCGTTCGATGCCTTCGAGCGCGTCTTCGCAGGCCGGCTGATGCGCGAGGGCGTCTGGGCCGCCGCGGGTCCGGAGGAGCGGCGGGAGATGGCGCTGCAGATTTTGCGCGAAGTGCCGTCCTTCTGGGTCTGGGACAACGTCGAGCTCATCCCCGAAGAGGAGCGGCGCCTCCTGGCGGACCTCCTGCGCGACCTGGGGGAGACCCGGTGCAAGGTCCTCCTGGTCGGTCGCCGGCCCGAGGAGGAGTGGCTCGGCAGCCTCCCTTATCGGATCGCGCTGCCCCCGATGCCCATGGAGGAGAGCGGCGAGCTGACGATCCGGATCTCGGCTCGCCACGGTCTGGCACTGCGCGACCTGATGATCTTCGCGCCGCTGCTCCGGTTCTCCCAGGGCAATCCTCTGACGCTGAGCTTCCTCCTGGGCGAGGCGCTGCGGAAGGGTTGCCGCCAGCCTGAGGAAGTGAAGGCGTTCTTCGCGGCTCTCCGACTTGGGGAGGAAGATTTCGCGAAGCTTCTGGGCGGTTACGAGCAGGCTTTTGGGGAGGAGGAGAGGCAGCGGCTCGCGCTGCTCCATCTGTTTCAGGGCCATGTGGACCTGAACGTCCTCTGCTGGATGGGTCACCCCGAGGCGCCCTGGTGCCTGCCGCAGGTCCGCAACCTGGGCCGCGGCCCGTGGGCCGCGCTGCTGGCCCGGGCGGCCCAGGCGGGTCTGCTGACCTCCCGAGGGAAAGACTGCTACGGCTTCCATCCGGCGCTGCCGCTGTTCCTCCGGAGCCAGTTCGAGCGTTTCTGGACGGGCGCGGACCTGGCCGCGGCGCGCGCCTTCGCCGAGTCGATGGCGGGGCTGGGCAGCTACTGCCACCGGGAGTTCCAGGCGGGAAACCGGGAGGTGATGCCCGGCCTGTATGACCAGGAAGCGAACCTGCTCCACGCCCGGGCTCTGGCCCGCGACAACGGCTGGTGGAGCGCGGTCGTGAACGCCATGCAGGGCCTGGAGACGCTCTACCTCCACACCGGCCGTCAGGACGAGTGGAAATGCCTGGTGCACGAGACCGTCCCCGAATTCGTGGATCCCGAGACCGAAGAGCCGCTCCCCGGCCGCGAGGAGTTCCGCGACGTCATGAACGGCTATGTGACGGGAAAAGAGCGGGGTTAGGTCCCCAGCCACATCTGATATCCGATCCACATCAGCCCGGCATCGGCCAGGGCGTGGCTGAGCCAGGGGCCGGCGAGATGGCCGGTACGGTGGTAGAGCCATGCCCAGAGGAGACCGGCGGCGGTCACGATGAGCGAGACGGCGAAGGTCAGGACTCCGAAGCTTCCCAGGAAAAACCCGACTACCAGGACGTGATGGGAGGTGAAGGCCAGGGCCGACACCACGGCCGCCGCGGAGAAGGGGAGGCGGCGGCTCAGGCGCCCAAAGACGAACCAGCGCCAGTAGTACTCCTCTAGGAAGGAATGGATGACGGAGTAGAACGCGCCGAGGAGGAGGAACTTTGCTCCCGAGTCGATGCCGAAGGAGCCGACCTTCTCTGCCACTGCGGCCGGGGCCTGCTCGAAGGCCGGGCTTGCGGCGAGGATCGCTCGCCAGGAGAGGAGGAGGGCGGCGACGATAGTGAGGCCGGAGATGAGACTGAAGAGGAGCCCCCTCCCCAGCCCTCCCCCGCTTTGCGGGAGAGGGGGCCGGAATCCCTCCCTTGCCCAAACCCAGATGGCCGGGAAGGCGAACTGGATGATCTTGGTGGCGGCATAGGCGTGCAAGGCCCAGCCGGTCCCCGAGAGTTGGATGAAGTAGAGCCAGGTCGCAAGCGTGGGAAAGAGGCAAGCAAAAACGAGGGCAAGGGTTCCCTCTCCCCCTCGTGGGAGAGGGCTAGGGTGAGGGGGAACGGGATCGACCTCGGCTAGCACAGGAACATCGGCAGTCCCATGACGCCGACGATGGTGGGACGGTATTGCTCCGCGTCGTAGAACCGCTCCACGTCGACCCTCTTGGTCCCCAGGCCGACCGTCTCGATCGGCTCGGTCGTGTAGCGGCCCCCCTGGATTGCCGCCAGCCGGCCGGCCTTGTTCGCGATGATCAGGTCGGCGGCCAGGTTTGCGAAATTGCTCGCCACCAGGCGGTCGAGCGAGTCGGGCGGACCCGAGCGCATCAGGTAGCCGAGACGCTGGTAGATCACCCGGTCGCCCGTGGTCTTCTGCAACTCCTCGCGCAGGAAGCGGCCAACGCCTCCAAGCTCCCGGTTGCCCACCGCGTCCGCCTCACCCGACTCGAAAGGCTGGCCCCCGGCGGGATAGGCCCCCTCGGAAATGGCAGCCACGGCGTAGTTGCTCGGGTTGTCCTTCTTGTCCCGCGCCAGCATCTCCACCACTTCGCTCGGGTTGAAGGGGACCTCGGCGATCAGCGCCCGGTCCGTACCGGCGAGATAGGAAGAGACCAGGCAGGTCTCCCCGGAGTTGCGGCCGAAGAGCTCCACCACCAGGTAGCGCTCGTGCGAGCCCGCCGCCGTCCGCAGATCGTTGATGAAGTTGACCGAGCGGGTCACGGCGGTCGAGAAGCCGATGCAGTAATCCGTGCCGAAGACGTCGTTGTCCATGGTCTTCGGCAGGCCGATGACCTTCACTCCCTCCAGGTGGAGCCGGCGGGCGAACGACAGCGTGCCGTCGCCGCCGATGGCCACCAGCGTGTCCAGCTTCAGGAACTCGAGGGTTTCGAGCGCAGCGGCGGTGAGGTCCACCTTGCCGTCCGGCCCCGGCGGGGGGGCGGAGCCCCTCAGGTGCTCAGGGATGGTATCGGGCTTGGTGATCGCCGGATTGATCCGCGAGGTGTGGAGCATGGTGCCGCCGTAGCGGTCGATGGTGCGCGTGTTCCCCCGGGTCAGGGGCAGCATCCAGGCTTCGTTGTCGGCGTCGCGGAAGGGGACGATGTTGAGCAGGGCCGCCCAGCCGCGGCGTAGCCCGATCACTTCGTAGCCCTCCTCCCGCATGCGCCAGACGAACATCTTGATCGCGGCGTTCAGGCCTGGAACGTCACCGCCGCCGGTCAGGATGCCCACGCGTCGAGACATGACACTCCTAATGGTCCAGCGACGGCTTCAGCGGCCGGTCCGCGAGCGGCCGGGGATCGTCTTCGGGGTCCGGCCCCTCCACTTGACGTCCCAGGGCCAGTGGCAGAAGCAGGCGCAGGTCGGCCAGGTAGTCCTCCAGCGTCTGCCGGACGGTCTGCTGGATCATCTCCCTGAGATCGTCCACGGTCATCTCTTTCACCGCTGTTGCCATCACATTCTCCTTTACATCCCGCCGACCGCGACCAGCCGATCGATGAGGTCCACCACCCGGTTCGAGTATCCCCACTCGTTGTCGTACCAGGCCACCACCTTCACATAGCCGTCGCCCGTGGACTTGGTCGACAGGGCGTCGAAGATCGACGAGTGCGGGTTGCCGATGATGTCCGAGGAGACCAGCGGCACCTCGCTGTATTCGATGATCTTCTCGAGCGTCGGCCCCTCGGAAGCCTCGCGCACCGCAGTGTTCACCTGCTCGACTGACGGCCGCTCCCGCAGCCGGGCGACGAGGTCCACGATGGAACCGTCCGGCACGGGCACGCGCATGGCGAGGCCGTCGAGCTTGCCCTTGAGGTCGGGCAGCACCTCGCCCACGGCCCGGGCCGCGCCGGTGGTCGTGGGAATGATGTTCTGCGCCGCGGCCCGGCTGCGCCGCAGGTCCTTGTGGGGCACGTCGGCCAGCCGCTGATCGTTCGTGTAGGCATGGACCGTCGTGATGAACCCCTCCTCGATGCCGAAGCGCTCGTGGAGCACCTTGGCGATCGGCCCCAGGCAGTTCGTGGTGCAGGAGGCGTTCGAGACCAGCTTGTGCTCGGGCTTGAGCGTGTCATCGTTGACCCCGATCACGATCGTGGCGTCGATCTTGTCCTTGGCCGGCACGGTCAGGATCACCTTCTTGGCGCCGCCCGCCAGGTGCTTGGCGATCGCCTCCTTCGTGGTATGCACGCCGGTCGACTCGATGATGATGTCCGCCCCGAACTTCCCCCAGGGGATCTTGGACGGGTCCTTCTCGGCCGTCATCTCGATGCGCTTGCCGCCGACGGTCATCGACTCCTCGTCGAAGGTGACCTCCTTGGGGAAGACACGCATCAGGGTGTCGTACTTGAGGAGGTAGGCGAGCTGTTCGTTCTCGTAGAGGTCGTTGATCGCCACGACCTCCATATCCTCGCGGTCGGAAAGGATGCGGAAGACGCTGCGGCCGATCCGTCCGAAGCCGTTGATACCGATCCGGGTTGTCTTCGCCATCATACTGTCTCCTTCTTCTCGAACCGCTCGAAGCACCGCAGCAGGTCCACGACGCGGTGGGAGTAGCCCCAGCCGTTGTCGAACCAGGTCAGCGTCTTGGAGACGTTCTTGCCGAGGACCATGGTGGCCAGGCTGTCGTAGCTTCCGGAGTAGCGGCTGAGCAGGATGTCCGAGGATACGATCGGATCGGTCACATACTCCAGGATGTCCCGCCAGCCCTCGGTGGATGCCGCTGTGCGGACCACCTCGTTGACCGCCTCGACCGTCACCGGCCGGTCGTGCCAGCAGACCAGGTCCACGACCGAGCCGTTCGCGACCGGCACGTTCATGGCGTGGGCCGTGAGCTTGCCCTGGAGCTGCGGCAGCAGGCCGGTGATGACCTCGGCGGCTTGGGTTTCCTGCGGGATGATGTTCTCCGCGGCGGCCCGTCCCCGGCGCGGGTCCTCGGCCGGCACGTCCGCCAGCCGTTGCTGGTTCGTGTAGGCGTGGACCGTGGTCAGGAAGGCGCGCTTGATTCCGAAGGCCTCGTCCAGGATCTTGAGGACCGGCGCCGCGGCGTGCGAGGTGCACGAGCCGTTCGAGACGATCCGGTGCTCGGGCTTGAGCTGGTCGTCGTTGACACCCATCACGACCGTGATATCCGGCGGATCGGCCGGCGGCGTGCAGAGGATCACGCGCTTAGCCCCCATTTCCAGGTGGCGCTCGAGCTCGGCGCGGGTGCGGAATTTGGCGGTCGCCTCGATGACCGTCTCCACCCCCAGATCGCCCCAGTTGACGTCGCCCGGCTTCTCGGCGGACAGCATCTTGACCTGGCGGCCTGCCACATAGAGATGGCCGTCGCGAGCGCTCACCTCGTCCGGGAACCGGCCGAGAATCGTGTCGAATTTGAGGAGGTATGCCAATCCGGCGTGGTCAGCGACATCGCTGACCGCCTCGATCCGTATATCCTCGCTCTTGTACAGGATGCGGAAGATGTTCCTCCCGATCCTTCCAAGGCCCATCAATCCGATCCGGCTGGGCATTCTTGAATCTCCCCTGGTCGCAGTCTCTCTCACACCCCTCCAAGACACCCGGAGGGCCCTGGGGGAACATAAACACGTTCCGTGCCATCAGGCGGGGAGTGCGTCGACGCCGTTCAGAACCGTCCGACTTTTTCCAGAGAGTGTCCTCGAAATGCCCTTCTGCGGCAACTATACTTCTGAAGGCGTTCTTCACGCGGAGGCAAGGCAGGGGAAACTGGAAGAGAGGGAAGGACTGGTGAAAATGAGACACGCGCGTAGAATGGACGGTGTGAGGAGTCGTGTGAGCGTACGAGACACTCTGCATCGATGGATCGACGACCTTCGCGAGGAGGACCTGCCCGCTGCCCAACGGGCACTCCAGCCCTTGCGGGTGATCGACTCCGTGATTCCGCTCGATGAAGCTCCTCTGGATGACGAGCCCGACGACGATGACTTCGACGGTGGTTTGACAGAGGCGCGGGCGGACGTTCAGGCCGGCCGTGTCGTATCCCACGATGAAGTCAAGCGCCGCTGGGGCATTAAGTGAAGTGGCGCGTCGCCTGGACACAACGTGCACTCAAAGACGCTGACCATCTCGATTCCAGGGTTCTGGAACGCATCGCCGCTGCCCTCGACCGCTACGCAGAGGAAGAGCGAGGTGATGTGATACGCCTCGAGGCGGTTGAGCCCCCCGAATGGCGGCTGCGGGTTGGCGCCTGGCGAGTCCGCTTTCGGCGCGATGCCCATGAGCGCATCCTGTACGTCTTGAGGGTCCTCCCAAGAGACAAAGCCTACCGCTGAGCCCGAAAGAATGCGCAGACTCTTCCTCGCCGTCGCCATCGCCACCGTCCTCGCTTCCCCCCTCGCCGCCCAGGCCGCCGGCTCCAAGTCCGCCAAGTCCCCCGAATCCCCGCTGGCCAAGGCCGCCGCCGCGCTGCCGCTCCGCAGCGTCGGCCCCAGCCTGATGAGCGGCCGCATCGCCGATATCGCGGTCCACCCCACCGTTCCGGGCGTCTGGTACGTGGCCGCCGGCTCGGGCGGGGTCTGGAAGACCACCAACGCCGGCACCACCTGGACGCCTATTTTCGAAGACCAGCCCTCCTACTCGATCGGCGAGATCACTCTCGACCCCACCAATCCCGACGTGGTCTGGGTCGGCACCGGCGAGAACGTCAGCGGGCGCCATGTCGGCTGGGGGGACGGCGTCTACCGCAGCCGCGACGCCGGCCGCACCTGGCAGCGGATGGGCCTTCCCCGGTCGGAGCACATCGGCCGCATCCTGGTGGACCCGCGCGACGGCAACCGTGTTCTCGTGGCCGCCGAGGGGCCGCTCTGGGCCGCGGGCGGGGAGCGAGGCGTCTACCGCTCCACCGATGGCGGCGACACTTGGACCCCGGTGCTCCAGATCGACGAGAACACCGGCGTCACCGACCTCGAGCTCGATCCCGCCAATCCCGACGTGGTCTATGCCGCGGCCTACCAGCGCCGGCGCCACGCCTGGGGGTTCCTCGGCGGGGGGCCCGGCTCGGGGATCTGGAAGTCCGGCGACAACGGCAAGACCTGGCGCCAACTGAAGACCGGCCTGCCGAGCGAGGACATGGGGAAGATCGGGCTCGCCGTCACCCCCGCCGACCCGTCCCTGGTCTACGCCACAATCGAAGCCGGCGAGGAGGAGCGCGGCTTCTACCGCTCGCGCGACCGGGGCGAGAGCTGGGAGAAGCGGAACGGCTACATCTCCGGCGGCACCGGCCCCCACTACTACCAGGAGATCGAGGCCTCGCCCCTCGACGCCGCCCGGGTCTACCAGATGGACGTCTTCCTCCATGTGACCCGCGATGGCGGCGCCACGATGGAGACCCTCGAGACCGGCCACGACAAGCACAGCGACAACCATGCCCTGTGGATCGACCCGAATAACGGCAATGGCAACCACCTGCTGGTGGGCACCGACGCCGGACTCTACGAGAGCTTCGACGAGGGGAGGACCTTCCGGCACTTCCCGAACCTGCCGGTCGCGCAGATCTACAAGGTGGCGCTCAACAACCGCGAGCCGTTCTACGACATCCTGGCCGGGGTGCAGGACCAGGGCACCCTGCACGGTCCGTCGCGCACCCTCAACCGGGACGGTATCCGCAATCAGGACTGGTACGTGCCGCTCGGCGCCGACGGCTATGGCGTCGCCTTCGACCCGCGCGACCCCGACCTCCTCTACCTGATGTTCCAGGAGGGGATGCTCTTCCGCAAGTACCGGCGCAACGACGAGGGCTTGCTGATCCGCCCCCAGCCCGCCGAGGGAGACGAGCCGGAGCGGTGGAACTGGGACTCGCCGCTGCTGGTGAGCCCGCACCGCCCCGACCGGATCTACTACGGCTCGCAACGGGTCTGGCAAAGCGACGACCGGGGCGGCACCTGGACCCCGATCAGCGGCGACCTGACGGACGGGCGGCGCCGCTACGAACAGAAGTTCTTCGGGCGGGTCTGGAGCGTCGACGCGCTGTTCGACAACAACGCGATGTCGAAGTACGCCACCACCACGGCGATCTCGGAGTCGCCCCTCCGGGAGGGGACGCTGGCGGTCGGCACCGACGACGGCCTGGTGCAGGTCACCACCGATGGCGGCCGGAGCTGGAGCCGCGCGGCGGCGATCCCCGGGCTGCCGGCGCTGTCCTTCGTCAACGACGTCGAGATGTCGCTGCACGCCGCCGCCACTCTCTATGTGGCCGCCGACAATCACAAGACCGGCGACTTCAAACCCTATGTCTTCGAGAGCACCGACCTGGGCCGCACCTGGCGCTCGATGGCGGGGGACCTGCCGCCGGGGGCGATCGTCTGGGCGCTGCAGCAGGATCACGTCCGGCCCGAGCTGTTCTTCCTCGGCACCGAGCGCGGCCTCTACTTCAGTGTCGACCGGGGTACCCACTGGCTCGAGCTGGGGGGCGCGCCGACGATTCCGTTCCGCGACGTGAAGCTGCACCGGCGTGACAACGACCTGGTGGGCGCCACCTTCGGCCGAGGCATCTACGTGCTCGACGACTACACGCCCCTCCGCGGTTTTGTGGCGGGGGCGGCGGCGCTCGCGCAAGAGGCTGTGCTCTTCCCGGTTCGCGACGCCTGGTGGTTCGTGCCCTACCAGGCGGGACAGGCTCCGGGGCGCCCGGAGCTCGGCAGCGACGACTTCACCCTCCCGAACCCGCCCCACGGCGCCCTCTTCACCTACTTCCTGCGCGAGGAGTCGACTTCCGCGCGGGAGGCGCGGAAGGCCGGCGAGAAAGAGCTGCGCGAGAAGGGAGCCGACGTGCCCTTCCCCGGCTTCGACCGCCTGCGGGCCGAGGCGCTGGAGACGGACCCGAAGGTGCTGCTGATCGTCTCGGACGCCGCCGGGCGCAAGGTGCGATGGATCGAAGGGCCGGCTAAGGAAGGGCTGCACCGGGTGAGCTGGGACCTGCGCGGCCCGGTCCCGGACCCGGTGGTGCTCGACCCGCCGGGCTTCCGGGCCCCCTGGGATCCTCCGCCGGTGGGCCCCCTGGTGGCGCCTGGGCGCTACTCGGCAGAGCTGGTGATGGTGTCCGCGAGCGGAGCCCGTTCGCTGGGTGCGGCGCAGTCCTTCGAGGTGAAGCCGGTGCCGAACCTGCCGCCAGGCACCGACCCGGCGGCGGTGGCCGCCTTCCAGGAGGAGACGGCGGAAGCGGGGCGGCGGCTGTCCTCGGCCGCGGCGGAGCTCGGCCGCGTCAAGGACCAGCTCCGGCAGATGCGGGCGACGCTGGGAGAGACCCCCAGGGCGGACCTGGCGCTCTACGCCCGGCTGGACGCGGTGGGCCAGGCGGTCGCGGATCTCGAGCGACGGCTCCAGGGCGACCCGGCGCGGCAGAAGCTCTCCGAGCCGGAAACCCTGTCGATCGGTGAGCGCGTGGGGGCGATCCGGTACGGCCACTGGCAGACGCGGCAGATGCCCACGGCGACCCAAAGGCGCGAGTTGGAGATTGCCAAGGCCGGGTTGGATACGCTGGAGCGCGACCTGAAGGCCCTGATCGCGGGCGACCTGGCGAAGCTGGAGGAGGCTTTCGCGGCGGCGGGCGCGCCGTGGATCCCGGGGCGGAGGGTGCCGTAGGCCTGGCGGGTTTCGGCGCGCTTTGCGTTTCTCCAGGTGACGCACCATCAACGAGGAGAAACGCTCATGGACAAGAAGAATATGAACACCGCAGCGCAGCAGCCCTGGTTCCGCTCGGCGGCGCGCGCGCTCGCGATCCTGACCTTGGTTACCCTGGCGACGGGCTCGGCCCTCGCCCAGGGCCTGGCGCAGTCCCCGATCGACATCCAGGCCACGGACCTGACGATCGTCAACAACCTGCCGTCCCTCTACTTCAACTACGACACGGACGTCGCCCTTACGGTGATCAACACCGGCTCGCCCGACGAGTTCGCGACCGTCCGGGCCGTGGTCCCGGAAGGAGAGGGCAAGCTGCGGGTCAACGGGGTCAACTACAACCTGCTGCAGTTCCACTGGCACACCCCCTCCGAGCACCTGATCGAGGGGCGCTCCTTCCCGCTGGAGCTGCACTTCGTTCATCAGGCCGCCGACGGCTCCGGTTCCTTGCTAGTGGTGGCCGTCTTACTCGAGCACGGACCCCGGCATGCCGAGCTCGAGAAGATTTTCGCGCATCTTCCGGCGTCGGCCGGCCAGAGCACGGCGGTCGGCGGCTTCGACCTGACGCAGCTCCTGCCCGCCGGGCGCGAGTCGTTCCGCTACACGGGCTCGCTCACCACGCCGCCCTTCACCGAGGGGGTCCAGTTCGTCGTGCTGGCCGACTCGGCCCGGGTGTCGAAGGGCCAGATCGAGGTCTTCATGAGCCTCTTCCCCGAGGGCAACTCCCGGGAGCCGCAGCCGCTCAACGGCCGCACGGTGCGCTCCGACATCGACCCGGAGGACGAGCAGAACTAGCCTGCGGCCGCTTCCCGCTCCCTCCTCCCGCCACCCTCGCCGGCACCTTCCGCGCACTGCGGAGGTGCCGGCACTCTTTCCTCGAGGCCTGCTCCCGGAGCCGTCCGTCCTCAACGTTCGCCCGGCACGTGGGCCGTGACCTTTCGGCCCGAGGAAGCTCATGTGGTGCGTTCGTGGGCTTGTGGCAGGGCCAACTAGATAGGTTGTCATTATCTGCCTGTGCGTTGACCTACCGGCGGCAGAGGCGTTACCATCAGCTAAAGCGCAGAAACCACGGACCTGTCGACATGTTGCCATCAGCAACCGGGGATCGCCGACTGTCGGTAAGGCGGAAAGCCGTCGATATTGAGTGAGATGTTAGGTGCCTATGCCGACGCTACGGACGAAGAAAAGATACGTGCTCCTGGCGATAGTCGCGGTCATCGTATTTCAGTCCTGCCGCGTTGCGCGCGGTCCAGCAGGCTTCTGGAAATTGTATCGGCCTGAACTTGTGGTGTCGCAACATAGCGATCAGGGACCCTGGGGTGGAGAGCGACAGATCGAGTGGCGAACGGTGGACGTCCGCACTTTCTCCTTCGCCGAAGCGAAAGCCTTCGCAGAGCGGCACGATTGGAAGCTTCTGGCGCAAACCCGGCACGAATCCCTGCCACCTGGATCTCCTGCCGCCAAACCGCACGAGCCCCACTTTTTGCCGATTCCTTCTACTGTGGGACGTTTCGATTCAGCATGGACTCGAGAAGATCCTGGTTCGGGGGGCGCTTCGACTGCTTTCGGCTACGTGCAGGTCAGCGACGACGGTACGCGTATGTACGTGTATCACTTCTGGGGTAACGGTTAAGTTGTCGCGGACGCCGGTGAACCGCAGGACGTTAGCCGAGCGAAAGAGGACTCAATCATGCCTGGAGACACCTGGAGAAACCCTCACAATCCGCCCGTTCCGTTGCAAGGTCATCCCGATGCAGCCGATGTCGCCAACGAAGCACCCACTACTGATCAGACGCGCATCTTCGTTACCGTAGATGCTGGAGCCAAAATCGACAAGAATAATTACGCTTACAATTGCCTGGGATGGGTCTGCTTCAAAGGCCCGGCTCCTTATCGTGAAGGTGGTGAACCGGACTTCGAGGATGTTGACACCCTTCCCGAAGTGACGGAAATCCTAACCAGGAACGGATACGTGGCGTGTCCCGCAGCGGAAGCTACCTGCATCGTAACGGGCAAGGGACCTTACAACATCGGGCATGTCTACGCGAAATGGGAGGGACTGGCCGACGTAACGGATGTTGGCTGGCTTGCAGCCTGGGGGGCTGTTGACTGGTGGGAATCTCGCCTCGGGCCCGCAGGCGTGACCATCATCCATGAACGGGATGCGCTCACAGGAAATATTTTCTACTCGAACAAACTAGCCTACTTCAAACCACAATAAGTTCCACGCGATTCTGGAGCCAGGCAATCGGAGGTGCCGGCACTTTTTTCCTCGAGGCCCGCGGTCAACTGGCGGGAGCGGTTTTCCGGTAGCTGGTGGTCATGCCGCCTGGGCTGTAGGCCACGATGTCGATGATGCCCTCCTGCCTGAACAGGTTGAGCGCGCGGAGGAGCGTCGTGCGGGGCGGCGCATAGCCCAGAGCACGGATGATGTCCTTCCGGTCGAATTCCTGGGGGAGACTGGGAAAGGCTGCTTCCAGATCGTTCAGGACCGCGTAGCGCGCGCGCATCGGCGTCGGAGCCGGGTCCGGCGCCACGGAGTCCGGTTCGCGGACGGTCGTGGCCAGAGCCATGGCGTCCTGTTCTCCCTCGACGGCCCCGCGCCAGAGCCTCTCGAGCGAGCGGAGCCGGAGCCCATGAGCGGCGTTCAGCAATGCGACATCCGCGCAGTGCTGCTCCTCGAGCGCCTGCCGGCGCACCTCGTACTCCTCTCGGTTCATCGTGACCTCCTGGTGGAATCATATGGATACGGACGCCCTGCCGTCGAGCGCGATCTTCGTGCGTCCGCGTCTGAAGCCGTCCGGTACCCGCCGCGGTACGGATGGTTCCCCTCGCGAAGCGGACGGTCCGGAAAGGGAAGCGGACCGTCCGGAACGCGCTCCGGATGGTCCGCTCCGCGCTTGGAAACGTCCGCAACGCGAGGGGAACCGTCCGCATCACGAGGGGAATCGTCCGGAGCGCGGTCGGAACCGTCCACATCGCGTTGAGAACCGTCCGCATCGCGATCCGGATCGTCCGCGACGCGATCTGAATCGTCCGCTTCGCGTCTCAAATCGTCCGCATCGCGATCCGAGCCGTTCTCTTCGCGATTTGAACCGTCCGCATCGCGTCCTGAATCGTCCGCATCGCGTCTGAAGTCATTCGGGACGCGTTGCGGACGATCCCCGGCGCGTTCGGAGCCTCTTTATAGGGATCAGAGGATTTAGTTATCGCTGAGGGATCGTAGATGGGGACGCCGAAGCCGCGAAAGTGGGCGAACCCAACACCGCCGGTCCTGCGGCCGGGACCTCGATACAAGCCAATCTTCTGCCTCGCTAACCAACCACCACAAACCTCTCCCGCGCCTCTCGGTCGATGCGATCGATCGTCTCCTCGGTCCATTCCAGGACGCCCCATCGGGTGGGCGTGAAGCGGCCATTCTCCATCCGGCCATAGGTCGGAAAGTGGATGGGGTCTGGAAATTCCGGGACGAGCTCCCAGAAGAACTCCGTATAGGCCCGCAGGATCCGGTTGTTCTTCACGTCATAGAGACCGTAAGCCTTCCTCGCCTTCTGGAGCTTCGCGTAGCAGCCCCAACTTGCGATCTCCAGAGGCATTGCCATCTCATAGGCACCGGGCCGGTACGTGTAGGTGTTGAAGTCCATCACTGGGTGCTCCGGGTCCAGGATGTAGGAAGATCCGTCCTCCCGGACGGCCATTTCGAACGGAAGCCCCTCGCCAAGCCTGCGGTGCGTACCGCGGCCCATCATCACCAGATTGCCCGATCCGTCGGTGATCACCAAGTAGACCGAGCGTCGATGGAAGATGTCATCGATCTCCCAGGAGAAGCCTACGTAGCCGAACTGGGCCGCCCGCTCGGCATAGTACGTGCGAAGCATCCGGGTTAACTGCTCCGTCTCCGGAGTGACCGGCACACAACAGCACACCAATCCGTTCTTCGGGTCGAGTATGAACGGGAAATCCTCAAGGCGCATCGACTCCTCCTTGCATCCGTTGTAAGTTCTCGAAGCGCCAGGGCGCCCTCGCATCCTTGTAAGGATGCGTTCTTCAGCAGAATGTTTAAGATTAGATCTAGAGAACCGACTCGGCGGCGCCAGGAACCAGAATCTGCGCAGTTCCCAATGGAGGGGAGACCATGACGATGTAGATACTCAGGTCAGCGCCGAGGTCTTGCAAACCTTTGCTGATGCTTGGAATCGTCATGATATCGAGGCTCTCATGTCGTTCATGACAGAGGATTGTGTGTTTGAATCCTCGGCAGGCCCGGATGTCTGTGGTACGCGCTATGCGGGCCGTGAGGCCGTGCGAGCTGGCTTTGCTGGAGACCTGAGATGAAGCATTCGATTGCCCACATCGCGCTCGTTGTGCGCGACTACGACGAAGCCATCGCCTACTACACCCAGACGCTCGGCTTCACGCTGGTCGAAGACACGTACCAGCCGGAGCAGGACAAGCGTTGGGTGATCGTGGCACCCGCGGGCTCCAGCGGCGCGACGCTGCTGCTCGCGCGCGCCTCGACGCCCGAGCAGGCCCGGTTCATCGGCAACCAGGCGGGTGGGCGCGTCTTCCTGTTCCTGAGCACCGACGACTTCTGGCGGGACTACCACCGAATGACCGCCGCCGGAGTCCAGTTCGTCCGCCCGCCCAGCGTGGCGCCGTATGGGACCGTGGCGGTCTTTGAGGACCTGTACGGGAACAAGTGGGACCTGGTCGAGTACGGTGCCCGGGAGTAATCCGGGTTCAAGACGGAAAGGGAGAGCCGGCACGCCCGTCCATCCACCCGTCCAGCTCTCCCGCTCGTATTCTGGACAAACTCGGAAGATTTGTCCAGCTATGTGGATCGTGTCACGAGTGTAACCGTGCGTCATGCATTCGACTGTAAAGACGCTGTCCGATTTCAATGGATTGACAGTCTGCTGCCACGTTCCTACAATCGGCGCCATCCTGTCAGGGGGATACGCAACAAGAGCAGGCCCCTGGGGAGGAGGTTCCGCTGCGGTTTCTCTCGCTCCTCGTCCTAATCTCGACGCTGACCGCTTGCGGCAGCGCGGGAGCTCCGGCTCCTGTCCAGAATGCAGCCTCTCCGGCCGTTCCGACGGTCAAGGTGGTCCCCCAGGAGCGCTGGGAGGACGCCGTCCTCTACTTCGTCATCACCGACCGCTTCGCCGACGGCGACACCCGCAACAACCGGCAGGTCAACCCCAAGGCCAAGGGGACGTTCCACGGCGGCGACCTGGCCGGCCTTCGCCAGCAGCTCGATCAGATTGCCGAGCTGGGCGTGACCGCGATCTGGATCACCTCGCCGGTGGACCAGATCGACGGCTTCGTCACTGGCGCCGGCTTCCCCGACTGGGGCTACCATGGCTACTGGGCCGACGATTTCACCCGGATGGACCCGCGCTTCGGTTCCGAGGAGGAGCTGAAGGCCCTGGTGGACGATGCCCATGCTCGGGGGATCAAGGTGCTCCTGGACGTGGTCTACAACCACGCCGGGTACGAGTCCAAGTACGTCACCAGCCCGCGGACTTCCGGGTGGATGCGGGTCGGCGGCACCTGCGGCATGGACGACCTGACCTCGTGCCTGTCGGGGCTGCCCGATTTTAAGACCGAGCTGCCCGAGGTGGCCGAGTACCTGATCGATGCCCATCTCGACCGCGCCGAGCGGGCCGGAGTGGACGGCTACCGGCTGGACACCGTCAAGCACGTGGATCACCCCTTCTGGCAGGAGCACCGGCGCCTCACCCGCGAGCGGATGGGCAAGGACTTCTTCCTCATCGGCGAAGTCTGGGGCGGCGACGCGAAGTCGCTCGACCCCTGGTTTTCCACCGATGAGATGGACGCCGGCTTCGACTTCTCCTTCCAGGGGAGCACTTTGGGCTGGCTCCAGGGACGGGGACGGACCGTGGCGTTCGACAAGTACCTCAAGTCGCGGGAGCAGGTCCGTGAGGGTTACTACCTGTCGCAGTACCTCTCCTCCCACGACGTCAAGGGCGCTCTCTCGATCCTCGAAGGGGACCGGGAGCTGTTCCGGCTCGCGGCGCTGCTTCAGATGACCACGGAAGGGATTCCGACCATCTACTATGGCGAGGAGGTCGGCCGTCCGGGCGGCGACTGGCCGGACAACCGGAGCGACATGCCCTGGGGGGACAAACCCGTCCAGCCGGGCGCGGGCCTGCCGCGGGACGAGGCGCTGCGGGAGGACTACAAGAGGATGATCGCGATCCGCCGCACGCATCCTTCCCTGTCTCGGGCTCCCCATACGAGCCTGTCGAGCGAGGGGGACCTGCTGGTCTTCCTGCGCCGGGACGAAGGGACGAAGGACGCGGTGGTCGTGGCCGTCAATCGGGGGGCCGCGCCGGCCACGGCCTCTTTCGACGTCCCGGCCGAGTGGGGGAGCGCGCAGGTCCGCGATTTCTGGAAAGATGAGGACGTGCCGCGCTCCGGCAGCCGGATCGAGATCACGGTCGCACCGCGCGATGCGCGCATCCTGGGGGCGGGAAATGGCTGAGGTGACGTTCGATCACGTGAAGAAGAGCTACGGCCCGGTCACGGTCATCGAGGACTTCAGCCTCGCGATCCGGGACCAGGAGTTCATGGTGCTCGTGGGACCGTCGGGCTGCGGCAAGTCCACGGCGTTGCGCATGATCGCCGGGCTCGAGGAGATCACGGGCGGCAAGGTCTCAATCGGCGACCGGGTGGTCAACGACGTGCCGCCCAAGGACCGCGACATTGCCATGGTTTTCCAGAGCTACGCGCTCTATCCGCACATGAGCGTGCGGGAAAACCTGGAGTTCGCCCTCAAGATCCGCAAGACCCCGAAGGAGGAGCTGGACCGACGGGTGCGCGAGGCCGCGGACATCCTGGGCATCACCGAGTACCTGGACCGCAAGCCCAAGCAGCTCTCCGGCGGCCAGCGCCAGCGCGTCGCCCTGGGCCGCGCCATCGTGCGCAAGCCGTCCGTGTTCCTGTTCGACGAGCCGCTCTCGAACCTGGACGCCAAGCTGCGCGTCCAGATGCGCGCCGAGATCACCAAGCTCCAGAAGGGTCTCAAGACGACGACCGTCTACGTGACTCACGATCAGATCGAAGCCATGACCATGGGGCACCGCATTGCCATTATGAAGACCGGCCAGCTGCAGCAGGTCGGCACGCCGCTGGAGGTCTACGAGCGGCCGGCCAATCTGTTCGTGGCCGGCTTCATCGGCACGCCGCCCATGAATCTGGTCCCGGCGGTCTTGAAGGATGGCAGGATCGTCGCGTCCGGCTTCGAGCTGCCCCTGCCCGCGGCCCAGTCCGGGGCCGGAGACGGCCGCAAGGTAATCGTCGGCATCCGGCCTGAGAACATTCGCGAGGCGGCACGCGGGGGCGAGACGGCCAAAGTGAACGCCAAAGTCGATTTCGTCGAGCCGCTCGGCCACGAGGTCATCGTCCACGGCCGGATCGGGGATGACATCCTGGTCGCCAAGCTCGATCCGCACCGGGCTCCCGAAATTGGCTCCGACATCGCGCTCGAGATCGAGCTGAACGCGCTCCATCTCTTCGACGCCGCCACTGAGCAGCGCCTGGCATAGCTTCAACAAAGGAGAACCCGCATGAGATCCGGAATCGTCCTGCTGGCCCTGCTTCTCTCAGCTCCGGCCGTGGCTCAGAAAGAGATCGTGGTCTGGCACGGCTATCGCGGCGGCGAGAAGGCGGCCTTCGAAAAGGTTGTCAATCAGTTCAACCAGTCCCAGAAGGGGATCAAGGTCTCTACCCTGGCCGTCCCCTACGACGCTTTCGCCGACAAGATCACCGCGGCCGTGCCTCGCGGTAAGGGTCCGGATGTCTTCATCTTTGCCCAGGACCGCCTCGGCGGCTGGATCGCGGCCGGCAACACGGTGGAGCCGCTCGACTTCTTTCTCGACGACAAGATCAAGGGGCGCTACCTAAAGGCCACGATGGATGCCATGACCTACCAGGGGAACGTCTACGGCCTCCCCCTGAACTTCAAGGTCATCACGCTGATCTACAACAAGAAGCTCATGCCCACACCGCCGAAGACCTCGGCCGAGCTGGTCGCGATGGGCAAGAAGCTCACCGGCGCCGGCCGCTTCGGCCTCGCCTACTGGTACTCGGACTTCTACTACCATGCCGCGCTGATGAACGGCTTCGGCGGCGGCGTCTTCGGCGCTGGGCGCAAGCCCACCGTCAACTCGGCCCCGAACATCCAGTCGCTGGACCTTCTCAACAAATGGATCGGCCAGAAGTTCATGCCCGAGGAGCCCTCGACGGCCCTGATCACGGCGCTATTCAACCAGGGCAAGGCGGCCATGGTTTTCTCCGGCCCCTGGTTTCTTGGCGAAGTTTCCAAGGACATCGACTACGGGCTCGCGCCGCTGCCCACCCTCAACGAAGCCGGCGGCAAGCCCATGCGCCCCTGGATGACGGTCGAGGGCGTGTACATCGCCGCCCCGTCGAAGAACAAGGACGCGGCTTTCGAGTTCATCAAATATGTGACCGATGTGCCCGCCGCCAAGGTCCTGGCGCTGGAGGGCAGGCAGACCCCGGCCAACAAGACGGTCTATGCGGACCCGCAGGTCTCCAAGGACCCGATCCTGGCCGCCTTCCGCAAGCAGGTAGACGTTGCCGTGCCCATGCCCAACTATCCCGAGATGAGCATGGTCTGGTCGCCGGTGACCACGGCCATGAACACGATCGCGAAGAAGACCGCGACGCCGAAGCAGGCCATGGACATCGCCCAGAAGGAAGTGATCGAGCGCATCGCCAACCTCCAGAAGAAATGACGGACACGGCCCCCTCCCACCGCCGCCGGTTCCTGATCGGCCTGACCGTCGCCGCGCTGGTCGCGGCCTTCCTCGGCGCATCCCTGCTCGCGGCGGCGCGCGCCGGGGAGAGCCGCGAGCGGTCCGAGCGCCGGTCGGTGGTGACTCTCCTGGCCCTGGCCCAATTGATCGACCGGGCCGGCGGCGGAGCCCCGGCGGCCGAGGAGGGAATGGGGATCGGCGACGAGCTAGCGGCCCTGGAGGAGCCCGAGGCTACCGAGGACTCGGGCGAGCCCGTCCGGCGCGCCGTGGCCGCCTTTGCCGCCGCCCATCCGGAGGTCAAGGCAGTCCGGGTGGTCGCTTTCGAGGGCATCCGGCTGGAGGCGTCCACCAATCCGGAAGATAAAGCCCCCCGGCGGCTGGAGCGGGAGGAGAAACCGCTCTACGATCTCGGGCAGAAGCTGCGTGCCGCCGTGGCGGGCAACCGGGAGGGGTTGGAAGGGGCGGCCCGCGCCGAGGAGGTCGCCGTCGAGCGCCTGCCCGGCGGGCTGCTCCGCCTCTCGGCCCCGGTCGAGCAGGCCGGCGAAGTGACCGGCATGGTTCAGATGGACGCGGATCCGGCCGAGGTCCGCGCTGTCTTCCCCTGGCTGCCGGCGGTCCTCGCCTGGCTGGTGCCGGTCGTCCTTTTCTTCCTCCTCTCGCTCGTGCTCGGCGAAAGGCGGAAGCTCCTCGCCGCCGCATCCATCGTCCTCCTTCTCGCCACCCTCCTGGCCTTCGCAAGCTGGTCGCGCCGCGCCCTGGAAACAGAGCGTCGGACGACCGCGCAAACCATGGCCGCCGACGTGAAGCGGGAGGGGGAGCGCGCCGAGGCTCTGCTCTCGGAGCTGGGCCTGCCTGCCGAGCCGCCGCTCACGCCCGAGCTGTGGGACGCCAACCTCTACCGCGAGCCCCGAGGCCTGATCCGCACCGGCGGGGTCGTGGACGAGGGCCGGCTCGGCGAGCTGGTCGGAGCGGATGCCGGCCGGCTGACCCGCTCAGTCGTCGTCCTGGCGCTGATCGCGCTCGGGCTGCTGGCCTTCGTCGGCTGGGGCTGGGCCGCGCGCACCGGCGCCGCGCTCCTCCAGTACCGCTTCGCCTATGCCTACACCCTGCCGGCTATGCTCGGCATGATCTTCCTGGCCATCTTCCCGTTCTTCTACAGCGTCATCCTGTCGTTCACCAACTCCAACATCTACAACACCGATCAATCGGTTTTCGAGAACTGGGTCGGGCTCGACAACTTCGTCGACATCCTGGGCGATTTCAGCGTGGTGCAACGGACCGCCGAGGGGCTGGTCTGGGACTATCAGAATTTCTACTGGACGTTGGGCTTCACCCTCGTCTGGACGGTCACCAACGTCCTGCTCGGCGTGACTTTCGGGCTGCTGCTGGCGCTGGCCCTGAACATCAAGGGGCTCGCCCTCCGCGCGGTTTACCGCGTAATTCTCATCCTCCCCTGGGCGCTGCCGACCTACATCACGGCGCTGGTCTTCAAGGGGATGTTCCACAAGCAGTTCGGAGTGATCAACCAGATCTTCCAGATTTTCGGCGCCGAGCCGATCGCCTGGTTCGACCGCCCGCTGACCTCGTTCCTGGCGGTGCTCACCACGAACGGCTGGCTGTCCTTTCCGTTCATGATGGTCGTCTCCCTCGGAGCCCTGCAATCGATCCCGGCAGACCTCTACGAAGCGGCCCGGGTGGACGGCGCCACCCGCTGGCAGCAGTTCAAGGCGATCACCATGCCTTCGCTGCGGCCCGCGCTGGTGCCGGCGATCATCCTTTCGGTCATCTGGACGTTCAACCAGTTCATCGTCATCTTCCTGGTCTCGGCAGGCGAGCCGGGCCGGTCGACCGAGATCCTGGTCACCCAGTCCTACAAGATCGCGTTCGAGCAGTACCGGTACGGCTACGCGGCCGCCTACGCGATGGTCATCTTCGTGATCCTGCTGGCCTATGGCACCTGGCAGAACAGGATGACCAAGGCCACGGAGGCCATCGCATGAAACGAGGAGAAGTCCGCCATTGGCCGGTCCATATCTTCGTACTGATCATGGTGATCGTCACGCTCTATCCCGTGCTATTCGTCATCACGATCGCCTTCTCCGGAGGCCAGACCCTGAGCATCGCGGACCTGCCCCAGGACCCGACGATCGGGGACCGGCTGCGCGCGATCTTGCCCTGGCCGGAGCAGGTCTCGACCGAGAACTTCCGTTCGCTCTTCGCCGACCAGCCGTTCGCCCGCTGGCTGCTCAACAGCATCGTCATCTCGCTGGCGACGACGGTTGTGGGCGTTTTCCTGGCGAGCACCGCGGCCTATGCGTTCTCCCGCTTCCGCTTCCCGGGCCGGCGGGCCGGCCTGATGATGTTCCTGGTGTCGCAGATGTTCCCCGCCACGCTGATGCTGATCCCGCTCTACATCCTGATCGTGCAGGTGCTCGGGCTGGAATCGAGCTACGTCGGCCTGGTGCTCATGTACGCGCAGACGGCGATCCCGCTCTGCGTCTGGATGATGAAAGGATATTTCGACACCATCCCCAAGGAGCTGGAAGAATCGGCGCTGATCGACGGCGCGTCGCAATCGACCATCTTCTTCCGCATCGTGCTGCCGCTGGCCAAGCCGGCCGTGGCGGTGACGGCTCTCTTCTCGTTCATGACGGCGTGGAACGAGTTCGTGCAGGCCGCGACGTTCATGAACAAGGAGCAGATGTACACGGCCCCCGTGGGCCTGCGCTTCTTCGTCAGCGGGTTCTCGGAGCAGTGGGGCTACTTCGCCGCGGGATCGATCATCGCGGCAATTCCGGTGGTGGTCCTGTTTCTGTTCCTGCAAAAGTATCTGGTCTCCGGCCTCACCGCCGGGGCCGTAAAAGGTTAAAGTCCCAACAAGGAGGTTCGTATCATGGATAGGAAGCTTTTCATCGCGGGCGTGGCACTGCTTCTGCTGGCTGGCGCCGCTTCTGCCCAGAAAGTCTCGTTCAAGGACCCGACGGGCGACGACAACGGGCCGGGCAACTACACCTACCCGACCGACGGCGTCTACAAGCGCGGCTCTTTTGACATGACCGGCTTCGACGTCGAGACCAAAGGTGGCAAGGTCGATTTCGACGTGACGCTCAACTCGCCCCTGGAGGACCCGTGGCGCATGGGCGGCGGTTTCTCCACCCAGATGATCTTCATCTTCATCGACAACAAGGAGGGCGGGTTCGCCGAGACCTTCCCCGGCCTGAACGTCAACTTCGCCGCGGGCGACGAGTGGGACCGGCTGGTCATCATCTCGCCGCAGCCCTCGGGCCGCCTCAAGACCGAAGTCGAGGCGAAGCTCGGCGCCGACATGGCCAAGGCGACCGTGATCCCGACCCGCACCAAGGGCGCGGGCCGCACGCTGTCGGCCACGGTCGACATGGCCGCGCTCGGCGAGGGCGATCCCTCGCAGTGGGGTTACCAGGTGCTGGTCCAATCCAATGAAGGCTTCCCCGAGGGCAAGGACCTGCTCACCCGCAAGGTCAAC
This sequence comes from Acidobacteriota bacterium, assembly GCA_034667225.1. Classification (GTDB taxonomy): domain Bacteria; phylum Acidobacteriota; class Thermoanaerobaculia; order Multivoradales; family UBA5704; genus DATMER01. Next base: position 50,692 of record JAXDKG010000015.1, read on the forward strand.
GAGTACGAGGGCCAGCACCGCTTCGGCGGCGGCACCGACTACGACTGCGATCCGGGCACGATAGACATCCTGGCCGCCGATGCCCAGACACAGCACGACATGCTCAAGTACGAGTGCAATCCGGACGGCAGCGCCAAGCAGATGGCCACCCTCAAGATGGTCACCAAACAGTGAGCTGAAGCTGATTTTCAGAGAGGAGACCTTTTGAAATGAGATGCAACAGGGGGTTCGCGATCGCTCTGCTGGCAGTTGCGGCTGCACTGGCCTCCGTGCCAGTGCATGCCGCCGACGGGCAAACGCTGCTGATCACCGGCGAGGACTACACCAAGTGGCTGTGGGGCACCCAGCGCACGGACGGCAGCCTGTACAACTTCACAACCATTCCGAACGAGGGCTACGGCGACAACGGCCAGGGCACGGAGATCAACCTGCTCCTGGCCTCCAAGCCCAACAAATGGGTCGAGGTCACGGGGCGCATCCAGTCGCGCTTCAGCCAGAACCAGTGGACCAACTTCGGCGGCTTCGGCGGCCGCAATCCGGCCTTCGAAAATCCTCCCGGGCCGCCCTGCGTGGGCGGTGACTGCGGCGAGTTCGACCCGCGCTCCAACGAGTACATCAAGATGCGCGGCCTGACCGCCCGCTTCACACCCGGCCTGAAATGGGTCGACGCCGTGACCATAGGCTCCAGCGACCTCGGCATGTTCGATCCGTTCACGATCGGCAAGATCCGCTACATCGACCGTGACAACGCCAAGGCCGTCCTCTTCCAGGGCGCTCTCGGCGGCCGCGCGGTCGGTTATGACCTCATCCGCGTCTCCCTGCCGCGTCTCTTCGCCGGTCCGAACTTCACCACCGGCGACTATGCCGCCGCCGACGGCGCTTACGGCCTACAGCTCCGGGCCACCCCGAGCCAGTACTTCGACATCAGCGGCATCATCGAACGGGTGAGCGACATCGAGGTGGACGTCACCGACCGCGACTTCGACGACGGCCGCGACGTGGATTCGCGGTACAGCAACGACGTCTACGGTCTGAAGTTCGGCATCCATCCCGGCGGCATGTTCGACTTCCGGGCCGCGGCCTATCACTCCGAGTCCGAGTCCAACCCGGTCTTCGGCACGCCCACGGGCTTCGGCACCTCCGGCTTCTCGCCGGTCCCGGCCGGCGACCTGGACGACGAGGCCTTCAAGGTCAACGCCGACATCAATGATCCATTCGGCATCGGCCTCTCCTTCAACCTGGAGTACTTCGACATCGGCGCGGCCTACACGTCGGTGCTGGCGGCCCGCCGCGAGGTGGACGTCCTCCTCACCGAGGGCAACGACGGCTCCTGGGCCTTCCCCGGTCCCGACAACTCGGCCTTCGGCGTGTTCTCGGGCAACCCGACCCGGATCGGCTACGGCGGCTGGCAGGGCCCGGCCCAGCAGGTCGCCACGATCAACGTGGACAACGAGTTCACCGACTTCGACGAGGCGATGGCCGAGACGGTGATCGGCTGGAAGGGCATCACGGTCGCCCCGGTGTGGACGATCGGCGACCTCGACCTCTCGGCCGAGCTCTCCCTGATCGATTACAACACTGACTGGCAGGCCTGGGGCCAGGCGAACAAGCCGCTCGACCAGTCGCCCTATCCGAACTTCGAGTCGGACGCCGGCGTCAACTCCTACCGCAACGCCTTTGCGCCCTTCCAGGACAAGGAGACCCAGATCGCGCTGATCCGGGCCAAATACCTGCTGAACGTGGGCAAGGGCGTCGAGCTGTTCGGCAAGATCAAGATGATCGACGAGCAGGACGACCGCATGAACGATGCGCGCTTCCTGCCTTACAACGCCGACGGCAGCGTCCGGTTCTACTCGCCGGGCAACTCCAGCTCGTCGATCTTCTCCAACCCGCCGACCATCACGGTCAACGGCGTCACGGGTCCGCAGTGGAAACCATTCGACAGCCTGAGCGACGACGACCGCGACATGGATTACAAGCTTTTCCAGCTCGGCGCGGGCTACCAGCTCACGGACAACCTCTACAGCTCGCTGACCTATGAGAACTACGACGTTGATCTCCAGGACGGCAACACGGCCTTCCAGGCGTACCAGCTCCACAACATGTCCTCGGGCCAGCACGACAAGAACAAGCTGATCCTCTACGGCCGCTATGTCATCGGCGGCGCCGAGTTCGGCGCGAGCTACGAGTACAACTGGGGCGAGTTCGATCCCGACTTCGGCGGCGGCTTCGTGACCCAGTTCGCCACCCAGGAAATCGCGAACAACTTCGGCGTGCCGGTCGGCTCACCGGGCTTCGCCGGCCGCTTCGGCGGTTGGAACAGCCTGATCACCCGGGACTTCACGCAGCAGCGGATGAAAGTGTTCATGAAGGTGCGGTTCTAGACATGGTTCCAGGTATGAAGCGGGTCGTTCTTCTGTTGTTGGCTCTCGCCGTGGCTTTACCGGCTTTCGCCGGCAAGGCGATCTTCTCCCTGTCCGATCCGCGGGGGGACGATCACGGTGACGGCAACCTCGTCTATCCGCTGAACGAGGATCTCGACGAGGGCGAGCTCGACCTGATCTCGCTCAAGGCCGAGGCCGACGGGGACGGCACGTCGTTCGAGGCCACCTTCGCCAAGCCCGTGCGGGTGCCGGGGCGGGAAGCGATCGACGATCTGGGGACCCCCCTGGACACGGTCGCCCGCTTCGGCTTCTACACGATGAACCTGGACATCTACATCGACACCGACCGGGTGCCCGGCTCGGGCGCGGTCTCGACCCTGCCCGGCCGTCTCGCCACGATCGATCCGGCGAGCGCGTGGGAGAAGGCGATCGTCCTGACGCCGCGTCCGCACGAAGCGCGGGGCGAGATCAAGCGGATGATGAACCGGGCGGTCAATGACGAGATGAAGAAGGAGGACAGCACGCTGGAGGAGGAAGAGGCCGCGGCCATGCAGGCGCAGATCCCGGTCGACGTGGAGGGGCGGATCTTCTTCCCCACCAAGGTGAAGGTGCGGGGGAACAAGGTCACCTTCTTCGTCCCCGGGTCGTTCCTGGGCGGTCCGGCCAAGGACTCCTGGAGCTACGTGGTGGCCGTGTCAGGCGCCAACGTGCTGCAATCCTTCGATATCAGCCGGGCGTTGGGGAGGCAGTCGGACAAGGAGGAAGCGCTGATGATCCTCCCGGTCTCCCCGGGCAAGTGGAACGACCGCTTCGGAGGAGGCCGCGAGAACGCCGCGATCCAACCCCCGCTGGTGGACATCGTGGTGCCCGAGGGGAAGAAGCAGGAGAACGTCCTCGGCGAGTTCAACCAGCGCCGCAAGGAGCCGGTTGTGCTGCCGGGGGTCGTGCCGAAAGGCTGAACGCCTGGGGTTGAAACCCCAGGCTAGAAGAGTATCGCCCCCATCCGGGGGCGAGCTTCCAAAAACATCTGTGACGAGGCGCAGCTTGCTGCGCCTCCAGCCTCGGGGAGGGGCTGTACTTTTCTAGCCTGGGGTTTCAACCAGGTTTCAACCCCAGGCTACTTCTTCACCCGCCAAATCCCGCTCGCTCCCGCCGGCAGCCTCACCTTCCATCCTCCATCGCCCGGCAGTACGATGATCCCCGCCATCGAGAAGACCGGGTTGAGACCGTCCCCATCCACCGGGTAGGGCCCGGCTTCCACCACCGCAGCGCTCAGGTTGTGGAGCACCAGCACCTTCTCTCCCGCACTCTCGCGGGTGAAGGCCAGCACCGGATCGCTTTTAACCCCCGAAGTGAGCAGCTTCAGGTCTCCCTGTCTCAACGCCGCTGAAGACTTCCGCGCCTGGATCAGCTTGCGGTAGTGGGAGAGCAGCGAGCCGGGATCGCCGGTCTGATCTGCCACGTTGGCAGTGCCCGGAGCGAGTTGGAACCAGGGCTTGCCAGTGGTGAAGCCTCGGGTCGGAGACGCATCCCAGGGCATGGGGGTGCGCTTCTGCTCGTCATTGCTGGCCGGGCCATTCTGGAGCCCGATCTCCTCCCCGTAGTAGAGGAAGGGGGCGCCCGGCAGGGTCAGCAGGACCGATGCGGCGCTGCGCAGCTTCACAGGGTCTTTCAATACGGTGGCGATGCGGGTCTGGTCGTGGTTGGTAAGGAAGGGCGCGTCCAGGGCTCCGGCCGGGTAGAGCTCTTGGATCTCTTCAATCTTGCCCGCGATGCCGGCCGCTTCGCCTTCCTCCACCCCGTGGAGGATCTCCTCGGCGAGCGGGAAGTTGAAGCTCATCGGCAGCTCGGCGAAGTACTTCGCGATGGACGGCGTATCGGTCCAGTTCTCGCCGACCAGCACGGCGCGGGGATTCACTCCACGGACGTGATCGCCGAACTCCTTGAGGAATGCATGGGTCTCGGGCTGATCGTTCTGGAGGTCGCCCGGGCCGTTGGCGAAGAGGTGGCGGGTGGCGTCGAGGCGGAAGCCGTCCACGCCGCGGGAGATCCACTGTCCGGCGAGGCGCTTCATCTCCTCGCGCACGGCGGGCGTGGAGAAGTTGAGGTCGGGCATGCCGCCCCAGAAGACGCCGTAATAGAACGCCCCGTTCTTCTCGTGCCATGTGTGGTTGGCGCCGCCCCACGGCTGGGTCCACCCGGGATCATCCGCCCGCCACACGTACCAGTCACGTTTCGGAGAGCTCGGGGAGGACGCTGACTCCACGAACCATGGATGCTGCGAGGAGGAGTGGTTCATCACGAAGTCCACGATGATCCGGATGCCCCTCTTGTGGGCCTCGTCGAGCAACCGCTGGAAGTCCTCGGCCGTGCCGTACTCGTCATCGATCCGCTCGTAGTCGACCGTGTCATACCCGTGGTAGCTCGGCGACTGGAAGACCGGCATGAGCCACAGGGCGTCCACTCCCAGGTCGTCGAGGTAGTCGAGCTTCGAAGTCAGCCCCCGGAGGTCGCCCACGCCGTCGCCGTTCGAGTCAGAGAAGCTGCGAACGAAGACTTCGTAGAAGACGGCGCCCCTGGCCCAGTCGTGGTCCCACTGGGCGGGGGTGGAGGCCTGCGGAAGTGGGGGAGGGGAGCTGGCGCAGGCGGTCAGGAGGAAGAGCAGCAGCGATAGAGGGGCTCTCATGGGCTTATCTTAAAGGACCTAAAGGACACCAAGGACCGGAGAGACCGTCCTTGCTGTCCTTGGAGTCCTTTCTTCCCCTGACTCCCCCTCGTGTAGGATGCCTCTATGAGCACTCTGACGCAGGTTGCCGCCGTGACCGGCGCCTCCCGCGGGCTGGGCGCGGCGTTCGCCCGGGTCCTGTCCGAGGAGGGCTTCGCTGTCGTTTTGGGTGCTCGGGACACCGGCGCAATCGAGAAGCTCGCCTCGGAACTGCCCGGCCCCGCTCTCGCTCACCGGCTCGACGTGACCGATCCGGAGAGCGTCGAGGGCTTCCGCCGCGCCGCGATGGAGCGCTTTGGACGTCTCGACGTCCTGGTCAACAACGCGGGCATCGGCGTGTTCCGCCGTCTGGAGGAGACCTCGCGGGAGGACTTCGAGGCGACGTTCCGGATCAACGTCCAGGGCGTCTGGGCGATGACGGTCGCCTTCCTGCCTTCTCTCAAGGAGAGCCGCGGCCTCGTCCTCATGGTCTCCTCGGATGTCTCCACCCGGACTTTCCCGACGGGCGGGTCCTACACGGCTTCCAAGTTCGCGTTGCGGGCTCTGACCCGGACCTTCCAGCAGGAGAACCCGGAGCTGCGGGTGCTCGAGCTACGCCCCGGCGCCGTGGACACCTCGTTCGCCGGCTCGACCCCTGGAGCACTGGGCAAGGAGTGGTTCCTGCAACCGGAGGTCGTCGGGGAAGCGCTCCGCTTCGCGCTGCGGCTCCCCCACGGCGCCAGGGTGGAGGAGATCGTCCTCCGCAGCGCCTCGCAAACCCCCGAGTACTGAAGACCATGCGCCACGCGCTTCTCCTGCTCCTGCTGCTCTGGACCGCTCCGGCTGGGTCGGAGGAGGCGGACGAGAAAAGAATTGTGCTCTGGCATTCCTACCAGGGCGCAGCGCGGCAGGTGTTCGAGAAGCTGGTGGACGGGTTCCGCAACAAGGATGGCTGGACGGCCACGGCCGTGGCCATTTCGCCCGACCTGCTGCCGTCCCGGATCGCCACCCTGATTCCTCGCGGGGAGGGTCCCGACGTCTTCCTCTACACGCAGGACCGGCTCGGCGCCTGGGTAGAGGCGGGCGGCATCGTCGAGCGGGTCGCCCCGGATGACCGCATCCGGGCCCGGTTCCTTCCGGGGACGCTCGACGCGCTGACGATCCAGGGCAAATACTACGGCGTGCCCCTGGAAGTTCGGACCGTCGCGCTGATCTTCAACCGCAACCTGCTGCCGGAGCCGCCGCTGTCGTCGCGGGAGATGGTGGCGCAGGGCCAGCGCCTGACCAGCCCCGAGCTGGGCAAGTTCGGGCTTGCCACCTGGTACACCGACTTCTATTACCACGCGCCGCTGATGCATGCCTTCGGCGGCCGGCTCTTCGGGAGCTCGGGCGAGCTCACGGTTAACAGCGCGCCGAACGTGAAATCCGTGGCGCTCCTCAAGACCTGGCTGCGGGAGGGCTTCCTCCCTGCCGGCCCTTCCACGACGCTGATCACCTCCCTCTTCAATCAGGGGAAGCTGGCCATGGTCATCGGCGGGCCGTCGTTCGTGGAGCGGATCGATCCCGCCGTGTCCTTCGGGGTCGTCCCGCTCCCGGCGCTGGATGAGGCGGGCGGCAAGCCGATGCGGCCCTGGATGACGGTCCAGGGTATCCACATCGCGGCGACCTCCCGCAACAAGACGGTCGCCGCGCAGCTCGCCCGCTACCTGACCGACCTGCCCGCGGCCCGCACCCTGGCCCTGGAAGCCCAGATGATCCCCGCCCATCACGCCGTCTACCAGGACCCTGAGCTCTCGAGCAACTGGGTGATCCAAGGCTTTCGCCGGCAGCTCGATACGGCCATTCCAATGCCGAACCACCCGGCGATGAGCCGCATCTGGGGTCCCCTCGCCCGGGCGCTCGAAGCCGTGGTGGAGAAGCGGGAGTCGCCGCAGGCGGCATTGGACGGGGCGCAGGCAGTCCTCACCCCCTGACCTTTGGCAGGTTCCTTGCTCTGCCGCCAAGGACATGGAGGTTGTAACCCCGCATCGGGGGGTGTTCGACCGGATCCGGGGTTGGTGGCGGACGCTGCCGCGCCGCACGGCGCTGCTCTGGATCGGCGTCGCCCCCCTTCTCACTCTTCTGATCATTTCCTTCGCCTGGGAGAAATGCTTCTTCGGCGGCTGCCCCGATGTGCAGGGCCTCGCCGCCTACCAGCCGGGCGGCGCGCCGGTCCTGCTCGACCGGTTCGGTGAAGTTTTTGCCGACCTGACGCCCGTCGAGCAGGAGGTCGTGCCGCTCTTTGAAATGCCGGCGCACGTGCCCCAGGCCTTCCTCGCGGTCGAGGACCGCCGCTTCTACGAGCACCGCGGCGTCGACTGGCGCCGGGTCGGCGGCTCGCTCCTGGCCAACGTCAAGTCGCTGGGATGGTCGCAGGGGTTCAGCACGATCACCATGCAGCTCGCACGCAACGCCTTTCCGAAGACGATCCCCGGACAGGAGCGCTCCACCTCGCGCAAGTTCCTGGAGGTCCGGATCGCCCAGGAGATCGAGGCGCGCTACTCCAAGGAGGAGATCCTCGAGCTCTACCTGAACCACATCTACTTCGGGAACCGCGCCCAGGGCATCGAGGCCGCCTCGCGCCAGTACTTCGCCCGCTCGGCCAAGGAGCTGACCCTGCCCCAGGCCGCGATGCTGGCGGCCCTGCCCAAGGCGCCGAGCCATTACGATCCACGGCGCCATCCGCGGGAGGCGCTCGAGCGCCGCAATCTCGTGCTGGCCCTCATGGAGCAGCAGGGACGCATCCCGCGGCCCATGGCCCGGGCCGCCCGCAACGAGCCGCTGGGAATCGCCCCGGCGCCGCGCCAGCAGAGCGTCGAGTTCACCCTCGCTCCCTGGTTCGCGGAGCAGGTGCGGCGCGAGCTGGAGTCGCGCTTCGGGCCCGGTCTCTACCGCCAGCCGCTGCGCATCTGGACGACGCTCGACTCCCGCGCGCAACGCGCCGCCGAAGAGGAGCTCTCGCGGCAGCTCAAGCGGGTGGAGAACGGCGAGCTCGGCCGTTTCGAGGGGCCGCGCTACTCGGCTTCCGCGAAGCCGCCGCCCAAGGGCACAACCTACCTCCAGGGGGCGCTCGTGATGCTCGACGCCCGCAATGGAGACGTCCTGGCCTGGGTGGGAGGGCGCAATTATTCTCATTCGCAGTTCGACCGGGTTGCCTTCGCGCAGCGGCAGCCGGGGAGCGCGTTCAAGCCGTTCGTCTACTCCGCCGGCCTGCGCGAGGGCTTCGTGCTCAGTCAGCCCCTGCCGGACCTGCCCTTGAGCATCCGTCTTGCGAACGGACAGGTCTGGAGACCGCAGAACTTCACCGGAAAGTACGAGGGCTCGGTCACGATGCGCGACGCCCTGGTGCGTTCCAAGAACGTGGTCACGGTCCGGCTGGCGAGCGCGGTCGGGATCGCCGACGTGGCCGGCGTCTCCCGGGCGGCCGGCATCGAGGGGCGGGTGCCCGAGGTCCCGGCTGCGGCCCTGGGGACCATCGCCGTCTCGCCGCTGGAGCTGACCGCGGCCTATACACCCTTTGCGAGCCTGGGCCAGGGCGTGGAGCCTCGCCTCGTCCTCAAGGTCGAGGATGAAAACGGCGAGGTGATCTGGGCCTCCAAACCCAAGCGGAGGAAGGTGCTCGACCCGGGTATCGCGTTCCTGATCACCGACGTCCTTTCCGAGGCGCTGCGCAGTGGCACGGGTATCGGAGCGCTGGGAGAAGGGTTCAAGGTCCCGGCCGCGGGCAAGACGGGCACGACCAACCAGGGAGCCGACGCCTGGTTCGTCGGCTACACCCCCGAGATCGTCTCCGGCATCTGGATCGGCTTCGACCGTCCGCGGTCGATCATCGAAGATGCGACCGGCGGCCGGCTGGCCGCCCCGGTCTGGGGCCGGGTGGCGCAACGGTTCTATGAGAAGCGCAAGACGCCGGAGCCCTGGCGTGCGCCGGAAGGCGTGGTCGCCCGCAACGTCGATCCACGGTCCGGTCTGATCCTCAAGGACGGATGCTCGCCGCGCTCAGGTCAGCCCCGCCGCGAGCTGTTCCTCGAAGAGATGCAGCCTGCGGCCTGGTGTCCCGGGCGGGAGGCGCCTCCCCGCAACGGCTTCCCGGTCATGCGCCTGATGGAAGAGCAGCGCCAGAGGGAGCGCGAGGCGGCCCAGCTCGCCGCGGTGCGGATCGAGGAGGCGCGCCGCCGGCAGGAAGCCATCCGGAGGGAGGAAGCCCAGCGCGAGGCCCGCATCAGCGCCGAGCAGCAGAAGGAGCAGCAGCTGGCCGACGCGCGCAAGAAGGAGGAAGAGGAGCGGCTAGTCCGCGAGCGCAAGGAGCGGGAGGCGAAGGAGACGAAGGTCACCGTCGCCCAGAAGCGCGAGCAGGAGCAGGAGGAGAAGCGCCTGGAAGCCAAGCGCAAGGAGGCGGAGCGGATCGCCCGTATTGAAGAGGAGGAGCGGCGTCTCGCCCAGCGCGAGGCCGAGATCGCCCGCGAGGAGCGCCGGTCGCGGGCGAAGGAGGACCGGGACCAGCGCGCCCGGGATGAAGAGGCGAAGCGGCCCGCCCGCGAGGAAAAAGAAGAAGAGGTAGCGGAAGTCGAGGATGAAGAGGAGGAAGAGGAGACCGCCGCCTCCGATCTGAGCGGCTGGTGGGAGATGACCAATCGCATCGAAGAGACGAACTACGCGCAGTACAAGGGTCTGCGTCTCGGCTACCGCGTCCAGCTCGAGCAGGAAGGCAACCGTCTTACCGGCCGAGGCCAGAAGTGGACCGAGGACGGCCGCACCATCGGCTCCTCCGGCCGCAGCCCCATCACCGTCACCGGCAAGATCGAAGGCCGGAAGGTCACCCTTAACTTCACCGAGCACGGCGCCAAGCGCTCGACCAACGGCGGCTTCACCTGGACACTCTCCGCCGACCGCACCGAGTTGCGCGGCAACTTCTGGAGCACGGCGGCGGATACCCGGGGACGGTCGACGGCCGTTCGGATGCGGTAGGTCAACTGACCCGCGGTCGGAACCTGACTTCCGCCCGCCGGTAAGTCACTCCCGGGTGCGGGGAAGTGACTTCCCTGCATTGGTAAATGACTTCCAGGCGCAGGGAAGTAAGTGCGGGGAGCCCGGAGCTTGGTGACAATCTCGCCGCAGATCGCGGCCCGCATCGCGCAAACCCAGGCCCCTGCTCGCCAATGCGCGTTTTCCCTGGGAGCGCCGGCGTCCCGCCGGCATGGTGCCTTCGTGGAAGTCAGGCCATAATCGCCCGCGCCAGCGCTTTGATCGAGAGCGGCGCGCAGCCTTCGGCATTGTTGTTAACGGTGCAGACGAACGGCCGTCCCGCAGCGAGAGCATTTCGCGCGAGGGTGGCGAGCGCCCGGCGGGCGTTCTCGTCCGGAGCCTGAAGACGGTTGAAGGGAGAGTAGCGGCGGCCGGCGTCTTCGTAGGTCATGCCGGGACCGAGAAGCCAGCGCACCAGGGTGATCGGGGTGCGCGGCCGGTCGGTCCCGGCTAGACGCGCCTGGGCGAGCACCTCGGGCATCCGGGGGTGGACGTTGTGGCAGTGGACCGCCCGGGCTTCGGCCAGAGCGTCGGCGTAGGCTGGCGTCAGGATCTCCCGGTTGCGGACCTCCACCGCGTAGACCGGACCCCTCGGCAAGGCACAGAGGAAGCTCCTCAACTCGTCCGCGAAGCGTTCAGGGACTCCCAGGTCCTGCGGCGAGAACTGGAAGAGGAGCGCTCCGGCCTTCAGCCCGAGCCCCTCCACGAAGGGGGCGACCACGGCGTCCGCGGCATAGGCGGGATCGAGGAAGAGCGGGTTCACCTGGCCGCGGACGGCTCCGTAGCGCGGCCAGTCGGGGTAGCGCGAGACCGTGCAGGCCTCGTGCGCCTTGACCACGAAGCGGAAGCCGTCCGGCACCTGGGCCGCGTACTCGGCAAATTCCCGCGCCTCGATTGGCATGTAGAAGGTGCGGTCGATCCCCACGCAGCGCAGGAGCGGGTGCTGTCCGTAGGCCGCGAGCCCTTCGCGCGCCAGCTTCGACTCCGAGTACTTCCCGTCATAGACCAGATCCCGCCAGCCGGGGAAGGACCAAGTGGAGCCGCCCAGGTAGACATCCTCGGGCAGCGACCGTCCGAGCTCGATCAGCTCCTCGGAGAAGTCCGGCGGTCCTACACCCTCTTTTACGGGCTCCGGCGCCAGGCCGGGGAAGAGTTGGAGCTGGTCTTCCCTCTTCATGAGGGAAGTTTATACGGGAAGCCGCCACCGCGGCAATGGTCCGTGACGGAAAGGCGTGCTTTGGCATTTCGCTCCGAAGGAGCGACACCCGTCTAGCCTGGGGTTTCAACCCCAGGCAGCGCGCCGTCCTACCTCAGGCAGGAGCCGTCCCTCCGCCTGGGGTTGAAACCCCAGGCTAGACGGGTACAGCCCTTCCCAGGGCTGGCGCTTCGCGTCCTCCCGGTGAGACAAGGGCGCGGACAGCCGACCTCTCCAGGTGTCGATCCCGCTTTCGGATGCGGCCGATTCTCCTTTCCGGACGCATCTTCAAGTTTTCGAATAGCTCGCAAAGCCCCGCCCCGTCTCGATTCTCTGCAGCGTATCCCGGTGAGCGATTCGATTTCCTGAACGTCTGAGTAGTCACAAAAATCGGACATACATACCTAAGTAGCTGATTCTGCTGCGTTTTGTCACGTGGCACACGCCTTGCCCTTACGGGGAATCGCAAGGTTTTCGCAGAAGGGAGGTGACGCTGGCGCGGCACACAGTGGAGGTCCGTTCTTTTAAAAAACGCTTCTGAAATCGGGTTGAAGGAGGTCCGACTGCTATGAATAGAAAGTATTTACTCGCGCTGGCGGCGGTCGCCGTGCTGCTCTTCCTCAGCGGCTCTGCGTCCGCCCAGCTCCAGACCGGCAGCATCTATGGCAACGTGATCAGCGACGACGGGACAGCCCTGCCGGGCGCCACCGTGACCCTCACGGGTGTCGGCGCGCCGCAGGTCCAGGTTTCGGACGAGCAGGGGAAGTTCCGTTTTCTCGGCCTGTCGCCCGGCATCTACACCGTCAAGGCAGAGCTCCAGGGGTACGTCACCATGGAGCGGAAGGAGCTCGATGTGAGCGTCGGCCGCAACACCGACGTCGAGCTGCCGCTCGGGTTCGGCGACACGATCAATGTGGTGGGCGGCGAGGCGCAGCTCCTGGATTCCCGCCGCTTCTCCCAGGAGACCAGCATCTCCCGGGTCGAAATGGACAGCGTCCCCTCGGCCCGCGATCCATGGGCCCTGCTCTCAACCGTTCCCGGTGTCCAGACGGACCGGATCAACGTGGGCGGCAATGAGAGCGGCCAGCAATCCAACTTCGTCGGCCCCGGCTCGCTGTGCACCCAGGCGGTCTGGTCGCTCGACGGCATGGTCATCACCGACATGTCGGCCGTGGGCTCCTCCCCGGGCTATTTCGATTTCGAGTCCTTCGAGGAGATGCAGATCACGACCGGCGGCAGCGACGCTTCCGTGGCGACCGGCGGCGTGGTCCTCAACATGGTCACCCGGCGCGGCACGGACCAGTGGCGCGGCTCGGCCCGCTACCTGACTGGCGACGACGGCAGCCAGTCGGACATCGATCTCGATTCGAGCGAGCTCGGCCAGGCCGGCCCGTGGAACCAGAACACCGCCCAGGCCCAGATCAGGCAGGGCAACCGCATCGTCGAAGTGGCGGATTACGGCGCCGAGGTGGGCGGTCCGATTGTCAAGGACAAGCTCTGGATCTGGGGCTCGTACGGCGAGCAGAAGATCGACCTGCTCACCGTCAACGACTTCAGCGACGATTCTTCGATCGAGGACTGGAACCTCAAGCTCAATGGCCAGGTCACGCCGTCCAACTCGGCGAGCGCGTTCTTCTGGCAGAGCGACAAGGTCAAGATCGGCCGCAACGCCGGCCCGCTGCGCCCCCAGGAGACCACCTGGAACCAGACCGGCTTCGGACCGGATCCGACCGCCTGGAAGGTCGAGGATACCCAGATCGTCGGCTCCTCGTTCTATCTCACCGGCATGTTCTCGGTGGTCAACGGCGGCTTCGAGCTCGCTCCCCAGGGCGGCGACAAGCTGCCGTTCCTGAACAGCCAGGGCGTCTGGAACAACAGCTTCCTGCATGTCCAGGTGGAGCGCCCGCAGCAGCAGGCCAAGCTCGACGCTTCCAACTTCTTCGCCACCGGCAACCTCTCTCACGAGCTCAAGTACGGCGCCGGCTACCGTGTCGTCGAGCAGACCACCCTCAACCGCTGGCCCGGCGGCGGCCTCGACGTCGGCGGGGTGGTGCTGCTTTCCCGCGACGGCAAGGCGACAGTTGAGGCCGACTACGGCAACCTTTTCGTGCAGGACACGGTCTCCATGGGCAATCTCACGGCCAACATCGGACTGCGCTGGGACCGCCAGGGCGGCGAGCTGCTGGATACCAACGTCGAGGCGAACCCGGTCTTCCCCGAGCTGCTGCCGGCCACGTCGTTCCAGGGCCGTGACAGCGGGTTCGAGTGGTCGACGCTCTCCCCGCGCCTCGGCCTCACCTATGCCCTCGGCGAGCAGCACAAGACGCTCCTGCGCGCCAGCTACTCCCGGTTCGCGGACCAGCTCGCGACCGCGTTCGCCGGCTGGCTGCATCCGCTCGGCGCGCCCCAGTACCGGTACTTCCTCACCACGAACGACGGGGGTCCGATCCTCGAGCCGGGCGAGCTCGGCGACGAGATCGCCCCGCCCAGCGGCAACATCAACCCGTTCACCCTGGCGCCGCTGATCTCCAACGCCGTTGATCCCAACCTGAACGCTCCGATCACCGACGAGCTGCTCGTCGGAATCGAGCACGCCATCCGCCCCGAGCTGGTGGTCGGCCTCAACTTCAACTACCGGCAGCTTCGCGATCTTCTCGAGACCGAGCTGCTCGTCTTCGACGGCGATCCGTACTCGGCAGAGAACCTGGGGAGGACCGGCCGCGTGCACCGGCGCGACGACTACGTGCCGAATGCCGTGACCGGCGTGCTGCCCAACGGAGAGTCCTACTCCCTCAACTACTGGACCCTGCGCAATGGCGTGAACACCCGCAACGGATTCCTGTTGGAGAACGGCGACCGCGAGCAGGAGTTCCTGGGCGCATCGCTCTCCATTCAAAAGCGGCTTGCGAACCGCTGGATGGCACGCGGCAACGTTTCCTGGCAGGACTGGACCTGGGACATTCCGGACTCCGAGAACGAGGATCCCACCGACACGATCGGCGGCGGAATCGTGAACGGTACCGACGTGCTCCAAGGCTCTGGCACCGTTTCGGGCTCCAAGGGGAACGTGTTCATCAACAGCAACTGGTCCTACAGCCTGACCGGCCTCTATCAGGTCGCGCCCGACGCCAACTGGGGATTCAACGTCGCCGCGAGCCTGACCGGCCGCGAGGGCTACCCGATCCGCTACGCCCGCCGGATCAACCGCGCGCCGATCGCGGACACCCCCGGAGTCGGCATCGACATTCCGGTCATTTCCGACGCGAACGAGTTCCGCGCTCCGGACGTCCACCTGCTCGACCTGCGGGTCGAGAAGGAGTTCCGCCTGAGCGGCTTCGGCTTCACGGTGGGAGCGGACCTCTTCAATGCCCTCAACGAGTCCTACGTCCTGCAGCGTCAGTCCATCCTGGGCCGCACGAACTCCGACCATGTCCTCGAGGTCGTCAGTCCGCGCATCCTTCGCCTGGGTGTGAGGCTGGCCTGGAGGTAATAGGACCTCTTCCCTAACCCTTCCAACCTGGGGCCGTCGCGCAGCGCCGCGGCGGCCCTCCCTCCTAATCCAATCTATCGACCCGGACGTCCACGTCCCCATCCCGGTCGCGGGTGATCGTGACCTGCCAGGGGTTGCAGCAGACCTCGCAATCCTGGACCAGGGTGCCCCAGGTGTCGGGCTCGACGGCGATCTCGACGCGCTCGAAGCACCAGGGGCACTGGACTTCGACGAAGTCGTTCCAGTAGCCGTCCGACTTCATTTTTTCCTTCCGAGCCGGCGGACGATCGCGAACTCCTCTTTCGTGACCGGCTGGACCGAGAGGCGCGATCCCTTCTGGTTGACCACCATGTCTTCGAGGCCGGGGGTCTCCTTGAGGGTCGCGAGCGGGATGATCTCGGGGAAGCGCTCGACGAAGCGGATCTCCACCATGTACCAGGTGGGATTGTCCGGATCGCTCTTGGGATCGTGGTACTTGTGGCCTTCCTGGAAGGCGTAAGGATCGGGATGGCCCGGCTTCGAGATCTCTGCCACCCCCGAGACGCCGGAGGGCTCGGCGTTCGAGGCGTAGAAGAGGACGCCGTCGCCCTTCTTCATGTCGTCCCGCATGGAGTTGCGCGCCTGGAAGTTGCGCACGCCTTCCCAGGTGGTGGTGCCGTCGCGCTCCAGGTCTTCGATCGTGTAGGCCGCGGGCTCGCACTTCAGGAGCCAATATCTCTTTGCCATGGCGCGGAGTGTATCTTAGAGCGTGTTTCGAAAGTCCCGTCGCTCGTCTTCACGCCTCGAAGGGGCACAGGCATAAAGCCTGGGGCTTCAGCCCCAGGTCAGGGAGTCCCCATAGTTTCCCAAGTCCCGAAGGGACGCAGGCATTGGCCCCGGGCGGTTAGCCCGGGAGCCCACCACCCTCCTGCGGGGCTCGCGCCCCTAGGCTATGCCTACGCCCCTCCGGGGCTTCTGAAAAATGGGGGGCGCCCAACCTGGGGCTGAAGCCCCAGGCTCTATGCCTCCGCCCCTTCGGGGCTCACGCGGGCCATGGAAGTTGACTTTCGAGACACCCTCTTAGTGCGCCTATGCATCGGCGACCCTCATCAATGAATTATCAGGACTGGACGACTCCGGGAAGGGAGGGGTGTGTCCGGATGTCGAAGAAGAGCGCCGGGCAGGCCGGCGAAAGGCCCAATTGAGGCCGATTCCATCAGGCAGATCGACAAAAAAACGGATAGAAGACGCCCTGCAACGACGGACAAGGCGAGGCCAAGGTCGAATTTCGAGGGTGGCCTTCTACGTTCGGCAGGCACCTATCCTGGCACCTATCCCGTTGAGGCCGGGGTTAGCTGCCGGACAGTAGTCAATCTCCAAACTCAACATGAAAGAGTCGTTCCCTTCTGCTGATCGTCTGATACTCGCTCTTAAGGTCTGTGTCAATAATCATATGCCTTGCAGCTAGGTTAAAATCGAAGTCGAAAGTCTCCGAGTATGTATTTGCAACAGCGTACTGCTGCATCCTGTTGCGGCTGAATCGCCGGCTCTCGAGAATTGCATTTAACCGACTGTCTGCTGAGAGCCATAGAGAGGATCTGAGTAGATCGGCATCAATCTCGACTTGGTGACCGTCGAACCTGACCAGCAGATCTTGAGAGCGATCCATGTTTCCGGCTATACCGCCGCTCGCTTGACCGCTAAGTGCGAGAGTTTCAAACGTTATACCGGCCGCGCCAAGACTTTGCCGAGAATCTGCCTCCGTGATTCGCACTGACTTAGCACCCATCCTGCCCAGTATAACTACGAGTTCGTCATCCTTCTCCAGCGCCAGGTTCTTATGAAAGTGCTCTAGGCGAGATAGTCTCCGGCTGTCACAGGGGTGGAGTGTGTAAGTTCCAATAGAAAGATTGGCAGTATTGGCGTATTTCTCTTTGGCATCGGCCAGAGAAACTACTTCCACACTATCGAGGAATTTCACCATGTCCGCAAGAACTCGGTGAACGACCCGTCTGACAGCAGTCTCGGCGGCAGCTTCAGCAGCAGCTTCGGCCGGCGAAGACACGCCCCTTTTTAAAGCAAGCACAGCTGCTACATGGCTCTGAGCCACAACTCCTGGCAATATTCTTTCAATTAAACCATCCGTGTCGTAGCTTTCCAGAGTGCTCTGCTGTATCTCACCTGCAGAGCACTCATGAAGTACTTTTATGATTCTCATCTAATCTCCCGCTAGCCAGCACCACAAAATCAGCTAACCATTGGTGTAGCCTCACGTCTCCGTCGTGCGTATAGGTCCAGACCCGCAGACGCCAGTCACCCTGCGCCGCAGACATCCTCTCTGCAACAGTTCGGAGCGAAACAACTTAGAGAGTTTAAGACCGTGCTGGAGGCGAGTCAATCCAGGCCTCCAAAGGCAGGGCTCTGCGAGTCCTCCCCACGATCAGGAGATTCCTGCCTATCCAGAATCCCGACTCAAGGCACCTCTTTGAGGTGGACAGCTTTACCACCAAAGAGCGATTTGCGTTCCGGCCGATAGGCATGTTCGCCGGAGGGGAACTAGTGGCCTGTAACGGCTGATTCTGAACTGATGCGGTGGTGCACGTTCCGGTAGGTCCATTTCACGGGTTTGGGTGCTTTGTTGTAGCGGCGAATGTACCGCATCAGTTTGCGAGCCAGATCTT
>JAXDKG010000016.1:0-28360 GCA_034667225.1 Acidobacteriota bacterium
GTCCTCTGCCTGCCGGTCGTCGGCATCGTCGACAGCCAGCGCAGCGCCGAGATGACCGAGACCCTGCTCGAGATGATCGTGGCCAAGCAGGCACGCACCGCGATCGTCGACATCACCGGCATCGACGCCATGGACACGAAGACCGCCGACCACTTCATCAAGATGGCCAAGGCGGTCCGCCTGCTCGGTGCCGACTGCATCCTGTCCGGCATCAATCCCGGCATCGCCCAGACCCTGACCCACATCGGCGTGGACCTCACCGGAATCCGGACGCTGCGCAACCTGCGCGATGCCCTCCAGGTGTTCCTGCGCGAGCAGACCGCGGCGCATCTCCACTCCTCGACCTCGACGTCCGGCCGCATGGTCTGACCGCGCCACTTGCACAAATTCTTGGTCAGTGCAAGAATCTACATATCGTTTCGGAGGATAATGTGAAGCGATCGACGGCCGTATCGATGGGCTCCGATGGCAGGACTCGCGCGTCGGATCAGAGTCTGGCCATCATCCAGATCCGCAACTGCCTGCTGGTCAGCATCCAGACCGAGCTGCACGACAGGCTCGCCCTGGATCTCCAGGAGGCGCTGATGGAGAGGGTGAGAAGCGCGGACGCCAGGGGGGTGATCCTCGACGTTTCCGCGGTGGAAGTTATCGACAGCTACATCACCCGCATCCTCAACGACATCGGCAAGTCGGTGCGCTTCATGGGCGCCGAGTGCTACATCGTGGGCATCCGTCCGGCGGTGGCCATGACCCTCATCGAGATGGGCGTCGAGCTCGACTCGGTGCACACCGCCCTCAACCTCGACCTGGCGCTGGAAAGGCTCGAGCTCCTGCAGTGAGAACGGTAGAGGACGCGGTAGGAGCGGTCCTCTCGGGAGCGATCTCCGCGATCACTCAGCGGAGCATTTTCAATCGCCTTGGAGGGCTGGCCCGGACGCCGGTGGGCCAGCTCGGCCCCGTGGAGCGGCAGACCGTCCTCAAGGAGCTGGAGAGCTCGTTGCGCCTGTTCGCGCGCGCCAGCAGCGCCGAGCTTCTCGCCGCCTGCGAGCGCGCCCTGACCGACACCTCGGGGACGGGCGCCGGAACGTCGCCGGGAACGGGCGCCGTTGCGCCAGCCAGTAAGGCGATCCACAAGGTCTTCGCGGTGGACCAGGAGAAGGACATCGCAACGGCGCGTTTGGAGGCCTGGTCCGAGGCAGTGCGCATCGGCCTCTCCAAGTTCACCGCCGTGAAGGTCGCCACCGCCGTTTCCGAGCTCGCCCGCAACATCGTCTTCTACGCCGGCAAGGGGACGGTCGAGCTGCGCGCCACCGAGGACGAGCGGGGCCCCAGCCTGCACATCGTGGCCACGGACAAGGGGCCCGGCATCGAGCCGCGCAAGCTGGAGGAGATCTGGGCCGGCACCTACAAGTCCCAGCGCGGCATGGGCAAGGGTTTGCTGGCCGTCAAAAAGCTGGTGACCGACTTCCATCTCGACACCGGCCCCGGCAAGGGCACGACCGTCACTTGCGTTTTCCGGGGAGACCGCTGATAATCCGCGCAACGAAACCCTATGTGGATTCAGTCTTGCCGGGCGTGCGCCGGGTGCAAGGCTCGTTGGAGGAATGACTCATGAGGCCGAATCTCGCAGAGATCGAAGCCAGTGGCGAGGGCAAAGTTGGCAGGCACACGAACGCGTTCATCCCTCCCGACACCTTCTATATGAAGATCGTGGGCGAGTTGAACGACACGGAGGGCAAGGAGGTCAACCGTGCTCACTGGGACATCGGCAAGGACATCGACGGGGTGTTCTTCCTTTGTGACATCGCCGAGCTCGAGAGCGTCGGCCCCGCGGTGCGCAAGGAGGCGGTGGAGGTCCAGAAGAAGATGAACATCGCCGGGGCCGCGGTCCTGAAGGCGCCCCTCAAGGCGCGCATCTTCGCGAAGCTGATCCTCACCGCGACGAACATGTTCAAGTCGGAGAAGATGCCGGTGATGTTCGTCGACACGCCCGAGGAGGCCTGGGCCTGGATCGACAAGCAGCGCGAGGAGTACCGCGCGCGCAGGCAGAAGGCCAGTTAAGCGCGTCTCAGCAGCACCACCGACCGCGCCTCGACCCGCACTTCCGAGCCGGCGGAGACCGTCTCCCCTTCCTGGGGGAAACCCTCCGCCGTATCCAGCACCCTGACCCAGCTCTCCCCCCACTCCGGCTGCTTTGGCAGGCGGAAGGGGAGCGCTTCGTCGTGAGCGTTGAAGAGCAGGTAGAAGCTGTCATCCACCACCCGGTTCCCGCGTGGGTCGAGGCTCGGGATCGCCTGCCCGTTCAGGAACACGCCGAGCGACTTCGCGAAGCCGCTCCCCCAGTCCTGGTCGTCCATCTCCTCACCGTCCGGGCGGAACCAGGCGATGTCGCACTCCGCCTTGCCGCCGCGGATCGAGCAGCCCACGAACCACCGTCGCCGGCGGAACACCGGATGGTCCCGGCGCATCCCGATCAGCTTCGCGGTGAACTCGACGAGCCCCTCGTCCGCGTTCTCCCAGTCGAACCAGGAAATCTCGCTGTCCTGACAGTAGGCGTTGTTGTTGCCCCGCTGGGTGCGCCCCATCTCGTCGCCGCCCAGGAGCATGGGGATGCCCTGGGACAGGAAGAGGGTGGCGAGGAAGCTCCGCTTCGTCCGGTCGCGGGCTTTCCGGACAGCGGGATCATCGGTCGGCCCCTCGACGCCGTGGTTCCACGAGCGGTTGTGGCTCTCGCCGTCGCGGTTCTCCTCGCCGTTAGCCTCGTTGTGCTTCTCGTTGTAGGAGACCAGGTCTTCCAGCGTGAAGCCGTCATGGGCGGTGACGAAGTTGACGCTCGCCGATGGCCGGCGTCCGTTCAGGGCATAGAGGTCCGAGCTGCCGGTCAGCCGGTTGGCGAATTCCCCGAGGGTCTGGTGCTCGCCCCGCCAGTAATCGCGCACGGTGTCCCGGTACTTGCCGTTCCACTCGGACCAGAGCGGCGGGAAGTTGCCCACCTGGTAGCCCCCCTCTCCCACGTCCCAGGGCTCGGCGATCAGCTTGACCTGGCTGATGACCGGGTCTTGCTGGATGATGTCGAAGAAGGCGGCGAGGCGGTCCACGTCGTGGAGCTCGCGCGCCAGGGTCGACGCCAGGTCGAAGCGGAAGCCGTCCACGTGCATCTCCAGCACCCAGTAACGCAGCGAGTCCATGATGAGCTGCAGCACGTGCGGATGGCGCATGTTCAGGCTGTTGCCGGTACCGGTGTAGTCCATGTAGTAGCGCCGGTCCTCCGGCACCAGGCGATAGTAGGCGGCGTTGTCGATCCCTTTGAGCGAGAGCATGGGCCCGAGATGGTGGCCCTCGGCCGTGTGGTTGTAGACCACGTCGAGGATGACCTCGATGCCCTCCCGGTGGAGGGTCTTGACCATCTGCTTGAGCTCTTGGACCTGCTGCCCGAGCGGTCCGCCCTCGCGCAGGCCCGCGGTGTAGTCGTTGTGCGGAGCGAGGTAGCAGATGGAGTTGTAGCCCCAGTAGTTGCGCAGGCCGCGCTCTGCCAGGTGCTGGTCGTGGATGAACTGGTGGACCGGCAGCAGCTCCACGGCGGTCACGCCGAGCCGCTTGAGGTGCTTGATCGCCGCCGGGTGCGCGAGGCCCGCGTAGGTGCCGCGCAGCTCCGGTGGGATGTCCGGATGGCGCATGGTGAACCCCTTGACGTGCACCTCATAGATCACCGACTCGTGCCGCGGGATCCGCAGCAGGTAGTCGTTGCCCCAATCGAACCAGGGGTTGATGACCACGCTCTTGGGCATGAACGGCGCGCTGTCCGCGTCGTTCATGGGGCCATCGGGATCGGCGAAACGGTAGGGAAAGACGGCCTCGTTCCACTTCACCTCGCCGTCGACCGCCTTGGCGTAGGGATCGAGGAGGAGCTTCGCCGGGTTGCAGCGGTGGCCCTCCGCGGGGTTCCAGGGTCCGTGTACCCGGTAGCCGTAGCGCTGGCCGGGCACCGCGGTGGGCAGGTAGCCATGCCAGCAGAACGCCGTGACCTCGGGCAGCTCGATGCAGGTCTCGCGGCCGTCCTCGTCGAAAAGGCAGAGCTCGACCCGCTCCGCCGCTTCGGAAAAGAGAGAAAAGTTCGTCCCGGCGCCGTCGAAGGTGGCGCCCAGGGGATATGGCTGTCCAGTGTGAACTTTCACGGCCGCGGGTATTTCAATCCATATGCCACGAGCAGGGCAGTGGCGAGGAGCGAGAGCCCGCCGAGCCAGAATCCGGCCACGAGCCCCGGGGGGACGAACCGCAGCTCCACCCGCGAAGCTCCGGGCGGCACATGGACGCCGACGAAGGCGCCGTTCACCACCACAATCTCCAATGGCCCGGCGCTCCAGCCCTCCGGCATCAAGAGGGAGGTCGCGAGCAGGCGCTCGCCGGAGCCGGGGACGTCCAGCGTGATCCGGCCCGGCATAAGGGCAAGCAGTCGGACATCTCCCCGCTCCCCCACCCAGCCCGCCGCCCGGCCGTCGAACACTGCGACGCGGCGCGGGTCTTTCAGGGAGGAAACCCACCTCCCTATCTCCTCCTCCCCGATCGCCTCGGCCGCGGACGGCAGGAACCAGCGGGGCAGCGCGTCGGGGTTGCGGTAGAGGCGGTAGTGCTCGAACCTGCCGCCGTCGATCCGCTCCATCGTCCGGGGCGGCTGGAACTCCGCGACCGAGGTCACCACCCGCACGTTCAGGAAGTCGAGGAACGGATGATCGATCCCCCTGAACGCGGGGAAGTAGTTTGCGGTCGTCGGGGCGAACCCGAAGGCGGCCTCCAGGGTCCGCAGGTAGGGCATGGGCGCCAGCGGGTTGTGCGTCCGCGCGTCGGCGATGCCATACACGGAGAGCAGCGAGGGGAACAGCATGCGCTCCTCGCCCACGACCCGCCAGGGTCCTCCGTCCGTGGCCTCCCGCTTCACGAGGGCCATGAAGTCCGTGACCGGGAAGAACAGCGCCGGATTGGTCTCCGGCAGCTGGCCGCGCGCCCAGGGTCCGAGATCGAGGACGAGGACCAGCGCCAGCCCGGCCGCGGCCAGCGCCGGACGCTTCCGTCCCACGAAAGCCGCGGCGGCAATCAGGACCCAGAGCGCGATCACATAAGGATCGGCATGCGCTGCGAGGCTCAGGACCGCGGCCAGTGCCACGGCGATCCAGACCATGGCTGAATGGCGAAGAGACCGCTGGGCGCGGAGCAGCCGGTCGATCCCCATTCCGCCGGCCACGGCGAGGGCCAGGGAGCCGACGAGCAGGATGCGCGACCAGGCCACCGTCCTCAGGGCGTTTACCGAGTAGATGACATGCGCGAGGGGGATGACCTGGGCCGCGAGGAGCAGGCTCAGCGCCGCGAAAGCGAGGAACGGCCAGGATCTCCTTCTCCGCAGAGCGAGCAGCGCCACGGCCGACCCCGCGAAGGCTACCAGCCCGGCATAGCCGCTCTCCGAGTCCGCCCAGTTGAACGGGCCGCGGAACTCGTCGAGATAGGGCCGGCCGAAGACCCGCGGGTTGAGCGGAGACAGCACCAACGGTCCGAAGCCGGGAAGGAACCAGGTCGAGGGGGCCTGCAGATGCATCTCATAGGGCGGCATCTCACGCCCGAGGGTCTCTTGCGCCCTCTGGGAGTGGGGCAGATACAACGCGAATGGCAGGATGTGCGGCGCAGACAGGCCAAAACCGAGAAAGGCGGCCAGCATCGCTGACCCGAGCCCGCGAACGAAGGTCCGGCGCCGGGCCAGGGACAGCCCGCAAATGGCGGCGAACAGCCCGCCCAGGGCCGCCGTCTCCGGATGTCCGGAGAGCAGCATCGCCGCCGTGAGCACCGCTGATGTTGAGAGGACGACGGCTCCCCCGCCCCGGAACAGTCGGATCACAGCCGCGGTCAGCCATGGGACCCAGGCGAGAGTCGCCGTGTGCGGGAAGAGCGCCCAGGCCATCATCCCGCCACCCAAGGCAAATCCGGCCCCCGCGAGGAGGCTGGACAGCCGACTCACTCCCACCGTACGTGCGAGCACCCAGGTCCCCTGAAAGGCGACCAGGATCTTCAGGGCCAGGGTGACCAGCAGGAAGTGCTGGATGGGCAGCGCACGGGCCGGCATGGCGATCGGCGAGAGCGGCGACGCCTGCGGGTTGACCCACGGCGAGCTGCCCCCCTCCAGGTCGTCCGACCAGAGGGGCAGCCGCAGGTCGCTCAAGGCATGCCGCACCTCCAGCTCCCAGGGGAGGAACTGGTAGACCGCGTCGTTCAGCAGGTCGTGGCGAAAGGTCGCTTCGACCTCGGGCGGGAGCGGGATCGCCCGCTGGAGGATGTCCGCCGGCACGAGCAGCCGCGTCGGGTCCATCCAGGGGAACAGCAGGAGGAGAGGCAGCGCGATCCCCAGGATCATCACGTGCCGTTCCAGCCTGCGCTCAAGGCCACGGGCCAGAAGCCAGCACACCACCTGCATGACTCCCAACACCACCAGGAGCCCGAGGAACAAACGTACGTCGAAGCTCACGCGCGGAATATACCCTGGCACAGGGATTGAACATC
The DNA here is from genome assembly GCA_034667225.1 of Acidobacteriota bacterium. GTDB lineage: Bacteria > Acidobacteriota > Thermoanaerobaculia > Multivoradales > UBA5704 > DATMER01. The sequence continues at coordinate 6,544 of JAXDKG010000016.1, forward strand.
CCGGGAGGAGGAGGTGGAAATCCCATGGATACTCAGGTCCAGCCCCAGGACAAGCAGGAGGAGCGCGAAGAGGAGCGAAAAGACAAGCCGCCCCGGATCGACCACGAGGATCGGGTGGAGGAGGCTTCAGACGAGTCATTCCCGGCTAGCGATCCGCCGGCTTATTAAGGACCTCACCCCCTATCCCCCTCTCCCGGCGGGGTTGGGCGGGGAGATGGGAGAGGGGGACAGGGAGTGAGGTTGACCAACGCCCCATTTACGCCTAATCTCGCCCTGTGGCAAAGAAGAAGGACGACGATGGTCCCCTCTCCCCTCCCGCGCGAGATGTCGGCAAGTGGCTCGACCTCGACAAGCTGAAGGAGGCGACCTCCGGCCCTCCCCCGCGGGACTTCGGCTACGACCTGCCTGCCCTGGAAAGCTCCCCGGGCGCCAAGAAGGAAAAGGTCAAGCACCGGGACTTCGAACGGCGGCCGAAAAGCTCCCGGCCGTCTTCTCCCTACGTGGAGCTCCACACCGCGTCGGCCTTTTCCTTCCTGAACGGCGCCTCACTTCCTGAGGACATGGTCCAGCAGGCCGCGGAGCTGGGGCTTCCGGCCGTGGCCCTCATGGACGCCAACGGGGTCTACGGCGCGCCGCGCTTCTACCAGGCCGCGAAGCAGGCCGGAGTGCGGGCGCTGGTCGGGGCCGAGGTCGTGCTCGACGAGGGACCCGGCGTCCAGTCCTCTGTGAAGGCAGGCCCGCTGGGGCTCGTCCCCGAGCCCGAAAGGAAAGTCCTCGGCATCCCCACCGGGGAGCGGCTGACCCTGCTCGTGGAAAACCGGGCCGGCTATAAGAATCTCTGCCGGATGCTCACCACCGCGGCCCTCCACCGTCCCAAGGGGGAAGCACGGGTCACCTGGGACCTCCTCGCAGAGCACGCCGGAGGGCTCCACTGCCTGACCGGCGGCGACGAAGGTCCGGTCGCGCGCGAGCTGGCCCAGGGGGGCCTCGATCCCGCCCGCAAGCTCCTGGAGCGCCTCGCCGTCTACTTCGGCGGGCGCGTCCACGTCGAGCTTCAGCGCCACCGCCTGCGGGATGAAGAGCATCGCAACCGAGCCCTGATCGACCTCGCCCGCAAGCTGCGGCTCCCCCTCGTGGCCACGAACGGAGCGCGCTACGCCAAGCCCGAGGACAAGCCGCTCCACGACGTGCTGAGCGCCATCCGCCATCACACGACCCTTGACGCGGCCGGCCGTCTCCTCGCCAGCCACCGCGAGCGGCATCTGAAATCCCCTGATGAGATGACCCGCCTGTTCGCGGACCTCCCCGAAGCGATCGAGGAGACCGCCCGCCTGGCCGACCGCCTCGATTTCACCCTGGCCGACCTTGGCTACCGCTTCCCCGAATACCCGCTGCCGCCCGGCGAAACCCCGGCCTCCTACCTGAGGCATATCACCTGGAACGGGGCCAAGGCCCGCTTCCGGCCATTCACCGCCAAGGCCCAGGCGCAGATCCAGAAAGAGCTGGACCTGATCGAGAAGCTCAACCTCGCGGGCTACTTCCTCATCGTCTGGGACATCGTGAACTTCTGCCTGCGGGAAAACATCCTGGCCCAGGGCCGCGGCTCGGCGGCCAACAGCGCGGTCTGCTACGCCCTCTCGATCACGGCCGTGGATCCGGTGAAGATGGAGCTTCTCTTCGAGCGCTTTCTCTCCGAGGAGCGCGGCGAGTGGCCGGATATTGATTTGGATCTACCCTCCGGCGACCAGCGCGAGAAAGTCATCCAGCACGTCTACAAGAGCTACGGCGAGCGCGGCGCGGCGATGACCGCCAACGTCATCACCTACCGCGACCGCTCCGCGACCCGCGAAGTGGCCAAGGTCTTCGGCTACTCCCCCGAGCAGGTGGACCGCCTCGCCAAGCAGCTCGGGAGCTGGACTTACGACGTCGCGAATGGCGATCCCAAGTCTTTCGCTACCGAGCTGACCGCGGCCGGCTTCGACCCCGAAGAGCCGCGAATGAAGCACTTCTCGGACCTTTGGACGCGCATCCACAACCTCCCCCGCCACCTGGGGCAGCACTCGGGAGGTATGGTCATCGCCGCCGGCCGCCTCGACGAGGTCGTCCCCCTGGAGCCGGCCTCCATGCCCGGCCGCGTCGTGGTGCAGTGGGACAAGGACGATTGCGCGGACCTCGGCATCATCAAGGTGGACCTCCTGGGGCTCGGCATGCTCAGCGCCCTCGAGATCATGGTGCCGATGATCCGCACGCACGAGGGGACCCGCGTGGATCTCGCCCATCTGCCGCCGGACGATCCCAAGGTCTTCCGCATGCTGCAGGTGGCCGACACGATCGGCGTGTTCCAGGTTGAGAGCCGCGCGCAGATGGCCTCGCTGCCGCGCAACCATCCCACTCGGTTCTACGACCTGGTGATCCAGGTGGGCATCATCCGCCCAGGGCCGATCGCGGGCAACATGGCGAGCCCGTACTTCGAGCGCCGCAACGGCCGCCAGCCCGTGGTCTATCCGCATCCGAGCCTGGAGCCGATCCTCAAGCGGACGCTCGGCGTGCCAATCTTCCAGGAACAGCTCCTGCGGGTCGCGATGGTGGCGGCGGGCTTCTCCGGCGGCGAGGCCGAGGAGCTGCGGCGGGCCATGGGCTCGAAGCGCTCCGTGGAGAAGATGAAGGCCATCGTGGACAAGCTCCGCAAGGGGATGACCGCCAACGGCATCGTCGGCAAGGCGCAGGACGAGATCGTCCAGTCCATCACCTCCTTCGCGCTCTACGGCTTCCCCGAATCGCACGCCGCGAGCTTCGCCCTGATCGCCTACGCGAGCGCCTACCTCAAGTGCCACCACCCCACCGCCTTCACCCTCGGCCTGCTGAACGCCTGGCCCATGGGCTTCTACCACCCCGCCACACTTGTGAAAGACGCGCAACGGCATGGGGTCGACATCCGGCCGGTAGATGTCCAGACCTCCGGCTGGAAATGTCGCTGGGAGGACCGGAAGATCCCCGAAGGCACCCGGGATTCACGGACGGGGGAGGCTCCGCCCGCCGGAGCCATCCGCCTCGGCTTCAAGTTCGTGAAGGGCTTGCGGCACAAAGCCGGGCTCGCCATAGAGCAGGAGCAGGCAAAGGCGCCGTTCGAAGACGCCGAGGACCTCGTCCGCCGCTGTGACCTGCACGAGGACGAGCTTCAGACCCTGGCCTCGATCGGAGCGCTCGCCTCCTTCGGGCTGACCCGCCGGGCCGCTCTCTGGCAGGTGGCCCGCCTCGCAAGAGAGGCCGGGCCGCTCCTCGACCGTCTGCCCGACCCCGAGCCCTCGCCGCTCACGGAGATGACCGACGTCGAAGAGAGCCAGGCCGACTACGCCGGCGTCCAGCTCACCATCGGTCCCCATCCGCTCACCTACATCCGCGAGACGCTCAACGCCAAGGGAGTCACCTCGGCCGCCGACCTTGCTCATCTCCAGAACGGCGACCGCGTCCGCACGGCAGGCTCGGTGATCGTGAGGCAGCGCCCCGGCACGGCCAAGGGCCTGCTCTTCCTGACGCTGGAAGATGAGACCGGCATGTCCCAGGCGGTCGTCTCTCCCGACCTCCTCCAGAAACACCGCAAGCTGATCGTGGGCTCACCCGGGCTGGTGGTCGAGGGGGTGCTTCAGAAGCGGGACGGGACGCTGTCGGTGAAGGGGGAGCGGTTCTGGTCGCTCAAGAAGCTGGTGGCGGTGCCCAGCCATGACTGGCGGTAGGATGGTCCAGGGGGTAGAGACTCATGGACGATCCCATCCAAGCGGCGGATAACTCAAATTGATTGTCGCCACGGCTCCCACCCTCACAACCCGCCAACTCAACCGAGCCACTCTTGCGCGCCAGATGCTGCTCTCCCGCGAACCGATTGCGGCGACCGCCGCCGTGGAGCGGCTCGTCGGTCTCCAGGCGCAGTTGGCGCGGCCTCCGTTCGTGGGGCTTTGGACGCGCCTTGAAAGTTTCCAGCGCGACGACCTCGTTCAACCGCTTCGCAAGCGGCAGATCATCCGGGCGACGGCGATGCGCGGCACGCTGCACCTGATGAGCGCTGCCGACTACGTGGCTCTCCGGGGCGCTCTCCAGCCGATGCTCACCAAGGGCATGCAGGCGATCCTCCGCGAGCGGGCTCAGGACCTCGGTATGGACGCGCTTCAAGCCGAGGCGCGTGCGTTCTTCGGCGGCAAGCCAGCCACGTTTGATGCCCTGCGGAACCATCTGAAGGCAAAGAACCCGACAGCCGACGAACGCGCCATGGCCTATGCGATCCGCATGCACCTCCCGCTCGTCCAGGTGCCCACAGACGATGCCTGGGGATTCCCCGCTGCCGCGGATTTCGCACTGGCCGACGACTGGCTCGGGAAGAAGGTCCCGACCGAAGAGGCTCCAGCCCACACGCTGGTGCGGCGCTACCTCGCCGCGTTCGGTCCCGCGACGCCGCGGGATGCCCAGGTCTGGTCGGGCCTGCAATCCCTGCGCGGGGCATTCGAAGAGCTGCGCCCCGAGCTCGTGACCTTCCGCGACGAGCGCAAGCGCGAGCTGTTCGACCTGCCGGAAGCTCCGCGCCCCGACGAGGAAACTCCGGCTCCGGTCCGGTTCCTGCCTGAGTTCGACAACCTCGTCCTGGCCCACGACGACCGCACCCGGGTGATCGCCGACGAGCATCGCCCTAAAGTCACGCTCAAGAACCTCCAGGTCCGCGCCACGTTCCTGGCCGACGGCTTCGTGGCCGGCACCTGGAAGGTCGAGCGGAAAAAGAAGGCCGCGACGCTGGTCCTCGAACCCTTCGGCAAGCTGGCCAAGAAGACGCTCGTAGAGCTCGAACGGGAAGGCGAGGCGCTGCTTCGCTTCGTCGAGGAGGATGCCCCTGAAACGAGCGTACGCGTTGCTGCGTAGAGGAGACATGCGAGCAGCTCTCGCCCTCATCGTCCTCACCGCCTGCGCAGGCCGTCCCGATTCGGCCAGCTATCCGGAGAGTTCTTTGCTCCTGCATGACGTCACGCTGATCGACGGCACTGGAGCCTCGCCCCGCGAGCACGTTTCGGTACTGGTGCGCTCCGGAGTCATCGAGGGGATCGGGGATGCCTTGGAGGTCCACGGCGCCCGGGTTGTCGAGGGGCGCGGCCGGTTCCTCATCCCCGGCCTTTGGGATGCCCACGTCCACTTGAGCGTCGCCGACGAGGCGACTCTCGGAGTGCTGGTCGCCAACGGCGTCACGTCCGTCCGCGATATGGGCGGCGAGCTCGACCTCCTGGACGGCTGGCGCGCCCGCATCGAACGGGGCGAGCTGACAGGGCCGCGCATCTTCCGCGCAGGGCCGACGGTGGACGGCCCCAAGCCCGGAGTCCCGTTCCGGCTGACCGTTACCAACCCGCAGGAGGCGACCGCGGCCGTGACCCGCCTGCGGGGGCTCGGCGTCGACTTCATCAAGGTCCACAACGCCGTGCCCCGGGACGCCTTTTTCGCCCTGGCCGCCGAAGCGCGGATCCAGGGCATCCCGTTCGCCGGCCATGTCCCGATGACCGTGGAGCCGGCCGAGGCCGCGGAGGCCGGACAGCGCAGCATCGAGCACATCGCGACGCTGATCGAAGGCACCTACTCGGCCCGCTTCGCCAATGAGACCGCCGCCTTCGAAGCTATGCCCCAATGGCTGGAGGACGAGGTGCCGGCCCTGGCCGAAACCTTCGCGCGGCAGGGCACCTGGTTCGTGCCCACGATCATCGCCTACGACCTCCGCGCCCGGCGCGCCGAGCTCGCGGATCATCCGGACCCCCGGACGCGGTATGCGACTCCTCCCCTGCGGAAGTACTGGGACCAGTGGTTCCCGCTAACCGCAAGGGACCGGGACCCCGAGGGCATCGCGCGCCGAAAGAGGTTCGTGGAGCTCGGCAAGGGGATGACCCGGCGGATGCACGAGGCCGGCGTGGCCATCGCCGTCGGCTCCGATCTGGCCGGCCGGGATGTGCTGCCCGGCTTCTCCGTCCACGACGAGATCGGCCTCCTGGTCGACTCCGGCCTGACTCCGATGGAGGCGTTGCTGGCTGCAACGTCGGAAGCAGCGCGCCTGCTCCAGGCGACCGCCACCGTCGGCACCATCGCCCCTGGCAAGGCCGCGGACCTCGTGCTCCTGGACGGCGATCCGCTCGCCGACGTGAAGAACGTCGGAAAGATCTCCGCCGTGGTCCTGCGTGGAAAGCTCCTTGAGCGCGCGGATCTCGACCGCCTGCTGGAAGCGGCGGTCAACGACGGCCCAGCAATGCCACCACCCGCACCGGTCCCCCCGAGCCTCCGGCGATCTTCATCGGCAGCGCGATGACCCAGGCGCCAGTCTCCGGGAGCCGGTCGAGGCCAGTCAGGTTTTCGAGCCCCACGACCTCGGCGGCCGCGGCCGTCTGGTGAACGATGAAGTCCTTTGAAGGGCCATGGTCGATGCTCGCCGTGTCGACGCCCAAGCCCCCCACCTTCCTCTCCTTCACCAGCAGCTCGGCAGCCTCCATCCCGTAGGACGGAAAGTGAAGATTGGAGGCGTCGCCGGGCTTGTCGTCCCCCAGGTAGCGCTTGCGGTCGGGCCAGCGCGCGCTCCAGCCGGTGCGCAGCAGGACGATCGCGCCCGCCGGGATGTGCCCGTTGCGCTGCTCCCAGGACTGCACGTCCGCGGCTGTCAGCCGGTAGTCGGGGTTCTCGGACGCCTGGCGGGAGACGTCGATGACCACGGCCGGCGCGATGAGCTGACGGACCGGCACCTGATCCGCCGTGTGGCGGCCCTCCCCGAAATGGACCGGCGCGTCGAGATGGGTGCCGCCGTGCTCCGGCGTGCAGAACGAGTTCGCGGAGTAGTACCAGCCGCCCGGCGTCCTCCCCTTGCTCAGCTCCGTGAGCTGGAAGGTCGACGGCGACGTCGGCCAGAAGAGAGTCTTCTCGTCGTACGCATGGGTCAGATCCACGACCTCGGCCGTGGCGAGGTCCGGAGCGGGCTGCGCTCCGAGCGGAACAGCCAGCAGAAACAGGACGAAGAGCGTGCGCCTCATGACGGCCTCCTTCTCGGCAATGGGCTCCTATTGTAGGCTTCCCCTCCACAACCGAGCTGCACCAACCGGAGGGGGGCGTCCGATGCGCGACACCAAGCTGATCCTCGTGTTCCTGGGGATCCTGGTCTTCCTGGCCCTGGGGGTCGTCCTTCACATGCTGAAGGCGATCCTCCTCCCGTTCGTCATCGCCGTCTTTCTCGGCCAGATCTTCATCCCGGCCATGGCGGCTCTGCGGCGCCTCAAGGTGCCGTCGGGGGTGGCGATCGTCCTGATCCTGGTGGGGGTGTCGGCGCTGCTGTTCGCGTTCTCCTGGGTGATCTACTCCAGCGCGCTGGCGTTCAAGGAGAGCCTCCCTGCCTACGAGGCGCGGCTCGGCGGGCTCATCCAGGGCGCGATGGCGCGGCTGGTCGCCACGTTCCCCTTCCTGCGCGAGCCGGTCGAGGGCTTCCATTGGCAGGAGGCGGTGGAGGTCTCCTCGGTCGGAGGGCTCCTGGCGGCGGGAGTCGGCTCGTTCCTGGTGTTCTTCAACGAGCTCTTCCTCGTGCTCCTCTACCTGATCTTTCTCCTGGCCGGCAGCGAGAGCTTCCCGCACAAGCTGGAGCGGGCGCTCAAGGACCGGGCGGAGCGCGTGGCCACCGTCATCGCCAACATCGAGGGGCAGGTGCGCAGGTACCTCCTCACCAAGACGCTCGTGAACCTGGGCCACGGCATCCTGGTCGCGGTGCTGCTGGCCGCATTCGGCGTGGAGTTCGCCCCTCTCTGGGGGTTCCTCACCTTCATCGCCCACTACATCCCGACCGTGGGCGCGGTGATCTCCGTCGGCCTGCCCACGGTGTTCATGCTCCTGCAGTTCGAGTCCACGGGCTGGGCGCTGCTCGTCGCCGCGATCAACCTGGCGGTCCAGTTCTTCATCGGCAACATGCTCGAGCCGCGGATCATGGGCACCAGCCTCGATCTCAGCCCGATTGTCGTGTTGCTCTCCCTCATCTTCTGGGGCTGGCTGTGGGGAGCCTGGGGGATGATCCTCGCCGTCCCGATCACCTCGACGCTCAAGATCGTGTGCGAGAACGTCGAGGCGCTGTATCCGTTGAGCGTCCTGATGAGCGGCTCGGCCGAGAAGGCCTGATAGCATCCGCTCGATGGATTACATAAACCTCGGCAAAACCGGTCTCAAAGTCTCCCGTATCTGCCTCGGTTGCATGAGCTACGGCTCCCCCCAGTGGCGCGACTGGGTCCTCTCCGAGGAGGACGGCCGCCCGTTCATTCGCCGTGCTCTCGACATGGGGATCAACTTCTTCGACACGGCGGACATGTACTCCCGCGGCATGAGCGAGGAGGTCCTCGGCCGGGCGCTCGCGGAATTCACCCGCCGCGAGGAGGTCGTCGTCGCGACGAAGGTGTTCTTCCCCATGAGCGACGGCCCCAACAACCGGGGGCTCTCTCGCAAGCACATCACCGAGTCGATCGACGCCTCGCTCCGCCGGCTGCGCATGGACTACGTCGACCTCTACCAGATCCACCGCTGGGACCCCACGACGCCGATCGAGGAGACGCTTTCCGCCCTGAACGACCTGGTGCGCGCGGGCAAGGTGCGCTACCTGGGCGCGTCCAGCATGTTCGCCTGGCAGTTCGCGAAGGCGCTCTACCTGGCCGACCTGCACGGCTGGACGCGCTTCTCTTCCATGCAGAACCATTACAACCTGGTCTACCGGGAGGAGGAGCGGGAGATGCTCCCCCTCTGCCGGGCCGAGGGGATCGGGGTGATCCCCTGGAGCCCGCTCGCCCGCGGTTTCCTGGCCGGCAAGCGCCGCCGCGGTGAGGAGGATACCCGCCGCGGCAAGGTGGACAGCTTCGCCCACGATCTCTATTACCAGACCGAGGACTTCGAGGTCGTGGAGCGCGTCGTGGCCCTAGCCGAGAAGAGGGGAGTCAAGCCCGCGCAGATCGCCCTCGCCTGGCTCCTCCACCAGCCCGGCCTCACAGCCCCAATCGTGGGCGCCACCCGCATGGAGCACCTGGAGGACGCGGTCGCGGCCCTGGAGATCCGGCTGGACGAGGAAGAGAGGAAGGAGCTGGAAATGCCGTACCGGCCGCACCCGGTTCTGGGACATGAATGAGGTCGTTGCGCGCCGTTCTCCTCCTGGCCCTCCTCGCCGCCCCCGGTGCGGCGCAGCTCCGCTTCCGTGAGGTGAGCCAACCGTGGGGGCTTTCGTTCCGCCATCACCACGGCGGGTCCGGCCAGTTCTACATGCCCGAGACGATGGGGGCCGGCGTGGCCGTGTTCGATTACGACAGCGACGGCGATCCCGACATTTTCTACGTGGACAGCGGCGCCATGCGCGGCTATCAGGGCGAGACGCCGCGGTCGGTGCTGCTGCGCAATGATGGCGTTGGCAAGTTCGTGGATGTGACCGAGCGCTCGGGCATCCGTGTGACCTCCTACGGCATGGGGACCACGGCAGGCGATGTGGATGGCGACTCGGACCTCGACCTCTACGTCTCCGCCTTCGGGCCCGATCAGCTATTCCGGAACAATGGCGACGGCACGTTCACGGAGGCCACGGCCCAGGCTGGCCTCGGCAACCCGCTCTGGGGCACCTCCGCCGCCTTCGCTGATTCCGACGCGGACGGCGACCTCGACCTCTACGTCACCAATTACGTGGACTTCTCCTACGAAAAGAACCCGATCTGCGGCAACCAGCGGCTCGGTCTGCGGTCGTACTGCCATCCGGACGTCTACACCGGCGCGCCCGACCGCTTCTACCGCAACCGGGGGGACGGCACGTTCGAGGATGCCACGGCCGCGGCTGGGTTCGCTCCGGATGCCGGCAACGGCCTCGGCGTCATCTTTGGCGACCTGGACTGGGACGGCGACCAGGACCTCTACGTCGCCAATGACATGACGCCGGCGTTCCTGTTCGAGAACAAGGGCAACGGCAAATTCGAGGAGATCGGGCTGCTCTCCGGCACCGCGCTCTCCGACCTGGGCAAGCCCGAGGCGGGCATGGGGGTCGACCTCGGCGACATCGATGGCAACGGCTTCGAGGACATCATCAAGACCCATCTCGATTTACAAACGAACGCGGTCTACAGCAACCAGGGATCGCTGCTGTTCATCGACGCGCGCTACACCTCGAAGCTCGCGGAGCCGTCGATGTACATGGTGGGCTTCGGCACTGTCTTCGCCGATCTGGACCAGGACAGCGACCTCGACAATGTCATCGCCAATGGGCACATCATCCACAACGCCGAGTTGTTCGGCACCGGCACCACCTACAAGCAGCGCAACCAGCTCTTCGAGAATACGGGCAAGGGAGTGTTCCGCGAGGTCAAGGACGGCGGGCTCGACGTGGTGCGCTCCAGCCGGGGGCTCGCGGCCGGAGACCTCGACCTCGACGGTGACCTGGACCTGATCGTCACGAACTCGAACGATCTCTCGGAGGTCTACGAGAACGTGACCGCCCCGGCGGGCGGCTGGCTCCAAGTGGATCTGGCTGGCAAGGGAAAGAACACCGCAGCGATCGGGGCGCGGGTGGAACTGGAGGCTGGCGGGCGCAAGCAGGTCCGCGAGACCCGCACCGGTGCCTCGTACCTCTCGCAGAGCGCCCTCACTCTCCACTTCGGGATGGGGACCGCCGCCCAGGCGGACCGGCTCACGATCCGCTGGCCGGATGGGAAGGTGCAGGCATTGACAGGCCTTCCGAAGGACCGGCGGATCGTGGTCTTCCAACCCTAAGGGCTCGTCACGGAATAACTGGCAGAGGAGGGGCTCGCCCCGCGGTGGGAGCCTCTCGCCCCGCGGCAATAGTCACGCGCCCCGTGGGGGATGGTCACTTGCCCCATGGGGATGGTCACTTGCCCCGTGGGGATGGTCACTCGCCCCGTGGGGATGGTCACTCGCCCCATGGGGATGGTCACTTGCCCCATGGGGATAGTCACTCGCCCCGTGGGGATAGTCACTCACCCCGTGGGGATGGTCACTTGCCCCGTGGGGATGGTCACTTGCCCCGTGGGGATGGTCACTTGCCCCGTGGGGATAGCCACTTGCCCCGTGGGGATGGTCACTTGCCCCGTGGGGATAGCCACTTGCCCCGTGGGGATAGCCACTCACGACGTGCGAGCGCCAAGCTCCCAGGGTCGAGCGGATGCCGGAAGACCCCCTCCGGCCCCCTCCCCCGCTGCGCGGGAGAGGGGGCCGGAGGGGCCCTAACGGGCCGCTTCCGCCGCGGCCCGATCGAGCATCTCCTCCAGCTCCTCCGGACCCAGCCAACGGCCGTTGACGACCACGCCGGAGATCCGGCGGGTGTTATGAATGTCGGCCAGGGGATCGGCGTCGAGGAGCACGAGGTCTGCGATCTTCCCGGCCTCGATCGTGCCGCTTTCCAGCCCGAGGAAACGTGCCGGGCCGATCGTCGCAGCCTTCAACGCTTCCAGTGGAGAGAGACCAGCTTCGACGAGGAACGCCAGCTCGTCGTGCAGGCTGAAACCAGGATAGACGTATGCGAGGCTGAGGTCGGTGCCCGCCAGGATGGGCACGCCCGCGCGGTGCATGGCGCCGACCACCTTCAGCGTCTCGGCCCAGTAGCGCTTCTGGTATGCCACGTAATCAGGGGTACGGAAGCGGGCGAAGAAGTCGTTCTCCGGTTTCCAGCTCTCCCTCTGATCTTTCGGGATGTAGCGCAGGCGCGGGTCGTCCCGGCGGCTGAGGTCGTCGATGAAGGTGCGGCCGTAGGTGGTGGCGAGGGTCGGGACCTGCCAGGTGCCGTTGCGGACGAAGAGCTCGAAGAGCCGGCCGCACAGCTCGGGGCTGTAGGTGTCGAGGGCGAGCGTGCCGCGGGCCGCGATGCGCTGCGGAAACTCCGAGGGGTCCTTGGGCGGCGGAGCGGACTTCATGCGCTCGATCTCGGCGGCGGCCGAGGAGCAGGCGTCGAAGATGCCGCCGAGGTGCTCGATGCTGCGCTGCCCGCCGTCCGAGGCCTCCGCCAGCGTGACCTCGTTCGGCACGTGCCCCTCCACGGGAAGACCGGCGCGCTTCGCCTCCTCCACCAGGGCGAAGTACGCGTCGCGGGGGACGCGATCGTGGGGCTTCACGCAGTCGGCCCCCATCTTCTTGAGGCTCTGCACGGCCTGCCGTGCCTCTTCCGCGTTGGCGACCGGAATGGCGTGCTCGGGAGCTTGGCCCGGGCCGTCCACCTGCGGTCCGCAGGCAACGATCCGTGGCCCTAGAACCTTGCCGCTCTTCACCTCTTCGCGCAGGCGAAAGATCTGCCCGGGAGGGCTGGCCATGTCGCGGACGCCGGTCACTCCGTTGGCCAGGAAGAGGGGGAAGAGGCGCTCCGGGCTCCCCCACAAATGGACGTGCATGTCCCAGAGGCCGGGGATCAGGAACTTGCCGCGGGCGTCCACGACCCGGGCGCCCTTGGGCGCACTGGCCTCCCCCGACGACACGGTCTCGATCCGGCCATCGCGGATGACCACGGTCATGCCCGGCCAGGGAGCAGCGCTGACCATGTCGATCACGGTGACGCCCTTCAACACGAGCGCCGGCGAGTCCGCAGTGGGACCGCAGGCGATGAGCGCGAGGAGGCCCAGCGCGAAGATCGTTTTCATTTCCATCCAGAGTACCAAAAGAAAAGGCCCCGGCGGACCGGGGCCTTTTCGAGCTCAAACCTGTCTAACTCAATGCACGGGGAAGCTGCCCGTGACCGGGAGCTTGATCGCGTAGACGCCGCGGCCGTATGTGAAAGCCGCCAGGGTGGTGCCCTTGGTCGGGTTCGAGGCCGGGCCGCGGTCGATCGTCAGGAACTTGATGACCGTGTTCGGCAGGCCCCACTGGTAGCGCACCCAGACCGGAACCGCCGCGTCGATGTCGTCGGTGTAGTAGAAGCCGAAGTAGGTGCCGACGAAGACCTGCTTGCGATTGTTCGGATTCACCGCCACCGCCGCGGCCGGCACATTCGGGAGGTTGCCCGTCTTGTTGGAGCGCGTCCAGGCCGTGCCGCTCCACTTGAACTGGAACAGGTGGCCCGGCGTGGCCGGGGTGTTCTCGTCGAAGCCGCCGACCGCCGCGAAGATGCGGGTGTGATCGGTCGGATCGGCCGCCACACCCATCACGGCGCGGTTCGGCAGCACGGCGTTGGTGGAGTCCACATCACGCCAGGTGGCGGAAGTGTTCGGCGCGCAGGTGAACGACGAGGTATTGGCCGCCGCCTGCGTGCAACTCGTTCCGGTATACATGACATCCGTCCACCAGACCTTGCCGTCGCTGGTGCCCACGACCGCCGACTTGGGGTTGTTGGGAGCGTAGTTGACGGCGAGGATCGAGCCCGCGGCGGTCTTGACCAGGCTTCCCGAGACACGCTTCCAGGTCGGACCGGCGTTGCCATAGGCGCCCGCGGCGTGGACGTAATCCTCGCCGAAAATATAGTTGCGGCACTGGGTGGTGTTGCAGTGCAGGGTATCGAGCACGAACGGCGCGCTCCAGTCGGCGCTGCCGGTCTGGCGCGGCCCGCAGTTGGAGCTGGAGAATGGACCATCGGCGCCCGTCTTGGAGCAGTAGAGCGAGCCGTAGGTGTACTCGGTGATCCACCAGCCGGCCGTCTCGGTGCCGCCGAGCGGGTCGAACGTGGTGAAGAAGCCGTCGCCGCCGACCGAGCGGCCCGTGGCGAGCAGGGTGGGCTCGGTGCTGTCCCACGACGAGTTGCCGTTGTCCTGCATGCCGCCGAAGATCCACTGGATGCCGCCCATGCCGTTGCCGGCGAAGTCGGCGCCGATCTGGCCGGCGTAGAACTGGTTGGTGTTGAAAGAATCGTTGAGCTGCTTCCAGGCGTTCACGTCGCCCCGGTTGGTGTTGGTGTAGACGCCGCCGTCGTTGCCGAGCAGGAAGGTGGAGCCGCTGGTGCCGGGCACGAACGCGAAGGCCTGCTGGTCGGGGTGGACCTTGCCGTACGACGGGCAGCCCGTCGAGTAGACATTGGTCAGGTCGGTCAGGGTCATCGACGTGTAGGTCGAGTTGACCGTGGCCTTGAATACGTCGATATGGCCGATGTAGAGCGTCTTGTCGTTGCTCGGATCGACCCCAATGAAGAGGTCGTACCAGTCCTGGCCGGTGCTCTCGGCACCGTTCGCGCAGTTCTTGTAGCCGGTCGCGGTGCTGCCCGCCAGCTTGGTCCAGGAGGTGGCGCCGCCGTCAGGACGCAGGACGTAGGTGCCCTCCACCGAGCTGTTGACCCCCTCCGAGACCTGGGCGTAGAGGGTGAGCTTGCCGTCGGGGCCGATGGCGCCGTCGAGCTCGATGCGGCCGGTCACGCTGCCGCCGCCCCCTGTCACGTCACCGTTGACGCCATTGCCGGTCCCGGCCGGGAAGCCGCCGAAAAGGGTCGTAAAGTCGGAGGGCCACGAGGGGCAGCCGCTCGCCGGCATCGTGAAGCGGTAGATGCCGTTGTCGGCGTTGCCGTTGGTGTACTGGTAACCCACTGCCACGTAGGCCACGGTGCTCGCGCCGCGGGAGTCGAGGTAGATGCCGCTGATGCGGTTGATCCCCTTCTGAACGCCGCCGTTGACCGCCGGGTTGGTGTAGCCGTTGCCGAACGGGCAGATCTGCCAGTTCGAGCCGCCGTCGTTCGACAGGTAGAGGTCATAGCGGGTGCCGACCAGGACCGTGTCCGAGTCCTTGGGATCGACCTGGACGACCTTGACGTTCTGGTTGTCCCAGCGGTTGCCGCCGGCCGGGTGGGTCGGCGAGTAGGGGGTGAACACGTCGGCGCCGAGTTGGGTCCAGGTGACGCCGCCGTCAGTGGTCTTCATAATGCCTTCGCCGAACTGGTCGCGGGCCGGCCAGTCGCCGGTGCCGGCGTAGACGACATTGCTGTTCGTCGGATCGATCTCGATGGCGCTGGCCGCCTGGGTCACGAAGTCCTTGTCGTCCCAGAGGGAGGTCCAGGTCACCGTGGGCAGGCCAAGGGAGGTGGTCTTCCAGAGGCCGCCGGCCGCGAAGGCGGCATAGGCCACGCCGGGGTTGTTCGGATCGACGGCCAGGCCGCCGGCCGCGACGCGGCCCGCGGTGGTGCCATAGCGGTAGGCGTTGTTGGTGGTGCCGACCGTGTCGAGCGGCTTGGGGCCGTAGGCGATCCAGGTGTTGGTGCCGGGTGCGACCACGGAGTCGGCCGTGATCTGGTTGAAGTCCTCACCGGCAGCCGGACCGGCCAGTGCCCCGCCCTGCCAGACCTCGGCGTCGGCTACGCTCGACCTGACGTGCTTCTTCGCCTTGCTCCAAGGCTGGGAGGGCAACGTGCCGGTCGGGTAGGTGAGCAGATACCATTCCCGGGCGGAGTGGATCTGGATGACGTCGCTCTCGTCCTTCGTCGGCGAGTCCGCCTTGGGGACGGCGCGCAGGTACTCCTCGCGCTGCTTGACGTCGATCTGCTCGTTGCGGGCCTTGAGCTCCGCGTGCTGCTTCTGGATCTCCTGGGCGGTAGGCTCCTTCTTCTTGCTCTCTCCCGCAGAGGCGGCGAGAGGCATCAGCAACAGAGCAGACAGCACCAGAGGGAGACCCCGCATGCGGCGGGGAGAGTCGGAATTCCACATCACTGAGTGTCTCCTGTTTTCGAGGCCGGCCGGAGAATCCACGGTCGGGAAGCCTGTCTATCGCAAGTCGCGGGCCAGCTCCAGGAAATCCTTACAAGTTGAATCAGGAGAGCACGTTGAAGGTATCTTAACAATAGCGATGGATCAACGATTGACCCTTTAGGCGGATCTGATTCGGACCCAGCCGGGTCCGGATTTGAACCAGCGTTCAGTCCGCGCTTTGCGGGTCCGCTCGCTCGCTGACCGGAACCCGCCAGCTCACACGAAATGTTCCGGCGCCGTCCTCGAAGGCCAAGCCTTCCCAGCCGAAGAGGCGGGCGAGGCGCTCCAGGATTCGCCGGCCGCCATAGGGCTCTCCGCGCAGGCGGCGGGCGTCCGAGGACTCGTTTTCGACCTCGAAGAGCAGCTCGGCGCGGCCCGGATCGTAGCTGACGGCCAGTCGGGGGACCGTGCCGGGACGGCCATGCCGGATCGCGTTGACGAGCACTTCCTCCAGGAAGAGGCCGAAGCCGCCCCGCACCGGTAGGGGGAACCAGATCTCCGGCGGCCAGTCCAGGCTCAGGGAAGGGATGTCTCCAGGAGGCGGGTTGGAGAGCACGCCGTTGTCCCAGTGCAGGCTCGAGCGCAGCCCTGGATCGGCTGCGGCCAGGGCGAAGACCCGCTGCAAGGCGGAGAGGGTCTCGCGCGCCTGCCCCGCCTCGATGGCGCTCGCGGGGGGCAGCGGCGGCTCGGCGTCCCAATGATCGAAGAGCCAGGCCGTGACATGGACCCGGCGGTCCACGTAGCCCGCGAGCCAGGCCACGAAGCTCTCCTCCCCTTCCCTTTCCACCACGCGGGCGAGAACGCGGACGAGGGTATCGACCCCATGGCTGAGAAGGCCGGCGAGCTTGCGGCGCTCCTCCCCTTGCGCGCCGGCCACGAGGTCCTCGGTGAGGATAGCGAGGTCGGTCTCGGGCTCCAGGACGAAGAGGACGCCGAGGCGGTGGCGCTCGTCTGCGTGCAGCGCCTCGATGGGAGCGGTGACCGCGACGGAGCGCACCACGGCGTAGCGGGTCTCGCCGTTGAGGCGCAGAGGGAGGCCATAGGCGCGCCGCGCGTCGGGACCGGCCATCTGCATGTGCTCGTAGTGGCGCCGGGCGCGCTCGTCGTCCGGCACCAGGTCGGCCATGCGCACTCCCGTCTCGATGCCCAATCGGCGGGCCGCCTCGTTGCCGAACACGACTGCGTCGGAGTTGGGGTCGACGACCAGCAGGGGGACCTGCATGGTATTGAGGAGGTTCTGCTTCTCGGCCAGCTCGCGCTCGGCTTTGTCCTGCGCCTGCTCGGCGCGGCGGCGGTGGACCTCGAAGCCCGCGATTAGAAGGAGGAAGAGGACGCTCAGCAGGCCGAGGCTGAGGACCGGCGACGTCGCCCCGGTCCGGGGGAAGAGGACGACGAGCCAGGTATCCGCCGCCATCTGGAGAGCGGCCACGGCGCCCTGCCCCTCCGCCACCGCCTCCTGCACGGACCCGGGCGCGACGAAGAGCCCCTCCCGCCGCTCGCGCCGTGCAAGAGAAGCCACGGCAGGAGCGAGGGGGCTCTGACGTGTCAAAGCGTTCTCCAGGTCGCTCCACGGCCTCCAGCGTCCCTCGGGGAGAGGACCGAGGCGTACCACCTCGGCCACCATGGGCGGCTCGATCTGGCGCGCGAAAGCTTTCCAATCGACGTCGAAGGCCACGTCCGTGCCCAGCACGCCGAGGGAATCGGCATCGACATAGGGGACGATGATCGTGGCCACCACCCCCTGTCCGCCGAGGTCCAGGTAGAGCCCCGAGTAGAAGACCTGCCCGGCAGGCTTGCTGAAATCAAACTGGAAGAAGAACTCGTTGGAGACGAAGTTGGGGAGCTGCGGGACCTTGCGGAACTCGCGCCCCTCGTCGAGAGCCGCCCGCCGCCGGGCCGCCGGGTCCGCGGTGAGCTCGGCCAAAGGCATGGAAACCAGCGTGCCGTCCTCGGAAAGAGCATAGACGCGCAGCACCCGTGGCACTCCCGGCGATATTCCGGCCGGAACGCGGCGGGCCAGGCGAAGCAGGTGGGGACCGGTCCTGGCGAGGAAGCTCTCCGAGGCCGGATCGCCATCGAGAGCCTTGCGCCGGGTCACCACCAGCCAGTGGCCGTCGAGCTCCGCGAAGCGCTGGGAACGGAACTGGAGGCTCGCCCCCTCGTTCGTCAAACGTGGCACCGAGGCGGACGGCTCGGGAGGAGTCGCCAGCAGGTCGCGGAGCCCGGCCAGGCCGGGCGGCACGGACCGCCGGTCCTCCCACGTCATGATCTCGCCGTGGTCCAGGGTGGCGGCGTAGCGCTTCAGTGCCAGGTGCAGCCAGGCGGAGATGCCCGGCGTCTCGGTGGGCCGCGGCGGCGTCTTGTCCTGGACGAGCTGGTAGAGCGTCTCGGAGCGCTCCTCGCCGAGCCGGCGCTGCCACTCGCGGTAGATGGCATGCGCGGAGATCCAGGCGAGGATGACGAAGAGAAGTACCCCTATGTAGAGGAGCCAGGGGGAGCGGCGGGGATAGAGTAGGGCCATGACCTGGGGGAAGGCCAGCGGATTCGAACGCCGTCCGATCGTGGTCGTCGAGGACCATCTTTACCATATCACCCAGCTCCTCGAAGCCCTGTCCGGCCTGGCCCCCGCGCTCCTGGCGCAGACCACCGTGTTCTGCCTGGAAAGGCCGGGTCCGGACACGGACGCCACGGTCGAGCGCTGGCGCGCGGACCATCCCGATCTCCAGATAGCGGCAACCGGAACGCTAGACCCGCAGGTCTTCACCTCCGCGAACGCCTTCTGCCGCACGCTCGCCGGCATGCTCCGCCCCGGCGGTCTCCTGGTCCAGGACATCCAGCTCTCGACTTTGACCTTCCTGCCCGCGGACCGCTGGTGGGAGTCGATCTATCTGGCCGCCACCGTGCGCGGCATGTTCGCCTCGCGCCCCCCCGCCTGCCGCTTCTTCTCGAACAAGCGCGGCTATGGAGCCACCTTCGGCCGCGATCTCGTGGAAGCCGGGTTCGATCCGCGGGACGTGATCGAGAAGGATGAGCTCTCCAAGGTGGTCGTGCCGGCGCTGCGCTCCTACCTGGACCGGCGCTTCCCCTGGCGGCTCGAAGGCACCGCCGTCGGCTCGACCGAGGAGGACCGGCAGGAAGTCGAGGACGCCATGGACCTCGTCGTCTGGCGGGATGCGGACGGGGGAATCTCTCTCGGAGGCAAGGCGCTCACCCGCCGCGTCCAGCTCAAGCCCGGCAGCCAGGAAGGCATCACCTGGGAGCGGCTGATCGAGGATCGATTGGAAGGGGGCGAGGGCGTGCCGGTAATCGAAGTCGGCGAGCGCCTTGCCCCCGAAGGCGCGCTGCGGGCCGAGGTCACGAACGTGGCGGCCCGGCACCTTCACATTCTGCGTAGCCGGCTGGAAGACCCGGCCGCAATCGTCACCGCCCAGCACGCTTACCGTCTGCGCGACGGGCTGCGGGTGGGGCGGGCGGTGCGCCCTTGACGTGACCGCTCCCAGCCCATAGAGTTTTACTTGTTACAAATCAAAATACCCGTTCCGGAGGAGCGATGTACCGCAAGCGCAAGCGTCGTGTGCGCCCTGGTGAGCGACCTAGACTGAGCAACCGTCGTCGACGGGAGCTCCTCATCATCTTTGCGCTCATCTTCGGCACCGCGGGGGCGCGCGGAGTGGCGCACGCCAAGCCGGTGCCGTTCGCTTCCCAGCCGCCGATCTCGACCAGCGCCGATTCTGCCATCACGGTTTACGTCGCGGACGTGGACGGTGACGGTGATCTCGACGCGCTTTCGGCGTCCGGCCTCGACGACAAAATCGCCTGGTACGAGAATGTGGGAGGCGGGGCGACCGCCTGGGTGCTCCACACGATCTCCACCACTGCTGATAACGCCGTCAGGGTGTACGCGGCAGACATGGACGGCGACGGGGACCTCGACGCGCTCTCGGCGTCGCGCAATGACTTCAAAATCGCGTGGTACGAAAACGTGGGCGGTGGCGGGACGTCCTGGGTGCTCCACACAATCTCTAACAATGCTGATAGCCCTATCTCAGTGCACGCGGCGGACGTGGACGGCGACGGAGATCTCGATGCGCTCTCGGCGTCCACCGGCGACAACACGATCGCCTGGTACGAGAACCTGGGCGGCGGCGGAACGTCCTGGGCGCCCCACGCGATCTCCTCCACCGTTAATGGCGCCACCTCGGTGTACGCGGCGGACGTGGACGGCGACGGGGACCTCGACGCGCTCTCGGCGTCCGTTTTTGACAACACGATCGCCTGGCACGAAAACTTCGGCGGTGGCGGGACGTCCTGGGTGCTCCACACGATCTCCACCAGTGCCATAGGCGCCGTCACGGTGGTTGCGGCGGACGTGGACGGAGATGGAGACCTCGACGCGCTCTCGGCATCGAACACCGACGACAAGATCGCCTGGTACGAAAACGTGAGCGGTGGGGGAACGTCCTGGGTGCTCCACACGATCTCGACCAGCGCCAATTTTGCCGTCGTGGTCTCGGCGGCGGATGTAGACGGGGACGGAGACATCGATGCGCTCTCGGCATCCGTCGACGACGACAAGATCGCCTGGTACGAGAACGTCGGGGGTGGAGGGACCTCCTGGGTGCTCCACACGGTCTCGACCAGCGCCAATGGCGCCGAGACGGCTTACGCGGCGGACCTGGACGGGGATGGCGACCTCGACGTGCTCTCGGCGTCTTATGCCGACGACACGATTGCCTGGTACCGCAACGATAGCATCCACCGCGGCGTCCGCTTCGTCAGCCCGCCGGAGATCTCGACCGACGCCGACTTCGCTCAATCGGTCTACACTGCAGACGTAGACGGGGACGGAGATCTCGACGCCCTCTCGGCGTCCAGTTCCGACGACAAGATCGCTTGGTACGAGAACGTGGGAGGTGGGGGGACCTCCTGGGCGCTCCACACAATCTCGACCGGCGCCGCTGAGGCGAACTCGGTCTATGCAGCGGACATGGACGGTGATGGAGACATCGATGCGCTCTCCGCGTCTGCCATTGACAACAAGGTCGCCTGGTACGAAAACCTAGGGGGTGGAGGGACATCCTGGACCCTCCACACAATCTCCACCAGCGCCATGAGCGCATACTCAGTCTACGCGGCGGACGTTGATGGGGACGGCGACATCGACGCGCTCTCGGCCTCAGGCTTCGACGGTAAGATCGCGTGGTACGAGAACCTCGGGAGTGGGGAAACTTCATGGGCGCTTCACACGATCTCTACCAGCGCCCTTGGTGCCTACTGGGTCTATGCAGCGGATGTGGACGGCGATGGCGACATCGACGCACTCTCGGCGTCCCGTCACGACGATAAAATCGCCTGGTACGAGAACGCGGGAGGTGGGGGAACATCCTGGGCGCTTCACACGATCTCGACCGTCGCCGGTGACGCGAACTCGGTCTACGCGGCGGACGTGGATGGCGACGGAGACATCGACACGCTCTCGGCATCCGGTTTGGACAACAAGATCGCCTGGCACGAGAACGTGGGGGGGGCGGGAACGTCCTGGGTGCTTCACACGATCTCGACCAGCGCCGATGGCGCCTACTCGGTCTACGCGGCGGACGTAGACGGCGACGGAGACTTTGACGCGCTCTCGGCGTCCATTCTCGACGATAAGATCGCTTGGTATGAGAACGAGGGGGGTGGGGGCACCTCCTGGGTGCTCCATACAATTTCCACGACCGCCAATTTCGCTCACTCGGTTTATGCGGCGGACCTGGACGGAGACGGCGACTTTGACGCGCTTTCGGCGTCCCTTGTCGACGACAAGATCGCCTGGTACGAAAACCGCGTGGGGGGCATGGACTTCAACACCGTCACTCCCTGCCGGCTGCTCGACACGCGGGTCCTGGGACAGGGCCCGGCGCTCACCACCGGCAACCGCGAGCTCGTGGTGCCGCCCAACTGTGGCATCCCCGTCGACGCTCTGGCGGTGGCGCTCAACGTGACGGTGGTGTCGCCGACCGTAGGCGGACATGTCACGGTGTTTCCCGGAGCCACGGCGGCCCCGGGCACGAGCACGATCAACTTCTCGGCCGGTCAGACGCGGGCCAACAACCAGGTAGTGGGTCTGGCGCCGGACTTCTCGGGCAAGCTGATCCTGCGCGCCGTCGTCC
>JAXDKG010000017.1:0-196605 GCA_034667225.1 Acidobacteriota bacterium
CGCGTAGCGGGGGAGGGCTGGGGAGGGGGTCTTCTTCAGGGGGAACCCCGCTCGCGGGCGGCGGGCTTTCCCTGGGAGCGCTGGCGTCTCGCCGGCATCCTCAAGACATTGGGCCAAAGGCCCGGCCATCCTACCGCCTGCGGAGGCACTCGCCCTCGGGGGACAAGCCTCGCGTCCCGCGGAGGAGTCGCTCGCATCGCAGGAGAAGTCGCTCGCCCCGCGGTCGGAGCCTCTCGCCCCGCGGCAATAGTCACGCGCCCGGTGGGGATTGTCTTTTGCCCCATGGGGATGGTCACTTGCCCCGTGGGGATGGTCACTCGCCCCGTGGGGATGGTCACTCGCCCCGTGGGGATGGTCACTCGCCCCATGGGGATGGTCGCTTGCCCCGTGGGGATGGTCGCTTGCCCCATGGGGATGGTCGCTTGCCCCATGGGGATAGTCACTCGCCCTGTGGGGATAGTCACTCACGACGTGCGAGCGCCAAGCTCCCAGGGTCGAGCGGATGCCGGAAGACCCCCTCCCCAGCCCTCCCCCGCTGCGCGGGAGAGGGGGCCGGAGGGTTGAGGGTCCGACGGCACAGTTATTCTGTGACGAGCCCTTAGTTGTCCCCTAACCAGGACGCTCTCGTCATCCCGCGGCGTCGAATCTTTGGGAAGAAACCCAGGCGAGCGGCGGGTGCAAGCCTTGCAGTGATGCCTTCGAGCCCGTCTGAAAGGAGGCAGTGTTTGACTGCAACCCGCACCAGGCTTCGATGGATCGCAGCCCTTGCCGTGCTGTCGCTGTCAGCCGGCATGGCTGGTGCCCAGTTGCCTTCGGCCTCTTCCGACATTTCGGTGACCCTGGTGGAGATCCCCGTCGAGGTGACCAAGGGTGACGAGCCGGTGCGGGGGCTCACCGCGGCCGACTTCGAGGTGAGGGAGGGCAAGCGCGTTCTGCCCATCGTCTCCTTCGAGATCATCGATCTGGAGACCCCGCAGGAGCCGGGAGCTCCGCCGCCCCCTCCTGCCGCCCGCCGTCACGTCCTGTTCCTCTTCGACTTTGCCAACAGCGACCGCCCGTTGCTGGAGCAGGGCATCGCCGCCGCCCGCACGGTCCTGGCCGAGGGGCTCGACCCGCGCGATCTCGCCGGCGTGGCACTCTACCTCCCGACTGGAGAGCTGCCGGTGCTGCTCAGCTTCACCACCGACCGCGCCGCGGCCAAGCGGACGATCGACGGCTTGGAAGCCGTGCTGCATGGGAAGATCCCCGAGGAGGGGGCTGCGCTCGACCCGCTGCGCCTGACGGGCATGGACGCCCATACGCTGCTCAACCGGGTGGGGAAGCTGGAAGAGCGCAACGTCGCGTTGGAGTTGCTCGCAGACCTGGGCACGGGCGCTGGCAAGGGGCCTGACCTGCAGTCGGAGATCCTCGCCGACTCGGCCAGATTGCACCAGGCCAGCCTGGAGGCCCGCGCGAGTGGCCACGTGATCACGATGGCCAACGCCATGGAGGGCCTCGTCAGGGCCTTGAGGTCCGTGGAGGGAAGAAAGTACCTGGCCTTCTTCAGCCAGGGATTCAACCCGGCGCTCATCGGCAAGCCGTCGTCGATGGCATCGCCGAGCGTGGGCGGTTCCGACATTCTCAAGAAGCTCAACGAGACGTTCGAGGAGCTGCGGCGCTCGGGCTGGGTGCTGCACGGCGTGGACATCGCGGGCCTGAAGCGCGGCTCGCTGTCCGCCGACAGCCTCTTCTACATGGCCAACGAGACCGGCGGCAAGCTGATCGAAGGGACGAACGATTTGGCCAAGGGGTTCGGCCGGGCCATGCGCCGCAGCGTCCACAGCTACCTGGTGAGCGTCCAGGTGGATGATGTCCCCTTCGACGGTTCCTATCACGAGCTGGAAGTGAGTCTGCGCAGCCCGCAGAAAGGCGTCCGTCTTCACCACCGTGGCGGCTACTTCGCGCCCCTGCCGTTCAAGAACCAGGACGACGTCCGGCGCCTCGCCGATGCGGCCCGGCTCGTGGCGGGGGAGGAGGAGAGCGACGAGCTGGGCATCCAGGTGGTGGCGGTGCCGCTGCGGTCCGGGGGTGAGACCACTCCGGTTGCGGTTCTACTGGAAGTGCAGGGGGACCGGCTCCTCGCGCCCGGCTCGCCCAAGGTCGGCATCGAGGCCTACGGGTACGCGCTCGACGAGCAGGGGAGCAGCCGCGACTTCTTCGCGCAGTCCGTGGACCTGGACATGGACAAGGTCGGCAGCCGTCTCGCGCAGGGCGGCGTGCGCATCCTCGGCCGGCTGGATCTGCCCCCGGGCGAGCACCGGCTGCGCGTGCTCGTCCGCGACCGGGCCGACGGCCGTACATCGCTTCTCACCGTGCCGCTGAGCCTTCGGGCGGACGAGAACCACATCGACGCCTTTTTCCTGCCGCCGGCCGGGGACCCGTGGATCCTGATCCGCCCGGTAGAGGCGGGTTTCGATCTCCGTGGCCGGTCCCTGGCGCCGGCTGCGCAGGCCACGCTGCCCGCCTCCGGCGAGGCGCAGCTTCTGATCGTGGGCCATGGACTGACCGGCGAGGAGGCCGTGCTCGACGGCATCATCCTGAGCGCCGAGGGCCAGCCCGTGGAGGGCGGCAAGTTGGAGCTGATGGCCGTCACCCCTGGGGAAGCCGGCGAGCCCGATATGGTGGTGGGCCGGCTGAGCGCGGGCTCGCTGCCCCCCGGCAGCTACCTGCTGAAGCTACGACTGGGAGACCAGCCGCGCACTCAGGCCGTAGCTCTAAGGCCTTTTCGGATCTCATCGGTCGTATCCCGCTAAGCTCGAAAGGAGACATCGCGTGACGTCAACCCGCCTCAGGTTCCGCTGGATCGCCGCCCTGGCCATGCTCGCTCTGATGGCCGGCCCTGCCGGCGGAGCCGGCGAAATCGGCGATACCCAGGCCCAGACGCCCTTCGTCTCCACCGACATCTCCGTAACGCTCGTCGAGATCCCGGTGGAGGTGACGCAGGGCAACGAGCCGGTCCGGGGGCTCACCGCCGCCGACTTCGAGGTCTTCGAGGGGAAGCGCAGCCTGCCCATCGTCTCGTTCGAGACCGTCAACCTGGAGGCCCCACCGGAGGCGGACGCGCCCCCGCCGCCGCCCGCGGCGCGGCGGCACGTCCTCTTCCTCTTCGATTTCGCTCTGAGCCGTCCCGAGCGGCTGCTGGACGGCATCGCCGCCGCCCGCGAGCTGGTGGAGAAGGACCTCGACCCCCGCGACATGGTGGCGGTGGGGCTCTACCTCCCCAAGGGAGAGCTGCCCCTGCTGCTCAGCTTCACCTCCGACCGCGCCGCCGCCCGGCGCACCCTGGAGGGCCTGGAAGGCGTGCTCACCGGCAAGATCCCCGAGAAGTCCGACGCGTCAGACCCGCTGCGGCTGACCGGCCTCAACGCCCGCACTCTGCTCACCCAGGTCTGGCGGGTGGACGAGCGCAACTTCGCGCGGGACATGCTGGCGAGCCTGGGCAGCAGCAGCGGGGGCTTCCGCTGGGGCGATTTCCTGCAGAAGAACGTGCTGTCCCACTCGAGCGTTCTCGATCAGATGAACGTCGAGTCCCGCCAGCGCAGCCATGTGAAGACCATGGTCGATGCGATCGACGGCCTGGCCAAGGTCCTGCGGCCGGTGGAGGGGAGGAAGTTCCTGGCCCTTTTCAGCGAGGGATTCGGCTCGGGGCTCATCGACAAGCCTTCGGAAAGCACGCAGAACCCGAACATGGGCGGCAGCGACCTTGTCGTACACCTCGAGAAGATGTTCGAGGAGATGCGGCGCTCGGGTTGGGTCCTGCACGCCGTGGACATCGCGGGAGCACGGCGCATCTCGGCCGACGGGCTCTTCTACATGGCCAACGAGACGGGCGGCAAGCTCGTGGAGGGGACGAACGACCTCGCCAAGGGCCTGGGCGGAGCCATGCGGCGCAGCGCCCACAGCTACCTGGTCAGCGTCCAGGTGGACGACGTCCCGTTCGACGGCTCCTACCACAAGCTGGAGGTGAAGCTCCGCAACGCCCCAAATGCCCAGCGCGGCACGCGAATCCATCACCGCGGCGGGTACTTCGCTCCCGTGCCGTTCCAGCAGCAGGACGGCATCCAGCGGCTCGCCGACGCGGCGCGGCTGGTGGCGGGCGACGAGGAGAGCGACGACCTGGGAGTCTCGGTCGTTGCCGTGCCGATGGGTTCCGGCGGCGAGACCACGCCCGTGGCGGTGCTGCTGGAAGTCTCCGGCCAGAGGCTCCTCGCCCCTGGCGGTCAGCGGCTCGGCATCGAGGTCTACGGGTACGCGCTCGATGAAAAAGGCAGCAGCCACGACTTCTTCGCCCAGTCCGTGGACCTGGACCCGTCCAAGGTCGGCAGCCGCCTCGCGCAGGGCGGCGTGCGCATCCTCGGCAAACTGGATCTTCCCCGCGGCGAGCACCGGCTGCGCGTGCTGGTCCGCGACCGGTCCGATGGCCGCACCTCCCTGCTGACCGTGCCGGTGGGCCTCCACGCCGAGTCCGAGGATCACATCGACGCCCTCTTCCTGCCGCCGGCCGGGGACCCGTGGATCCTGGTCCGTCCGCCGGAAGCGGAGCTCAACCTCCACGGACGGTCCGTGGTGCCGGCGGCACAGGCGGCGCTGCCCGCGTCCGGCGAGGCGCAGCTCCTGGTGGTTGGGTATGGCCTCGCGGACCAGGGGGAAGCGCTGCGCAGCCGCATTCTCGGTGCCGATGGAAAGCCCGCGGCCGGAGGCCAGCTCGAGCTGCTGGCCGTCACGGCGGGGAAGTCAGGGGAGCCCGACCTGGTGGTCGGGCGCCTGAGCGCGGGCTCGCTGCCCCCCGGCAGCTACCTTTTGGAGCTGCGGCTCGGCAACCAGCCCCGGGCGAAGGCCGTGAGTGCCCGGCCGTTCCGGGTGGCGGCGGCGATTCGGTAGAGGAAAAGGACGACAAGGACGATAAGGACTCCAAGGACGACGAAGCCCAGTCCTTGGAGGCTTTTCTCCGAGCGCTTCAGCACCACCTCCGCCGGCTTGTTGGGCTGCACTACGGAGAGCGTGGTAGCCTTCCCTTCTGAAACCTGGAAGACCAAGGCCAGCCCGGGCGCCATGCCATCCCCCTCCCAGCGGAAGCGCGTCGGCGAGGTCGGGATCAGCAGGACCGGCGGGAACGGAGGGCCGCCTGCCACCACGGAGATGCGCAAGCCGTTTCCCTGCAGATCCACCTTGAGCTCCATACCCATTTCCTGGTTTGCGTAGGTTCCCGGGAGCCGCTCGAGGTCGGCCTTGGCGACCTTCACCTCGGGCAGCTCGAAGTCGGGCCGCCGCATACGCGCGATGCAGGAGGTGTCGAGCTTCTCGACCGCCCCGGCCTCGATGAATGAGGCGATCAGAGTATGGACGCAGTCGCCGCCCTTCATCCCCTCCAGGTAATGGGAGCCGTCCGGGATGACCACGCGGCGCGCATGCTTCAGGGTGCGCGCCGCCCGCTCGCCATGCGAGGGTGGCGTGGCCGGATCGCGCTCCCCCGAGATCAGCAGGACGGGCACGTCCGAGGCGACTGGAGCCTGCAGGTCCGGCCCGAGATCGCGGACCGGCCACCCCTCGCAAGCGGCTTTCTGGCGGCGGACGCGGAAATCTCCCAGGAAGGTGCCGGCCACGGCCGGCGCGATCTCCCCGTCGCGGATCAGGGCCACCTCCTCGGCGCAACTGACCGACTGCAGGAAGCCCTCCGACATGCCGCTCATGTCGGCCCCGTGAAGGAAGGCCAGCCGGGCCAGGGGCTTCCAATTCCCCTGGGCCGCCTCATGGATCACGAGCGGCAGCAGCGCGGCCTCGATCGGCGAATAGAGCATGTAGCGCAGGGTCTGGGCCAATCCGCCTTGCGTCAGGCGCAGCTCGACCGGCCGGCGGGTCGGCGGATCGATCACCCTGAGCCGGACCGGGTCCGCGGCCACGTGTCGCAGCACGGCGGCCAGCTCCTCGCGCAGCTTCGGGTAGGCGCCTCCGCAGACCGGGTCCCCTTCGCACTCGGCGATCAGGCCGTCGAGCGCCTCCTGCGAGGCGCGGGCCGTGCGCAGGAGGGACCCGGGTATCAAGACTCCGTCCAGCGTCGCAGTCCGAACGCTCGCCGGATGGCGCCGCAGATAGGTCAGCACGGCGTGCGTGCCCCAGGAGCTTCCGATCAGGTTAAGCGGACCGTAGCCGAGAGCGGTGCGCACCTCCTCGACATCATCCACCACGGCGTCCGTGGTGTACCAGGAGAGGTCCACCTCCTTTTTCAAACGATCCCGGCAGGCGCGGATCCTGTCGGTGGGCAGGAAGTCGTCCAGGAACCTCTGGCCCCTCGTCTCCTCGTTGAGCTCCGTGCAGAAGAGCCCGCCGGACATGCCGGTCCCCCGCAGGTCCACCAGCAGCAGGTCGCGCTTCCCTCCCGACAAGCCGAGCTGTTGGGCCTTGGAGAGTCCGAACGGGATCGAGGCCTCTCCCGGGCCGCCCGCGAAAAAAGTGATTGGATCGGGGAGGCGGCCGGACGGGGCAGCGGGGATCACCACGATTTTGAGCGGGATCTTCCGGCCGGTCCGGGCAGCCCGGTTTTCGAACACCTCATGAGTGCCGCAGAGCGCCTCCGGAGGCATTCCCTGTTCCTTGCAAGGGCTGAGCTTTGCCGCAAATCCGGGCGTGACAGCCAGAAGGCCCAGGACGGCGAGAACGGCACACGGATTCTTCATGACGCACTCCTTCTGAAAGAGAGTCGTCTCACTCTCGTCGATCGAACGCGGAATGGGGTGGCTTCGCTTGCCTAGCCCGGGACGGGCTCCGGCACGGACATATGCGTCTGCCAGCGGGCGGCGCTCTTGCGGAGCTCCTGGAGCTCCTTCCAGTAGCTCTCGATTGTCTCGCGGCCTTCGCCGGTCAGGCGGACGAGGGTCTGGGTCTTCTTGTTCACGAAGCGCTTCTCGGTCTCGACCAGCCCCGCCTCTTCGAGCTTGGAGAGATGGGAGGAGAGATTCCCTTTGGTGAGGCCGGTGATCCGCTGCAGGAACAGGAAGTCGGCTCGCTCGCAGGCCGAGAGCGCCGTCAGGATGGAGAGGCGGGCAGGGTCATGGACCCGCCGGTCCAGATTCGCGAGCTGCTCGAACGGGGTGACGCTCATCTCAGTCCCCCTCGCCAAGTCGGAGCCCATGTCCCAGCACCCGGACGAGCTGCCAGTGATCGAGGAGCCCCGCCAGGACCAGCGCGGAGCCGCAGACGAGCAGGGCGACTCCGAGATGGACGGCCGCCGGCGCAAACCAGGGACTGAGGGCGGAAAGCCCGGACAGCAGGAGCCCGATCCCCACGTTGTAGCCCTGGGACTGGCGCTGCTCCCTCATCCACCAGGTGCCGAGGAAGAAGAGGCCGCAGAGGCCATAGAGCATCTGGATGAGCATGGTTCGGGTCATGGCCCGATCGCCGCTCCAGTGGACGACCTCGGAACCTATCGTGACCCAGGGCGGCCAGAGGAGGAGCTGGAAGAGGATGAACACGGCGCAAGCCAGCCCGCCGACGATCAGGAACCGGGGCACGACGGGGATCGCCGGCTGAAGCCGGTGCACCGGACCGTCCGCCGTAAGTAAGGAAGACAGGTCCGCGACCGCCTCGGTCTCCAGCGGCTCGGCCTCGCCGAAGTTGCTGCGGTAGTACCGCCCCGCGCGGAAGAGGAGGAGGCACGCTCCCACGAGCAACGCCGCCGAGAGGGGCCAGCTTGCAAGGGAAATCAGGCCTGCGCCGCTCAGAGCCAGGAGCCCCACGGGCACCAGACGCCGTAAGCCTTGAAGCTCGCCGAAGCGCCGCGTCACGAAACGGACCTGGTCGAGGTCTTGGATCTCCATCACTGCCTCCTTTGCCAACTGGTCTGCGCCACAAACCAAGTATGGACCCGAGGTCGCGCGCTTGTCAACCGGTTTGTTCGGCAAACCAGCTCGCCACGGTTTCGGCGAAGCGGACGGGCTCCTCGAAGAAGGGCTGATGCCCGCTGCGCTCGAAGAGCTCGAACGTGGCATTGGGAAGCCTGATGCCCTCCCAGAGGACATAGGGAACGACGTAGTCGTGGCGTCCATGGGCGAGGAAGAGAGGCACACGCAACGAGCCCGGATCGGCGGTGACGTCCCATCCGGCCGCGAGCTTGCCCATGACGTGCATGACGAGCTGCGGCCTGGGGACCATCGCCTCGAAGAGCGGAGCGGCGTCGAAGCGCGGATCGAAAAAGCGCATCGGCCCCTGCGCCACGAGATGCTGCTTCAGGGGCGCGTCGGCAGTCAGTCCCGCCAGGTTCTCGCGCAGGATCTGCTTGCGTTCCTCCGAGGCGTGCTGCTCGAAGAAGGCCATGGCCTCGGCCGAAACCCGGGCCATGTCGCCGTAGGGCGGCGCTCCCGCCGTGATCACGTGCGAGACGCTGCCGGGGCGACGCCTGCCATACTCGATCGCGAGCACGCTGAGGATCGAATGCCCGAGCACGGCGATCCGCTCGACCCCGAGAGCGCGCCGGACGGCCTCCAGGTCCTCGGCGAGCAGGTCGAAAGTGAGGTCGGCGGGCTCGCCGGTCGACTGTCCGCTTCCTCGCAGGTCGACGTAGACGAGCCGGAAGAGGTCGCTCAGCTCCGGCGGCGTCTGCAACTCGTAGTGGCGCGTGCCGACGGCGCTCAGAAAGAGGCACGCCGGCCCCACCGTCCCAGTACCGTGCGTCGAACAGAACAGCTCGGCACCCTGCACGGGAACGATCAAGTGTCCTCCGGAACACGCTCAAGCGAGCCGCGGTCCCAATCCGCCAGATTGGCCGCGGCCTCGTACGTCGACTGCAGAAACTCTAGCAGTGTGCCGTCCGGAGACTCCGATTCACGGACTGCGTCGTACGGCAGAACGAACTCGCCGAAGTCGGTATTGTAGAAAGCGGCGCTCGGCTTGATGGATGCGGTGGAGAAACCGGCCGGCGCCGGATAGGCATAGGAATAGAACACAGGATAGGGAAGCGCGCCTCCACCCGGCCAGAACCCGCAACTGCTGACTTCGTGGGAGTAGGCCTCCCGGGTCACCCAGTCAGGGAGGTTGGGGATGCCGCCGGGATGCTCCGGAGCTCGTCGTCCGGAAAACCGGGTGACGGCGAGATCAGCCGCGCCCCAGAAGAGGTGTACCGGGCTGCACTTGCCGATGAACCGGGCGCGAAACTCTTTGAAGACCCGGTCAGTCTGCACGAGGATCCGCCAGAACCGGTGGGCGTACTCCCGATCGTACGATTGATGGATCTCATCCTGATCAAAGCGGATGGGGTCCTCAATCTCATTGGGCAGGCGGTAGATGTTCACGTGCAGCCCGAGCTTTTCCAACTCGTCCATGAGGCGTCTGTAGAACGTCGCCACGGACTGCGGTTCGAGAGCGAAACCGCCAATGTCGCCATCGCTCGACTGCACCACGAGCTTATGGGCGATGAGGTCGAAATCGATCTGAAACGTCCGGACGCCATGCGGGATCGGCGACGTCGTGAGCCCGCGGGCTGTCACATACAGCGCGACGTGCCAGGAATGATTCACCCAGGGACTCTGGGTGAGCCGGACCTTCCCGACGATCTGGGTCCAAAGGTGCAGGGTAGCGAAGGTATCGGCCCAAGCCTCCAAGGGCAGGCTCGGCCATGTGTCGTAAGGTTCCATACAACTTACAGTATGTCCAACGAGGAGGGGGGTGCAAGGGACACCTCCTCACTTGGCAGGTGCAGGCTGGAACAGCTCCACCGGGTTGCCGTCGGGATCTTCCAACTGGATCTGGCTCCCTCCGGGCCCCGTCTCGATCTGGTTCCGGAAGCGGAGGCCCGCCTTCTTCATTGCTTCGACGAGGGATGGCAGGTCGTCGACCTCGAGGGCGATCCGGTTCCACCCGCCCGGTTCCTGCTGGCGTCCATCCGGCATGGGGCGGGAGCCCGAGCTTTTGGGGCCACTGAGCCAGAGGGTGAGATTCCCGTTCGAGACCTTGGCAAAGGCCGGCCCCGCTTGCTGCTCGAGCTTGAAGTCCAGATGCTGCGTGTAGAACGCCACGGAACGGTCGACGTCCTTGACCTGGTACCGGACTCCCGCTGGGCGTAGGCCTTTCTGTTGTCCCATGACGCTCCCCGCCACCAGCAATCCAATCCAGAACAGTGCCGAAACGTGCTGACTCAACATGAGCTCACCTCCTCGCGACACATTCTGTGCCCTTGGAAGGGCCGGGTATTGGAAATAATTGACCTACCCCATTTGGGGGACGTGGTTCGGCAAGACGTCCTCGCTCTGCCGGCGAATGTAGTCGGCGGGGGTGAGGCCCGAGAATGCCAGGAAGTCGCGGATCAGGTGTGACTGATCGAAGTACCCGCAGTCCACCGCGACCCGCGCCCAGTCCGGGACGGCGGCTTTCCCTGCCAGCCCGCGTGCCCGCTGAAACCGCCGGACGCGGCAGTAGAGCTTTGGCGTCATTCCAACCTCGGCCGCGAACACCTGAATGAACCGCCGCTGACTCAATCCAACGCGCCTGGCGACATCGCGCACCCTCATCTCCGCGCCTGCCGGCTCGAACGCATCGAGCGCCACCGGCACCGCGGCGTGATGCTCCGGTGGACAGCGGAGGCGCGAAAGGAGCGCGTCCTCCATCAAGGAAAACCGCTTTGCGGGCGTAGGGGCGGCGCAGAGCCGCTCGCGAAGCTCGACAGCCGATGGGCCCCAAAGGGTTTCGATGTCGATGTGCGTGTCCGCCAATTCGCCAGCCGGTGCGCCGAGGAACGGGAACGCGCCGCCCGGTTTGAAGTGCACGCCCAGGATCGACGCGTGCTGGAGCGGGTCGATCACGAAGAACCGGCTGTAGGCCCCGGAGAGGATCGCTCCGGACATCCGCGTGCAGCGGTCGGGGTGAGAGGGGTCGTAGATCCGGATCTCGTCCTCGCGGAGATTCACCACCAGCTCGATCGTCCCGCTCGGCAGGATGCGCTCCCTCTGGTGCGGCGGCGCGTCCGAGCAGAGCCAGAAGCGGTCGACGAAGTCGCCGAGCGGCGGGGCGGGAGTGTAGGAACGGTAGAACATGGTCAGGCTCGATCCGCAGAAACGTCAGCGGGTCCTCGCTGCCAGGCTGGCCAGCGCAAGCACATGATAGCTGCCTGTGAGGATGATGAAAACCGCCAGGGCGACAGCTCTCCGCCTTGGGCTTGCCTCACCGGTCAGCAAGAGCACCAGCGCGCCGGCTACTCCCCAGGCTCCCAGGCTGCCGAGGAGCGCATCCACAGGAGGTTGTGCCCAGAGCTGAAGGAAGGTTTGAATGGCGGTTCCTGCTACTGCGATCACCACAACGGCATCTGCCCAGTTGGATTTCAATTGGTAGAGGGCTCGGGCAAGCAGCAGGGCCAACCCAACCGGGACCAGGGGAAAGCCCGGTCCGGGCGTCAAGACAGCCAACAAGGCCAGGAGGAGAGCATTGATGACGAGAAGGATCGAGGCCAGACGGTAGCTCTTGACTGCATCTGGCGATATTTGCCGTTCGCGCTCGGCGACCTTCTCCTCTTCAGTCTTGAACGCCTCGAACACGGCTTCCTACGTTACGTCCAATAAGGAGGGGGTGCAAGCACCTGGCAGAGGCCGGACCGGGTGCACCGGTCCGGCCATCCCCTGAGCCAATCTGGCTCAGGCGATGACGGTCATGAATGCCAACACCACGCCGGCCTTGCAGATGGCACGTCCTGCTCGCGTCCGGAGCTTGTCGCAACCTTTGAATCCAGCGTCGAGCTGGGTGGCGAGGAACGAGGTGACGCCGATAGCTGCGCCGATACAGGGAAGGCACGCTGGAGGGCTCGAGCCGCAGGTGCCTACGCAGGTCACCGCCAAGGCAGCATCCGCCTCGGGGACGAGCATGTCGCCCAGCTCGTCGAACAGCGAACCGGCGTGTTCCTGCGACCGAGGGCGGGCGAATGATTTACAGGCGCGGCACTGACCCGGCATGGTCATGGTGGCCGTCATGGCAGGAGGGGGGAAGGGCGCCATCTGTGCGGCGTTTCCGGGGAAGAGCGTCTTGTCGAGGGCTTGATACTTGCGGATCGCCTCGGACGTCAGCCACTGCCGAAACTCCTGCACCTCCTCGGCGGGCACCTTCTTGAGAAGCTCCGGCGCGATCAGGATGCTCCCGTCGCGTAGCCCGAGATTGATCTGCGTGAGGCGGTTGATGATCTTTTCCGTCCTGCCGCGCATGACCCCCACCTGTCGCTCCCAGGCCTCGAGCTTTTCCCCCGGGCCGGGACGTGCCGCCTTCTGCCCTGCCTTGGCCGCTTCTTCCGCCCGTCGTGCGTCTTCGGAAATGGCCTTCATCGTGCTGTCATAGTCCTGCCGCAGCTCCTGGTAGAGGGTGCCGATAGCGGCCTCGGCATCGAACTGCTCAGTGATCCTCCGGCTCCGCTCAATCTGGCTGAGGCCATTCTCAACAGCCGCCAAGGCGGCTTCGGACTTGGCGAAGGAGGGGCTCGCGGGGCGCGGCGCCTGACTCTGGGCCGTTACCGCTCCGGCTCCAACCAGCAGGCAGGCAGTAAGTGTGAGACAGAAAGACATGGGTTGTACGACTCGCATGCAGATCTCCTTTCCTGAACAGGTGGGATTGCGCGCGGGGAACGATGTCGGGCTGATTGTACAACAGCGCGCCTTCAAGCGCTGGAAAACTTCACGTGAGAAGTTTCGTGAGCAGGTCAGTCCATTGGGCTGAAGCTACCCATCGGCAAGCGTCCCTTGGTGAAAGGCCAGCAACCACCGGCCTGCCCGATGCACCCAGACGGAGCTTCGCAGCGTCACCTTGGCCTGGTCCTCGGATGTGGACCACACGGACAACCTGTACGTGGTCAAAGCAACGCCGGGAGAAAGAGCGCGGACTACGAAATCGTCGATGCGCGACTCAAAGCCGGGCTGGCCGTACAGGGAGGCAATGACTGCGGCTCGGTCGAAGATTCGTCCAGAGCTGCCGATCTCGATGAAGTCGTCTGCAAGGAGCGCCAGCATTGATTCCGGAGATGAGCGAACGTCGGAGCGGAGATGGCTCTCCTCGAGCTCGCGCAACTGGCTTTCCATGCTTGTGTCAGATTGCGCCATTAGGCTGTCAGCTTTCAACGGTGACAATGCGTGCCTGGATCTTGGCGTCGAGACAGCGCCCGGCCCGAACCGCTTGGCGATTGCCTCCGCCGCGATGTCGGTTGCTTCGCCAAGCCACGAGGCGTCGCGGACCTCGACCTCATTTCTTAGAGGTGTGCCCTGACAGTACGCGACCACCGGGATCCGGGCGGATGTCGCTCGGCTGCGCGCCGCGACTGTGTCAATTCGGGCGAGGCAATGAATCCACCGTTTGCAAGATCCTATAGGCCTCACTCGTGAGGCGAAGCAGGTTAGGGGCCACCCCTACTTGTATTTCCATGGGCACCGGCTGCCTCGTTTATGAAATCAACGAACGTTAGGTACGTCTTCAGGTCGATCTCTCCAGCATCTAGGCGTAAGCACGCTTCTCCTGTAGTGCGGAAGGACATTTTTGGTGTTCCCGTTTTGTCCTTGTACAAGATGTCTAAAAAGTTGCAGTGCGTTAAGGACCAGAGCGGGAGAAGAAGTTGGCTGGCGTGAACGAGGCGCTCTTTTGTCGTATCGACAACATCTGTGAGCACTGCTGATGCGGTTTCCTCGGTTATATCGAGTTCCTCAACCCTGAAGCCCTGAGTAGCGACTGCCGCCACAAACGAAAAAGCGACCGCATCCTTGCGCATCTCGAACGGAGGTAGATGCGGCCTAATTTTCTCCAAGTTGTCGATGAAGAACAAAGTGCGAGCTAGCTGTACCGCGCGATAGGCAGAAACTATACGATGGAGCACCTGCCACAGCTCTTCTCGCGTCAGCTTTATCTCGCACTGGTTGTGAGGCTCTCCATAGTAGCCATGGACTTTGTCGCCTTGCACTAGGGTTCCGTGGTGTTGAGCCATGTTTCGCCATTGATTAAGACGAATGCCCCAAGGCGAAGGCGCAAATAGTTCTTGATAGCCAGCCGTGTCGTAAAGTTCTCCAACAATTTTTCCAAGGGATAATGGCTGAACTTCGGAGAACCGAGCTCCTTTGTTACGAGTAATCCTGACTTGAATAAGAAGCTCTCGCAAGAGAGGCTGTAGTTGTGCCTCGATCATTGATCCGAGATTCCGGAATACCTCGTACTTCAGTTCTGACAGGTCTAGTCCGAACTTAGGCTGCTCCAAGTAGAGAGCGCTCCAGTAGTCTGCCAGACTCGCAGCCACTGACGGCTCCGACTCAGCGCATGCGCGATACGTTGCCTCAGAATCTCTCGACTCAGCTTGGCGATACACATTTAGAACGTGGAGAAAAGCGGAGTCGGCCCAAGGATCGGCCTTCACCCTAGAAACGTTTACCGCTTGTGCCGCTAGTACATCAATTGCAAGCTCTTCGAGGATGCTGCGGTCCAGGAAGTAGGGTGAGAGCTTTTCTATGACAAAGGCTTTTATTTCAGCTGGAGAAATTCCCGCCTCAGCCATCGCGAGGAGGGGATTCAGGGCTGAACCATGAACGAGAATTTTCTCTCTAAAGTTTCTCATGGCCAAGATATGACTATCGCTCGAATGGCTACAACGTGCAGAATCTCACCCGCGGATGGGCGTGAGCCCAATTGTCAGGTGTGAAGCACTGGAGTTAGAATATGGACTCCTTGCTTACAAGAAGCTAGAATTCAACAACTTAGCCAGTTTAAACCCACGGCAAAGGCGAGTCAATTCAATCAGAGCAAACTCGCTCCACAGGCCGAGGCAGACGAGGCTCCAGGCTCCACCTCTCTATGGAGGGGTATTCAAGGGGCGAGCATACTTCTCCCAGCCCTCCCCGGAGCCCCCTGCCCCCTCCCGCTCGAGAGGGCACACGGATTCCCCAGAAGGCCAGGACCCCCATAAGGGCGGGACGGCGGCGTCCTTGGACACGGAGGCCGCCGTCCCTTCTCAATTTTCAAAGAACCGGGCTCGACGAAGCTCTCGTCGGAAACCCCTCCCCAGCCCCCTCCCCCGCGCTGCCGCGCGGGAGAGGGAGCCTCGCCTTTCCTTGAAGGGAGGAGAGAAGCTCGCTGACCTGAGGGCATGGCGCCGGGAGTACGTCCTGGCTGCGGCGGAGGGGGAGAGTGCCAGAAGATCCCGTCTGTGTCAATAGTGGAGTCGAAGTTGACTTTTGGCGGAGAGAAGTGCACTCTATATCTAATTGCCGTGGTACCCGGGGGTGGCGACGCCGCAGGTGCTTCGGCAGCGGGTCTACCCGGCAAAAGTTGGCTCAGCTATGTTGAAGGCGGGGCATCGTAAGGTGACGGCTTCCCGTCGTAAGTGACGACGGCGCGCCGTCAACTCATCTGAGGCGTTTTTCCTGGAGACGGCTCAACTCTGGCGATGACGGGCCGCCGCCGCTGGAGATGAGCCACTTCTCCCGAAGTTGAGGCAACTTGAGTTGACGGCGAGCCGTCGTCACCGGAGATGAGCCAACTTCTCCTTAGCTGAGGCGACTTGAGATACTGCGAGCCGTCGTCGGCGGAGATGAGGCAACTTCAAGTTGGCTGAGGCAACTTAAGGTGGCGGCGATGCGTCGTTAACTTGTTTTGGCCCAACGGAAGTTGAC
Organism: Acidobacteriota bacterium; assembly: GCA_034667225.1. Lineage (GTDB taxonomy): Bacteria > Acidobacteriota > Thermoanaerobaculia > Multivoradales > UBA5704 > DATMER01. Next base: position 15,648 of record JAXDKG010000017.1, read on the forward strand.
GGCGAGCCGTCGTCAACTGATGGCGGGCCACCCGCCGGCGGCAGGAGCCGCTTGGAAGTAGCGGGCGTTCTTTGACAATCGATGGACCCCAAGACAGGGGGTACGGGCTCGTTCCGGCGCGAGCCCGCCCCTGCCACTTGGGTAGAGGTGCGCTTACTCCGCGACGCGGCTGAGATCCACCTGCGGCGTGCCTCTCATGAGCGCCCAGTAGAGGATGAACGCCACGGCGAAGCCCACGAACCAGGCGTAGTCGTAGAGGACCCTCAGGCCGGGCACGACTAGGCCGATCAGCGCGATTGCGACTCCCGCGACGAGCGCCACGAGCGCTTTCGGGTTCCAGCGGCCGTAGATGCCATCCGCTTTGTAGAGGTCGGGGAGCGAGAGGTTGGTTTTGCGGATCAGCCAGTAGTCGGCGATGAAGATGCCGGCGATCGGGCCGAGCAGGCCCGAGTAGCCCACCAGCCAGCCGAAGATGTAGGTGCCGTAGTCGGAGAGGAGACGCCAGGGCATGATCGCCACGCCGATCACTCCCGTGATCAGGCCGCCGATCGCGAAGGTGATCCGCGCGGGCCAGAGATTCGCGAAGCCGTTTGCCGGCGCCACGACGTTCGCGGCCACGTTGGTGGTGAGCGTCGCGATCAGCAGGGCGAAGAGGGAGATCACGATGACCACGGGGCTTTCCAGCTTCGAGAGCAGCGCCACCGGGTCCCAGATCGCCTCGCCGAAGATCAGGACCGAGGCCGAGGTCACGGCGATGCCGATGAAGGAGAAGAGCGTCATGGTCGTGGGCAGGCCGAAGAACTGGCCGCGGATCTGGGCGCGCTGGTCCTTGGCATAACGTGAGAGGTCGGGGATGTTCAGGGCGAGCGTGGCCCAGAAGCCGACCATGGCGGTGAGCGAGGGCACGAAGAAGGCCAGGAATTCGCCCGTCGATTGGAACTTGCTCGGTTGCGCGAGGATCGGGCCGATTCCGCCCGCCCGCAGCATGGCCCAGGCGAGAAGGGCCAGGCCGGCGGCGATCAGGAAAGGCGCGGCCCAGGCTTCGAGGAACTTGATCGATTCACTGCCCCGGACCACGATGTACATGTTCCAGAGCCAGAAGGCGAAGAAGGCGATCCAGGAGCCCCCTGGCACCTTCGCCCAGGATGGGAACGCGGTCATCAGCATGACCTGGATCGCTTGCCCGCCTACCCAGGTCTGGATGCCGAACCAGCCGCAGGCGACCAGGCTGCGCAGGATCGTTGGCACGTGCGCGCCCGCCGTGCCGAAAGAGGCCCGCGCGAGCACCGGGAAGGGGATCCCGAAGCGTGTGCCCGAGTGGGCGATGAGCACCATCGGGAAGGCCACGATCACGTTGCCGAGCAGGATCGTGAAGATCGCCTGCTTCCAGCTCATGCCGCCCTGCACCAGCCCCGCCGCCAGCAGGTAGGTCGGGATGCAGACCGAGAGCCCGATCCAGAGCGAGGCGATGTGGTAGGTGGTCCAGGTCCGCTGCTCGACCCGGGTCGGGGCGAGGTCGGCGTTGGAGAGGCGAGGGTCGGAGGGTGGCTCCCTCAGCTCGAAGAGGTCGCCGCGCATGCGGCGCATGGCACCCGCAATGTCATTGGACATGGCGGGTATGGTAGCTCAGCTCCGGCCCCTCACCCCCTAACCCCCTCTCCCATCGCACTCCCGCCCAACCGGGAGAGGGGGAACCGGAGTTGAAGCTGTTGGGAGGGGGCGCCCCTCTCCCGGGGGAAGGGTGTGCGATGGGAGAGGGGACGGGGGTGAGGCTCAATGCCCGATGCACCAGTCGTAGAGCGCGTCGGTGTAGGGCGGCAGGTCTCCGGAGGCGTAGCCGGCCGCCACCGAGGCTCCCACGGTCGCGGTAGGGCAGCGGGAGACTTCGACCAGGATCAGGTCGAGGTCGTTGCCCGAGACCTGGGCATTGAGCATGCCGCTGATGGCGATGCCGGTGTCCACCCGGGTGGGGATTCCGGCTGTGAAGTTGTTGACCACGGTGACCCCGCTCGCCAAGTCGGCCGGGGGGCCGAACCAGGCCCTGGTGCCGACCGCGATGCCGATGTCGAAGTGCGTACCGGGGCTCGTCCAGAAGGTGTTTCCGTCGATCATGGCGCCGCGGAAGTCGGGCTTCGTGCCCCGGCCCTCGAGGCCGTCGACTGTGATCGCTCCGTAGGCCGAGTTGCCCGCGGCGAGGACGCGGTTGGCTCTCACCAGGGATCTCTGGACCGCGGGATGGGAACGGAAGAGCACGATGCCCACATCGGTCGCGTCCACGATCGCGTTCATCTGGACGAGGGTGGACTCGCAGGAGATGCTCAGGCCGTCGGTCCAGGGGTTGTACTTCAGCTTGCCCCGGACGTGCCCGCTGGAGTAGGCCGTGATCACGTTGTTCAGGACCTCGACATCGTTGCAGGGGAAGCCTTCCGCGGTCCCGAAGACCTGGACGCTCGACCAGCCCGCGGAGTTGGTGATCACGCTGAACTGGATCGTGGTCCCGTTGCCCCCGAGGAGACGGACGTTGATGCCGTCGTCGACGAAGCCGACCACGCCCCTTTGGCCGTCCACCCAGACATTTTGCAGCGTCGCGCCATCCTGAAGGGTCACGGCCGCGGTCTTGAAGCCGGCGCTGCGTACGAGCCGGCCCATCAGGGCGTAGCGGTTCGGCTCAGGGAGGCCGGTCGTGGCGAGGGTCACTCCCGGAGGGATCACGAGCGGAGCGGTCAGCCGCACCACGGCTTTCTGGGCCAGGTAGACGATCTCTCCCGGGAGGGTGGCGTTGAGGCGCGCCTGGAGCTGCGCGCCGGTTCCCTGGAACCCGTCGCTGCTCACGGGAAGCGCGAGCACCGGCTGATTGCCGAAGGAGTAGCTGGTCTGGGGGCCGCAGATCTTTTTCGCGAGCCGCTTGAATTCGCGGGTGGAGAAGAAGGCATCTACCGTGTCGCGGAAGTCCTGGCCCTTGCGCCGGGCTTTGAGGCGGATCTGGAAGTCGGCCGCGTCGGGCTCGCGGTTCAGGATGCCGCGGTAGAGCGTGAGCAGCTCGGCCGGCGGGTCGTAGCCCAGCTCGGCGTACTCGCCGGAGAGGTAGACCTTGCGCGCCCAGGCGTTCAGGGTGGCGGCGCGGCAGCCGTTGGCCTCGAACCAGCTCACCGCTTCCTGCCAGGCCGTGGGGTCGGGGCTGCGGCCCAGGGCTTCGGTGTAGGTTTTGGCGATGAACTGGCCGGGGATTTTGGCGTCCGCGGCTTGGGAGGGGGAGGAAAGGACCAAAAGGACGTAAAGGACCAAAAGGACTGGAAGGACGGGCTTCTTCACTTCGCTTCCTTTTTCTCAGGATCGAGCACGCCTAGCACATAGCGCTCCCGGCGCAAGTAGCGGCGGGCAGCGTCCTGGATGGTCTTCGTGCTCACTCTCCGGACCAGCTCATCGTAACGCGGCAGGTCGCGCAGATCGAGCCCTTCGGAGTCGTAGGCTTCCATGGCCGCCAGCCAGAACTCGTTGGTCTTGAGGTTCGTCTGCCGCTCGCGGCGTTGCTTTTCCTGCACTTGCTTGACGTAGCTCTCGCCGATGCCGTTCTGCTGGATCGCCTCGATTTCCGTGAACACGGCCTTGACCAGCGCCTGCACCTGTTCGGGCGCGCAGCCAAAGGCGACCGTGACGGTGTAGCGCTCTCCTGGCCGGCGGTCGAGCCCGGCGTTGACCTGGACCCCGTAGACGGCGCCCATGTCTTCGCGCAGGACTTCGCGCAGCCGCACGTCGAGGACGTCGGAGAGCGAGGAGATGTCGTGCCGGGCCTCGCGGCTGAACGGCGCATCGCCCGTGAAGACGATCTGCACCTGGCTCTTGGGCTCCAGCCCGCGCTCGATCTTGACTTCGACGACGCCGTCCGGCGGCCGGACGCCCACGTCCTTCCAGGTCTCCTTGCGGCCCTTCGAGGGGAGCCCGCCCAGCCAGGTCTGCACCAGGGGCTTGATCGCCTCGGGCTGGAAGCTGCCCACCAGCAGGAAGGTGAAGTCGCCCGCGTCCGCGAACCGGTCGTGATAGATCCGCCAGGCCACGGCGGGATCGACCTTGCCGATCAGCTCCGGCGAGATCGGCTGCCAGCGCGGATTGCCCTGGGTGAGGGCGCGCATCATGGCGTCGTTGAAGACTTCGCCGGGATCGGCCAGGCGGTTTTCGGCAAAGGCGCGCATCCGGTCGAGGACGGAGCGGAAGGCCGCTTCGTCCTGCCGCGGGGCTGTGACGCTCAGGTAGATGAGCTGGAGCAGGGTCTCCAGGTCACGCACGGAGGAGCCCCCTTCGACCCCTTCTTCGAGCTGGGCGATGTAGGGCGCCACCTGGACCGCTTTTCCGGCCAGCGCCTTTTCGAGCGAGGTGGAGTCGAACTGCCCGAAACCCGCCTCGCCGATCAGGGCGGTGGCGAACAGGGCGGAGGGGAATTCCGCGTCGGGAACCAGCGAGTGGCCGCCGGGGCTGTAGGAGGTGAGGAGGATCTCGTCGTTCTTGAAGTCCGTGGGCTTCAGGAGCACCCGCACGCCGTTGGACAGGCGCCACTCGGTGACGCCGATCTCTTTGATCTTGGTCTCGCGGACGATCGTGCCCGGCTTGGGCGCCGCCGGCACCAAGGGGCCGGAGACGGCGTGGTCCACGTAGGCTTCGACCTCGCGCTTGGCCGCGGCGGCGAACACGGCGCGGAGGCGGTCTTCGGAGGGCAGAGCAATCCCTTCCTTCTTGGGAGCCTTCACCAGGACGACGCGGCTGTGATCGGTCAGCCACTCGTCCGCGAGGTGGTTGACCTCGTCGAGGGTGATGCCGGGCAGGAAGCGGCGCACCATCTTAATCTCGGCCGGGATGCCGGGGACCGATTCGCCGTAGGTGAAGGCGCGGACGAACTCTTCGGCGAAGGTGGTGGATTCGATCTTGCCGCGCTCGCGCTCGGCCTGCTCGTAGCCGAGGAGCCATTCTTTTTTGGCGCGGTCGAGCTCTCCCGGGGTGAAGCCGTGGCGGCGGACGCGCTCGACTTCGGCGAGGAGCGCTTCCAGACCGCGCTCGACTCCGCCGTCGCGCACGCCCGCAGCGAGGGAGGTCACTTCGGCCGAGCGCACGAAGCGGCCGGTGTCCGAGCCGCCCCAGAGGAACGGCGGATCGGGGCGCTGCGCGATCTCGTCCAGCCGCTGGTTGAGCATGGCGTGGTAGAGCGCTTCGACGATGGAGCGGCGGTAGTCGACGATGCGGTCTTCGCGGCGCTTTTCCTGCTTCCAGTGGATGGCGACCGTGGTGTCCGTGGCCTCGGGATCGGTGGTGAAGGAGAACAGGGTTTCCTTGTGCGCGGGCACGGGGAAGACTTCACGCGGCCGGGGCGTGCCGGGGTTCTTGAGCACGCCGAGCTGCTTGCTGATCTGCTCCTCGATCTTGGCGGGATCGAAGTCGCCCACGGCCACGACGGCCATGAGGTCGGGCCGGTACCAGTCCTGGTAGAAGCGGCGCAGGGCCTCGGGCGTGGCTTTTTCGAGGATCTCTTTCTGGCCGATGGGCAGCCGCTCGGCGTAGCGGGAGCCCTGGAAGAGGATGGGGAACTGCTGGTCGTCCATGCGCGCCGAGGCGCCGCGGCCGAGCCGCCACTCTTCGACGACCACTCCGCGCTCCTTGTCCAGCTCTTTGGGATCGAATGTGAGCCCGTCCGCCCAGTCTTTGAGGATGCGGAGGGACTGTTCCACGTATTGCGGCCGGTCGGTGGGGACGGTGAGCGTGTAGACGGTCTCGTCGAACCCGGTATAGGCGTTGACGTCCGCTCCGAAGCGCATGCCGATGGATTCCAGGTAGCGCACGAGGTCCTGGTGCTCGAAGGCTTTGGAGCCGTTGAACGCCATGTGCTCGACCAGATGGGCCAGACCGCGCTGGTCTTCGTCTTCCAGGACCGATCCGGCGTTGACCACGAGCCAGATCTCCGCCCGTCCGGCAGGGACGGTGTTCTTGCGGATGTAATAGGTCAGCCCGTTCGGGAGCTTGCCGATCGTGACCTCGGGATCGACCGGGAGGATGGCTTCGAGGTTCTCGGCGGCGGCGGAGGCCGGAGCCGGAGGGGCTTGGGCCGGAGCCTGAGAGACAGCCGGAACGGCGGCGAGCAGACAGAGGAGGAGCGGGAGGAGCTTTGGGTATCTCATGGTTTCGAAAAGGGTAACGTTGCGGGTGGGTGGGGGATTCCGGAAACGTCCGCGAGCGCCCCGCCTGGGGTTGAAACCCCAGGCTACAAGAGTGTCGCCCCCCTCCGGGGGCGAGTTTCCGGGTTGGGAGGGGGTGGCGCCAGCCAGCCTCCGGAGGAGGCTGTACTCTTCTAGCCTGGGGTTTCAACCCCAGGCGGGTTGGGTCGGGTACATCGCTTACGCCAAAGCCTCCTGGAACCGGGGATGCCGCTTCGCGTAGACATCCACATACCAGCAAGAAGCCCGGAACCGGTACCCGCGCTCCAAAGTCTCTTCCAGGGCGTGCTCCACGAGCTTTTCGGCGATGCCGCGGCCGCGGTGCTCGGGGGGGACGTAGGTGTGCGTGAAGTCGACCAGGTTCTCGCCGAGCACGCGATAGGTGAGCAGCCCCACCTCCTGGCCGCCGCTCGTCACGGTGTATCTCTTCGCCTGCTCGTCGTGATGGATGTCCATGTCCATCAGGCTACCCCTTTCTTGTATTCCGGGTGCTTCTCGACGAAGCCCTCCACGTAAGGGCACGTGGCGATGAACTTGTAGCCGTTCTTCATGGTGTCGTCCAGGGCATGGCGCACCAGCTTTTCGGCCACTTTGCGGCCGCGCAGCTCCTCGGGGACGTAGGTATGCCGGAAGTCGCGGGTCTTGCCGCTCTCGCCATAGGTGAGCTCCGCTCTCTCCCTATCGAACTGAATGTAGTACCGCTTCCCCTCTTCGTGCTGGATTTCCGGTTCCATTCGTTCTCCTCTCCCCGAGGCAGGAGTTCAAGCCGCGTGCCATCTCAGCCTTGCCTCCTCCGCCGTAGTGAGTCTAGGATCAAAGGGGATTCCGGACAATGAGCTCATTCCTAGACTCGATCGCGATCGTGACGGGCGGCGCCAGCGGCATCGGCCAGGCTTTGTGCGTGGAGCTGGCGCGGCGCGGCGCCGTGGTGGTGGTGACCGATGTGGACGAGGCCGGCGCCCGAAGTGTGGCCGAGGGGATCGCCGCTGCCGGCGGCCGGGCGTCCTCGAAGGCCTTGGACGTGCGCGACGCCGAAGCAGTGAAGCGGGTGGTGGAGGAGACCGCCGCGGCCCATGGCCGGCTCGACTACATGTTCAACAACGCCGGGCTTGCCGTGACGGGCGAGGTCCGCGACTTGAGCCTCGAGCACTGGCGCAAGGTCGTGGACGTGAACCTCTGGGGCGTCATTCACGGCATTGCCGCGGCCTACCCGTTGATGGTCCGGCAGCGCTCGGGGCACATCGTCAACATCGCCTCGCTCGCCGGATTGCTGGGGATCCCCTGCTCGAGCCCGTACGCGACCACCAAGTTCGCGGTGGTGGGCCTCTCCCAGAGCCTGCGTGCCGAGGCCGAGGACCTGGGCGTGAAGGTCAGCGCCGTCTGCCCCTCCTACATCCAGACGCGCATCTTCGAGGCGAGCACCTACGTCGGGAGCAGCAAGGAGGACGTCCTCTCCCTGCTCACCTTCAAGATGATGGAGGTGGGGGAGGCCGTGCGCCAGATTCTCCACGGCGTGGAGCGCAACCGGGCGCTGATCGTGCTGCCGTTCTACGCCCGCGTCCTCTGGTGGCTCGCCCGGCTCTTCCCGGGGATGCCGCTGTGGCTCAACCGGAAGGCGGTCCGGGACTTCCGGAAGCTGCGCGATTCCGCCGCCAGTCGAGAAAGACCGGCGTGAGGGCGATGGCCGCGAGGAGCAGGACTCCGAGCACGTAGCGTGTCCGGTGGGTGAAGACGACCCGCGGGACATCGCCGACCAGCACGTACGCCGCCCACAGCTCCGGCCGGTTCCAGCGCGGGTCCTGGCGGAAGCGCTGCTTCGTGAGGCGCAGGGCCTCGGCCGGCCGGCTCCCCTTGCCGAGCTCATGGTAGAGCTGCTCCATGAACGCGGCCGTGGTGTCGTCCCCTACTTCCCAAAGAGTCGCAAGCACCCCGGGAGAGCCTGAGGCTAAAAAGGCGCCCGTGAGGCTGGAGAGCGCGTCCCCTTCCTGGCTGGCCGGGCTCAGGGCCGTGCGGCAGCCGGCGAGCACGATCAGGTCCGCCCGGTAGCGCAGGTTCACGATTTCCTCGGGGTAGAGGAGGCCGTCGTCGCCTGGACCGGGAGCGAGCAGGATCGCGGCCCCCCGGCCCGGACGCTCGTCGATGACGGCATGGGTCGCGAGATGGACGATCCGGGCGCCGCTGGCGAGCGTGCTCCGCAGCTCTTCCTCGTTGGCGTCAGGTCCGGTGTAGAGACCATGCCGGCCTGGCAGCAGCTTGGAGATGTCCTGCAGCTCCCGTCTGGCTCCGGGGAGCGGCGGCAGGTGGTAGCGCGCGGCCAGGTCGCCGGCCGGGGACCCCTGCGGGATGTCGGGCGATCCGAAGCCGACCAGGGTGAAGACCGGGGTGACGAGGTCGTTGCGGAGCCAGCCCAAGGCCGAGCCGCTCGGCAGGTAGCTGACCGGCGCCCCATCCACGAGGAGCGAGCCGGGGGAACCGGGGGCGCCGAGGATCTCGAAGGGCAGGTAGCGGAGGGAGCCGTCCGGCGCGATCCTCACTTCGGCTGCTTGGATGTCCCCGGCGGGTCCGAGCAGGAGGCGGGAGAGGCGGGAGAGCCGCGCGGAGTCCGGCGCCTGCCGGCGGCTCAGGGCCTCGTGGACCGCCACGGCGTCGGCCAGGATGGGCTCGTACGGTCCCAGGTTCGCCATCCGGATCCCTTCTTGGCGGACCACCCAGAGGAAGAGGTCCTTCTCCCCGAGGAAGTACTCCAGGAGGAGACCGTCGCCGATCTTGTCGCGGAGGGCGCCGGCCCGGAGAGGAGAGGCCGTACTTCCGGAGCTGCCGAGCGTGTCCAGGAGCTCGCGGATCTTGGCGCGCTGCACGATCTCCAGGGCTTTTTCCGCGTGTCCGGCCCCCGGCTCCCGTGCCTCCATGCGGGCGAGCAGCTCGACCGCCAGGGCGTAGACCGGCCGCCGCTCGCCGAAGAAATGGCTGCGGAGCGTGCTCCTCCGCAGGCTGGAGCGCACCTTCTCGATCTCGTTCATGGCCTGTTCGAGCAGCTCCACGCCCCGCGCATCCTGTCCCCGGGCGGCCGCCACCCGTCCGAGGCCCTCCAGGGCCGACCACCGTCCCTCGGCCGAGCCGCTCTTACCCGCCGCGTTCAGGCTCTGGGTGAAGGCCACGCCGGCCTCGTCGATCCTGCCCTGCTCCAGGAGGAGGCGCCCCAGATAGAAGAGGTCCTGGATCTCCTCGGAGCGGTCGCCGGTCGTCCGGGCGAAGCGCAGGGCGTTGCGGAACGCGTCCTCGGCGGGCCGGGGCTGGCGCAGGTTGAGGTGGTGGACGAGCCCGAGGTTGAGCCAGGCGTTCGAGAGGCCGGCCTGGTCCCCTTCGGCCTCGTAGAGGGCGATGGCGTCCCGGAACGCGGCCTGCGCGCTGACCGGGTCCCCGAGATTGCGGTAGACCACGCCGGTGTTGACCCGCAGCATGGCGCGGCGCAGCGAATCGAGCTCGGACTCTTCCTTGAGGACTTCCTTGTAGATGTCGAGCGCCTCGCGGTAGGCGCCCAGCTTTTCCAGAATGACTCCCTGGTTGATCCGGCTGATGCGGACCTGCGCGGCGGCCCAGGGCTCGTCCGGGTGGCGGCCGGCGAGCGTCGCGGCCATGCCGTGGAGGTCCAGCGCGCGGTTGTAGCGCCCCTGGGAGGTGGCGACCAGGCCCAGGTTCGAGAAGTTGATCACTTGCCCTTCGGCGTCGCCCGCGACCCGGTTCATCTCCAAGGCCTCGCGGAAGCGCGCCTCCGCTTCCTGGTAATCGCCCAGGTAGTGCAGGGAGAGCCCCGCGTTGTTCAGGGTGCGGGCGAGGCGGAGGGGGTCCTGCTGCTGGCGCCGCAGCCGGAGGGCCACCTCGCACTCCTTGAGCGCCGCGCGGAAGTCCCCCAGCTCGTTGAGGACCGCGCAGGCGTTGTTGCGGGCCGTCGCCGACATCTGCGGGTCCGCCGCGGCGTTGGCCGCAGCCACGGCGCGGTAGGCCGCGACCGCCTCGGGCAGCTTCCCTGCGGAGTGCAGGGCACGAGCAGTATCGAGGTCCGGAGCGAGCGTCTGAGCCGAAAGAGACGAGGCGAAAAGCAAGAGAAAAACGAGGATCGTCGCGTTGCGATGTTCCATCGGCCGTTCCGCCACTGTCCAAGTCTCCAGGTGGGGGCCCCGGCCGGGGCTCCGCAGTCTCATCCTGGAGGAGCCATCGATGGATTCAAGCCGGTTTCGTTTGCGCAAGCTCTTGTCCTCAGAGGCCCTTGTCCTCGCCGCCCTGCTGCTGCCGATTCTAGGCGCGCTGGTGCGCCACGCTGGCGCCCAGGGCGCAGCCGACCTGTCGGCGGCGTTCGAGCGCCGGGTGCTCGCCGCGTCGCTGCCCGAGGCGCCGTTCAACCTCCGCTTCTTCACCACCGCCGTCAAGACCGGCTCCGACGGGAAGATCATCACCGGTCTCTCGGACGATCCGGTCAAAAACCTGGTCGGCGCCGAGTCCGCGGGCGAGCGCGCGGGCGTCGAGCGCTATACCAAGATCATGTTCGGCGCCGGCTACATCGACGGCCGGCCCGATCCCGGCACCCGCATCGACCCGAACAGCCCCGAGGTCAACAGCGGCAGCCAGTACTGGCCCCACGTCAAGCAGCCGTTCCGGAGCTGGCCGAACTCCCTGGCCGTGACGCCGGACGGCCGCAAGCTCTACGTCACCCTCCCCGGCCGGGAGGGCTACCCCGACTGGCGCGTCGCGGTCGTGGACACGGCCCGCCGCGACGTCCTGACCTGGATCGACCTGCGGCCGGCCGGGCAGTCGAGCGGCACGCGTCCGGTGGGGCTCGCGGTCTCGCCGCTCAACACCCGGATCCGTTCCACTCCCTACCTGGTCGTGCTCAACCAGTACGCCAACTTCGCCAGCGTCCTCGATACCCAGACGGACCGGGTGATCGGCGAGTTTCAGACCGGCTTCTATGCCGAGGACCTCGTCTTCAACGCCGACGGCACCCGCCTGTACGTCACCGACCGCTTCAAGGACCAGGTGCGCGCCTTCCGCGTCGATCCCGGCCCGTTCTTCACTCAGATCGCCGAGATCCCCACGGCCGGCAACGACCTCGACCGGACCAACCCGCGCGACCTCGCCATCTCGGCCGACGGCCGTACCCTCTACGTGGCCAACACCCTGGGCCACACCGTCGCGGTGATCGACATCGCGGCGGACGCCAACCGCCTGATCAAGACGATGCCGGTCGGCGGCCTCGCGACCGACGTCAAGATCGCCGGCCGCTGGGGCATCGTGGCGGGCCACGAGTCCAACTCGGTCCTCAACCAGCCAGAGACCGGGCACGGCCTGCCCAAGCTGGTGAACGGCGTGGCAGTCCGCAACAACGGCCAGCCGCTGGGCTATACGCCGGTGATGACCGACGCCACCAAGGCCACGACGTTCGACGACATTGGCACCGAGATCAACGTCTTCGATGTGGCCAGCAACAGCTTCGTCTACCGCTACGTCGACTTCGAGCGCGACCGCTCGATGCTCGTCACCCCGGGCCAGTTCGTGGATCTGGGCGACCACAAGGCGGGTCAGAAGATCATCCGCGGCAGCGGCGCGGAGCAGGTCTTCGTGCGCGGCGACCTCCTCTTCGTCAGCCAGATGCATTCCGACAAGGTCGAGGTCTTCCGCATCCAGCAGGCTCCGGCCGACCCGTCCAAGATCCTCACCTATGTAGGGACACAGTATACCGGCGGGATCACCCCGCAGGGGATCGCCGTGTCCCCCGACGGCCGGACGGTGTTCGTGGCGAACATGCAGACCGAGGACGTCTCCTTCCTGTCCGTGGACTCCACCGGCCGCCTCGCCCGGCAGGGCTTCGTGACGGTCGGTGTGACTGGCAAAACGCCCGATCCGACCACGGGAGGCAACGGTCAGAACCTCTTCGCCACGGCCGAGGAGCAGGGCTTGCGCTGGCTGTTTACGACCGCCTACTCGGACGACGGCCAGAAGTCCTGCGGCCATTGCCACTGGCAGAGCCGGCAGGACGGCGGGCAATGGAACGTCGGCGCCAATGCCGTGGGCGGGGTCAAGGTCTGCCCGCAGAATAAAGACATCTCCGACAACTGGCCCGAGTGGTACGAGGGGCTCAATAACGATCTGATGGCCTACGCCTCGGCTTGCAACGGCGAGCTGGTGGTGGCGGAGAAGAGGACGGCCCTCTTCCCCCAGGCGACGGAGGAGGAACGCTTCCGCGCCCGGGAGGATTACGTCCTGCGCAAGACGGAGGAGAACTCCAAGCTCATCGGCCGCGGTGATCTCTCCAGCAAGGCCATGAAGGTCGGCTACTACGACATGGCCTACCTGCAGATCCTCTGGAGCCAGAACGAGACCCACTTGATGCCAAACCCGCTGCGGCAGTTCCCGTCGGCGGCCGAGGCGGCCCAGGTGGCACGCGGCCGGTTCCTCTTCACCAACGAGGTCTCCGCGGGAGGCGCCGGCTGCGCGAGCTGCCATCACAACGGCAACGTGATCACCAACGGCGAGGTGGACGACACCTTCCAGGACTACAACATTCACGAGCCCGGGGTGATCGCCGAGACCACGGTGGACAACGACGGCCCCTTCACCCGCCTACCCAACGATTACTTCTTCAAGCGCTTCGCCCCTCCGCAGGACGAGGGTGGACGGCAGAACGTGAGCAGCCGCAACACCAAGCACCTGCGAGCCTTCTGGGACAGCGTGCCGCGCTGGCTGCACCACGGCGATGCCCACAGCCTCCGGGAGGTCCTGCTCGCGCCCGACTCGCCGCTGCTCGCGCCGGGGGAGCGCGGGTTCAACTTCCGCACGGTGCGCACCGACCATCAGCGGGCCGTGGCCCATGACTTCCTCGGCGGTCCGCGGATCGTGCTGCCGACCGAGGTGCCCATCACCTTCGGGCACAGCGGCGGCGGCCTGGCCGGCGATGGTAGGGGGCCGCTCTACGTCAGCCTGGACAAGCCCGTGATGGTCTCACCCCCGGATGCCGCCTATCCCGAGGGCAAGCTGGAGGTCGACCGTCTGGGCACCGCCAACGTGGCGCCGCTGATCAGCATCGTCAACGGCAAGCGGGTCATCAACCCGGTGCTCGCCCAGAACAACATCCAGGTGATCAAGGACACCCACGGCAAGACGTCGCAGCTCACGGCGGCGGATATCGTGGCTTTGGAGATGTATCTGAAGTCGTTGCAGAAGTAGGGAAGGCGTCTTTTACCCGCTCGCCACCTGCCGGATCGCCGACTCCAGCTGCTCCAGGCTGACCGGCTTCGTCAGGTGGCGGGCGAAGCCCACCTCGCGGCTGCGCTCCACATCCTCTTCCATGCCGTAGCCGGTCAGGGCGATCCCCCTCAGCCCGAAGCGGTGGGAGAGCTCGGCCATCAGGTCGTGCCCGCTGCCGTCGGGCAGACCGATATCGCTGAGCACGAGATCGATCCGGCCTCCGTTGCCCGCGGACTCGGCCGCGGCTCTTCCCTCGGCCACGCTGCCGGCGACCGTGACCCGGCGCCCGGTGGCGCGGAGCAGGTCGGCCATGGCCTCGGCCGTGTCCGGATGGTCCTCCACCAGGAGGATGTGCAGCGGCCGGTCTTCGGTTTGAGCTCGGCGCGGCTCCGGGGCGGCCTCCCAGGGAAAGCTTGGCGGGACGGGCGGCTTGCCCGCGGGCATCCGGACGGTGAAAGTGGCGCCCTTGCCCCGCCCTTTGCTGGCCGCGCCGATGCGGCCGCCGTGGAGGGCCACGATCCTCTCGCTGATCGCCAGCCCCAGCCCCAGGCCGCCGAACCGCCGCGTGATGTTCCGCTGCCCCTGGTGAAAGGCGTCGAAGACCCGCGGCAGTACCTCGGGATCGATGCCGATGCCGGTATCCGAGACCTCGACCACCACCTCCCCCTCCTCCCGCCAGGCGCGGACGCCGACCTTCCCCTCGGGCGGCGTGAACTTGCGGGCGTTGCTGATCAGGTTCCAGAAGACCTGGGTGAGCCGCGGGGCGTCCGCCCAGGTCCAGAGCTCCGCATCCTCGATCTCGGAGATCAGGGCCGGCCCGACCGTTCCCGGCCGTTCGCAGGCCTCCAGGGCATGGGCGAGCACCTGGCGCACGTCGGTGGGGCCGCGCCGCAGCTCCAGCTTGCCCTGGGAAATGCGCGTCAGGTCGAGCAGGTCGTCGATGAGCCGCGCCTCCAGCTCCACGTTGCGGCGGATCATGGCCAGGCCGTCACGAACGTCGGGCGGCAGGGGATCGGGGCGCGCCTCCAGGCGGGAGAGCACGGCGAGCACCGGGGTGAGCGGCGTGCGCAGCTCGTGGCTCAGGGTGGCCATGAAATGGTCCTTGGTCTGGCTGGCGGCCTCGGCTTGCGCCCGGGCCGCGATCTGCGCCCGGTTCACTCCGAACAGCGTCACACTGGCGAGCAGGCCGAGCACGAGCAGGATCCAGACCTGATCGCGCGCTGAGCCGGCCTCGAACGCCGGCAGGCTGGAGTAGACGATCGTCCAGGGGGAGCCTGCCACCTCGAAGCGCTCGGTGGAGGTGAACCGCGGGTCGGGGCCCACGACCCAGGCCGGGTGCGAGCGGTGCAGGAGGTTGCGGAGGGACGGCGCGCCGGCGTAGACCTCTAGCGCGAGGTTCGGGTTGCCGCTGCCCAGGATGCCGCGCAGCAGGTCGTCGGCTCGAAACGGGGCATAGACGAAGCCCGTCAGGGCCGCGCGCCGCTTCTCGGCCGTGGCGAGGGGGCTGCCCTGCTTGTAGACCGGGACGTAGATCAGGAACCCGGACTGCCTGCGCTCTTCGGTCTCCGGCGCTAGCAGTACCAGCTTGACGCTCCCGGTGGCCGTGGGCTGGCCGGTGTCGCGGGCGCGCTCCATGGCGGCCCGGCGTGTCGCCTCCGTGTACATGTCGAATCCGAGGGCGGCGCGGTTGCGGGCGTCGAGCGGCTCCAGGTAGAAGATCGGGTAGAGGTCGTCGAAGGAGGATTCGGGCCAGATCGTGAAGCGGGGATCGCTGTCGCGCCGGGCCTCGGTGGTCACGGCGTCCTTCCAGGCCGCGTCGACCCGCAGGGCGAAACCGATGCCCTGGATACCGGGGTAGCGGCGGTCGACCTGGAGACCGGAGATGAAGGAGCGGAACTCCTCGCGGCTCACGTCCTCGCTGGTGCTGAACAGGCCGGTCGCGCCGCGCAGCAGGGCCACGTAGGTCTCCATCCGGTTCTGCAGGACGCCCTGGTTCCTCTGGACCAGGTTCTGGAAACGGAGGCTGTCCTGCATCCTTGCGGTGGCGGAGGCGTAAAGGGTGACGACCACCGTCAGGAGTAGGGAGAGCACGAGGACCAGCCAGGGCGTCCACGAGCGCCTCATGTCTCGTCCTCGATGAGAGCTCGGTACTCTTCGGGCGTGTCCACGTCCCTTACGCAGCCGGGGTCGTCCACCTCGACGACCCGCAGGCTGTCGGGATGTCGGTCGAGCAGCTCCCGCAGTCCGACGTTCAGGTGAAGGGTCCTGATCTCGGGGATGAGCTCCGGGGAGATCACCAGGGGGTGTCCTCGCCGTCCCTGGTACGAGGGCACGGCGAGGGGGCTCTGCTGCGCGAGCACCGTCCGGACGGTCGAGGAGAGGAGCGCCGGCAGGTCGGCGGGGCAGACGACCAGGGGCTCCCTGTCTCCTGCTGCTGCGATTCCCTCGAGGATCGTGGAGAGCATCCCCCGCTCGGGGTTGGGGTTGACCGCGATCCGCACTCCTGCTTCCGCCCCCCAGGCCCGTAGCGCTTCATCGCCGGGAGCGATGACCAGGACGATCTCGGAGACTCCGCCCTCGCGAAGAGCCTGGATCAGCGAGCCGACGACCGTGCCGTCCCGAAAAGGGAGCAGCAGCTTGGGGCGGCCCATGCGGCGGGAAGCGCCGGCGGCAGGAAGGATAGCGATAGCCACCGGTGCATAATACCTAAGACTGAGCTTAACCGCCCCCCTCAGGTCCTTGCGCCTCCACCGGCACCGGAGTAGGTGGCGTGGCGCTGAGGCCGGCGCGGTAGAGCAGAGCGGCGATCCCGGCTACGACAGCGATGCCGAGGATCACACCCGGCACGCCGGAAATCCAGGTGAACTCGCTTTCGGCAAAGTGCAGGGAAGGCGGGATCGCAAACCACTTCATCTCCCGCGCCGCCACGACCAGGGCGATCAACACGCCGGCGAGCCCTTCGCCCGCGATCATGCCGGAGGCAGCGAGGACGCCGGGATCTCCCTCCTGCGGCCCTTCGTGCCGGCGTGCCTCCACGATCCGCCGCACCAGCCCGCCGAGGAAGATGGGGGTCAGGCTGCCCAGAGGGAGGTAGATCCCTACCGCGAAGGCCAACCCGGGCAGGCCGGCCAGCATGGCCGAGAGGGAAAACGTGGCGCCCGTGCCCACCAGGCCCCAGGGGAGCGAGCCGGAGAGCACGCCGTCGATCACCGTCTTCATGAGTGTGGCCTGCGGGGCCGGCAGGTCCGGAGAGCCGAACGTGTAGGCCTTGCCCAGGAGGAGCACTACGCCCGCCACCGCCCAGCAAGCGAAAGCCGCGCCCAGGAACTGCCCGGCCTGTTGCCGAGCGGGGGTCGCTCCCACCAGATAGCCGGTTTTCAGGTCCTGCGAGATGTCGCCGGCCTTGGACGCGGCGATGCAGACGACGGTGCCCACCGTCAGAATGGCGAAGCGGGCGGACGGGTCGGTCCATCCGAAGAGCACGAAGAGGGCGGCCGTGCCGAGCAGTGTCACCAGCGTCATCCCCGACGTGGGGTTCGAGGAGACGCCGATCAGGCCCACGATGCGGGACGAGACCACCACGAAGAGGATGCCGAAGATCCCTACCCCCAATGCGCAGATCAGGCGCTGCAGGAAGGTCAGGTTTCCGCTGATGATCCCCGGCACCATCGCCAGCGTCAGCACCACGAAAGCCGGTCCGGCGAGGACAACCCATCCCGGCACGTCGCGGTCGGTGCGCGGGACGCCTGCGCCGGTCTCGACGCCTGCGCCCTCGGTCCTGACGCCGCGCAGCACCGCTGCAAGGGAGTGATACATGGTCGGCAGCGCTCGAAACACCGTGACGATGCCTGCCGCGGCCACAGCGCCCGCGCCGATGTAGCGCACGTAGCGGCTCCAGATCTGCCCGGCCGAGAGGTCGCGGATGAGGGTCGTGGCCTCGGGGAAGAACGGAGCCGGGAGTCCCTGGCCGACCAGCGCGATCAAGGGTGTCAGCACCAGGGCGGAGATCAGGCTGCCGGAGACCATGATGGCCGATTGCCGGTAGCCGAGGATGTAGCCCACGGCGAGCAGGGCCGGCGCGATCTCCAGCGCCAGCTCGGCCTTGGGGAGCACGGGCAGGTGCGCGGCCAGCTCGGACGGGATCAGGACCGCTGCCCCGAGCGCGAGCTTGATGGCGGCACCCACGGCGAGGCCGATGAAGATCCAGCGTCCGCCCGAGCTTTCGACAGCGGTGGCGCGCAGCACCTCGGCGCAGGCGGTGCCCTCGGGATAGGGAAGCTCGTCGGCGCTCTTCACGATGAGCAGCCGCCGCAGCGGCACCATGGCGGTGATTCCGAGGATGGCACCGAGGAAGGCCAGGATTGCCACCTGCCAGTAGGGCGGAGTCACCCCCCACAGGAACAGGGCCGGAATCGTGAAGATCGTGCCCGCGGCAAGCGACGAGCTGGCCGATCCGATCGTCTGGGACATGTTCGCTTCGAGGATGACGCCGCCGGCCCGCGGGCTCAGCAGCCGGAAGAAGGCAACAGTGAGCACGGCGATGGGGATCGAGGTGGAGACCGTGAGCCCCACGCGGAGGCCGAGGTAGGCGTTGGCGGCTCCGAAGAGGATGCCGAAGATGATCCCGGCGACGGCGGCCCGGACGGTGAACTCGACAACCGACTCGTTGTTGGCGCGCGGCGGCTGCATGCTTTCCCTCCTCGGTCAGGACGACCGGGGGAGGGTAGCACAGCCTCGCCGGCCGCGATCCGGACGGCAGGGGCAGCGGTTTCCAGGGCGAGTCCCCGTGTCCCTGGCGTCCGACTCGCGGTCCGCGTCACGATCGAGCGCTTTTTTACTGGGAGCGCCGGCGTCCCGCCGGCACCTCCGTGTCTTGCGGAGAGGCTTCCGCGTCTCACGGAGAGGTCTCCGCGCCTCGCGGAGAGGCTTCCGCGTCTTGCGGCGAGATCTCCGCGTCTCGCGGAGAGGCTTCCGCGTCTTGCGGCGAGATCTCCGCGTCTCGCGGAGAGGCTTCCGCGTCTTGCGGCGAGATCTCCGCGTCTCGCGGAGAGGCTTCCGCGTTTCACGGCGAGGTCTCCGCGTCTCGCGGAGAGGCTTCCGCGTTTCACGGCGAGGTCTCCGCGCCTCGCGGAGAGGCTTCCGCGTCTCGCGGAGAGGCTTCCGCGTCTCGCGGCGAGGTCTCCGCGTCTCGCGGAGAGGTCTCCGCGTCTCACGGCGAGGTCTCCGCGTCTCGCGGCGAGGTCTCCGCGTCTCACGGCGAGGTCTCCGCGTCTCACGGCGAGGTCTCCGCGTCTCACGGCGAGGTCTCCGCGTCTCGCGGAAAGGTCTCCGCGTCTTACGGAGAGGTCTCCGCGTGTCCCGGAGAAGAAGGCCGGGCCTGCGGCCTAATGTCTAGGAATGCCGGCGGGACGCCAGCGGTCCCAGCAAAAAAAGATCAGAGCTCGAAGGGCTCGCAGCCCTCGAAGGTCGGGCGGCGGGCGAGGTCCTCAGGTGAGATAGGGAACTGCTGAGAAAGCTCCTCAAGCTGGCGGAGCCAGTCTTCGCCTGCGCGAGGACGGTGCTCCTCCAAGGCGCGGACGTCCTCCGGAGTAGTGGGGATGTCGCGCTCGAAGTCCAGGAGGTCAGAGGGTTCTTGCGATTTCATCGAAGCGGCTCTCCATTCCGTGCCTCTCAAAGTAGCCCCGCACCTCAATCCGGTCAACCTCGGGCAGGGTAAGGAGGTAATGGATGTCGGCCAGATCCTGGAGCTCCCGAGAGGGGTTGTTCTTCATTGCTACCACCTTCAGCGCAGCCAGATGCTCGGGCCTGGGAACCGGGATCTCGATGTCGCCGGGTCCGCGCAGGCGTGAGCTGGAGGAGAAGAGCCTGTCGCTCGTCTCTCCATGGACGTAGACGAAATCGACCCGTCCCTGGTCAGGATCGGGATGGGAGTGGTTCGAATAACCGTTCGATCGATGGAGCGTCTCGTAGCCTTGCGCCTCCAGGAACCGGATGAGATCCGGTTGAGCCGAGGACTCGACGATTAGATCGAGATCCTGGGTCGTCCGTAGAAGTCCATGAGCGGCAAGAGCCACGGCGCCGATCAGGGCATGGCGGTAGCCGCGTTCTTCGAGGAAGCCGGAGACGACTCCGAGGACGGCCCCGAAATTCACGCGTGCTTCGGCCCCAGCCGCTCGACTGGCAGGCCGGCGGCCTCACGCAGGGCGGCTTCGGTGTACTTGACCACCATGGCTCCTCGCCACTGCGGCGCGAAGTCGGTGTTGTCCATGGGATATGAGGGCTTCCTGGCGAGACGGGCAGCTTCGGCGATCGTTTCGGTGGTGAGCGTCTTGCCCACGAGGAAGTCGGAGGCTTCCTGGGCGGGGACGGGGTAGGAGCCTACGGCTCCAAGATAAATCCTTGCCTTTTCCACGACTCCGGACTTGTCGGTCCAGAGCGCCACGGCGGAGGAGAGCACTGCGAAGTCGATCGAGCCTCGGCGGCGGAGCTTCCAGAAGGCGGAGCGGCAGCGGGTGGCTTCGGATTCCTTGGTGAGGAGCACTCCTGCCACGATCTCTTCGGGACGCTTGGCGAGGTACTCGATACCGTCGTCCTTGTAAAGCTTTTCAATGGGGATCACCCGGTCTCCCTCGGTGGAGACCAGTCGCACTCCCGCTCCCAGGGCGCAGAGCATCGGCGCGGAGTCGGAAGCCGTGTGGGCCAGACAGCGCGGCGAGCTCGTTGCTACCCAGCAGATCTGACCGTCTTCCTTCATGCAGTAGGAAACCGAGCGCCGCCAGTCTTCCGTCTGGTTGTAGTAGGTGCAGCGGGTATCTACACAGATGTTGCCGCCGATCGTGCCCATGTGACGGAGTGGGGGAGAGGAGATCGAGGCCACGGCCCGCGCGAAGGCGGGATAGCGCTCGCGCACCGCCGCGTCGCGGACGATGTCTTCCAGGATCGTGGTGGCTCCGATCCGGATATCGCCGTTGACGTCGATCCCCTTCAAACCGGGGACGGACATCAGGCTGACCACGGTGCGCGCCTTCTGATGCCGGCGCTTCATGTTTGGCCAGAGGTCGGTCCCTCCCGCGACGAGACGGACGTTGTCTTCGTGCTCCGCCGCGCCTTCGCTCACGAGGATGTCGGCGGCCTCGTTCAAGGTCTTCGCGACGCGGAATTGAAACGGCGGCAGACGCAGCATCAGCGCGCCCCTTCCGGGCCGGTGGTCAGAACAGCAACCTTTTTCTGCTTCAACGCCTCTTCGCGGCTCATCATCGTGCCCGAGGCCGAGCGCATGCCGGACCTCAGCTTCTCCTTGTAATCGTTGATCGCCCGGCCATCGCCTCCCTGCTCGGGCGTGGGCACCAGCAGGCTCTCGCCGAAGTCCACCTCCGGGAAGGCCTTCGGACCGAAGCGCTTGTCCTTGGCTTGCAGTGCCTTGAGGATCATGTGCGGATGCACCGGAGTCTGATCGATCCGCACACCCACCGCGTCGTGGATGGCGTTGACCACTGCGGGCATCATCGGCAGCAACGGACCCTGGCCCACTTCCTTGGCTCCGTAGGGTCCCGACGGGTCGGGATCTTCGATCAGGTAGGTCGTGACCGGCGGCATTTCCAGGAAGGTCGGGCTCTTGTATTCGAGCATCGACGGGAACTTGTGCACCAGGGCGTTCGAGAGATGCCGGGGGAGGCGCCGGAAATCCTGCTCCTCCATCATCACCTCGCCGAGGCCCATGTAGACGCTCCCCTCGACCTGGCCGAGGACCAGCACAGGATTCAGGCTCCTACCGATATCGTGCGCCATCCAGACGTGCACCGGGTTCCACAGGCCGGTCTCGGGATCGACCTCGACCTCGACGACCGCGGCCGAGTACGAGTACGCGGGGGAGGGACCCACGCCCGCGCCGCGGTACTTGCCCGGCGAGCGCGGCGGAATGTAGCTGCCGGTCGTGCCCAGCGTGCCGAAGCGCGCCTCGGCCGCGATGACCGCCTCCTGGAAGGTGAGCCCCTTGTCCGGGTCCTCGGCATTGAACACCCGGCGCTCCGCGAACACGAGCCGCGAGGCCGGCACTTCGAGCTGATCGGAGACTGCTTTCGCAATCATTTCCCGCGCCCGCTCCGCGGCCTGGATCGCGGCGTTGCCCATCATCAGGGTCACGCGCGACGAGTAGCTGCCGAGATCGACCGGCGTCAGGTCCGTGTCCGCCACACAGAGGCGGATGTCCGAAAGCGAGATGCCCAGCACCTCGGCCACCATGGCGGCCAGGATCGAGTCCGAGCCCTGGCCGATCTCCGCCTCGCCGCAGAACACGGCCACGCCGCCGGAACGATCGAGCTTGAGCATCACGCCCGATTGCGGCATGTGGTTCCAGTAGATCGGCAGGCCCGCGCCGCAGAGATAGGAGCCGCAGGCGAGGCCCAGGCCTCGGCCCTCGGGCATCTTCCCCCAGCGCTCGCGGAAGCCGCTGCCCTCCACCACGGCCTCGATGCAGCGCCGCAATCCCATGGAGCCGATGCGCAGCCAGTTCGCCGTCACCGTGTCCGGATGGGCGAGCATGCCGAGGCGCAGGTCGGCCGGGTTTACGCCGAGCTTCACGGCGATCTTGTCCAGGTGGAGCTCGAACGCGAAGCGCGGCTGCGGCGTGCCGTGCCCGCGCTTGGGTCCGCAGGGCGGCTTGTTCGTGAAGGCGCGCACGCCTTCGAACTTGTAGGCCGGCATCTCGTAGGTCACGGTCTGGAGCGCGCCTGTGTAATAGGTCGAAGCCACGCCGTAGCTGCCGTAGGCGCCGCCGTCGAGCGCGGTTTTCAGATGCTGGGCGGTGATCTTCCAGCGGCCTCCGTCCTTTTTCAGGCCGGTGCGCACGTGCATCATCACGGGATGGCGGCCGCGATGGCAGTAGAAGACTTCTTCGCGGGTGAGCGTGACCTTGACCGGCCGGCCGAGATGCAGTGCCATCTTCGCCGCCACGATCTCGTGATTGAAAGGATCGCTCTTGCCGCCGAAGCCGCCGCCGTTGGAACAGGCCACGACCCGCACGCGGGACGCGGGCAGCTCCAGCACCTTGGCGATCGCGCGGTGCACGTAGTGCGGCGTCTGCGAGGAGGAGTAAAGCGTGATCCGGTCGTCGTCCTCGGGCACCGCGACCGAGGCGTGCTGCTCCATGGGGAGGTGGGTGTTGCCCTCGTAGAAGACCGTGTCCTCGAAGATTTCTTCCGCTTCGGCGAAGCCGCCGTCCACGTCGCCGAAGGTCATGGAGACGACCTTGTGGAGGTTGCCCTCGTCGCCATAGTCATGGATGGGCGACTCGGGACCCCGGAGAGAATCCAGAGCGTCCTGGACGCTGGAGATCGTGGGCAGCACCTCGTAATCGACCTTGACCTTGTACGCTGCCTCCCAGGCTGCATCTTCAGTCAAAGCGGCGACCGCCACGACCGGATCGCCGACGAAGCGGACTCTGTCAGGGCAGAGGGCATGCTCGTCCTGGGAGACGGGCAGGATGCCGAAGGGGATGGGGAAGTGTTTACCCGTGAGGAAGCCCAGCACGCCCGGCACCTTTTCGGCCTCGGAGAGGTCGATCGACCGGATCAGCGCGTGGGGCACGGTCGAGCGCACCAGGCGCATGAAAACCATGCGTGGAAAGGCGAGGTCGTCCGCGAACTTGGTGGCGCCGGTGACCTTGGCGCGGCCGTCGACGCGCCGGAAGGGCTTGCCGACGATGTTGAAGTCGCGCTCCGGTTCGGGCTCTGGCTTTCTTACGGGCTCGGCCATGAAACTCTCTCGCTAAAAAGTGGAGGTGTCCAGGAAGTTGCGGTTCTGTCCGGGCGGCTGCACGTACGTCTTCGTGATGCCGTACGCGGGCGGAGCCTGCGGCGGGCAGTGGGTGACTTCGATCTCCAGCTCGACCGTGGTCATGTTGGCCAGGAAGACCCACCAGTGCCCGTTGACGCCGCGGCCGTCCAGGACCTTGGCGGTCACCTCGGCGTTCTCGCGGTCGAAGAAGTAGAAGTAGGCGGAGTCCCGGGTGAGCGGCACTCCCGGAGCGGTCGCGAAGTGGGTCTCGCCCGGTATCCTGTAGGAAACCTTGATATCGGTATGGTCCTCGTCAGCCTCCCCCAGGCGGAGGGCTGGGCTCGCCGGGCTCGCGGGGATCACTTCGAACGTCCGGCCGAATTCGTGAACGTCATCCAGACGCACGTCGACCCTGTAGACGCCGGGCGCCAGCGGACCGGCGGTAGCCCCGGCGGTGTAGCGATGAAGCGGCCGCTCCGGCTCGCCAGCCGGATAGGCATGTGAGTTGTCGTTGAAGACGAGGGCATGCCCCTCCATCCCGGTGAACGCGATGCCCGGCTCGGTGTTGAGCACCGCCACCTGGACGTGGACCAGGTCGGCCGCGGTGGGATGTTCCGGGTAGACGGCGATGTCCGGCGCGGAGCCGGGCTGCGACCCCTCCGTAAAGGAGGCGTTGATGTCGATGAAGTTGCGGTTCGCTCCGGCGGTCTGGACGTAGGTCTTCACGGGGCCGCCCTCTCGCGAGATTTCTACCTCGAACTGGACGTCGGTCATGCTGGCGATGAACACCCACCAGTGGCCGTTGATGGCGCGGCCGTCGAGCACCTTGATCGTGACCTCCAGGTTGTCTGGATAGAAGAACCAGAACGCGCCGGAGTCGCGGGCCAGCCGCAGGGCGTGGCCTGAGCCGGAGCTGCCGTCCCGCGGGTTGGACCAGTGGACGCGGACATAGAAGTCCTCTCCCAGGCCGAGCGCCGTGTCCTCGCCGACCTCGAAGAGCTCGCTCCAGGTGCGGCCGAAACCGTCGTTT
Source organism: Acidobacteriota bacterium (assembly GCA_034667225.1). Taxonomy (GTDB): domain Bacteria; phylum Acidobacteriota; class Thermoanaerobaculia; order Multivoradales; family UBA5704; genus DATMER01. Next base: position 39,891 of record JAXDKG010000017.1, read on the forward strand.
CCGACCGGGATTTCGACGAGATGCCGGCCGGCCGGGAGCGGTCCGATCGCGAACGTTTCGCGGATGGGGAAGTAGCCGGGAACCGACACGCAATCCTGCGGCTCGAGGTTCACCACCACCGAGCCGGTGGTCTCGTCGTAGACCGGATTGAAGACATAGCACTGCCCGTCGCCGACCACCGTCAACGTGATGCTGTCGCTCGCGGTCGGGTGCCGCGGCTCGACCAGGACGCCGCCGAGCCTCCAGGTCGGCTGGGCTGCAGCGGGCAGGGCGAGCGCGAAGGCGAACAGCGCGGAAAGCAGGATCTTTCTCATAGCGGTCGGACCTCGTCTGGAAGCCGTCCCGCGTCGTCGGGGTTCCGCTCCTGCAGGCGCAGGTCGACCAGGGTGGGCCCGGTCCGTCCGGCTCCGGGATCGTCGGGATCTGTGCCGTAGAAGACCTCGTCCGGAGGGTCCTCGTTTACGCCCCGCATCTTCGCGGCTCCCCATTCAACGGCCTGGATGATCTTGTGATAGCCCGTGCAGCGGCAGAGATTGCCGGCCAGCGCCTCCTGGATCTCCGGCACGGAGGGCTCCGGGTTGTCGGCCAGCAGCGCCTTGGCGGTCATCAGGATGCCCGGCGTGCAGTAGCCGCACTGGGCTGCGCCGAGGTCGGCGAAGGCGGCCTGCAGGGGGTGGAGATCGTTGCCGGTCTGGAGCCCCTCGACCGTCTCGACCGCCTTGCCCTCCATCTCGGCCGCGAGGGCCAGGCAGGAGAGGATCGGCCTGCCATCCACCAGCACGGCGCAGGTGCCGCACTCGCCGAGCTCGCAGCCGTGCTTGGTGCCGGTCAGGGCCAGCTCTTCGCGCAGCACCTCCAGCAGCGTGTGGTGCACGGGGATCACGGCGAAGCGGTCCTCGCCGTTGACCCGGAGATGCAGCGTCACTCGATCACTCATGCCTCAAGCTCCTCACCATCATCTCGGCGATCTGCCGCCCGATCTCTCGCGCGCTCTTGCCGCCTTCGGGCCGGAACCACTTCACAGTCCAGTTGACGCTGCCGAGCAGCGCCAGGCTCGCCACTTTGGGGTCCGCCCGCAGGAACATCCCCTGCTCCATGCCTTCCTCGATCAGCGCGCGGACGATCTGCTCGTACTCGTCGCGCCGGGCCAGCACCCCGGCCCGCCGCTCTTCGCCGAGCGCCTCGACCTCCAAGTGCGCGAGCGACCCGGGCGTGCCCTCCTCGGGATCGTTCAGGCCCACCACGTGCTCTTCCAGCAGAAGCCGAAGCTTCCGGTCCGCGGGCAGGTCCAGCGCCCGCACCCGGGCCGCCATTTCGAGCAGGCGCGACAGCGCGCTCTCCTGCACGAAGGCCAGCAGGTCTTCCTTGTCCCGGAAGTAGTAGTAGAGGTTGCCGACCGCCATCCCGAGCTCGGCCGCGATGTCCCGCATGCCCGCCGCGTGCAGGCCCCGGGCGCGGAACACCCGCGAGGCGGCTTCCAGGATCTCGCGCTTCTTGCCGACCGCCCGATCTGCAGCGATTTGAACCATCGTTCAAATCTTCGGCTGGAATGGTGCCCGCTGTCAAGCGCCTGGGATATGGTTGCGGGCCGTGAGCAGGAGATTTGTCCTTGTCGTCCTTGGTGTCCTTGTAGTCCTTGGGGGCTGCGGGGGCTGTGGGGGAGAGCCGCAGCCGGCCGGAAAGGACCTCAAGGACACCAGGGACAACAAGGACATCAAGGACGAGATCCCCGGGGTGGGCAGGGTTGTGGTGGATTGGCAGCGGTGGCAGGACCCTCCCACCCGGATCGCGATCGGCATTGGGGGCGTCGCGGCGGGACCGGCGGAGGGGCCGCTCGTGCCTTACCTTTTCCTGGGGCCTGAGCGGGCGGAGGACGCGCATCTCTTCGCTCGTGCGTATGCGCCGTTCCGCGCCCGGCTGGGGCGGAGCGAGCTGGTCTTCCACGGCCGCGGCCGGGTGCGGCCGGGACCGGTGGAGGAGCGGATGATCGTGGAGTGGGCGAGGCGCGTGGCCGCCGAGCAGGCAGGCGGGCGCAGCGGCGGCGCCTACGGCCTCGCGTTCTCTTGGCATCGGGGCGGCTCCCTGGGGAGCTGCGAGAGTGTGTCCGTGTTCCTGACCGGCGAGGTGTGGGCGCAGGCGTGCGCCTGGGGTGGGGACGAGGTGCGGGGCCGGCTCCAGCCCGCCGCGGTCGGCCGCGTCTACGGCTGGTTCGACTCGCTCGCGCCTTTCCAGTCCAGCCGGGAGTCGGGCTCCTCCGGGGAGGCCGAGCCCTCGCGCCTGGTCTTCGCCGGGGGGGGAACCCGGAAGCCCGGCGAAGACGAGCCCGCCGTCATCGAGGGCTTCGCCGCGACGCTCTTCCGGGAGCTGTCCGCGAAGCGGCGTGGCGGCGCGCCGCTTTCAGCGGAAGAGGCCTCTTCTCCCCGCTTGCTCCTGCCGTCCCAGGCCCTGCGCACCTCGCCCCCTCTGGCGCGCCTGGCGCCGAAGGTGCCACCGGCAGTTCCCCGACCGGAGCCGACCGGCGGCTAGAACCAGCGCTTCTTCCGAAAGTAGAAGACCAGCAGCAGCGCCACCGTGAACATCAGCGTCAGGGCGTAGGGATAGCCGAAGCGCCAGTTCAGCTCCGGCATGTTCATGGGCTTGCCCTCGGTGTGGAAGTTCATGCCGTAGACCCCGGCGATGAAGTTCAGCGGGATGAAGATGGTCGAGATGATCGTCAGTACCTTCATCACCTCGTTCATCCGGTTGCTGACGCTCGACAGGTAGACGTCCAGCATGCCCGCGGCCAGGTCGCGAAAGGTCTCGATCATGTCGATGACCTGGATGGTGTGGTCGTAGCAGTCGCGGAGAAAGACCTGGGTCTCGGGGTGGATGACGTCCGACTCCTCGCGCTGCATCGCGGCGATGACGTCGCGCTCCGGCCAGGCCGTGCGCCGCAGGAGGAGCAGCTCGCGCTTGATGCGATGGACCTGCTGGATCGTCTCCGGGGTCGGGTTCGCCAGCAGCTCGGCCTCCAGGGTCTCGATCCGCTCGCCGAACTTCTCCATGACCGGGAAGAACTCGTCCACCAGGGCGTCGATCAGGGCGTAGGCCAGATAGTCCGGCCCCGCCTTGCGGATCAGCCCCTTGCCGCGGCGGATGCGCTCGCGCACGGCCTCGAAGGAGTCGCCCGCAATCTCCTGGAGCGTGATGACGTAGTTGCCGCCCAGGAAGAAGCTGATCTGCTCGGTCGCGAGGGTCTCGTCGTAGAGCAGCGACTTCATGATCATGAAGTGGTATTCGCCGTAGTCCTCGAGCTTGGGCCGCTGCCCGCAGTTGAGGACATCCTCCAGAGCCAGGGGGTGGAAGCCGAAATGCTTGCCGAGCGCCTCCAGGGCGGCAACGTCATGCAGCCCGTCGATGTTGATCCAGGTGACCGTCGGGCTGTCCCGGTAGGGGAAGAGCTGCTCGACGCGGGTGACGGTCTTCTCCTCCAGGCGCTCCGGCCCGTAGTCGATGACCGTCATGCGGACCTGCTCGACCCGCTTCTCGGGGGCCTTGAGCGTGCCGGGCGCGGTCCCCGGCTTGTGAAAGCGCTTCCCGACTCTCATCCCCTTACCGTTGCGCGCCATGGCATCCCTCCGGCGGCATTATGGAAGAAAACCGGGAAGGCGTAAGCTCACCTCATGATTCAGCCCAGGAAGCTTCTCCTCGTCCCGGTCCTCCTCCTCGGCCTGACCGCCGCGATGGCAGCGGAAAAAACGGCGTCGGCGGTCGACGTCCGCCTGACCGAGTACACCATCGAGATGCCGGCGACCCTGCCCGCCGGCCCGACGGCTTTCGCCGTCCACAACGAGGGCCGCAAGAGCCACAGCTTCAAGATCCAGGGGCCGGGGATCGACGCCATGCTGGAGACGGTCGTAAGGCCGAAGGAGACCGGCACCCTCCAGGTCACTCTCCAGCCCGGCGAGTACCAGATTCACTGCCCGATCGGCAGCCACGCCGCGAAAGGGATGACGATGAAGCTGGCGGTGCGCTGAGCTACGGGCAGCACACCGCACCGGGGCTTACGGCTTGACGACGATGTCGCCTTCCCACTTATTTGGGTCGACCAGGGCGTACTCCCAGACCGGAAAGATCGGGCAGTCGCCCGCGTTCGAAAGGAGGTCCTGGGACGGTATCCCAACGTCGTCCTTCCGCTCGGCGTCCGTCGCCCACCACCTCAGGTAGGCGCCGTCGTCGCCCTTCACCTCCGCGTCGGTTGGGACCCATCCCCTCTCCCGCGGCTTGCAGAACACCCAGGTGAGCCTGTCCGGCACCCTCGGATTCTCCACATTGTCTTCGACCACGAGCTGCACCAACGTCCCAAAGAAGCTCTTGTGGCTGGAATCCAGGACGTATCCGCTCATCAGGGCCCTGTTCTTCTCAACCGTCAAGTCGTCGAAATCGACCTTGACGTAGACCGGTATGGCATCTCCGCGACGGGGGTCTTCGACATCATCGCCGTCCACGATCTTTGCCTCGTCGGCGAAGGCCATCGAGCCGCCCCTCTCGTCCGCTTGGAATTCCACGGTCTTGAAAAGGTCGTCTTCCAGCAGGAACCGGTAGTTGCCGCTGGCAGATTGGGCGGTGGCCAGCTGCGGCATCGTGAGGCTGAACACCAAAATCGACGTAAACCCGAGATTCTTCATGGTAAAGCTCCTTGAAGGAACAACAGTCTACCGCACTCAGGCGTATCTCGGCCGCAAATGTTACGGACAGGAGCCGATGCCGGAGGCGCTGACCAGGGCCGCGCAGGCGTCGATCTGGGAGAGGCGGGCGGTCTTGTGGAAGAGGGCCGCGAGCTCGGGCGGCGTGAGCTTGGGGTTGCGCTCCAGGAGCAGGGCCGCGACCCCGGAGGCCTCGGCCGCCGCGATCGAGCTGCCGGAGAAGAAGTCGTAAGAGCCGCGGGGTACGGTCGTCAGGATGTCCACCGCCGGCGCCGCCAGGAACGCCTGCCCTGGAGGCTCCGGCTGAACATTGCCGGAGATTCCGATCACCCCCTGCATGGACGCGGGGAAAGCCCGGGCACCCGGCTTGGACGGCGCGGCGGCCACCACCACGATGCCGCGCTCGAGGGCCACCTTGATGAGCCGCGTCAGGAGGACGTCCGGCGGTCCGGCGAGGCTGAAGTTGATCACCTGCGCGGCCTCGGCGATCGCGAAGTCCACGGCCTTGGCCAGGGTGTAGCTGTTGCAGACCGCCTCCCGCGCTCCCGCCGGCTGCTGCCAGCAGGCCTTGAGCGCGTAGATCTGCGCCTGCGGCGCGACTCCCACGATCCCGATCTCGTTGTTGGCCGCCGCGGCGATCACCCCGGCCACGGCCGTGCCATGGAAGTCGGTGGTGAAGCTGCGCTCCCCCTGGTCCACGAAGTTCTGCGCTTTGACCACCCGTCCGCGCAGGTCGGGATGGTCGAGATCGACCCCGGTGTCGATGATCGCGATCCGCACTCCCTTGCCCGTGGCCCAGCGGTGGGCCTGCTGAAGGTGCAGCGCCTCGGCGCTATGCTGGAGTCGGGCGTAGGGATCGTTCCACGGGCCTGGCTCGGCCAGCACGTCGAAGGTCTCGATCGGTTGCACCGAGCCGACCCGGGGATCGGAGGCGAGGCGCCGGGCCACCTCCGCGGGCTGCCTCCCGCCGGTGACCTCGAAGACCACGCACTGCTCGCCGAGCGAAGCCAGGTTCCAGGAGTAGACCGTGCGCAGCCCGTAGGTCTGCGCCAGGGCCGCGGTGTTGCTTCCCAGGATGGCCGGCGGCGCGGGAGCGAGCATGACCATCACCTGGGGAGCGCCGGGACGGGTGCCCGGAGCCACGCCCTCGGGAGCGGGCGCGCCCGAGCCTGCGCAGCCGGCCAGCAGGAGGAGAAGAAGGAGACGAAAGGCTTTCATCTATTGCTCATGACCGGTTCCGCGAAGCTCACCTCGGGGCGGCTCCTCAGATGCTGGAGGACGACAGGCAGCGGATCGCGGCCCTCGGGCAGCTCGACGGTGTAGACGCCGAGGGGCGAGGGGCCGCCCGCGAGCTGGCCGCCGATCGGCAGGAGCACGTCGCGGATCTGGCGCTCGGTCGCTCCGTCTGCGAACACCACCCGGACCTGTTGGCCTCCTGCGACGGCGACCGCATCTGAGAGAGTCGTGAATTGAGCTGGCGGCGGGGAAGGTGGGGAAAGCGGCATCCGCATCCAGCCGGCAGCCAGCAGGAGGAGTGCCGCGAGCTGCCCGGACAAGACCCAGCGCACCGGCTTCGGCGTGGCGGTCAGCAGCCCCGCCAGCCGCGCGCGGGTCGAGGACCCCTCGGCCTCGTCCAGCCGCGACATCAGCCGCGAGAGCCGGGCGGGATGGGGCGTGGGCGCTTCCACCGCCGTCAGCCGCACCGCCTCGCCGAGCTGCCGGCAGGCTTGCATCTCCTCCCGGCAGCGCTCGCACTGGGCGGCGTGCTCCTCGACGGTCCGCCTCTCGGCCTCCCCGAGGGTGCCGTTCGCGTACCAGGGGAGCAGCTCCCAGATGCGCTGATGGAGCCGCTCGTCTTCCTGTCTCATCTCCATAACCCTCCGCTCAGACAGCTCGCGATACACCCATGCCGGGCAGCAGCTCCCGCAGGCGCCGCCGGGCGTGGAACATCCTCGTCTTCACGGTATTCACGGGGCAGCCCATGATCTCCGCAATCTCCTGATAGGCGAAGCCGTGGTAGTAGGTCAGCTCCACCACGGTCCGCTGCTCCAGCGGCAGGGCGCGGAGCGCCCGCCCGAGGACGTCCGCCATCTCCCTGCGGGCGAGGAGCCCCTCGGGGCCGGGGCTCTCGTCGGTCATCGGCTCCTCGACGTCCGACTCCTCGATCTCCGCGTTGTGGCGGCCCTGGCGAGCCAGGGCCTTGAGCGCCTTGTGGTAAGCGATGCCGAAGATCCAGGTCGAAGGGCGCGAGCGCCCGTTGAACGACGCGGCGCCCGTCCAGACAGCCAGCATCACGTCGTCGAGCACCTCCTCCGCCAGCTCCGGCCTCCGGATCGTCTTGAAAAGATAGGCGAACAGCCGGCGATAGTAGGCGTGGTAGAGCGCCTCGAAGGCCCGGCGGTCCTTGGCCGCGATCCGGCGCAGCAGGGCCGTTTCGCTCTCGGGAGTGGAAGCCGTCCGGGACATGATCTTCGAGTATGTCCCAGCCGGCCGCCGAAAGGTTCAAGAAGAACCTTTTCCCTGACCGCCGGGACAGACGGGCAGCGAGGAAGGGGTGGTGAAGGTCTACCATGCGTTTGCGACTTGCCCGTAAAGCCTATGTCCTGGCCGCGCTGCTGCTGGCGGCCTGCGGCGATGTGAAGAGCCCGACCGAGCCCTTGGGGGCTCCGGACGGTCAGGCCTTCACCTTCGCCCAGGTCCAGGCGCAGGTCTTCACCCCGACCTGCGCCAAGGCCGGCTGCCACTCGGCCTCGGCGGGCTCCGGCGGCCTGGTCCTGGAGGCGGGGCGGTCCTACGGCGAGATCGTGAACCGTCCCGCGGTCGGGAACGCTTCGCTCGACCGCATCGAGCCGGGAGATCCCGGGCGGAGCTACCTGATCAAGAAGCTGCGGGGCGACCCGGACATCACCGGCGCCCGCATGCCCCTGGACAACCCGGGCTCGCTCACCCAGGAGCAGATGGACGGCCTCGTCGGCTGGGTTCTGGCCGGCGCCCCGAACAACTGAGGAGGCCGCATGCTGAAGAAAGTCCTTTACGTCCTTTGTGTCCTTTTGGTCCTTTCAGCCCCGCTCGCCGCTCAGGAAGAAACCGAGCCCGAGCGTCGAGACCCCCTCGGCACGCGCCTCGTCAACGTCGCCACCCCGTTCCCCGTGCAGGCGAAGACGCTGGAAGTGATCTTCCTCCACCGCTTCCACCTGCCGGTCCAGGATGGCAGCTCCTCGGACCTCTGGGGGCTCGACAGCGGGGCCGACGTGGGAATCGGGCTCGCCTTCGGGATCACGCCCCGCCTCGACGCGTCCCTCCTGCGCTTTTCCTTCCAACAGGACTTCGAGCTGGCGAGCAAATTCCTGGTGCTGGAGCAGGGGCCGCGCAGACCCTTGAGCGTGGCCGTCCGGGCGGGTGTGGACCGGTTGGAGCTGGAGGGGATCGAAGACCCCACGCGGCCCTTCGCTCAGGTTCTCCTGAGCCGCCGCCTGGGCCGGGGCTTCAACCTGCTGATGTCCCCCTCCTGGGTGCGCGACACGCCACGCCTGCGCAACGCGTTCAACGTCCCCGTCGGCCTGACCTTCGCGCTGCGGGGCGGCAGCCTCGTCGAGTTGGAGGTCATCCCCGAGAACCGGGACCTGGACGAGAGCGTGACCGCCTGGCACCTGGCCTGGTCCAGGGACGTGGGCGGCCACATCTTCGAGATCGTCCTCGGCAACTCGCGAGCGGTCACGGTGGACCAGTATCTCGGCGGCGACTCGGCGGCCGGCTTCGAGACCGAGGACGTCCGCCTCGGCTTCAACCTCATCCGCGACTTCGACTTCAGCTTCTGACGCCGCCGGCCTTGTCCCGGATCAGGAATCTCTTGCGCGCGCGGGCTGCGTCGAGCGTCCGCCAGAGGTATTCGCCGAGCACGCCGAGCGAAAGAAGCTGCACGCCGGAGAAGAAGGTGAGCGCGACCATGAGCGAGGTCCAACCCTGGATGGGCTCGTCGTGGATGAACTTGTAGGCCACCAGGAATGCCGTGTACGCGAACGCGAGGAGGGCCAGCACGGCTCCGGAAATCGACATCCACCGCAGCGGCGCGTAGGAGAAGGCGATGATCGAGTCGGCGAAGTACTTGAGCTTCTTGGTGAACGTCCAGCGGGACTCCCCCTCCTCGCGCGCGACGCGGTCGTAGGGGACCAGCGCGACCGGAAAGCCCGACCACATGAGCAGGCCCGGAAGGGAGACGTTCGTCTCGCCGCCTTCCACAATGAAGTCGATCGCGGGCCGGCCGATGAGGAAGCAGTCGAAGCCCCCGGTAGGCATTTCGGCGAAGGCGAGACGCTGCAGGATCCGGTAGTAGAGACCGGCCGCGGCGCGGATCGTCCAGCCCTCCGGCCGGCTCCGCCTTACCGCGAGGATCGCGGTCGCGCCCCGGCGCCAGGCCGCGACCATCTCGTGCACCAGCTCCGGCGGCTCCTGGAGATCCGCGGAGAGCACGGCCGCCGCCGCCCCCCTGGCCTCCGAGAGCCCGGCCACGATCGCCATCTGCGAGCCGAAGTTCCGGGTCAGCCGCAGGCCGCGCGCGGCCGGCCAGGCGCGGGTGATCTCGACGATCCGGTCCCACGATCCGTCGCGGGAGCCGTCGTCCACGAAGACGACCTCCAGATCGTGGTCCGCGGCGTCCGCGACGGCGCGCAGCCGCCCGGCCAGCCGCAGCAGGCTCTCCTCGTTGAAGTAGACCGGGATGACGACCGAGACGAGCTCGCGCGTCACGGCCGCTCTCCGAAGAAACCGCGCACGGCCGCGATCACCGTCTCGGCCTGGGAGTCGGAGAGGGCGGGGTGGAGCGGCAGCGACAGGACCGTCTCGCAGGCAGCCTCGGACACGGGGAAGTCTCCCCGGACCCTGCCGAGGAAGGCATAGGCGGGATGCAGGTGGAGAGGCGTCGGATAGTGGACCGCCGTCTCCACACCGCAAGCGGCCAGGTGCGCGCGCAGGGCGTCCCGCCGCTCCGTCCGGACGGGGTAGAGATGCCGGGCCGGGACCGCGCCTTCGCGGGTGCTCAAGAGGCGCAGGGGCAGGTCGGCGAACGCGGCGTCGTAACGCGCCGCGATCTCTCGCCGCCTTTCGTTCTCCCCGGCGAGGAACGGCAGCTTCGCCGCGAGGATCGCCGCCTGGAGCTCGTCGAGGCGCGAGTTCCTCCCCTCCTGCTCGGCGTAGTCGCGGCGGCTCCAGCCGTATTGGCGGAGCTGCCGGAGGCGCTGCGCGACCCCGGCATCGTTCGTGGCCACCGCGCCGCCGTCGCCGTAAGCGCCGAGGTTCTTCGTCGGGTAGAAGGAGAACGAAGCCGCGCGGCCGAAGCCGCCGGTCGAGCGTCCCCGGAAGGTCGCGCCGTGGCTCTGCGCGCAGTCCTCGATCAGGGTGAGCCCCTCGCGCTGCGCGAGCGCGGCGAGCGCCTCGACGTCGGCCACTCCGCCGTAGAAGTGGACGGCCAGAAGGAACCGCGCCGCCCCGGTCCGCTCGCGCGCGGCGCTCTCGGGGTCGAGGGTGAGCGTCTCGGAATCAACGTCGCAGAGGCACGGCTTCGCGCCCGCCAGGCGCACGGCCGCGATCACGGGGACGCAGGCGTTGGCCGGGAGGAGGACCTCGTCGCCCGGCTCCGCGCCGGCGGCGAGGAGGGCGAGCGCGATGGCCTCGGTGCCGTTGGCGCAGGCGACCACGTGCGCCACGCCGAGGAAATCCGCGAACGCCGCCTCGAAGGCGGCCACCTCTTTGCCCAGGATGAACCATCCGCTGGCGAGGACGCGCGCCACCGCGGCGTCGATCAGGTCTTTCTTCCCCTGGTAGTCCGCATCCAGGGCCGCAAAAACGACGCTCATGCCGCCTCCCGCACCCGGCCGCCAGCGTCCTGGGCATCCTGGACGAACGCCTGCCCGCAGGCGCAGACGGCCGAGCCGCCGTCGAAGAGCAGGCTCCGGCCGCAGTGGCAGACGTGGCCCTGCACTCGCGCCGGGGTGCCGTAGACGAGGGCGAAGTCGGGGACCTCGCGCGTGACGAGGGAGCCGGCCCCGACCATCGCGAAGCGGCCCACGGTGACCCCGGGCAGCAGGATCGCGCCCGCGCCGAGGCTCGCTCCCGTGCGCACGACCGTGCGGGGATAGGCCGCGAGCCACTGTCCGCTGCGCGGCCGCGGATCGTTCGTGAACATCACGCCGGGCCCGACGAAGACGCCGTCCTCGAGCGCGAGCCCGTCATAGAGCGACACTCCGCACTTGACCGTGACCCGGTCCCCGAGCGTAACGTCGTTCTCGATGAAGCAGCGGTCGCAGATGTTGCACTCGCGGCCGAGCCGCGCGCCCGCCAGGATGTTGACAAAGGCCCAGATGCGCGTGCCGTCTCCGATCTCTTGAGAGGCGACGAGGGCGGTGGGATGAATGGAAATCATGGTCAGAAGTAGTCCTCGTGCCGCTCGCGATAGAACTCGGCCGTGCGGGCGAGGCCTTCGCGCAGGCCGATTTTCGGCTCCCAAGTGACAAGGCGCCGGATCTTGGTGATGTCCGAGACGAAGTCGCCGGGCTCCTGGGCGCGACGCTCGGGCGTGAACTCGGTGAACTCGATCCGCGTTCCCGGCACGATTTCCTGCAGGATCTCGGCGACCTCGAGGAACGTTGAGGGACGGTCGTGACCGACGTTGAGGATCTCGCCGATGGCCTTCGGCTCCTCGGCCGCGCGCATCAGCGCCTCCACGCAGTCCTCGACGTAGAGGAAATCGCGCAGGATCTTCCCCGAGCCGAAGATCGGAATGGGGCGCCCCTCGAGCGCGAGCCGGAGGAACCAGTTCACGACGCCGAACTGCGAATGCCTCATCTGGCTGCGCGGACCGTAGATGTTCGTGAGGCGGAGCGGCACCGTCCGGATGCCGTGGATGCGCGTGTAGGTGCGGCAGATCATCTCGGCCGAGAGCTGGGAGATCTCGTAGATCCCGCGCGGGTCGGACGGCGTCTCCTCCGACACGGGCAGCTTGACGGCCGGGCCGTACTGGCCGCGCGTGCCCGAGCGCACGACGACCGCCTCCGGGTTGACCTTGCGGCAGGCCTCGAGAACGACCGCCGTGCCCTTGATGTTGATGTCGATGTCCGGGTAAGGATTCGACAGCGACATGATGTGGGAAACCTGGGCCGCCAAGTGGAAGACGACGTCCTTCCCGGCCACGAGCCGCTCCATGGCCTCGGCGTCGCGGACATCCGAGCCGTCGACCTCGACCTCCGGCCGGATCTCCCGGATGTTGGCCGGATTGCCGCCGTAGCCCTCGATCATCGCATCGCAGAGGGTGACGCGGGCGCCCTCGGCGAGCAGCCGGACCGCGAGGTTGGAGCCGATGAACCCGAGGCCCCCGGTGATGAGGACGCGTTTTTCCGCGAAGCTCATGGCAGCTCCGATCGATGCCGGGCGCGGCGGAGTAGGAGGACGAGCGAAGCCGCGAGGGTGAGCAGGCTGACCGCGGCGCCGAGCACGAAGCTGTCGGGCAGGTACCGCAAGGTGAGGCGGTGCGCTCCTTGCGGTACCTGGAAGCCGAGGAAGGCGTGGTTGTAGGAGAGCGGCTCGATCGCGGCGCCGTCGAGCCGCGCCTTCCAGCCCGGCCAGGCAGGGATCGAGGTCCCGACGATCGTCTCCTCCTGCGCGTCGACCTCGATCGTCATGGACTGGGCCTGGTAGGACGTGATCTCGATCCGGGCGCTCCCGTTCAGGTGCCAGACTCCGGGCGCGGCTCCCGGCCAGGAGGCTACCACGCCCCTGTTCCGGAAATTGCGGATGGACCCGAGCAACGCGATCCGCTGCCCCGCGCCGGTCTCGAGCCGGACGGAGGCCGGCGCGAACGCCCGGGGCAGGACGCGCTTGTTCTGGAGCAGGTCGGCGTTCTTGTCGCGCGACCGGAGCTTCCACCCCGGAGGCGGGTGATAGCCGAGCGGCACGATGGCATAGCCCACGTTGAGGAAGGAGAGGAAGGGCTTCCTGAGATTGTCCACACGGTTGAACCAGTAACCCGGCGAGACCCACAGCGGAAACGTTTGGACGAGGCTGAGCAGCGTCATGGACTCGTAGCCGCGGACGTCCTCGAGCTCGTAAAGGGCCGAGACGTTCGGCACGAACATCTCGCCCAGGGCCAGCATGCGAACGGGAGTCCCCAGGGGGATCGCCTCCAGGAACTGCAGCCGGGGCGAGAGAGCGCGCGCCGAGCAGACCGGGTAGACCCCTCCGGCCTCGAAGACCCGCGGCACGGCGAGGAGCGCGAGGAGCACCACTGCGCCCATCCGGGTGGAGGCGCGGCGAAACAGGGCGAGGGCGAAAACCAGCCCCAGCGCCACCGGGACAGTCTCCAGCAGCACCCGGCGGTGCAGATACGCCTGGGGCATGTCGAGCTGCCTCATCGCCGGCTCGAAGACAAAGTACAACGCGGCGATTCCCGCCACGGCGAGGGCGGCGCCGGCCAGGAACGCGCTGCGGCCCTCGCCTGCCAGGAGCCGGTCGGCGCCGAGCGCGGCGAGCGCGCAGGTCGCGAAGGCCGCCAGAAACACGAGATAGTCCGTGACCGCGATGTCGAACAGCGGCAGCGCGGTGAGCGCATCGGTGACCAGCCCCAGGCGCGCCCAGATCACGAGCCCGAACAGCCCGACGGCCAGGAACGCCCAGCGTATCCGCTCGCGGCCGAAGAGCCCGCACGCGGCCAGCGGCAGGAGGATCGCCCCCGCGTATCCTCCCGGCACGCCGAAGCCCCCCGGGCGGAGCTGACCGTGCCCCGACTCGCCATGGGCATAGGGCAGGAGATAGGTTGCGGCCCGGCGCGCGCTCTCCTGCGGTGCCACCGACTTCGGCTGGTGCGCGTAATGCTGGGCCCGCAGGAGCTGCTCCCAGGTGTGGGGGAGCACCTCGAACATGGGTGCCAGTTGGACCGCCGCGAGGCCGAGCGCGATGGCGCCCGCCGCGAGCGACAGCAGGAGCGGACGCGCCCGGCGCTTCGGGCCGGCAAAACCGAGGAGGAAAAGGAAGTAGATGCCCGCGCCGGTCACGGCAAAGAGCAGGCTTTCCGGGTGGCCGGCGGCGGTGATGAGGACCAGCGCGATCGCGGTGAGGGCCACCGCCCGGCGGTCGGCGTCCCGCACGAGCCGGGTCAGCCCCAGGACCAGAAGCGGAAACGGCGAGATCGCGTTGCCTACCGTGTATCCCAGCCAGAAGACCATGAAGTCCGAGAGCGCCCACCCGAGCGCGCCCAGGAGCGCGGCCGCCTCGCGGCAGCCGATGTCCCGGAACAGCAGGTAGGCGCAGAGCACCGCGAGGAAGAGCCGGGCGCTCATCTGGAAGGTCCACGACTGGGCGAGAGGGAGCAGGAACCCGACCCAGGTGAACGGATGGAGGGCGCCGGACTGCTGGACCGCGAGGAGCGGCTCGCCGGCCAGGACGAAGCGGTTCCAGAGCGGAGCGCGGCCGTTCCGGAAGTGCTCGCGGACCGCCTTCTGCCAGGGGATCATCGAGAAGGCGACGTCGGAGAGCAGCGGCGTCTGGACCCAGGTGAGGCCGGCCTCCGCGCGGTACGCGGTGAGCGGCTCGAAGATGAAGTTGATGTCGAGGGGCGCGTACACGGCTCCCCGGAAGGTCGCTGGCCCGGTGAGGAGCAGCGGCGCGAGCGCGAGGAGCACCGCGATCTTGCGCTGGAGAGGCCGCACCCAGCGGTGCGCCGCGTACAGCGCGGCGGCGGCCGTCCCGCCGTAGACGGCCAGGGAGAGCAGGACCAGGAGAGGCAGGTTGGCACCTTCCGCAGACTCCCACAGGCGAATCGGGATGGATTGGTGGCGCACCCATCCCGACAGGACGAGCGCGGCCGCCACGTAAGCGGCCGCCCAGAGCACCGCCGTCAGCCGAGCGCGGCCCGGCAGCCCGCGGATCTCGCTGACTGCCCAGGCGGCCAGCGGCGCCGCCACCAGCAACAGGGGCAGTCCGAAACGCATCTCCACGAGCGTCGGCGCATGTACGGCGATATGAAAGGCCGCATAGGCGAGCAGGACCAGCGCCGCCAAGCCCAGATCCCGGCCCTGTTTCCGCCGGCGGACGATCAGCACGAAGCCGGCGAGCGCGAGCGCGATCAGGCCATGGTTCAGGATGCCGACAGGAATGCGGTACCACGGATCGAGGTCGTGGCTGTAGGTGAACAGCAGGTCCTGGTCGAGCATGTTGAAGACGTGCAGCGTAAGCGTGAGCGTGCCCGCGACCGGGTGCTCGAGGTACCAGGCCAGCGGACGGCCCTCGTCGAGCACGGTGCCTGCCGACAGTGGATTCGCGTAGTGAATGGCAGGCCCCAGTGCCGGCGGGAACGCGGTGGCGTACTTCTGGCTGCGGATGCCCCAGGCCTGCTGACTCTTGGCCAGGGGAGCGGCGACCAGGGGCGTGGCT
Source organism: Acidobacteriota bacterium (assembly GCA_034667225.1). GTDB lineage: Bacteria > Acidobacteriota > Thermoanaerobaculia > Multivoradales > UBA5704 > DATMER01. The sequence goes on from JAXDKG010000017.1 coordinate 54,995, forward strand.
CGGTCGTAGTGACGGATGTTGTTGGCGAGCTGCGGGAGCATGGGCAGCGCGAGCCCGGCGAGCAGGACCGCGGCGGCGGGCACGATCCTGCGGATGGGCACGCGGCGCGTGACGAACAAGGCCGTGACGGCCACGATCCAGGCAGCGAGAAAGAACACGTTGGCCGGCCGGACCATCACGGAGAAGCCGGCGGCGAGGCTGCCCAGGAACAGGTTGATCCACCACTCTTTCCCGCCCTGGATCTGCAGTTGCCGCAGCCAGAAGGCCGCTCCGAGGGTGATCAGGCTCAGGGAGATGCTCTCGCTGAGGATCTCCGCGGTGTAGGACAGCACGAACACGTTGAGAGTCAGCGCCGCGAACACGAGCTGGCAGAGCCCCGGGGAGAGCCCCAGTGCTCTGCCCGTCAAGGCACGGCGCGCGAACAGGGCCGCGCCAAGGTGCAGCGCGAGCTGCGCCTCGAAGATCAGCAGCCCGATCTGCGTACCGGTGGCGCGCGCGAGGCGCAGCAGTCCGCTCAGCAGCCAGGGATAGCCATAGGTCCGCAGCTCGGAGTAGTGGAACCGGGTGAACAACCCCTTGTCGGCGATCTCGGCCGCGATCTCCAGGTAGCTTTTCGCGTCCCAGGCGGGGGGCTGGAGCGCGGCGCGCCAGTAGAACGCATGCGCGATCGCGCACGCCAGCGCGACCACGATCCATTCGCCCCTGCTCGGGGAAAGCTTGGCACGTTCCATTCGTTCACAGCCTCTAGGCCGCGGAATATACTTAAGAGGCATGTAAACGTGCAAGTTCCGGCTACGCCACCCGGCACGCCTTTCGCTACTCCTGCAGGCGTGGAGAAGCTTCGCGTCCTCTCGTACAACATCCATGGCCGGGCCCACCTGTTCAGCCGGCGCTACCTGCACTGGATCGCCGGAGTCATCGAGGCTGCGCAGCCGGACATCGTGGGGCTCCAGGAGGTCCACCGCGGCGGCTGGGTCGTGCGCTATGAGGACCAGGCGAAGACCCTGGCGAAGCTGACCGGCATGGATTACCACTTCGGCCGCAGCTTCGGCCATCCCGGCGAGGAGTTCGGCAATGCGGTGCTCACCCGCGGCAAGATCCGTACCTCCGAGGTCGTCGCCCTCCCGGCTCCGGGAGCGGAGCCGCGCACCGTCCTCCACTCCCGCATTGAATTTCCTGGCTTGGATGGAAATACCTCTGAGATCGACTTCTACGTCACCCACCTCGCCGCCGGCTTCCGCTCCAGCCGCCCGGCACGGAGCCTGCAAGCCAGAAGTCTCCTAGACAGGCTCCGGCAGTCTCGCGGACCGTTCGTGCTGGTGGGGGACTTCAATGCTCCCCCGCATGCGCCCGAGCTCAAGACGCTCATGGCAGCCGAGATCTTCCGGCTGTGCGGCAAGGACATGGCCTGCACCCATCGCATCCTGCGCCAGCGGATCGACTGGGTGGTGGCCGACCCGGGCTGGACCACCGCGGAATCGCGCGTCGTCCAGGCCGGGCCCTCGGACCACTGGCCCGTCCTCGTCGAGCTGCACCGGACCGGCCCAAATGAAAGAAGATAGCGGAGGAGGCCAATGGCCGAAGCCAAAGCCGTACCAGTCGGAAAACGCCGATGGTGGCAGCGGGAGGTAGTGACCTCCCTCGGCGCCGCCATTCTCTACGTCCTGATCCTGGCCGTGCTGATCCTGATCATCTGGTCCACGCGCCGGGAGCGGGAGTCTCACGTCAAGGTGCCCCGGATCGACAGCTTCGCGGAGACCCTCCCCTCCATCGCCGGCCTCACCGGCTCGCCCATCCAGGCGGGCAACAGCGTCGAGATCCTCCAGAACGGCGACGGCTTCTTCCCGCGCCTTCTCGCGGATGTCGCCGCGGCCCGGGAGAGCATCCACCTGGAGACGTACGTCTGGTGGCGGGGCGAGATCTGCGAGCAAGTGGCCGATGCCCTGGCGAAGAAGGCCGCAGAGGGGGTCGAGGTCCGCCTGACGCTCGACGCCGTCGGCTCGAACAAGGGCGACGAGAAGCTGTTCGAGAGGATGGAGAAGGCCGGCGTCCGCATCGCCTACTTCCACCCCTTCCTCCTCCAGGACCTGGGCCTCTTCAACAACCGCACTCATCGCAAGATCGCCGTTTTCGACGGCCGTATCGGCTACGTCTTCGGCCACGGCTTCGCCGAGGAGTGGACCGGCAACGGGCAGGACGAGAAGCACTGGCGCGACACGGGCGTGCGGATCGAGGGGCCGGTGGTCAACTCCATCCAGGAGACCTTCGCCGAGAACTGGGTGGAGCAGACGGCCGAGGTGCTGGTGGGGGAGAGGTATTTTCCGCGCCTGAGCCCGGCGGGCGGCATCCGCGCCCACATGACGGCCAGCTCTCCACAGGGGGGCGTCTCCCGCCTGGAGCTGCTCTTCAAGCTCGCCATCGGCGCCGCCGAGAAGGAGATCCTGATCCAGAACCCCTACTTCATCCCCGACGGCGAGATGGTGGGCCTGCTGGAGCAGGCGGCGGAGCGCGGGGTCAAGATCCGGATCATGCTCCCCGGCGCGGTCACCGACAGCTCCGTGGTGCGCCACGCCGGCCACCGGCGCTACGAGGACCTGCTCGCCAAGGGGATCGAGATCTACGAGTTCATGCCCAGCCTCAACCATCAGAAGGTTATGGTCGTGGACGGCCTCTGGTCGCACGTGGGTTCGACCAACCTCGACGACCGTTCGCTCGACATCAACGACGAGGCGAGCGTCGGGTTGATCGATACCGGCGTGGCCGACCAGCTCCGGGAGGCGTTCGAGCGCGACCTGAAGGTTTCCAAACAAGTGACCCTGGAGGAGTGGCGGAAGCGTTCCGCCTGGCACAGGTTCATCGATCGGGGCTCGTACCTGATCAACGAGCAGCTCTAGCCCCCTCTCCCCCGGCACGGGGGAGAGGGCTGGGGAGAGGGGGGAAGGAATCAAATCATGATCGAGATTCCAATCTGGGTGCTGGTCGCGATGGGGCTCGTCATCGCGGTGCTGGGCCTGATGCTCTGGACGAACCTCAGGGAGCGCAACTTCACCGTCAAGGTCCCGGACATCGACAATTTCGAGGAGGCGCTGCCCTCCATCGCCGGCATGACGCGCGCGATCATTCTCGAAGGCAACCACGCCGAGCTCTTCTTCAACGGCGACGGCTTCTTTCCCAGGCTGCTGCAGGGCATCGCGGAGGCGAAGGAAACGATCCATTACGAGACGTACGTCTGGTGGAAGGGGGACATCTGCCGCCAGGTGGCGGAGGCGTTCTCTGCCCGCGCGCGGGAAGGCATCGAGGTCCGGCTCATGCTCGATGCGGCCGGCTCCTTCAAGGCGGACAAAAAGCTGCTGAAGATGATGAAGGAGGCTGGCGTCAAGGTGGCCCGCTACCATCCATTACGGATCCAGGACCTCGGCCAGCTCAACAAGCGCACTCATCGCAAGCTAGCCATCTTCGACGGCAAGACGGCGTACGTCTTCGGGCACGGCATCGCGCAGGAGTGGACCGGGAACGGGCAGGACAAGGAGCACTGGCGCGACACCGGCGTCCGTCTGCGGGGGCCGATCGTCAACGCCGCGCAGTCGGTCTTCGCCCAGCATTGGGTGGAGGAGACGCAGGAGGTCCTGGTGGGGGAGAAGTATTTCCCGCACATCGAGGCCGAGGGCGGGCTGCGGATGCACATGCTGGCCGGCGCTCCGCTCGGCGGCATCTCGGACCTGGAGCTGATGTTCAAGCTGGCCATCGCCTCCGCCCAGAAGGAGCTGCTGATCCAGAACCCCTACTTCATCCCGGACGAGGAGTCCTGCAAGCTCCTCGAGAAGGCGGTCAAGCGCGGGGTGGAAGTCCGCGTCATGTTCCCCGGCCCGGTCACCGACAGCGCCCTGGTCAAGCACGCCGGCCATCACCATTTCGAGGACCTGCTCAAGCGGGGGATCCGCCTCTACGAGCACCAGAAGACAATGATCCATCAGAAGATCATGATCGTGGATGGCATGTGGTCCCACGTGGGATCGACGAACCTGGACGACCGCTCTTTCGACATCAACGAGGAGGCCGGCGTCGGCATCGTGGACAACGACATCGCAGCGCAGCTCAAGGAAGCCTTCGAGCACGACCTGAAGGGCTGCGTCGAGCTCAAGCTCGAGACCTGGGGCCGTCCCATGTGGCACCGGATGCTCGACGGCGTCTGCTACCTGCTCAGCGGCCAGCTGTAGAGGGCGTGGTAGCGTATGCCCCCGTTGGAGGGTGGGGCATGCAGTCAGACAGTTCGGAGGGCTCAGCGTTGATTCGCACGGTCCTCCTCACGATATTCCTGATCGCTCTTGGAGTCGGGTTCACGCTGCCGCAGACCGCGGCCCGGCTGGGCGATATCGGCGATATCGGCGATATTGAGACCTACCGCCGCGCCGTTCTCTGGGGCATCCCGGCCGCGGCGCTGCTCCTTTCCCTGATCCTCCATCCCCGGCTCACCAAGCCCGCGAACGACCTTCCCGGGCCGATCGCGCGCCGCTTCGCCCTGCTGGCCGTGGCCGTCCTGGCGTTCGGGGCGGACCAGAGCTTCCTGGGCGTCAGCTACTGGACCGGTTGGGCGACGTTCACATCCGGGGCTCAGGGGAAGCCGATGATCACGGCGCTCTGGGCGCTGCCGCTCTGTCTGATCCTCGGCATCTGGGGATGGGAGCGGGCCTTGCGCGGCTCCGTGTACACGGGCTGGCGCCGGAGGCTGGAACGCCCCGGGGCGATCGCGGTCTCCGCTGCGGTCGGCCTGGCGCTCTCGCTGCCATCCATCCTGCCCGGCGGCGAGGTCCGTGACCCGGCCTTCGTCGGCGCTTCCGTGGTGGCGGCCCTCTGCCGCGAGATCTCCTTTGCCCTGCTCTTCAGCCGGGGCGGCGGGCTCCTCGTGGCCGGCCTTTACCGCGGCGCGCTCTACTTCGCGGAGGCCTTCGTCGTCCACGACTGGAACAGCCTCTTCTTCCCGTCCTTCAACTATGTGACCAGCGGAGCGGCCTTCTACGCCGTGCGGGCGGCGTCGGCCCTGCTCGCGCTCGGCGTGGTGGCCGTAATGACTCGCCGCCGGCCCGAGCGCTTTCCGGAGAGCGAGCCGCCAATTGAGGAGGACGTCGTTTGATCGCCCGCCGTGCCCTGGAATCGACGCGGGGAGAGCGGGGCGCTCCTGGGCTCGACCTCTTTGCCCTCGGGCTGGTGGTGATGGCCACCTGGACCGTGGTCGTCAAGTTCCTCGCGCCCGTCCTCTTCTATCTCTCCGAGCGGTACGCGGGCCGTCCCATCGCGGAGCCGCCGGTCATGTGGGATTTCTGGTGGGTGGCCCACCTCGGGCTCGCCTGGCTTTTCTGGCAACGCCACCCGCTCTGCGTGCCCGCGGGCCTGGGAATCGCCGCGGCCGAGTCCCTCCTCGGCATTGCCAAGCTCGTGCTCTACGTGCGCCGGCCCGACCTCTCCTTCTGGGGGCTGCTCTGGCTCACGAACAAGGTCTACGTCCTGGGCTTTTTCGTTTTTCTGCTCGCGTACCTCTCGCGGAGCAGCATCCGGAGGGCGCTGGGAGGAGATCCGTAACGGCGGACGCTCACCTCTCGTAGTGGAAGGCCGTGGCCTTGGAGCGGGCCTTCCGCTTGAGCAGATCCTCGACGACGATGAGGGTTTCCTCGTGGAGGACCGCGTCGCCGCACTCCGGGCAGATCTCCGCCGGCACGCCGTGGAGGACGAGCGTCCTCTCGCGGTAGATCACCGAGTGGCTGATGGTCCCATTCAGTTTCTCGCCCATGTCGCCATTACAGTCAGGGGTGTGGCATTTCATGCCGATCTCTCTTTCAAGAACCGGGCCTGGTTACTGCGCCCGTCACTGAATATAGCCCAGGTTCCGGAGGCTCTTGAGCATCTCCTCGTCCTCGGGGGAGGGGAGCAGCGGCTCCTTGGGCCGCACGCCGTAGCTGTCCACCTTGTGCACGGGCTTGGCGCGCACGAAGGCCTCTTCGAAGGCGGCGGTGAGCGGCTTGCCGGGTAGCTGGGAGGAGATCGGCAGCTCCAGGAGCCAGGCCATGGTGGGCATCAGGTCGTACACCGAGGCCTGCTCGAGGGTGGCGCCCCGCCGCACGCCGGGTCCGCGGACGAAGAGGACTCCCTTGGCTTCCATGCTGTGCTCGCCGGGCCGGGCGGCCCGGTGCGGATCCCCGGCGCTCTCCGCGGGCTCGGCGCCGTGGTCCGAGGCCACGATGAGCCAGGCGTCCGGGGGTAGCGCGTCGAGGATCTCGGCGAGGAAGGTGTCGACGTAGCGGTACACCCCCTCGACCACCGTGCGGTCGCGCTCCAGATGGGTGGGCTTGCGGGCGAACTGCCCGGGCTCCACGAGGTCCCAGCCATAATGCTGGACCGGGTCAGGACCGCGCAGGTAGAGCATCTGGAGCGCCGTGGGACGCTCTTGCATGAGGTCGAGGTTCACGCGCGACAGCGGGTAGTCGAGACGGTAGAACGTCTTGAGCCAGGAGTAGAGGTCGCGCTCGTTCCAGGGGGCCTGGCGCGCGGCGCGGACCTGCTCGTCGGTGAAGCGGCCGCGGCGCTGGAAGTCGTCCCAGGGGAAGGACTCCGGCGCGATCCAGTGGCGGGCCAGGACGGGCGCAATCTCCTCCGGATGGACCTGTCGCTGCAACGCGGACAGGGCGTCCCGGTCCGCGGTCCAGAAGCGGCGCTCGGCGGTCATCATGTCGCCGAAAGCGGGGTTGGCGTGGTCGCTCACCACGTAGCCCTTGATCATCTCGGCCGGCCAGGTGGCCCACCAGCCGATGACGCCGGAGCTCAAGCCGCGGCGATCCGCAAGCTCCCAGATCGCCCGCGCCCGGCGCAGGCTGCTGGTGACGGGGATCAGGTGTCCGCTGGGCAGCCGGGCCGTGAATCCGCGGATGTTGTGGAACTTCGGCCGCTGCCCCGTAGCGACCGTGGTCCAGATCACCGGCGACTCCGTGATTTGCAGGGTATCGAACTGGGGCAGGTACGCCCCCTCCCGGACCAGACGCTGAAAGGCAGGCAGCTCCCCGCGTTCGAGCATCGGGCCGAGAATGGTCCACGTGGCGCCGTCGATGCCGAGGAAGAAGAGGCGTGTCTGAGCTTTGGAAGGAGAGGAGGAGGAGGTAGATGAGGAGTCGCCGCGGCAGCCGCCCAAGGCCAACGTCAGAAACAGCAGGATCAGCGCACGCCTCAATAAAACCTCCTTGCAACCCGGGGCTCCGGACGTCGGCGCCCCGGGGGCAGGGAGTCTATCAAACGATATAAGGGTGGGCTCAGTGATGCATGCGCATGTGCATGCCGTGCGGGCCGCCCTCGTGCTCCGTGTCCAGGGTTTCGAGCTTCGCTTTCTGCTCCTCGGTCAGCAGGGCCTTGAAGCGCTCCATGCCCTCCTCGTGAAGGGCCTGGATCTGCTTCATGGAAGCGTGGGCGGCGATCGTCTTCTGACCGATCTCCGTGGCGTTGGCGTTGCCGGCGTCCAGCAGGGCCAGGATCTCTTCGAACTGCTGGTGGTGCTGCTCCGCGAGGGGCTCCACCTTGGCCCAGATCTCCTCGTGGATCTGCTTGGCGGCCTCCTTCTGCTCGTCATTCAGGCCGAGCTCCTGGACGAAGGCGGGCCCGCCGTGCATCATGCGCGGCCCGCCCTCTCCATGGCCATCATGGACCATGACCTGCTTGAAGTGCTCGCCGGCCAGGGCCGCGCCCGTGACCAGCACGAGGGCGGCAATCAGTGAAAACAGGATCTTCTTCTTCATGAACGATCTCCTTTGGTTCAGAGGCTCCGGGCGGAGCCCGCTGTCATCGTGAGGTCACTCTAGGGGAGCGCCCCCAACCCAGACTTCAAGACGACGCAAGAAGTTTGTAAGGAATGTAAAGCTTGGTATCCGCCTGTTATCCGGCAAAGCGGTAGCCGCGGCGGTGAACGGTCAGGAAGAGCTCCGGGTGTGAGGGGTTGCGCTCCAGCTTCTGGCGCAGCGAGCCGACGTGGACGTCGACCGTGCGGGTCACGGGCATCGCGTCGTAGCCCCAGACCTTGTCGAGCAGCTCGTCGCGGGTCAGCAGCGCGCCGCGGTTTTCGATGAAGTAGGCGAGGAGCTTGAACTCCAGCGCCGAGAGCGTCACGGGCTCGTCGCCGCGGAAGACCTCGGCGCGCCGGAAATCGACGCGCACGTCGCCGAAGGTGTACATCCCGGCCGGGGCCGTTGGCGCAGCAGACCGGCGTAGAAGGGCCTCCACGCGCGCCAGGAGCTCGATCATCTCGAAGGGCTTGGTCAGGTAGTCGTCCGCTCCGAGCTTCAGGCCCACCACGCGGTCGATGACCTGACTGCGGGCCGTGAGCATCAGCACGGGGACCTGCCCACCGCGGGAGCGCAGCTCGCGGCAGACCTCGAAGCCGTCGCGGCCCGGGAGCATGACGTCGAGGATGACGAGGTCGAAGGGCTCGGCCAGGGCCCGAGAGAGCGCGGTATCTCCATCGCCGGCCGTTTCCACGTGGTAGCCCTCGCTGAGCAGGCGGTCCGAGACGGTGAGGACGAGGCTCGGCTCGTCCTCGACGAGAAGGATGCGGCGCTCCCCGTTCAAGCGGTGCTTTCCCCGGAGCGGGCCGCGGGCAGGTGCAGGGTGAAGGCGCTTCCCCTCTCGCCTTCGCCAGACACTACGCTCACCCGTCCTCCGAGCGCCTCGACCACGTGGCGCACCACGCTCAAGCCCAGCCCGCTGCCCGGGACGCCGTTGGTCTTCGTGTCCCTGCCGCGGTAGAACGGCTTGAAGAGGTGGGGGAGGTCCTCGCGCCGGATGCCCGGCCCGTGGTCGGCCACCGTGATTTCGACTCCCTCTTTCGCGCCTCGGGCCTGGAGGCCAACCCAACTCTCAGTGCCTCCATGACGGACAGCGTTCTCGATAAGGTTTCTCAGGGCTCGCCGCAGGGCCGCGCCATCCGCGAGCACCGGCGGCAGGTCAGGCGGGATCTCGCGCTCCACTTGCACCTTCTTCTCGTCGAGGAGGACACGGCAGTCCTCCAGCGCGCCCTCGACGAGAGCTTTGACATCCTCCGGCCGCACCTCGTACACCCTGCGCCCCGACTGGATGCCGGCGAGCTCGAGCACCTGCCCGACCAGGTCGGTGAGGCGGCGGCCTTCGCGCTCGATGAGCGAGCCGTAGCGCCGCACCTGCTGCGCATCGGCCACGACGCCGTCGGCGAGGTTCTGGCCAGCCGAGCGGATGGCGGTCAGCGGCGTGTGCAGCTCGTGAGTGACGCCGGCCACGAACTCGATCTGTTGGCGGGCCAGGCGCTGTGCCCGCTGCGTGGTCACCACCATCAACCCCGAGGTGATGGCCACGAGCGCGAGGATGCCCAGGCTCACCGCCATGTTGTGGTGCCGGGCCTGGGCCACCGCGGCCTCCAGGGAGCCCACCCGGTGCTGAATGGCCAGGTGCCAGGCGCCCTCGCTCCGATTTTCCGGATCGCTCTGCTTCTCGCCTGGCTCTCCAGAGGGAGAGACGACGATATGCATGCCGAACGGGTTATGGCGCTGCCGTACGCCCGGCCCGGGACGCGGGCTGCGCGGCCAGACGCTCCGCATCTCATGGAACGGCCGCAGGCCCAGCATCCCCAGGCGGAGGTCGGCCTTGCGAAAGGTTTCCAAAGGCACGTCCGGATCGGAGCGGAAGACCGCGTGTCCTCCGGCGTCGAGCACGGCGAGGGAGTAGTCGGTCCCCTCCGGGCTGCCGAAGTGGCGGCGGGTCAGCTCCGGCAGGATCTCCTCGGCGAGCACCTTCCTGTCCAGTTGCAGGAGCAGGAGAGTCCTGTCCGCCTCCGAAGCCGGTCCGAAGGCCAGGGGGAGGGCGAGCCCGGGAAGCTCGGGGTCGATCAGGGCAAAGGGGAACCGGTGCTGCCTGTCGACGATCTCGGTGGCGAGGCGCCGCCGGGCTCCTTCGAAGCCAGCCGGCCAGGGTACCGGCTCGAAGCGGCGGGCGTCGGGATTGAACCGCGAGAGCTCCAGGGTGCCGTCGGCCTTCCGGTTCGCGGCGAAGACATCCCGGATGAGGTCCGGCCAGGGAGCGTCGGCGCGCCAGCGGTCGTACTGGTGCAGGGCCCGGTCGAAGCCGCGCTCCAGCCCGTCCTTGGCATCCCCATCCGGCTCGGGATGGAAGTAGAGGAAGGCCCGGGTCAGCTCGCGGTCGAAGTCCTCCGTGAAGCGGGAGCCGGCCGCTCGGAGGTTCTCGTGCATGCGCTGCCGCTCCAGGTCGCTCACCCGCCCGATCCACTGGTATTGGAGGGTGGCCAGGGCGGCGAGCAGAAGCAGGAGAAAAACGGCGATGGCCGGCGGCAGGAGTCGGGCGCGCTCCTGGGAAGTCATGGCGAGATCAGGATAGCAGGGGATCGCCGGGGGAGGGCGAAAAGTTTACATTCCTTACAGTTAGGGCCGGATCACCACCTTGAGCGCCTCCTTCCGCATCATGCTGCGGAGGGCGCCCTCCAGGTCGTCGAGGGGGCGCTCGGCCGAGAGGAGCGCCTCGGGATGGAGCGCGCCGCTCGCCAGGAGATCGAGGGCGCGCTGAAAGGTCGCGGGCCGGTGGTGGTAGGCCCCCTTGATGGTCAGCTCGCCGTAGTGGATGCGGTGGGTGTCGAGCGGGATGGTAGTGCCGGGCCGGCAGCCGCCGAAGAGGAGCACGGTGCCGCCGGGCCTCGCCGAGGCCAGGGCGTCCTCCCACGCCACGGGTGAGCCGGTCGCCTCGATGGCGAGGTCGAAGCCATCTCCCCCCCGGGCGAGCCGCCGCAGGCGCGCGGCCTCGCCGCCGTCCCGGTCCACCTGGATCGCCTCGCTCGCCCCGAGCTGGCGCGCCACTTCCAGACGCGGCAGATTGGGATCGGCCAGCACCACGTGATGCCCGGCCCGCTGGCTCGACAGCACATCCACGAACAGCAGGCCGATGGGACCGCCGCCGTAGACCACGATCTCGGACGGACGATCGAGGGCGCAGACCTCCAACCCGTGCAGCACGCAGGCGAGCGGCTCGGCCAGGGCCGCCACTTCCGCCGGCAGACCCTCGGGGATCGGGTAGGTGCTGACCTCGGCAAAGCGGCGCGGTACAAGGAGGTACTCGGCGAAGGCCCCGTTCAGGTACTGGAGATGAGAGCAGAGGTTCTCCCGGTCCCGCAGGCACCACTCGCAGGCGCCGCAAGGGGCCGAGTTGGCGACGACCACCCGGTCCCCCACCTTCCAGCGGGTCGGCTCCGAGACGGCTGGCCCCATGGCAGCAATACTGCCTGCCATTTCGTGGCCAAAAGGGGTGGGAACGTGCAGCATCCGCGGATGGCCGCCGCGGCGCAGGACCTTGACGTCCGTGCCGCAGGTCGTGGCAGCCTCGATCTTCAAAAGTAGCTCGCCCGGCCCTGGGTCGGGGACCGGCACGGTGCGCAGCTCGACCCGCTCCGGGCCGAGCAGGAAGACCGTCCGATGATGGCGGGGCACGCTCACTCGTCCCCCTCATCGGGCGTCAGCAGGATCTTGAGCGCGCGCAGCTCGCTGGCGAGCTCGACCGCCTTCTCGAAGCGGGACAGCGGCAGCCGGTGCGTGACGAGCGGCGACGGATCGAGGCGGCCGGTGACCATCAGGCGGTGGACCTCCCGCTGCTCGGAGAGCGAGCTGGAGTAGGTCGCGATCAACTTCCCCTCGCTCTTGAAGAACGGGTTGAGGTCGAACCCGGCCCGCTCGCCCTCTCCGGCGTGAGCGAACAGCACCACGGTGCCTCCGGGACGGACGAGGCCGAGGGCTGCGGCGAGCGCCTCGGGTCCGCCGGCCGTGTCGAAGACCACATCCGCGCCGAAGCCCTCGGAAAGGGCGTCGACCGCTTCCCGGGCGTACCCGGGAGGGACTGCGGCCTCGGCACCCAGCTCGAGGGCGAGCTCCAGGCGCTCCTCCAGGGGGTCGGAGACCGCCACCCGCAGCCCGGGGCGGACCGCCTTGAGCACGAGCAGGTGGAGGAGCCCCATGCTGCCGCCGCCCACGATCGATGTTACAGCAGCCGGCATTTCAAGGAGGCGGGACTGCCGGATGCCGCGCAGCACGCACGCGGCGGGCTCCAGGAAGACGGCCGCCTCGTCGGGGACGTGGGCCGGCAGGCCGAAGGTGGCGAGCCGGACCGCCCGCTCGCGCACCAGGATGTGCTCGCTGAATCCCCCGGGGACGAGCAGGTTCTCGCGGAACATGGGGCAGAGCGTCTCGCTGCCGCGGCGGCATAGATCGCAGGTGCCGCAGGCCACGTGATGAGGCACGACCACCCGGTCGCCCCGCTCGAAGCCGATCGTCCCATCGCCCAGAGCCTCCACCGTGCCCACCACCTCGTGGCCGAGCACGGACCCTGGCGCCGCGCTGGCGTGCCGCAGCTTGAACAGGTCGGTGCCGCAGAGGCCCGCGTAGCGCAGGCGGAGGGCCAGCTCTCCGGGCCCGGGCTTGGGTCTGGGGCGGGTCTCGACGAGCACGGCGCCCCGCTCGGCGCAAACGATGACTCTCATGGGCTTCTCCATCGGGAGGGAATGGTAGTGGCAGGGGGTATCTCCTGCAAGTAAGATCCGGGCATGCCCAACCGAATCAGCCCTCGCCGTCCGAGACGGGTCCAGGTGCAGTTCTGGAAGCGCGGGGAGCCACACGCCTACCCGGGGTACACGACCAACATCTCCCTGACCGGCATGTTCATCGGCACGCGGAGCCCGCTCCCGCCGGGGACGCGCCTGCGGATCGAGGTCCTCGAGGGAGACCGCGGCTTCATGGTCGAAGGAGTGGTGGCGCACGCGCGCAAGGTGCGGGGCGAGATGATGAGGCTGAGCCAGCCTGGGATGGGCGTGCGCTTCGTGTCGGTCGAAGACCTGGTGCGGGAGCTGGTCCCCTCGGGATACGGGTACGAGGATCTTCCGCCGGCTCAGGAGGAGCCGCTGGAGGTGCCGTCGACCCCCGAGCTGCCCGTCCCGCGGCCGGCGCCTCCGGTCTCCCGTCCTCAGGAGCCGATCCCGCCGATTCCAACACCGCGCGAGGGCGGCGGCACATTCGCGATCCATTTCCTGAACCCGGGCGAGTTCCTGGAGGTCTACCGGCGCGACATCGTGAACGGCGGCCTCTTCGTCTCGACCCGCTTCCCGGGCCGGCTCCAGGAGACCGTCAACGTGGAGCTCCACCCGCCCTTCCCCAACGCCAAGCCCGTGCTCGTGCGGGCCCGGGTCGTCCAGCGCTTCGAGCCATCCGGCGACTCGCTCAGCCCCAACCTGCTTGCGGGCATGGGAGTCGAGCTGCTCGATCTGGCGACTGTCGTGGATAACCTGCAGCCCTACGTGATGGGGATGCAGGGCCGCTAGCCCGGCCCGGGCGCGCCCTGCGGTGTGGGCGTGGCCGCCGCTGGCGTCGGTGCCGCCGCCGGTTCAATGATCCGCGCTGTCATGGTGTCCGGATCGGGCGGCCAGGGCACCAGGAGCCCCTTGCCGATGCCTTCCGCCACCTGCCGTCCGTAGAGGCGGTCCACCAGGTGCATGGCGGCCTCGTAGCTCCGCGCTCCTCCCTGCGAGGTGATCACCTTTCCGGCGTCCACGAAGCTGACGTTGATGCGCAGGTCGAGGTTGGGGAACATCTGCGAGAAGCGGCCATAGTCGTCCGGGAAGGTGGTGACCGGGATGCCCTGGAGCAGGCCGGCCTTGGCGAGCACGAAGGCGCCGTCGCAGAGCGACAGCACGTGCCGGGCCTGGCCGCCGGTCGTCCGGACCCAGTTGAGCAGCGCCTGGTTCTGGAGATCGGCGTCCATGCTCCCGCGGGTGCTCGGGATGACCAGGATGTCGATCTGGGGCGCATTGGCGAACGAATGATCGGGGGTGATCTTGAGTCCCTCGAACGTGGTGACGGGCTTGCCGTCCGGCGAGACCGTGAACACCTGCATGCCCGGCTGCGTGTGGAACTGGGTGTGATGCAGGACGTCGAAGGGAGCGGCGAGCTCGGTGTTGTAGACGCCGTTGACGACCAGGATACCCGCCCGCAGCGGCCGGTCCGTGGGCAGGTCGGCCACGGGTCCGGACTGGCCCGGGATCGGCGTGCCGTCTGCTGTCGGAGTGGGCGCGGGAACCGGCGAAGGAGGAATCGGAGCCGAGGGCGGGGGAGGGGTAGGAGTGGCGGCAGGCGTGGCCTCCACGGTCACTTCAGGATCCTCCGCCCGGCAGCCCAGGAGGGTCGCGAGCAGGACGGCAGCGAACAACGACGAGGATCGTCGGGTCATGGCGTCTCCTTTCCGGGAAGGCGGACCCCCGGACGGAGTGTTGGAGTTAGCAAGAACCCCGCCAGAGGCGATGCCGCTACTGGCGTAGAATGGAACCCACGCGCCGCCCTGGAGCGGCCGTTCAAGGAGGTGTCAACGTGCCTTACAGCCCATTGCTGGTGAGACCCATGCGTGAAGAACTAACGAGCGCCGGCGTCAAGGAACTGCTGACCGCGCAGGACGTCGATGCATTCATGGCCGAGAAGAGCGGAACGGCCATGTTGATTGTCAATTCGGTCTGCGGCTGTGCCGCGGGCATGGCGCGCCCCGGCGTCCGCCTGGCGCTGCAGCATGACCGCCGTCCGGACCGCGTCGCGACCGTGTTCGCGGGTCAGGACCTGGAAGCCACGGCGCGCGCCCGGTCGTACTTCCCGGACATCCCGCCCTCCAGCCCATCCATCGCCTTCCTCAAGGACGGCGAGCTGGTCGGCTTCATCCCGCGCCACCGCATCGAGAGCCGGTCCGCCGACGCCCTGGCGGGCGACATGACGGCGCTCTTCAACGAGCACTGTGAAGTTCCCGCCTCCTGAGGCGAGCTGATGGGAACCTTTCACCAGGGCAAGAGCGAGCTGCACGGGATCACGGTCGTGGTGGACACCACCGGCCAGGAGATCTTCATCGGCCGCTGCGACGACGAGGTCGACCAGGGGATCATCCTCCACGACGTGGACGTGCACCGGGACGGGGAGGGCGGCCGTTCCAAGGAGGAGTACGTCAAGCGGGCGGCCATGCTCGGCACCTGGAAGAAGCACGATGCCCTGCTGATCCCCAAGGACAGGATCGCGTCGGTGCGCAAGCTGGGCGAGGTATGACTCTCCCCCGATACCTGGGGCTCCTCTGGATTCTTTGCACGGCCGGGTGCGCGTCTGCCCCCGGCCCTGCACCTGCTCCGATGAATGCCGCCATCGACCACCTGATCGTGGGCATCGCGGACCTGGACGAGGGCATCCGCCTGTTTGCCGAGCTGACCGGCGTGACGGCGGAGCGCGGCGGCCAGCATCCCGGGCGTGGGACCCAGAATGCGCTGCTGAGCCTCGGGCCTCAGACCTATCTGGAGATCATCGCGCCAGTGGCAGGCCCTGCGCCGGAGATGGAGTTTCTTTCCAACATGAAAGAGCTCATGCCGATTGGATGGGCGATCGGCACCACGGATCTCGATGCGACGAAAGGCCGTCTCGAAGCCGCCGGCTTCCAGGTCACGCCGCCGCGGGCGGGCTCGCGAGTGCGTCCCGATGGTCAACGCCTGGAGTGGCGCGCGGCCGGGCTCGCAGGCGTCCCCGGCCAGCTCACGCCGTTCCTCATCGAGTGGAGCGCGCAGACGCGGCATCCCGCCACGACCTCGCCGAAAGGCTGCACTCTGGAGTCGATGGAGATTCATGCGCCTAAGGTCGAAGAGTTGGCCAAGCTCGTGGCGGAGCTTCGGCTCGCCGCGGTCGTCCGCGAGGGCTCTGACGAGGATCTGGCTTTCACGCTCGTGTGCCCCGCCGGCCGGGTGAAGCTGAGCCGGTCGAAGCGTCCCTGATCACGCCAATCGCGGGAAAAACGCTCGGACACTGCGCGAGGCGCTCAAGCTGAGCCCGAAGGGCTCGCGCACAAGGTCGGGCCGCTCGCGCACAACTTGAGCCGCTCGCGCACGGCCCGAAGCGTTCATGCTCGAGCCGAGCCGCTCGCGCACGGTCCGAGCCGCTCATCTGGGCTCCGAGCCGCTCGCGCACAGCCCGAGCCGTTCGTGCATAGCTCGAGCGTCTGGTACGATGCCGTTGGACCGGGTTTCCAAGGAGACTTCTGCATGTCCGCTACGCCTCATCTCGAGATTTCTCAGGACATCCTCGACTCCGCGCGGATGACTGTCGACCAGGTACGCACCGAGCTGGCCGTTCACCTCTACGCGCAAGGTCGCCTCTCGCTGGGCAAGGCCCACGAGCTTGCGGGCCTGTCTCTCTGGGAATTCCGGCAGATCCTCGGGCTCCGCCACATTGCGCCGCACTTCGCAGCGGAAGACCTGCGCCAGGATCTCGAGACGCTCCGCCACCTGAACGGCGCATGATCGTCGTCAGCAATACCTCACCCCTTACCAGTCTCGCCGCCATCAGCCAATTCGAGCTCCTGCGGGAGCTGTTCGGTCAGATCCACATCGCCCAGGGTGTCTGGTACGAGCTCAACCACGAAGGAAGGCGGCATCCCGGAAGTCATGAGGTGGAGAACGCCTCCTGGGTCGCTCGTCACGAAGTGGACAACCGGACGTTCGTTACGATCCTTCAACGTGATCTCGATCGTGGCGAAGCGGAAACCCTTGCCCTGGCCATTGAGCTGAAAGCCGATCTCGTGTTGCTCGATGAACAGGAAGGGCGCCATGCCGCGAACCGCCTTGGGCTTCATTGCCTGGGGGTCCTGGGCATACTGCTCCAAGCCAAGCGACTCCGAAAAATCACGGAGATTCGCCCTCATCTCGACGCTCTTCGCCAGCAAGCCGGCTTCTATCTTGGAGACCGCCTTTACCGCGACCTTCTGGAGCAGGCCGGCGAAGGCAGGTGATACTCTCCGCCCCGGGAGGGAAGCCATGAACTGGATCTTCCTCGGCGCCCTCGGCGCCGCGATTTCGGTGGTGCTGGGGGCCTTCGGAGCGCACGCGCTGGCAGCGCGGCTGGATCCCCGGGGTCTGGAGCTGTGGGAGACCGCGGCGCGGTATCTCATGTACGGCTCGATCGCCTTGGTCCTCGTCGGCCTCTACGGCCAGCCCGGGGCTCGCCGGATCGACGGGGCGGGGTGGTGCCTCTTCCTGGGGAGCCTGATCTTCAGCGGGACCGTGGCGGCCCTGGCTCTCGGCGGACCGCGCATCCTGGGGGCGATCACCCCCATCGGCGGCACGCTGATGATCGTCGGCTTCCTCCTCTTCGCCTGGGCCACGCTCCGCTGATACGATCGCCGCATGTCGAACGCGATCTTTTCCCTCGCCCCCCCGAGCAACGAGCCCGTCCGCTCCTACTCTCCCGGGTCGGCCGAGAAGAAGTCCCTGAAGAAGCGCCTGGACGAGATGAGGTCCGAGGAAATCGAGATCCCGGTCCTCATCGGCGGGCGCGAGGTGCGCACGGGCAGCGTCGCCACGGCGGTCTGCCCTCACGACCACAAGCACGTGCTGGCCCGCTATCACCAGGCCGGCGCCGCCGAGGTCGAAGCTGCCGCCAAGGCCGCGAAGGAGGCCTGGCACGACTGGTCCTCGACGAGCTGGGAGGCGCGCGCGGCGGTCCTGCTCCGTGCCGCCGAGC
Source organism: Acidobacteriota bacterium (assembly GCA_034667225.1). Classification (GTDB taxonomy): domain Bacteria; phylum Acidobacteriota; class Thermoanaerobaculia; order Multivoradales; family UBA5704; genus DATMER01. Next base: position 72,577 of record JAXDKG010000017.1, read on the forward strand.
TGCTGGCCGGGCCGTGGCGCGACACGCTCAACGGCGCCACCATGCTGAACCAGTCGAAGACCGTGTACCAGGCCGAGATCGACTCCGCCTGCGAGATGATCGACTTCTGGCGTTTCAACCCCTACTTCATGCGCCATGTCTACAGGGATCAGCCCTCGTCCTCGCCGGGCGTCTGGAACCGGGTGGAGTACCGCGCGCTGGAGGGGTTCGTCTTCGCGGTGTCGCCGTTCAACTTCACGTCGATCGGCGGCAACCTGCCCACGGCGCCGGCGCTGATGGGCAACACGGTGCTGTGGAAGCCGGCCTCGTCCTCGGTCTACTCGAACTACTACATCATGAAGCTGCTCCAGGCCGCGGGGCTGCCGGACGGCGTCATCAACTTCCTCCCCGGCAAGGCGAGCAAGGTGGGCGATCCGGTCCTGGCGCACGAGGACTTCGCGGGCATCCACTTCACGGGCTCGACGCCGGTCTTCCAGTCGATGTGGAAGACGATCGGCGAGAACATCCCCAACTACAAGACCTACCCGCGCATCGTGGGGGAGACCGGCGGCAAGAACTTCGTCTTCGCCCATCCGTCGGCGGATGCGGAGGCCTACGTGACCGCGCTGGTGCGTGGCGCCTTCGAGTACCAGGGCCAGAAGTGCTCCGCGGGCTCGCGGGCCTACGTTCCCAGCAGCCTCTGGCCGCGGGTGCGGGAGATGCTCGCCGATCAGATCAAGCAGGTGGACATGGGCTCGCCGCTCGACTTCCGCAACTTCATGGCCGCGGTGATCGACGAGCCTTCGTTCGACCGCATCATGGGCTTCATCGACCACGCGAAGAACAACAGCGAGTACGAGATCCTGACCGGCGGCAACGGCGACAAATCCGAGGGCTACTTCGTCGAGCCCACGGTGATCGTGACCACGGACCCGAAGGCGCGGCTGATGACGCACGAGATCTTCGGGCCGGTGCTGACGCTCTACGTCTACGACGACCTGAAGTTGGAAGACACGCTGGACCTCGTCGACACCACGAGCCCGTACGCCCTGACCGGCGCCATCTTCGCCCAGGATCGGGGGACGATCGAGCACTTGTCGCGGCGGCTCAGCAACGCGGCCGGGAACTTCTACATCAACGACAAGCCGACCGGCGCGGTGGTGGGGCAGCAGCCGTTCGGAGGCGCGCGCGCCTCGGGCACGAACGACAAGGCGGGCTCGATGCTGAACCTGGTGCGCTGGGTTTCCCAGCGCGCGATGAAGGAGACTTTCGTGCCGCCGAAGGACTTCCGCTACCCGTTCATGGACGAGAAGTGAGCCGCCCGTAGAGGAAGCGCAGCCAGGGGCCCGGAAGCGGGAAAGGCAGATCCGCCTTGATCGTTTCCGGGCGTTCGCCCGCCGCGATCCGGGCGCGCAGGAAGTCGACGACCAACCGGGTGTTCTTCACCCGCGTCCGCAGGTCGTCCGTGCCCGTGACCGGCGGCTCGTGGCCCGTGAGCACCACCGATCCCTCGGGGATCTGCCGCAGCACCTCTTCCATGTTCTTCAGAAAGGCGTCCACGTCCTTGCCGGGATCGAGCAGCGGGGTCGGATCGCTGCGGAAGTAGGTGTCCCCGAGGTGGGCGACGCCCGAGCCGGTGAAGATCACGGCCAGGTCGCCGACGGTGTGGCTGGGCAGGGGCAGGATGCGGACCTCTTCGCCGTTGAAGTGGATGGTCATGGCGCGGTCGGTGGTCAGGGTGGGGAGGCCGGCCTCGGGACGCCCGGGCAGGGTCTGGTCGAACACATAGTGCGGTCGTGACAGCTCGGCGCGCGCCGCGGAGTGGCCGATCACCTCGGCCTCGGAAGCGAAGCGGGCGTTGCCGCCGCTGTGGTCCTCGTGGTGGTGGGTGTTGACCAGGAAGCGGACCGGCGCGTTGGGAGCGAGCTTGCGCAGGGCCTCGCGGACGTTGTCCGCGAGCGCGCCGTAGCCGGTGTCCACGAGCAGGATGCCGTCCGGCCCGATGGAGGCCGCCAGCGTGCAGCCGGCGCCTTCGATGCGGTAGAGGCTTCCCTTGACAGGGATCACCTGGAGCTGGATCTCGCCGACGCGGCCCAGGAGGGCGCGGAAGCCCGGCAGGGCGCGGACGGCGGCGAAGGCGGCATCGGTGTCCGCGAAGAAAACGAGTGGGGCTTCGGCCTTCTCGTCCCAGAGGCGGACGAGGGTGGCGAGAGAGGCTTCGGGTTCTCCGGCGAGGGCCTGCCCCCGGGCCAGCTCGTAGAGCGACGTGGCCCGGTTCGGATCGCCGGCCGGGAGGAGCTCGATCGCCAGCTTCATGTTGGCCGCGTAGGTGCGGTGGTCGCCGGCCTTGAGCGCGGTGCGGGCTTTTTCGTACAGGTCCCAGTAGGTGGGAGCCTTGTCGGCCACCGCGAACACAGGGAGGAGCAGGGCAAGGGCCAGGGCCAGGGCCAGCCGGATGGGCGTTTTCATCGGTGGGTCATCATAGCCCAGGCAGCGTCCCTTCCCCCCTTACTTGTTGTCGTCCGTCGAGTCGGTGCTGCCGTCCTGCAGGTCCTTGCGGATCCGGCCGCCGCCGTCGTTCCTGCCGCTGCCAGAGCTCCCTTGACCTCCGCCACCGTAACCGTAACCGCCCTTGCCCCCGAGGTTGCTTCCAGATCCGCCCGGGCTGCCCCGCCGGCCCTGGCCGCCCTGGCCGGAGCCGCCACCATGGCCGATGCCCTGGCCACCTCCGCTCTTTTGATCGTCGTTCATGACACCCTCCTTTCGTCAGTGCAAGAAATGCAGCAAGAACAGTGCCTTCAGAGCGCCAGCAGCTCGGCCAGGTGGAGCGCGCGCCGGCCGGTGGCCTGGAGGATCTGCGCGCGGCAACTGAAGCCGTCCGCAAGGAGGATGGTCTCGGGCGAGGCGTCGCGGACGGCAGGCAGGAGGACCCGCTCGGCGCAGGCCATGGAGACTTCGTAATGATTGAAGCCGAACCCGCCCGCCATGCCGCAGCATCCTTCCAGGAAGCGGGCGTTGGCTCCGAGGAGGCGCCGGTCGGCGTCCAGCCCCATCACCGCATGGTGATGGCAGTGGGGTTGGACCAGGATGGGCGATTGCAGGGGAGGGGTCTTCTCCAGCAGCTCGGCAAGGGTGAGCATCCTGACCCTGTCGCCCATCTCGTCCCGGAATACGGCCACGCAGCTCGGCTCCAGCCCGACCATCGGGACTCCCTCCGGCAGGGCATCCAGGATCTCCTGAGACTGCCGGCGGGCGAGGTCCAGCATCCCGACGTCATAGAGCGGCCGGCCGCAGCAGAGGCCGGATCGGGGGAGGGTCACGCGGAAGCCGGCGCTCTCCAAGACCCGGACCGCCGCGATCCCAATCTCCGGCTGGAAGTGGTTCGTGAAGGTGTCGGGCCAGAGGAGGACGCGGGGGCCGTCCTGCTTACCTTTGTGGCGGGTGAACCAGGAACGGAACGTCCGGGGCGCAAAGGCGGGGAGGCTCCGGCGCGAATCGATCCCGGCCAGCCGCTTGACGGCGGCAGTCCTCCCCAGGAGATTGGCGAGCCCCGGCGCTAACGACGCCAGGCGCGACCAGCGGTGGATGAGGCCGACCGCGTAGGCGTGGTTGGGACGGCGCCGGCCCTGGTAATAGTGATAGAGGAACTCGGCCTTGTAGGCGGCCATGTCCACGCCCGCGGGGCAGTCGCTCTTGCAGCCCTTGCAGGAGAGGCAGAGGTCGAGCGCCTCGTGGACCTCCTCGCTGCGCCAGCCGTCCGTGATCACCTCGCCGCTCAGCATTTCGAAGAGCAGTCGGGCGCGCCCCCGAGTCGAATGCTTTTCCTCGCGGGTGACCTGCCAGCTCGGGCACATGACGCCCCCACCGTCGCGCCGACAACGACCGACGCCAACGCAGCGGGAGAAGTCGGGCTCCCGCAGCGGAGTCTGGAGCCGCAGATCGGCGTCGAGAGGGAGCGGGTCCACGACCTTGCCGGGATTCATGCGGCCGTCCGGGTCCCAGATCCTCTTGAAGTCCCGGAAGGCGCTGCACAGCTCCTCGCCGAACATCCGGGGGAGAAGCTCGGCCCGGCCCTGGCCGTCCCCGTGCTCTCCGGAGAGCGAGCCGCCATGGCTCGCCACGAGGTCGGCCGCTTCTTCCAAGAAGGCGCGATACCTCTTCACGCCGTCCGGGCTCGCCATGTCGAAGTTGATGCGGGCGTGCAGGCAGCCCTCCCCGAAGTGGCCGTAGAGTGCCGCGCCGTATCCGAAGCGGCCGAGGAGCGCCTGGAACTCGCGCAGGTAGGAGGACAGCCGTGCCGGCGGGACCGCCGCGTCCTCCCATCCCGGCCAGGCGTCGCCCAGCCTCGGATCGCGGGAGGTCGTCCCCACCGCGGCCTCGCGCACGGACCAGACAGCGGCCTGACCTGCCGGGTCTTCGATCACCAGCGCTCCAGGCAGCCGCGCCGCCAGGCGCCGGGCCGTCTCCGCGAGCTCGAATTCGGCCAGTAGCCAGGCGCCCCCGGGAGGGAGGCCCGCCAGCACCTCGCGATAGGAGTGGCGGGTGAAGTCGTTCTCGACGAGGAAGCGGTCCATCCCCTCCAGGCCGAGAGGACCGGCTTCCAGCAGCTCCATCACGTGATCGGCGGCGGCAAACACGTCCGGGTAGCCGAGGACGAGGAGCGTGCGGCTCCGAGGAGAGGGCAACAGCCGGACGGTCGCCTCCAGAAAGGTGACGCAGGTGCCTTCGGTGCCCGCGAGCGAGCGGGCTACATGGAAACCTTTTTCGGGAAGCAATTCGTCCAGGTTGTACCCGGAGACACGGCGCGGAATGGCGGGGAAGCGCTCGCGGATCAGATCCGCGCAGCGGTCCCGCAGGCCGCGCAGAGCGCCGTAGATCTCCCCCCGCCGGCCTCCCGTGCGGACGAGGCGGTCGATCTCCTCCTCGGAGGTCGCGCCCACCCGCAGGCGCAATCCGCCGTAGGTGAGCACGTCCAGCTCCTCGACGTTGTCGGAGGTCCGCCCGGTCGTGAGGGAGTGGGCGCCGCAGGAGTTGTTGCCGATCATGCCGCCGAGCGTGCACCAGGCGTGCGTGGCCGGATCGGGTCCGAAGGTGAGGCCATGCCTGCCCGCTGCCCGGCGCAGGTCGTCGAGCACGACCCCCGGCTCGACGCGGGCGATGCGCCGCTCGGGATCGATCTCCAGGATCCGGTTCAGGTGGCGGGTGAAGTCGAGGACCACGGCCACGTTGCACGCCTGGCCCGCGAGGCTCGTGCCCGCCCCGCGGCCAAGCAAAGGAGCGCCGTGCCGGCGGCAGATTTCTACGGCTGCGAGCACATCGTCAGTGTCCCGGGGGAGCACGACCCCGATGGGTACCTGCCGGTAGTTCGAGGCGTCCGTGGCGTAGAGCGCCCGGCTGCCGGCGTCGAATCGCACCTCGCCGCGGAGGGCTCGGTGGAGGTCGGCTTCGAGCGAGTCAGGCATGGGCGGGAACTATAATCCCCCCTCATGAAGCCCAACACCCACCTCTCCATCGACCGCCGGCTGTGCGGCGAGCCGCTCGAGCTGGGCGAAGGAACGGCCCGCGTGGCGCTCTTTGCCCTTCCCGAGATGGCCGCGGATGCGCGCGGCCTGGTCCATGGCGGCTTCGTGTTCGGCCTCGCCGACTACGCGGCCATGCTGGCAGTCAACGACCCCAACGTGGTGCTCGCGGGGGCGGAGGTCCGCTTCCTGAAACCGGTCGTGGTGGGGGAGCAGCTCGTGGCCGAGGCCTGGGTCGAAGAGGCGGACGGCCGCAAGAGCCGGGTGCGGGTCGAGGTGGTCCGGGATGGCGATACGGTGATGAGCGGGGAATTCCGCTGCGTCACGCTCGCCCAACACGTCCTTGGCGAGGAGGAAGCATGAACGGAGGCGATCAGGTTGCCGCGGTGCTGCAGGCGCAGGGAGTGCCGTTCCTCTTCACCCTCTGCGGGGGGCACATCTCGCCCATCCTGGTCGGGGCCAAGCGCCTCGGCATCCGGGTGGTGGATGTCCGCCACGAGGTGGACGCCGTCTTCGCCGCGGACGCGGTTTTCCGCATGACCGGGGTGCCGGGAGTCGCGGCCGTGACCGCCGGCCCCGGCGTCACCAACACGATCACCGCGGTCAAGAACGCGCAGCTCGCGCAGTCGGCCGTGGTGGTGCTCGGCGGCGCCGCGGCCACGCTCCTCAAGGGCAAGGGAGCGCTCCAGGATATCGATCAGATGGCCCTGTTCGCGCCTCATGTGAAGTGGGCCAGCACCGTGGCGCGTGTTCGGGACGTGGTGCCGGCGCTGGAGCGCGCCTTCCTCGAAGCGCGCACGGGCGTGCCCGGGCCGGTGTTCGTGGAGCTGCCGGTGGACCTCCTCTACGACCAGGAGCTGGTGCGCGGCTGGTACATGGCCGCGGGCAAGGGCGGCGGCCTCGGCGGCGCCGCGCTGCGGCTGTACCTGAACCGCCACCTCTCGCGCGTCTTCGGCGAGGGGAGCCGGCCGCCCAGGACCGCCCTGCCGCCGCGCATCGCCTCGCCGGCTCCCGCGGACAGGGGACAGGTCCGCAAGGCCGCCGCGAAGCTGCGCAAGGCGAAGCGCCCGGTGCTCGTCCTCGGCAGCCAGGTGACGCTCGACACTCTCGGAGTCCGCGACCTGGCCAAGGCGATCGAGTCGATCGGCTTGCCCGTCTACCTGGCCGGCGGCGCGCGGGGCCTCCTCGGCGCGGGCAACACGCTGCAGCTCCGCCACAAGCGCAAGGAGGCTCTGCGGGAGGCGGACGTGGTCCTCCTGGCCGGCATCCCCAACGACTTCCGTCTCGACTACGGCCGTCACGTCAACCGCAAGGCCTTCCTGATTTCCGTGAACCGGAGCGAGCAGGATCTGCGGCAGAACCGCAAGCCGGATCTCGCGGTGCACGGCGATCCGGGGCTGCTGCTCAAGGCGATCGCCGCCGCCATGGAGGGCGGCGGCCGGAAAAGCGACTGGCTGGAGTCCCTGCGCGCCAGAGACCAGGAGCGCGAGAAGGAGATCGACGCGCAGGCCGCGGCTTCCGACGCTGATCTCGTCAACCCCGTCCAGCTCTTCCGGGAGCTGGAGCGGACGCTCGCCGAGAACAGCGTGCTCGTCGTGGACGGCGGCGACTTCGTGGCCACGGCCTCCTACATCCTGAGCCCGCGCCGTCCGCTCTCCTGGCTCGATCCGGGAGTCTTCGGCACCCTGGGCGTGGGCGGTGGCTTCGGCCTGGGCGCCAAGCTCTGCCGGCCGGATGCGGACGTCTGGATCCTCTACGGCGACGGCTCGGTCGCCTACAGCCTCGCAGAGTTCGACACGTTCGCGCGGCACGGCATTCCGGTGATCGCCGTGGTCGGCAACGATGCCGGCTGGACGCAGATCGCCCGCGAGCAGATAGAGGTCCTCAAGGACGATGTGGGCACGGTGCTGGCCCGCACCGACTACCACAAGGTCGCCGAGGGCTACGGAGGGCGCGGGCTGCTCCTGACCCGCGGGGAAGACATCCCAGCCGTCCTCGAAGAGGCGGTGCGCATCGCCCGGGCCGGCACACCGGTGCTGATCAACGTCCACCTCGCCAAGACCGAGTTCCGCAAGGGTTCGATCTCGATGTAGAAAAAAAACGGGCTCCGCGGAGACGCGGAGCCCAATCCCTCCAAATCCCTGCCTCAGACCTGCGCCGGCCGCAGCCTCCTCACCGCCAGCATCGCCAGCAGCATCGCCAGGATCATCAGGCCCCACTGGCCGACCGTCGGGATGTCGGCGACGAATGGCAGCTCGAAGACGGTCGGCTCGCTGTTGTCCGTCGGGTCGCCATTGTCGTCCGGATCGACGTCGTCGCCGTCCTGCGAGATATCGGTCACGATCTGGCTTCCCGGGCTCGTGCCGCTCGCCTGCACCTGGTTGGTGTAGGGACCCTCGAAGCCGCCGGTGTCCACCCGCACGGTGAGCGTGATGATTCCGCTCCCGCCCACGGCCAGCGTGTTGCCGCCCGCGAGCAGCGCCGTATTGCCGGAGCCGTCGAAGCCGGGGTTCACGGTGAGGTCGGGGCTCGTGAGCGACTGCACGGTGAACGAGGCCGCCAGCGCGAAGGTGGTTGCGAGGTTTTCCGTGACCTGGACGCCCATCAGCGGCACGTTGCCGAGGTTGGCGACCCGGATCTCGAATACGACGTCGTAGATCGTGCCTTCCACGCGTGTGCGGCTCACCAGCCGCTTGGCCACACCGATCTCAGGCTGCTCGGTCCCGACCGTCGCGGGGTGGTCTTCGACCTCGCCGTCCGGCGCCTCGCCGGTGACGCCCAGCCCGGACTGCGAGCTGATGCGGCAGCGCACCGGAGCGGTGCCCTGCGGCGAGCCCACCGGGACCGGGAAGGTATGGGGGGAGACGGTGCTCGCGGTGATCGCCGCGTTCGTCACGACCTGCTCGCCGGCATCGAGCCAGCTTCCGTTCTGGTTGAAGTCGATCCAGCAGCTCACGAAGCCGCCCGTGGCGCCCGTGGTGAGCTGGATCGTGCCGTCGGTCCCGGGGATGAGGACGGCCGGGAAGACCACGCCGTCCTCGTCGTCCGAACCGGTCGTGTCGTCTCCGGTTAGACCCGCGCCTCCGTTGGCCTCGGTGTCCACGATCGAGCCCAGGACCGGGTTCGCGGCGGGGAGCACCTGGTGGCGGGCGCCGTTCGAGGCCAGGAGCGTCGGGTAGGCCGGGTCGGAGGCGTCGCCGAAGTCGAGCCCCCTGACGGTCACGGCCCAATCCTCGACCTCGCCGTCCAGGGCCGGGCCGCCCGGCCCCGCGATACCGGTCGAAGTGAGCCGGAAACGGGCGTAGGAGAACGCCGAGCGGGCGTCGCAGGGTACGTTCACGACCAGCGCGTTGGCGCCGGCCACGAGCGCGAGGCTGGTGGCGATCCGGTCCCGCGGATCGCCGAAGGCGCCGTCGCCGTCGAAGTCGATCCAGGCATCCAGACGCGGCGTGGCGATGCCGGCCGTGTTGGTCAGGCTGATGGAGAGGTTCGCAGAGGTGCAGGCGACGAGGCCCGCGGCCGGGATCGTAACCCCGTCCTCGTCCGCGCCGTCGCCGGTTGCGCCCACGGACGGCTGGCCGTCGGTCTCGCTGTCGACGGTGGCACCGAGGGAGAAGCCGGCCGTGGTGCCATGGTTCGGACCATTGCTGGCCACCAGCGTGCCGTAGGTGTCGGGTGCGTCGCCGAGGTCCACATCCCCGACGTTGACGGCGTAGTCCTCGACCTCGCCGTCGGCCGCGGCACCCGTGGGCGTCAGGCCGCCGGCTGAGGAGAGGCGGAAGCGGGCGTAGGTCGGGCTTTCCACCGCCGTGCAGGGGACCGCGATGCTCAGCGGGTTCGCGCCGGCCGCGAGCGCCTGGCCGGTGAAGACCTGCTCTCCCGCGTCCCCGAAGTCGCCGTCGGCGTTGAAGTCGATCCAGGCGTCCAGAAGCCCGCCCGCGGAGGAGGAGATGGTCACCTGCGTGCTCTGGCAGGCGGTGAGCACGGAGGCGAAGGCCACGCCGTCCTCGTCGTCGAAGCAGGTGCCGATCCGGCTCGTCCCTGCCGAGGTGTCGTCGCCCGTGGCCGGAGCATCCGGCTGGCCGTCGGCCTCGGTGTCCACGCAAGCGCCGAGGAGGAGAGGAGCCAGGGGATCGATGGTGTGGCTCGCGGAGCCCGCGCCCTGGGTGCCGTAGGTGTCGGGCGCGTCGCCGAAGTCGGTCCCTACCACGGCCAGCAGGTAGTCCTCGACCTCGCCGTCCAGACCGAAGCCCGTGGGCTCGACCGGCTCCACGGAACAGCGGAAGCGGGCGTAGGTCAGGCCGGGAATCGCTCCCGCGGGCACGGCAGGAGCGAGCGCGGCGGGCGGGCCCGGAGGCAGGCTCAGGTCGGTGGCGATCTGCTCGCCGGCCGAGTCGCCGAACACGCCGCTGTGGTCCCAGTCCACCCAGGCGTTCAGCACGCAGTCCGAGGGGCCGCCCGCGGTCACCGAGAAGTTGGCGGCCGACCCGGGCACGAACGGACCGGTGAAGGTCACGCCGTCCTCGTCGTCCTGGCAGGTCCCGAAAGAGTCGTCGAGGCTGGCCAGGACATCCTGGTTGAAGCCGCCGTCGGCGTCCACGCAGGAGCCCAGGAAGGGGGAGCCGGCCGCGTCGATGCGGTGGTAGGCGCCGGTGTCCAGGGCCGTGGTGTTGTAGTCGCCCGTGGCGGTACCGGCTACCACGTCGGGAGCGTCGCCGTAGTCGTAATCCGGCGTGTCCGCGGAGGCGCCGGGGATGAAGCCGAAGTCCACGGTGAGGTTGGTGTCGTTGTTGCCGTCCTCGGCCGTGGGCTCGCCGTTGTCGGTGAGGGTCACGGGCCGGCTGGCGGTGAGCGCGCCCACGTCCGTGCCGTTGTCGTCGCCGTTGACGTCGTCGTCCGGGTCGGGCGCCGGATCGTTGCCGGTGCTGGTGACCAGCCCGGACAGCGCGCCGCCGCCCGCGAAGCTCTGCGGCGCGACGACGACGATGTAGGTGCCCGGCGCGAGATTGCCGAAGCCGTAGCGGCCGGCGAAGCCGCTCTGGGTGAGGGTGGTGGTGGTGGCCAGGTACTCGTCGAGGGTCGGCTCGCCGTCGCCGTTGTCGTCGAGATAGAGGTTGAGGCGGACGTTGTCGATCCCGGTCTCGCCGTTCTGCGGCTCGAACAGGCCGTCATTGTCCGTTTCGAACCAGACCTGGTCGCCGAGGGCGAGGGTGCCGGTGGCAGTCACCAGTCCGGCGTCGAGGGTCAGGTTCACCTCGCCCGGGGCGAGGATGACGTTCGCGGTGACGCCGTTGACCGCGGCATCGGAATCGATGGTGTCGTCGCCGCCCGCGTTCTGGCCGGTGAAGCCGGTCGCCGACGCCGGGAGGACGAACTGCACGAAATAGTTCAGGCCCGGGATGAGGCCGTCGAACAGGTAGTACCCGGGCTGGCCGTAGACGTCGTCCGCGGTCACGGTCACCGCGGCCAGAGCGTCGCCCGTACCCGGCTCAGGATTGCCGTCGCCGTCATCCACCCAGAGGCGCACGGTCACGCCGTTGGCGCCGTCGAAGGGCGATTCGTCCTGGAGACCGTTGCTGTCGCGGTCGAACCAGACGTAGTTGCCCAGGGCGGCGAGCTCGGTCGCCACGAGGCCGGCGTCGAGGTCCGGGTTGTCCTCGTTGGCGGCCAGCGTCACCACGGGCGTGCAGTTCGTCGCGGGATTGATGTCCGAGTCGAGGTTGTCCGCGCCCTGGTCCGGCGTGGTCACCACGAAGGTCGGAGGCGGCGTGAAGCAGACCAGGTAGCTGCCCGGAGCGAGGCCCGGGAAGCTGTACCAGCCCGGAGCACCGCCCGGACCGTTGCTGGTGAGGGTCGAAGAGAGCGGCACGTCGTCCAGGGTGCCTGGCAGGCCGTCGGGGCCCGGAGCGAACAGCCGGGTGTAGACGTTGTTGAGGCCGGTCGGGCCGTCATTCTGGACGCCGTCGGAGTTGACGTCCACCCAGACGAAGTCGCCGAGACGGGCGGCGTCGCAGGCGCCCAGGGTGACGCCCACCTTCTGCGGTTCGGCAGCGAGCGAGCCTAGGCCGTCGGCGCGGTCCGCCTGGTAGGCGAAGGAGTTGAACGCCGCATCTCCGGGCGGAACATCGCCCGGGGTCACCATCGAGAAGAAGAACTCGATAAAGTCGAAGGGATCGACGACCAGGCTGCCGAACTCCACCTTGAACGAGCGCACCGAGGTGATCGGATCGGGCGGCACCGTGGTCCAGTTCGGCGGATCGCAGGCGACCGTGGGGCCGCCCACTTCGCCGCGGCAGGGATTGCCCGAGGTGGAGTAGTAGATGACCGTGCCCGGCGGCGGCGTGATCGGCGCGGCCAGGAGCGGCGTCCAGAGCGAGCCGCGCGGGTTGGTGTCGCGCACGCCGGTATCTCCCACGAAGGGGAGGATGTCGATCAGCACGAAGTTCTGCATGGCCACGGTGCCCACGTTCTGCACCCGCAGCCGGTACTCGAGGGCGCCGCCGGTGAGCGTGCCGGCCGAGGTGGACACGGAGCCGCCGTCGCAGGTGCCCTGGATCGTCTTGCTGGAGACGAGCTGGGCGATGCCCGCCACGGTGATCGACTCGCTCTCCCGGCACAGGATCTCGGCCGTGTTGGCGTCCTCATCCAGGTCCAGCGCATCGGCCTGGGAAGGCGTCGAGCAGCGCTGCGCCAATCCCGGGTTGTCGTGCTCCAGGGTGAAGTCGTTGGCGAGGGCTCCGAACGGGGCGCCGTTGCGGATCGTGACCGTGATGTTGATGAACACCTGCTGGTTGACGCCCAGGTTGCCGCTGCCGGCGTTCCACCGCCAGCGCAGCAGGGTGCGGCCGGTGCCCGCGAAGTTCGGGATCTGGTCGAAGACCTGAGGCGCGGGCAGGCCGGTGCTCTGGTCGTCGAAGGCCCAGCTCACGAAGAGCAGGTTCACGGGCAGCAGATCGGTGGCGACCAGGTCCTGCAAGGGGACCGGATCGCTCGACTGTGGCGCGCTGCGCACCCGCAGGCGGTAGCTCACCGACTGGCCGGGGTTGAACGGACCGCCGCCGGAGAGGTTGTCCTTGGCCGGGTTGAGCTGGACGAACGGCCCGCTCACGTTGAAGTTTTCGCAGTCGTTGCGGACGACGTTCGTGGGGCCCGCCGTGAACACGGCCGTCAGGTCGGCGCAGTTCTGGATGGGATCGCCGATGGCGACCGGGCCGCCCGCGTTGTCCGGGTTGATGATCCGGCCGGTGATCAGGGGCCGGGCCGAGGAGTTCATGCCGACCTGCGCCTGGCCGTACTCCCAGCGGATGCGCGTGATGTACTCGCCGGCTCCCAGGCCCGGGGGCGGGGCGGTCAGGATCGTGCTGGTCGTCGTGTTCGGCGAGCTGCCCCAGAGGGTGAAGACGGCCGGCGCCGTGTTCTTCTCGTAGCTCACCCGCACGCCCACGCCGGCCGCGAAGTCGGCGAGGTTGTTGTAGGCGCCGGTGGTGACGCTGAGCACCTGCATCTCGACCGGCAGCGTGTCGATGACCACCATGTTGTCGAGGGGCACGTTGCCGTTGTTGTTGACGTTCAGGTCGTAGCTGAAGGTCTGGTTGAGCGTCGGCGGATTGGGCGTGCCGCCCGCCATGTTTTTGCTGAACCCGGCTCCCGGGGCCGGCACGAACGTGGTCACCGGGTGGGTGACGCCTACGGGGCCGAAGGTCTCTGCCGGCTCGCCCAGGGGCGTGGCGTCGACGGTGAACTCGTTCGTGATGTTCGTCCCGCTGGGAAACGTGCCGCTCGGGAAGACGACGTTGACGAAGATGTCGCAGTTGCCCCCCGGGGTCAGCGGCACGGAGCACGGGCTCGTCCAGGTGACGGTCGCCGGGGTGGTGCCCACGCAGCCCGGCTGGCAATCGGCCGCGGGCGTGGCGCCATTGAAGACGGTGCCCGGGTGCAGGGTGTCGACCACCGGGCCGATGGCGGTGAGGTTCAGGGCGCCCGGGTTGTTGGGGACCGAGATGCGCAGCCGGTAGGTCTCGGGCAGGTCCAGGTTGGCCGGGGTCGTGGTCAGCGTCTTCGCGAGAGACACCTGGACGCTCGCCACCGCCGTCACGTTCACCGGCGGTGTCGTGAACGTCCCCGGCGCGGTCTCCAGGTTGATCCCGTCCGCGGTGTTCGTCGCCACGGTGCCGTTGGCGGTCGAGCCCGCGGGGAAGCGGACGTTGATCAAGAGGTCGCCGCTGTTGCCGGCCGTAAGAGGGGAGACCATCACGAACTGCACCCGCGTCCGGCCGCTGCCCCCGAAGTTCGGCGTGACGTTGATGGCGGCCACGTCGCCCGTCGGGCTGGCGGGCACGGTCGAGAGGAACTGCACCTCCGCGGGCAGCAGATCCACGACCTGGGCGCCCAGGCAGGGGCCGGACGTGCTGCTGCAGTTGTAGGTCAGCCGGTACGCGAAGGTCTGCCCGGTCTGCTTGGTGCTCCCGGGATCGACCTGGATGGCCGACTTGGCCAGTGGTTGCGCGATCGCCGGACCGGCGGCGAGCGCGAGCATGAAGATTGCCGCTTTGAACGAGATACGAAGCATAAGGAATTTCCCCCTGAACTGGCGCTAACTAATCAAATAGACGAAAGGCACAATACAGAGGTCCGCGACTCTGGAACCTAGGGTGTTTCCCTCAGGAGAGCCCGGGAATTTCCCTCATGGGCCCAAACGCAGGCGGGCAACCTCTGTAACCGGTTTCAGTTGAACGACGGCGGGAGTATAGACGGTTATCGGCGGGGCCTCTACAGGATTACGGGATTGTCACACGTCCTGCTCCATGGCGAGCTCGGCCTCCAGGCTCTCCCGGTCGCGGAAGATCGTGGCAACGGCCGCGATCCGGCCCCCCTCGCGGTAGGTGACCGTGGCGTCGCGGCCGGGGATCGATCCCGCGACCTCGATCGCGTCCCACTTCGAGGCGTGACCGACGTAGGAGATGGTCACGTCGTAGTGCTGGCTCCAGAAGAAAGGGACAGCGGCGAAGCGCTCCTTCCGTCCCAGGAGATTGCGCGCCACGCTCTGCCCCTGGCGTTCTGCCACCACCCAATGCTCGATGCGCAGGCGCTGCCCTGAGTGGGGATCGGGCCAGCGGGCAATGTCCCCGGCCGCGTAGACGCCGGGAGCGCTCGTCTCCAGGAATTCGTTCACGAGCACCCCGTTGTCCACCTCCAGCCCGGCCTGCTCGGCCAGGGACACCCGGGGCCGCACGCCCACGCCGAGGACGACGAGGTCGGCGGCGACCGTCTCGCCGCTCTCCAACTCCACTTCACCCTCTCTGATGGCCTTCGGCTTCGTCCCGAGCCGGAAGACGACGCCGTGCTCCTCGTGGAGCGAGCGGACGAAGTCGCCAAGCTCGGGGCCGAGGATTTTTGCCAAGGGCCGTTCGTCGGGAGCGACGACCGTCACCTCCACCTCCCGCGCGCGCAGCGAGGCCGCAACCTCCAGGCCGATGAAGCTCGCGCCCACGACCACCGCGCGTTTGCCCTTCTTCGCCGCCTCGATCAGGGCGCGGCTGTCGGCCAGCGACCGCAGGAGGTGGACGTGCGGCAGATCGGCGCCCGGGATCGGCAACCGGATCGGCTCGGCGCCGGTGGCGATGACCAGGGCGCCATAGCCGAGCGAGGTGCCGTCGGACAGCGCCACCGTCTTCGCCTTCGGATCGATGCCCGTTGCCTCTGCCTGCCGGATCTCGATGCGGCGCTTGTCATAGAACTCCCGCGAGTGAAGCGGGATCCAATCCTCGGAGGCAGTGCCCGCCAGGTAATCCTTGGAGAGGTTGGGCCGGTCGTAGGGCGGTTCCCCCTCGGGAGCCAGGAGGACGATGCGGCCCTCGAAGCCCTCGCGCCGGAGGGTCTCGGCCACGCAGTTGCCGGCGCCGCCGGCGCCGACGACGACAACGGATTCCGGGCCCTCGGCCCGCGGCTTGGGAGGCCGCTCGGCTTTTTCGCGGATCGTGACCCGGTCGCCGTCGCGTTCCACCTTGTAGGCATCGACGGGCTTCAGGGCCGGCGCGCGCACGGCCTCGCCGGTGCGCAGGCTGAAGCAGGCGTGGTGCCACGGGCAGCGGACGGTGTCGCCCACGACGATCCCCTCGGCGAGGGGGCCGCCGTAGTGGGTGCAGCCCGCGCCGATGGCGAACACCTCCTCGCCGCGCCGAACCACCAGGACCGACTCGCCGCCGCTGTGTCCCAGGAGCTGCCCGCCGTCGGGCAGCTCCGCCAGGGAGACTCCCTGGGCCAGATCGGGACCGGAAAGCTCTTTCTTGTCATCGCCCATGCCGGCCTCCTTTTGATCGCCGCCCCCATACTACGCCGTACGTCCCGCTTCCTGGCCCGCGGGTTCTTGTCCGAAACCGTCGGGTCCAACCTCCAAACCCGCGGGTTCCACGGTCAAACCCGCGGGTCGACGCTCCCGACCCGTGGGTTGTCGTCCGAAACCGGCGGGATCTGGTCTGAAACCGGCGGGTTACCCCGTCCAACCCGCGGGTTGCTGTCCGATACCGGAGGACTCTCGTCCGGTAACGTCGGGTTTTTGTCTGGAACTGGCGGGCTCTTGTCCGGAACCGATGGGTCAGGCGTCCGGGAGGCCTTCAAGGCACGGGCACAAAGCAGTCCTTGAGCCGGCGGAGCAGCTCGAGGTTCCAGGCCAGGCGCTGACCGTCCTCGTAGCCGCGCTTCCAGTCGCCGTCGCCCTTGCCCTCGGGGCTGAACGAGCTTCTCAGGAGACCGGGGCAGTCGCCGTGCACGCGATCCTTCGCCCTGTCCACCCCGGCGGCGAAGCCCTCAAGGTACTTGGGATCGGAACGCACCCGGTCGTTGATTCGCGCGGCCTCATCGATGGCGCGCTCCATGCGCTCCTGGACCGCAACGTTGGTCTGCGCGGCCTTCCACGACTCGTAGGCGGCCAGGGTCTGCTCATAGCCCTCGGGGAAGGGCTCGCGGCGGCGGCCGTTCCAGGCGGAGGAGGCCTCGGCCTCGCGCTCCGAGCCGTGCATCTCCAGCAGTTCGGCCAGGCGCGCCTCGGCGCCTCCGGCATCAGCGCGCTCGGGGATCGGCACCCGGAGCTGGATGCGGCAGTTGAGCGTGTCGTAGAGCGTGAACGGCCCATCCCGGCGCTCCTCCAGGATCGCTTCGGCCAGATCGAGGAACACATCCACCCGCCCGCGCTTCGCCCCGACGCGTTCCACCCGCACCAGCTCACCCGCGTCGAAGCGCCGCCGCGCCTTGCTGTCGACCCGGTTGCCCACCACCTCGTTGTCGTTGTAGAAGCCGTCGCAGCTCGAAGAAATCGGCACCTTCACGACCGCCCAGCCGCCCTTCCAGTGGGAGTTGAGCGTGTCTTCCAGGCTGGCGGCGTGAGCCGCGATGGGGAGGGACAGCAGGAGCGCGAGAGCGAGCCGTGCGTTCGGAGGTGCCATGGGCGAGAAGTATAGGCCGGCTGTTTTCCCTGGGAGCGCCGGCATCCTGCCGGCTTGTCCGGAGGAATTGGCGGAACGCCGCCAATGGTTGTCGCCTGCGAGGGGAAGGCCGGGCCTTCGGCCCAATTTCTTAAGAATGCCGGCGAGACGCCAGCGCTCCCAGGGTGCCCCCACCCACGATCAGGTAGGTGAGGTGCCGCCCCTTCCGGGACTGGGGATTTCCTGGCCTCCGTTCCTGGGGCTTGCGCCCAGGCTAGACGCTTTCGCCCCCTTCGGGGCTGGTGTTGCCACCGGCAGCAGTTTCCTCCACTTGCCGCCGCAGCTCATCGACGAGCTGATCGATCTGCGCTTGAAGGTCGTCGAGCACCACGTTCCATTCTATGAGCGTCCGGTGGAGCGGTTCGAATTCGGGGCGCGCCAGCAGTTCGGCGAGCCGGGGTAGCTCGTAGCGCCCGCCTGAGGCTGCGGCAACACGCATCGAGATGGCAAGGCCCCGCAGGACCGTCGCCAAGCCCTGGCCACGTCCCATGATGAGATCGTAGATGATCGCGGCCAGCCGATGCCGAGCCGCTTCCGCCGCCGCCCTCAGGTTTTCAAGGTAGTGGGCAAGGTTGCCGTGCGAGATGGCTCTACTCGCAAGATCGGAAAGCCGGTTGCAGATCGCCAGCGCCTGCCGTTCCAGGCCGGAAGCCTGCTCTCGATCCCCTCGCTCGTCCCACAGGTCGGCCAGGGCCGAGAGGCCCTTGGCTTCATGCGGAAGATCACCCACCGCGCGAAACATGGTCAAGCATCCCTCAAGCACCCGCTCGGCCTCATCAAGGCGGCCGAGCCGCAGTAGCGGCGCGTACCGATTGAAGCAGGTCCTGGCCAACTCGTGCTCCCCTGCGCCCAGCGC
This sequence comes from Acidobacteriota bacterium, assembly GCA_034667225.1. Lineage (GTDB taxonomy): Bacteria > Acidobacteriota > Thermoanaerobaculia > Multivoradales > UBA5704 > DATMER01. Next base: position 90,411 of record JAXDKG010000017.1, read on the forward strand.
TCGCTCAGTCTCTTCGATCTCGGTGAGCACGCCGAGGCAGGCCTCCCATCGCTCGAGCGCCCGGTTGGCTTCCTGAGCGATGTCCAGCCCCCCGATCAGAACCCGCGCCAGATAGCCGGGATCAGGAGCTTCCGGTACCGACTCGCCCTCACGATGCCTCCGCCACCAATCCCGGACCTCTTTAAGGCGGCTCTCGACCTCCGGCAGGGCTCGTTCAGCCCCACCCTGCATCACGTCGACGCGGAGCGCCTCGAGCTCGGCTGGGAGGACATTTACCCGCGGCGAGCCGGCTTTCGCCTTGGCTTCTGCGCTTCGCAGATAGGTGGACTTCGCGTCGTCCAGCCGGCCGACCATCGCCAACGCGGTCGCCCAGTTTTGACAGATCCACCCCAAGTTGCTCCAGTGCTCTGCCTCCTCGGCCTCCGCCATGGCCTGCTCGTAGAACGGGAGCGCCGCGTCCGGGCGACCGCCTTGGCGCAATGCATCCGCTAAATAGGTCCTCAGGCTCCAACGGGCCTCGCCGGGCGGGACCTGCTCGACGACCCCTTCGAGTTCGGTGATTACCCGGCGCAGCCGCCGCGGGTCCTGCATTGAAGCCACGACCCCGCTGGCAAAGGAGCCCAGCCGGTCGAACGCCCGAGCCCGGACGAGATAAGAGATCCCCCGCCGGCCCACCTCCGTGGCCCGCTCCCGTGAGCCTTCCCCTCCGGCCTTCATGAGGGCCTTGAATGCCGCGCCGTAGCGCTCGCCGTAGGCCACCCAGACTTGCTCCTCCATCCGCCCGCCCTTCTCTTCGGGATGAGACTCAATCCAGGCGGCGGCCCGCTCGCGGACCAACTCGTGAAACCCGTAAGTGCCCCCCTCCTCCACCGTCAGCAGCCCCGCCCCGGTCAACTCCGAGAGCAGCGGGCTGACCGGCGACCCCGGCCAGACTCCTTGGATAAGTTCCTCGGTGACGGGCTCCATAGCCAGCGTCACCAGCCAAAGAAGCCGCCGGGCAGACGGCGAGGCGCGATGGATCAGCAGATCCACGGAGCCGACTGCCACGTCCTCCAAATAGGCGCGTTCCAGCTTGCGCTGGGCCTCAGAAAGGGGGGCGAAGACATCGGGCAGACGGTCGAGCCCCTTGGCTTCCAACTCGTCCAGAGCCTGCGACAAAGCCTTCGGATCACCGGCCAGGGCGCCCAGCCGGGTGAGGATTAGAGGATGGCCGCGGCTCACTTCGAGGAGCCTAATCGCCAGCTTGCGGCCGGCCTCGTCGCCGAAGGCCAGACGGCGGAGGGCCTCGTCGCCCTGGAGGAACAGCACCGCCTCCGGCATCGGCAGAGGACCGAGAGGCAACCACAGCGCCCTTTCAGGATCGGCGAGTGCCGCCAGCTTGTGGCGTGAGGTCACGATCAGGCGCGAGCCGCTCCCCCCTAGGTTCTCCGCCAGATGCCGCAGGAGGCGGTCCCACTCCGGGTCCTCGCAGGCGTAGCCGTCCGCTCCCGCCACCCGTTCGAGGTGCGTCTCGAAGTTGTCGAGCACCAGGAGCAGTCGCTCGCTGTGCATGGCTTCGAGCAGGTTGTCGCGCATCTGCCGCCAGCGATCCTCGCCGCTCAGTGGTGCCCCCACTGGGAGGTAGATTCGCGCGTTGGGCTTCTCCTTACACAGCTCATCATACGCATTGCTGTGCAAAGCGAGCCGCAGGTCGAGCCTGCGCAAGAAATCCTCAAGGGAGACCGGCAACGGCTTCGACTGGAAGGCGAAGACGCCGTCGAAGCGGCGATGCCAGAGGTGGATGGCCTCGGCCACCAAGGCGGTCTTGCCCAGGCCGGCAAGCCCCTGGACCAGGGTCACAGCCGGCTTCCCCTCCTCCAGACACCGGCGCAGCCGGCTCAGGGGCTCGCCGCGGCCCACCAGCTCCGCAGGCCGATCAAGCTCGTGACTGTCCGTAAGTAGCGGTTGGGGTCGTGGGCGGCGAAAGGCCAAGGCATCGCTTCGCCCTTTGGGAGCCGGCAGAGGACCCGCATCGCGGCCGAAGAGGAGTGGGGTAGCGTGATCGACCACGTCGTGCTCGGGTGCCTTCCGGTCCAGCAGCTCCCTGCGAGCCATGGCTAGTGCGCTCGCCGGAGACTTGGGCAGGGAGTCGGCGAACAGCCGACGGTAGCAGAGGCCGGCGAGGTCGAGGGCATAGGCGTCGCCCACCTCGTAGCGCATGGCCAGCACCTGCGGCACATTCGCGCCGAGCAGCGCGAGGGCCGTGCCTGTGTAGCCCGGTTCGGCTTGCTCCGGGGGAGACCTGCGCGTCGCCGTCTCGCCTTGGCGGAGCGCGGCTTCCAGCTCCTCCCGATTGCGCGCCAGCGTGCCCGAGAGACAGGCGCTCAGGAAAACGAGGTGGGGGATGAAGCCGCCCGCCCCTTCGAAGAGCTCCACCAAGCCGGCGCCTGTCAGCAGATCCTGCCGGCCGTCCTCGCCCACGAGCTCCAGTACGTTGTGATGCCCATGGCCGCTCCAGTGCACCACGTGATAGCCGGCGGCGTCGCGGACCTTCTCGCGCAGGGCCCTTCGCGTGACGCCGTGGCAGAGGACGTCCACGGACACCCGGCGCTTCGGCATCACCTCGTCGTAGAAGAGGCCGAGAAGCTTCTCCCGTTCGCGCCGCATGGCGAGCGGGTGCGAGCGCGGCGCCTCGGCGTAGACCAGGAGCACCCGCAGGTGCTCGTCAGGACCCGGAAGCGCGGGCGTGTAGGCCGAAGACACGCCCGGCGTCTCCATCTGCACCACGAGGTTGCGCTCGAAGAGCGCCTCCTGGCCGGGCGCGGGCCGCGCGATTTCCCAGGGCACCCGGGCGAACGCCGCCGCGTCGCGGTCCTCAGGGGAGATCCGGACAAGGAGCGACCGCTGATAGGTCCCCGCGTGCAGCGCCGCCAGGATTTCGGAGCCGAGGACCTTCTCCCCTAGGAAGACGCCGATCTGTTCGAAGAGGTCCGCGGCTGTCGCGGGCCGGTCGGTGAAGCGCACGCTGTCCGCGTAGGTGTCCACGAACGAGCGCGTGTCGAACAGACCCTGCCATAACGCCGAACTGTGCTCAGAGAGGCGCACCTGGTTGGCGCCGAGATGGTTGTTGCCGTCTGTCAGGTGGAGGCGGACGATGTCGGAATCCGGATCGGTGCGCACGTCGAGGACGAAGCGGGAGGTGGGGGAGGGCATGGTTCAATTGTAAGCTGCGCGCGGTCCCACGATCGTGACCTTCGGAGCACCCCCCTCCTAGCCTCCCCCCGTTTCCAACCACCCCCTCCCAGGGGGGAGGGACCGGAGGCAAGCCAGCGTGTAGAGATTCAGGCCGGGGGCAGCTCAGCCAGCGCGTCCAGCACTTCCTGCGCCGACTGGAACCGCTCCTCCGGCTCCTTGGCGAGGAGCCGGTCGAGGAAGGCGGCCCAGGCCGCGGGGGTCTCCGAGCGGAGTCCGCGGATGTCGGGGTGCTTCTCGCGGAGCTGCTTCAGGGCGAGCACAGTGGGGTCGGAATCGTGGAAGGGCTCCCGTCCGCCGATCAGGGTGTAGGCCAGGATGCCGAGGGAGTAGAGGTCGGACCTGCCGTCCAGCTCGCGCCCCTGGAGCTGGTCGGGGGACATGTACATGGGGGACCCCATGACGAAGCCCGCCTGGGTCAGCCGCGGGTCCCCGTCCTGCATGCTGGCGATGCCGAAGTCGAGGATCTTGACGCGGGTGGCGGTCACCATGATGTTGGCCGGCTTCAAGTCGCGGTGGATGACTCCGAGCGAGTGGGCCTCGCGGAGGCCGGAGGCGACCCCGGTGAGGATGGCGCGGATGCGCTCGAAGGGCAGGGGGGACTCCTCCTCGATCAGCAGCTCGAGATTGCGCCCCTCCAGGTGCTCCATCGTCACGAAGATACCGCCGGGAAAGCGCCCCAGGTCGTAGACCCTGACCACGTTGGGATGGCTGATCCGGCGGCAGATCTGGACCTCGCGGAAGAGCCGCGCTTCGTCGCTGGTGGCTGGCTGCAGGACGGTCTTGATCGCCACGACCTCGTCGAGCTCCCGGTCGTGCGCCTTGTAGACCCGCCCCATCCCGCCGCGGCCGAGGAGCGAGAGCACTTCGTAGCGGTCGGCGATCCGCGAGCCCCGGATGAGGACGTCGTCGTCGGGCGGTACCACAGGCGGCTGCGAGCCCTCGCGCAGCCAGCCGAGGCGCCGCCGGCTCTCGACATGGTTGGGGACGAGGGCCAGCGCCACTTCGTAGGACTCCTGCGCGGCGGCGAAGTCGCCCATCGCCTCCAGGGTCCTCCCCTCCCAGTGGTAGCGCTCGCAGGCGAGCGGCCGGTCGCCGCCGGCATCCGGCGGGACCTGGCGCAGCCGCCCGAGCGCCTCGTCGTAGAAGCGCTCGTCCAGGAGCAGCGGCGCCAGCAGCACGGCGGCCCTGGCGAAATCCGGCTCGCCCGGCCCGATCTGGAGCAGGACCGCCGCGGCCCGCGCCTTCTCGCCGGCCGCGAGGTGGCGCGAGGCCACCTCCAGCACCTTGCCGGGCTTGCCGGCGGCCGGGGCGGGTTTCGGAGCCCGGTCGCTCGCCTTGACCGCTCTCTCGGCGAGCTCCGCGGCGCGCTCGGGCAGACCGGCGGCGGCGAAGCAGCGGGCGGCGTCGCGCAGCCGGCCGGCCTTTTCATAGGCCTCGGCGGCTCGCCTCGGCTCGCGGGCGGCTTCCCAGCGGTAGGCGGCACTGCCCCAGTCGCGCCCCGTTTCGTAGGCCTCGGCGGCCTCGCGGGTCAGGCCGATCTGAGCGAAGAGGTGACCGGCTTCGATGGCCCGGCCGGAGCGGAGGTAGATGCGCGCCAGCAGCCGGTCCCGGTCGGAGTGTTTCGCCGCGGCGCGGGTCGCCTTCTCGGTCTCGCCCAGGTCGAGGTAGTAGTAGACGGCCTGCTCGATCTGCCCGGACCGTTCCAGCAGCTCGGCGGCGCGGAGGCTCGGCGGGATCGAGGCGAGCAGGGCCGTGGCCGCGGTGTCGCGGCCGAGCTGGCGGAGGAGCTCGGCGCGCAGCAGGATCGTTTCTTCTTGTTGCGGGGTCTTCGAGCCCTCTTCCAGCAGTTGCAGCGCTTCCCGCGGCTTGCCCGCGCTCCGGTAGCAGCGCGCGGCTTCCAGGCGGTCGCCGGCGCGCTCGTAGAGCTTTGCCGCCCGGATCGGGTCCCGCGCGGCCAGCGCGCACTCGGCGGCCCGGCGGAGCTCCCACGCCACCTCGAAGAGCGGAATGGCGAGCTCGTGCAGCTTCTGGGAGGCCAGGAGCTCCGCCGTCCGCATCGCGTCGGCGTCCGCGTAGCCTTCCGGGACCCGTCCCAGGCCGGCCATCAGGGAGCACCGCACCAGCTCCGGCTCGTTCTTGACCTTGCCGGCGATCTCCGCCGCCCGCCGCCAGTCGCCGGCCTTGCCGAATGCCTCGATGGCGCGCGGGAAATCGCCCTGCCGGGCGTACTCCTCGCCAAGCTTCTGGGGACTGCGTGTGAACCTGGACCGAAGCATGACCGCTTGCTATCTTCCTACGGATCTGGCTGCAGAGAGAGATTACACTGAAATTCCAATGCCATGATGGAGTCACGAGGGATGATGAAGAGCGCCAGGGAGGCAGTGCCGCCCGAAGGGTTCCGTTACCAGGCGGACGTCCTGCCGGCGGACGAGGAGCGGGAGCTCGTGGAGCGGATCCGGGAGCTTCCGTTGAAGGAGTTCGAGTTCCACGGCTACATGGGCAAGCGCCGCGTCGTCTCGTATGGCTGGCACTACGACTTCGGCGAGCGCAGGCTGCAGGAGGCCGGCGAGATCCCTGCCTTCCTCCTCCCGCTGCGGGACCGCGCGGCCGCATTCGCGGGCGTGGCTCCCGAAGACCTGCCTCACGTGCTCGTCACCGAGTACGGCCCGGGCGCCGCAATCGGCTGGCACAAGGACAAGCGCGTCTTCGGCGACGTGATCGGCGTCTCGCTGCTCTCCCCCTGCGTCTTTCGGCTCAGGCGCAAGGCCGGCGCCAAGTGGGAGCGATACTCGCTGACGGCGGAGCCCCGATCCGCGTATGTGCTCCGTGGGCCCTCGCGCACGGAGTGGGAGCACAGCATTCCCGCCGTGGATTCTCTCCGCTATTCCCTCACCTTCCGCAGCCTGCGGGCGGAACGCTGAATGCGCCTCGCCTTCCCGCTCCTCTTCCTGGTTCTCCTGGTGCCGATCGCTGTCCGCTGCGCCGATCCCGCGCCCGGCCGCTCTCTCTCTCGCTCGCTCGCAATAACCATTGACGATCTGCCGTACGCCTCGGCCGGTGGGGTCGAGGACGCCGGCGCGCTCGCGGACGTCCGGCGGGTGAACGAGGCCGTGCTGGCCGCGCTGGCCCGCCATAAGGCGCCAGCCGTAGGCTTCGTCAACGAGAGCCGGCTGCAGGTCCCGGGCGAGCGCGACGAGCGGGTCGCGATCCTCCAGCGGTGGGTCGAGGCCGGCATGGTCCTCGGCAATCACACGTTCTCCCACCTGCGCCTTCAGGACACGCCCCTGGAGCGCTACCAGGACGACATCGTGCGCGGCGACGTGGTGACCCGGTTGATTGGGAAGGATGGGGAAACTGATGCGCCCCTCTTCTTCCGCTATCCATTCAACAGCACGGGGCCGACCCGGGAGGTCAAGGAAGCCGTGCAGTCTTTCCTGCGGGCGCGGGGCTACCGCGTGGCGCCGTTCACCGTGGAGCACGCGGATTATGCCTTCGACAAGGTCCATGTCCGCGCCCGCCGGAGCGGCGACCGCGAGCTGGAGCGGCGCGTCGGCGAGGCCTACCTCGATCACCTGGACGTCCAACTCGGCTTCTTCGAGATGCTCTCACTGGAGACTTTCGGCCGCGAGATCCCGCAGATCCTGCTGATCCACGTCAACGAGATCAACGCCGCCCATCTGGATGAGATGCTGTCGCGGATCGAGGCGCGGGGCTACCGCTTCGTCACCCTGGAAGAGGCAATGAAGGATCCGGCCTATGCCACTCCGGATGAGTACGTAGGCGCCTGGGGGATCTCGTGGCTCCACCGCTGGACCGTCGGCCTGGGCAAACCCTTGCGCCTGCGCGAGGAGGCCGACCCGCCGGCCTGGATCCTCCAATAGGTAAGCGTTTTGCAGGGATCAGTTCCGGTCCGGAACATGAGTAAGCAGCCGTCCAGCACCATCGCCCCACCCGCCGAACCGAAGACCGGCTCGCACGCCTGGCTCAAAGGGGAGACCGGGGCGCTCATCCGAACGATCGACTGGTCGCGCCACCCCATGGGTCCCATCGAGGGCTGGCCGCAGAGCCTGCGCACCACGCTCAGCATTTGCCTGGGCTCGGAGTTCCCCATGGCCCTCTGGTGGGGTCCCGAGGTCTGGCAGCTCTACAACGACGGCTACATTCACGTCCTCGGCGGCAAGCACCCCGAGGCCATGGGGCAGCACGGCAACGTGTCCTGGGCCGAGATCTGGGACGTGGTCGGACCCATCTACGAGCGCGTGATGACGACCGGGGAGTCGAGCTTCTTCAGCGATCTGCTCCTGGTCATGGAGCGCAACCGTTACGTGGAGGAGACCTACTTCACCTTCTCCTACAGCCCGGTGCTGGACGAGCAGGGCGGTGTAGGTGGCAATCTGATCATCTGCACGGAGACTACGGAGCAGGTGGTCGGGGAGCGCCGGCTGCGCACCTTGCGCGACCTCGGCGCCCGCGCTGCCGAGGGGAAGAACGCAGTCGACGCGTGCGCGATCGCGGCCGAGACTCTCGCGGCCAACCTCTGGGACGTCCCCTTCGCCTGCATCTACCTGCTTGACGGCCTCCCTGACGGAGAACCGCGGCTCGGGCTGGCCGGCAGCGCGGGAGTCGAGGCCGGCTGTCCTGTATCACCGAAAGCGCTCCAGGTCGTGGAGGCAGGATCCGAAGGCTGGTCGTTTGCCGAGGTAATCCGGACGTCGCGGATCTGCAGCGTGGACGACCTCGCCAGCCGCTTTTCCGAGGTGCCCGCGAGCCCCTGGAAGGATCCGACCCGCTCCGCCCTGGTGCTCCCCCTCGCCACGCCGGGCCAGGAGCAGCCCACGGGCGTGCTCGTGGCGGGAGTGAACCCGCGCCGCACCCTGGACGAGAGCTATCGCAGCTTTTACCAACTCGCCGCCGGGCAGATCGCCGCGGCCATCGCCGACGCGCGGGCCTACGAGGAGGAGCGCCGCCGCGCCGAGGCGCTGGCCGAGCTCGACCGTGCCAAGACCACCTTCTTCAGCAACGTCAGCCACGAGTTCCGTACCCCCCTGACGCTGCTCCTCGGTCCCTTGGAAGACTCCCTCAATGACTTTGACGAGGGCACCTCCCTGCTGCCCGCGCACCGGGAGCGGGTCGAGACCGCCCACCGCAACGCCCTGCGCCTGCTCAAGCTGGTCAACACGCTCCTCGACTTCGCGCGTATCGAGGCGGGGCGCATCCAGGCCGTCTACGAGCCCACCGATCTGGCGGCCTACACGGCCGAGCTGGCCAGCGTCTTCCGCTCCGCCGTGGAGCGGGCCGGCCTGCGTTTCACCGTGGACTGCCCGCCCCTGCCTGGAGGACCCGGGGGGCTCTCGGCGTACGTGGACCGCGAGATGTGGGAGAAGATCGTCCTCAACCTCCTCTCGAACGCCCTGAAGTTCACGTTGGACGGGGAGATCGCCGTGCGCCTGCGGCCTGCGGACGGAGAGGAGCGGCTCGAGCTCTCCATCTCGGATACCGGGGTCGGCATCCCCGAGGACGAGCTTCCGCGCGTGTTCGAGCGCTTCCGCCGGGTGCGGGTGTCCCGTGCGCGCTCCCAGGAGGGCACGGGCATCGGCCTCGCCCTGGTCCAGGAGCTGGTCCGGCTGCACGGCGGCGAGGTGCGCGCCGAGAGCGAGCCCGGATCTGGCACGACCTTCACGGTATCGATCCCGGCGGGTTCGGATCACCTGCCCGCAGAGAGGATCGGCTCCACGGCGGTATCCACGACCTCTACGGCCGCGGCCCTCTACGTGGAAGAGGCCCTGCGCTGGTTGCCCGGCGCCGCGGGACAGGGGGAAGAGCCGGCAATCCCCATGGCCGGCGCGACGGAGGCCCGCATCCTGCTCGTGGACGACAATGCGGATATGCGGGAGTACGTGCGCCGGCTGCTCGGCCGCTGGGCCGTCGAGACCGCGGCGGACGGCACCTCGGCGCTCGCCTCGGCCCTGGCCTCGCCGCCGGACCTGGTGCTGGCGGACGTCATGATGCCCGGGCTCGACGGCTTCGAGCTGCTGAGCGCCCTGCGCTCCGACCCGCGGACCGCGACAGTGCCTGTGATCCTGCTCTCGGCGCGGGCGGGGGAGGAGGCGCGGGTGGAGGGGCTGCAGGCCGGCGCGGACGATTACCTGGTCAAGCCGTTCTCGGCCCGCGAGCTGGTGGCGCGGGTGGGCGCCCACCTCGCCACCGCCCGGCTGCGCGCTCAGGTGGCGGCCCGCGAGCGCGCCGCCCGCGAGGAGGCCGAGGCCGCCAGCCGCACCAAGGACGAGTTCCTGGCCATGCTCAGCCACGAGCTGCGCAATCCCATCGGCGCCATCACCAACGCCGCCCATGCGCTGTCCTCCATGCCCGCCTCGGGCGAGCGCATGGAACGGTTGACCCAGATCGTCGCCCGCCAGAGCGCCCATCTCACCAAGCTCCTCGACGACCTCCTGGACGTGGCGCGGGTCACGGCCGGAAAGATCGAGCTGCGGCGCCGGCCCGTGGACCTGGCCGAGATCACCGAGCGCTACCGGCGTACGCTGGAGGCGGGCCCCGACGGCGGTGATCGCGGTCATCGGCTGGAAGTGCAGACCACGCCAGCCTGGGTGGAGGGGGACCCGACCCGGCTCGAGCAGGTGCTGACCAACCTGATGGAGAATGCCATCAAGTACACGCCTCCGGGGGGCACGATCCGGCTCGAGGTCGGCCCCGAAGGCGGCCCGGATGGAGATACGGCCGTGCTCCGCGTCCGGGACACGGGCGTGGGCATCTCGCCCGACATCCTGCCGAAGGTCTTCGACCTTTTCGTCCAGGGGGAGAGGTCGCTCGACCGCGTCGAGGGGGGCCTCGGCATCGGCCTCACGCTGGTGCGGCGGCTGGTGGAGCTGCACGGCGGCCGGGTGGAGGCGCGTAGTGGCGGCCGCGGGCAGGGGAGCGAGTTCGAGGTACGCCTGCCGCTGCTCGCGCCTCCTCTGGAGGACGGGGAGGCCCCGGCACGGTCCCGCCGGTCCGCGCGCCGCGTGCTGATCATCGAGGACAACCCTGACGCCCGGGAAGCGCTGCAGATGCTCCTGGAGCTCGAAGGCCACGAAGTCGAAACCGCGGCGGACGGTCCCACGGGCGTGGAGCTGGCCGGCCGCTTCCATCCTGACCTCGTGCTCCTGGACATCGGCCTGCCGGGCGAGAACGGCTACGAGGTCGCCCGCCGTCTCGCCGAGCATCCGGCGCGCTCCCGCATGCGCCTGGTGGCGCTCACCGGCTATGGCCAGGAGAGCGACCACCTTCTCTCCCGGGAGGCGGGCTTCGACCTCCACCTGGTAAAGCCGCTGGAGCTCGCGCGGCTGCGCGAGCTCCTCGCCGGGCTTTAGTGGATGTGGCCTTCGGCCTCGGTCTCTTCCAGCTCCAGAGCCTCGTCACCCGACGATCCGCGTCCGAACCGGAGCTGGCCCCGGATCTCCCCGCTGGGGAACAGATTGCTATGGACGTTCACGTAGGTGACGCCGTTGCGCAGGGCCCGCAGGACCTCTCCCAACTCGCCCGGCGCGATCCCCTGCGCGGCAGCCGCGGCAACCACGTCTTCAGCCGTGACCGCGCCGGAGACGGAGCCGGGGGAGGGAGGACAGGCCTGAGTCCCGGCGGGGCCGTTGCCCAGGTTCGAGCAGAGGAAGATCACGATGCCGCCGTTGACTCCCTTCTGCCCGAAGTGGATGTGTGCCTGGGTGACCGTCCCCTGCAAATTGGAATAGGAAAGCTGATAGGAGGAGAGGCCGGTCCCCTGCCCGTTGATCGTGGCGGTGAAGCGGCCATCGCCCGGCGTGGAAATCGCCGGCACTTCCTCGATGCCCCGCAGCCGTGTGGAGGCCGCCCCCCCGCCCTGCGCCCAGGTCGGGAGAGCAATGGCCATGACGACCGCAACCAGAGCCAACACCTGAAGACCCTTCCTGCTCATCGTTTACCTCCTTGCGCCTCGACGGGAGGCGAAGCAGGATTTTCATGCAAGAAAGAGGCGAGGGTGGGGTGGGGAGCGGCTACCTGCCGTAGACGAAGAGGAAGCTGCCGTCCTTGATCGTGTCGATCACCGGGCCGGCGGTCTCCTGGGGGAGGGCGGGGCAGCCCCAGCTCCGGCCGATCCGGCCGTGGGCGCGGGCGTGCTCGGGACTCACGTACCAGGCGCCGTGCATCACGATGTAGCGCGACTCGGCGAGATCGTTGACTCCGCTCTCCAGGCCGCGGAGCTTGAGCGAGTAGCCATTGCCGCCGGTGTAGGTGTTGCCGGTGAGGAACAGGCCGAGGCTCGACTGGTGGCTGTCGGGCTGGTTCGAGAAGCGCGTGGCGTAGTTGTCGCCGCTGCCCTGGCCGTGGGCCACGAGCTCGCGGAACAGCACCTTGCCGTTCGCCAGATCGAGCACCCAGAGCCGCGGCTTCGTCGAGGGCAGCGAGTAGTCGATGACGGTCAGCAGGTCGTCCCGGCCGGAGAACCCGTTGGCGCGGGCCGACGCGACCGCGTCGAGCGCGCGCTCCAGGACCTTGGGAGACAGACCGCGGGCACCATCGTGGGAGAGCACCGCCTTGACCACCTCCGGCGCGGCATGGGCGTCGGGAGACGGCAACAGCAGGATCACCATCACCAGGGCGAGCACCCCGGCAAAAGCCGAACGGTTCCGAATCATTGAGGGCAGTATAAACCTGCCCTCTGAAAAGCAAAAGGGGGAAGGTTTCCCTTCCCCCTCAGGATCTTCGATAGGGTTTGCGCCTACTGGTTGCAGGCGTTCAGGGCGTTGACGAAGCCGTGGCCGTAGAACTCGTCGTGGCCGACCTTGCCGGAGTCGGTCGAGCTCTGGTGGAGCTTCGCCTTGAGGGCGCCGAGCGAGATGCCCGGGTTCTGCTGCACGATGATCGCCGCGACGGCGGAAGCGGCCGGGGCCGCCATGCTGGTGCCCGCGGCCCAGGAGTAGGCGCCGGCCGCCGTGGTGCCGCGGCTGGTGCTCAGGTAGAGGTCGAACACCCAGCAGAAGTTGGTGATCGTGCCGGTGGCGGTGGGCAGCGTGCAGACAGCGTTGCCCGGCAGAGCGGCGTCGCCGCCCGGCGCGGCCACAGTCACGAGACCTTCGCCGTAGTTGCTGTAGGAAGCGGGACGGTCATAGTCCGTGGCGCCCAGGGCCCAGCCCATCGGGGCAGTCGCCGAGATGGCGAGGCCGCTGCCGGAAGAGGCCGGGACGGCCGTGTAGTTGCCGGCCTGGCCGAAGTCGATGCCGCTGTTACCGGCGGCGGAGACCACGAGCACGCCGTTGCTGGCCGCGAAGTTGACAGCCTTGTTGAGGGCCGCAACGAGCGAGCCGTTGTGGTTCTTGGGGAACTCCGCGCCGAGGCTCATGTTGATGATGTCAGCCCGCACACAGCCCGGCTTGCCGAAGGAGGCCGGGTCGGAGGCGTAGAGGATGCCGCCGATGATCCAGGCGAAGCTGCCGCTGCCGCTGTGGAGGACCTTGACGCCCATGATGGTCGCCTGAGGCGCAATGCCGACCACGCCGATGTTGTTGTCCTCGGCCGCGATGATGCCGGCCACGTGGGTGCCGTGCCAGAAGGTGCCGGTGTCGGTGTTGAAAGCCTGGCCGGGCACGAACGAGGTCGAGCAGGCCACGTCGACGTTGGCATCGAGGTCCGGATGGGCCGCGAAGATGCCGCCGTCAAGCACCGCGACGCGCGCGCCCTGGCCCGTGCAGCCGGCAGCCCAGGCCGCCGGGGACTGCACCGCCTGGTGCGCCCACTGGATGGGATAGAAGGTGTCGTCAGTCGGATTGATGGCCGTCTCTTCGATGCTGTAGTCCGTGATCGGAGGCTGCCACTGCACCATCTCATCGACGGAGGCACTCTGGAAGGCGCCGCTGGCGGTGACGCGCGAGAGGAAGTCGGGCGCGTTGGAGGTGGCCAATCCGAGGCCGGACTTGCCGTGGGAGAAGACGACCGTGCCGCCGGCTGCCTGAACGGCGGCCGTCTGGGCGCTCGTCCACTTGTTGGACGTGAGCACGTAATCAGTGGCAGAAGCCGACGAGAGCGATGCCAAGGCTACCGCTACAACCAGGACCGAGATACGAATGAACTTCATGCAAAAACCCCCTTCTTGAGGATGTGGGACTGCCGTCCCTGTATTCACTACTGCAACGAGCAAGCTTGCTCGAAACTGCCTGGGGGAGAGGCTTTCGGCAGCTCGGCTATCTCTCTGGTGTCGAGGGAGAGACCCGTGGCTTTGCGTGTCCACCTCGCGATGGAGTTGCCTTGATCGAGAGCAGCGTAATTGTAGGGAGCGACCGAAGGATGTCAAGCTATGGCTATGTCCCCGGTGCCCCGCCGTATTCTTCTTGTCGGAACCGCCGTCCTGCTAGTGGTATTCCTACTTCTGCGAATTTTTGGTCCTCGGCCGTCCAACCACAGGGACTGGATGCCCGACCAGGCGCGCCTCCCCCGGGTCGAGATCGAGGGCCGGCGCGTGCGGGTCCACAACCTCCGCAACGCCCGCTACCGCTCGACCAGCGACTACGACGTGGCCTGGGAGGAGCGGACGTACGACCTGGACCGGCTGCGCTCCGCCTGGTTCGCGGTCGAGCCCTTCGCCGACTGGAAGGGGCCGGCGCACACCCTGATGAGCTTCGGGTTTGACGGCTTGGAGGAGGAAACCGATGACTACTTAGCGGTCTCGGTGGAGATCCGCAAGGAGAAGGGGGAAGAGTTCTCGCCCTGGAAGGGGCTGGTCCGCCAGTACGAGATCATGTACGTGCTCGGCGACGAGCGCGACCTGATCGGGCTGCGCACCAACCACCGCCGCGACCGGGTCTACCTCTATCCGGTGCGCGCGCCCCGGGAGCGCATCGAGCAGATGCTGGTCAGCATGCTCCGCCGGGCTGACCATCTGGCCGAGGAGCCCGAGTTCTACAACAGCCTGACGAGCTCCTGCGCGACCAATATCGTCCGCCACGTCAACGAGCTGGTCCCCGGGCGGGTGCCGTGGAGCTACAAGGTCGTGCTGCCCGGGTACTCGGACGAGCTCGCCTACGACCTGGGGTTGATCGACACGGACCTGCCCTTTGCAGAGGCGCAACGCCACTTCCGGATCGACCAGAAGGCGCAGCGTCTCGGGGACGGCGAGGGCTTCTCGGCCGCGATCCGGGCTAATCTGGCTGAAAAGGAACGCTGAGGCTGCCCTGCATGTAGCCCACGAGCAGATCGCCGTCCCAGCTACCCATCCAGAAGCTCACCGGCCAGGGCTGGCCCTCCGCGACTTTGCCCCCCAGGAGGTTCTCCGGGTCGCGGACCTTCTGCGGCCCGTTGATGTTGAACGAGTAGGTGACCTGGAAGCCGAGCTTGGTGTGGAAGCGGTCGCCCCAGAACTCGATCATGAAGATCCGGCTCTTCATGCCCTGGATCCGCGTCTCGATCTCCTCGGCCTCGGCTCCGGACTTGCCCGCCTTCTCCTTCTCCAGGTCCACGATCCGCTGCCGGAGGAACTTCATCCGGTCGGCGAAGTAGGCGTTCCAGTCGAAGACCCGGATCGCCGCCTGGGCCGTGGTCGAGCCGGACGCGAACGAGGGCAGCCGCCGCGCATAGGTGGTCGGGTCCTCGATCTGCCAGATCTTGCGCTCCGGGTCCGAGGGGTCCAGCCAATCCTTGGCCTCGAAGGCGATCCCGTTCCCGTTGCGGATCGCCAGCTCGAAGGGATTGACCACGAAGGCCATGTTGTCGTCCGAGCCCACGATGTTGTTGCGGCTGTCGAAGATCGGCCCCTGGAAGGGCTCGTCCTTGCCCTCCAGGTAGAGCTTGGCGCCCAGCAGGGCGTCGCGGGCCGGGCCGAAGTACGGCTTGCCGTCGAAAAGGACGTTGTACACGTCCACGCCGATCCGGATCTTCATCCTCTGGGCGGGCTCGCGCAGATTCCTCTCGAGGAACTCCTCGTCCTCGATCTGGGTGCGGATGACCTGGTCGAGCGGGGCCTCGTGCACCAGCGCGATGGTGTAGCCGCTGACGCCCCGCTCCTCGTTGGTCGGGTCGGGATCGGTGGCGAGCCGGCACATGAAGAAGCCTTCGAACTGCATCTCCAGAAGTTTCGCGATGGGGGCAAGCGCGTTGGTCATCTCTCCTCCGGCGCCTCAGGAAGGGTTCACGACGAACTGCGGGAGCTGGCCGAGCTGGTAGATGCGGCGCGTGTTGTTGCCCATGGCCACGGCGCTCTCGTAGACGAAGTCGAGCTGGCGCCGCAGGAAGGGCAGGTCCCCCTCCTCGCGCGCGGCCGTCAGGAGATTTTCGCCGCGCAGCTCGTCGAGCCGGCGCACGATCTCGTCGAAACGACCGAGGAAGAAGTCGATGTTGCCCAGCTCGGCCAGGCCCTTGTGCCCGAGCTTCTTCCGGTCGTCGGCGGAGAGGTGGTAGTCGGGCCCCGTCGTGTGCTTGCCGTCGCCCGAGGCGGTGTAGGCCAGCACCTCGGCCATCGGCCGGATCAGCATGGTCATCATCGGCCCGAACGCGTTCTCCTGCAGGGCGGCGCTGAAGAAGGGGTAGGACTGCGGGTTCGTTGTGTTCAGGGGCACGAAGTCCTTGTACAGGGCGGTGAGCAGGAACACCAGCGTGGCGTAGGTGTAGTTGAACAGCTCGAAGAGGTCGATGGCGAACGGGTTCTTGATCTCTTCCAGCCTCGGGTTGAGCGGCAGCGGCAGCGCCGGCTCGAACCGCCGGCCCTCCTTTTCAGCCTTGGCGAGCAGCTCCTCGAGCTCGTCGTGCATGGTGAAGAAGCGCACGAAGTGGCTCTGGTAGTCGGGCGGCGCGTCGGAGCCCTCGCCCTCCTCGGTGATCAGCCGGATCGCGGACAGGGTTGTCGAGAGGTCGACGATCGGGAAGATGTTGACCTGGTACTCGACCGGCACGAACACCTGGCTGTTGGGGTTGCCGGTGAACAGGTTGCCGCGGCCGTTGAGGACTTTGAACAGGTCCTCGATCTTGTCGTAGAGCTCCTGGATCGATCCGGGCCGCAGCGAATCGGTAGCTGCCTTCTTGAGGCCCAGCTCGGCCTCGACCTCGGCCCAGAGCGCCTCGGGGATCTCGCTTTCGGCCGGGGGATAGGTATCCCCGGCATCGGCGGCGCTCAGCCGGAACATCGGGGCCGCGTCTCCGCCGCAGGAGAAGCACCACTCGGGGACCCGCATCTTCTCTTTCTCGAGAGTCTCTTTCGACGGGCTCTCGATGCAGACGAAGCGCCCGATGGTGGCGAGGTTGAAGCGCTCGAACACGAACGGGATATCGCAGGGATCGGTGCCCTTTTCGTCGCGCCCTTGCGCCAGGTTTTCTCCCTTGTAGTAGGAGAACTGGATGGGGATGTTCTGGCGCTTGAAGAAGGGATCGGCGCCGACGGCGGAAAGCATGCCGTTGACGAGGGCCAGGTGCTCCATCTCCGACCGGGCGACGGAGAGGAGGACCGTGCCCCAGCGGCGGACGTGCTCGAACTCGGCGGGGGTGCAGGTGGCGTCGGGGAACTTCTTCAGGGAGTACGCGGCGTACAGGTATTGGACCATCACCTGCTGCTCGATCTCCGCCGCCTCCCGGAGCAGGGGGATGAGCCGCTTCTTCTTGAGCAGGTCGAACAGCGGGTCTTCGGTCGTTGTCCCCATCATCATCCGCTCCTTTCTGTCATTCCAACCGCACCATCTTTGCCTCGGAGAGTGCCTTCCCGTCGAAGGTCCGCACCACCAGCGAAGAGGCCCCCTTGGTGGTCACGCAGCCGGTGAGGAGCACCCAGGTGTCCCCCTTGGGGACCAGGATCTGGGTGAGGCCCAGCGACTCGTTGCGGGTGCTCACCTCGCTGCGCGTCTCGGCCAAGCGGATCCAGTTGCCGTTGCCGCCCAGTCGCGTGAGCAGGATCTTCTCCTCGGAAGGGACGCGGCGGTCGAACCAGGCGAGGCGCAGGGTGCCCTCCTGATCGCCGTAGGGGAGGTCCACCCACCAGTCGCTGCCCTGGCGCCAGATCCCCGCGGTGCCCTCGCTGCTGCCGCCCCACGGGGTCCAGATCGAGCGCCGCCACTTCTTCCCCGAATCGTCGGAGAGGTAGACGACGCCGTCGCCCGAGAGGTAGGCCGCGGAGGTGCCGGTCAGGGCGATGAGCTGGCCGCGCCGTGCGGCAGGCAGACTGGGGACGCCCGACACCCAGATCTCGGGACGGCTCGAGGCGGAGAAGAGGCCGGTGCCGGCGAGCACGCCGTCCTTGCGCTGCGGCGCCGGCAGAGCCGGCGGCTGGCCCACGCTGGTGACGTTGTTGAGAGTGCCGCGGTCCTTCCACTCCCGGTTCTCCAGCCGGAAAGCCTGCACCTTCACCGTCCCGGCCTGCGCGGTCGGGGACTCGATCAGGAACCAGGGCGCGCCCGTGCGGTCGTAGGTCGGCATCACGTTGATCGCGGTGGGAAGAAGGAGCGGGTCGCCGATCGGCTCCCAACCCCCGCCGGTACCGGCCGCCCAGCGCACCGGCTGGACGCACGACTTGCCACATGGAGACGCTGCGATCACCGGCCCGGGTCCCACGGAGCCGCCGAAGCGCCCCTTGGCGCGGTCCTCATGAAGCCGGGCGCGGCTGCCGTCGCCGCTCAGCTCGATCACCCACGGGCCGGCCGGGCCGAGGGCCGGGGCATTGAGCAGAATCGTGCCCGACGTGGTGTCGATGCCGATCAGGGTCAGCGGAGTGTTGCTGCCGCAGATCGGACCGGCCGCAGAGGCGATCCGCGCTAGAAACAAGAGAGCGATCGCGATGCGGCCGGCCATGACGGTCTCCTATGTATAGTTGCGCGGCTGCCGGACCGACCGCGCCCAGTGCTGCGCGCGCATCCCCTGGATGCGGCGGATGCGCTCCTCGGCGACCCGGTCCGCGGAGAGGGCGCTGGGGATCGATTCGGCGCGGGAGATCTCGAACACGCGGAGCATGTTGGCGTAGATGCCGCGGGCCATGTGCATGGCCCGGTCGCGGTTGTAGCCGTTGAGCTCGTTGTAGACGTTGATCAGGCCGCCGGCGTTGCCCACGAAGTCGGGAGCGTAGAGGATGCCGCGCTCGTGGAGCGCCCGGCCGTCCCGCTCCTCGTCCGCGAGCTGGTTGTTGGCGGCACCCGCCACGATCTTGCAGCGCAGGGCGGGGATCGTGCGCTCGTCGAGCACCGCGCCGAGGGCGCAGGGGGCGAGCACGTCGCAGTCGACCCCCAGGATCTCCCCGACCGGTACGATCTCGGCGCCCAGCTCCTCGCGCGCCCGCCCGGTGCGCTCGGCGTCGATATCGGCGACGAAGAGCTTGGCCCCCTCGTCCTTCAGGTAGGTCGCCAGGTGATAGCCGACGTTGCCGAGCCCCTGGATGGCCACCGAGCGGCCGGCGAGGGTGCTGCCGTCGCCGTAGCACCAGTGGACCGCGGCCTTCATCCCCTGGAGGACGCCGAAGGCGGTCACGGGCGACGGATCGCCGCCGCCGCCCTGGGACGGGGAGACGCCGGTGACCCAGCGGGTCTCGGAGAGGATGACCTCCATGTCGTCCATGCCGGTGCCGACGTCCTCGGCGGTGATGTAGAGGCCGTTCAGAGACTCGACGAACTGGCCGAAGCTGCGCAGGAGGGCCTCGCTCTTGTCCTTCTTGGGATCGCCGACGATCACGGCCTTGCCGCCGCCCAGGTTCAAGCCCGCGGCGGCGGCCTTATAGGTCATGCCGCGGGAGAGGCGCAGCACATCGGTGAGCGCCTCATCCATGTTCTTGTAGGGCCACATGCGGACCCCGGCGAGCCCGGGGCCCAGCACGGTCGAGTGGACGGCGATGATGGCCTGCAGGCCATCATCGGGGCTGGAGCAGAACAGCACCCGCTCGTGTCCCATCTCCGCCATCTGCTGGAAGAGCTCCATTCACACTCCCCTTCTCTGCGGGAAATCGGTTCGCAAACGCCGGGAGTCTAACCGAAGTTCAGCCCGCCTCGCTGCCTCCCAGCTCGGTGACCAGCATCGCCGCCATCACCAGCATGCCGCCGAAGCCGAGGGCCGCGGTCCAGGGCTCCACCCCCAGGGCCACCGAGATACCTGCGGCGATCACCGGCTCCAGGGTCAGGATGACCCCGGCCTCGACCGCCGAGAGATGGCGCTGGGCATAGAGCCAGGCCGCGAACGCCGCGGCGGTGGCGAGCACCCCGACCACCAGCACGGCGATCAGGGGCTCGCCGGTCAGCTCCCGCGCCGAGGGCGGATCGAGCAGCAACGACGGCAAGGCGAGTACCGCGACCACGGCGAACTGGGTGACGGCCAGGGGACCGAGCGGATTGCGCCGCGTGATCCGCTCCAGCACCAGGGGGTAGATGGCGAAGACCACCGCGCAAGCCACGGTCAGGGCGTCCCCCTTGCCGAACTCCCCGCCTGACGGTATCTCGCCGGAGGTGGGCCGGTAGAGCGTCCACACCCCGGCAAAGGCGAGAACCGAGCCCACGGCCGGCCCCCAGCGCAGCCCGCGCCCCGCGAGCAGCCCGAAGACCGGGACCAGGATGACCGAGATCGCGGTCAGGAACGCCGAGCGCGACGGCGTCGTCCACAGCAGGCCCGCGGTCTGGAGGGCGAAGCCGGCGAACAGGATGACCCCGAGGAGCAACCCGTCCCGCCGGACCGCGGGGGTCCACCTGCCCCGGGCGAGCGGCAGCAGCAGCAGCGCGGCCAGGGCGAAGCGGTAGGCGATCAGGTGGAAGACCGGGATCTCCTCCAGCGCCTTCTGGACGATGACGAAGCTGGTGCCCCAGATGAGGGTGGCGCCGAGCATCGCGAGGCGGGGGAGGAGCCGGTGGCGCAAGGGGTTTCTCAATTCCATCCATCCATCCATCCGGCCAGCCCCGGGAGGGGGCTGTACTCTTCTAGCCTGGGGTTTCAACCCCAGGCGTGGACGGCACAGGCCGAGGCTGGCCCGCAGCCTGGGGTTGAAACCCCAGGCTAGAAGGGTAGCGCCCTTCCCAGGGCGCGGAGATATGGCGGCCGATGCTGCCGCTACACCCTCTCCAGCGCCGCCAGCACCTGCTCGTCGTGGCCGTCCACGTTGACCTTCTTCCAGGACTTCGCCACCTTGCCCTCGCGGTCGATCAGGAAGGTGGAGCGCTGGACGCCCATGGACTTGCGGCCCATGAAGGTCTTCTCCCGCCAGGCGCCGTAGCGCTCGGACACCTGGTGGCCGTCGTCGGCGAGAAGGGGGAAATTGAGGCTGTACTTGTCGCGGAACTGGCCGTGGCTGGCCACGTCGTCCGGGGAGACGCCGAGGACCACGGCGCCGCGCTCCTGCAAATCGGCCCGGCGGTCGCGGAAGGCGCAGGCCTCCTTGGTGCAGCCCGGGGTGTCGTCCTTGGGGTAGAAGTAGAGGACAACGGGCTTCCCCCGGAAGTCGGAAAGCCGGACATCGCTGCCTTTGTCGTCCTTGAGTGTGAAGTCGGGCGCGGTTTCGCCCTCCTCGATCCAATCGGTCATCTTGATTCTCTCCTTGATGTTGGTTATTGCGGTCGGCGGATGTGGTAGGCCTCGCCGTCCCAGAGCCGGAACGGCTGGGTTCCGCCCACGAGAAGCTTCAGCCCGAAGCTCCGGCAGAGGCGCTGGACGTCGCGGCCGTCGGCCTCGCGGCTCGCGCGGTAGGAATAGTTGAGGAGCACGAAATCCCCGCCCGGGCGCAGCACACGGGTGATCTCGTCGAAGTGGACGGAGACGAGATCCTTCCCCCCCTGGTAGATGTAGGGGAAGGAGTCGGCGGCGAGCACGAGGTCGAAGCTCTGGTCGGCGAAGCCCTCGAGGTCCCGCCCCGAGCAGCGGGAGAGGTGGACGTTGGCGAGCCCGGAGCAGCGGCGGCGGGCGGCGGCGATCATGTTGCCGGAGATGTCGATGCCGTGAGTTTCCCGCAACCGGGTGGCGAGGGCGGCCTGGATGCGGCCGATGCCGCAGCCGATCTCCAGGGCGCCGCGGTCCGGCCCGAGCACCTGCCAAGACTCCAGAAGGTCCACGATCTCCGTCGTGTAGGCGTCGAGGAGAGCGGGATCGCCCAGGCTGTAGGCGGCGACGCTGGCCTCTTCGTTCAGCTTCACGGCGTGGTCGAAGAAATTCCGGCAATCGGCGATGGCGTCCGCCGCGGACCGGCGGGTCCGGCCGACGTCCGGGTGTTCGTGGAGGATGATGGCGGCATCCTCGCACCCCGGCCGGTTCTCGCGCAGCAGCCGGGCCATCTCTGCGAGGGGATCGCCCTCCTTCCGCAGGGACTCCAGCAGCTCCTCGACCTCCTCGACGCGGTCCATGGCGAGCAGCAGGCGGGCGAGACTGATCGGGGGAGACGCCTCGCCGGCCACGCAGTCCTCCAGCACGGCGCGGACCTCGTCGGATTCGATTCTGGAGAGGACGGGGTAGGTGCTGGGCGGCGGCATCGGCCCCTATCTTATGGCTGACGAGCGGGTAGAGCGCTCCAACGAGTGGGTAGGCGTCCCAAATGAGTGGATAGCCGGCGAAAACGAGTGGGTGGAGGGTCTACCCGCTGGGTAGGCGCTGCAAACGAGTGGGTAGGCGGCGAAAACGAGTGGGTAGCTCGGTCCAACGAGTGGGTAGGGCTCTCCAACGACTGGGTAGAGGCTTCAAACGAGTGAGTGGAGAGGTCTACCCACTCGTTTCTGGCTGCTACCCACTGGCCGTTATGATCCCTGCGATGGATGCCACCGCCGATCTCCTCAAATCCTGGGCGCTCGAAGCCGGTTTCGACCGCGCCGGGGTGGCGGGGCTGGAGCCGTCCACCCATGGTGACGCATTCTTGCGCTGGCTCGCGCGGGGGGACCAGGCGGGGATGGGCTGGTTTACGAAGAGGGTGGAAGCCCGGTTGGAGCCGGCCCGGGTCGTGGCCGGCGCCCGGAGCGCCCTCTGCGTTGCCCTTCAATACCACCCCCTCGAAGGCGAGCCGGAGCCGGACGACGACCTCTGGCCCCGGGTCGCCCGTTACGCCCGGGGCCGTGACTATCACGACGTCATGGGGGAGCGCCTCAAGTCTCTGGAAGAGCGGATCGCCGCGGCATTCCCTGGGACCGTCTCGCGACGCTACATAGATACCGGTCCTGTCCTTGAGCGCGAGCTCGCGGCGCGGGCCGGCCTCGGGGCCGTGGGCAAGAACACGAACCTGCTCCATCCCCAGGCGGGCTCGTGGTTCCTCCTGGGCGAGCTCTTCCTCTCCCTGGATCTCTCGCCCGACATCCCCCTGGCCGATCTCTGCGGGAGCTGCACCCGCTGCCTGGAAGCCTGCCCGACCAACGCCCTCGCCGAGCCCTACCGGGTCGACAGCAACCGCTGCATCAGCTACTGGACCATCGAGCACCGCGGAGCGCTGCCGCTGGAGGCCCGCGAGATGGTGGACGACTGGGTCTTCGGCTGCGACATCTGCCAGGAGGTCTGCCCATGGAACACTGTGCCGGAGGGCGCGGACCATCCCGATCTGCGCCTGCCCGAGTCACGCAGGGAGCTCGACCTCGCCGGGCTGCTCCGGCTCTCCCGTGACGAGTACGTGGAGCGCTTCCGGGGGAGCCCGATGAAGAGGGCGAAGCTGGAGGGGCTCCAGAGGAACGCGGCCGTGGCCATGGGCAACCGCCGCCACCCCCGCTACGTGGCGCCGCTCGCCGAGGCGCTGGCGGAAGGGGAGCCGGTCGTGAGAGCCCATGCCGCCTGGGCGCTCGGCCGGATGTCCACCCCGGAGGCGCTGCAGGCGCTGGAGGAGGCCTGGGCGAGGGAGCAGGATCAGGTCGTGCGCGAGGAGATCCAGGCAGCCCGTAACGTTGCGGCGGGCGCATCCGTAAACAGGACATAGAGGAGCCAAAGCCATGAGATGCCCGCCCGTCCTTTCGGTCCTTCCTGTCCTTGCCGTCCTTGCCGCCGCCCCGCTCGCCGCCCAGGTGCCGGTCGGCCTCGAGATCTTCGTCAAACAGCAGGCCGGCCGGCAGGACGTCGGGGTAGCCGCCGACGGCAGCTTCGTCATGGCCTGGGAGACCGCGGACCGGGGCCGCGTCCGGGTGCGGCGCTACCGCGCCAACGGCAAGCCGCAGGGCGGCGAGCTCCGAGTGAGCCGCCTGGGCGAAGGGCGGCAGACCGCTCCCGCCGTGGCCGTGCGGCCGGATGGCTCCTTCGTCGTGGTCTGGAACCGGGTCGCGGCCGGCGACAAGCGGGTCGAGGTCTACGCCTCCCGCTTCACGGCCGGCGGACAGGCGATCGGCGAGCCGCGCTTCGTAGGGTACGCCGCCCAGGCGAGCGCGGGCGAGCCCGCGGCCGCCACCCTCCTCCCCGGCGGCGGCTTCTTCGTGGCCTGGACCCTGGAGGACGGCTTCGTCGGCGACACTCCCTCGCGCGACCTCTACGGCCGGCGCTTCACCCGCAACGGCGTGCCCGCCGGCGGGCGGGTCACGCTGAACGAGGACCCGGCCGGCGACCAGCGGCACCCGGAGTGCGCCGTGAGCCGGGGCGCGGAGCTCGTCTGCACCTGGACGAGCGACCTCGGCGAAGGGTCTTTCGGCGAGACCCTGTTCCGGCGCTTCGACCTCGACGGCCGGCCGCTCGGGGACGAGCTGCAGGTCAACGAGCCGGATACGACCGGCCATGCGCAGCGCCATCCCTCCATCGCGGTCCACGCGGACGGCACGGTCCTCGTCGCGTGGCTCGATGTGACCGACGTCGGGCGCGTCCATGCCCGGCTGCTCGACGCCGAGGACCGCTTCCTCGGGCCGGCCTTCCTGGTCGGCGAGGCCCCGCCCCTCCTCGGAGATCCGCGGGCGGCGGCCACGGATGCGGGCTTCGCCGTCGTCTGGGCGGTCGGCAATGCAGTCCTCCTGCGCGGGGTGGGCGCCGACGGCGCGGTCGCGGGTGCCGAGCGGCAGGTCAACGAGCGTTTCGACGGCACTCTCGTGGGTGCTGCGATCGCGTTCGGCCCGGCGGGCGGGGCCGTGGTCTGGACCTCCTACGGGGCGCTCATCCGCGACGTGAGCATCCGGGCGCGGCGCCTGCGTTGACAAGCCTCGCTCCTCGCCCCTATACTCAAAGGCCCGAGTTTCCAAAGAGTTAAGCGGAACTCGCAGCCCCCCGTTCGAGGGGGCACAGGCCCGCGAGCCTGAATCCACGCCAAGGAGGAACGTCTTTTATGCCGGTCACTGAACAAATGGACCAGTCGATGATGACGGCTGAGTCCGACGAGGAGCTGTCCAGGGAGGAGTACCAGAAGCTCCTCGAAATGTACGACGACAGCATGCGGAATCTCACCGAGGGTGAGATCGTCCCGGGTCGAGTCATCGGGATCACCAGCAATTCGGTGATCATCGACGTGGGATACAAGTCGGAGGGTCTCGTCCCGATCGAGGAGTTCCTCGACCGCGAGGGCAACGTGACGGTCTCCGAAGGCGAGGAAGTCGACGTCCTCCTCGAGAAGACCGAGGACCTCGAAGGCCATGTCCTGCTCTCCCGCACCAAGGCGCAGCGCATGCGCCGCTGGACCGAGGTGGAGAAGGCTTACAAGGACGGCCGCATCATCAAGGGCCGGGTCACCGATCGCATCAAGGGCGGCCTCACCGTCGACGTCGGCCTGCGCGCCTTCCTGCCCGGCTCGCTCGTCGACATCAAGCCGGTCAAGAACCTCGAATCGCTGCGCGGCCTCGAGCTGGAGTTCAAGGTCATCAGCCTCGACCGCCGGCGCAACAACATCGTGCTGTCGCGCAAGGCCGTGCTGGAAACCGAGCTGGCCAAGAAGAAGACCGAGACCCTCACCCGTCTCGAAGAGGGTGCCCGCTTGAAGGGCGTGGTCAAGAACATCACCGACTACGGCGTGTTCATCGACCTCGGCGGCATCGACGGCCTGCTGCACATCACCGACATTTCCTGGGGCCGCGTCAACCACCCGTCCGAGCATTTCTCGGTCGGCGACGAGGTCGAGGTCGTCGTGCTCAAGTTCGATCCCGAGACCGAGCGCGTCTCCCTGGGCTACAAGCAGAAGAGCGACGATCCCTGGACGCTGGTCGACAAGAAGTACCCGATCGGCTCGCGCGTCCGCGGCAAGGTCGTGTCGCTGGTCGACTACGGCGCCTTCGTCGAGATCGAGGAGGGTGTCGAGGGCCTGATCCACGTCAGCGAGATGTCGTGGACCAAGAAGGTCGTCAATCCCGCCAAGATCCTGGAGGTGGGCCACGAGGTCGAGGCGATCGTCTCGGAGCTCGACATGGACCAGCGGCGGATCAGCCTCTCCCTGCGCCAGACCGAGCGCAACCCGTGGGAGGAGCTCAAGGACACCCACCCCGAGGGCACGATCATCGAGGGCAAGGTGCGCAACCTCACCGAGTTCGGCGCCTTCGTCGAGATCACCGACGGCATCGACGGCCTCATCCACGTCTCCGACATGAGCTGGACGAAGCGCGTCAAGCATCCGAGCGAGGTGCTCAAGAAGGGCGACACCGTGCGGGCCCGGATCACCAACATCGACGTCGAGAATCAGCGCGTCTCGCTGTCGATCAAGGAGTTCATGCCCAACGAGTGGGACGACTTCGCCAACCGCCATCACGTCGGCGACACCCTGGACGGCCGGGTGGTCAACGTCACTGACTTCGGCCTGTTCATCGACATCTACAACGGTCTCGAGGGGCTCGCCCACGTCAGCGAGATCGAGGTGCCCGGCGGCGGCAAGCTGGAGGACCAGTACAAGGTCGGCGACTGGGTGCGCACCCGCGTGCTGCGCATCGAGGAGGACGACAAGAAGGTCGGTCTGTCGCTGCGCGGCGTGACTCAGCCCACCGAGGAGGAGATCGCCGAGCTCCAGGCTGCCCGCGAGGGCGCCGTTCATCACGGGGAGCACCTGGAGCATCATGAGCCCCAGGAGCACCACGAAGAGAGTAGTGGCGATAGTGGCGACGGTGGCGAGGCTGGCGAGGGTGGCGAGGCGGTGGAAGAGTAGGCCGTATTGACTCCAGGACGGCGGCGGGTCAGTGTTCGCTTCGAACGCGGGCCCGCCGCAGCTTCAGAAAGGGGTGGGAGATGTCGGTACCCTACAAGAACGACGGGATGACCGGGATGACCAAGGCCGAGCTGGTCGAAGAGGTCGCCCGCACGACGCAACTCACCAAGAAGCACGCGGAGATCATCGTCAATACGGTGTTCGACAGCATCGTCGATTCGCTCAAAGGGGGCGAGAAGATCGAGCTGCGCGGTTTCGGCAGCTTTCGCATCCGCCACCGCGGCGCGCGCACCGGCCGCAATCCCAAGACCGGCGACAAGGTCAGCGTCCCGCCCAAGCGGATCCCTTATTTCAAGCCCGGCAAGGAGCTGAGGGAGCTGCTCAACGACGAATGTTGAGCTAGCGGATGGAACGCCTCTTCACGCCCTGGCGGTACGACTACATCACCAAGAGCCCGGCAGGTCCGGCCGGTTCGGAGGAACCCGGGTGCTTCTTCTGCGCCGCGGCCCTCAACCTCGGCGATCCTGACGGCTTGGTGGTCCATGCCGGCTGTCATCACCTGGTTATGCTGAACCTCCATCCCTACTCGAACGGCCACCTGATGGTGGCCCCCTTCGAGCACCACAGCTCTCCCCAGGAGAGCGGGCCGGAGGCGCAGGCCGAGTTCTGGCCGCTGGTGCTCAAGGCTCAGCGGATTCTGCAGGCCGCCTACTCGCCGCACGGCTTCAATCTCGGGATGAACCTGGGCCGGCCCGCGGGCGCGGGAGTGCCCGGACACTTCCATTTCCACCTGGTCCCGCGCTGGACCGGGGACACGAACTTCATGACCGTCCTGGCGGAGGTCCGGCTCGTCCCGGAGGACCTGCGCCAGTCGCGGGAGCGCCTGCGGGCGCTCTTTGCCGAGGCTCCGGAGGAGGATACAAGACTTGGCTCAACCCGATGAAGCCGCGCCGCGGGAGACCCCGGCGGTGACTACGGCGGTGGTAACGCCGGCGGGGGTGCCCGTCGGCAACCCGTACCTGGCCATGATTCTGGCCTGGCTCGTGCCGGGGCTCGGACACATCTATCTCAAGCGGCTCGGCCGCGGCCTGATGTTCCTGCTGCTTGCCCTGATCAGCATCTGGGTCGGCTGCGAGCTGCAGGGCAACTTGTACCGGCCGCTCCCCGGCCAGCCCCTCACCCTGCTCGCCACCGGAGGTGCCATGGGCATGGGCCTGCCGTACTTCGTCCTCCGCTACGGCGCCGACTATGCCGGCGACATCGTGGGCGCCGGCTATGAGTACGGCACCGCGTTCCTGCTCACCGCCGGGCTGATGAACTGGCTGCTCGTGCTCGACGCGTGGGACATCTCGCGCGGCAAGAAGGAGTGAGGGTGACATGAGCCATTTCTTTCTGATGGTCCTCTACTCGCTCGTGGTGAGCCTGTTCTTCACCCTGCTCTGGCGGCGCGAGCGCAAGGAGCAGGTGCGCCTGTTCCTGCAGCTCTTTCTGGGGATGGTCGGCGGCGGCCTGCTCGTGGCCTGGCTGATGTACCCGTTCCCGCAGGGGCCGCCAGCACCCATTCCATGAGTCATCCGAAGGAGCTCCTGGTGGTGGCCGGCGAAGCCTCGGGAGACCTCCACGGCGCCCGGCTGGTGTCCGAGCTGCGCCGGCTCGTGCCCGGCTTGGTGACCTTCGGCCTCGGCGGCGACGAGCTGCAGGCGGCCGGCCTCCAGTCCGTGGCCCACAGCTCGGAGGTGGCGGTGGTGGGCATCACCGAGGTGCTCCGCGTCCTGCCGCGCATCAAGCAGGTCTTCGCCGCGCTGCTGCGCGAAGTGGACCGCCGCCGTCCCGGCGTGGCCGTGCTCATCGACTTCCCGGACTTCAACCTGCGCCTGGCCAAGGAGCTGTCGCAGCGCGGCCTGCGCGTCGTCTACTACATCAGCCCGCAGGTCTGGGCCTGGCGCAAGGGCCGCGTGCGCACTATCGCGAAGCTGGTCGACCGCATGCTGGTCCTCTTTCCCTTCGAGGTCGACTTTTACCGCAAGCACCAGGTGGAGGTGGTGCACGTCGGCCATCCGCTGGTCGACGAGGTGCCGCAGCTTCCCCAAGCCTGGGATCGGGGTGAGACTGACGGGCCGTTCCGGGTGGCGCTCCTGCCCGGCTCGCGGCTCGGCGAGGTCGAGGCTCTGCTTCCCATCATGCTACGGGCGGTGCGGCGCCTGTCCGCCGATCTCCCCATCGCAGTCAGCCTGATCAAGGCGCCGGGCGTGCCGCGGGAGCTGCTGGAAGAGCAGATCGAGCTTTCCGGCCTGCCGGTGCGGATCGTGGCGGAGGACCGCTTCGCCGCGGTCGCGGACTCGCATCTCGCCCTCTGCGCCTCGGGCACGGCCACCCTGGAAGTGGGGTTGCTGGGCACGCCGATGATCGTCGTCTACCGGCTGGGGTTCTGGACCTGGTCGGTGGCGAAAATGCTGGTGCGTCTGCCGAGCATCAGTCTGGTCAACCTGGTCCTGGGCCGGCTGGTGGTGCCGGAGCTGATCCAGGGGGACGCCAACCCCGAGCGCATCGCCGTCGAGGCCGAGAGAGTGCTCCTGGAGGACGACGAGCGCGCGGAGATGCGGAGGGGGCTCGCCGAGCTGCGCGGCCGGCTGGGGGAGGGCGGCGCGAGCGGACGGGCGGCGAAGGAAGTGGCGGCAGTTTTATCTGGAATAGAGGAAGCTCCGGAGTGAACACCCCGGCCTTCTTCTGGCACTACCTGCGCCGCTACACCGGCTGGGCGATGCTCGCCGCCTTCGGCATCGTGGCCTATGCCGCCACGCAGGCCGCGACGGGCGCGCTGCTGCAGCCCATCTTCCGCGAGGTCCTCCTGGCGAAGAGCGACGCGGCGATCCCCGTGCCGGGTATCTCCACCGCTCCCAAGAGAGAACAGGTGGAAAAGCCCGGAGTGCTGGCCGACCTCAAGAAGCGGTTCAACCTTCAGCGGCAGTTCGACCGCAGCTACGAATCCCTGAAGCGCCGGCTCGGGGTGGGAGCGGACGAGGTCGTCTACTTCCTCCCCCTGCTCTTCGTGGGCGTCTTCCTGCTGCGCTGCCTCGCCGACTTCGTGTCGGGCTACGCCTTCCAGAACATCGGCCTGGGAGTGACGACCGACATCCGCAACGACCTGTACAGCAACATCCTCGGCCAATCGAGCCGCTTCCATGGCGCGCATCCGTCGGGGGAGCTGATCGCCCGCATCATCAACGACGTGGGGATGATGCAGAACGCGGTCTCCAACCGGTTGCTGGACCTCTTCCAGCAGTCGATCACCCTGGTCTTCCTGGTCGTGCTGCTGCTGTCGATCCACTTCAAGCTGGCCGTGATCACGCTGGTGGTGGCGCCGGTGCTGGTCTATCCCATAGTCCGCTTCGGCAAGGGGATGCGCCGCACCACCCACCGCAGCCAGGAGCGCATGGCCGATCTGGCGAGCCTGCTGACCGAGGGCATCCGCGGCCACCGGGTGGTCAAGGCGTTCGGGATGGAGAAGTTCGAGCTCGACCGCTTCCGCGAGGCCACGCGCCGTCACCTGCGGGTGAACCTGTGGGCGCAGATGCTGTCCCACACCTCCGGCCCGGTCGTCGAGTCGCTGGCGGCGATCGGCTCGGCGGTGCTCCTGATCTACGCCGGCAAGGCCATCCGGGCGGACCAGCTCGAGTCGGAGGCGCTGATCCAGTTCATCATCGTCCTGCTGATGATCTACGACCCGATCCGCAAGCTGAACAAGGTCAACCTGGTCCTCCAGGAGGCGACGGCGGCCGGCCAGCGGGTGGCGCGCCTGACCGCGATCCCGAACGACATCGTCGAGCGGCCGGCCGCGCGTGAAATCACCGCGGTGCGGGAGGGGATCGCCTACGAGCGGGTCTCGTTCTCCTATGAGGACCGGCGGGTGCTGCACGAGGTGAGCCTGCCGATCCCGGCGGGCAAGATCGTCGCCCTGGTCGGATCGTCCGGCGCGGGCAAGTCGACGCTGGTGAACCTCCTGCCGCGCTTTTTCGATCCCGACTCGGGCCGGGTCGCGATCGACGGTCACGACATCCGGGACCTCAAGATCGACAGCCTGCGGGCGCTGATCGGGATCGTCACCCAGGACACGGTGCTGTTCAACGATTCGATCCGGAACAACATCGCCTACGGCCGGTCCGACCTGCCGCTGGAGCGGGTGCGCGAGGCGGCCGCGGCGGCCTACGCGGACGAGTTCGTCATGGAGCTCCCGCACGGCTACGACACGGTGATCGGCGAGTCGGGACTGCGGCTTTCGGGAGGCCAGAGGCAGCGGCTGGCGATTGCGCGCGCCTTGCTCAAGAACGCGCCGATCCTGATCCTCGATGAAGCTACGTCGCACCTCGACATGCAGTCCGAGGCGCTGGTGCAGAAGGCGCTCTCGAATCTGATGCAGGGGCGCACCACGCTGGTCATCGCGCACCGGCTCTCGACCGTGATGCGGGCCGACCGCATCGTCGTCATGGAGGGCGGCCGGATCGTCGAGGAGGGCAACCACGGCGAGCTCATGGCGCTCGGCGGCACCTACCGGCGGCTGTACGACCTGCAGTTCCGCACATGAAGGAGGCTGCCCTGTCCTTCGCCGCGGCCGGGATGATCCGGGCGCTGCGAGCTACCGTCAAGCTACGCCATCACAATGACGAGCCGATGAGGAAAATGGAGCAGGGCGACGAGCGCTTCATCCTGGCCTTCTGGCACCGCCACCTGCTCCTGATGCCCTACTCGTACCGGGGCAAGGGGATCTCGGTCCTGGTGAGCCAGAGCCGGGACGGCGAGCTGATCGCCCGCACCGTGGCGCGGCTGGGCATCGACTCCAGCCGCGGCTCGAGCAGCCGCGGGGGTATCGCCGGGATGCGGACGCTGCTGCGCAAGGCGCGGGAGGGCTACGACATCGCCTTCACGCCGGACGGTCCGCGGGGGCCGGCGAGCGAGGTGCAGCCCGGGGTGATCCTGGCGGCGGCGGCGACCGGCTTCCCGATCCAGCCGGTGGCAGTGGCGGCCACGAAGGCGAAGCGGCTGAATTCCTGGGACCGCTTTCTGATCCCGCTGCCGTTCGCGCGCGTACACTTCGTCTACGGCGAGCCGCTGACCGTCGAGCGCAGGGGCGATCCGGCTTCCGCCGCAGCCGAGCTGAAACGGCGGCTGGATGGGGCGGAGCAAGTAGCGGAGAGGTGGGCAAAGGAGGATTGAGATGCGCAGCATGAC
Organism: Acidobacteriota bacterium; assembly: GCA_034667225.1. Classification (GTDB taxonomy): domain Bacteria; phylum Acidobacteriota; class Thermoanaerobaculia; order Multivoradales; family UBA5704; genus DATMER01. The sequence continues at coordinate 121,837 of JAXDKG010000017.1, forward strand.
GGGATACGGCGAGTCGTCCGGAGAGAACGCGCGGCACGGGGTGACGGTCAGCCTGAAGGCGGTCAACCACCGGTTCTTCGACCTGGTCCTGCGCATGGGGGACGAGGTGCGGTCGAGCGAGGCCGCTCTGCGCGACATGCTGAGCAAGGAGATCTCACGCGGCCGGGTAGAAGCGCGGATCGAGGTCCGGCCGGTCGCGGAGCGCAAGGCCACGGTGCAGGTCCACATGGGGGTGATCCGCGAGGCCCACGCCGCGGTCCATCAGCTCGTCGAGGCCGGGCTCGTCGACCGCGGGCTCTCGGCCGGCGACCTCCTGCGCATCCCCGAGGCGTTCCGGGTCGAGGTGGCGTCCGAGGAGTGGGACTCCGACGACCACGAGCTGCTCCAGCGGGTCGCCCATGAAGCCGTGACCCAGCTCGTGGCCGGCCGCCAGTTGGAGGGGACGAACCTGGCCGCCGTCCTGGAGGAGCGCATCCGCGCCATGGAAGTCATCGTGGCGCGGCTCGACGAGCTGCGCGGGCCGGTGCGCGAGGAGCTGGGCTCCTCCCTCCGCCGGCGCCTGGACGAGCTGGTCGGCAGCCAGACCCTCGACGAGGGGCGGATCTCCCAGGAGATCGCGCTCCTGGTGGACAGGAGCGACGTCAGCGAGGAGATCGACCGCCTGCGCTCCCACCTGGATCACTTCCGATCGATCCTCCGGGACAAGGGGCCGGCCGGCAAGCGCCTCGACTTCCTGACCCAGGAGATCTTCCGCGAGCTCAACACCCTCGGCGCCAAGTGCCGCAACGCCGAAATGACCCGTGCGGTCCTGGATGCCAAGGTCCTTTGCGAACAGATGCGCGAGCAGGTCCAGAACGTCGAGTAGAATCAGCCGGTTTGAGCGACCCGACTTCACAAGGCGAGCTGTTCATCCTGTCCGCTCCGTCGGGGGCGGGCAAGACGACGCTCATCAACAGCCTAATGCAGGGAGGGTTCTCCCTCGGCGGGCTGGCGTTCTCGGTCAGCTACACGACCCGCGGTCCGCGCCAAGGGGAAGCCGACGGCAGGGACTACCACTTCGTCGACCATGCCACGTTCCTCGAGATGATCGACGCCCACCGCTTCCTGGAGTGGGCACAGGTTCACGGCAACTTCTATGGCACGACCAGGGACGAGGTCTTCCCGCGCCTGGAAGAGGGGATAGACGTCCTCCTGGACATCGACGTTCAGGGGGCGGAGCGGGTCATGGGGCGGCACCCTGAAGCGCACAGCATCTTCGTCATGCCGCCTAGCTATCAGGACCTGGAGATACGGCTCAGGCGCCGCGGCCTGGACGATCCAGAGGCGATCGCCCGCCGGCTGGCGGTGGCCCTCTCGGAGATGTCTCGTTACGATCGGTATCGATATGTTATCATCAACGATGACGTCCAGAGGGCGAGCGGTGTGCTCGCCGCTATCATCCTGGAGAAGCGTCACCGGCAGCAGAGAGTTCTCGGCCGGGTTCAAGAGATCCTCAAAGATTTCCAGTTACGGGGCTCAACCCAGCTCTAGGTTCTTGCAAGGCGGCGCTGCCCGCCAAGGAGATTTGTCGAAAGATGGAAAACAGAGGTCCCGCCATCGATAGCAAGTTCCGCCGCGTCCTGGTCGCGGCCCACCGCGCCGAGCAGCTCATGAAGGGCGCTCGCGCCAAGGTCGAGTCCGCCAAGCGCAAGCCCACCCGGGTTGCGATGGAGGAGGTCGACCGCAGCCTGGTCGAGTGGGGCTACGGTCCGCCGCCCCAGCCCGAGCCGCAGGAGCCGGAGGCTGGCGCCGAGCCGGCCGAGCAGCCCCAGCCGGCCGAGGTTCACTAGGACAAACCCCTCTCTCATGAGCCGCCCCCTGCGAGTCCTCCTCGGAGTCAGCGGCGGCATCGCGGCTTACAAGTCGGCGGAGCTGGTGCGGCGGCTCCGGGCGCGAGGCCACGAGGTGCGGTGCGCGCTCACCCGGAGCGCCGCCGCCTTCGTATCCCCGCTCACCCTGGAGGTGCTCTCGGGCCAGCCGGTCTGGCAGGAGGAGTACCTCACCGCCACCGGCACGGGGGATGAGGCCCACATTACGGCCGCGGCCTGGGCCGAGGTGCTGTGCGTGGCCCCTGCCACGGCCCACGTACTTGCCCGGCTCTCTCTGGGGCTCGCCGACGATTTCCTGACAACCACCGCATTGGCTTTCGGCGGACCCGTGGTAATCGCCCCGGCCATGCACTCGGTCATGTGGGAGAAGCCGGCGGTCCAGGAACACCTGGACGCGCTGCGCCGCCGGGGCGCCTGGATCGTCGGGCCGGTCGAGGGTCCGCTCGCCTCCGGCGAGGTGGGGATGGGCCGCATGGCTGATCCCGATGAGATCGCCGTCGCCGTCGAAGCGGCGATGGGCTCCGGACCCTTCGCGGGCCGCACGGTCCTGGTCACCGCCGGTCCCACTTACGAGCCGCTCGATCCGGTGCGTTTCCTGGGCAACCGGTCGAGCGGCAGGATGGGCTTCGCCCTGGCCGCAGAGTCCGCTCGGCGCGGCGCCCGGGTGGTTCTGGTGGCAGGGCCGGTGCGCTTGGCCACGCCCTCCGGCGTCACCCGGGTAGACGTGACCACGGCCCGCGAGATGGAGAGAGCGGTCCGCGAGCATGCCCCGGCGGCCGATATGATCCTCATGACAGCGGCCGTGGCGGACTTCCGTCCCGCCCATCCCGCCGTCGCGAAGATCAAGAAAGATGGCGGGCCTCCGCCCGAGCTGAGCTTGGAAGAGAACCCCGACATCCTGGCCGGTCTGCGGGACGTGGCCCCGAATGCGGTCGTCGTCGGGTTCGCCGCCGAGACGAACGACCTGGAGCGTCACGCACGCGCCAAGCTGGAGCGCAAACGGGCGGACTTCCTGGTGGCCAACGACGTCTCGCGCAAGGACATCGCCTTCGACAGCGAAGCCAATGAGGTCACGGTTTTTCGGCGCGACGGCGAGCCGGTTTTCTTCCCCAGGCAGCCCAAGATGCAGCTCTCAGCCTCGCTTCTCGACCTCTTCGCGGGTATGCTTGCCGGGCGTGAGAACACCCCTGCAGCCAGCCCTCGCTGACCTCCTCTCGTACCTGAAGGACATCGGGTATTCCGACGTGTATGTGTCTGCCCGGCGGGAGGCGGCTTCTGCCTCCGCGCCTGTCTTAGGAGCCCCGATCGCTGCCGTCCCGGAGTCCGCCGAGCTGGCCTCTCTGCGAGCAGCCGCCGAAGCCTGCACCCGCTGCCGCCTTGCCCAGGGGCGCCAGAAGGTCGTGTTCGGAGCGGGCAATCCCGCGGCCGAGCTGATGCTCATCGGCGAGGCTCCCGGGGCCGAAGAGGACAAGCAGGGCCTGCCCTTCGTCGGCGCCGCGGGCGAGTTGCTGACCAAGATCATCCAGGCGATGGACATGCGGCGCGAGGACATCTACATCGCCAACATCCTCAAGTGCCGTCCGCCGGGCAACCGCGATCCCCAGCCCGACGAGATCGCGGCCTGCCGGGGCTTCCTGGAGCGGCAGATCGAGCTCATCCAGCCCAAGGTGATCGTGGCTCTGGGGCGCATCGCGGCCCAGGCGCTCCTCGGCAACGACGGCCCCCTAGGCCAGATGCGCGGACAGTGGTACAGCGTCCGGGGCATCCCCGCCATGGTCACCTACCATCCCGCCGCCCTGCTGCGGAACCAGGGGCTGAAGCGGCCCACCTGGGAAGACATGCAGCAGGTGCGCGACCGCCTGCGCGAACTGCGCGCCTGACGGGTTCTACTTCACGGCTCCTTTTTCCTGTGCGAATAAGCTATAGGCTGGACAAGCCCTTGAGGAAGGTGTTAACTTTCCTTTAGTCACAAGCTAATTTTTGGGTCGTCTTATGGCAACCCCAGACCATTCGCCCGAGCCGGCAGCTTCATTCGATGAATTCCTGAGGAGGATGGAGCCCCGGCTCAAACGCCTCCTGGGAACCTATCGTATTCCTCCCGAAGATGCGGAGGACGTCCTGCAACAGACCCTCCTGGCACTGCTCTACCAGTGGGACCGGGTGCGCGACCCGGAGTGCTGGCTCATCGGAACGCTGAAGCGGCACTGCCTGATGTACTGGCGCAACAGCCGGCGGCGGATCTACTCGGCGGTGGACTCGACCGTGCTGGAGTGGCTGTCGGCGCCGGTCGCTTCGAGCCAGGAGAAGACGGACATGCTCTGCGACCTGGAAAGCCTGCTGGAGCGGCTCCCGTCGCGCTGCCGCTCCGTCCTGCAGCTCCGCTTCCGGATGGGGTTCGAGCCGATCGAGATCGCGCGCAGGCTGGGCTATCGCTCCTCGAGCATCGGCAAGATCACGCACCGCTGCCTCGCGGCGCTGAGCCGCGAGCTTTTCGCGGCCGGCCTGACCCTCGAAGAGCCCGAGGAAGCCCTGCGAGCGGCCGAGCGCGGGTAGTATTTGAAGGCCGTGCAAGGCCGCTGCTTGCGGCCAACGCTCTCTTCCTGTGTAGTGAATCCCTGATGGATACGCCGTACCTCCTTCCGCACCAGGACCGCCTCCTTCGCCGCATCGATTCGATGGAGACGCCGCTGGTGCAGGTCTGGGGCTGGCCCGGCAGCGGAAAGTCGGCGCTCCTCCAGGCGCTTCTGGACCGGCATGGCCCCACGGCTCGGGGCCTGAGCCTCGGCGAATTGGAGGACGGGACTGTGCTCCGCAAAGTCGTGGAAGACGCGCACGCGCAGGGGGTGCGCTGGCTCGTGGCTCAGGGGGAGTCGCGGGCACGCCTCGAGGAGATAGCGCGCTGGCTTCCCCCCGGCCAGCGCCTGATCTTCGCGGGCGAGAACCGCTGGGACAAGGCGCCCCTGGCCGTCTCCGTCCTGCCGCCGCAGGAGATGCTCCTGAGCCCGGGCGAGGTGGCCACGCTCTGGCATCTGCTCACGGGCGAGGTGCCTTCCCCCGAAGCCGCGGGGGTGCTCTGGATGGCCAGCGACGGCTGGTACCGGCCGCTGCGGCTCGCCATCGAGGCGACCGGCGGCATGGGGCTGGACAGCGTCGACCCCGAGGGCCTCCTGGAGGTCGCGCCGGTCCGCTTCTTCCTGCGGCACGAGGTCCTCGAAACCTTCGGGGAGGAGCAGCGGAAGCTCCTGGAAGAGATCCCTTTCGACCGCCCGGAAGGGGAAGCCTGGGAGGCCATCGACGCCCGCGGCCTGTGGGTCGAAGGGGAGGAGAGGGACCGCCTGCCCACTCTCCTGGCGGCTTACCTGGAACGGGAGCGGCAACGCCGGCATCGGACCGATAAGCCAGAGACCCGGCCCGCCCCGGCTCCGCCCCCGGTATCTGCAGGCGTCGCGGGCGTCGCGGGCGTCGAGGGGACGCCGGTCTACTCCCTCGGCTTTCTCGGCAGCCCGTTCGCCCGGCGCCGCGACCCGGATGGCACGGAGGTGGAGCTGGACTGCCGCCTCAAGCGTGCGTTCCAGGTCCTGGCCTACCTGGCCTCCTCTCCGGGCCTGGAGGCCGGCCGCGAGGACCTGATGGAGGCGGTCTGGCCCACCGAGGGGGAGCGCACCATCGACCGCAACTTCCATCCGACGCTGAGCCACCTGCGGCGCGCCCTGGAAGCCGGCCGCAAGGACGAGACCCCGCCCCTGCTTTTCCGTAAGGGAATCTACCGGCTCAACCCGGACCTCGTCTGGGAGATCGACGCGCTGGAGCTCGATCGCCTGGTCGAAGAGGGCAAGACCCGGCTCGAACGCGGCGATGCTCCGGGAGCGGCCCAGAGCTGGGAGAGCGCCTGGCGCCTCTACCGCGGACCCTTCCTCCCGGGGACCTACGAGGCCTGGGTCGCGGACCGCCGGGAGAAGTACCAGCGCCTCTACCTGGAGCTGCTGCGCGACCTCGGCGACCTCTACCTCAAGCTGGACAGGCCCGAGCAGGCCATGGACGCCTACCGCTCGGTGCTGCTCGAAGACCCGCTCCAGGAGCGCGTCCACCTCGCGGTGATGCGGCTCTACGCGAGCCAGGGCCGCCGGGACCTGGTGCGCCGGCAATATGACAGACTCTGCACCCTGCTGCTCGAAGAGCTGGGGGTCGAGCCCATGCCCCAGACCACCCGCGATTATCATCGGTTGATGGAGTAGGGTTGTCCGGCCCCTCCCCATCTGCTAGCTTCCGCGCCGGATGAAACCCACGCCCCTGCGAGCCGTCTGCCTCGGCGGCTTCCTCTACGGATCGATCATCTACGGGCTTGTCCTGTCGCTGATCCACGTCGCGCACAACCGCCTGGGCTCGACGCGCGGCGCCCTGGTGGCCTGGCTGTTCTTCGCGCTGCTCTACGGGCTGAGCGCCCTGGTTGTCTTCCTGTTTGGCTATCTGCTCTCCCGGGTTCTCTCCCTCAGAGGCATCGAACGGGGAGCATGGATCGGCCTGCTCGTGTTCAACCTCGGCTTCTGGGAGCTGTTCTGGCTCCACGGCCTGACCTACGACCAGTACCCCTTCGGCCAGCTCTCCGGGGCGGGAGGCATGGTCGCCTTCGTAGCTGTCCTCGTCGTGCTCATTGCCTTGGGCGTGACCCTCGCCTCCTGGTTGCTGTTCCGGCTTTTCCTGGGGATCTGGCGCCGCGGCTGGCTGCCCCGGGCCGCCATGGTGGCCTTCGTCCTCGGCGTGATCCTCCACGCCGCCGCTCCGCTCTGGGCCGGTAAGCCCTGGGCCCTGCAAAAGGCGGCCAGCCCGGCGCCGAAGATCGCCGGCCAGGAGACCGGGCTCAAGGTCGCGCTGGTCGGTCTGGACGGCGCCGACTGGCGGGTCCTCCGCCCCATGATTGACCGCGGCGAGCTGCCGTCGTTCGCCGGGATGATCAGGAACGGCTCGACCGCCAGCCTTTCCACCATCCCGGACTCGAACTCGGCGGTCATCTGGACCTCCATTTACACCGGCGCCCTGCCCGAGCGCCACGGCGTGCTCGATTTCTTCCGCATTCCACTGCCCGGCATGGGCTCCGAGGGCCTGTACCCCGTCCATCGGACTTTCTTCAAGGAGCTGTCCGGCCCTTTGATCCGGCCGCGGATGATCAACCGGTACGCAGTCCACGCCCTGCCGATCTGGGAGATCGCCGACCACCAGGGGATGACGATCGGAATCGTGGACGGCTACTACTACTCGTTCCCGGCGATCGTCCCGTCCAAGCCGGAGAGCTTCGTCCTCTCCTATGGCCTGGACGGCTACGCCCAGGACCCGGCCGGCAAGAAGTTGGAAGAGGTGGAGCTGTTCGCCCAGCCGCCGAGCCTGTTCCGCGAGCTGCGGCCGCTGCTCGACCTGCCCGACTTCGAGTGGCAATCGGCCGTGGCGCTCAAGCTCCTGGGCGAGCGGCCTCAGCCTCGGTTCCTGAACGTCTACACCCACGAGCCCGACACGGTGCAGCACCTGTTCTGGAAGTGGTATCAGCCGCAATACTTCCTCGGGGTGGATGAGGAGGACGTCCGAGAGAAGGGGGACCGCATCCCCGCCATGCAACGCGGATTCGACGCCTTCCTCGGCAAGCTCCAGCAGCAACTTGAGCCGGACACGGTACTGATCGTGGCCTCGGATCACGGCCACGCCCCGACGATCCTCCATCAGGACTTCTACACCCAGCACCGTCACGGCCCACCGGGCATCCTCCTCATGCAGGGTGGACCGGTAAAACCCGGGTATGTGATCGAAGGAGCGCACATTCTCGACATCTACCCGACGATGCTCTACCTGCTGGGGCTGCCGGTGCCGAAGGATGCGGCGGGCAAGGTGCTGCTCGACGCGCTCGATCCGGAGTTCGTACGCCGCCATCCCGTGCGTACGATCCCGACGTACGAGGTGCTGGGGCCGGCCCAGGGGCTTCCCGGCGGACGGCGGGAGAGCGGTCAGGACCAGCGGGAGCTGGAGAAGCTCCGGGCTCTCGGCTACATTTTCTGAGCCGCGATAGACTTCCCAAGGAGCGAGCTATGAAGAGCAAGCGCGACATGCCGGTAGTGATCCTCTGCGGCGGCCAGGGCACCCGGCTGCGTGAGGAGACCGAATACCGGCCCAAGCCGATGGTGGAGATCGGCCCGCGCCCGATCCTCTGGCACATCATGAAGATCTACGGCGCCTACGGCCTCGACCGCTTCGTGCTCTGTCTCGGCTATAAGGGGTGGGAGATCAAGCAGTACTTCCTCCGCTACCGGGAGATGCTCTGCGACTTCACTCTTTCCATGGACGGCTCGCAGCCGATCGAGCTCCACAACCGGGACGGCTACGAGCCCTGGCAGGTCACCTGCGCCGAGACCGGAGCCGAGACCGCCACTGGCGCGCGCCTCTGGCTCGTGCGGAATTACGTAAAGTCCCCGACCTTCTGCTTCACCTATGGCGATGCAGTGGGAAACGTGGACATCGATGCCCTGCTCGACTTCCACTGGTCCCAGGGGCGGATCGCGACCGTGACCGGCGTCCATCCGACCTCGCGCTACGGTGAGATGCACGTGAATGGCAGTCAGGTGATGGAGTTCGCCGAGAAGCCGGCCGCGGAAGGCGTCGTGAGCGGCGGCTTCTTCGTCTTCCAGCGCGAAGTGTTCGATTACCTGGACGACGACCCGCAGCTCTTCCTGGAGCAGCAGCCGCTTCGGAAGCTGGCGCGGGACGGCCAGCTCTCCGTCTACCTGCACGAAGGCTTCTGGCATCCCATGGACACCTACCGCGACTACCTGCACCTGAACAACCTGTGGAAGCAAGGGGAGACGCCCTGGAAGATCTGGTGATCAATTGCCGCTTCTGCGGCGCGCGGCTGGGGCACGTCTTCGTGGACCTCGGAGCCCAGCCGCTCGCGAACTCCTACCTGGAGCCGGAGCACCTGCGCCGGCCCGAGCCGTTCTATCCGCTCTGCGTCTATGTCTGCGGCGAGTGCTTCCTCGTCCAACTCCCCGAGGAAGAGCGGCCCGACGCGATCTTCAGCGACTACGCCTACTTCTCCTCCTACTCGGAAAGCTGGCTCCGCCACGCCCGCCTCTACGCCGAGGCCATGATCGAGCGCTTCGGCCTCGGTTCGGAGCACCGGGTGATCGAGATCGCGAGCAACGACGGCTACCTCCTGCGCTGGTTCAAGGACCGGGGCATCCCCGTTCTAGGCATCGAGCCGGCCCGCAATGTGGCCGAGGCGGCGGAGGCCGCGGGCGTCCCCACCCAGGTCTGCTTCTTCGGAACGGAAACCGCCCACGAGCTGTCCGCCAAGGCCGACCTGCTGGTGGGCAACAACGTGCTCGCCCATGTCCCGGACCTGAACGACTTCGTAAACGGCCTGAAGATTGCCCTCGCTCCCCGCGGTGTGCTCACAATGGAGTTTCCCCATCTCCTCCGGTTGATGAACGAAGATCAGTTCGACACCATCTATCACGAGCACTACTCCTACTTCTCGTTCCTTACCGCGCGAAAAGTCTTCGCCGCCCATGGCCTGACCGTCTTCGACGTGGAGGAGCTGCCCACCCATGGCGGCTCGCTCCGCATCTATGCGCGCCACCAGGAAGATGATTCGAAGCCCGTGGAGCCGAGAGTGATCGAGCTGCTCGCCCGAGAGGAGGCCTCCGGCCTCGGAAATCTGGACGCCTACCGCTCCTTCGCGCAACGGGTCGGGCGAGTGAAGCGCGGTCTGCTGCGGTTTCTGATCCAGGCGAAGGAAGATGGGAAGACCGTCGTGGGCTACGGCGCGCCGGCCAAGGGCAACACGCTCCTCAACTACTGCGGCGTGCGCACGGACTTCCTCGACTACACGGTCGACCTCAGCCCTCATAAACAGGGGCGGTATCTCCCGGGCACGCGCATCCCGATCTTCGCGCCCGACCGCATCCGCGAGACCCGGCCGGATTACGTGCTCATCCTGCCCTGGAACCTCAAGGAAGAGATCACGGCGCAGATGGCCAACGTCCGCACCTGGGGCGGCAGGTTCGTGGTAGCCATTCCCGAGGTCCGGGTTTTCGAATGATTTTCAAGGAGACTCCGCTCGCGGGCGCGTTCATCCTGGAGCCGGAGCGCTTCGAGGACGACCGGGGCTTCTTCGCCCGCACCTACGACCGCGACGAATTCGAAGCGCGCGGCCTCGATCCCGAGATCGCCCAGTGCAGCGTCTCCTTCAATCACCGGCGGGGCACCCTGCGCGGCCTCCACTTCCAGTCCGCACCCCATGAAGAAACCAAGCTCGTCCGCTGCACCCGCGGCCGGATCTGGGATGTGATCGTCGACATCTGCCCCGGCTCGTCCACCCGCGGGCGGCACTTCGCCATGGTGCTCTCGGCGGAGGAAGGCAATGCCCTCTACGTCCCCAAGGGAATGGCTCACGGATTCATCACCCTGGAAGATGCGACCGAAGTCTTCTATCAGATTTCCGAGTCCTACTCGCCCGATCATTCCCGCGGCTACCGCTGGGACGATCCCGTCTTCGCGATTCCCTGGCCGGAGCCGGTCGAGGTGATGTCCGACAAGGACCGCAACCTCCCGTTCTTCCTATGACTGACATGATCCGCTTTATCGCGGACCTCTATCCGATCTGCCGCAGCATCACGGGCAATGGCGTGCGCCAGACGCTGGCGAAAGTGGGGGAGCGCATTCCGCTGCAAGTTCACGAAGTCCCGAGCGGCACGCAGGTCTTCGACTGGAACGTGCCCCGGGAGTGGAACATCCGCGACGCCTGGATCAAGGACCCGCACGGCAGGAAGATCGTGGACTTCCAGCACCTCAACCTGCACGTCCTCAACTACAGCGTGCCGGTTCACAAAAAGGTTTCCCTGGCGGAGCTGAAGGAGCACCTGTTCACCCTTCCGGACCAGCCCGGGCTCGTGCCCTATCGCACTTCCTATTACAAGGAAGCCTGGGGCTTCTGCATCGCCCATCACCAATGGCTGGGCCTGGAAGAGGGGGAGTACGAGGTCTGCATCGACTCGACTCTCGAGGATGGCTCGCTGACCTATGGCGAGTGCTTCCTGCAAGGAGAGACGGAGCGGGAGGTTCTGATCTCCTGCCACGTCTGCCATCCCTCGCTCTGCAATGACAACCTTTCCGCCCTGGCGGTCTGCATCTTCCTGGCCGAGGAGCTTGCGAAAGCGCCGCGGCGGCTCTCCTATCGCTTCGTATTCATCCCCGGCACGATCGGCTCTATCACCTGGCTCGCCCGCAACGATTCCAGCCGTATCACCGCCGGGCTCGTGGCCGCGAACCTGGGAGATCCCGGGCATTTCCATTACAAGAAGACCCGCCAAGGAAACGCAGAGATCGACCGCGCCGTGCTTCAGGTGTTGAGAGGCCAGGAGCACGGGGTGGAGGACTTCGTGCCGTTCGGGTACGACGAGCGCCAGTACAGCTCGCCCGGCTTCAACCTGCCGGTGGGCTCGCTCACCCGCACGCCCTACGGCCGCTATCCCGAGTACCACACCTCGGCGGACAACCTCGACTTCATCAAAGCCGAGAGCCTGGAAGGCTCGCTCCAGACCTACCTCTCAGTAATGAAAGTCCTCGAAGGAAACCGGCGCTACCGGAACCTCAACCCTAACTGCGAGCCGCAGCTCGGCCGCCGCGGGCTCTACCGGACGATTGGTGGCGACGATTCCGGGAGACAGCGCGAGCTCGCCCTGCTCTGGGTGCTCAACCTTTCGGACGGCGAACACGGCCTCCTCGACATCGCCGAAAGGTCGGGCATGTCCTTCGAGGCGATCCAGGCCGCCGCCGATGCGCTGCTGGAAGTCGAGCTGCTGAGGGAGGTCTCATGAAGGGACAGGTCGCCTTGATCACCGGAGCCAGCGGTGGCATCGGCTCCGCCATAGCGCGCGCTCTCGCCGAGGAAGGCGTCCGTCTTTTCCTGGTGGGAAGAAATCTGGAGAATCTGACCGGCGGAGAAGCCTTTCAAGCTGACCTCACGGACGACGCCCAGCTCCGCGCCACGGCGGCGAAGGTCCGGGAGGTCTACGGAGGGGTGGACCTCCTGATCCACAGCATCGGCCTCTTCCGGGCCGGTCCGATCGCAACCTCTCCGATTGAAGACCTCGACGCTCAATACCGCGTGAACCTCCGGGTCCCCTACCTCCTCACTCAGGAGCTTCTCCCCTCGCTGATCGAGAGGCAGGGCCAGGTGGTCTTCATCAACTCCGGCGCCGGCTCCCACCCGGCGAAGGGGAGCTGGGGAGCCTACTCCGCGACCAAGCACGGTCTGCGCGCTCTCGCCGACTCGCTGAGGGATGAGGTCAACCGCAAAGGAGTTCGCGTGCTCACCGTCTTCCCGGGCCGCACCGCCACCCCCATGCAGGAAGAGGTTCACCGCTTCGAAGGCCGACCCTACGACCCAACCCGCTTCCTCCAGCCCGAGGACGTTGCCGCCTCCGTCGTGCAGGCTCTTTGCCTGCCGCGGACCGCGGAGCTGACCGACCTGCACATCCGGCCGATGCGGGGGTAGCCCGTAAGTCATTTCCCCGTGCCGGTAAGCCACTTACCCATTTCCCGTAAGTCACTTTCCTGTACCAGGTAAGTCATTTCCCTGGGCCCGTAAGTCACTTACCTGCCCTCGGAAGTCAGCTCCCCACGCCCGTAAGTCACTTCCCTGTAGTTGGTAAGTCACTGCCCCCGCGCCCGGAAGTCTGTTCCGGCCCGCCCGCTCACGTCGCCGCCAGCTGAGGAAGAGGAAGCCCAGGCCAGGGCACCAGGTCCGTGCCGGCCGCGCCCGTTGTAATTAGTCCTACACCTTTACATTCTTACATAAGCCCCCAGCCTCGGCCTCAGCCCGGGGGTTACGGTTCGAGATGTGGGCTGCCGGTTCCGGACAGCCTCTGTAATCCGCAAAGCAGTCAAGACTGGCTCAGTATTTCGATATTCCATAACTGGCAGCACAATTGCAATAAGGCCGCGAACGCTCGGTCCAATTCAGGCCGTAAGCTGTACTCAACGAAGGGGTGTCCGTGAAGTTCAGGCTCCTTGCCGCTGCTGCTGCGCTCTGTCTCTCAACCATGAATCTCCCCCCGGCTTCCGCGGTGATCGGAACGATCGACGCCGTGCCCGCCGCGACCCTGCTGCTCCCGTACTTCGAGGTGGACATCGCCAACCAGAACGGCGTGGATACCATGTTCTCGATCAACAACGCCTCCAACCTTGCCGTCCTGGCGCATGTCACGGTGTGGACCGACCAGTCGGTCCCGGCGCTCGACTTCGCCGTCTACCTGACCGGCTATGACGTCCAGACGATCAGCCTGCGCGACATCTTCGTCAGCGGCAACCTGCCGCGCACGGCGTCTGCCGGTCAGGATTCGACGGACACGATCAGCCCGCAGGGCCCGATGTCCCAGGACATCAACTTCCCCTCCTGCTCGTCGCTGCCGTATGCGCCGGGCGCGGTCAGCGCTTCGTTCCGCAGCCACCTGCAGGCCTGGTTCCAGGGCAATCAGTCCCCGGCGACCGGCAACTGCGCCGGTTCCAAGCAGCCCGACACCAACATCCTCCGCGGCTACGTCACGGTCGACACCGTGAACGCCTGCAACCTGTTCTTCCCCTCGGACTGGGCGTTCTACGACCAGTTCGTGACCGACCAGAACGTCCTCTGGGGCGACTACTTCTACTTCAACCCCGACCCGGTGACCGGCAACATCGCTCAGGGCGACACGCTGGTGCACATCGAGGCCTGCCCCACCTGTTTCGCCGCGGGCGACCACACCTTCTACGGTCGCTACAACGGTGCCACGGCGGCCGACGCCCGCGAGCCCCTGCCGACCACGATGGCTGCTCGTTACGAGAACGGCGACCTCTTCGGCAGCGGCACGGACTTCCTCGTCTGGCGTGAAGCCAATGAGAGCGACTCGGCCTACAACTGCAATCTGCAGGGTCCGTCGAGCTGGTACCCGCTCAGCTTCTTCCAAGTCCTGATCTTCGACGACAAGGAGACCGTGAGAGACGCCGAGGAATGCTGGTGGGGCGAACCGGACTGCACCCCCACTGTCATGATCCCGAACGCGGCAAACAGGATAGACGCCGCCAGCGGCTTGCTGGCACCCTTCGCTTCCGGTTGGATGCACCTCAACCTTCAGCAACCCGAGACCATCCCTATCTATTCAGATCCCTATGCCCAGATGTGGCTGACCACTGTGATGGAGGGCTCAGGTCGGTACGGCGTCGGCTTTTCGGCCATCCAGCTCGACAACGCCAACCAATGACCTCTCAAGACCAGAGTCCTCAGGCCGATGTTGGCCAAAGGATGTAAAGAGGAAGGAGTCTCTGTGAAGCTTAGATTGCTGTCGTTTGCTGCCGCTCTCTGTCTATCGGTCGTGCTCTCGGCCGGCCCGGGCTTTGCCCAAGCCGAGGAGATCAAACTGGAACCCGAGCTCGTACGCCAAATGCTCCAGGAGGGGTGGATCAAAGTGGAGGAGGGAGTGCTGCAGCGGACCGAGTGGGGGCCGCTGGAGACCTTCACCTATGGTGAGGACGGTCTGCGCTGGGCCGCGCAAAAGCTCGAGGCCCGCATCGAGCTCCTCGAGAAAGAATATGCGAGCCATCCTACCGAGAAGCTCGCCGGCATCCTCGAGAGCCTTGAGAGCCGGCTCCTCGAGATGAACGAGGTCATGACGTCCGGCGCCGCCAGGGCAGAGGTCGTCAGCCCCGACGAGCTCGCGGATTGCAACATCTCCTACGGGGGGACGGCCACCGCCGGTCCTCAGACCGGTGCTTCGGCCCCGGGCGTCAAGGCGAACGCCACCGCTCATTTCCACGCCACTTGCGGCCAGATCGGGGGCGCCTACGCCTATGCCTACGCCCGGACGTGGGTGGGGACGGAAAACGTCGACATCGATGACGACCCGAAGGACGACAGCTCCTCGGTGGACAGCACCGCCTCGGCCAGCGCGTCCGGCCACCTCGACTGCTTTTCCGACGCCGGCGCCCAGGTCTGGAGCCCCCAGCTCAGCATCGACTACTACGTCGAGCAGACCAACTACTCCTGCCCGCCCCCCCCGTTCACGGCCTCGATCAGCGGCCCCTCGGATGTCTGGCTCGACAGCAACCACTACTGCGAGACCGTGACGTGGACTGCCAGCGCGATCGGAGGGAGCGGCGTTTACAGCTACAAGTGGTATCTCGGCACGGGTACCATCGTCGTGGGCACCGGAAGCTCGTGGTCCAGGACGTACTGCCAGACCAATCGGCAAGTCGACCTCAGGGTCGTCGCCACCGACACCAGCTCACCCGCCAAGACCGACGACGCCACCTTCACCACCTTGATTCACTACTAGGGACTTGCCGAGGAGCTCGCCGCTTGGCACTACGTCACGATGACGCCTGGCGGGAGCTCATCGAGTCAATTGTAATTAATCCTATTAGCCTTGACTTTTTACATAAGTCCGCAGCCTTCACTCCAGCTCGACGGTTACGCTTCGAGATGCTGGCTGCCGGATCCGGGTGGCCTCGATATCCTCAAAACGGACGGCAGTAGTCCCGCATTTCCACATTCAATAACTGGCAGCATAGTTGCACTGAGGCGGCGAGCGCTCGGTCCAATTCAGGCCGTAAGCTGTACTCAGTAGGGGGTGTTTGTGAAGTTCAGACTCCTTGCCGGCGCTGCTGCGCTCTGTCTCTCGACCACGAATCTCCCCCGTGCCTCGGCGCAGCCGATGGAACGCATGCTTCAGGAGGGTTGGCAAGCCGTGCAGGACGGGGTCCTGCAGCGGGACCTGGGAGAGGGGCGAGTCGAAACCTACAGCTACGGCGAGCAGGGCAAGCGCTGGCAGGCGCAGCGGCTCGCCAAGCGCATCGCCTCCCTGGAACGTGAATACCGTGCTCATCCCTCCACTCGCCTCGCCGAGATCCTGGCGGCGCTCAAGGGAGACCTCCGGCAGCCGAAGCAGGTCCTCAAAAGCTCCAGCGTGAGCAGTGGGGAAATCGAATCCACCAGCGCCGGGCTGACGGCAGGCTGTGAGCCGACCGTGACACTCGGAGCCAACGCCGCTCCGCAGTCGACTCGGGTCCCGGGGGCGACCGCCAGCGCCCACGTGTCGTTCCAGAGCCCAGCCGAGTGCTACGGAAACACCTACGCCTACGCCTACTCCCGGGCCACCTTCGGAAGCACCATGAACGACGACAGCCAGGAGGATGCGCAGTCCGACGGCACCGTCCTGTCAGCCTCTCTTTCCGTGAGCGCCACCGGCTCGGCCGACTGCTTCTCCGAAAGCTACGCCCGGGCCTGGATCGAGGACCGCAGCTACGAGGTCTCCGACGTGAACTACGCCTGCACCGCGGGCCCGTCGGATGCGACGCCCTACGGTCTGCCCTTCGCGATCCCCGGCACGGTCAAGGCCGCGGATTTCGACAATGGTGGAGAAGGGGTCGCCTCCCACGAGGTCACGCCCGACCTGGACAACGACAACTACCGTGCGACCGACGTGGACCTGTACGAAGACATGGTCGTCCGGCTCGAGGCCGGAGACTGGATGCAGTACACCCTCGATGTCCCGGCTCCCGGCACCTACACCCTGATCGCCCAGACCGGGGCGTTCGAGGCGGGTGGCATGTTCCATCTTGAGCTCGACGGCGTCGATGTGACCGGACCGGTGGCGGTCCCGGCGACGGGAGGCTGGACGAAGTGGAGCACGGCCATCCGCAACGCGGTGAAGTTCCCGGCGGCCGGCCACCACACGCTGCGCTTCAAGGTGGACTCGGGCTTCGACGGCTTCCAGTCCCTGCGCTTCGTCGTGGCGCAGGCGCCGTTCGGCGGCACGGCTCGCACCCTCCCGGGCACGATCAAGGCCGTGGACTTCGACGAAGGCGGGGAGATGCTCTCCTATCACGACAACACGGCCGGCTGCGAGTTGAGCTGCGGCTACCGCATCGCGGACGTGGACCGCTATGAAACGGTCGTCTACTTCACCACTGCCGGCGAGTGGATGGAGTACACGGTGGACGTCACCACGACCGGCGTCTACACGATGATGTTCAAGGTCAGCTCCTACGAGGGAGGCGGGACCTTCCACGTGGAGATCGACGGGGCGAACGTGACCGGTCCGCTCACCTTCCCGAATACCGGCAGTTGGGGTGTGTACCAGACGGTCACCAAGACCGGGGTGAGCCTCACAGCCGGCCGCCGTGTGATGCGGCTCGTGATCGATAGCGACGCGGGCTCCATCGATGCTGGAACCTTCGACACCATCACCGTACAGCCCTGACAAGGCGGTTTCAACGTGGATGTAAAGAGGAAGAAGTCTCTGTGAAGTTCAGATTGTTGTCGCCGGCTCGCCGGCCCGCCCTCTGTTTCAGAACGCTTGGGACGCTGTAACTTCCGAGCGGGTAGTGCCTCCCTAGCAGGCTCCCCCAGCTCGTCACAACGTGGAGGATCGATGTTTCGAAAGCTTTTTGTCGCGATGTTTCTCGCGGCGCTTCTCGCCCCTCTGGGCGCCGCACGGGCGCAGACCTGCGCCCGCACTCTGACGGCCGACGTGGTCGCCTTCGATCAGGTTTTCTTCTGGAACCGCCTCGGCGCGGTGCAGCCCCAGGGCATGATGTTCGCCCTGCGGCGCGACGTGGTACCGATCAGCGGCACGGCCCTCTCCGCCGGCAACGTCAAGCTGCGGGCGGACAAGCGGCCGCGCCCCATGGTGCTGCGCATGAACGTGGGCGACTGCCTGCGGATCAGCTTCCAGAACCTGCTGAGCTCCACCCGGCGCGACGACAACCAGTCCGCCACCCGCTGGGCGTCGATCCACGCCGTGGGCATGCAGCTCACCTCTTCGACGCTGGACGACGGCTCGTACGTAGGCGCCAACCCCAACGGGCTGGTGGACGTGGGGCAGTCCACCGTCTATACGCTCTACGCCGGTCGCGAGGGGGAGCATGTGATCTACAGCGCCGGCGCCCTGGCGGGCGGTGAGGGGGATGGCGGTCACGTCAACTCCGGCCTGTTCGGCGCCATCCTCGTCGAGCCGGCGGGATCACGCTGGTACCGCAGCCAGGTGACGCGCCAGGACCTCGATTATGCCAGCACGGCGACGACCACCCTCAGCCAGCCGGTCGTGAACTATGAAGCGGTCTACCCGGGCGGCCATCCCCGGGCAGGGACCCCCGTCCTTCACATGCTCAACGGCACCGAAATCGTCCATACCGACTTGAACGCCGTCATTACCGGGTCGCTGCCGAGCAGCGGCGCCAAGGGCTGGTTCCCAGGGGGGACCTTCCCGGCCAACGTCACCCACCCGCAGCGCGAGCAGCCATTCCGGGAGTTCACGGTCATCTACCATGACGAGATCGGCGCCGTGCAGGCCTTCCCCCAGTTCGAGGGGCGCGAGCTCGGCCATACGCTGCACAGCGCCCGCGACGCCTTCGCCATCAACTACGGCACGGGCGGCATCGGCGCCGAGGTCCTGGCCAACCGATTCCAGGTCGGGCCCATGCACGCCTGCACCGAGTGCAAGTACGAGGAGTTCTTCCTCTCCTCCTGGGTGGTGGGCGATCCCGCCATGGTGGTGGACGTGCCGGCCAACCACCCGTGCACGGTCCAGAACATCCGCGACGCCGGCGAGCCCACCTACGCCGCGAACCCGTGCACGCCGACGCCCGGGGTCAAGGCCACAAAGGCCTTCTACCCGGATGACCCGTCGAACGTCCACCACGGCTACCTGAACGACCACACCCGGTTCCGGGTGCTCCATGCCGGCAGCAAGGAGCACCACATCCATCACCTGCACGCCCACCAGTGGCTGTTCACGGCCGACAGCGACAAGTCGACCTACCTGGACAGCCAGGCCATCGGACCGGGCGCTTCCTTCACGGCGGAGATCGCCTATGAAGGGGGCGGCAACCGCAATAAGACGGCGGGCGACTCGATCTTCCACTGCCACTTCTACCCGCACTTCGCCCAGGGCATGTGGGAGCTCTGGCGGGTCCACGACGTGTTCGAGCGCGGCACGATCCTCGATGGTGCCGGGCGGCCGGCGTCGGGAAACAACCGCGCCCTGCCCGATGGCGAGATCGCCGCCGGCACGCCGATCCCGGCCCTCATCCCGCTGCCCGGCAAGCCGATGCCGCCGATGCCGGGCGCCACGGTCCAGATCTCCGGTGGCCAGCCGCAGGTCAGCGGAACCGGCAACCCCGGGTTCCCCTTCTTCGTCCCCGCCAAGGCCGGGCATCGCCCGCCCAAGCCGCCGCTCGACACCAGGGATGACGGCGGCCTGCCGCGGCACCGGATCAATAGCGGTACCTTTGTCGAGGCCCACACCCGGCTCGACTTCCACAAGGAGCTGCTGACCGCCCAGGCCGAGCAGATCCCGGAGGACGGCACGACAGTGGAGAAGCAGGCCATGACCTTCCACGAGCAGGCGAGCCACCCGAGCTGCGAGCCGAACGGCACGTGCGGCGTGAGCTTCGCCACCAACGGCAGGTCGCGGGTGGCCGGCGCGCCCTTCGCCGAGCCGTGCGACACCGTCTCGGCGGCCACCCCCCGTACCATCAAGGGGGCCGACATCGAGGACGACGTCAAGCTCAACAAGGCCGGCTGGCACTTCCCCCAGCAGCGTTTCAGCGCCCTTTGGGAAGACGTCGACGACTTCCTCGCCCTCTCCGGCGGCACCAAGAAGCCGCCCGAGCCGCTCTTCTTCCGCGCCAACAGCGGCACCTGCATCGACTTCTGGCTCACGAACCTGGTGCCCAAGGAGTACAAGCTCGACGACTTCCAGGTGCGCACGCCCACCGACATCCTGGGCCAGCACATCCACCTGGTGAAGTTCGACGTGACCTCCTCCGACGGCGCGGCGAACGGCTTCAACTACGAGGACGGCTCGTTCAGCCCCGGCGAGGTGCAGGAGCGCGTCCACGCCATCCGCGCCTTCAACGGCTGCTCCGAGCCCACCGACTCCCGCGACGGCACCTTCACCTGTCCCAAGGCCAAGCCCCATCCGTTCTTCGGCGCCGGCCCGGACAAGGATGGCGACGGCGTGGCCGACTGGCTCGGCGCCCAGACCACGATCCAGCGCTGGTGGGCCGATCCGGTCAAGGACAACGCGGGCAACGACCGCACGCTGCGCACGGTCTTCACCCACGACCACTTCGGTCCCTCGACCCACCAGCAGGCCGGGCTCTACGCCGGCCTGGTGGTCGAGCCCGCGGGCTCGACCTGGGTCCACAACGAGACCGGCGCCACTCTGGGCGGCGGCCACGACGGCGGCCCGACCTCCTGGCAGGCGGTCATCGATCCGCCCACCGAGCCGGCCTACCGCGAGTTCCTCCTGGAGTTCGGCGACTTCCAACTCGCCTATGAGGCGGACAGCGACCCCTGCCGCTTCGACGCGGGCCTGGGCGCGATCCGCTGCGACGATCCCGACACGGCGATCAACCCTCCGGGCCGGGAGGCGGTCGGCATCCCCGACCTGCTGCTGCGTCCCCAGGAATGCCCGGGGAGCGCCCCGGGGAGCGTCATCGCGCCCCCCTGCCCGGAGGCGCTCTCGGCCGACGACCCGGGCACCATGTCCGTCAACTACCGCAACGAGCCGCTCGCCTTGCGGGTGCGCGACCCGAACACCAACTCGCAGGCGGCCGGCGACGCGGGGGACCTCTCCTACGCGTTCGCCTCGATCTCGCGCAGCGACTCCTTACTCAACAGCCAGCCGACCTTCTACCCGGCGCTGACCCAGGACGTGGATAACTACGACCCGTTCACCCCCCTCCTGCGCGCCTATGAGATGGACCGGGTGCAGATCCGGGTGCTCGTGGGAGCCCACGAGGAGGGGCACAACTTCAGCATCAACGGCGTGAAATGGCTGTTCGAGCCGTCGGAGCCCAACTCCGGCTACCGCGGCAGCCAGATGATGGGCATCTCGGAGCACTTCGAGTTCATCATCCCGCAGCTCATCAAGAACCCGAAGCCGGTGGGAGGCGGCGTCGACCGCCTGTGGCGGGCGGGCTCCTCGACCGACGACGGCTGGAACGGCCTCTGGGGCATCCTGCGGGCCTACAGTGGGAAGCGACCCGACTTGACAGTGTTGCCGGAGAATCCCAACGGCACGTCGGGGCTCGACCCGGGAGTCGTGGGCGCCTACGGCTTCTCCTGCCCGGCGAACGCCCCGGTCCGCACGTTCGACGTGTCGGCCGTGGCCGCCAGCGCCGCCCTGTCCAACGGCCGGCTGGTCTACAACAGCCGGACCGACGGCTCCTTTGGCCCCCTCTTCGACCCGACGTCCATCCTCTACGTCCGCACGGCCGACCTCGACACCGCCGGCAAGCTCAAGCCCATCCTGAACACCCGGCCCGAGCCGCTGATCCTGCGCGCCCTGGCCGGCGACTGCATCAAGCTCACGCTGCGCAACAAGCTGCCGGAAACCCTGACCGAGCTGGACGGCTACAACACCCTGCCCATGGCCGTCGAGGGCTTCAATGCCAACGACGTCCGGCCGTCGAGAAGGGTCGGCCTGCAGCCGCAGCTCCTCTACTACGACGTCAGCCGCTTCGACGGCACCCGGGTCGGCCGCAATGGCGATCAGACCGTGACGCCGGGCCAGTTCAAGACCTATGAGTGGTATGCCGGCGACATCAGGATCAACCCCGACGGTTCGGTCACGGCCACGCCGATCGAGTTCGGCGGTATCAATCTCATCTCATCCGACCCCATCGAGCACGCGAGCAAGGGCGCGTTCGGCGCGCTGATCATCGAGCCGCAGGGGGGCTTCATCAACGAGTTCGACCCCACCCGCCGCGCGATGGCCAGCATCAATGGCGGGACCGAGGGCGCCTTCCGCGAGTTCGTCGTGCTCCTCCAGAACAACGTCAACATGCGGACCGAAAACGACCTGCCCAGGCCGAGCGACCCCGCTTGCCAATTCAACGAACCGACCCCGGCCGCGGGAAAGGGCTGGCCGGTCGAGAACCTGGGCTGCGAGGAGGATCCCGAGGACTCGGGCCAGAAGGCGATCAACTACCGCACCGAGCCGCTGTGGAAGCGGATGCAGCACGCGCCCGACGAGCCCTTCCACCTGACGGACGATTTCAACGACTGGTGGGACGTCGTCTCCAACACCAAGGTCGGCGGCGAGCCCGTGACGCCGATCTTCCAGGCCATCCCCGGGCAGAAGGTCCGTTTCCGGCTGCTCATGCCCGGCGGCCACTCGCGTAACATCGTCTACGCGCTCCACGGCCACGAGTGGGCCCGGGAGCCGTACATCAACAACTCCACCCAGCTCGGCAGCAACGGCTTCTCGTTCTGGGAGGGGGCGCACATGGGCCACGGCCCGACCAACCACTTCGACATCCTGCTGCGCTACGGCGCGGGCGGCGCCTCCTCGATCCCCGGCGACTACCTGTTCCGCGATCAGGTGGGAATGGGGCTCGACGCCGGCATCTGGGGCCTGTTCCGGGTGCAGTGATGATGCGAGCTTCAATGATCGTCTTGCTGATGGGGCTCCTCGCGGGGGCCCCGCCCCTTTCTTCCTCCACCGTCGTTCAGGAAGGGATCGCGGTCGAGCTTTCGGTCCAGAGGGCCGACGGCCAGCCCGGTCCCGTCCTGGCGGGCGACTCCGCCCGCTTCCGCTTCTCCTTCCGCGACACGGCCACCGGCACGCCGCTGAGCAATCTCTACCCGGGAGCCTGGATGGACCTCCTGGGCTCCGGCCTGCAGCCGGGCGCCGACTGCGCCAAGAAGGTGGAATCCTTCATCGGCGGCTCGCTCCTCTCCCGGCCCACGCTGGACCTCAACGTCTACTACGTCCTGGCCCTGAACCACGACGCCACGATCTCGGTGGTGGACCCGCTCTTCGGCTATGGCGGCAGCCAGCTTCTCGCCATGGTGTTCCTGAAGAGCCCGGGGGAGGACTGGGCCCTCACCTCCGGCGGCGACCGCCTGTTCGTCTCCATGCCCGACTCCGGCCGCGTCGCGGTGGTGGAGAGCGCGACCTGGAAGGTGGTCTCCGAGATCGAGACTCCGCCCCGGCCGCGGCGCGTGGGCCTGCAACCCGACGGCCGGTATCTCTGGGTGGCCTATGACGATGGCGTGGCGGTGATCGACACCGTTTCGCTGCGGCAGGTGGCACGCCTCGATACCGGCAAGGGGACGCACGACCTGGCCTTCAGCGATGACAGCCGCTTTGCCTTCGTGAGCAACGAGGCGGACGGCACGGTGTCGGTCATCGACGTGGCGAAGCTCGCCCGGGTGCGCGACGTGAAAGCGGGGAGCCGGCCCGTCTCCCTGGCCTGGTCGAACCTGGCCGGGGCGGTCTACGTGTCGAGCGCGGACGGCACCCTCTCCGCCCTGGACCCAAAGAACGCCGAGCCCCGGGCACGCCTGACGGCCGAGCCCGGCCTCGGCCGTATCCGCTTCGCCCCCGGCGGCCGGCTGGCCTTCGTGGTCAACACGGAGCGTGACACCGTACATATCCTCGACGCGGCCAGCAACCGCATCGTGCAGACCGCGGACGTGGAGGACCAGCCGGACCAGGTCACCTTCTCCGACGAGCTCGCCTACATCCGCCACCGGGGGAGCGAGATCGTGCTGATGATTCCCTTGAAGACCGTGGGCGAGGCGGGCCGGCCCGTGTCCCTGGTGGACTTCCCCGGAGGCCAGCACCCGCCCGGACGCCTGCCGCGGCCCACGCCGGCGGACGGCATCGTCCAGGCCCCGGGCGCCACGGCCGTCCTGGTCGCCAACCCGGAGGACGAGGTCATCTACTTCTACAAGGAAGGCATGGCCGCTCCCATGGGCCACTTCCGCAACTACGGAAAGCAGCCGCGGGCCGTCCAGGTGGTGGACCGCAGCCTGCGGGAAGTGCGGCCGGGTGTCTACGAGACCCTCGCCCGCATGGGCGGGTCCGGAGACTACGAGCTCGCCCTGTTCGTCCGTTCGCCGCGTCTCGTCCACTGCTTCCCCGTGAAGGTCGTGGACAACCCGGCCCTGGCCGCGCAGCGCGAGAAGCCTCCGCTGGATGTCGAGATCCGGCTCGAGCGCAACGAGGTAAAGGTGGGGGAGGAGGTGCGGGTGCGCTTCCGTCTGACCGATCCGGAGAGCGGCGCGCCGAAGACCGGGCTCGACGACGTCCGGGCCCTCACCTTCCTCTCGCCCGGCCTCTCGCAAGAGCGGCAATGGGCAGCCGGCCTCGGGGACGGCCTGTACGAAGTCACCTTCCGTCCTCAGGAAGAGGGCCTCTACTACGTGTTCATCGAGGTCCCCTCGGCCGGCCTCGAGCTCAAGAAATCACCCCATTTGACCCTGTTTGCCAAACCCGGAGGATCCCGATGATCTTTGTCCCGTTCGGGCGGAAGCGGGCACCTGATCTTGTGTAAGCATAGCAAGCCAGCTATGCATTCGAGCACAAGGAGATTGAATGCGCATCCTAGAAAGAGCCCTCCTGGTTCTGCTCGCAATGTGGACCGCCGCGCCGTCAGGCGCGACGACGCTGGTCCGCACCGGGCTCGACGAATTGGTCGCCGGTAATCAAAGGGTAGTCGTGGGCGAGGTGATCGACGCGGTCTCCTATTGGAACGAAGACAAGACCTTCATCCTCACCGACGTGAGGATCGCGCCGGATGAGACGATCAAGGGGAAACCCGAAGGCGAGCTCACCGTGACGCTTCTCGGCGGCAAGGTCGGTGACCTCACCACCCTGATCGTCGGCGGGGC
This sequence comes from Acidobacteriota bacterium, assembly GCA_034667225.1. Lineage (GTDB taxonomy): Bacteria > Acidobacteriota > Thermoanaerobaculia > Multivoradales > UBA5704 > DATMER01. Next base: position 146,410 of record JAXDKG010000017.1, read on the forward strand.
CGAGCTGATCCCTGGCCGGTCCTATGTTCTCTTCCTCAATCCGGAGAAGCTGCCGGGAACCCGGCGGGTCCTCACCCTCCCCGACCACAGCCAGGGCGCCTTCGAGATCACCGCCCAGAAGGGCAGGTTGCGGGCGGTCAGCCAGGCGAACCGGCACCCGCTGGCACCCGACCTCAACGGCCGCACCGACGCTCCCGGCGGGGCCGAGGGCCTTCCCCTCGACACCTTGCTCCAAAACCTGCGCGGTACCGTGAAGCGCCAGGAGGTGCGGTGATGAATAGCAAGACCCTGCGCCATGCCGTCGCCACCGGTACGTTCGTGGCGTTGATCGGAAGCCTGCCTGCCATGGGTTACCGCATGATCCAGAACACCACCGTCGGCACCGTCTCGGCGGGCTACGCCGTCCCCTGCTACGACGCGGGCGGCTTCGCTCACTGGGGCAGCAGCAGCATCTCCTGGTATCTCAACACCGCCGGCCAGGGCTCCGGCAAGGCGACGGCCATCCAGAACGCTATGGCCTCGTGGACCAACGTCGCCAACGCCGACCACACACTGACCTATGCAGGCACTACCAGCGCCGGCTGGGCCACGGACAGCCAGAACACGGTCGTCTTCGCCAGCGGCAACGGCTGCACCGGCTCCTGCCTCGCGCTGACCGCCCTGACCCTTCAATCCGGGCAGGTCATCGTGGAGACCGACGTCACCTTCAACTCGTCCTATTCGTGGCAGACCAATGGCACGAACTACGACACGGAGGCCGTGGCAGCTCACGAATTCGGCCATACGCTGGGGATCCACCACACCGAGTTCACCACCTACGCGCCGACCATGGAGGCCTTGTACACCGGCACCAACGCGCAGACGCTCGAAGCCGACGACATCGCAGCTCTGCAATGCGCTCACACCGTCTATTTCGCGGGCACTCCGCTGCCGAGCCCTCCGTCGGCTCCTACGCTGACGGTTGTTCCCGAGCTCTGCTACGGACAGGCAAGCTTTTCGTGGACCAGCTCGGCGGGAGCGAACTCCTACGAGCTCGAACAATCAAACTTCAGCAACTTCAGCTGGGCAGGACCCGTCTACATAGGGGCTGATACCAACTTCTGGTTCGACGGAGGAGGGGGTACCAGCTACTACCGCATCCGGGCCTGCAACTCGGGTGGCTGCAGCGCCTACGGCAACGGCAATAAGTCGGTCAGGTACTATAGCCCCTGCTTGTGAGCTTTACTGCCCTCCGGCTGCGGCCCAGACTCGTGGCGCAGCCGGGGGTTGGAGGTGCCACTCATGCGACTCGACCGGCTCTCTGGACTGTTGATGACGCTGCTCGCGCTCTGGTTCTGCCCGCCGCCACCCGCGCGCGCGACGCTGATCCCGCGCAGCGGCGACGCGTTACTGACTTCGGATTTCCATGAGCTGTCCCTGAGCTGTCCGGCCGTGGCGGTCGGTGCGGATGGCGCGGCCGTGACCGTCTGGACCAGGACCACCAACTTCCGCGGTCCCGTGCTGTCGCGCCGGGTCGAGACCGACGGCACGATAGGTCCGGAGATTCAACTCTCCGACGACGGCGAGCTCGCTTCGAATCCCGGCATCGTCGCCATGGAAGGCGGCTACGTCGCGTTCTGGACGCGCGATGCCTTCCCCCCCGGCTCCCCCTTCGGGCCCACCGGGACTGTCGTACGTTTCCTCGACGCACACGGCATGCCGGCGGATATTGCCCGCATCGCCGACGATGAGGCTGATTCGCGGGTCGTCGCCGTCGGGGACCGTCTGGCCATCGTTACCAGGCATGATTTCGGTCTCCGCCTGCGGCTGATCGATCGGCAAGGCGCCGATGTCTACGCGCCGCGCCAGTTCGCAACCTCGCCCGACGTTTTGTTTTCCTTCGCGCTGGCGAGCGACGGCGAGGGGGGCGTCGTCATCGCCTGGCAGGTGAATGTCCAATTGGGTGGTGGGCTGAAGGCGCAGGCCTTCGACGCCGCCGGGCAGCCGCGGAGCAAGCCCGTCGTCGTCGCGCGGTCAGTCTTTCCCGGCACGATCCTGCATGTCGCCGCGGGTGGAGGGAGGTTCGTGGTGGGCTGGACGGAGGACCGTCCGAATGGTGTGGAGCTGAGGGTCTTCTCGCTCACGGGCGAGCGTCTGGGTGCGCCGCGCCTGCCACGGGCGACAGGGAGCAGCCCTCTCAGGAGCCAGTTGCTCACCGACCTGGTGGCCGCCGGCCCGCAGGGTGTGATGGTCGTCTGGAACGCCATGAGTCGTCTGGGCGGCCAGGACCTCTTCGCGGCCGGCTTGGAGTGGGACTGGGAGAGGACGACGCGAAGCACGTCTCTACCCGCCGACCGCCTCGGCCAACAGATGTGCGGCCGTGTTGCCACCAATGGAAACGGCGACTGGGCCGCGGCATGGAAGGAAGCCTCGGCGGATTCGTCAACTCTCCTGGTGACCATCGAAGCGCGGACCTTCGACGGCCCCTTGGCTGATTAGGAGACGTACGCGCGAGAAAAAACAGTTTGAGCGGCGATGTGGACGGTCCTGAAGGGCAAGAGAACTGTCCTCATGCCCTTGCGAACTGTCCTCATCGCCATGTGAACTGTCCTCATGGGCGAAAGAACTGTCCTCATGGACGAGAGAACTGTCCGAAGCGGCCTGAGAACTGTCCTCTTGCCCTTCCGAACCGTCCTCATCGCCCTCTAAACTGTTCTCATCGCCTCTAAAACTGTCCGCTCCTTGCTCAGAGCTCTCCGTTGGCTGCCTGGAACTGTCCGCAAAGCGCTCCAGACCGTCTTCTTGCACTTCGGAGGCGTCCGCAGCTCCTGCGGAACCGTTCCCTTGGCGCAGAAAGCTGTCCGGAGCGCAGTTCAAACTGTCCGCACCGCGGTACGGGCAGTTCACTTGGCGATCCGAACCAGCCGCCTCGCCCTCCGGGCTGTTCGCGGGGGGTAGAAGCCATCCTCTTCGGGTACGGAGCCAATCCATCCGTGTGGCGATCCAAGGATCGCCGCCGATTCCGAAACCCCCGGCTGCCATCCGGACCGTCCGGCAGACTTTCCGGCTGAGCGGGGAATCCTCCCGGACGACCAGGAAAACCTTCCGAGGGACAGAACGAAGAGGGACTGTCGATCCCTTCAGCCTCCCGGGCTTCGATCGGGTGGGGCGACTTTGGCGCGGTCGCGGGAAGCGCCTACTCTTCTCCGAACCCAAAGGTCGCAAAGATAGGAATACTCAGGCTGGGATCGCCGAAGCAATCGTCGGTCATGCAGACCTTCGTGGCGTAAGGTCCCGAAAAAAGACGACTTCCAAGCGGGACCCTCTTCTCGGGGGATGAGTTGAGCCATCGAACCGCCTCGCATAGAATGAAGCGGCGAGGCCCCCCAAGCTTGACCGTGGCTTGCCTATTGCCCGAATAGGCCTCGATCGCGAGAAAGACGTGATCCATTGACCGTAGCTCGGGCGGGAGGCTCTGCTGATCTTTCTCTGGAATCCGCTGAGCCAGGAGAGCGATTTGCGGTGATTTCCGTTGTCGCAGGGCGCACAGGGCGGTCGCTCGTGAGTCGCAATCACCTTGTCTATTGAGAAGCACAAGAGTCGGAATCAGGAAGTCGGATAGATAGACATTGCTGTCTTGGGCAGGCGGCAAGATGAATTCCATTTCCTGAAAGGCGGCGACGAGAAGACCGGTGAGCGCATCCTCGTCCGCCGGTGCCGCGTTCCGTTCGAACTTGTCGAAGCAGTCTTGGAGATTCGGCCTTGCTCGATCAGCCAAGGCCTTGTAGTCAATTGCAGAAATCCAATTGCCGTCCCCCATTGGAGAGATGATGAATCCATGATCCCGATAATAGCTGCGGTAGACGTCCGGCATAATGATGTTGTCGACCCGTGACATGAAATCGCGAGCTTGCGCCGCTATCTTGCCTGATATGACATTTCTTCGATCGATCCCGTCCTTCCACTGCCATTCACTAGCGTACTTCCATAGTGGCTTTTCGGGTAGAGGAGTGATCGTAATGTCTATGTACCGGGAGAGATTTCCAATCTGCTTCTTGATTTCGCTCTCCAGACGCTTGTGGAGATCCTTGCGAATTTCGCTCTCCTCCAAGGGAATGCCGAAAAAGCGGCGTTCGTCCTCTACGTAGCTCTCTTCGATCCAGCATGGAAACCCGTGTTGTTTCTTTTGGAAGTCTCGATAATGGAGCCAAACCCCTATCATTCCGGGAGGCGGAGGCGGCCCAGGATGATGGAAGATCGGCCGCGGCGGAGTCAGTTCCGCCGTTTGCGCCTCGGCACCCTGAAGCCATGTAAACCCGGCCAAGGCAAAGGCCAGCAGCAATGAACAGATGAACAACTGGAAGCGCGAGGGCTTCATGGCAGTCGCACACCGGACTGGCTATACGGCACCAGGGCTCGCGCAACTTCCTCAATCCCTTCATTGAGGAGCATGGTAACCGCGAACAGGACGAACGCAAACAGGATCGCGACCGCGATATTGCCCTTTTCGATTTCTTCGAGCTCGTTCATTTCCCCGGTCAGGAAATTGAAGAAGGCGCCGGCCAACCAGATCGAAAGAACTGAGAGCAAGGCAATTACGAGAAAGAGGAGGGCTGACAGAGCCGCGAGCCTGACGAATGCCGAGAAAGGGAATTGCGCCGTGAGAATCCTATCGCCATGTTCTGCAAGAAGATCCTGGACCATAGACATGACAGCGAACACGGCGTGTCGCAAGAGGTAGGCTTGGCTGAGAGTTGCTGCTCCCAGAGCGATTGCCGGCGCCGGAGACGGCTTTGGATCAGTCTTCGGTTCCCACAGGAGAAGACGTAGGGCGTTCTTGTGTGGAAACATCCGTGCGTTCAAGCGCAGGAAGAGCAGAACAAGAGCCGTACTGGCGATGATCGACACAAGGTAGCCAAGCAAACCGCCAAAGAGCACCAATAGGTTGAAATGGACCATCGGATTGATTCCTCCGCGCGCGAGTGTCCGGTTCGGCGCCGGGCTCGCCTGGGTCTGTAGACACCTATCGGATGCGGGAAGGTTAGTTGCCGCTCGCGTCCGCTCGGCGACTGGGCTGGTCTCCCGCCCTTCGTATCGAGAAGAGCGTGCCAGAGCAGTTTAGTACAGGTGCGACAGTATCTCAACGGTCAGCGAGCGGAGTGTAGAGTAATTTCCCTTCGCCCTTTCCTGGAACCCTGTAGGCTGCGAACAAGTGCCGATGTTCAGCCCCTCATCCGCCGCCGCAGTGCCTCCCGCACGGTTTGGAAGCCGTCATCGAGATGGGCCTCGAGCTTGCGGGGCATGAGGATGTCCTGGACAAAGACGAGGATGTCGTCCACGTGGTGGGCGAACTCCTGAACCAGCCGAACCTCCTCCCAGGACTCGCTGCTGGGCCTGAGCTTCGGGTTGCGGACGAGCGCTTCCAGGCTCTCGGCCTGGTCAGCCCAATACTCAAGGTATGGCACCCTCTCCCTTAGGTTCCCGACCTTCACTTCGGGCAGCACGATCGGCACCAGGCACCGTGCCAACTCGTCGCCGTTGCCCTGGTGCTTCTGCCAGAGCCTGTAGATCTCATACATGCAGTAGGAGGAGCGCAGGTACTTGTCGCTGATCACGGCCACGACGAGATCGGCGCGGGTGAGCTGGCGAATGAAGGCCGAGATTCGCTCCCCGGGCTGTATTCGGTCACGGTCCCGAACGGGTTGGAATCCATCCTCGACGAGAGCCGCCTGGAGTTCGTCAACGGCCTTCACACGGATCTTTCCCTCGGGGGTGTCATCCCCCCAGGCGTATGAGATGAAGACTTCCCGGGGTTTCTCGCACTCGGTGAGGGGCAGGGGCTTGATGTCGATTTCACCAGGGTCCTGCTCCAAGTCGTGGAAGAAAGCGGCGAAGGCCGCGGCAGGGGCCGGCTTCCTATGACGGTCGAGGACGCGACCCTCGATCACGTTTGCCAGCGCGCTTCGGGCCACCGTGGTGCCCTCCAGGGTCAGCAGCTCGTCGGGTTTCTCACCGATCCGTTGCCAGAGGATCGCCTTGCGGATCTCGCGCATGAGGCCCAGAGGGTCACGACCCTGGGCCTTCAGCACCAGAGCTCCAGCGCCCGGTGCTACGTCCGTGCTGTTGTCCTCTAACTGGACCAGAAGTTGGGTGTCCCGCTGTCCGTCTTTGAACCAGAAGCCGTACTTCCAGTACTCGGCAAGGTCCCCGGCCTGCTGGCCGATCCTGCTCATCAGCCGCCGGATGAGAGCCTGGTGGAAGAAGCGGTACTCCAGCCGTAGCGTGGGAGTGCCGGGATCCTCGTTCCAAGCATGGAGCCGACCCTTTACGGCTTCGAATCTGGGCAGCAGGTCGGGCGCGACGTAGCGAGTCTCCCCCTCTGCGGTCTCTCCGCAGCGGAAGCAGACGCTGCAGCTCTCCATCAGACCGAGGAAGAGCGTCTGCTCCTCGAGAGAGTGTTCTTGCCAGACCATCAGGGCAAGATCCTCGCGCGTGAAGCGCCCCGAGTCTCTCAGCAGGGGTGCCGCCCGGCCACGGTGGAAGACGGCATAGATGGCACCGAGCGCCCAATCCTGGTCGAGGACGATGCAGTTGGAGAAGAGTTCCGGCTGGTAAAATACCACGCCGGTCTGGTGGAAGTAGCTGAGGGCATGCTCCCAGGAGACGATGCCTCCTACCTCGCCGCAGAGCTCGCGGAAGCCGTCAAGAGTGAAAGTCCGATGTCTGCGCTCCCCGGGCCTGCGTTCCTGGTCGTCGCTGCGCCAGTCATAGAGCCAGCGGCGCACCTCGGCGCGGCTGCGGCCGATCTCCAGCATTCCGTTCCGTTCAAGGAGGTAGCGCATGGCGTCTCTAAGCTGGCCTTCAAGGGTCTCTCGCCCTAGATCCTGCTTGGCGCTGTAGGAGCAGCTTTCGAAAAACCCGAACCCGTCCGGCCTCGACGGGGAGGGGCGCCGGTCCGCGAACTGGTCGCACTGGCTCTGCACGACGATTACTGGGCTGTCCTCGCCAGCCAGGCTCCGCACATAGTCGAGCCAGTAGGCGAGCGGCTGGTTACGCAGGATGATGCCGTTCTCAAGGTATTCGTCCCGGTTTTCGAGCTGGGGGGTCCAGAGGATCAGGAAGACGGCGCGGCTGCGCAGGAAGAGCGCATGGGTACCGTGGTAGATGTCCTGCCCGCCGAAGTCCCACCAGTTGACCTGGAAGACCTGCTCCTGTTCTCCAGTCCGGATTCTCAGTTCCTCCCGCCAGATCTGAACGCCATGGGTGGACTCGATGGACTGGTCGAAGGGCTGGCCCCGGAAGCGTCGGCAGAGTTGAGTCTTCCCGACGCGGCCGTTGCCGAGGAGGATCACTTTCACCTCGTTCTCGGCCTCGGCCCCAAGGTCCAATTCGGCAAGGTAGCTGCGCAGCCGCGGGAGGCAGTTGTCATTTTCGTAGTGAGAGAGGATTTCTCGTGGCACGCCGACCGCCTTATCGGCTGTCAACCAAGTCAGGTGCGGGTGGTCTGCGAAGATCCGCAGGAGCGTTATCTGGACCGCGGGCCGGCAGCCACGAAGATCGAGGCTCTGAAGTCCTCGGAGACCCGCCAACGGCGCCAGATCCGTCACGCCTTGGCAATAATTCATTTTAAGGTTCTTAAGATCTTGAAGTCCGGCCAGCGGCACCAAGTCCGTCACGCCCTCGCACCAATATAGATCGAGGCTCTGAAGTCCTTGGAGGCTGGCCAGTGGGGACAGATCCGTCAACCGCCGGCAGAATCGGAGTTTAAGACTCTGAAGTCCCTGAAGGCCGGCCAGCGGTGCCAGGTCTGTGAGGTTGCACTCAGATAGGTCAAGGCTCTGAAGTCCGTGAAGCCCGGCTAGCGGAGCTAATTCCGCGACTCGCGTGCACTCATGTAAATTAAGGCTTTTAAGTCGTTGGAGGCCGGCCAGCGGGGCGAGGTCCCTCACCTCCGTGCATACAGAGATTTCGAGGGTCTGAAGTTTTTGGAGTTTGGCGAGCGGGGCCAAGTTCGTGATGCCCATGCTCGACAGGGTGAGGCTCTGAAGTCCTTGGAGGCCGGCCAGCGGTGTCAGGTCCGTCACGTTTACGCTTATGGTGAGGCTCTGAAGTTGTTGGAGGCCAGCCAGAGGCGCCAAGTCCTTCACGCTCGCGCAGAACTGGAGATCGAGGTTCTGGAGTTTTTGGAGCCTGGCTAGCGGTGCCAGATCCGTCACGTTCAGGCAAAGTCGGAGGTAGAGACCCTGAAGGTTGTGGAGGCCAGCCAGCGGGGACAGGTCCGTAATGACCGTGCAGGACAGATCAAGGCCCTGAAGTCCTTGGAGGCCGAAAAGCGGGGACAGGTCCGTGAAAGCAGGAAACTTTCGACGGGAGTCCCTTTCAAGATCCCCTGCCTGGGTGAACATGTACTTACCCAGAGAGAGCCACCTGAGCTGAGGCAGGTCTCCAAGACTTGCAGGGAGCTCGCTCAGAGCCAAGTCCCCGAGGTCCAGGCTCTCGGCCTGGGTTCTCCGAGCTTCCTCGATTCGCTGTTCCGCCTCACGCAGGTTCTGTTGCACGATTACCAAATACTAGCAAGTCTTCGCTGAATAGGTCCGGGCCATCGCTTTGAACCTGACGGTGAGCCTTTTGACTCTTGCCGCTTCCCTGTTGGTCCGGCTCCGGGTAAGCCCTCGAGGCGCTCTCCTGCCGCTTCTCCCAGTCGTCGAGGCAGGCGGATTCGCGACGTTGCTCCTCGTTGTAGAGGACAGCTTCGACATTCGGGGGCGGGGGCTGATCGTCGTTCCAGGTCCGCACGCCGATGCGCTCGAGCGGCCGTCTACCTTTCGCGTGGAGCTGCACCTCCCGGACGGCACCAGGCGCGAAGCCCGTGCGATCCTCCGATGGGAGTTCTCGTTGCCGAGCCCTCCGGCGAGCCAGCGTCGATACACCTGCATCCTGGAAGACGTTTCGAGGCCGGACGTACCGCCAGGTACGGAGGTCTGGTTTCTCCGAGCGCAATAGGGCCGCATCGACACCGGAAGCTGCTGCTCGTCTGATAGCTCCCTTGACCGCAGGTGATGTCGGCTGACCGGTCGCACGGGTAGCGGCGGCTTCAGGGCTAGGTCGGCTGAGGCCGCAGGCTGACCTCGATCCCCGACGTGCAAAGCACCCGGCTGTTGTCGGGGATGTTCTGGGCCACGATCGCGTTGACCCCAATGAAGACGTTGTCTCCCACCCGGATCCCGCCGATCAACCTAGCTCCCGCGCCGATGAAGACGTTGTCTCCGATCACCGGCATCTTTCCGACCCGCTCCGGGCTGGGCGCGCCAATGGTCACTTGATGGAGAAGGAGCGCGTTGCGGCCGATCTTCGCGTAACCGCCGATCACGATTCCGGTGCCGTGAGCGATCCGCAGCCCCGGCCCGATCTCCGCGCCGGGGCCGATATCCACGCCTGTATAGAACTGATTTAGCCGGGCGAACAGCGGACCGAGCACGGGGATGCCGCGGCTCTTGAACCAGTGCGCGATCCGGTGCAGCACCACGGCCTGATAGCCGGTCTCGAAGAGCAGCGATTCGATCACGTACCAGGGGAACGGCTTGGTCTTGATCTCCCGCAGCCGTCGGGTGTCTTCGCGCAGGTTATCGAGCATCGGCCGTCACCTCGATCTCTCGCCGGAAGGTCGTCCCGCCGTTCTCTTTCGAGAACCAGCTCACGTTTTCGAACACCGGATCGAGCTCCAGCACGTAGCGGCCCGGCTGCGCCGGCGCGACGATGTCCTGCTGGACATCGACCTGTCCCCCGGGCGGTACGGGCCCGGGCAACTCCGTGCGTTCTCCCTCCCATAGGACTGGACGGCCGTCCGGGGTCCGCCAGTGGTACGAAAGGCGCACGCGGGCGCCGCCGCGGTTCGGCCAGGTGACTTTACTCTTGTTGGACAGCCGCGTCGCGACGGTGAACTTCCAGCCGGCCGGCACCTTGGCCGGCACGATCGTATCCCCCCAGAGAACGTCGTAGAGATCCGCGTCGAGCGCCTCGCCCGAGCCGAGGTAGGTGAGCTCGGCCCCCACGAAGAAGGATTCCTCGACCTTCGTGTTCGACGCAAAGTAAGGGCAGGATTCCGGCGGCAGCTCGCGCGTCCAGTGACGGATGCGGCCGGTCGCGGGGGTCACGAGCATGCGGTAGGCGTACTGCGACCCGGCTTTGATGGTCCATACCCGGGTGGCTTTGCCGGGCTTCAGCTCCACGCGCTGGTTCTCGCCGGCCTTCAGGGTCAGCTCCTGTGAGGCGTCGCCCATTTCGATCCCGACACGGTTCCGCGGCGCCGGGGTGCCGACCTGGAACACCGCTTTCTCGATAGGCTGGTCCGCGATCAGGTAGATCTCCACCTGATCGTTGCCGCGCACCCACATCGGATCCAAAGGCAGGAACTGGTCGCGGCGGCCGATCAGGCGGAAGTCGCCGAGAGGGACGCGGTGATAGCCGGGGACGTTGCGGAGCGTCAGCTCCAGCGGCAGCCAGCGGAATGGGATGTTGCGCACGTGAGCCTGGAGCGTGGGCTCGGGTCCGCCGGCTCCGAACGGGGTGAAGAGCAGCGGTCCGAGGAACAGGCCGGCGAACGCATATCCCGCGGGGACGGTCCAGCGCGGCCGGATGCGCGTCACCAGGAAGAGAAACGCCGGATAGACGTTGACGAAGTAGCGGTTGCCGATGAAGCCGCCGCCCCCTTGCCAGTTCCAGGAGATCTGGACGAGGAAGAACAGGGCGATCCCGATCACCCCGGCCAGCAGGAGCCAGCGCTCCACCGACCGCCGTCCATGGAAGAGGAACAGGAGAAGAGAGAGGACGGCGAACGGCAGGTATGGGATCAGCCCGGCGTGCCGCCCCCAGAGGAAGTAGCCCACGTTGTCCGTGAATTCGCTCCAGTGGGTGTCCGGCGCGCGGAAGAGCCAAGTCATTGCGTTGCCGGTCGGAGATTCGGCCGCCGCTGCCGCTCCACCTGCCCCTGCTCGCTGGGCTCCGGCTCCCTCTCCACTCGCAGGGGGGAGAGGGTTGGGGAGAGGGGGAACAGGATCAACCGGCATCTTGCCAGGCTCGCAAACCGTAAAGCCGCCGCGTTGGGGAACCCCCAGGTACGAGGTCGGCGTGCCGGTCAGGCCAAACGAGATCCCGGCAACCAAGGCCATGAAGAGGATTGCCCCGGCGATCCAGGTCCCAGCCATCTTCAACTGCCGCCGCCGGACATAACCCCACAACGGAGCGATGCCGACGGCCGCGAGCATCGGCTTGTTGTAGACCGCGAAGACCAGGACTGCACCCGAGAGCGCCGCGAGAAGGAGGCTTCGCCGGTCAACGGTCTCCTCATCCCGCGGCAGTCCCCAATACAGGCAGGCGGCGACCGCCGCCATGTTGAGGATCTCGGGCTGGATCCAGAAGACGTAGGAAAAGCCGGCGCTCAGCAGGAAGAAGCCGGTGGAGTAGAGGGCCGCGATGCCGTCCTCGTTGAAGCGTCGGAGGTAGCTCGCGCCCATCCAGATCATGGCCACCGTCAACAACATGTTCAAGAAGAACAGGCCGTCGGCGCCGAACGGGCCGGCGAACGGGGCGGCGAGGAGCGAATAGATGTACGGCTTGCCGAAATGGACCGTGTGCCAGCCGTCGCGGGTCATCAGGATCAGGTTGTTGACCGGCTGGTAAGGGAACTCCTGGAAGAGGCGGTCGATGTCCCGGACCTCGACCTTCAGGTCGCCGTCGTGGGCCAGGCTGAGCGCCATGAGGTAGTAGGCCGCCTCGTCGGCCTTGAGATGGGTCGGCAGCCCGGGCTTGCCCAAGGCGAGCGGGAACAGCAGCAGGAACAGCGAGACCGAGATGAGGGCCAGCCGGACATTGGAGCTCACGGCGAGGGAGTGTAGCAGGAGGGCTGTGATAGAGTCCTGATCTGCGTTATCCGTTTCTTTTGAAGGGATTCCGAGATGAACACCCTCTACTTTGACTCTGCCTTCGACGACGACCGTCGCCGGCAGGCCCTGTACCAGGGGCAGATCTTCGTCTTCTCTCCCCGGCCTAGCACCCTGGCCTTGACCGAGTGGGCCCGCGAGCTGATCCAGGAGGCTTTCCATCCGATCGACCCGGTCCATGCCCAGGACAGCCTGCCGGTGGAGCGCTTCGTGGAGATCGTGGCCCCCCTGAAGCCGCGCTTCATCCATCATCCGAAGACCCTGGAGCTGCTGCTGAATCTCCTGAGGGATTTCGGGGTGGACATGGACAAGCTCTATTTCGACGTTCCCCGCATGCGGGTGGCGACGAGCGGCGGCTATTTGAATGCCGGGGTGGCCTACGTCCTCCATCCGCACCGGGATATCTGGTACTCGTCTCCGCTCTCCCAGCTCAACTGGTGGCTGCCGGTGTTCGAGTTCGAGTCCGAGAGCTCGTTCGCGTTCCACCCGCGCTGGTGGGGCGAGCCGGTGCGGAACAGCTCCGGCGAGTACAACCACTACGAGTGGAACCGGGTCGGCCGCGCGCAGTCCGCGACGCAGGTCAAGACCGACACGCGCAAGCAGCCCCGGCCGCTGGACGAGATCGACCTGGAGCCTCAGTGCCGGGTGGTCTGCCCGCCGGGAGGCCTGCTCCTCTTCTCGGGGGCGCACCTGCACTCGACCGTGCCGAACACCTCGGGCCGCACCCGCTTCAGCATCGACTTCCGGACCGCGCACCTGGACGAGCTGGCCACCCGGGGAGGGGCGCCGAACCTCGACCGCGAGTGCACCGGCACGACCCTTTTCGAGCTGCGGCGCGCCTCGGACCTCACGCCCGTGCCGGAGGAGATCATCCGGCTCTACGATCCGAACCCGCCGGAGGACCGGGAAGGGCTGGTCTTCAAGCCGCCCGCGGACGTGCTTGCTTCAAAGTGACACGGTCCTCCCCTACGAAAGCTCGCTGAGCGCGGGGGCCCTCCCTCGCGCCAAGGAGCTGGTCAAAGGGGTGCTCTCCGCGAGCGCGCTGCCGCTCGGCACGATTATCCGAGTCTCCACCCGCGAGCCGGTCCTCGCCCTCACCTTCGACGACGGCCCCCATCCCGAGGACACTCCGCCGCTCCTGGAGCTGTTGGAGCGCCACGGAGCCAAGGGGACCTTCTTCATGGTGGGGAAGAGCGCCCGTCGCTGGCCCGAGCTGGTGAAGAGGGTGGCGGACGGCGGCCATGCCATCGGCAATCACACCTGGGATCATCAGTCCATGCCGCTGCTGACCGGGAGCTATCGCCGGAAGCAGATCGAGTGGTGCGCCGAGGCTCTGACTCCTCATGGAACAAAGCTGTTTCGTCCCCCTTACGGCGAGCAGAGCCTGGGCTCGCGCCTGGACATCCTCCGGGCCGGTCACGACGTGGTCTGCTGGGATGTGATCGCCGAGGACTGGCGGGACGACCCGCCCGAAGCGTTGGTGGCACGGGTCTATCGAAGGCTGAGGCGGGGGAGCATCGTCCTCTTCCACGACACTCTCTACACGACTGTCGAGGAGGACTGGAAGGATCGAAGGCCCATGAGGGCCGCGGTGGAGCAGCTTTTGGTAGACCTCAAGGATTATCGATTCGTGACCGTCCCCGAGCTGCTCAAGCTGGGCCGCCCGTTCCGCTGGCACTGGTATCAGCCGGCACGGTTGGATTGGCTGGAGCGGGTCCGCTGAGCTTCAGCACTTGACCGTCTTGCGCTTCTTGCCCAGGGCCCCTCGCTTGCGGACCTTTTCGATGTACTCCGGGGCGGAGGGGACCACGCAGGCGGTGCCGTTCATGTCCACCGTCACCCGACCCATGGTTGCAGCGGTCTGGAGGGCCGACTCCGTCAGTTCCTTCACGTAGCTGCCCACGGCTATCACGAAGCCATTCATGGCGTAGCGCACGCGGTTCGGCTGGTCGTGGATCGTGGCCTGCACGCGCTTCAGGAGCTGGCGCAGCTCGGACAGGTCGAGGTCGGTATCGGCCTTGAGCGCCACCAGGCTGCTGAACGTCGACCAGCCCGCCGCCGCCACCCTCGCCTGATCGGATTCGATCCACTCCCGGGCCAGCTCGAGGCCGTGACGGCCCTCCGCGGCCACCCAGGGCACCGTGTATTCGCTGATCGCGGAGCAATGCGCCTTCTCGACCCAGCGGCGGAGGTCGTCGACGGTCATCCTGAGGTCGTCGGCGATGAGTCCCGCCAGGTACATGGCGTCATAGATGCCGGTGTCGTAGAGGTCCAGCGCCAGTTGGTAATCCTTCTTGATGCGCTTCTGGACCTTCTTGAGCTCCTCGATCTTCACTCCGAACAGGGGCTCCGGAATGCCGTGCTTGCGTATCACCGCCTTGTAGCTCTCCGAGCCGAGCGGCCTGAGCTCTGCCACGATCTCTTCTGCGTTCATGGGCGCTTGTCCTCCGCACAGTGATTTTAGCGTTCTTCGGGAACGGGCCGCGCCCTGAGAACTTCCTGCGGCCGGGGATCGGTCCTCAATCCCTCCCGCAGCCCCTGGATCTTCGCGACCGCCGCGGCCTGGTTACCCTTCAGCAGCTCCCGGAGATAAGCCACGCCGAATGCGGCCAAAGAGAAGCTGAGAAAGCTGAGCCAGTTCCACGGCCGGCCATAGCGCCGGACATACAGGGTGCTGCTCCGTCCGAACTGGAAGTTCCGCCCTGGGCTGTAGCCGCCTGTCGTGTAGGCAACCATGTGGTAGAGGACGGCCCGGTGCGCGTAGACGCAGCGGAAGCCCTTCCTCTTGGCCCGGGTGCAGAAATCTGCGTCGTCCACGCAGATGAAGAAAAGGGGGTCCCAGGGACCGGCGGCCTCGGCTGCTTCGCGCTTGATCAGGATGGCGCAGCCGTTGATGTAGTCCACCTCGGCGTCCTGGTCATACTGCCCTCGGTCGATCTCGCCGTAGCCGCGCTCGTGGGTGATCGACTCGCGGAAGCGGAGCTTGCCGCCAGCGGACCAGAGGCGCTGCCGGTCCCCGTGGAAGTAGCATTTCGGGCCGGTCACGCCGATCCGGGGATCGCTCTCGGCCACTTCGACCAGCCGGTCGAGCATGTCGGGCTCCACCTCGATGTCGTTGTTCAGGAGCAGGACGTAGTCGTACCCGTTCTCGAACGCCCAGCGGAAACCGGCGGCATAGCCGGACGAGCTGCCGCGGTTGACCTCCACCCGGAGCTGTTTGAGATCGGGATACCCCTGAGCCAGAGCCTCGGGCGAGCCGTCGGTCGAAGCATTGTCGAGGACGATCAGGTCGAAGGCGGGGTAGGTCATCCGCCGCAGGCTCTCGATTGCCTGCATGGTGACCTCCTTGCCGTTGTAGTTGACCACGATGGCCGCGACCCTCTTCATGCCGGGGGATTCAACCACAGGAAGGGCCTCCGAGCTACCGCAACTTTGCTAGAGTGACTACGTATGTAGGCATCAATGCACTCGGAGGGTACATGAAGACAGTCTGCTTGGTCCTTTTCCTTCTCCCCGGAATCGCCGCCGCCCAGACTCCCGATCCCGCCGCCAAGGTCGACGAGATCTTCGCGGAATGGAGGTCTCAGGAGTCCCCCGGCTGCACCGTGACAGTCGCCGAAGGGGGAAAGACCCTGCTCTCCCGTGCCTACGGCATGGCGGACCTCGAGCACGACGCGCCCATCACGCCCACCACGATCTTCGAGGCGGGCTCGGTCTCCAAGCAGTTCACCGCCACCGCGGCCCTGCTCCTGATCCAGCAGGGGAAGCTCTCGCTCACGGACGACGTGCGCAAGTACGTGCCCGAGCTTCCCGAGTACGGCAAGCCGATCACGATCGATCACCTGATCCATCACACCAGCGGCCTGCGGGATTGGGGCGCGGTGGCCGCGATCAGCGGCTGGCCGCGGGGGACACGCATCCACACCCATGCCCACATGCTTGACATCGCATCGCGCCAGAAGGCCCTCAACTACGAGCCGGGCGCCGAGTTCTCCTACACGAACACGGGGTACAACCTCCTCGCCGTGATCGTGGGACGGATCACCGGACAGAGCTTTGCCGAGTTCACGCGGCAGCAGATCTTCGAGCCCCTGGGCATGAAGCACACCTCATGGCGCGACGATTTCACCCGCGTCGTCAAGGGGCGCGCCATCGCCTACGTCAAGGCGGAGGACGGCTTCCACAGCGAGATGCCTTTCGAAAACGTGCACGGCAATGGCGGGCTGCTGACCACGTCCGAGGACCTGCTCCTCTGGAACGAGAACTTCACGCACGGCAAGGTGGGCGGCCCTGCCCTGATCGAGGCGCTGCAACGGCGCGGGCTGCTCAACGACAACCGGGAGATCGAGTATGCCGGCGGCCTCTTCATGCTCGATTACGAGGGATTGCCGGAGGTCAGCCATGGCGGCGCCACGGCCGGCTACCGGGCATTCCTGGCGAGATACCCGGAGCAGAAACTCTCCGTCGCCGTCCTCTGCAACCTGGGGGACATCGATCCCGACGGGCTCTCCCACCGCGTCGCAGATCTATTTCTGACTGGAAAGAAGGCCGCGGCTCCTGCCCCGGCCACGGTCGAGCTCCCCTCCGCGGAGATCGCCGCCAAGGCGGGGCTCTATCGCAACCGCCGCACGGGCGTGATCCTTGGAATGAAGATGGAAGAGGGGGGCAAGCTGCGCACGCGCGGAGGGCGCACGGTCACGCCGCTCTCCTCCTCCCTGTTCCTGGTGGATAACGGCTCGAAGCTCGATTTCGTCACCGGCTCGGATGGCAAGATAACCGGCCTGCGCGTCCTCACTCCCGATGGTGACAGCATTCCCTACGACCGGGTGGAGGAGGCCGCTCCGACCGCCGCTCAACTCGCCGAGTACGTGGGCGAATACACGAGCGACGAGGCCGAGGTCACCTACAAGGCCGTGATGGAGGAGGGCAAGCTGCTCATCAAGGGGCGTCCGGATGTATCGATCGCTCTGACGCCGCTCTATGCCGACGCCTTCCAATCGGACGCCGGTTTTCTGGTTCGCTTCTTCCGCAAGGATGGCAAGCTTTCCGAGCTCAGCCTCGGGCTTGATCGGGTGCGGGATTTGCGATTCACGCGGCGTTGATGCTCAGTCTTCCGGTGTTGACGCGGGCTCCGGCCGCCGCGTCCCGAGCACGTGGATCTTCTGGTGCAGGTAGGTCCTCTGGACGTCCAGCAGCCGGGCCGCGGCGCTCACGTTCCAGCGGGTGCGCTGCAGCACGGACTCGATGTACTCCCGCTCGCAACGGGCTTTGAACTCGCGCAGCGGGAGGATGGGGAAGGCCGCGGGCAGGAGCAGCAGCCCGGACTCGGGCGGACGGGTCGGCTCGAAGAAGCCAGAGGGGAGCTGATCGGGCGTCACCGGGTCTCCTCCGAAGACCACCAGGCGCTCGCAGACGTTCCTCAGCTCGCGGACGTTGCCGGGCCAGGGATAGTTTTCGAGATAGGGATAGACCTCGGGATCCACTCGTTTGGGCCGCGCGCGGTGTTGGCGGGAAAACCTTTCCAAGTAATGGAGGAACAAGCTGCGCACGTCCTCCCGACGCTCGCGCAGCGGCGCCACGAAAAGAGGGAGGTGGGCGAGGCGGAAGTAGAGGTCCTCGCGGAAACGCCCGGCGCGCGCCGACTCTTCCAGGTCGCGATGGGTCGCCGCGATCACCCGCACGTCCACCTGGCGGTCGCGCGTCTCGCCGATCCGCCGCACGCGGCCATCCTCCAATACCCGCAGCAGGCGCGACTGGACGGAGAGCTCCATATCCCCGATCTCGTCGAGGAATAGCGTGCCGCCGTCCGCCTCCTCGAACAGGCCCGGCTTGGCCGTCTTGGCGTCGGTGAAGGCGCCGCGCGCGTGGCCGAAGAGCTCGTCCTCGATCAGATCGGGCGGGATCGCGGCGCAGTTGATCTTGATAAATGGGCGATGGCTGCGCCGGCTCTGCCGGTGAAGCGCGCTCGCCACCAGCTCCTTGCCCGTGCCGCTCTCACCGAGGATCAGGATGCGTCCGTCCGTGGGCGCCGCCTGCGCGATGCGCTGGCGCAGCTCCTCGAGCGCGGGCGAGCTGCCCAGGATCTCGGGCTCGCCTCCTAGGTCTGCTTTGAGCGAGGCGACCTCGCGCCGCAGAGCTTCGCGCTCCAGCGCATTCCTGATCGATTGCAGAAGCCGCTCGCGGGTGAACGGCTTCTCGATGAAGTCGTGGACTCCGATCCGCAGCGCTTCGACCGTCTCGCTGATCGAGGCCTCTCCTGAAATGATGATCGTGGGCGGGAGCCGTCCGATCTCGGCCAGACGACGCACCAGCTCGACCCCGCTCATCTTGCGCAGCCGGACGTCGAGCAGCAGCAGGTCGGGGAGAGGGGAGCGGGCAGGCTCCAGCATCGCGAGCGCCTCCTCGGCCGAGGTGACGGACGTGGGGGCAAAGCCCTCCTCGCGGAGCTGGAGCAGCAGGCTGGCGCGGATCTTCTCGTCGTCCTCGACGATCAGGAGCTGGGTCATGGTTCTCCCTGTTGCAAGGTTATCCGGAACTTCGTTCCTGCCGCGGACGTCTCCACCAGCTCCAGATCCCCGCCATGATCGAGCAGGATCTTCTTGGAGATCGCGAGGCCTAGGCCCATGCCCTCGCCGACCTTGCGCGTGGTGACGTAGGGCTCGAACACCCTGCCGCGGATCTCCGGCGCGATGCCCGGACCGTCGTCCGCGACTTCAACATAGATTCCGGTCCCGTTCCGGCCGACCTGAAAAGTGACGGTCCGGGCCTGAGCGTGAGCGCTGTTGTCGCACAGGTTGACCAGCGTCTGGCGGAGCAGCTCGCGGTCGACCGTGGCGAGGAACTGCCCCGGTGCCGAGACGCGCAGCGCCAGGGACGGCCAGGCGAGGTCGAAGGTCGAGGCGAACTCGGAGACCACGGCTCCGAGGTCGTGGACCTCCAGACGCGGCTTGGGCAGGCGCGCGAACGAGGTGAACTCGCGGGTGAAGCGGCCCAGGCGGTCGAGCTCCTCGCCGAGGCTGTCAACGGCCTGCTTGCTCTCGCCGCTCACCATCTCGCGCAATCGGGTGAGCTCCAGGCGGGCGGCAGTGAGCGGCGTCTTCATCTCGTGCGCGTGGCGGCGCGCCGTCTCCTGCCACATGGAAAGGTTTTGCAGCGCGGCCAGCCGCCTGCGGTCGCGCGCCATGACGCGGGAGGTCTCTTCGATCATCGCGGCGATCCGCCCGATCGTGTCCTTCCCCCGGTCGCCGATGTCCACGTTTTCCTGTCCGGCGGAGAGCTGCACCAAGGCCTCCCGCAGCCTGTCAATCCGCCGCTCGCGCCGGCCCTGGTGGACGAGGTGGGCGCCGCCCGCGGCAGCCAGCACGCCGCCTACCACCATGAGGAGGATCATCTCGTAGCGCCGCAGAATTTCCTTTCTGTTGTGCTCCAGGATGCGCAGCCGGTTGAGCAGCGCCTGGTCCTCCTCGAAGCGGCCACGGTACTCGGTCTCTCGCTGCGGATCGAGGCGGGCGAGCTGCCGGCGGTCCTCCTGCGATCCCTCCAGCGCGGAGATGACCTCGGGCTGCAGCCCCAGGCGGAACCAGGCCGTGGAGAGCTGTCTTTCGAAAAGGAAGAGGACCGCGGCCGCGGCCAGGACCATCCCGCCCAGGGTGGCGGCAGTCGAGCGCCAGCTCAACGTTTTGCCCTCGGTGGCACGGCGAGCTTCCACTCGTATTCCTGCAATGCCGGCCTGCCGATGGAGGTCGCGAGGAGAAGGTTGAAAAGGTCGCCCGAGGGCTCCTCCAACAGGCCCGACACGGCACCGGCGCTGTCAGTAGGTTCGGCAGCGAGGCTGCGGCTGAACCAGCGCTGGGCGTCGAGCTGCTCGGACTGGGAGAACGGGATCACCCGCAGCCTCACCTCGGCCGGACCGGGAGCAGTGCGGGCGGGGAGGACCTCCAGCCGCAGGTCGCGCCACCAAGTCTCGAGCTGGTCGAAAGAGGGAAACCGGGCTCGCTGGGTGCGGCCCAGGGTGTCGGCGCGGGTGACCAGCCAGATCTCGTCCCACAGCTCGTAGCGGATGTCGATCCGGGCTCCGCCCCGCGCCTTGCCGCCGCCGAGACGGACCTCGAAGGCGAGGGTGGTGGTGAGCCCGGTCCCCAGATGCTCGCGTACCTCCCCGTTGTGCAGCAGGGGAGGCAACCGGGTGAGAGCCACGCCTTCCGCGCTCCGCTCCAGGGCCGGTCCTGCCGCCACCAGTGGGGCGGCGATAAAGAGCCCTAGCCAAAGAGACACGGCTGTGAACCTCATCTGAGTACCTCTCCCAGATCCAGGAAGGTGAGAGCCAGGCGCAGACGGCCCCAGGGAGTGCGGAAAGCCAGCCCCGTCGTGAGATCGAACCGCTCCAGAGGGTTTGCCCGCAGCCTGAGACCCGGCGACGTGGCCTCGATGCCGTAGGTGATGGCCGTATCCAGGTAGAGGTCGGCCAGATTGTCGGGTTCGCGTATCGACCAGAGACGGAGGAGATGCCGCGCCCGGATCGAGACGCCGTAGAGGTCCAGATCGGTCTCCGGCAGCAGGCGGTCGTCCAGGATGAGACCGATCAATTGCGAGCGCCCGGCGGAGATCTGCCCGCCGGCCGAGACCGACTGCCGCGGGGTCACCGACCAGTTGCGGATGGCCGAGGCCGTGGCGAGGAGCTGCTCGCCGTCGAAGCCGGGGAGGTCGACCTCGCCGGTCGGTACGAAGAAGCCCTCCGGGCCTCGGACATACCGCTGTGCACGCAGGTTGTCGACTTGGTAGGAGTCGTACTCCAGGCCGGCCGAGAGGACCGTGCCCCGGCTCGGCAGGATCGGATCGTCGCTGGTGTCCTGCACCCAGCGCGCCTCCAGATGGCGGGAATCCTGCTCGCCGCCGAGCACGTCGTCGATCACCGAACCGACGACCGGCTCGATCACCTGCCGTCGATCGTCGGCCTGGCCGCTGCGCTCGGTCCAGCCGAGTTGGAGCGAGCGGTGCGGAGCCAGGGGGATGGCCAGCTTCAGGGATGCCTGCTCGTCGTCGAACCAGTCCCAGGAAGAGAGCCGGGGGTCGATGCCGAAGGGGAGGACGTCGGTGGAGCAGCAGCCGTGCCTTGCGTAAGAGAGGTCGGCGATGATCCCGCGGCCGAGGAGGTTGTACTGGGTGTAGCCGATCTGTGCCCCGCTGGCATCGCTGGCCAGATCGTTCTGAAAGCCCCAGCTCCCATACAGGACTCCGGAGCGCCCCGTGAAAAGGCGTCCCCCGATCAGGCCGGAGTGGCTGCCGCTCAACGTGTCGTCGTCGCCGAATTCGCCGAGCGTGTAGAGCTGGTTGAACCGCGCGATATGGATGCCGCGGTCGAAGAAGAACCAGCGGGCCGTGTTCGCCTGGATGACCAGCTCGTAGGCGCCGCGCTCGCTCCCTTTGCGCAGGGAAAAGGTGGCATCGAGCACGAACGGCAGGCGGTGGACCCGCGCGACCGCCCGGCGCAGGTCGTCCTCGCTATAGGTCCCGCCCTCCTCGAGCAGCGTCTCGGACTCGATGATTCCCGCGGAGGCTTTCCGGGAAGTCTCGACCGTGATGGTCTCGATCCTGAAGCTGGCAGGCTCTACCGCGACCGGCTCGTCGGGAAAATCCGCAGATGCCGTGAGAGAGCACAGGAGCATCAAGGCTCCGGCAAGCATCGAAGGGAAGCGAATGGATCGCATGACGTCGGTGTCTCCACGTCCACCCCGGGCCGCATTGCCCAGCGCAGTCGTGCGCCTTACAGGGCAAGCCCGGTGCCGCGCCCCCGCCCGCAGCGGAAATGGCGCAAGCTGCGGAAAATAAGAGCCTTCCGTCGCCGGGAAGCCCCTTCCTCCGCCACGGTGAGCGTATGAAGAAGCATACACCCTGTCGGAGAGAGTGGACGGCATGAAACCTTGGCCATCACCCGAAATGATTCTCTGGAGAGCTACACTCGTGTGAGGGAGGAGAGACATGCACAGGAGTGGAACCGCCCTTGTCGTCCTTGCCGCGGCCGCGAGCTTGACCGCCGCTTTCCGGCCGGCGTCAGCCCAGACTGCGGAGCCCGTCAGCGCCTTTGGCGATGTCGTGGACGTGAGGGTCGTCAACCTCGAGGTGGCGGTCACCGATGCCGAGGGCCGGCGGGTGCAAGGCCTGCAGCGCGGTGATTTCCGGCTGCTCGTCGACGGCAAGGAGATGCCGATCCATTACTTTACGGAGGTGCGGGAAGGGCAGGCGCTCGTCCCGGACGCCGCCACGGGTGCGGCGCCGGCCGCCCCTCCGGCCCTGACCGAGAGCGGTCCGGTCGGTACGAGCTACCTGGTGTTCATCGACGACCTGTTCGCGCTCCGTGTGCGCCGCGACGAGGTGCTCAAATCCTTGAAGACAGAGGTCGCCCGGCTGGGCCCGGAAGACCGCATGGCGATCGTCGCCTACGATGGCAAGCGTCTGGAGAGGCTTTGTCCCTGGTCGGGTTCTGCCACAGAGCTGATGTCGGCGCTCGATGCGGCGATGGCCCGCAAGGCGCACGGAATCGAGCAGAAGGCAGAGCTCAACGCCATGGAGTCGTCCCGCCGCTTGAGCACCAACCTTCCCGCCGTCGGGACGGTGGGGAACGCTCCCGATGTCTCGCCCGGTGGCGCGGGCACGCGCCCGCTGGAGCTCGACCAGATCGTCTACGCGCAGCAGGTGACGGACCGGCTCGAACGGGCCGTGATGGCAGCGGTCTCCACGCTGCGCGCCTTCGCCTCGGCCCCGGGACGCAAGGTGATGTTGCTCCTGGCCGGCGGCTGGCCCTATTCTGCCTCGGGCTACGCGAGCAACTCTTTCGGCCCGATTTACGATCCCCGTCTTCCCTGGCACAAGGAGCACTTCGCGCCGCTCACCGACACCGCCAACCGGCTGGGTTACACCATCTATCCAGTCGACGTGCCCGGCCTCGAGTCGGTCGGGCCGGATGCCTCATCCGCGGTCTCCACGTTCGG
Organism: Acidobacteriota bacterium; assembly: GCA_034667225.1. Lineage (GTDB taxonomy): Bacteria > Acidobacteriota > Thermoanaerobaculia > Multivoradales > UBA5704 > DATMER01. The sequence goes on from JAXDKG010000017.1 coordinate 169,316, forward strand.
CGAGTGGGACGTGCGCGAGAACGAGATCCATTCCGCCCTGACCTACATCGCCTCCCGCACCGGCGGCCTGGCACTGATCAATGCGGCGCGCGGGACCGCCCTCAGCCGCGCGCGGGCCGACACGCGCTCGTACTACTGGCTCGGCATCAGCCCCTCCTGGCGGCTGAACGACCAGCGCCATGAGATGAAGGTCGAAGTGTTGCGCCCCGGGCTGAAGGTCCGGTCGCGCCACAGCGTCCTCGATATGTCGCGGCAAACCGAAGTCACCATGATGGTCGAGCACGCCCTGCTCTTCGGCGGCGCGGGCACGGCGAAAATGCCCATGGAAGTGGGAAAGCCGGCGCGCTCCGGGCGCAAGGAAATGGAGGTTCCGATCAGCCTCGCCATTCCTCTGGGCTCGATCACGGTGCTGCCGGTCGACCGCAAGTATTCCACCGATCTGGAATTGCGGTTCGCCGCCATGGACGAGCACGGTGACCGCTCCGACGTGCCCATGATTCCGCTTCACCTCACCTTCGACACGCCTCCACCCGCAGGCGGGGGGCACATCCGTTACGACACCCGGCTCAAGCTGCGCCGGGTCCAGCAGCGCCTCATCGCCACGCTCTTCGATCCGCTGAGCGGCAAGATCACCACCGCCGAAGTCGACGTGGCGCCTTGAAGCCGTAGGAACAGGTAAATCCACGCTCCGGTCCGTCTTGAAATAGGGGGTTAATCATGGCCAACATCGAGCGGAGCTGTGACCTGGTGATGAAGGGTGGAATCACGAGCGGCGTGGTATATCCGAAGCTCGTGGAAGAGGTGGCGAAACGGTTCCATCTTGTCGGTATCGCCGGCACGTCGGCGGGGGCGATCGCCGCCAGCCTGGCGGCGGCGGCGGAGTACAGGCGGCGGATGACGGGGAGCTTCGACGGATTCACGGAGGTTGGGAAGCTGGCCCAGGAGATTGGCGGAAAGGGCAAGCTCCTCTCGCTCTTCACACCCGATAAGGCGACCAGGAAGCTCTTCAAGCTGCTCCTCAAGATTGGCAAGAAGGGCATCGGCATCTTCACGGGGCTGCGCCTGGTGTGGACCTTCCTGGTGCGGCGTGAGAAGAATCTCGGACTGCTGCGGGACAACTTCTTCGGCCTTTGCACCGGAATGGCCAACGGCAACCGCGGTAGACGTGTGGAGCCGTTGACCGAGTGGCTGTCCCGGAAGATCGATGAGATCGCAGGGAAGAAGGGTGGTGAGCCCTTGACCTTCCGGGACCTGCACGGCGCTCCGGTTCCAGAGGCGCTGCGGGCGCTGATGGGTGAAGGGCTCGAGCGCTCGATCGACTACAGGGCCGTCACCACTTGCGTGACCTTTGGGCGGCCCTTCGAGTTGCCGTTCACGACCAATAGGTTCGCGTTCGATCCCAAGGAGTGGCGGAAGCTTTTTCCCGGGTACGTCGTGGACTTCATGGAGAAAAAGGCTCGAGACATCCCTGCCCCAACCCTGATAAGAGAGGGCAAGCTGCCTTTGCCGGTGGACGATCTGCCGGTGATCGTAGCAACTCGCATGAGCCTGAGCTTCCCGTTCCTTTTGACCATGGTGCCGCTATGGGCCGTGGACTTCCGCAAGAAGGTGCCCGATCCTAAAAACCGCCCGCTGGACAAGGTCTGGTTCAGCGATGGCGGCATCACCAGCAACTTCCCCATTCACCGCTTCGACAGCATCTATCCGCGATGGCCGACGCTGGGGGTCACGCTCGCTGATACCGGCAAATCCGGCCAGCCGGACCATCCGGGTATGAACGACCCGGAAACTCCCGAGGACATGCGGCTGATCTACATGCCCAAGCGTCAATCGGATGGCATGCTCGATCGGTGGAGCCGCTTTGCGGGCGAGAGCGCGACCGGAGACCTCCTCGGCTTTGTCATAGGGATTTTCAACAGCGCCCAGAACTGGCATGACAACTCCTTCATGAAGATGCCCGGCTATCGGGACCGCTCGGTGGAGATTTTTATGAAGCATGGAGAGGGCGGGCTGAGTCTCGACATGGCTCCGGAGGTCATCAAGGCTCTTGCGGCACGAGGCGAGCGGGCCGGGAAGGCCATCTCCGAGCGCTTTGCGGCCGATGCGCCGCAGGAGGCAATGTCTTGGGACGGCCACCGGTGGACGCGGTTCCGGTCGGGGATGGCGGGCCTCTTCGAGTCGCTCGTGGAGCTTCGACGCAGCGCAAAGGCTCCACCCATGGCGGGCGGGCGCTCGCTGCAGACCCTGCTCGGCAACAACGAGGAGCTGCCGACCCACAAGTACGAGACCGACGCGCAGCGGGAATCGGACCGCTGGGCGTTGGAGAAGCTGCTGGCATTCCTGGACGAGGCTGCGGCGAAGGAGCCAATGCCCTTTGAGGAGGGTCCGCGGCCAGCCGCCGACTTCGGAAGCCGCGCCCCATTCTAGTTGCCGTCAGGCCATGAGGAGGGGCAACCCGACGTGGATAAAGCCAAAGCGGAGGCGCTCGCGGCCTCGAAAGATATGGATCCGATCGAGGGGACCATCGACGTCAATATCCCGATCGACGCGCTGTGGACTGCCTTCCGGGACGCGTCCCAATGGCGGCGCTGGAACCGGTGCATGTTCTGGGCTCGCAACAAGGATCTCGTGAAAGGCGAGACTCTCCGGTGGTGCTTCAACGCGATCCGGTGGTACTACCCCTACAAGCTTCCGGCGAAGGCCGAGATCATCGAGGTAGTGGAGCGTCGGAAGGTGACCTGGGAGGTAAACCTGCTCGGCTTTTTCGCCCATCACACGTACTCGATGGAGGATCTGGGCGACGGGAGAGCTCGCTTCGGAAGCTGGGAGAAGGCGAATGGTCCGAGCTTTCGAATCATGAGGCCCTGTTGGCGCGCTCATTTCACATTCGTGAAGGACGAGTCGCTCAAGGGGGTGAAGACGCTCGAGGCCCTCTACCTTCGGGAGGGAAGGCTCGACATGAGCAAGCTGCGGAAGAGGAGCCCGGCGCCGCTCCTGGTGGCGCTGGCTCTTCTGCTGGGGGTCGCCGTCGGGGCGACCTGGGCCTACAGGTCGTTCCTTCGAGTCGCGGGCGAGGAGCTTGCGCCCGGCGTGTACGTGGTGTCGGGAGGGTGCAATTCGATCGTGGTGGAGGATGGCGGGGAGACACTCGTCGTGGATCCGAAGTTTCCGCCGATCTCCAACTGGCTCCACAGCTGGTTGGAGCGGCACACGTCTTCGCCGGTGACCCGGGTGGTGAACACTCATTTCCATTTCGATCACACGCAGGGGAATGTGATCTATCCCGGTGCGAGGATAGTGGCTCACGCAGGCGCCGAAAAGCTCATGCAGCTCCGCGATGGAGATTTCTGGCGCGGGCGCCTGGCCGCCCTGCCGGCGAAAGCCGAGGCGATTGGCGCTCCCCGGTCGTTCAAGGTGGGCTTTGTCGATCTCGAGCTCACGCCCGTGGCACACGCGCATACCCGCTCGGATGTCTGGATCCACCTGCGGAAGGGGAGCGTCGAGGTCGTCGCCCTGGGCGATATCTTTTTCAACGGGTATTACCCGTTCATCGACACGGGTGAGGGCGGCTCGGATCTCACAGGGGTGATCCGGACGCTCCGTGATCTCGCGAGTCGCTACCCCGGCGCGATCTTCGTCCCGGGGCACGGGCCTGTCGCGAAGGCGGACGGCGTGCGGAGATACGCCGATTACCTGGAGGCACTCGACCGGGCCGTGCAATGGGCGCGGGCGAAGGGGCTCTCCGAGGACGAGGCGGCAAAGAGCATCGATTTGTCGTCGTGGCGCCTGTCAATACTGCCGATCCTCCATTACGGGGCCATCGTCTCGACGGCCGACAGCAATATCCGGCAGGCGTACCGGCTGCGAGCGCGAGCGGAGCCGCGCTTCCGATCAGCCTCGCCATTCCTCTGAGCTCCATCACGGTGCTGCCGGCCGTTGGTAACCAAGGAGATAAGCGAATGAGACAGCGAGCCTTCCTCCTGGCAGTCACCCTGGCGTTGTTGACTGCGGGAGCCCTTCAGGCTCAGACGCCCGCGCCCGCTCCGGGAAACAATCCCGAGCTCGAGCGCCTGTACAACGAAGACCAGGCCGACCGCGAAGAGGGCCCGAACGCCAACATCGACTGGCAGGCCGTGTCGAATCGTGATGCGGAGCGCCGCACCCGGGTCCGCGAGATCGTGGACAAAGGGGGCGCCACCACCACCATGGATTATTACAACGCGGCCATGGTCTACCAGCACGGCACCGAGGTGCCCGAGTACGACGAGGCCCACCGCCTGGCCATGAAGGCCGTCGAGCTGGACCCGGAGAACAAGGAAGCCAAATGGCTGGCCGCCGCGGCCAAGGACCGTTCCCTCATGTGGCAGGGCAAGCCCCAGCTCTACGGCACCCAGTTCAAGAAGGTGGACGACCGCTGGATCCTCTGGGAGGTGGACCCTACGATCACCGACGAGGAACGGGCGAAGTGGAATGTGCCGCCCCTCGCCGAGCAGAAGAAGAAGTTGGAGACGCTCAACGCCCCGCGTCAGTGACCGGGGGCGCTGCGGAAGCGCTCGATCCACGCGATGAAGTGCTCCAGAAACATGACCAGGTAGTCCCGCACCTTCTGATCAGTCAAGTTGCCTTCTGCATCGAAGCGTTCGTGCGCGCGTCCGACGAGCACCTCCGGCTGGAGCATGGCCGGGGTGTCGGTGAATACGAAAGACTGCCGCAGCTGGCTCTGGCCGCGAGCGGTGCCGGTCGTCCCGGGTGTGGCGCCCATCACGGCGGTGGGCTTGCCCTGGAGGACCGACTTGCGCGGCGGCCGGGAGAGCCAATCGAACGCGTTCTTCATGACCCCGGGCACGCCGTGGTTGTACTCGGGCGTGGCGATCAGCAGGCCGTCCGCGGCGCCGATGGCCTGCCGCAGGTCGGTGACGGCCTGCGGCACGCCGGCCGTTTCCACGTCTTCGTTGTAGAGAGGCACGCCGGCGAGATCATGGATCTCGATCTTCAGGCGTTCGGGCGACAGCTCCTGCGCAGCCCGGAGCAGAGCCCTGTTGTAGGAAGCCTGACGCAGGCTCCCGGCGATCCCTACGACGCGCAAATCTTCCATGAACCTACGCCGCGGCCCGCGTCAGCGGTCTTGCCGTAAAGCTTCCGAGGATGGCACCCGAGACGACGACCAGCACGAGCAAGCCGGCCGGCGAGGTCAGGCCCGACATGACCGTATCGGCCAGAAGCGAGCCAACCGGAAAGCCCAGTCCCAGGCCGCAGGCGCTCAGGAGCGGCCAGTTGGAAGGCAGATGCGGAGTCCTGCGCAGCATGAGCCGCTGCGCGAAGCCCAGGCACAACCCGCTGATCGCGCCCAGGATGAGGAAGCTGAGAGCCCGCGGCAGCGGCTCCTGCTGCAGGAGCCGCATCGGGTGCCCGGTCACGAGCTCGCCCACGACCTCCAGGAGGACGACCCCTGCCGCCAGTCCGATTCCCAGGCCCAGAGCAGTGCTCAGGAGCCATCGGCCTGCAAGCTCGACATGCCGGCGAAGCTCGATCCATTGGACGGCACCCAGAACGACGCCGGCCAGGAGAGTCAGCGCCGGCGTGACGAGCACCATGCCGACCAGCGCCCCGATCGGATCCTCGAGAGCAACGGCGATTCCCACTCCTGCCGAAAGCCCGAGGGCCGACAACGCGATCCAACGCAGTGAAGCTGGACTCATGGGGAAATCCCCCTTTCTGCCTCCATCATAGACCCGCTGGCTCAGGTTAGAGTCCTTCTGGCGGCTGCCAGCCGCGCCGTCTCCACCCGGCTGCGCTGCTCTTCGGCGCGCCGGATCAGGCCTTCGTAATCAGCCACCCGGAGATGAGGCGCTTCGTCGGCCGCAGCGGCCAGGGCACGCCACAGGGATCTCTTCCCTTCGATCCCGAGCGACAGCGCCTCCAGGGATTCGAACAGCCGCAGCGATCCGCCTGCGGGATCGTCCAGCCGCAGCTTGAGCTCGGCGACTTTCTCTCCGAGCCAGGCTGCCGCCTTTCGCGTGCGGCTTTGGGCGACCTCGAGCCGTTGCATGAGCGATTTGAGCGCTTGCCGATCCGCCTCCACATCGGCACGCAGCTCGGCGGCGAGCCGTCCGACCTCCGTGCCGGCATGCTCCTTCTCCAGGTGCTCCAGGAGCTCGACCGCCCCCGCCGCGCCCGCCAGATGGTCATTCAGATACGTTGCGATGTGCTCGCGGGCCATGTCCCACCTCCTCCTCCGCGTGCATGCACCCGGTGCGCCAGGACCGGCATTCAGTCGTTCGGCTCGGCCAGCCGCTCCTGAAGCAACCGGGAGACCAGAGCCTCGTGCTCGCGCAGCCCCTCGCGGAGAAATGCAAGGGTTTCCTCGGTGAAGTTCGGCACTTGGGGCGGCGGCGCCTCCAGAGAGCGGACAGCGATCTGTTCGGCCCAGCGCCAGAAGACATCCATCGAGTCGGCGCCCAGGCACACGGCGGCATCGATCGCCTTGGGCAGCAACCGCTCGAGCAGGTGAGGGCGATGGCGGCCGATGGCGCACGCGGCTCCGAGGAACGCCTCGAAGTTGTACTCGGCGTTGTAGCTGGGGAGGTAGGACAGGAACGCCGCGACGACGGCCTCGTCGTCATCCCCCGAGGCGGGGTCGGCCATCCTCGTAAGCCGTCTGATCGACATCATGGCTCGATTCTACAGCGCTCGTGGATCTCATCGAGGAGTAGAATGGCGAGCCGACAGGAGACCGGACATGGCGATCGAGAACGTTTCCGACACTGCGCGCTGGGTGGCCGTCTACCGTGCCATGGAAACCGCGCGCCCGGACGCGATCTTCCGCGATCCGTTCGCCGACCGGCTGGCGGGCGAGCGCGGGCGCGAGATCCTGGAAGGAATGGCGCAGGGGCGAGCCTACGCGTGGCCGATGATCGTGCGGACGGCGGTGTTCGACGAGATCATCCTCGACGCCGTCGAGAACAAGAAGGTCGATCTCGTGGTCAACCTCGCGGCCGGACTGGATGCGCGCCCCTGGCGGATGCCGCTGCCGCCGTCCCTTCACTGGGTGGACGTCGACCTGCCCGGGATCCTCAACTACAAGACCGGGATGTTGCAGGATGAGGCGCCCGTCTGCCGGTACGAAGCCGTCACGGCCGACCTGACGGACACGGCGGTGCGCCGGGAGCTTTTCTCCCGGCTCGGCGCAGGCTCGTCGCGCGCCCTCGTGCTCAGCGAAGGTCTGCTCGTCTATCTCACCCCGGAGGACGTGGCGACGCTCGCCGCCGATCTCCACGCGCAGCCGAGCTTCCAGGAATGGATGATCGACCTGGCAAGCCCGCAACTGCTCAAGCGGATGAAAAGGACCTGGGGAAAGGACCTGCCAGCGAGCGCGCCCTTCCGGTTCGCTCCGGCCGAAGGGACGGAGTTCTTCCGGCCCTACGGCTGGCGCGAGGCGCAGTACCGATCCCTTTGGGAAGAGGCGCAGCGGCTCAACCGGACGGTGAAGGGCGCATGGCTCTGGAACCTGATCGGACGGCTGTCACCCAGAAAGGTCCGGGAGGGCTTTCGCCGTTTTTCCGGGCTCGTGCTGCTCGAGAGGGTTGAATGAGCTAATCCGGCCGAGGATGGTTCCATCACTCCCGTGGCCGGGTGTACAGCGCCTCGTGCTTGGAGCGGCCTTCGCGAACGACGTCGAGCACACCGTCCCGGGCCCAGCGGCGGAGGGTGGTCTGAGCGCTCCGGATGTCGATGCCGTCACGCAGCTTCGAGCCCCAGCGTTCGAGGATCTCGTCGACGAGCGAGGTGGCGCCGAAGGCCTCGCCGGGAGCCTTGGTCTCGATCACGCGCTCCAGCAGATCGGCGAGCCAGTGCCAGCCGCCGCCTTTGACCTCCTTGCGCGCCGGAGCCGAGCGCGGCGCCGACCCCTTGACGTCCTTCAAAAGCTCGCCCGCCGCCGCCGAAGCCGCCTGGAGAGCCTCGCAACGCTCGACCGCCTTCCGATGCTCGGCTTCGTGCAGAGCCCGCTTCCCGCCGTGAAGCGCCTCCTGCTTCGCATGCGCGTCCATCTGCTCCTTGTGGTGCGCGATCTTCTGCTGCAGATGCGCGACCATCTCGGCGACCGGCAGGTTCGAGCTCATCCCAGCTCCTTTTTACGTCGCAAGTAGGAAATCTGGCCTGCAGGCTACCAGGAGGGGCGGTCTCCTGTCCATTTGGGCGACACAGAACTTTTATGCGCGACGTAAAAAGTCTCCACGCCGCCGGAAAACTTTTTGGGCGACGCAGAGACTTTTTGTGTCGCCCAAAATTCCGATGGGCGACGCTAAGAGATTCTGTGCCGCCCAAAATCTTTATGGGCGACGTGGAAGATTTCTGTGTCGCCCAGAAAGATTGCCACCCGTTTTAAAAAGTTCTGTGTCGCCCGAAATCTTCCTGCGTCGCCCAAAAGTTTTCTACGTCGCCCAAAAATTCTCAGGGTCGCCCAAAAAGATTTTGGACGACCTGGAGCCAGTTGTCTCCGACCGGAAGGAGTGCGGCGCGCTTTTTTTCCCCTGGGACCGCCGGCATCTTGCCGGCCTCCCCGGGACATTGGGCCGAAGGCCCGGCGTTTTTCGCAAGGGCATCGACAATTGCCGGCGTTCCGCCGATTTCTCCGGACAAGCCGGCGGGGACGCCAGCGCTCCCAGGAAAAATTCACCTCCCAGGATTGACAAGATAGAGCTCCAGAGGGATGTTCGGCGTCTCCGAGATATGGGCATGCATGTCCATCAAGCCGGGGATGATCCACTTGCCATGGGCATCGATCACCTGAGCTTCCCGCGGGACTTCGATCTCAGACTCTTTTTCCACCTGCTTGATTCGGTTTCCTTCAACGACGATCAGGCTGTCGGTGAAGATCTGCTCGCTAGCCTTGGGGTGGACGCCAGCCGATCAATTCATAAGGACGCTGGAAGCGTCGCGGTACGGGATCGTAGGGCGAGGCGGATGCCGCGACGCCGAGACGTGCAGCCAGCCGGGCAAGGTGGCGGCGCCGCCCCCACGCCAGGACTTGGGCCTGCCGACGAGCGAGCAGGTACAGACTAGCCGGGTCCCCGGCGCTTCCGTCGGGCAATGCGCCGAGCATCGAAAGAGCCATGGGGAGAATCCGCCGCAAAAGCTCCAGGTCGTCTTCCGCGATGGCAGATTTGCGGACGGCGAGGATGACGGCATGAATGAAGACCGGCCCGAACGCAAGCTGCTGCGCCCAATATGTGTCTGTCCGCGAAGATCCTGAGCGCAGCTCCTCGAACATTCGGCCGAGCACCGGCTGCCAGCCACCCAACTCCGTCGGCTCTTCCTTCACAGGTAGTCCTCCTTGATGAAACGGAGATTGTCCTGAACTATCTTAGTGTCGGAGGCCAGGGTCGGCAAGCGCTCACCCGGCTTGGCGGATTGCACACACCGACGTAGCCCGCGCCACCGCCCGTCCCTCGCCGTCTTCGAGCTCGCATTCGAGGTGGGCGGTGGTCTTGCCCCTGCGAACTACCCGGGCATGGGCTCCGAGCCTGCCTTCGACGACCGGCAGGAAGTAGCTCATCTGGAGCTGGAGGGTGGAGAAGGACTCGCCCTCGGCGGTGACGGTGGCGAGGGCGGCTCCCATGGCCACGTCGGCGAGGTCGCAGAAGATGCCGCCGTGGACCGTGCCCATGGCGTTGTGAAGGGTTTTCCCGGCCGTCAGCTCGATCCGCGCTTCGCCCTCTCCGAGCGAGACCGGCCGTACTCCTAGGAATTCCGTGATCGGCGCCAGCTCGAGATCTCCCGCTAACCACTTCTGGACGTAGTCCGCGAGCCGGCTCATGCCTTGCGCCCGATCACCTTGCGCCCGAAGCGGCGCAGCCATTCGTGATCGTTGCGCTGCGGCTGGGCGCCGCTCAAACGGGCAATGATCCATTCGAGACCGCGGAAGAGGCCGAGGCGGCCCAGGGTCCGATCGGCCCAGCCGTTGATGATGCAGTAGTTGAAATCGTGGTTTCCCTGGTGGTGCTGGCTGTGATGCCCGGTCGAAAGGACGAGGCCGGTCTTCTGCAGCAGGCGGATCCAGCGCGGCTGGCGCGCGCGGTGGCCGCACTTGTGGAACTCCAGCATGGTGACCAGCATGATGTCGAAGATCACTGCTGCCAGCACCGCACAGGCCGCGATTGGGCCACCGTAGAGGATTGCGCCGAGGACGACTGGAACGATCAGGATCAGTGCGATATAAGAGAGCGTGCCCGCGTCGTGGAAGAAACTGATGTGGAAGATCCGGTTGGGGTAGACGTGGTGCTCGCGGACCTGCAGCACCATGCGGCGGAGAAACGTGATCTCTTCGTCGAACCAGGTGTCGAACGCCCAGTGCAGGATGCCGGAGACGAGGTCGGCGACGTACATGCCGGCGAGGACCGCGAAGAGAATCCAGGGCCAGCCCGGCGAATCGTTGGAGAACAGCCAGACGAGGCCAGCCAGCACGGCTGCGCCGTTGAGCACGCCGCCGACGAGGTGGAAACGGACCTCGCTCGGCGTGTAGGGCGCTACCGTGAAGGCGTCTTCCTTCATGCCCAGGATTCCATGCCGGCCTTCGGCGCGCTGCCGGTCGAGGGCAACTGAAGGATCATGTGATGGGCGGAGAGCGTGCCGTTCTCGAACGAGTTGGCCGCCGACCAGAGATAGAGGACGAAGCGGCGGTAGAGGTGCTTGCCCCAGCGCGCGATGACCTCGTCGCGCTTCGCCTCAAGGTTTTCCGCCCACTTCTTGCAGCTCAGGAAGTAGTTGTGACGGTCGTTCTTGATCACCACCACCTCGAACGGCGTGCGCGCCACTTCCGCGAGGTATTTCTCCAGGCAGAGCGGCGAGGTGTTGCCCTGGAACACCCACTTCGAGATGAACGAGGGCATGCCGTGCTTGCTGCCCGAGTAGGCGTCGAGGTACACCCGGCGGCCCGGTTTCAGGATGCGCTCGTATTGCGCCAGGGTGCGGCGATAGTCGGGCAGGTGCTCGGTGACCCCGAGGTTGACGATGGCGTCGAACGGCTCGGAGGGGCGATATTCGAGGAAGTGTTCCTTGACCACCTCGCAGTCGAAGCCGCGGCGCTGGATCAGCTCCTTCATGGTCTTCTCGGATTCGTCGGAGATCGTGATCGAGGTCACACGCACGCCCTGCTCGCCGGCGAATTGCAGGAACGATCCCCAGCCGCCGCCGATGTCGAGCACCCGCTGGCCGGGCTTGATGCCGCAGGCGTCGAAAGCGTATTGGAACTTGCGCACCATCCCCTCTTCCAGGGACTCGCCGTCGGCCTCGAAGAAGCCGTGCGAGTAGGCGCGCAGCTTGCTGTCGAGCCAGAGGAGGAAGAACTCGCGGTCGACGTCGTAGTGGCTCTTGATCCACTTCTTGTCGCTCTTGGCCTGGCCGAAGAGGAGCGGCGCGACGTAGGTGGCATAAAGGTACTGGAGCGCGTGCGGATCGCCGAGCACGGGCCGGTGCTTGAGGACGGTCAGCAGATCCCCTTCGATGTCGAGGTCGCCGTCCATGTAGGCCTCGGCCACGGCCAACTCGTCGAAGGCCGACATAGCGGCGAGGCCCTTGTCGGTGACGATCCGGATGGTGAAGGCGGGCTCGCCCATGCCGCCGATATCGCCGATGGCATAGGCCGAGCGATCCGGCAGGCGCAGCTCGAAAGGCCGTGTCCGGGAGTCGCTGGCGCTCAGCGCGGCATGGCGCTGCCGCAGGCCATGGACCAGCGGGGGGAGTGGCTGACCGTCCGTCGTGACTGTTGCGGCATGGGAGAGATCGCTCATCGTCCGCCCCCTTTCAGGTCGAGGCTGATTTTAGCCGAGCTGATTTTAGCCCATAAGGAATCGTGTGGCATCATTGGCCCCCTATGATCCGATTCCTGCGCTTCGCCGCGTTCCGCTCGCTCTACGTGCTCCTGGCACTGGGCGCGATCTGGGGCTCGCTCCTCTGGGGACCCTGGCTGTCGCTGCCGCTCGCGGTCGCCATGCTGCATCTGGTGACGTACATCGAGCGCTGGACCGGGCCGAGCCCTCCGGACCTGGTGACCGCTCCCTCCTGGTTCGGACGCTGGCTCACGCACCCTGAGGACGCGCACGGCCTGCTCTTCTGCCTCCTGCACTTCGCCGCCATCGGCTCCGCTTTCTGGCTCTGGCTCCACCCGGAGGTCACCGGCTTCGTCACGCCCGGGCAGAAGCTCGGCTTTGCGCTGGGGGCCGGAATGTGGCTCGGCTGGTCCGGCGGCATCAACATGGGGATCAACTTCCACAGCCATGCCCACAAGCCGATCTTCAGGAACGACGCGCTGAACCGCTGGTTCGGCCGGCTGTGGACCGTCCCGGGCGGCATCCCTTCCTACTGGTGGCGCTACAAGCACCTGGCGGTGCATCACTCCCACCTGGGGGAGGATCGGGACTGGGTACAGCCCCAGCGGCGGGCCGACGGCCGCTACGAGAGCATGTGGACCTACGTCCTGCTGTACTGGCCGTGGCGCTGGGGCTATCATTTCGCTCGCGAGGTCCGCGAAGCCTCGGCCTCGGTGCGGCGCCGCTTCCTCATGGAATTCGCCATCTTCCTGGTGCCGTTTTCGATCCCCTTCTTCGTCGATCCCTGGATGGCCCTCGGGTTGTGGCTCTTCCCAACCTGGGTTGGCGGATCGGTCATCATGGGGATGGGGATGTACGCCCAGCACGCCGGGGGCACCGACGAGAATCGGTACAGCCATACGACGACCTTCCTCTCTCATTTCTTCAACCTGACGATGTTCAACGCGGGCTTCCACATCGAGCATCACGAGCAGCCCGGAGTGCACTGGAGCGAGCTGCCGCGGATGCACGCGGCGATGAAGCCCGAGCTGATCGAGGGCGGCGCCCATATCGTGCCCTACGGCATCTATCGCGCTTCGTCGCTGCTCAACTCATTCTTCCGCCCGCGGCAGGGCTGGCAGCGGTTCCTGGAGCAGCACCCGGATTATCGGCCGGAGAATCAGTCATGAGAATAACGCTGCTATGGATCCTCGTTGCGGGAGCCCTGACCGCCCCCGCCGCCGCGCAACGGGGCTGGCTCCAGTGGGGCCGCGATGCCCGGCATCATGGAATGGCGCCCGTCGCGGGCCAGAGCCTGAACCGGCTGCATGCCGACCTCGTCTACGATCCCTTCGTCGAGCAGGAGCGGGCCGAGCAGTTCGGCGTCCTGACGCCTCACTACCAGGTGCCGCTCGTGGACGGCGACGACGTGTTCATGGAGTGGAAGACGGGGACCTACATCTCCTGCGATCCGCCGGGATGGATGACCGGCGAGCCTTGCGGCGTGAACACCTGGAACACGCAGGTCTGGAACGAGCGGCGGCTCCAGTGGCAGGGCGGGAAGCTCGTTGAAAAGTGGAGCTTCGCCAGCGACTGGAAGCCCGCGCCGGTGCCGGCGCTCAATTTCCTCGGCCCGTCGGAGCCGGTCTTCCATGCCATTCTGAGCAAGGGCCATGTCTATGTGCCGGGCGCCGGCGGGACCCTGTTCAAGCTCGATCGCGGCAGCGGCCGGGTGATCGCCCGCATCAATCCGTTCGATCGACTGGACCGGTACACGTACACGGCCGGCGCGCCGGTGGCTGATCCCCAGGGAAACCTTTATTACCAGGCCTTTCGCCTGGCGCGTTCGAATCCCTGGGAGACTGACATCCGGGGCGCCTGGCTGATCAAGGTGAAGCCCGACGGCTCGACTTCCAAGGTGAGCTTCTCGGAGCTGGCGATCGGCGCGCCGGCCCCGACCGCCAGCTGCAAGACCCAGTTCCCGGAGTCCGCTCTGCCCTGGCCTCCCAGCCCCACTGCCGTGCCGCCGACCGTTCCCTGCGGCGGGCAGCGTCCCGGCGTCAATGGGACGCCGGGCATCGGGCTCGACGGAACCATTTATGTCCCAAGCCGCGCTCACCGGGCGGACCGGTACTCGTTCCTCCTGGCGGTGAATCCTGACCTGACGCCAAAGTGGGCGGTGTCGTTGCGAGGCCTTTTGAAAGACGGCTGTGGAACCGCGACCCTGCCGCCCACCGGCTCGCCAGGCGGTTGCAAGGCGGGCGCTTCTGTCGGCGTCGATCCCGCCACCAACGAGCTGCCCGCGGGCCGGGTCGTCGACCCCGGGACGAACGCGCCGGTCGTGGCCCCGGACGGCAGTGTCCTGTTCGCCACCTACACCGAGTACGACTCGTTCCGCGGCGAGATGTTCAAGTTCGACGCGCGCGGGCGGTTCAAGGGCAGCTACGATTTCGGATTGGACGTCACGCCCAACATCTACACCCACGACGGCACGTATTCGATCATCCTCAAGGAAAACCATTACGGCTTCGGGACCTACTGCACCGATCCGACCTGGTGCCCGGCGAACAGCAACGGCCCCTTCTATGTCACCCAGCTTTCCGCCGATCTCGAGCCCGAGTGGAAGTTTGCCAACACCACGACCGAGAGCTGCCAGCGCAACCCCGATGGAACGTTCACCTGTGTCGAAGATCATCCCGACGGCTTCGAATGGTGCATCAACGCGGCGGCGGTGGACAAGAACGGAGTCGTCTACGCCAACAGCGAGGACGGCAACCTCTACGCGATCGCGCAGGGTGGAGTGGAGAAGCAGCGGATCTTTCTCTTACTGGCTCTCGGGGCCGCGTATACGCCGCTCTCGATCGGGCCCGACGGCAGGATCTACACGCAGAACGCCGGACACCTCTTCGTGATCGGAAACTGATAGCTGCCCGGCCGAGTTCTCGGCGAGCGACAGTTGGCCCTCCTCGGCTTGCGCCAGCGATAACTGGCCCGCTTCCGCTCCGGCCAGCGACAGTTGGCCGGGCGAGGCGCCCTGGACACGGGATTGGATCTCGGCGATTGCCTGGCGCGCGGTACTGCGAACCTCGTCGAGCAGGAAACGGTCGGCAGTTGCCTTGAGTGGCAGCACGGCCGCCGCTGAGCCGACGCGGCCCAGCGCGTTCGCCACGGCCATGCAGAATTCGTGGTGACTCCCCTGGAGAGCCTCGATCAGAGGCGGCTCGGCGGCGGGGTTTCCGGTCATTCCCAAGGCCTCGGCCGCCGCCATGGCCATCCTGTTTTGCAGGGCCAACACCTCCGCCAGCGCGTCGACGGCAGCAGCGGTTCCGCTGCGGCCGAGCGCCTCCAGGCAAGCGTGAGCCGTCTGGATGCAGCGGGTGCGCGAGGCGCGGTCGAAGATGGCTTTCGTGCGCTCCACCGGCAGCTCCTGCTGCAGGGCCGACACGGCTTCCGCGCTCACGGCATCATCCGCCAGGCTCTCCGCGAGATCCAGGAGGATCGCGCGCCCCTCGGCGCCTATCTCCCTGGCTGCCCGCAGGCGAATCTCGGGGCTCGGGTCCGAGCAGGCCCTGTGGAGTGCCTCGGCGGTCGCCGGATCGTCGGGAAGCTTACGGATCAGGAGGAGCAGGTTCTGAAGCCGCACCCCGGGCTCGGGGTCCCGGTGGGCGTTCTCGGCCAGGCGCCGCGGGATGTCCTTCAGTTGGGCGAACCGCTGCGCGATGCCAAGGAGGAGAGGCAGGGCATAAGGGGCCTTCTCGGAAGACATCTCGACCAGCCGGATCTCGCCGCGGGAGATCTCCAGCTTGCCATCGGAGCTCACGCGGGACAGCAGCCGGCGCGTCTCCGCATCGAGCAGCGCGAAGATCAGCTCCGATGGTCCTCCAATGAAGAACCTGTCGTCGAAACTCCTGTCCCCGATTCTGAACTCGGCGGGCTGAGTCATCGACTCGGGACAGATCGACACCCAGTAGAATTTCGGCGGCCCTGGAGCCTTGACCACGATCGTGGCTCTTTTCTCTCCGAAGGACCGGACGAGCACTTCCACCGGCCCATTTCGTGCCTGGATCCAGGCATGAGAGACCTCCACAACTTGCAAGCCGCACGACACTGCGACATCCTCCCAGGCCTTCATGGGACTGCCTCCTCGTCGCTGCTGAGCGAGAGCTGCCCGGCTGGATCGGTGGCGAGCGACAGTTGACCTGCCTCGGCCTCCGTCAATGACAGTTGGCCCGCTTCCGCCCCGGCCAGCGACAGTTGGCCGGGCGAGGCACCCTGGACGCGGGATTTGATCTCGGCGATCGCCTGGCGCGCGGCACGGCGGAGCTTGAGGTCGAGCCGGGAGCTCTCGGCCGCTTCCTTGAGCGGGGGCACGGCCGCCACCGAGCCGACGCGGCCAAGCGCGTCCGCCGCAGCCACCCGGAGGTCCACCTGCTCGCGATGAAGGGCCGAGATCAGCGACGGCTCGGCGGCCGGGCTTTCGGTCGCTCCCAGGGCCTGAGCCGCGGCAATGGCGAGCTCGATGTTTTCCAAGGCCAGCACCTCCACCAGCGCGTTGACGGCAGTGGCGGCTCCGCTGTGGCCGAGAGCCTCCAGGCAGGCGCGGGCCGTCCGGACGTGGTACAGGCTCAAGGCCTGGCCGAGAATGGCTCTCGTGCGCTCGAACGGCAGCTCTCGGCCCAGGGTCGACACTGCCTCCGCGCTCACGGCGTCGTCCTCCAGGTTCGCCGCGAGCTCCAGCAGGATGCCGCGGCCTTCGGCACCCATCTCCTTGGCTGCCCGCAGCCGGATCTCGGGGCTCGGGTCAGAGCAGGCTTTGCGGAGAGCCTCGGCGGTCTCCGGATGGTTGGGGAACTCGCGAACCAGAAGGAGCAGGTTCTTGAACCGCACCCCGGCCTCGGGGTCTTTGCCGGCGTTCCCGGCCAAGCGTTGCGGGATATTCAAGGGCGGGAGGAACCGCCTGCCGATTTCGAGGAGGAGAGGCAGGACTTCAGGAACTTTCTCGTCCGACAAGGCCACCTGAAGCTCGCCGTAGGAGAGCTCCAGCCGGCCAGCGGCGTTCACGGCGAGCAGCAGACGGCGCACCTCCGCATCGAGCAACGCGAACACCAGCCGCGTCGGACCGATGACGAGGAATGTGGTGTCGAAATGCGCGTCCCCGATCTCGATCTCCTGATCGAACTGAAGCAACGGCTCGGGACGGATCATCATGTGACCGAAATCCGGCAGCGCTGGCTCGACCACGATCCGCGTCTGAGACGTTTCTTGGCTAACCTCGATCCGCACCTCGACCGCTCCCGCTCGCGCCTTGAGCAGAGAGGTGGCGGCCTCCACGACCTGCAGGCCGCAAGACTCCGCGGCCTCCTGCCAGACCTGCGGGGGAGACTTGTCGCCTCCCGGTGCGCCGAAAATGGCCTTGTGCAAGATGCCGCCGAAGATTGCCAGGGTTGAGAAGATCTTCCACATGACGTGGCCTCCTCAGACCGGATTTTCATCGTCGCTGACCGAGAGCTGGCCGGCCAGATCGTCAGCCAGCGACAGCCGGCCCGCCTCGGCCTCCGTCAATGACAACTGGCCCGCTTCCGCTCCGGCCAGCGACAGTTGGCCGGGCGTGGCGCCCTGGAGACGGGACTGGATCTCGGCGATCGCCTGGCGCGCGGCCTTGCGGGCTTCGCCGGCCAGGAAGCGGTCGGCCATCTCCTTGAGCGGCAGCACGGCGGCCACTGAGCCCACGCGGCCGAGCGCGTTCGCCGCGACGACGCGGAGATCCTCTTTCTCGCGCTGGAGGACCGCGAGCAGCGGCGGTTCGGCGGCCGGGTTGCCGGTCGCTCCCAGGGCCCAGGCCGCGGTAGGGGCCAGCTCACCGTATTCGGTTTCCAAGACCTTCGCCAGAATATCGACGGCAGCAGCGTCTCCGCCGCGGCCGATCGCCTCCAGGCAGGCGCGGGCCGTCCGGACACGGCGCTGGTTCAAGGCGCGGTCGAGGATGGCTTTCGCGCGTTCGAAAGGCAGCTCCCGCTCCAGGATCGACACGGCTTCCGCGCTCACGGCGTCATCCTCCAAGCCCTCCGCAAGCTCCAGGAAGAGGCTGCGACCTTCGGCGCCGACCTCCTTGGCTGCTCGCAGGCGAATCTCTGGGCTCGGGTCCGAGCAGGCCTTGCGGAGCGCCTCGACGGTCGCCGGATCATTGGGAAGCTCACGAATCAGTAGAAGCAGGTTCTGAAGCCGCACGCCGGGCACGGGATCCTGGTGGGCGTTCTCGGCCAGGCGCCGCGGGATGTCCATCGGCTGAGCGAATCGCCGGCCGACGTCGAGGAGGAGAGGCAGGGTGTCAGGGAGCATCTCGTCGGGCATCTGGGCCACCCGGAGCTCGCCGTGAGAGATGTCCAGCTTGCCATTCAAGCCCACGTGGAACAGCAGCCGGCGTGTCTCCGCATCGAGCAGCGCGAAGATCAGCTTCGCCGGTCCCCCAATGAAAAAAATGTCGTCGAAGCGCCTGTCGCCTACCTTCCATTCGGCGGGCTGAATCACCGTCTCAGGACGGATGGACACCCCTTGGAACTCCGGTGGCCAGGGAGCTACGACCACGACCTGGGCTCCGTCTCCGGAGGAGCTGATCCGCACTTCCATCAGCCCTGCCCTTGCCTTGAGCCGTGGGTACCAGAGAGAAGAGGTCTCCACGACTTGCAGGCCACAGGACACCGCGGCATCCTGCCAGGCCCTCAAAGTTTTGCGCCTTGACAGGGTACCGGCGCCGAAGGCCGCGCTGCCGCCGAGGATGATAAGGATTGCTTCCCACATGCCGGCTGCCTACTTGTCTTCGCCGAGCGAAAGCTGCCCGGCAGGATCGCTTGCGAGCGACAGCTGGCCCGCCTCGGTCTGTGCCAGTGACAATTGACCTGCTTCGGTCCCGGCCAGCGACAGTTGGCCGGGCGAGGCGCCTTGGACGCGGGATTGGATCTCGGCGATTGCCTCGCGTGCGGCCCGGCGGATGTCGGCGCTGAGCCTCGAGCGCTCGGACACTTCCTTTAGCGGAAGTACGGCCACCGCTGAGCCGACGCGGCCCAACGCTTCCGCCGCAGCCACCTGGAGGTCCGCCTGATCGCGCTCGAGAGCCTGGAGCAACGGCGGTTCGGCGGCCGGACTTTCGGTCGCTCCCAGCGCCCGGGCCGCGACGGGGGCCAACTCGCCGTATTCGTTTTCCAACACCTTCGCCAGCACGTCGACGGAAGAGGCGGCTCCGCTGCTGCCGATCGCCTCCAGGCAGACACGGGCCGTCTGGAGATGGCGCCGGCTCAAGGCGCGGTCCAGAAGGTCTCGCATTTGCTCGAACGACAGCTCTGTACCCACGCGTGACAGGGCCCTTGCGCTGACGGCGTCATCCTTCAGGTCCGTCGCGAGCGCCCGGAGGATGTCGCGGCCTTCCGACTCCAGCTCTATCGCTATCCGCAGCCGGACTTCGGGGCTCGGATCCGAGCGGACCGCGCGGAGCGCCTCGGCGGTCTCCGGAGCGTGAGGAAACTGATTGATCAGGAGGAGCAGGTTGTGCACCCGCACCCCGGGCACGGCGTCCTGTCTGGCGTTGTCGGCCAGGCGCCGGGGGATGTTCAGCGGCGCCGCGAACCGTTTGCGGAGGTCGAGGAGCATGGGCAGGACACCAGGGATCTTCTTGTCGGTCAGATCCGCGCGCAGCGTGCCGGAGGCGATCTCCATCCGGCTCTCGATGTTCACGAGGGACAGCAGGCGGCGCGTCTCTTCATCGAGCAATGCGGACACCAGCAGCACCGGTCCCAGAATGTGGAACTCGCTGTCGAAAACCTTGTCTCTGAGGTCGATCTCCGGCACGAAGCCGGGCGGCTGAGGAGCGATCTTCACCAAGTGGAAATCCTCCTCCGGCCGCGAAGCTTCGACCACGATCCGGGTGCCCGAGGCTCCGTCTCCGGAGAGCCCGATCAGCACCTCCCCCAACTCATCTCGTGCCATGACCCATGGGCTCCATCCACGAGAGAGCCCCGTGACCTGCAGGCCGCATGACACTGCGGCATCCTGCCAGGTTCGCAGACGCCTGCGGGCTTCCAAAAAGCCCGCGCCGGCGGCGGCGCCGCCGAGCAGGAGGAGGAGCAATTCAATCATCCGGGCGCTCCTCCGGCGGGAGCGAAAGCTGCCCGGCCGGATCGGCGTCGAGCGACAGTTGGCCCGCCTCGGCCTGGGCCAGCGACAACTGGCCCGCTTCCCCCCCGGCCAGCGACAATTGACCGGGTGAGGCGCCTTGGAGACGGGATTGGATCTCGCCGATCGCCTGGCGAGTGGCCCGGCGGAGATCGAGGTCGAGCCGGGAGCGCTCGGCTGCTTCCTTCAGCGGAGGTACGGCTGCCGCCGAGCCGGCGCGGCCCAGCGCTTCCGCCGCCGCCACCCGGACTTCCGCGTCATCGCGCTGGAGCGCCTGGATCAGCGATGGTTCGGCGTCCGGGCTCCCGATCGCGCCCAGGGCCTTGGCCGCGGCCGGGGCCAACTCTCCATTCTCTCGCTCCAGCACCTTCGCCAGCAGGCCGACGCCAGCGGCGGCTCCTCTGCGGCCGATGGCGTCCAGACAGATGCGAGCCGAGCGGAGGCGGCGCCGCCTCAGGGCGAGGCCGAGGATGGCGTTCAAGCGCTCGAACGGCAGCTCTCGCTCCAGGATCGAGAGAGCTTCCGCGCTCAGGGTGTCATCCTCCAGCTTCTCCGCCAGGTCCAGGAGGACACCGCGAGCTTCAGCACCCAGCGCCTTGGCTGCCCTCAGCCGGATCACGGGGCTCGGGTCCGAGCAGGCCTTGCGGAGCGCTTCGTCGGTGACCGGGCTCCAGGAGAATCCACGGATCAGGAGGAGCAGGTTCTGGAGCCGCACGCCGGACTCGGGGTCCCGGTTGGCGTTCTCGGCCAGTCGCAGCGGGATGTCCACCGGCGGAGCGAAGCGCTTTTGGACCTCGAGAAGGAGAGACAGGATGGCGGCGAGCTTCTCGTCGCCGGACACGACCGCCAGCAGTCTACCGGCGATGATCCCCATCTCGCTCTTCTCTTTCAAGTCGACCAGCAGCCGGCGCGTCTTCGCATCGAGCAGCGCGAGCACCAGTTGCGGCGGCCCCGCGATGAAGAACGTGTCGTCGAAAAATCCGTCCCCGATTTCGATCTCCCGCCCGTGCTCGAACCCCGTCTCGGGATGGATCGTCACGCCGTGGAATTCCGGCGGTGCTGGAGCCTCGACTACGATCCGGATCTGCCGGCCCTTGTCTCCGAAGGTCTCGAGCCGCACGTACACCAGCCCCGCTCGTGCCCTGAGCCGCGGTTGCCAGCCGGCGGATTTCTCCACGACCTGCAGGCCGCGCGACTCTGCGGCCTCCTGCCAGGCCTGCAACCGCTTGCGGCTTGCCTGGATGCCGGACCAGATCATTGTGCCGCCGGACAGGAGGATGAGAGCTGCTGTTTCCCACATGCCAAAGCCGCCTAATCGTCGCCGCCGAGCGAGAGCTGCCCGGCCGGGTCCTCGGCGAGCGACAGTTGACCTGCATCGGCCTGCGTCAGCGACAACTGACCCGCTTCGGCCTCGGCCAGCGACAGCTGGCCGGGCGAGGCGCCCTGGACACGGGATTGGATCTCGGCGATCGCCAGGCGGGTAGCCTGGCGGAGCTCGAAGTCGAGCGGGGAGCGGTTGGCCGCTTCCTTGAGCGGCAACACGGCCGCCACCGAGCCGACGCGGCCCAGCGCCTTCGCCGCGGCTTCTCTGAGCTCGGCTGCCTCTCGACTCTGCAGAGCCAGGACCAGGGGAGGCTCGGCAGCCGGGCTACCCGTTTCGCTCAAGGCCCGGGCTGCGGCGATGGCCAACTCGACGTCTGGCTGGGCCAACACCTCCGCCAGCGTATCGACGGCGGCGGCTCCGCAGAGGCCGAGCGTCCCCAGGCAGGCGCGGACCGACCGCAGGCGGCCGGCGCTCCAGGCGCGGTCGAGGAGAGCCTTCGCGCGCTCGACCGGCAGCCCTCGGCCGAGAGCCGATACGGCTTCCGCGCTCAGGGTATCGTCCTCCAGGCTCTCGGCAATCTCCAGGAGAATGCCGTGGCCTTCTGTGCCCATTTCCTTGGCCCCATGCAGGCGGACCTCCAGGCTCGTGTCCGAGCAGGCCCTGCGGAGCGCCTCGGCGGTGGACCGATCCTTGGGGTGCTCACGAATCAGAAGAAGCAGGTTCTGAAGCCGCACTCCAGGCTCGGTATCCTGGCTGGCGTTCTCGGCAAGACGCCGCGGGATGTCCAGCGGCCGAGCGAAGCGCTGGCCGACCTCGACGAGGCCGGGCAGGATGTCGAAGATCTGCTCGTCGGCCACCTGCGCCCGCAGCTCACCGGCGGAGAGCAGCAGCGAGGCGAAGCCCAAACGGGACAGGAGGCGGCGCGTCTCTTCGTCGAGCAATGCGGCCACCAGCCGCGCCGGCCCTTCGACGACGAACCTTGCTTCGAAAGACGCGTCCCCGATCTGGACGGGTTCCAGAAAGAGCGGCGCGCCCTGGATCGTCACATCCTGGAAACCCGGCGGCCCCGGAGCCGTGACCACGATCCGGGCGGGCCGTTTGTCGTCTCTGGTGGGCTCGATCCGTACCGCCACCGGTCCCGCCCGTGCCTTGACCTTCAGGGTCCATGTATGGACCTCCACGGACTCGAGGCCGCACAGCTCCGCGGCAGCTTTCCATTCCACCA
This sequence comes from Acidobacteriota bacterium, assembly GCA_034667225.1. GTDB lineage: Bacteria > Acidobacteriota > Thermoanaerobaculia > Multivoradales > UBA5704 > DATMER01. Next base: position 191,838 of record JAXDKG010000017.1, read on the forward strand.
GGCTCTGGCGGCGCAGCACGTAGCTGATCAGGAGAGACGCGCCGAGCGCAAGGCCATGCAAGCCGATGTTCCACATGCCGGGCCGCCTCAGACCAGCTTGACTACCGGCTCCTCGCTCATCAGCTCGCGTTGCGTGAGAAGGTCGCGGACGGTGGCGATCAGCCAGCGCTCGGCGCTCACGCCGAACGCGATCTCGAGACGGGGACGGCGGTCGCGCGGAGAGTGCGGCGGATCGAGATAGCCGAGGGTGGGGCTCGACTCGTTCAAGGGCACGACGACCTGGGCGTCGCCGGAGGAGCCGCCCACCTTGTGCATGTCGCCGGCCGCGTCCCAGACGAAGCGCCGCTCGTCGCCGTCGGCGCGCGAGACCTCGCAGATGAGGAGCTTGAAAACGTTTTCCGGCTCGCCGAGCGCGCACGTCGGGACCAGTTGCCGCTTCCACAGCTCGGGCGAGGTGGGGAAGCGCGTTCCCCGGGGAACGATGACCGTGTGCTGGGCATCGCCGGTCTTCGGGTCGTGGGTGACGAACGCGTAATCGTGCACGATGAAGTCGAGGGCGTCCATCCGGTCGCCGGCGAAGCAGGCGGCGCCGTAGGCCACAGCTTCGAAGGGTTGCCAGGCCCGCACCCGGCGGCGCTCGAAGCGCTCCTCGAACCACGAGAAGAAGCCGGGCAGGAGCGTCGAGCCTCCCACCAGCAGCACGTCCTCCACGTCGGCCATGGACAGGCGAGCCTGCTCCAGGACCTCGTCCACCGAGGCGTTCAGGCTGCGGTAGAACCCGTGCTCGTCCAGGATCTCCCGCAGGCGAGCGCGGTTGAGCGTGGCGAGCGCGCTGCCTGGCCGCGACAGCTGCAAGGAGGTCACGCGTGGCGGGCTCATCAGGAAGGCCGCCTCCTCTTCGAAGTACACGGCCTCCTTCACCCGGCAGGCCTCGGCGAGCATCAGCCGGCGCCACAGGCGGGTGACCTCGTCGTCGTCGCGGGTCAGGTCATGGCCCATCTGGCGGCAGAGGTCCTGCAGCACCCAACCGTCCACGGCATTGCCGCCGAGGGGGCGCCCCCGCTTGGCCAGCACGGTCGCCTGGCCGTTGATGGCTCCCTTGGGAGAGAGACGCACGAGGACGACGTGCATGGTGCCTCCGCCCACGTCCACCACGAGGACCGTCCGCTCGTTGCCGAGACTGATCCCGTAGCCGAGCGCCGCCGCCACCGGCTCGTCGACGAAGCGGACCCGGCGCACGCCCAGGTCGCGCAGTGCCTGCTGCACTTCCGCGCGATAGGTTTCGAACACCGTGATCGGCGAGGTGACGACGAGGTCGCGCACCCGATGCCCCGTCGCCCGCTTGACCTCGCGCAGCAGCTCGCGCAGGAAGGCATGGGCGGCATCGCGGGCGGTGAGGCTCTCGCGCCCGATCCGCGCCAGAGGCCGCAACGCCTCGCTGCTCAGGCCGGGCTTGAAGGTGGGCACGAACGACGGATGGACCACGCCCTCGTTGCGTTCGAGCGCCGGCCGGCCGATCAGCGCCCGCTGGCCAATGAAGAACTGCCGCGCCAGCGGGGGCCAGCTTCCAAGGCGGTCGACCGCCCGGAGCTTTTCGAGGAAGTGAACGGCCGACGGCACCAGGCGCGGCGCTTCGAGCGGGTCTTCCTTCTCAGATGCAGGCTTCCGGCAGACGGCGGGTAGCTCGACGAGACGCGGCCGGCCCAGGGAATCGTCCCAGAACGCCACGCCAGAATTCGTGGTCCCCAGGTCGAGCGCCCAGCCGGGCATCTGCTAACGCAGCTCCACCGGGATCTGATCGCGCAACTGGCGGTGAAACTCGGGCAGCTGGGACCAGTGCAGGCCCGGCTTCACGTGATGAGCCGTGTGATAGCCCGAGTTGAAAGTCACCAGGTTGTAAAGGCGGCTCTCGATGTTGCGCGAGGCGTGGAGGTGATCATCCATCTCCAGGCCGGCGTGCTGCTCGAAGCCGAGCCGCGCGACGTTGAAGATCGCGAGCAGCATCGGTCCGATGAAAACGATCAACGCCTTGAGAGGATCGAGATAGAGCAGGACCGCGAGCGGCACCAGGCCGACAGCGGTCATCATCTTGAGCCGGCGGTAGACCCTCGGGTATCGACGGCCGAGGGCGATCGTCCAGGTCAGATGGCCGGCGGCGTTCTTCACCAGGCATTCGAACAGGCTGCGGGGTGAGCCCTCCGGGCGCTGCCAGCGCAGAGTGTCCTGCTCGGGCTCCAAGTAGTGCGGATGATGGCCGAGGTTGTGATGCAGGGTGATGAGGAAGGGCGGCGTTCCTGTCTGGAGAAACAGGATCGTTTCGTAAACCCTGTTCAGCCAGCGCACGGTGAAGATGTTGAGGTGATGCTGGTAATGATTGCAGGCGATAGCCACCGCCTGCACCGGCTGGAACAGGACGACGACGAGGGCCGTCAGCCACAGGCTCTCGACGCCGAAGAACAGGCTGAGCTGCACCGCCAGCACCGTCAAGGTGTACGCGAGCGGCCAGCGGTCCTCCCGGTAGCGCAGGATCTTCATTGCCGGCATCTTACCAAAGGAAAAGGGGGACCGATCTCTCGGTCCCCCCAGGTCAGGCAGATTCGATTTTAGTACCGGTAACGGTCGGTCTTGAACGGCCCTTCCTTGTCCACGCCGATGTACCTGGCCTGGTCCTCGCGCAGCTCGGTGAGCTTGGCGTTGAGGTTGGTGAGCTGGAGGCGCGCCACCTTCTCGTCCAGGTGCTTGGGCAGGGTGTAGACGCCGATCTCGTACTCGCCCTTCTTCGTCCACAGCTCGATCTGGGCGAGCACCTGGTTGGCGAAGGACGAGCTCATCACGAAGCTCGGGTGGCCGGTGCCGCAGCCGAGGTTCACCAGCCGGCCCTTGGCGAGCAGGATGATGCGGTTGCCGTTGGGGAAGATCACATGATCCACCTGCGGCTTGATCTCCTCCCACGGGTACTGCTCCAGGCTGGCGACGTCGATCTCGCTGTCGAAGTGGCCGATGTTGCAGACGATGGCGTTGTGCTTCATCCGCGCCATGTGGTCATGGGTGATCACATGGAAGTTGCCGGTCGCGGTGACGAAGATGTCCCCCTTCTCGCAGGCATCATCCATCGTGACGACGCGGTAGCCTTCCATGGCCGCCTGGAGGGCGCAGATGGGATCGATCTCCGTGATCCACACCTGGGCGGAGAGGGCGCGGAGGGCCTGGGCGCTGCCCTTACCCACGTCGCCATAGCCGCAGACCACGGCGATCTTGCCGGCCACCATCACGTCCGTGGCGCGCTTGATGGCGTCCACCAGGGACTCGCGGCAGCCGTAAAGGTTGTCGAACTTGCTCTTGGTGACGCTGTCGTTGACGTTGATGGCGGGGAACTTCAGATCGCCCTTCTTGGCCATGTCATAGAGGCGGTGCACACCCGTGGTGGTCTCCTCGGTGACGCCCTGGATGGCCTCGAGCTGCTTCTTGTACCAGCCGGGCTGGGCGGCGTTGCGCTTCTTGATGGCGGCGAAGAGCACGCGCTCCTCCTCGCTGGTGGGGTTGTTCAGCACCGAGGGATCGTCCTCGGCCTTGGCCCCCAGGTGGATGAGCAGGGTGGCGTCGCCGCCGTCATCCAGGATCATGTTGGGCGCGCCTTCGGGGAACTCGAAGATGCTGTGGGTGTAGTCCCAATAATCCGCCAGGCTCTCGCCCTTGAGGGCGAAGACGGGGGTGCCCGAGGCGGCGATGGCAGCCGCGGCGTGGTCCTGGGTGGAGAAGATGTTGCAGCTCGCCCAGCGCACCTCGGCGCCCAGCGCGACCAGCGTCTCGATCAGCACCGCGGTCTGGATGGTCATATGCAGCGAACCGGCGATCCTGGCGCCGGACAGCGGCTTGGACTCGCCGAACTGGGCACGCATGGCCATCAGACCGGGCATCTCATGCTCGGCGAGGGTGATCTCTTTGCGGCCGAACTCGGCCAGGCTCAGGTCAGCGACACGAAAATCCATGGGTCGAGCCTAGGGGCTGACCTGAGCCGCAACCAACTGCCGCACTGTGATCAGCGCCACCGGCCGGGTTGCCTGCGCCGTCAGCGGGCGAGGTACGCCAGTGCGGCGTCGTAGCCGGCGACACCGAGGCCGGCGATCACTCCGGTGGCGTACGCGCTGACCACCGAGTGGTGCCGGAAGGGCTCCCGGGTGTGGATGTTGGACAGGTGGACCTCGACCAGGTCCGCCGTCCGCAGCGCCACCGCGTCGGCCACCGCGATCGAGTAGTGGCTCCAGGCAGCGGGGTTCAGCACCACCGGGATGGCATCGTCCGCGGCCTGGTGCAGCCAGCCGACCAGCTCCGCCTCGGAGTCGGTCTGGCGGCATTCGACCTCCAGCCCCAGCTCGGCGCCGCGAGTTGTGCACCGCTGGACAAGCTGGGCGTAGGTGGTGGCGCCGTACACCTCCGGCTGCCGAGTGCCGAGCCGACCGAGGTTCACGCCGTTGAGGACCCAGACCCGCATGATCGGCTCAGTGGCTCGGAGCGGATGGCCGCTCGGGACGCGGCGCGGCCACGTAGTCGGCCTTGAAGATGTCCGGCTCGAGGTACAGCGAGGTGACCATCGGTTCGGCCTTCCGTACGGCTGCCTCGGCGGCGTCGATAGCGGCCGCCAGGTCGGCTGCACGCTCTGTCGGGTCGACTGCGATCTTGGCGGCGACGAGGATCTCCTCCGGGCCCAGGTGCAGGGTCTTCATGTGGATGACGTGGTCGACGCCCGGCGTCGCTTCGAGGGCTGCCT
>JAXDKG010000018.1:0-183259 GCA_034667225.1 Acidobacteriota bacterium
TCAACCGACCTCCAGTCCCTCAAGCTCTCCCGCAAGCCGTCTGGATCAACCCGCCAGAGCAGGCGGCTCCCAAAGCTTCCCTCATTCCCGAGACCCTTCTGTCTCAAGGGGCTTGACAGGTTCCGGAGGCTCGTACCTCAGGGGGAGAGGCTCGTACCTCGGGGGGAGAGGCTCGCACCTCGGGGGGAGAGGCTCGTACAGCCGGGGGAGAGACCCCCGTCAAGGCTGCTTCTGGAAAAGCGTCCAGAAGAGGTCATCCCCCGGATACGGCAGCGGGATGTCTCGGGGGAGAAGCCGAGAGGGGATCCAAAGGCCGAGCTTGTACCGCAGCAGGGAAACGGCATGCGCCCCGTTCAGCCATTTCGCGGGCCTCCCTGAGGCGACCTCGCGGAACCCGAACTGCTCCGCAAGGCTCCGCAGGGTCGCGGGCGTGAACCAGTGCAGGACGCTCGGCGGGCTGTACTCATGCCAGTGGCGTCCGAAGATCCTGGCCGTCCAGCTCTCCCGGTTCCACGTCTCGATCAGCCAGAACCCCCCCGGACGGGTGATCCCTGAGCACACCTCGAAGGCCTTGCGGACATCGGGGAAGTGAGCCACGACCTGGATCATGGTGACCAGGTCGAAGCGCTCCTCTGTCCGGAAGCCCTCGATCGATCCAGTGTCGACGCGCAGGTTGAGGCGGGTCCGCGCATGCTCGCTCATCCGGGGATTGGACTCGATACCCCGGCCGCTCCATCCCTCGCCAGCCATCCCCTGGAGGATGAAGCCCGCGGCAGCTCCCACGTCGAACACGGTGCCCACGGGCATGTACGCCTTGAGCAGGCGGGCATACCGCCGCCCGTGCTCGATCAGGAGATCCTTCTCGGCGAGGTAGTCGCTGTATCCCGCTCCGCCGCCTTGAAAGTACTCGTCGCCGTAGACGACCGGACTGCTCACGTCCGCGGACCGGTGACCGCAGCCGTCGCAGCCTAAGATCCAGTGAGAGTGCTTGAGGAAGAGGGGCCGCATTTCCCCTCCGCAGACTTGGCATCTCATCGGAAGGCTTGGCGTTCCGGGAGCCGCTCCAGCCGTTCGGCGTGCTCTCCCATGGAGACAACTTCGAACCTCTTGGTGAGGGCGGCTAGATGCTCCCCTACCCGCTCGACCTTCCAGGCACCTGGACGGCGCATCCCGGGAAAGAAGGAGAGCGCGTCCGTGTCGTCGCACCCAAGGAAGTCGAGCGGATGGAGCAGGATCGACGGCTGCACCCCGGCCAGCCGGCAGAGGCTCAAAGCCGTGTTGAAGTAGAGCCGCCCCAGGAGGGGGGAGACGAGGTCCAGGTAGAGCAGGTAGCTGACATGGATTGGCGTCCGCAAGACCGGCAGGGTCGTGACCGGGATCTCGATCAGGCTCCCCTCTCCGATCCGCCATCGGTAGGGCCGGATCGGCCGGAGCCCGTCGCGGAAAGTGCCGAAGAGGGCGCTCCTCTGCTGACGCTGCTCCTCGGTCAAGCCCGCGGTCCGGAAGTAGTACGCCCGCGCGAGCGGCCCCAGAAACGTGGGCAGCGTGCTCGCATCGTACCTGTACCCACGCCGGGCGAGGACCGCGAGCGTCGCCTCCGAAAGGCTGAAACCCGGACCGCGGAAGCCTCGCGGCTTCTGCCCCGTGGCCCCCTCGATCGCCTCCTCGGCCCGAGCCAGCTCCTCCTCCAGCTCTGCTTCGGAGTACAGATGGAGCCACGACTCGTGGCGGAAAGAGTGGTTGCCGATCTCGTGACCGGCCGCCGCGATGGCCGCGATGGCAGCCCGGTTCTCCTCGCGGACCGCGTCCTGCCCGACGATGAAAAAAGTGATCTTCAGCCGCCGCTCCGCCAGGAAGGCCAGGACCCTGGGGACGAGCACGTCGAGATACGAGGGCAGGGATTCCCACGCGGGATTCCCGTGGATCTTGAGATAGGACCACAGGTTGTCCAGATCCAGCGACAGGCTGGCGAGGGGGCGGCTCACGATGAGGTGAAGTGTACCTGCGGAAAGCTGCGAATTTCCTTGTCCCGGTCCTGTCTCGTCGCTGTCTCTTTGATGGAGATAAAATGGATAGCATGGATAGCAAGAGGGTCCGCAGCCCGTCCTTTCCGTTCATCTCCCTGCCCGAGGCGGTCCATCGCGCCCGGGAGTTGTTCGACGCCGAGCGGCGGAACCTGGTCCATCCGGACGTGACGGTGGCGCATTGGGGCTACGCCCGCAGCTCGAGCGGCGGGAAGCAGACGATCGCGGCCTTGCGTGCTTACGGCCTTCTGGAAGACGTGCGGGGGGAGCTGCGGCTGACCGACCGGGCCCAGCACATCCTGGTGCGGGAGCCGGGCTCGACGGAACGCAACGACCTGCTCTGGCAGGCGGCGCTCGCTCCCCCGCTCTTCTCGAAGCTCTGGGAGCGCTACAGGGCCGACCTCCCCTCCGACAAGAACCTGCGGAGCTGGCTGGTGCTGGAGCTGAAGGTCAACGAGAACGCGGTCGAAGAGCTGCTGCGGAGCTACCGGGAGACCCTGCAGTACGCCGGCCTGCTTCAAAGTGAGGACGCTCCCGGCGAGCCGCGACCCACGATGCGGGTCGCGGCCCTCCGGGAGCTGACGCTTTCCTTCCCTTTGGGAGAGTTCAAGGCGGTCCGCCGCATCCGGCCGGAAGAGACCGAGATGATGCGGACCCTCTTCGACCTCTGGCTCCGTCAGGTCACGGAGCCGTAACCTTCTCCATCCGCGGCGAGTACCAGTCGACCCGGCGAGTCAGGAACATCACCAGGGCCAGGATCACGAACAGGCCGATCGAGCCGAGCAGCAGCGCGTAGTCCTCGGCCTGGAGCAGCACGTAGAGATAGCCGTACAGGATCACCAGCATCCCGCTCATGACCAGCGCCCGGCGCTTGCCCCGGAGGATCGCCAGGAAGTAGCCCCTTCCGCCTCCCCATCAGAGGCCAGCTCAGGGCTCGAAGAACAGACCGAGATCGCGGCACGCTTGCTGGAACTCAGGGACGGAGTTTGTAAGGTGCTCTGGCTGCCCTGCAGGCATGAGGCGGGCTCTACGCTCGAAAAGCGCCGCGCAAACTCCGTTGAGCTTAGACGGGTAGAGCACTCCAGCAGCCCCCTCCTCGTACAGCACCCTACCGAGAGCTCGAGTAAGCTCCTTGCTCTTTTCTTGGATGACGTCGCGGTCCAGGTAATCGACAGCGTGCTCACGCAGAAGCCATGGGTACCGACGAGCAATCTGCTCCCGGACACGGACGCTGTCAAGGTTGACTAAGGAACCTCGGAGTAGTTGGATCCGGGCAGGAGCGAGCACCCGGTTGGGAAGCCACGCTGCTGGGACCCGGCCTGCATCTGTGTCTTCTTCTGGGAGAGCCCTGACCCAGATAGGGGAGGGAGCCAATGCACCTCTCTCTTCTAACATAGTGGCACTCGGCCGAAAGGGCGCAAGCACCTCATAGAGACAGGTGATCCGCTTCGATCCGCAGTAGAGCGTCCGGTAGCCCTGTCGGGGGTCATCGAAGCGGCCCTGCCATCGACAGATAGTTTTTGGGGGGAATCTCAGCGGCCCGCTGGAGCGCCCGACCCTCCACCACACCCGCGCTTTCGATTCCAGGTCTAGGTCTCCGCGAACGCCCTGGCGGCTAGAATGACATCTTCCCAGGTGTCTGGGTTCTGGCTGTAGCGAAGCACTCTAGCGGGGGCCTCATCGTTGAAGTCCGGATTCATCCCCATGAACCAGGAGCGCGCCGTCTGCGCGTCATAGATGTGGACTAGGCAACGAGTCGCTTCGTGGGCGGATCGCAGACGTTGCATCGGCAACTCCTCCGGAATAGCCTCTCCCCTCCCCCATCGGTCGACCAGCCCCACGTCGTCAACACCACTCAGGTATGCAGTCGTCCTCGGCCCTAAGATTTCTTGGAGGAACGTCACGACTTCCGGCATTCCCAGAACCGGAATGGCACCCCCGACCACAGTGTTGGTAGCGGTACCAGCCAAAGCGGAGCCTTTAGTACGTCCTACTCTCTTATCTGCGCCCACGGTCTTGCTTGCAGCCCTATGGCGCAATGTTTTTATTGCCGTGTTTGCGGCGACCCGGAAGAGCCAATGCTCCCATCTGGTCTCATGACGAAAAGCCTCTATGCCACGATAGACCTGCACAAACGTTTCCTGGATTAAATCCTCGCATTCTTCCCTCGAAAATCCCCGGTGCTCAAAAAATCGAAACAGCGGCCAGTAGAAGCGGTCAAAGAGGGTTCGGAAGCTCTCCTCTAGATTACCTGCAAGCGACGCAGAGGGCACGGAACCCTGGGGATTACTTATGCCGGCTTCCCGGACCAGGTCGTTCCATTTTGCCTGTTTACCGCTCCTCATGCGCCTATTGTATCTCCACTCCCGCAATGAGAGCGAGAGGCAGGCAGCCTTCTCCCCCGCTCTTCTCCAAGCTCTGGGAGCGGTACGGCGTCGACCTTCCCTCTGACAGGAGCCTGCGTCCTAGCTGGTCCTAGAGCGCAGGGTCAACGAGAGATCGGTCGAAGAGCTGCTGCGGAGTTACCGTAGACTCTGCAGTACGCCGGTGTGCTTCAGAGTGAGGACACTCCCGCCGAGTCGCGGCCACGATGCGGGTGGCGACCCTGCGGGATCTGACACTGTCCTTCCCTCTCGGCGAGTTCAAGGCGGTCCGCCGCATCCGGCCGGAAGAGACCGAGATGATGCGGACCCTCTTCGACCTCTGGCTCCGTCAGGTCACGGACTCGTAACCTTCTCGATCCGTGGCGAGTACCAGTCGACCCGGCGGGTCAGGAACATCACCAGGGCCAGGATCACGAACAGGCCGATCGAGCCGAGCAGCAGCGCGTAGTCCTCGGCCTGGAGCAGCACGTAGAGATAGCCGTACAGGATCGCCAGCATCCCGCTCATGACCAGCGCCCGGCGCTTGCCCCGGAGGATCGCCAGCGAGTAGCCCGAGATCAGGACGAGAATCCCTGCCGAGGCAATGGCATAGGCGATCACGAACGGGATGTGCTCCGAGATCGACAGCAGCAGCACGTAGAAGAGGCAGAGTGCCGAGCCCACCAGCAGGTAGTGCATGGGATGCAGCGACACCGGGCTGAAGACTTCGAACAGAAAGAAAGCCAGGAAGGTCAGGACCAAAAAGAGCACCCCGTACTTCACCGAGCGTTCCGTCTTGAGATAGACGTCCACCGGCTGGTAGAGCTCCACGCCGAACTCCGACTCCACGATCGCATTCTGCGGCGCCATCTTCTCCTGCTCCGCCTCCCGCCACTGCTGCGGGTAGCTCCGCCCGAAGTAAGGGACGCTCCAGGCCGCCTCGAAGCCCTTGGCCGACACGGTCCGCGACTCGGGCAGGAACCCGCCCGAGAAGCTGGGATCGGCCCAGCTCGACCGCAGGGTCACCGTGTTCTGCTTGCCCAGAGGGAGGAACTGCAGCTTCTGGCTCCCCCGGATCGCCAGGTCGAAGGCGAACGGATACGCCTGCTTCTCCGGCGCGTCAGCCAACCCCGAGATCGGCACCCGCAGGCCCGAGGTCCAAAGGCAGGACACCCCGCCGCCCGGCGAGAGCTGGAGCATCTTGCTCCCCCAGACCATGCGCACGTTGCGTCGAATCCCCCGCATGTCGGACACGCCGATCGACAGGTAGGCCGCGTCCCAGAGGATGTCCTGCGGCGGGATCCCCCATTCCCCGAGGCTCGGCCGCTGGAAGGTGCCGGACGCGTGCAGGTCGGCCCGGTAGACGGCGACCTCGAAGATGGCCCGGCGGCGCAGCTCGGGAAACAGCCGGCCGTCCACCTTCAGGGTTTCGGGAAGGAAATGGGCGAGCTGGGTCCACGTCGTGACAATCCCCTTCTCATCCTTGGAATGGATCAGGTAGGGCACTGTGAGCACCGGCCCTCCCAGGGTCTGAGCTCGTCCCCAGGTCCCTGCCACCTCGTAGACCACCGAATCCCGGCGCTGCTCCCTCTCATGGATCTGGGCCCGCACCATCAACAGCGGGATCCCCAGGGCCAGGATGAGCAGGCCGATGACGAGCATCTTGAACAGCACGGAGTCTCGGAACTTTCTCTTCTCAGGCATATCGGGGCTCATGGATATCCTCTCTTTCTGGAGGAGGATTGGACCGCATGGGCCGGGCACGCTCGGGGCAGGATCGGGGAAAGAGGGGACGAGATCGTGGCGGAATTGTGGCAACCGTCGCCGGGACGTCGGCTTGGGGTACATTCGAGACATGACCCACCTCATTGCCGTCGTGGATGACGAGGAGACCCTCCGCGAGACGGTAGGGTTCGCGCTCCGCCGCGAGGGCTACCGCGTCGAGCCGTTCCCCGACGGGCTCACCGCGTGGCGGAGCTTCGAGCGCGGGCTGCCCGATCTCGCGATCCTGGACATCCTGATGCCGCAGATGGACGGGCTGGAGCTATGCCGCCGGATGCGCGCCCTCTCCGAGCGCCTCCCCATCCTCTTCCTGACCTCCAAGGACGAGGAGTTCGACAAGGTGCTGGGCCTGGAGCTGGGAGCCGACGACTACCTCTGCAAGCCGTTCTCGATGCGCGAGCTCCTGGCCCGGGTCAAGGTGCTCCTGCGGCGGGCGGCGCTCCGGAACGAGCCCGCCGGAGGGGACGACGAGCGCATCGTCGAGGTCGGACGCCTGCGGCTCGATCTCCGGCGCTACCAGGCCCATTGGACAGGGACTCCGCTGCCACTGACCGTGACCGAGTTCACCCTGCTCCACGCGCTCGCCCGGCATCCCGGACATGTGAAGACCCGCGCCCAGCTCCTGCAGGAGGGCTACCCAGACGACGCCTACGTGAGCGACCGCACCATCGACAGCCACATCAAGAGGCTGCGCCGCAAGCTGACCGAGGCCGACCCCGCCTTCGACGCGGTCGAGACCGTCTACGGCCTCGGTTACCGCTGGCGGCCGGACTGAGCTCCCATGCGCTTCCTCCAGGGTATCTCGATCCGGCTGCTCCTGTTCAACGTGCTGCTGGTGTTCCTGCCCGCCGCCGGATTTCTCTATCTGGACGTCTACGAGCGGGAACTGCTCGAAGCCCAGGAAAGGGCGATGGTCCAGCAGGGCCGGCACCTCGCGGCTGCCCTCGCCGAGCAGGGGGATCTGAGCCGCGAGCTCGCCGGAGGACTCCTCGAGCGGCTGGATCGGCGCACCGAAGCCCGGCTCCGCATCGTCGGCCAGGAAGGCACGCTTCTGGCCGACTCGGCCACGCTGGGACCGCAGCGCCAACCCGCTCCCGCTCCCAGCCGCGAAATCTCGGAATATTCAGATGCGCTTCCACCCGAGGCCCGGGAGAAGCTGGCGTACCGGATCGGCGCCTGGCTCTACAAGGTCCCCAGCCGGTTGTCCGACTGGCTGGGAGCGCCGCAGCCCTCCAACGATCCAGAAAACGCCTACCGGCCGCTCGAGGCACGCGAAGTCCGGGCTGCCCTGGCCGGACGCTATGGCGCGACGACCCGCAGGAGCAGCGGCGGCCAGCGCTCCCTCACCCTCTACAGCGCGATCCCCATCCGCAGCCAGGACAAGGTCGTGGGCGCCGTGGTCGTCTCCCAGTCCACGTTCCGCATCCTCTCCGCGCTCTACGAGGTCCGGCTCGGCATCTTCAAGGTCATCCTCGCCTCGGTCGCGGCGGCCGTGGTCCTGAGCCTGCTCGTCTCCACCACAATCGCCCGCCCCCTCCGGCAACTGAGGAACGAGTCCGCCGCCCTGCTCGACCGCCGTGGACGGCTGCGCGGCCGGTTCCGCGGCTCGCGGCGAGGGGACGAGATCGGCGACCTCGCGCGCGCCCTCGCAGAGCTGACCCGCCGCCTGGAAGCCCATCTCGCCTTCATCGAGTCGTTCTCCTCGGACGTCTCGCACGAGCTCAAGAACCCGCTCGCCGCGATCCGCGGCGCCACCGAGCTGCTCGCCGAGGTCGAAGACCCCGCGGACCGCCAGCGCTTCCTCGGCATGGTCCAGAAGGAGGTCGCCCGCATGGAGGGCCTTCTCTCCGGCCTGCGGGAGATCACCGAGATCGACGCCCAGTTGGAGTCCGAGAAGACCCGGACCGTGGCGCTGGACGGACTGCTGCGCGAGATCGTCGAAGGTCGATGTCTGCGCGCCGACAATCGAATCGAAATCAAGCTGGAAGCGCCTTTGGAGCCGGTGCGGGTCCAAGCCTCCCCCGAGCGGCTGACCCAGGTATTCGAGAACCTGCTGGATAACGCGGCGAGCTTCTCCCCCGCCGGCGGGACTATCGAAGTCCGCCTCACCCGGGAGGATGGAGCCGGGCTGGTGCTCGTGGACGACCGCGGCCCCGGCATCCCGGAGACCCACCTCGACCGGATCTTCGACCGCTTCTTCCGATACCGTCCGGACGAGCCGGTTTCTCGTACGGAGGCGCGGAACGGCCACACCGGCCTGGGCCTCGCCATCGTCAAAGCCATCGTGGATGGCTACGGCGGCTCCATTACGGCCCGCAACCGGCCAGAGGGAGGCGCCCGCTTCGAAGTGCGCCTGCCGTCTTCGTCATGAAAACGCTTGACGGCTCGTGTAGGCTTTCTGCGTAGGAGCTGGTGGAGGAAGACGAGATGGGCGGAGTTCCGGGAGCGAGCAGCAGGATCCAGGAGGCCGTGCTGGCCTGGCCGGGGGTCGAAGCCCAGCCGCACCGCTTCGGCGGCATCGAGTACCGGTTCGGCTCCCGGGAGGTCGGGCACATCCATGGCGACTTCCTGCTGGATGTCGCCTTTCCCAAAACGGTCCGGGACGAGCTGGTGTCCGCCGGGCTAGCCCAGCCGCACCACCTGCTGCCCCAGAGCGGCTGGGTGAGCTTCTACCTGCGCGAGGAAGGGGACGTGGAGCGGGCGGTGTCCCTGCTCGCCCGCTCATACGAGCTGGCGTGCGAGCAGCAGGCCCGCAAGCACGGCGCGGTTTGAACCCTTCCCCTCCCACCCGGCCCTCCCCCTGGAGCCCGCTGCGGCACCGGACGTTCCGGGCGCTCTGGATCGCCATGCTCGCCTCCAATGTCGGCACCTGGCTCCAGAGCGTGGGCTCGGCCTGGCTCATGACCTCGCTGACCCAGTCGGCCGTCATGGTGGCGCTCGTCCAGGCCGCCACCAGCCTGCCGATGTTCCTCTTCTCCCTGCCCGCCGGAGCGCTCGCCGACGTCGTGGACCGGCGCCGGATCCTGCTCGTCACCCAGACCTGGATGCTCCTCTCCGCCCTGGGCCTGAGCGCAATCACCGCGGCCGGCTTGATGACGCCCTGGCTTCTCCTCCTCTTCATTACCCTGCTGGGACTGGGCGCGGCCTTCAATCAGCCGGCCCAGCAGGCGAGCGTCCCCGAGATGGTGCCGCGCGAGGACCTCGCCGCCGCGGTTTCTCTGTCGAGCGTCGGCTTCAACATCGCGCGGGCCGTGGGTCCCGCGCTCGGCGGACTGATCGTGGCGGCTGCCGGCGCCCAGGCCAACTTCCTGCTCAACGCGGCTTCCTTTCTCGGAGTCGTGATCGTGCTCTACCGCTGGAAGCGGCCGGTGGAGACCTCCATGCTCCCGGCCGAGCGCTTCCTCGGGGCCATGCGCACGGGCGTGCGCTACGTGCGCCACTCGCCCGAGGTGCTGGCGGTGATCGCGCGCGGCTCGGTCTTCGTGCTCTGCGCCAGCTCGCTCTGGGCGCTCATCCCGGTCGTAGCCCGCGATCTGGGCCGGGGACCCGCCGGCTACGGCCTCCTCCTGGCAGCGCTGGGGATCGGCGCCGTGTCCGGCGCCATGGTCCTCCCCCGCCTGAGCCGCGGCGGCTCCACCGATCTGATCGTCGCGGTCTCCAACCTGATCTTCGCCGGCGCCCTCGTGGCCCTCGGCAGCGTGCAGATCTTCTGGCTCCTGTTCGCGGCTCTGCTCGGCGCGGGGGGTGCCTGGCTCTCCCTCCTCTCCAGCCTGAACGTTGCCATCCAGATGCTGGTCCCCTCCTGGGTGCGGGGCCGGGCCCTGTCCGTCTACATGCTCTTCATCTTCGGCGGGCTCTCCGGCGGCAGCGTGCTCTGGGGAGCGATCGCGGACCGGGTCGGGGTCTCCCTCGCCCTGCTGATCTCGGCCGGCTGTATGGTGGTGGGGCTGCTCGCCACCCTGGGCATCCATCTGCGCACGGGAGAGGGGCTGAACCTGGCGCCGTCGCGGCAGTGGCCAGCGCCGCGGATTCAGGATCTGGAGCCCGAGCAGGGGCCGGTCCTGGTCAGCATCCGGTACCGCATCGATCCCACCCGAGCAGCGGAGTTCTCGGCGGCCATGAGCGAGCTCCGCCGCATCCGGCTGCGCGGCGGAGCCATGCAGTGGGGCCTCTTCGCCGACTCCGCGGAGCCGGGCGTCTACACCGAGCTCTTCCTGGTCAGCTCCTGGATGGAGCACATGCGGCAACACGAGCGGATCACGGTCGCGGACGAGGAAGTCCGCCTGCGGGTCGGCTCCTTCCACCTCGGCCCGGAGCCGCCGTCCGTGCAACACCTAATCGCGGAGCGGGTGCGAAACGATTCCCGTCTCCATGACATGAATAGGGAAGTGGAGGACCGCCCATGAATCAGCTTCGCCGCTCTCTGCTCCTTGCCCTTCCCACTCTGCTGCTCGCGACTTTCGCCGGAGCCGCCGGAGCCGGCGACCTGCGGCCGGTGAGCGAGACGGAGCGCCGGATGACCTCGGTGCCGGAAGCCCCGAACGCGCCGGCCGTGGTGCTCTTCAAGAAGGGCACGTTCTCGATGCTCGACGAGAAGACCGGCCGCTTCTCCCCCAGCTTCACGATCGAGGTACGGCGGAAGATCCTCACCGAGGAGGGCAAGAAGTACGGAGAGGTGCTCGTCTACCACAGCAAACAGTCGAAGCTGCAGGACCTGCAGGGGCGGACCGTGCTGCCGGACGGCCGCGAAGTGCCGCTCCCCAAGGATGCGATCTTCAAGCGGCGGCTGTCGCGGTCCGAGAAGGTCTTCGTCACCTCGATCGCCTTCCCGGCTGTTGAGGTAGGCGCGATCCTCGACTACCGCTATCGCATCCGGGGGGCGTCGCTCCTCTCTGTCGATGCCTGGTACTTCCATGACGAGGTGCCGACCCTCTACTCCGAAGTGATCTACGACATCCCGCGAGTGGTCACCGTCCGCTCCTTTATCTCGGACCCGCTCAAGGCCGGCATCCAGCAGGAGTCCACCCGCACGCTGGAAGGCGGCCGCATCTGGGCCTGGGGCCGCAACCTGCCCGCCGTCCCGGACGAGCCCCACGGCCCTCCGTTCGAGGACCTGGCGAGCTGGTACCTGCTCGCGCCCGTCGGCATCAAGGACACCATCAAGCCGGTCCGGCTGTTCGAGACCTGGGCGACCGTCTGCGAGCTCTATGGAGACGAGTACGACAAGGCGCTCAAGAAATCCGCGAACGCCGGCCGCAAGGCGCAGGAGATCGCCGGCTCGGGCACCCCGCGGGCTAAGGCCGAGTCGCTCTACCGCTTCGTCCGCGACCAGATCGAGACCGAGGACGTGCCGAGCGTGGGCTTGCCGGATGGCACCACGGCCGATTCCGTCCTCGCTGCAAAGCGGAGCACCTCCGCCGGCAAGGCCCTGCTCCTCCAGGCCATGCTCCGGGCCGCGGGCATGCAGGCCCGCGCCGTCTGGGCCGCGGACCGGGACGACGGCCGGTTCGCGACGGACTTCCCCAATCCCCGCTGGTTCGACCGGGTCATCGTGGCCCTCGATCTTGAGGGGCTTGAGGGGCAGCGGATCTTCCTCGATCCTTCGGACCGCAGCCTCGGCTTCGGACATCTCTCCCCCTATGTCGAGGGGATGCCGGCCCTGCTCTACGACCGCGCCACCCCAGAGATCGTGAAGCTGCCCGAGACTCCGTACACGGAGAGCAGCCGCCTGGCCAAAGTAGATCTGGAGCTCGACGGCGAGGGGCGCGTCACCGGCAAGGGCAGCCTGACGCTGACCGGCCATCACGCCTGGGATCGGCTGCGCTGGAAGCCCAGCGTCACAGAGACGGCGGAGGCCTGGAAGAAGTGGCTCGAAGAGTCCTACCCCGAGTACATGGTCTCCGACGTCCGGGTACAGGAGTCGGTCGACGAACAGAAAGTGGAGGTCGCCTGGTCGCTGGCGCAGCGCGAGGAGGAGGTGCTCGGCGACGAGGCGACCCTCTCCCCCAGCCTGCCTCTGGGCCCGGTGAAGCAGCCATTTCATGCGGAAGCGGCGAGCCGCCTCTCCCCCATCCTCTTCACCTACGCCGACCACGACGAGGTGGAGCTCACCCTGCGCTGGCCCGAGGGCTGGCAGGTCGACAAGCTGCCCAAGCAGGTACGCCACGGCACCGCGGCCGGCGCGGTTCTCACCACCGTCGAGTGGGCCGACGGCGCGCGCTCCCTCACCTATCGCCGCCAGTTCGACCTCAAGCAGCGCGAGCTCGGCAAGCAGCAATACCCGATGGTCCAGGCCCTCTTCGCCCGCGCCGAGAAGAACGACGCGGAGACGCTGGTGCTGCTGCGGAAGTGAAGATAGACCGGGTGCTATCATCCGGCCCCATGAATGACACCCTGGTAAGGAACAACGTCAAGATTTCGGGCAGGGAGGGAGGCCAGGCGATGATCTTCGCGCATGGCTTCGGCTGTGACCAGAACATGTGGCGGTTCGTCGCTCCCGCCTTCGAGGACGAGTACCGCATCATCCTCTTCGATCACGTCGGCGCCGGGCAATCCGATCCTTCCGCCTGGCATCCCGGCAAGTACGAATCACTGCAGGGCTATGCCAACGACCTGCTCGGGATCTGCCGCGAGCTGGGGCTGACGCGCGCGATCTTCGTCGGGCACTCCGTGAGCTCCATGATCGGGGTTCTCGCGGCGATCCAGGAACCGGACCGGTTCGAGAGGCTGGTCCTGGTCGGACCCTCGCCCCGCTATATTGATGACAACGACTACGTGGGCGGGTTCACCCGGGAAGACATCGATGGATTGCTCGAATCGCTCGACAGCAACTACCTGGGCTGGTCCAGCGCCATGGCTCCCGTGATCATGGGAAACCCGGACCGTCCCGCGCTTGGGCAGGAGCTGACCAACAGCTTCTGCCGCACCAACCCCGAGATCGCGAAGCATTTCGCGCGCGCCACCTTCCTCTCGGACAACCGCGCCGATCTTCCGAAAGTCGGCGCCCGCACCCTGATCCTGCAGTGCTCCGAGGATGCGATCGCCCCGCAATCTGTCGGAGAGTACGTGCATCGGCAGATTCCAGCCAGCGAGCTGGTGCTGATGAAGGCCACCGGGCACTGTCCGAACCTGAGCGCTCCGGAAGAGACCATCGCCGCCATCAAGGATTTTCTCTAGCTGCCAGGTGTAGCTTTGGTGATCGAGGAAAACGCCGAAGACCTCTACGACAACGCTCCCTGCGGCTACATCTCGGCCCTGCCGGGCGGGACCATCGTCAAGGTCAATCAGACGTTCCTCGACTGGACCGGCCATCGCAGGGAAGACCTCGTCGGCCACAAGCGGTTCCAGGATCTGCTCACTGCCGGAGGCCGGATCTTCCACGAGACCCACTACGCGCCATTGCTGCGGATGCAGGGGACGGTGCGTGAGATCGCCGTCGACCTCGTCTGCGCGGACGGCGGGCGGCTGCCGGCACTGATCAATTCGGTGCTCAAGAAGGATGAGGACGGAAATCCGCTGCTCACCCGCACCACCGTCTTCAATGCCACGGACCGCAAGGAATACGAGCGCGAGCTGCTGCGCGAGCGCCAGAGGGCCGAGCAGGCGGCCAAGGCCAAGGCGGATTTCATCTCGATGATCAGCCACGAGATCCGCACTCCGCTCAATGCCATCCTGAACGTCGGGCACCTCCTCGAAAGCACCGAGCTGTCCACACAGCAACAGAAGATCGTCCGCATCCTCCGTTCGTCCTCGGAGGGCCTGCTCGCCCTGATCAACGACATCCTCGACTTCAGCAAGATCGAATCCGGCAAGGTGTCACTGGAAGAGAGGAGCCTGGATCTCCGGCAACTGATCCATCAGATCGTCGAAAACCTCCATGTAAAAGCCGAGGAAAAGAGCGTTGCGCTCAAAGTCAAGATCGACGAGCGCGTGCCGGACACCGTCTGCGGCGATCCGATCAAGATCGGTCAGGTCGTCACGAACCTGCTGAGCAACGCGATCAAGTTCACGGCGCAAGGGTCCGTGACTGTGGCGCTGGAGGTCCGGGAGCGGCTCCCGGATGCCGTGTCGATCGACTTCCGGATCGCCGACACCGGGATCGGCATCGCGGCCGACCGGCTCCCCCACGTTTTCGACGAGTTCACGCAGGCCAACTATGACATCGGCTTGAAATACGGCGGCACCGGCCTCGGGCTGTCGATCAGCAAGAAGCTGGTGGAGCTGTACGGCGGCCGGATCACCGTCGAAAGCGAGCTGGGCCGGGGATCGACGTTCACCTTCGGCCTGCGCCTGCGCGTCCCGCCGGAAACGTCAGAGCCGGGAGATGAGGCCGAGGCGTCCGCCGACGACCAACCGCTCAAAGGTTTGAAGGTGCTCATCGCGGATGACAATGAGATCAACGTTCTCGTCCTGACCGCGTTCCTGCAGGATTGGGGCATCGAAGTCGATGTCGCGACGACCGGGAAGCAAGCCGTCGAGCAGGTCCAGGAGAGAGATTACGATCTGGTACTGATGGCTCTGAGAATGCCGGATCTGGACGGCTACGCCGCCACGCGAACGATCCGCTCGCTGCCCGATCCGAAATTCCTGCACCTGCCGATCTTCGCGGTCTCCGCCTCGACCCGCATGGGAAACCAGCACGAGCTCGACACCGCGGGCTTCACGGCGTTCGTCGGCAAGCCGGTCAGTCCCGAGATCCTCTCCGGCAAGATCGCCCGGTATGTCAGGCCGCGAGCCACTCCCGAATCTTCTCGTACGCTTCAGGACGGTTGAGCAGGTCGAAGTGCTTCATACCCGGGGCAATCCATCGCCTCGACTCTGGAAACGCCAAGGTCCTGCCCGCCTCCTCGTGACGGCCCAGCGCGCTGTCCACCGGTACCAATCCATCGCCGAGCAGACGGCTCCTGAGATCGCCGGCCTCGCTGGCCGCTGCTGCCATCGCATAGCACTCCACGCCATCTGGCAGGGGCACCAGTTGGCGCAGGTCTTCCGATTCTTCGAAACGGTCCTGCCCCTGCCAGTCCTCATCCAGAAGGTTGCCATGACGCAGGTCGGTGATGCCCGCGCTGCGGACCTTCCCTAGGCGACTCAGGGGGGCCGTGCAGCGGCTGACGTCCAGAATTGAATCCAACCGGTTGCCGCCGCGCTCCAGAGCGGAGCCGTGGTGCGGCGTTCCCAGGAAGACGATCTTCTTCAGATGCCGCAGCCAGGAGTGCCCCGCGGCTCGTCCGTAATGGCAGGCGCTGCGCGTGACCAGTCCGCCCATGCTGTGTCCGAGGATGACCAACTCCTCCACCGGCCACTGCTCGACCAGCTCCTCGATCAGGCCGGCGAACGCGCGCCCGTTTATAGAAACATGAAGGCCGCTGTTGTAGTGCAGGTAGACCGGCGTGAAACCAAGGTCGCGGGCCAGCGCGGCGCCATGGTCGTGCCCCTTTCGATTCCATTGCAGGTCGTTCATGCACAGGCCGTGAGCCAGCACGAGCAGCCTGCGTCCGGACGGCTCTCCGCGGAACCGCATCGGGATCGCAAGTGGATTCCCGGTGGCGACGAGATGGTCTCCCAGCACACCGTTCAACGCGGCCAGCAAGGCTTCGCGTCCGGTCGAGCTCCCCTTCCCCAGTGATGTGAAAGGCGCGAGGGCGGCATCGATCCCACCGCCGACGAGACGCGTGATCCCGCGGATGCTCCGGTAGATAAGACCGGCGCCCAGAGTCCGGGCGATGTTGTGGTGCACGGCCTCCACTACGTCGGTTACACCCGTAGTGGCATCGATGACCAGTCGATTCAATCCGCGCAGGTCGGAGGCTCGGACATGTGTCTTCCCGGTCAATCAGATCCTCTCTTACTCAACTAGTTTTCTCGCGCGGGCACGAACAGCCTGGCGCCGAACGCCAAAGCAATGAGAGCGTAGAAGCCGAGCGCAATTCCCAATGCAGTGGAGACACCGTCTCGCCGCGCGAGATGGACGAGCATGAGCGCCGAGATGGCGCTGTTCGCGAAATTGACAACGACGAGCGGCCGTCCGAAGATTCCTCCCATCAGGGAGTAGCGGTTCATCCAGTTCAACATGGCCAGACTGAACACGGCAGCTCCGAGCAACTGGAGCAGCGCGAGCTCCAGCGACGTGCCGGCAGCGCCGGCAAGTTTCAGCAGCTCGTCGCCGGCAAAGATCGCGCCCACCGACGCAACGAAGTAGACGGCTGCGCTTGCGGTGAGAAGCAGGTTCGGTTTGTCAGCCATGGGCAGAAGAATAACAGCATGAGGCTCATATGCGAGGGACGGGCTGGAGCATGCTTACCCGATTGCCCTCGGTGTCCATGAAGGAGACATACTGTCCCACGCCGGGCATGTCCATCGGACCGCCGAGCACCTGGCCACCCGATTCCGTGACCTTCTTGATGGATTCCTGGATATCCCCCACCGCGATCACGACGGACGGGTACTGCGCGGGCCAATCAGGCTTCTTCTCGAAGAAGCCGCCGTTGATCGCGCCGGGCTTCTTTGGGCCGCTCTCGCCGGTCTCCGTGGTGGTCGCCAGGACGTAATTGCCCATCTCCTCGCCAAGCATCTGCGTCTGCCAGCCGAAGGCCGATTCATAAAACGTTGCCATCCGCTTCCGGTCGTCGTAGGGCATTTCGAAATGAACGACGGGATCCATCTTGCTCCTCCCTATCAGTGGAAGTGTGGTTCCCCTGCACTACTAGTACGACGTGCCCGAAATTCGTTCCGGGTTCCTTCGTGGGACCCGTCTCCTGCCACCTAGCTTAGCCAGTACCGGTACGAAGCTGTTTTCCCTGGGAGCGCTGGCGTCTCGCCGGCATCCAAAGACATTGGGCCGAAGGCCCGGCCTTCTTGCAAGGGCGACGACAAAGCCGGCGTTCCGCCGATTCATCCGGACATGCCGGCGGGACGCCGGCGCTCCCAGGAAAAGCCTGCCCTGCCAAGGTTCAGCTCCAAGCCAACTGCAGTTCCAGGTTGACGACATACCAGGGCGCAGGAGAGATTCCCGAACGAATTTAGGGCACGTCGTACTAGTAGCCATCACCCTGCTATGGCTGCCAGGAGAGCAGGTTCCTCACGGTTCCCGCCCCGCATGCTTCTGTACATTGTCAGGGCCGCTCTCTATTCAGGCTCCTAGGTTCACCCGGTGGTACGGGTGGTTTCACATCCTACATCGAGTGAAACAACTTCGTCTTAAGAGCGACTTCGTGTCGCAGTAAAGGGACTGCCCCTCAGCGGCGTCGTTCAGACGTCCGCTGCAGGTCGTGTTCGGCGGAGTCTGTACACGCTCTTGCTTTGCACGGTAATGGCTTCCTGTTCCACTCGACTTATGTCAACTTCATAGCCGCAGAGAGAAAATAGATTGAGGCCACGATCCAGCCTACCAGAAAAGCTCTGGAGAGATAGACTTCGTGAGCATCGCCATTAATCCAAGGCCATCCATCTATCCTTGCGTTCTTCGATCCTGCGCGTGTCCAAAGCTTGCAATCTTGAAGCCCTTTTTCTAAATGTCGAAGCTCGCGAATCCAGTAGCGCTCCCATTGATACTGATACTGATTAGCTCGGCACCATAGCCAAGAGATTGTAGCGCAAAATGCATATTGCAAACGCAAACCATGGAAACTTCTCGACGCGATCACCGACCAAAAGCGCGAGAAGGGAATTAGCCACAAGGAAGGCTTGGTTTCTCTGCCATAGCGCCCCTATCTCACCCTCTGTGTGTTGAAATGCAAGCTGTAAATCTCGAATCTCAAATCGTTCGCCCATCTGTCCCTCATGTCGTTGTCTTCCTCCAAGGAGCCAGCCTCTAGAAGAGGCGCGACCTTTGCTGCCTTAGCTGCTTCTTCAATTCCCTTCTCGACCGCGGTGCTCAGCGGGTCTTTCGGAGCGGGCAGATCAGACACAGCATTTCTCCCCGAGCAACTTCACAGGAATGCATCCACCAATCTTCAGGGAAACAACGACCAATGCTGGTGGCGGTGAGCGGCGGAACCGTGCGATAGTGCGGTATCCGTCCGCTCGACCGCTCGGGGTGGGCGACGTGCTTCTCACCTAAGCCCTACAACTTCTAGCTCTCCAACTTCGTCATCGTGCTGGCGACCAGGCTGAAAGGCGGAGAACCCGGGGCGACGACGGTAATTGCGGGTTGGATCGAACATCACGGATAGAATGCCCGTCAAGATCAGTTGCAATGACCAGTGATGCTCATCCTGTTTGTGCTTGATGTAGACAAACTTGGCAGAGCGCACTTCTTCACCTTGTGGCCGAGCCTTGAAGAGGCTGACGTCATTTAAAGTTCCAACGTACCCGACTACTTCATCGAATGTGGGCACCGACTCACCGGAGTAAGCTTCACGAATCTGCTCAAACATCCAGGTCGGTGTCTCAACTCTTTTCTTCTGAATATAGGATTGTACTCCCAGAAGGGCAAGAAATGGCCCGCGCATGGGACGATCCGAGGCGTCGAGCAAACGACAAAGCTTAGATGCTTGTCGAAGTGCCTGACACTCAAGAACCACGTCTTTATCTCGCAGGTTTTTCTTGATGGATATGATCGCGACCACACCTTCCGGAGGCACTATTATATTATCGCCGAATCGCTGGAAGACAGGATAATGTGCGCTGTCGTATATCAGAACATCAAGCTGGGTGGAATGCGTGTCAACGTCTCCTTTCCGCTCACGGCCATTGTTCCCTGTCTTAACGGCTGGTCGGAGAATAAAGCCGGAAGCAACCTCTAGAGATGAAGGAAGTAACCTCCTCAAATAGGTGCGAACAAGAGATTCTATGTACCGACCATCCTCACCTCGATGCGCTGCACCTTTAGAAAAGCCGCTCGGGAGGAGGGTTTCAAACTGGCGGTACGCCTCAAGGAGAGATCTGACCTCCTGCCCCAGATACTGTCGAACTCTTCCCCCATCAAGGTTCTTAGCCATATTCTCTATGCTCTACAGTAGGCGCCCAACGGGTTTGACGATGAGCGGCGGCTTCAGCCGTCCGTTCGATCGGCAGGCTAGCCAGTCTCTATTGAAACAGCGGTATCGGCCCAGGAGACTTCGCAGGCCAGAAACTCCGAAAGAACGATCTTGATCTTGACACCGCAGTGATCGTCAATTGCAAGGTACCTGTACCTGCCTTCTTGAACGTCAACCCAGTCATTGATGACAAGGTTCAAGCCCGACGACTCCCCCGCCTCAGATTCAAGTGTCACTTGTGTGACAAGTAATCGTTGCATTCCACGAGAGCCCACCTCGCCAAAGAGCTCTGTGACGTGAGGGGTGTCGTATGAATCTCTCTGTTCCTCGGTCATCATCGACATTGGCCACCACATCAGCAAGGTTGGCTCTCGACGGAATGACAAGCTGAGTTCGAAGGCGGCGTGACCCCTTGCAAGCTTCAACAGGACATTGTGAACGCGAGCTTCCTCGGCTACGAAGACGACGTTTCCGTCAACGACGCTCCTGGCGGTCTCAATACGTGAGCGCAGGACAGGGCTTCTTCGAAGTCTGTTCGCGATGCTCGGCCGCTGGATGCTGTTAGGGTCGGTGGTGCCAACGATCACGCACTCAATGAGGCAGGCCAAGTACTCTTCGTCCTTCGAAAAGCCATTGTTACAGGCGTAGCAGGCCCGCACGACAGGAAGGTTGGTAGGAAACGGTGGATCGAGGAGAACTCGGGACGGGACGTGATCTGTGGTTTCTTTCTTACCGCTGTCGCAGTAGATGCACCCTTGGAGAAGCCTTTCGTCCGCAAAGTCTTTGAGCTGGTCCACGGCATTCTCCTCGTTGCGCGTACGTCGTCTGCCTGTTGGTTAACGAGGTTGGCGGTGAGCGGCGGGACCGTGCCGGTATCCGTCCGCTCGAACGCCCGGGTTGGCCACCCCTCGGGTTACGTCCATGGTCTCGGCTAAGGAGTAGTCGGGAGATAACCGACTATCTCACCGTTATCAAACTCACCGCCTGCATGGGCGGCCAGTATAAGCGCGACTTGATCTTGGACCAGTTTGATCGGTTGGCTAGTTCCTGCGGTTATGGGACCATCCCAGATACGCTGATCTCCCAGGATGGTTCGTGCTTCGCCATCACTATTGCCTCGCGCCCAAACTAATTCATTGCCTCCAGCCATAGCTATCTCCTCTATATGTAAACCGACAGGTTCATCCCGGCCAGTGCTGTTAATTGCATGAGATTGAGATCACCACGGAGGTCCGTTCAGCTGGGGTCATATCTCTCTCCTGCCGACCCTCTCCCACACAATATTCAACGACTTCCCGCCTTACCGACAGCTTGCGGTCCCCGGTGGTTGATGGCAACATGTCGATAGGCTCGTGGTTTCTGGACTTTAGCTAATAATACGCCTCTGCCGCCGGTTGGTCAACACAGGCCGGGTGTCGCATCAGCCTCCCTCCCTTCCGAACTAGCCAGGACGCTTATGCGTCAGCTCGTGTGCAGGCGGGCGGTGGTAAGTGACGGATTCGATAGCGGCTACTTGAGATGGAGCGATTGACACTCGCCCGGCGCCTGTTACCCGCGATCGTCCGTGCGAACCGGGCTGAAGCGCTGCGTGAAGGGCACGCCATTGAAAGTGTGGGTGCAGCAGTCGCAACTTGGCGAAAGGCTGGACGGGCCAAGACCAGGGTTGACGAGTTGCAGTCGCCCCCCGCCATCGACGTATAGCCCGCTCCAGTACGTGGACTCGCCGACGAGCACGTACTCGCGCTGAGCGTGAGGCTGTAGAGCGACGAGCCAGAAGATGGGATCGGGTCGGTCGAGGCGTGCCACCGCTTCAGAATGGACTTCGTTCCAGTCTTCGCCTACTTTTGAAAGAAGGAAGCGAAAGAGAGGCGTGTAGTCGAGCCCACGACGCACTTTACCGTGCATGCTCAAGTGCGTTACCTCAGAGGTACGCGCGTACCTCGAGCGCCGATCATGCCGATAGTCGCCCCCGAAGTTGTGGTGCACTCCTCGGGCTCGCGTATTTACCTTGCGGAATAGAGGTGCCTTGGGCATCTGATGCTGCTCATCATAGACCAAAGCCCCGCCCCTGGGCTCCCGCCTCGGCCCCGCCTCTTTGTAGCAAAGATCCTGCTCGGCGAGGTTCAGATCGCGCACTATGTAGCAAAGAACACAGGGATTGCACCTTTCCCTCTGCACAGTGCTGTCCGATTCACGATCCCATAGGCCCATGATGATCTCATGACGCAGAGTCTCCCCCTCGACTCTCGGTTCTCTCGATCCTTGTAGCGATGACGGCGCATAGCGTCACCAAGTGGCTAGTATATGTCGCAAAGATCCCTCTTCTTGTCTCGTAGATCGCGCGAATGGGAGCAGAGAATCTAGTCGATGTCGCATAGTTGCCACGTAGTTGGCCGTGCAGATCTCTTTTTGTCGCAATTGGCCGACGCACCATCGGCCTTCATGGTAGCCTTGCAGGAAAGAGCGCAGACGTCGCGACATGGATAAGAGTCTCTGCGACTCTTTGCGCGAACCTGGAGGCGCGGAAGGCCATGCATGACGCAAGGAAGTCCGACTCTGCGACAACGGAGGAAGCTCGGATGGTGCTGAATCTGTCCTTGCCCAGATGCTCGCGAAGTTGGAGGCGAAGGCTGCGCTCCAGAGGGAGCGGAAGGATCCCCTAATGGAAAAGCGGGCCCCACCCCCTTGGTGGAGTGGAGCCCCAGGGGATGCTACTGATCGAAATAGACGTCCGCCCAGAAGTTGCTGCAGCTACCCGTGGTCGGGTAGATGTTGTTTCCCTGGACCCAGCGCCCGCCATGGCCGGTGATCGGACCGTTGGTGAGCGGGAAGGAACCGCAGTTCGTCTTGCTCTGCTTCGTGGAGGTCGTCACCGTGACCACGTAGTGAGTGTTGGCCTGGATCTGGATGCCGTTGCCGGCCAGCTTCCCGGTCTTCCAACCTGCCACGCCGGCGGCACCGAAGTCGACGTCCACCGACCCCAGGCGCTGGCCGCTGGTGTTCCACAGGCTCAACGAATGGACCCCGGCCTCCTCCGTCGCCTTGTAATACCGGAGGTGCGTCACATATCCGGGGATCGAAGAGCTGAACTCGTTGCCGACCGAATAGTCCAAGCCCCCCGTGTCGAGGAACAACGCCGGCGTCTCGTTCCTGAAGATGCCGACCTGGCAGATCAGGCTCTGCGGCGAGCCCGGCGAGGTGGCACCGTTCGGGAACTTGACGGTGATCGTGCGATAGTTGCCGTCGCGGTAATAACCCGGGGGTGGGATGGTGTAGCTGTGGGACCCCACGTCCGCGCGGTAGTCGTCGGCCGGGGCGTCGTTCCAGCTCAGGTTTCCGTTCCAGGCCGCGACCCAGGCGTAGCCGTTGGGCCGTTTCGTGTTCTT
The DNA here is from genome assembly GCA_034667225.1 of Acidobacteriota bacterium. Lineage (GTDB taxonomy): Bacteria > Acidobacteriota > Thermoanaerobaculia > Multivoradales > UBA5704 > DATMER01. The sequence goes on from JAXDKG010000018.1 coordinate 22,533, forward strand.
GGCCCAGCCCGTGATCCCCCGGCAGGTCGTGGTCTCGTGGAGCCCTTGGTACGACGGCGACACGTACCAGTCCTCCGAGCATTGCAGGGCCTGGATGTCGTCCGATTCCAGTGACCGCCAGTTGGTGGTATAGCCCTGATACATCGTCGCGCCCGACACTTCGGAGTGATGGAGGCCGAGCGCGTGCCCGATCTCGTGGGTGGCGACGGCCTGGACGTCATAGTTCGATCCGTTGGTGCTCCAGGGCTGATTCATGTTGAAGACGATGTCGGCCTCCTGGATCTCATGGCCGGGCGTCTCGCTGAGGATCGACAACGCGGTGATCGCGAGGCAGCTTCCCGTGCAGGGGCTCGTGGGATCGTGGACGAAAGCGAACGAGTTGAAGCCGTCGGCGTTGTTGACCGGGTATGGATTGGACACGCTCCCGGAGAAGCTGAGGACGTGGCTCGCGCCGGCTACGTTGGTCCAACTGTTGAGGGCTGTCTGAATGGCCGCCTGCCTCGCGGCATCCACCCCGGCACCGCGGAATGAAATGTTTGTAGTCCACCAGTGCACGAAGCCATTGACGTCGTCGCAGGTCACGGGGTTGCTGCTGGTGTACCGGCCGCTCCCGGAAACCTGAATCATACGGTAGGCGTGGGATGGAGAAACCCAGGCGAGCATCCCGGCGGCGGCGAAGGCGAAAGCTGTGATCTTGCCGAAGCGCAGTGTGGAGTGATTCATCACTTCACCTCCCGGCGGGAGCCCTGGCGGCCCGCGATTTGGCGGATCTCCGCGAGCATGGCGTTGACCTGCATTCCCTTGGCTCCGCCTGGCGGCTCCACCATCCCGCTCCTGTCCGGCATGAGCGGGTGCCGGATCGCCTGGCTGACCGCTCGCAGTCCGTCGCGTTCCATCTTGATGTCGAACGCGCCCTGCACGAGGTCGCGGACCGCCAGGCCCTCGCCGGCGCGCAGCAGGTTCATCCGGCTGAGGAACAGCACGTACGAGTTGCCGGGGACCAGCTCGGCGGCGCCGATGATGAGGCTGGTCCGGTTTCCGATCGTCCCGCCCGGAAGCGTGACCGTCAGCTCCATCTCGCTCAGGCGGCCCTTGACCACCTCGTGTACGGCGATCCGGACATCGGTCACGATGAACGACGAATCCTCGTTCCAGCGCGACTCGGCATCCAGGACCTCCCCCACCACGACGGCCGCATTCGAAGCGACCAGATCCTCCAGCCCCATCCGGATCAGCGTCGTCGCGTGCGCAGACGCCGCCGCGCCCATGGCGATCGCAATCGCCAGAGCCCTCCAACCCAGTTTCGATATCCACCGCATTCAAGACACTCCTTGCAGAGAACCCCGGAAGCCGGAAGCAGCTTCACAGGGGTGAGAGCGAGCTGTCGTCCTCTCATGAGCAGAAGGACCCTGGAGCCCGCTTCACCGTTTATTCTTCAGCGGAGGAAAAGAGCCTGGCGCCGAACGCCAAACAGCGAACCCCCTCGAGCGAGGGGGTTCGATAGGCTGACAGAGGCAAGAGGCGGACTACGGCGTGGCGTACTTGACGGCGTGGCCGCGGACCGTGACCCCTTCGAGCGTCCCGAAGTTCAGCGATTGGAAGTCGATGTAGTTGAACATCAGGGTGCAGGGAGAGAGGTCGTCCGGATCGCCATCGAGGTTGCCCTGCACGCAGTTGGCGTAGTGATGGTGGGCTCCCATCAGGTGCCCGAGCTCGTGGGCGGCGACCTCCGGGTGGGCCTCCACGAACAGACGGAAGGGTCCGATGACGTCCTCCTCGATGCCCTGCGCCTCTCCCACCGCGAAAGCATGATGGGGGAACCGAACGCCGCCGATGCAATCGGCAAGGCCGGCAAGCCCGGTATCCCCGGCCGAGGTGATGTCCTTGCTGGTCAGGACGTAGACCAGGTCAGCTCCCGACGGCCGCACGCCGCCGAAGTGATTCTTGGCCTGCTGGATGATGTCGGAGCCCTCGGTGCCGGTGAAGGCGACGCTGGTATACGAGACGACGTTCAGATTGACCTTGAGCGGCACGTAGGAATCGGCGGCCCTGGTCATGAGCAGGTTGGCGTCCCCCACGCTCACGCCATCGAGAAGGACGGTGACATCCAGCGACACCGTCTGTCCGCTATCCGTCACCCCCGCGATCCCGATCGTGTCGGGGATCGCTTCGAGGCAGACGTTCGGATCTTCGGGTTCGATCGCGGGGGTGCTGGTCGCGCGCGCGACGCCCTGATAGGTCGAGCCGGAGGTCACCGCGAAGGGAAGTACGCGCACCTGGTAGGGACCGGTGCCGTGCAGATTGGTGTGCTTGATCACGACCGCTTCGCTCCCGCCCTCGTTGGCGGAGCGGCCGGCCTCGGTGCCGTCCGGATAGTAGACGTAGAGGTCGTAGTCGTCGCCCGCGATCTCGCTCGCGATCGCCACTGAGAACCGATATCCGAGCGTCAGGTTTACGGTCAAGGCGAAGGCATCACAGGTGGGATTGCTCGCCGAGAGACACCCGAGCTGATTGGGGACACCCACGGTGTAGGGCCCGCCCTCCCATAGGGCTGAGACGTTGGGCGGGGCTACGGTACCGGAGCCGGGCTGCGCGGCCTGGGCGATCGTGGCGGTACAAAGAACGGCAGCAACCAAGAAGCAGTTGCGGAGACGGTTCATTGGGTCCTCCTTGTGCTCCTCTCGATGTTGAGAGAGGCCAGAGAGCCCGAAATGCAAGATCGAGGCCGGGAGGGAAAGGGTAAGAATCGCCCGCCGCCGGCGTTCTGACTCCAGACATCCACTGGCGCCCGATGGACGCCGGAAAGTCCTTTCGGGAGAGCCATGATGCAGCGTTACCTCGGCATTTTTCGGGGCATGTTTCGCCACGAGCTCGGCATGGCGCTGCGCCGAAAGGGTCTGTGGATCGCCTATGGCCTGCTCTTCCTGTTCCATACCGTCCTACTGTTTTCCCCTCCTCCCCTCGGAGAGATGGTCAAAGGGGAGGTCATCTCCAAAAGTGAGGCCTGGTCGGTGGCCGGCCGCTTCCTGCTCGCAGTCAACGTTTTCTTCCCGGTGGTTGCCGGGATCCTGTCGGCCGATCGAGTACAGCGCGACGTCCGCCTGGGGCTCCGGGAGTTGCAGGAGAGCACCCTTCTGAGCCGTCCCGTCTACGTTCTTGCCAAATATCTGGCGGCTCTGGCATCGTGCCTGTTTCCCTTGTTCCTGTGGGTGATGGCCATCCCGGCCGTAATGATCGCCATGAGGCACGCACCCGTCGAAATGCTCGTTGCCGTGCCGCTTGCATTCCTCGCCATCACAGTTCCGGCGTTCGCCTTCGTCGTGGCGTTCTCGCTCGCCTGTCCGATGGTCATGCCGTCGAGCGTCTACCAGATCCTGTTCACGGGCTATTGGTTCTGGGCCAACTTCATTCCCCCCGAGCTCTTTCCCACTTTGAATGGAACGCTCCTGACGCCGAGCGGGATCTTCGCCATGCAGGCGTTCTTCGGCACTGGGCAGTACACCGCGGCCGACGCCATCCTGAACCTGGCGGTGTTGGGACTTTGCATTGCGGGGGTCCTGCTGCTGCTCGAACGCTTCCTTCAACGAGAGGGCCGCCGCGCATGACCCGTATGAAATATTCCTGGCTCACCTATCGGCGCGACGCACTGTGGTTTCCCCCGGCGCTCTGGACGCTCTTTCTGGTGATCGTCATGATGATGCGTCACCCCGAGATCCGGTTCAATCTCGCTCGCGCCTATCTGGGCTTCATCGTGCCGCTGATCAGCGGCATCATGGCGGCCTATGCCGTGCTCGACGACCCCGCGCTCGAGCTCCGTTTCGCTACGCCGGTCCGGGCCGAGCAAACCCTGCTGGCACGCTTGGGATTGATCATGGCCGTACAGACCGCGTGCGCGCTCAGCTTCCAGCTCTTTCTCCTCGCGTTGAAGGTCGATCTCTCGCACCTCGGGGGTCTGTTCGGCGTTCAACTGGCCTGGTTCCTGCCGACGCTCTCCTTGGTCGCTTTGGGAACTACCGGAGCCTTGGCGGGCGCGCAGACCGTCATGGGCGCATTTCTGGTGGGCGCGGTGTGGCTGGTGCAACTGATGATGAAAGAGTGGTTCACGGCGAACGCCAAATACGTGCACCTCTTCATGGGCGTGCTCGTTCCCGGCGATCCGGATCTAGCCTTGAATCAATGCGTGCTCCTGGTGGGCTCGATGGCTCTCCTGTTCTTTTCCTGGGTACTTCTCCACCACCAGGAACGTTACATCTAAAGCGAGGACTTTGTGATCGAAATTTCCGGTCTCACCAAGACTTATGGTCGCGGCGACAAGACCGCTCACGCGCTGCGGGGCATCGATCTTCAGATCAATTCAGGAATGTTCGGCCTGCTCGGTCCGAACGGCGCGGGCAAGACCACGCTGATGCGGATCCTGGCGGGTATCGTCAATCCGAGCCAGGGAGCTCTACGCGTGGAAGGGAACGACCTCACCACGGAAGCCGGCAAGCGAGCGGTCAAGTCCGCCTTGGGCTATCTGCCGCAGGAGCTCGGAATGTATCTCGAGCTCACCGCAGCCCAGTTCGTCGACTACATGGCCATCCTCAAAGGGCTGAACGAACCTCGCGAACGGAAGCGGCGCGTCGCCGCGGTGCTGGAGATGGTCGCCTTGCAGGATTCCGCCGAGCGCAAGATCAAGGGTTTCTCGGGCGGCATGAAGAGGCGCGTGGGAATCGCCCAGGCGCTGGTGAACGATCCGAAGCTCCTGATCGTCGACGAGCCGACCGCGGGACTGGATCCGGAAGAGCGCATCCGCTTTCGCAACCTTCTCGTCAACCTGGCCGTCGATCGAACGGTGATCTTGTCCACCCACATCGTGGAGGACATCGGGCAGACCTGCCGCGACATCGCAGTGCTGGCCAAAGGGCGAATCCTCTTCCGGGGGAGCCCCGCCGAGCTGGCCGAAGCGGCGGGCGGCCACGTGTGGAACGTCACCAGCGCTCGTCTCGAGGAGCCCGAACCAGGCCTGACGGTCGTCTCCATGCTCCATCTGTCAGACGGGATTCAATACCGTCTCGTCGGACCCCGCCCAAAGGCGTTTCCTCACGCCGAGGCGGCGAGGCCCAGCCTGGAGGACGGGTACGTCTGGCTGATGAAGCGCGCCGCCGAATAGCCACTCTGTTCAGAGCTGTTCGCCTCATGGGCTTGGCGCAAAGTATCCATTGACATCCACCACAAGATCCACCTGCCCGGCGCCTGACAGAGTGGCCACCACACCCAGGAGACCGCCTGTCGAGATGGGCAGCACGGCGTTGTTGGCCCGGGTCTGCCCCACACCGAAGTTGATCGAGCTTGTTCCCGGCTGCAACTGATCGGCGGGAAACAGGGTAACGAAGCCCCCGGCAGTCGCAGCCACCACCGTCGTATTGATGGATACTGCGCGCGCAGATGCCGGAACGCCGCAGACTCCGGTCACGGGCACCGTCCGCAGGGGGCCCGGTTCGGAGCGAAGGGGCGTTGCCGTCTGTCGCGTATCGATCAGGCGGCAGGGCGTGAGCGTGTAGAAGTCCAGAGGCGTCGCGGAATCCATGGGGTGCACGTAGCTCACCTGCACGAAATGGGCGGCGGCGGGCATCAGTATGGTGTTCGTCGTAGCCGTGCTGCTGTTGTTCTGCGTACCGGCCCACTTGCCCACCTGCCAGCCGGAGGCGGGGCTTGCCGAAACCTGGATCATCTCGCCAGGCGAGTACTGTCCCGCCGGGCAGCCCGGGCTCTGAAGAGGAGAAGCCGCCGGGATACCGCCTCCGCTCGGATCGTTGAGGGATCGGGAGAGCGGGTAACAACATGGAGGAGTCGTGAACGAAGAGGATGGGCCGGTGGTCTCACCTACCGGGTTGGCGGCGCGGCCCCTGAAATAGTAGGTGGTGCCGCAGGTGAGGCCGGTGACCGTCTCGCCGAGGTTCGCGCTGCGATATCCCTCACCCGAGCTTCTCGTGGGCGTCGTGAGCCCATAGCTCGTGGACGTTCCCCAATCCAAGTAGGAAAAGGACGAGCTCGCGTTCGGAATCACCGAGGCGCGAAGGAGCGCTTGCTGCACTTGGATGTAGGCTGCCGGGAGAGCGCTCACCGAGGGTGGCAGCGTCCCCGCGCCACAGACGTCCAAAGGGATACGCTGCGCAAACATCAAGCTGCGATACCGGCCCGGCGTCGCCGAGCTTTCGGCCTGGACCATGAGCTTGACGAGCGCCCCCGGCCGAATGCCGTCAATCAGCTTGGAAGTGCCGGAGAATGTTGTCCCGGAGCCGCTCGTGAATCCGTCATCGGACCAGAAGGTGTGCATGGGGCCTGCGCCCGTCGACGGCGTCCAGCTCAGGGTGACCGCCCCCTTTCCCGCGTTGCACACTGGTGCGCTCACTTGCGCCGAGAAAGGACCGGGCGCGGACGGCTCGCCGCAGATGTCCGAGGGCACGTACACGGTGAACTGGTTCGCAACGCGGCCGCCCGCGCTCCCGAAAGCTTCCAACTTGTACTGGTATTCGCCTCCCGGCAGCAGGCCGGAATCGACGGCGCTGGTTCCGGTCAGATTGGGATAGGTCGTGAGCAGGGCGGCGGCATTGTCGATGCGGGTGAGGGTGTACGAGGCCGCTCCGCCCACTGCCGTCCAGTAAACGGGCACCGAGGCCGTGCTTCCGCTGCAATAGGGTATGCCTGCCCACACGAGAGATATGTGGGGAAGATCGCTCGCTCCCACCGGCAGCCTGCATTCATCCGAGATGACCGGCATCGTGACGGTGTTCGTCTGGATGGGGCTTCCGTTCAGCGTTCCATCGACATAGAAGCCGTAGGTCTCGCCGGGAACGAGGAGAGCGGTCACCAGGTGCACCATGCCCTGCTGCGACGAGTCGACGGTTGCCGAGTAGGCCCCGTCCGTACGCCGCACGGTGAAAGTACCGCCGGCTCCGCTCGGAGCCGTCCACCACAGGAGAACGGCCGGGCCGGCGCCGCTGCAGCCTTGGCGGCGATGCTCGAGGAAGAAGCCCTGTGTCGCCGTGCCGCCTCCCTCGCACACCAGAGTTTCGAAGGAGAGGGTCGAGCCCGAGTCCTCCCCCGCCGAGTTGGAGGCCCGGTTCTGGAAGTAGTACGTAGTACCGCAGGCCAGCCCGGACAGGTCATAGGAAAAGTCCACCGATCCAGGCTCGGAGCCGACCGACAAGTGCGGAGTCTCCTGGCTCAGGTTGCCTGCCGTCGTTCCCCAGGCAAACCAGGCCTGAGTCGGAAGGCCGTTCGCGTCGACGTCGGCGGTCAGGGTGGCAGAGTTCGCGGCGATGTTGACTGCCGGATCGGTGTCGGCGCCGGGTCCGTCTCCCCCCGCCGGCACAGGCGGCCGTCTTGAACTGGCGAGTGCTGCCGTCGTCGGAGCCGTGGGTGTTCTGGGCGTTCGCCTCGAAATAGTAGGTCGAGTTGCACTCAAGGCCATAAACACTGATGCTCGCAGACCGGCTCTGCGATCCGCAGCCGATCGAAATGTGCTCGGTATCCGTGTTGGGGCTCGAATCGTCGATCTCGAGGTCGAACCACGCGGTCGTTGCAGCGTCGTTCGGATCCACCGTCATGTTGAGGCGTGCGGAGCTGTCCGTGATCTGATCCGCCGCATCCGTCGTGACACTGGGCTCCGAGCCTGATGGAATGGTGATCGAAAGGCTGACGTCGTCGATGCGAAACACCGTCGGCTGCGCGTCCGTGTTGGTTACGCCCAGGAAGTGGATGCGGAAGGTCTGGCCGATGAAGTTGACGAGATTGAACGTCCGTTTCACGTAGCTGCCCGAAGCGTCCTGATTCGAATAGATGGCAAGGCTGCTCAGGAACGTCCCGGTCGTGCGTTGAAGCGTGGCGTTCAGGAAATCCTGGGCCGCGCCCCCGGCCGGCTCGCTCGTCGAAATCCTCGTCCAGAAGGTCAGCGTGGCGGAGGTCGCGTTCGCGGGAATCGTCACGTTCTGGTAGATCTCGCCGTTCAGTCCATCGCCCGGTGATCCGTCGCTCTTCGACAGGTAGGCGTAGCCGGGGCTGTCGTGAGAGGTGTTGAAACGGCGGTCCGCGTAGAAATCGTTCTTCAGCGTCCAGAAGTCGTCGTCGTCTTCGAACGTTCCATTGCGGATCAGCTCGGTCGACTGCGAGCTTCCGCACCCGCAGGCCGCCGTCGGAAAGGACAGGATCGCCCCGGGTGTCGCGCCCCCAAGGCCGTTCTGCGCCCGGGCGCGGAAATAATAGGTCGTTCCGCAGGAGAGGCCGCTCAGGGTGAGGCTCGCGGGGATCGCCGTGCTTCCGGCGCCGACGCCTTGGCTCGTCATGCTCTGAGAGACGCTGGTGCTCGTGCCCCAATCGAACCACACGGAAGTCGCGCTCCCGCGGGGATTCACGGTCATGTTCAGCGAGGCGCTGCTCTGTGTGATCGCAGTAGTAGCCAGAGTCGTGACGAGCGGCGTTCCCGCGGGCGACGGCTGCCCGACGGTGATCGTCGTCCGCTTCTCCGCTGCGTAGGCTCCCCGCTCGGCGATCACCTTGGCGGTGTAGGTGCCGGCGGTTGAATAGTCGCAGACATCCGCGGCGGTCTTGGGATTCGACGTCACGCCATCGAACTTCGCGCTCCAGCCCGGGGTTATGTCGGTGCCGAGATCCGATCGGTTGCAATAAAAAGTGTAGTTGATCGTGCCCGTGGCCGTTCCCGACACCGAGGCGGTCAAATCGACGTCGGCGAGCGGAGCCGTGCCGGAGCTGGGAGTTGCCGATAGAGAGACACTCAGCGGACTGCCGCACGCGCCGGCAAAGACCCGCGCGCTCTCTCCGAAGGAACACAGGATGCAACTGCTGGCCGATACCTTGAAATCGGTCGCGGAGTCCGCGTTGTTTCCGTACGACACCCAGTTGCTCGCCGAGTTGGTGCTGTCGACGGTGCGCCCCCGCCAGTGATAATCGTCGTTCGCGAGGCTGGTGACGGTCTTCACCACCGCCAGGCTTCCGCTCGAAACAGGATCGCTCGAATGCGTCGGATTTCCTGTAAAGGCCACGGTGCGCGGCTGCAGCTCGATCTCCAGGCGAAGCTGCGAGCCCGCGGAGCCCGAAACCGTTCCGCGCAGACGCACGGTGTCCGCGTTCGTCGGGTCGCCGGCAGCGAGGATGGAGCCATTGCAGCTCACCTGGGCGAGATTGGAAGGCGGCGACGGAGGCGCCCCACACTGGCCCTTTTCGAGCTGATCCTCGATCGACCAGCCCTCCTGGCCGTCGGGCCAGCGAATCCGCCACCAGACGTAGAAGGTGTCGGACAAGGGTTCGCCTTCTGGGCCACCGATGATCGTTCCCAGGCTTCCAGACGCCTGCTGCCGGATGAGCGCGCCGGCCGCCGCATCCCGCACGTTGACGGCCGCGGTCGTGCGGATGCAGTTTCCGTTCGCGAACTTGAAAGGGTTTGCCGCGCAGGCCGTTCCAGGGCTGCCAGTGCCTTGATTGACCCACCAGCTCTTTGCCAGATTGTTGCAGGTTCCCTTGTAAGGGTCCTGGTCCACGTTGTTCACCTTCAGGCCAAAATGAAGATGCGCGCCGCACGCGGCGCCGGATGAGCCGGACTTTCCAAGGAGCTCGCCGCACTCGACCCGATCGTAGAGCTTGCCAATTACGGTGCCCATTTTCATGTGAAGGTAGGACGTCTTTGTGCCGCTGCTGTGTTGAAGCCGGACCCAGTTCCCTTCGAACGGCCGACACTCCGGAGGGAAATTGTCGTAGATAAGAGGATCCGGGCACACAGTGCACGGCGGCCGATCATTCCGGATCGCGACGATCCAGCCCGTCGCGGCAGCGAGGACATCGAGGTCCTCTCCAGAGAAGTCAGTACCCGTGTGGCCGCCATAGGCATCGTTGCTCCCCGCGCAGGAGGTGTCGCACTGCCAATCCTTGCAACCCGAGACGGTATCGTGATCGAAGTAGTAATGGCCGATGGTATCCGAGGTGAGCGGCAGCCGGAACAGCTCGCCCTGGGCAAACGCCGTGCCGCCGACGAGAAGGAGGCTGAAGAAAACCGCGACGGCCTTCATCGGTCGACTCCTACGACGACGGGAGATGATTCATCACCGCTCGGGACCGCGAGAAGCTGCCTGCTGTTCAACCACGAGTAGGGAATGCCGCTGCCGATCTGCTCCGCGTGATCGACGGTGCCCTCTCTGGAAAACGTGATCGCCCAGATGGATCGGGAACCGTCCTCATTGACCGCATCGAAGGCCAGGCGCTGCCCATCGGGAGACCAGATGGCCCGGCTCGAAGGCGTGGGAACCTGCGGCTCGCCGGAGAGATTCGTGAGCTGCGCCAGCGCCTCTCCATCCGTGCCGATGCGCCAGAGAGCCGAATGTCCATATGGATCGCGCGTGCTTGCGAACAGAATCCAATCGCCCGACGGGTGAAACCACGGGCTCCAGTCGTTGAAGGGCCTTCCCGTGAGATCTCTCGTCGTGCCCGACCGCAGATCGTACAGTGCCAGCCAGTGACGCTCCTCGGCTTCAGGATCGATCCGGATGAGGACGATGGACTTGCCATCCGGCGCCCAACTGGCGTCCAGCACACCGGGTACGGCCTCGATGGGAGCAGAATCGGCCAGCCGCCTGACATAGAGCACGAGCTCGCGCGTAAAGAGGACGGACTTGCCATCCGGCGAGAAGCGTGCGACGCCTGCTCTGTCCGAAAGCACGGATGTCGAGCCGTCAGCCTCCACGAGAAGTAGGGCCGACGGCAAACCATCCGCCTTCCCCGATGCCAGGACCCGGCCCTTGGTCCAATCCAGGATCCAATTGAAATCCTGATCCTCGATGAGCATTCTCGGCGACGAGGAGGGACTGCTTACCTTGAGGGCCCCATCCTCGGTCAGAAAGATGTTTGCCGGCAGCTTTACCGCGCTGTTGCCGCTACCCAGGAGCGCGGTTGCGGCGCATGAAACCAGAAGAACCGGAAGCAGCCGGCGAAGATGGCGTCGGGAAATGTTCATGGAATCGATGATGCGCAAGGGGTCTCCTGACCGCCAAGCTGATGGCGGTATTGCTACCAAGCGGCGATCGAAACGCCGCGGCGCCTTTAGGAGAAGACACGGCCTCCCGCCGGATGTTTATCCACCGGCGGGCTAGCGTTAATCATTGGATTTCCGCTTCGCGGCCGGGGGAACGCCGGAGCGTCAGCACCGTGACTTCGGGAAGAGCACCGATCCGGAAGGGCAGGCCCCAGTAGTTGGTCCCGGGGTTGATGTAGAGCAGGGACTCCGCGAGACGGTGGGCTCCCATGGCGTGCTCCAGAAAAGGTGAAGCCAGGCTCCAGCCCAGACTGGGAATGGACAACTGGCCGTAATGAGTGTGCCCACTGAGCGTCAGGTGGACGCCGAGCCGGGCGAGCCCGGGCCAGAGCGCGGGGTTGTGGGCCAGCGCGATCGTGAACGCCCCCTCCGGCACACGCGCCACCGTCCGGTCCAGGTCGGGCGCGGCCCCGCCCCCTCGGATGCCCGCCGGATCTCCCGTGCCGGCCACCCAGAAGGAGCCCGTCCCCCGCAGGACCTCGACAGCGTCGTTCACGAGAACGGTGATCCCCATCGCCTCCAGCCCCGCGCGGACCGCGGACCATCCCCCGTACACGTCGTGATTGCCCGGAACGGCGAAGACTCCGAGCGGTGCCGAGAGTCCCGCGAAGGCTTCGGCAAAGTAGACGACGTCGCGCGCGTAGTCGTCCACTTGATCGCCGGTGATCGCGAGGAGGTCGGGGCGCGCATCCCGGACCTTCCGGGCGACCGCAGCGAGATAGCTCCGCGACGTGTGCGGCCCCACATGGAGATCGGAGACCTGCACGATCCGCATCCCCTCCAACGGCTCGGGGAGGTGCGGAAAGCACGCGTCCAACTCCTTCACCCGAAGCCACCGCGAGCCGATATAACCCGCGACGGCCGCGACGGCAAAGGCCGACGCCGCGGTCAGAAGCGCCCACCGGGCCGCGGACATCGCAGCGCCGAACGGAGCACCGGCCAGAAAGCCGATCACGCCCCCGGCCGCGATCAGCGGGAGGCTCAGTTGGACATACCAGAACGGTCGGAAGACCCACAAGCGGATGGCCGCCGAGGGATATATCCCCCTGGAGCGCAGCCGGCCGAAGACCAGGAGCGGAGCGGCCGCGACGAGCGCCGCCACCAGGACAGGCAACCCATAGCCCGGCAGCACGGGGGCGAGAAACCCACCGAGGATCGCCCACCAGAGGCCCATCCAGGCAACGACAAAACCTGCAAGCCGCCGCAGAGAAGCTCCAGGACGCCTATTAGATCGGGAGGTGGAAATTGAAGATGGTCAACTTTCCATTACCAGAACCGCCACCATGGTTTAGTAGCGCGTGTCGATTCGAGATCTCCCGATGCACCTGCTTTAAGCCAGTTATCCCATAGCACCGCCACCTGTTTATGGTTTTCAACTCCTCTGCGGAACGTCCTTAGCGTTTCGGAGAGCGCGCTCTGTGCGTCTGAGGTCGCAGTTCCCAGGAAGAACGGTTCGCCAAGAAGCCTGAAGGTGCCGGAGTGAAATGGTTGGTAAGGTTGGGCGAACATTGTCGGGGTGGTCATGCCCTGCCCCCAGACCTCGAACACAATCGCATCGACCTTCCCTTCATCGCGAGTCACACGAGTGTCGTAGGCTAAAGTCCATGCCTCAAGCTTGCCTTGCTGGTCCGCGAGTTGCTGCCGGGCAAAGGCGATGAAATCTCCCGAGAGCTCCTCAGGCACGAATCTGATGAGCTCGACTCTTCCCTCACGGAGAATCCCTCCCAATGGAATGAGGACCTCGCCTTCCGGAGCCTCCGCAACGCTCCAAGCAGCGTGGGCCAGCACCTCCCCTGCTAATAGGGCAGCCGATCTCGGAACGAGCATCCTAAGCTCCGCCGCGGAGCGCAGCCTCGATTGCGGCGACGTCGATCTTTTGCATCTCCATCATCGCATCGAACGCGCGCTTGGCAGCGGCGGGATCGGGATTGGTTATCGCTTGCGTCAGCACCAGCGGCGTAATCTGCCAGGACAAGCCCCATTTGTCCTTGCACCAGCCGCACGCACTCTCTTGGCCGCCGTTGCCGACGATTGCGTTCCAGTAACGATCCGTTTCGGCCTGGTCGGCGGTTGCGACCTGAAACGAGAATGCTTCGTTGTGCTTGAACTCTGGTCCACCATTGAGCCCGAGGCAGGGAATTCCCATCACGGTAAACTCAACCGTCAACACATCCCCTTCCTTACCGGACGGAAAGTCTCCCGGTGCGCGGTGCACCGCGCCAACGGATGAATCGGGAAAGGTCCTGGCGTAAAATCGCGCCGCGTCCTCGGCGTCGCGATCATACCAAAGGCAAATCGTGTTCTTTGCTGGCTTCATCATGTCACTTCTCCATCGGGCATTGGCTCGGCGGACAATTCCGCGTCAATTCGGTGCAATATACTACCATTACGGCGCTGCTTCACCGTGCTTCGCATAGGCTGCGGTTTTCTCCGGTCTCTGGTTCAGCCACGGGCCGGGGCGGCACCTTTCAGTTGCCCGGTCAGGTAGTCGGCCAGCCGGATCGAGAACGCAACGATCGAGAACGTCGGATTCGAAATCCCGGCTGACGCCCAGACCGACGATCCCGCGACATAGAGATTGTCAACCGTGTGCAACTTGAGATTCCGGTCGACGACACCGTCCTGTTCTGTGGCCGACATCCGCGTCGTGCCGAGGTGATGGCCATTGAAGACCATCCTGTTCTCAATGTCAGCCCAGTCTCCGATGTCGACAGGGCCGCCGCCCTTTGCGGTCACCGCCCTTTTGAAGAGGTCTGCCAGCGTCTTGAAGTTTTCCGGCTCATTCTCGTTCAACACCCAATTGACCCTGGTTTGCTGCTGGCCAAACACCGGATCCTTGGTGCTGGACAGCATGACCTGGCTTTGATATTCGGGGATCAGCTCGTGATAGAAATTGTCGGTTCCGCCCGGTCCGAACCAGCAGCTTCCAGCATGGAGGACTCTTAACGCCTCTGTGCTCGGGGTCAGCAGGCCGGCCAGAAACGTGACGGGATAATATTTTGAGCCCGGGTTTTGATACGACAGCAACCGCTGCTCCGGGCCAGACAGGTAATATGGGTCCACCGAGACCGCGTCCGCACCCTGGGCAATGGGATGGGCCATGAGATACCGGCCAATGAGATCGTATCGATTGGGCACATCCGACAGCAGCAACTGACGCGCATTGGCCACTGCGCCGCAGGCCAGCACATAGACATCCGCGCTTATGTTGAATTCCCCCAGCTTCTTCGGCTTGTCACGGTTGTCATCCATGACACCGACGTTCAGCGAGCTGGCGTGCCCTCCCTGATGGACGATGTTCAAAAGGCTGGCATTCAGGATGACACGCGCGTTGCTTTCGCCGATCGTCTTGCCATCGATCCTGCGGGCCTGGAACTGCAGGTTTTGTCCCGGCACGAACTGGTACATGTCGACATCAAACCCTTCCATGTCGGCAACTTTCAGCCCCAGCTCGTTTGCCCAGAACTCGGCCGTGAAGTTGTACCCGGCAGTGCCGTCGGGCGCATAGTAGGGACCATACAGATCGAGAAACTGGCACGCCTCGGCATAGTAGGGATCCAGATCCGCGCGCGTGACCGGCCAGCCCGGGAACCCGGGCCGCTTTTCAAAGGAAACCGCATCCAGAGGCCGTGCCTGGCCACCCCAATGGGTCGAGGTGCCGCCATAAATCCGATCCCTTTCGCTGGCGCCCTGGTTGAACTGGGGTGTCGGCCTGATCAGGAATTGCGGCTCGGTGGTGGCAAACAGCCCGAGCGACTCACCGTTATACAGGAGCGTGTTTTCATTGTACAAATAGGAACTGTTCACCTTGGCGTTCGGACCCGAGGGGTTGAAGACCCGGCTGCCCTCAAGCAACGTGACGTCGATCCCCTGCCGCAGCAGGTACCAGGCCAGAGTGACTGCGGCCGGGCCGGTTCCCACAATGCAGACTTGTGTCTTGAGGGGTGGTTTGCCGAGAAAGCTTCTGCCGTCATCGATCATGGCTGGTATCCTTTCATTACAAGAGAGAAGAGCCACGCTTGCGGTGGTTGCTCTGCGCCAGCAGGATGATCGCTATTCGGTCTCGTCCTTGACGTGGACATTCTTGTGCCCATCCGAATCGCTGCAGCGTCTCACGCAAGCCGTCACCTCATCCGGGCGATCAGAGAACCGCCACATTGTCTCCAAGAAAGGACCTTTCGCCCTCCCTGCCGATTCCACTTTAACCGTAGAGATTCTTTTCTCGACATCGGTATACTCCACGGCCAGCTCGTCCTCTTTGACGTCGAAGTGCCGGTGCAGAAGGCAGACACCCAATCTGTCCATCATGCCGTGTTTATGGAGGATTTCCTTTACCTCTCTCAGTACTGCGTAATCCTGATCGGTAATGGGTTCGACGTCGTCAACGTCGGTTAGCGATGACCACTGTACTGTCTCCATGATGACTGCCCCGTGCAGCTCGTTGGCCTCGGAATTCGACGCAAATTGCTTACTCATTGCATTCTCCTTATTCCAGGTGGCGACGTCCGGTGGGTCATGGCGGCATGCCGATAGGCTCGTGGCATCTGCGCTTCAGCTGATGGTATCCCTGAGCCGCCGGCCACGTCAACACGGCCCGAGAGGCGATGCCCGCGATGCGGTCTACTCCGCAATCCGCGCCGAGGCGGCCGCGGTCTGCCCGGCGATGAAGCCGAAGGTGATCGCAGGTCCCAGCGTGCCTCCTGCGCCCCAGTACGCCTGGCCGGCGGGGGACGCGATGCAGTTGCCCGCGCCGAACAGGCCGGGAATGGGCGAGCCGTCGGGGCGGAGCACCCGCGCGGCCGTATCGATCACCGGGCCACCGCACGTGTCCAGCGTTGCAGGGCCGAGGATCGCGCAGTAGTACGGTCCGTCCAGCGTGAGCGGATACATCGTCCGGTTGCCGGTGATGCTCCGCGTCGGCCCCTGCCAGGCCTGCTCCATGGGCGTCTCGCCACGATGGAAGTCGGCATCCACGCCGCTCGCGGCGAACGTGTTGAAGCGTTCGATGGTGGCGCGCAGAGAGGGGACGAAATCCGGCGCCAGGCGCACCCAGGGGACGATGGCGCTGCTCAGGAAACGCGCACCGCGAAGCGCGTCCAGCCGCGCGCTGATGCGCTCTGCGAGCTCCTCGAGCGTCGCGGCCTGGATCACGAGCGGGGACGCCTGCCCCGGGAAGGGGACGATGCCCCGCCACGGCCACGGCGTGGGCTCATTCGCCGTCCACTGATCCCAGATCATGAACTGCACCAGGTGCGGATACTCGGTCTGGCGCCAGTGGAAGTGGCTTTGGGACCGCACGTGGTACGGCGACTTCTCGTTCGCCACGCGATGGCCATATTTGTTCACCAGGATCGTGCTGTCCCCATACGGGAAAAACACGTGCGCGTCCGGCCGGACCACGAAGCCGTCATGGGCCGCCGCGTCCTCGAGCGAGGCCTGGTAGTAGAAGCCGTTGGAGAGATTGCCCAGCTCGGCTCCCGCCCGGCCGCCGATGTCCACGAAAGCGCCGTTGCTCGTGGTGACGCTGCAGCTGCCGAAGATGGGGCCCCGCAGGTGGGAGCGCAGCTTGTCCCGATCGTGCGCGAAGCCTCCCGAAGCGAAGATCACTCCGCGCCGCGCGCGAATGAACCGGGAGCTCCCGTCGTGCTCCGCCTTGACGCCAAGGACCCTTCCGGCCCCGTTCTGGACGGCCTCTGTCACCCGATGTTCGAGGAGGATGGGCACGCCACGGCTCCGCAAGTGTGCCAGCATCCCTTCCGACAGATAGAGGCCGGGGAACTCGAAGGAGCCCGGAGGCGACTTCGCCGTGAGCACCCGCCCATAAGGGGCCTTGTTCTCGGGCAGCTCCGCGAAGTAGTCCGGATCCGTGACCGGGTTGGGCGAGTAGCCGTAGTTGGGAAGGATGATGGGATCGAGCGCGCCGAGTTGGATCAGCCGGTCGATCGCGGGCGCCGCATTGTCATAGAAGGCCGCGAGCAGCATGTACTGGAGCCGCGGCAGCCCGAGGCGCGGCCGAGCCGGATCGTAGAGTGTGGGGTAGGCCAGGCGCGCCATCAACTTGAGGGCATCCTCCCGCGGGTCCGTGAAGCCCTGAGCTCGCATGAGGGAGTTGTTGGGGATCCAGAAGGCGCCACCGGAGCGCCGCGTCGTGCCCCCCGCCACATCCGCTGACTCCAGCATGAGGACCGAGGCACCCCCATCCACGGCAGCGGCGGCCGCAGCACATGCTGCGCCTCCGGTTCCGACGACGACGACATCCGCCTGATGGTCTCCCTGGCGTGACTCCAGAGCGCTGGCTGACACCTGCCCTGACAGCAAGGAGCCCGCTGTACCTGCGAGCGCGGTTCCTAGAAAAGAACGTCGGGTGAATCGGCTCATCTTTCCTCCTACTGACTGAAAGTCCCCTCCTGGGGGCGCCGACTATATCGCGGACGCAGACTGCCGTTAAGGGCACTGGGGCTGGATCGGGTCGACCGCTCAGACCTGATCAACGAGGCGCGCTAGAACAGAAGATTTCCCTCACCGAGGGTGAAGTCCAAGCCGGTGCCGAACTGGGCCTTGGCTGCCTTGAGATCTTTGAGGGCCGCGCGGATGAGTAGCTGGCGGGTGTTCGCCGGTCCCGCGGCAATGGCCTTGCTGTTCTTGGTGATCGCATTGTTGAGCAGCTTGATTGCCCTCGAATGCATCTTGCGCTGGCTGAGCACCTCGATCGCGTCCGTGGCTTCGCTGTTGGACAGGGCCAGGAGCATGTTGACCGTATCGCGCGTGTCCCGATCGCGGCTCTTCTCGAGGGTCAAAGCGGCGGTGTTGCGCTGAATCGAGATCGCGGAGTTGAACGCCGCGTTGAGCACCCGCAGGAAAGCGGCGATATTGAGGACATCCGTCTCCGACAGTGGGAGAGCGAACGAAACCTCGGTGGTATAGAACGACACCGCATCCTCGATCGTGGCGGCGTTGTGGTTGTGAAAGAACGGTTCGTTGTCTATCGCCTCGATCAGCGGCGGCACGTTGAACGAGCCATTGCCGAAGCAGTCGCGCACGCCGTCGCCGTCGCAGTCCAGAGTGGGAGTGGCGGCAGCGCCGAAGCCGCCATCGTGCGGATGGGACTCGGTCGTCTGGCTGGGATCCGGGGCTCTCTCCACGCCGGTGTTGGCGTTGATGTTGTCGCCGCCGAAGAGAGTGGCTCCGGCGTTGGTATGGCATCCGCTGCAGAACCCGAAGCTGACCATGCCGGCCTGCGCGGCTGCGTTCTTCAGGGTGATGTCGGAAAGATCGAGCTCGTTGAGGCGGCCGCTGGCCAGCGTAAAGGCTTCTATGTTGTCGAGCTCAGCATCCGTCGGCAGGACGAAGTCCACGCCAGCCACTCGGTTGAGGCTCCTGGTGAAGTGCTGTTTCACAGCCGCGCTCGGAAGCAGGCGGAGCGCGCCATTGCCGGAAGCGGCATCGCCGCTCCAGCCCGTGCGCTGGACCGGTGCCCGATTGTCCCGAGTCGTGATCGACGTGGCAAGCGAGAGCGTGTGCTGCACCGCACGCATGACGAACTTGCCGGTCGGGTTCTCGAAGCCGTCGCTGTTCATGAGGACCTGGCCATGGCCGCGCATCAACAGCGGCCGCTCGAGGCCGGGTATGCCACCCTTGGCGGCCGGAAGCTCGGCGATGAACAACTTGTCATCTGCGGGCAGCGTCGAAATGAAGTCGATGTCGAGCCCCAGATTGTTCTCCGCCCTGTGGCAAGTGCCGCAGGTACGGCCATTGCCTCCGAAGGTCCCGCGGAAGAAAAGGTCCGCGCCGTCGGCGACTGCCTGGCCCACCAGTCCGTGGCTGACGAGGATCTGAGTCGAGTCAGCTTCAGCGAAGCGGGAAGCGTTCCTGCGTGTCCGGGTATAGAGACGCTCGAAAAAGGGCCGCGTGCCAACGAGAAGCCTGCTCTCCGCCGGCGTCCTCCCGCGAGTCGAGACCACTACCAGATCGAGCTCGAAGCCACGGAAGAACCCTGGCCCGAGATCGGCCGAAACCGTGCCGGCACCGTCCTTCATCCGGAGGGGACCGGCGTTGACCATTCGATCACCCGGCTCCGGCTGCACCGTCATGCCGGGTCCCTCCTGGTTGTCCACCAGCCATAGATCAGCCGGTTGGCCATTCAGGCCCACGATCTCAGCACCAATGGAACCGTCGATCAGGTTGAGGTGGACCCGGCCGCGAGCCTTGCTGGGCTCCGTGGAGAGGAATTCCGTCCAGGCAACGGATATTTCGATATTGCGATCACCGCCGCGAGCGAGATAGCTCTTCTGCCATCCGAGATAGAAGGTATCGAGAGTTGACTCCCGGGCGATGAGAGCCCGAAGCGGGTTCTCTGAGGCCGCGGCGGCGAGGTCGTCCTCCGCGGCAGAGACCGCCAGCGGGAGCAGAAACGGAGAGATTCCCAGCAACAGAACGATGCCGAGCGCGATGAGAAACAACTTGGCTCTTGTTCTCATGATTGCATCTCCAACTTCGTATCTGGTTCTACTCCCACCCCTATGCCTGTCTTCATTGTACACCTGACGGCCCGCTGACCCTCTCCCGGCAAAGTCGATCGGTGCTCCAGCGCGCAGGTCGACCGGCTGCGCTACGTCTTGAGCAACGGGGTCAAAGAGGGATTGGTGGCTCGGGTCGAGGACTGGCCGGGCATCAGTCTAGTCAAGAACGTACTCAGCGGTAAGCCGGCCCGCGGCACCTGGTTCGACCGGACCGCGGAGCACCGGGCCAAACTGCGGGGAGAAGACTTCGAGCCCCGGCGTTATGCGACGGAAGAGACCGTCGAGCTCTCCCAACTCCCCTGCTGGCGCTACCTCAGCCCGGAGATGTATCGGGAGGCGGTGGCAGAGTTGATCGAAGAGATCGAGTCCGACGCCAGGGCGGAGCGCAAGCGCACCCGCCGCGAGCCCCTCGGCCAGGCGGCCATCCTACGCCAGCATCCGCACACCTGTCCGAACAAATCGAAGAAGTCACCGGCGCCGCGTTTTCACGCGGCGACCAAGGCCGTCCGCGAGGTCTTGCGGCAGGCATACCGGCCTCTTCCTTGCGGCTTTCCGAGAAGCGGCAGAGAGGCTCAAGGGTGGAGACCGGACGGCCAAGTTCCCCAACGGTTGCTTTCCTCCGGGCCTGCCTTTCGTCCGTGCGTGAGCGACTGAGCAGCCGGAGGCGGTAACCGGCGCCCCTCATTCAGTGATTCTCAGGGCTGGGCAACTCCAGAAGGGCAAAGGTGTGTCTGGATGTCGAACAAGAGCGCCGGGTAGGCCCGGCGAAGAGCGGCGAAGAGCGTTATCGAGGCCGATTCCCTCAGGTAAATCATCGAATAACGCGGATGGAGGACCCTGCAAGGCAGGTCAAGGCGAGGTCCAAGGTCAGATTTCAAAAGCTGCCTTCTACACTCGGCACCTATCTAGCACCTATCTAGTGCAGTTCGACCAGTTCGATCGGACGCGGAGCACCAAGCCCTTGTCATTAGGATTCTACCTCTTCCTCTCCGGCTTCTCTTGCGGCAGGTTGAGCGTCAGGCCGATCGCCGTGGCCCTTCCGCTGTGGCCTCTCCCTCTTATGCAACCGAATGGCCTCCCTCGCCTCTTTGATGAACAGCCGCGCCTCATAGCTATCTCGAATCCTCATGAACCTCTCCAGAATCTCATCCCGCTTCCGAATGGGCGCGACGCTCAGATAGCGCCGCAGCGCGACTCGCGCGAATCCACGGATCGAAGCCTCTGGTCTGCGTGACCGCAGCTTTTCCTTCATCTCTTCACGCACCCGCCGCTCGGCCTCCCACTGCTCCCGACGGGTCAATCCGCCGGTGGTGTTGCCAATGTCAGAATCTTGCGCGTCACTTGTACAACGCCAGCCGGACTCGGCCACAGACGGCAGCTGCGCAGGCGTATCGGCACGTGGCGCCGTGAGAGATAGAAGATGCGTCAGGCTATTCGTCGCGCGGTCGCGGTTGGTGAGCGAGCTCAGCGAGAACAGCTCAGCGACGGTCCTGATTACCGACGCATGATCGTGCGCGAGGTGATCGATCGCGCCGCGCGCGATCCACGGTGAGATCACTACGGCGGGCACCCGGACGCCAGCCTGCGAGAAATCGAAATCGTTGTGGTTGTTCTCGTTGTCGGTGATGCTGTCGCCGGGGTGCACGGCGGGCGGCGGCGCGACATGGTCGTAAAACCCACCGTGTTCGTCGTAGATCACGAGGATCAAGCTCGATTCCCAGTGGGGTGAGTTACGCACGGTTTCGTATACGGCCTTGATGAGCCGCTCGCCGCGCGTCACATCGTCGAGTGGATGCTGTGAGGTGCCGCAGGTGAAGTCCTCGGGCGTCCACGGCATGATGTTGCCGTAGTGGGGCTCGATGAAGGTGTACGAGGCTGGAAACAGCTTGTCATTCACCGAAGCGCGGAAGTCCTCGAAATCGCGGAACCGTCCTTGCAGGGCGTTCAGGTTCATACCGCTGAGCGAGAACACCTGCGGGGTCTCGTCGCCCTCGAAAACCAGCCAGTCAAGGCATTTGTCTTCGAGCCGGTCATAGATCGTGCCGTTGTCGAAGCGATAGCCGTCGAGGAGGGTCGTCGTGACAGTGTCCCAGCTGCCGGGGCTGTCGTCGAGCCCGGCGGACGATGCCGCGTGCACGAATAGGCGGTTGGGCCAAGTGGGCCCGGGCATGGAGCTGAACCAGTTGTCGCAGATGGCGAACTCGCGAGCGAGCACATTGATGATGGGTAGTTGCTCGGGCGAGTAGCAATGCATCGTCTTCTCGGGCGATGCTGAGCCGCGTGCACGGTAGTTGGACACGAAGCCGCTGTTGTTGACGGGCGGGTAGCTCGGCGTACCGCCGCTAGGCCACACGACGCCGGCTCCCGCTAGCTGCTCGAGGGTGTCGTGAAACTCGTGGCCAGGGTCGCCGACGGCCGCGCTCAGCGCAAAATCCGCAGGCTGGTCGGCGACCACAGGGTTGCCGGTGGCGGGGTCGATGTTGCTCTGCGGGTTTCCTATGAGATTGTTGATCTGCGTGGGCTGGCCCGTGACCGAATCCATGCCGCGGATGTCGGAGAAGCCGAATATATGGTCGAAGGAGCGGTTCTCGAGCATCAGCACGAACACGTGGCGAATTCTGCGACGACGGCGCGGGCGGCGACCGAACAAGCTGGCGATAACTTCGCCAAGAACGACCAGCGCGCAGCGTGCCTTGTCCCAGGCAAGGCAGACCAGCTTGGCGACCCACGACCACACCGTGCAGACGGCTTCGACCAGCCAGAACCATGCGACGCAGACCCATTCGACCACATATGTCCAAGCCTTGCAGACCCAGTGCGAGATCCAGACGAACGCAACGCACACCCAATTCGACACCCACACCCAGGCTCTGCAGACCCACTCGAACACAGCGCAGATGTAAGACAGCGGCCACGGCAGCCAGTCGGCGCAGGACTTGCTCGACGAGCTGCAGGTGTTGTAGCCGCGGTCTTCGTAGCGGTCGCAGGCCTGATAACCCTCGTCCTTCCACTCATCGCAGACGCGGCGGGTGTTGCTTGCCAAATCCTGGCACCGACGTGTCCAGCGATCCGCCCATTGTTTGCATTCTATGACGCCGTTGTCGACCCATCGAGTGCAGGTGGACATTTCTTTGCCCCCTAACGAGTTGATCAGTCGGTGGTCGCCTCCAGCCGCCCGAGCGCGCGGTGCTGGACACGACACTCGTGCGCAAACTGCCAGCGCGTCACGGCCAATGTCAACATCTTCACAACGAAGCCGATGAAGAACGCGGCGAGCAGCACCGCGGCGAATTGCGTCACGATACGCCAGGAGAGCGCGCTGGCGTTCTGGCTGTAGACATATGCGGCACCGACAGCCAGGCTCGCGAGCATTGCGACGGCGCCGGCCGTGCAGCCGCAGCGCGACTGCAGCCGGTTGAGCGCGCGCTGCGAGTGGATCAATGCGTGGCGCGCGAGCGCGGGGATTTCGAGTTGAACAGCTATGCGTACTCCAAAGCCGTTCACATAGCGATCGCGCGGCAGGTCCAAGAGGTCGTCGAGTGAATTTACGATTCGCATCGGTTACACTCCTTGGCCGCGGGCGTGCCTCCTTCGATTCGCGCGGTTAGACCGCCCCGATACTCGGCTGAAACCAGTGAATAAAGCCGTATTGAGCACAAATACAGAGATCCGCATTTAACTTAAACAACGTTGGGAACACGGGTGCCGGATTAGGGATGAAGCCTTCGGGCAGTTGCTCGACAAGTACCACCTCGCAGTCGGAACACTGCAAGTAGTCTTCCCTGTACTCACTCCCACACTCAGGGCAGAACATCTCCTATCCTATTTAGTCTCTCGATGGCCAACCTCTCACTCGGTATTCAACGACTTTCCGCTTTACCGACAGTAGCGGTCCCGGTGGCTGATGGAAACATGTCGATAAATCAGGAGCTTCTACGCTTTAGCTGATGGTACTCCTCCGCCGCCAGTCACGTCAACCGGCAGGATGTTGCATTAAGCCTCCTTCTTCCGAACAGACTAGGACGCTTATGCGTCAACTCACGTGTCGGCTGCAGCCGTAAGTGGCGGATTCGACAGAGGCTCCATGACGTGAGCGAGGGAGA
This sequence comes from Acidobacteriota bacterium, assembly GCA_034667225.1. GTDB lineage: Bacteria > Acidobacteriota > Thermoanaerobaculia > Multivoradales > UBA5704 > DATMER01. Next base: position 46,238 of record JAXDKG010000018.1, read on the forward strand.
GAATGTCCATAAGGAAATCGGCAGGGCACTTATGCGGCCAAATAAGCTGACGCCCTGGATCGAGCCATCCTCTTGTAGAAACGAGAGATCCCTCTCTTAGGGCAGGGAAGCACGGATGCTGGCTTCAGAGGGTGTCCGCTGGGCTCCGGATGCCGTGGCCGGCCAAGCGAACGCCCCTCACCCTCCACCCGCGCGACGCAATGAGGTTTTGGAGGCAGGGTTCGCAGACCTTCCTGACCACGGTAGAATCACCTGGAACCGTTAATCAACTTCAGTGTCTCCGGACGGGGAGCTCCCGCCCGGGGCAGCCATGGGAGTCCATCATGTCGATCGTCCGTGCCGCATCTCTCCTTGCGTTCCTCAACCTCGCTGCCGCTTCCCTGGGCGCCCAGGTCGTGGCCCGCCAGGGCGATCCCGCGGAATCTCCCCTCCAGGAGTTCAAGTCGCCCATGGTCCTGGAGCTTCCTCTGAAGGACTTCCACGACCTGCCCAAGGGCACCGGGCGCGACTTCAAGGAGGTTCGCAGGTTTTACTGCGAGGACGTGGTCCTTTCCCAACTCGTGGTCTCTCCCAAGAAGGAGACCCGCCGCGGCAAGTCTCCCATCGTGCGGCTGGACATCCGTGGAGCGCTCTCCGTCCGGCCGTCCTTCGACCGGCTGGCGACCCTCCGGTTCGACCTGATCAACGGCGAGGAGCGCTTCTCCACCACCCAGGTGCCACGGATCAACGCCGAGGAGGGCAGGACGAGCACCTTCTCGACGAGCCTGAGCCTCGAAGAGGAGGAGTACGAGCGCTTCTTCACCACCGGAGACAACCCGCGCCTCCAGATCACCGTCGCCGTCTCCGACAACAGTTGACCAGCAGGCCGGAGACCCACTGGCGGCATCCGGGAAAACCTTCCCGACGACCACGAAGATCTTCCACCGGAGCGGGAGAACCCTCCGGACAATCTGGAAAGTCAGCCGCGAGAGCCGGAAAGCTCTCCGGCTCATCCGGGAAACCTTCCGCGGGACAGGGAAAGCCTTCCGGACGGTGACGGGAGCGTGCCCCGCGACTAGGCAAACCTTCTGGACGGTCGCGGAGGCTTTCCCGGTGAACGGGGAAGGTTTCCGGATGATCGAGCAACCTTTCCGGACGGTCGGGAAAGCTTTCCGCGTGCCGCGGAGACCTCTCCGGACGATGCGGAAGACCTTCCGGATGATCGGGAAGACCTTCCGGACGATCCGGCAAGCTCTCCGCACCGTCCGGAGACCTTTCCGGATGATCCGGAAACCCTTCCAGACCGTCCGGAAGCCTTGGTGAACCGTCCGGAAGCCTCTCCGGACCGTCCGGAAGTCGTTCCGGATGATCCGGAGACCTTTCCGGACCGTCCGGAAGCCTTGCCGCATGATCCGGAAGCCTTTCCCCACCGTCCGGAAGCCTTTTCCTACCGTCCGGAAGGCTTTCCCGACCGTCCGGAGAGCCTTCCGCACCATCCGGAGAGCTTTCCTGATCGTCCGGAAAGGTCTCCCGCTCAGCCGGAAGGCTTGCCGGACCGTCCGGAAAGCTCTCCCCGTCGCGCGGAGGAGTCACCGCGTCATGGGGCAAGCCGCCGGGATCGCCTGGAAGGATAACTCGGCCGGCGGACGGGCTCTCCCGGCGCGAGGCGCGGGCTCGACGGCAGGGCTCCCGCTTCCGTATGCTTCTTCCAGGAGGACACCATGACACGGGAGGAGTACGAGGAGCGCCGACGGGCGTTCGAGGAGCAGCACCGCGCGGACGTCGCCTTGATGAACGCGGCCCAGGAGGCACGGATCCGGTCTCTCGACAGGCTGTGGCAGGAGGCGCTCGACGGGGAGCGGCCGGCCGGCTCGCCGATCCAGCCCGCACCCGGGCATTCTCCAGCTCAAGCTCCGGCCCCGGCCCCAGCCCCCAAGCCGATGCGTCCGCGCAACTCCGTCATCAACGACCTGGAGGAGGCCCTTCCTCAGCTCCCCCAGATCTTCGACCGGCAGGACATCGTCCGCGCCCTGGGCTACAAGCCGGCCCCCACGACTCTCTTCAGCGCGCTCAACCGGCTCCGGCAGGAGGGGGCGATCGCCCCTGAGAACTACAGCGAAGGCGGCACCAAGGTACGCTACCGGAAGCTCGCCTAGCCGGCCACGCCCGGACCCTCGGCATGGTAATCTTGGCCGTAACGATCGTCCAATACGATGCCTTCAACCTATGGCTTGGTCTAGCGACCGCGTCACCCGGGTCCGGCTCGCCGGCGCTCTTCTCCTTTTTTTCCCGCTGATCGCGGCGGCGCTCGATCCGTCGCGCGCGCTCACCCAGTACCGCCTCGACCGGTGGACGCCGCGCACTGGCCTGCCGATGACGACCGTGCTCTGCCTGCTCCAGGATCGTGCCGGCTACCTCTGGGTCGGCACGCAGGAGGGGCTCTCCCGCTTCGACGGCGTGGCGTTCCGCACGTTCAGGGTCGAAGATACGCCGGCTCTCGCCAGCAATTACGTCTCGGCGCTCTTCGAGGATCGGCGCGGCCGGATCTGGGCCGGCACCGACGCGGGAGACCTCTCCTATTTCGACGGCGAAGCGTTCGTGGCAATCCCTCGCGGGGGCACTCTGCGCGGGCAGGTCGCCGGCTTCGCCGAGAGCGCCGGCGGCGACCTCTTCGTAGCTTTTCGCGGCGCCGGGCTGCGCCGCTTCGACGGCGAACAGCTCGCGCCGGTTCCGGACCGCGACGGGCGCCCGGTCGGCCGCCTCGGGTCGCTCGTCCGCGGCGCGAACGGCGAGATCTGGGGTGGTGGGCAGGGCATGCTATTCCGCTTTTCCCATGGTGCCTGGACCCGCCTCGAGCTGCCACAGGCTTCGGGCCGGCTGGTGACGGCCCTCGCCGTCCGCGCGAACGGCGAGCTCCTGGTCAGCGAAGACGACCGGACGGTGCGCCGGCTCCGGCCGCGGGGCCTTACCCTCGTGCCGGTGGCGCCGGGCTGGCAGCTCGCGGCTCCGGTGCGCACCCTGGCGGTCGACCGCGAGCGCACCCTCTGGATCGGAACGGAGAGGGGGTTGGCGCGCCGCCGCGAAGCGCCTGACGCCGGGCTCGAGCCGTTCGCCGGCGGACCGGAATCCCCCGTCAACGCCTTTGCCGAAGACCGCGAGGGGGGGCTCTGGGTCGGCACGAACTCCGAGGGGCTCCTCCGGTTGAGGGCGGACGAGGTCGTCCCGTTCGGGGCTCAGGAAGGGCTTCCTCATAACGAGACCTGGAACGTCCTCGCGGGTTCCGACGGTGCGCTGTGGGTGACGACCAGCGGCGGGCTCACACGGATCGCCGGCGGCATGGTCGAGCGGGTCTCGGTAACGGGGCTGCCGGGAGAGGATGCGATCTCCCTGGCGGAGCGGCGCGACGGCTCGCTCTGGGTGGGGACCTTCCGCAACGGGCTGTTCCGCCTGCCCCATGCCGGTACTCCCCTGCTCCGGTTCACGGTGGACGACGGCATCCCGCCGGGTCCGCTCACGGTCGTCTTCGAGGATTCGCGCGCCGGGCTCTGGGTGGGCAGCCGCGAGGGCCTCGCGCGCGCCGGCGATGCCTCCGGAGGTGGCTCCGGAGGTGGACAGTTCGTGCCGTTCCCCCTCGTCCCCGGCGACGTTCAGCCCTATGTGTCCGCAATCGTCGAAGACAGGGAGGGGACGGTCTGGATCGCCACCAACGTCGGCCTGTTCTCGCACCGTCAGGGCAAAACCCGGCGCTATGGCCATGCCGACGGCCTGGCGAGCACCGCGCTCAATGCGCTCCTCGTCGACCGCGACGGCCGGCTGTGGGTCGCGACCAACGGCCTGGGGATCCAGGTCCTCGACGGCGGCCGCTTTCTGAGCGTCGATCGCGGACAGGGTCTGCCCTCGAGCTCCGTGGTCTGGATCGTCGAGGACGGCCTCGGCAGCCTCTGGTTCTCAACGATCAGCCAGGGCGTGTTCCGTGCCGGCAGGCAGGAGCTTCTGCATGCCGCCAGGGGTGCCGTGGCACGAGTCGAAGCGCGGCGTTTCGGCTTCGGTGACGGCATGCGCGACGAGGAGATCATCGGCACGGGGCAACCCGCCGGAACGCGGAGCCGGGATGGGAGGGTCTGGTTCCCGACGAGCGCCGGCGTCTTTGCGATCGACCCCTCGCGGCTCACGCCGCCCGTCCCGCCACCAGCGGCGGTCGAGGCGCTCATCGTGGATGGCCGCTTCGCGCCGCTTCCTCGGGCAGTATCGGCGGCATCGGCAGTATCGGCGGCATCGGCACCGCTCGATCTCGCTCCCGGCCGCGGCGACATCGAGATCCGCTTCAGCGCGCTCGGCCTCGACGAAGCCGCGGGAACGGCCTTCCGCTACCGGCTCGAAGGCTACGACACGGCCTGGATCGAGGCCGGCCAGCGGCGGTCGGCGTTCTACACCCGTCTCGCTCCCGGCGGCCATCGTTTCGAGGTCCAGGCCCGCCACGACGACGGCGGCCGCTGGAGCGCACCGGCATCGCTCGCGTTCCGCCTCCGTCCTCACGTCCACGAAATGGCCTGGTTCCGCGCGTTCGTCGCCATCGCTGCCGGGCTGTCGCTCTATGGCGCCATCCGCTGGCGCAGCCGGCGTCTCGAGCAGCGCATCGCGCAACGGACGGTAGAGCTGTCGCTGGCCAATCGGAGCCTTGCCGAGGCGGCGGAGCGCCAGGCCGCATCGAGAATGGAGGCCGAGGCCGCGCGCAAGCGGGCCGAGCTGGCGCAGATCGAGGCCGAGCACCACGCGCGGGAAGCGCGCCACGCGCTGGAGGTGAAGAGGACGTTCCTGGCCACCATCAGCCACGAGCTGCGCACTCCACTCAACGGCGTTCTCGGTTTTTCCAACCTCCTGCTCGATTCGAAGCTCGATGCGCGTCAACGCGAGTTCATCGGGATCATCCATACCAGCGGCGAGACCCTGCTGTCGCTCGTCAACCAGGTCATCGACCTCGCGCAGAGCGACCGGGGCAAGCTCACGCTCGCGGCCGAGCCGTTCTGGGTGCCCGACTGTTTCGAGGACGTCATCGATCTCGTGGCTCCCGCCGCCGCGGCCAAGGGCCTCGATTTCGCGCTCGCGATCGAGACCGGCGCTTGCGCGCATGCGATCGGCGATCGCACCCGGGTGCGCGAGATCGCCACCAACCTGCTCGCCAATGCCGTCAAGTTCACCGAGACGGGCGGCGTCCTCGCCACGGTGCGCGCCGACGTCGAGGAGGGCCGCCTCGTTGTGGCGCTGGCGGTCTCCGACACCGGCATCGGAATCGCCGCGGAGCACCAGTCCCGGATCTTCCAGCCCTTCGAGCAGATGGATACGTCGTTCACCAGGCGCTACGGAGGCGCCGGGCTCGGGCTGGCGATCGCCCGCCAGCTCTGCTCGTGGATGCAGGGGACGTTGAGCGTGGAGAGCACGGCGGGAAAAGGCTCGACCTTCACGGCGACAATCCGGCTCGACCTCGATCCGTCGCCGGCCCCACCTGCCGATACCACCGCGGCCGGACTGGAGGAATTCAGCTCGCCCGGAGGATCGACATCGGATCCGCCTCCGTGGCCCGCTGAGCAGGAACCCAGCTCGCCAGGAGAGCTGCCAGCAGGACCAGACCCGGCACCGCCAGGAACGTGAGCGGATCGGTCGTCTCCACTCCGAACAGAAGGCCGCTCAGGAAGCGGGTCAGCACGAACGCGCCTCCAAGGCCAAGCGCCAAGCCGACCAGCGCGAGGCGCGCTCCCTGCCAGACCACCTGCCGCACGACGTACCTCTGCGTTGCCCCAAGCGCCATGCGGATGCCCATCTCCGGGGCTCGCTGCACCACCACGAAGCTCAGCACGCCGTAGACGCCTACGACAGCCAGGACCAGCGCCAGGCCGGCGAACGCCGCCAGGAGGAGCATGGTGAAGCGCTGCTGCCCCACCGATTCGGCCAGCGTCGTGGCGAGCGGCTCTTCGCCGAAGACGGCGAGCTCGGGGTCCAGTTCCCGAATGGCCCCGCGGACTTCCGGGATCAGCGCCGCGAGGTCTCCCCTGGCCCTCACCAGCAGGCAGGCGGCCCCGTTCGCCGACGGCGCCTGGGCGAGCGGAGCGTAGACTGCGGGCGGCGGCGTCTCGGCCACGCCGAGGAAACGCTCATTGCTCACGATGCCCACGATCGTCCATTCCGTGCGCCAGAAGGAGATCTTCTGGCCGAGAGGGTTCCGGCCCTGGAAGAAGCGGCGGGCGGCCTCTTCGTTGACGAGCAGCACAGGCAGTGCCTTGGCGCCGTCCCCATCCCCGAACAGACGGCCGCGGACCAGCGGCACGCCCAGCGTCGGGAAATAGCCAGCGCTCACCCGGCGGATCGCGATCTCGGGCCAGTCGCGGGCCTCCTGCTCGCGGCCCACCACGGAGAAGGAGTTGGTGAAGCCGGCGTCCAGCGGATGGTTGCCCGCCAGGGCCACGGATTCGACTCCCGGAAGGGCGAGCACCCTTTCCACGAGGCGATCGTTAAAACCTTGCTGTTCCGGCCAATCGGGCCAGTTGGCGAAGGAGCGCGGATAGCGGCTGGCCGGAAGCTGGAGCTCGGCCTTGACCACGCCTTCAGTGCGGAAGCCGGGATCGATCGATTGGAGATGCCAGAAGCTCTTGAGGAGCAGGCCCGCGCCCACCGAGAGCACGACCGCGAGCGCCAGCTCCGCGACCACGAGCAGGGAGCGCAGCCGACTCCGCTGCCGGTCGGTGGTCGCGCCATGGCCGGCCTCTTCCTTGAGGGTGGCCTGCAAGTCCGTCTTGCGGGCCTGGAAAGCCGGGATCAGCCCCACCGTGAGGGCCACCAGGACCGAGACCGCGAGCATGACGGACAGCACCCGGCCGTCGAGCCCCACTTCGGAGAGGCGCGGAATCCCGCCGGGAGCCAGGGCGATGAGCAAGCTGAGGGTCAGCGAGGCCAGCACGAGCCCAAGCGCGACGCCGGCCGCCGTGAGCAGGGCGCTCTCCACCAGGAACTGGCGCAGAAGCCGGCGCCATCCCGCGCCGAGCACAGTCCGCACCGCCACTTCTCTCTGGCGGACCGCGCCGCGCGCGATCAGGAGGCTCGCGATGTTGGCGCACGCTGCCAGCAGCACCAGCGCCACCGCCCCTAGGAGCACCAGGAGCGCTGGACGGACCGGGCCGAACACGACTTCCGGGAACGGCTCGATGAAGGCTCCGCGCGCCATGTTCTCTGGATAGGTCTTCTCCAGGCCGGCCATGACCGCGGTGATCTCCTGCTGCGCCTGCTCCGGGGTCGCGCCCGGGGCCAGCCGGCCGAGGACGAAGATGGGATGGGTCGAGCGCGGAAGGGCCTCGGGGTCCGGCTGGAGCGGCACCCAGACTTCGACCCGCGCTCCGCGTCCGCGGTCGGCGAAGGCCCGCGAGTAATCGGCGGCGGAGAGAATCTGCAAAGTGCCGAAGTCGGCGGCGTCCGGGAGCACTCCGATCACCGTGTACGGCAGGTCGTCGAGGCGGATCGTGCGGCCCAGCGCCTTGGGGTCCCTGGCGAACAGCCTTTGCCAGACGCTCTCCCCGATCAAGGCCACGCCGGGAGCGCCGAGCGCTTCATCCGCCGGCAGGAACGACCGGCCGAGGAGGGGGCGGATGCCGGCCATGGGCAGGAGCTCGTGGCTCACGGCGAGCGCGGCCAGGCGCCGGGGCTCCCCTCCCAGCGGCACGAGGTTCAGCTCCAGGCCTGCAAAAGCGGCGACCTGTTCAAAGCGCCGGCTGCGCTCGCGGAGGTCAAGAAAATCGGGCACCGAGGCCGGCTCCCGCGTGGTGCCGGTGTTGCGGTCTGTCTCCCAGACGACCATGAGACGTTCCGCCTGCTCCAAAGGGATGGGGCGCAGGAGAACCCCGTCGACCACACTGAAGATCGCGGTGTTGGCGCCGATCCCCAGCCCCAGGGTGAGGATGGCGACGGCGGTGAAGCCCGGGTTCCTGCGCAGAGCCCTCAATCCATACCGGAGGTCCTGCAGCAGCTCTTCGAGCAGCCGCGGCCGGGATTCGCGCCGCGATTCTTCCTTGAAGCGCTCCACTCCGCCGAAGCGGACGAGAGCGGTCCGCCGCGCCTCTGCGGGAGGCATGCCGTCGCGCACGTTCTTTTCGATCAGTTTATCGATATGGAAGCGCATCTCCTCGTCCATCTCGTGCTCCATCTCGTTGCTGCGCAGCCAGAGACGCAGGCGCGACCAGATTTCTCTCGGCGAGTCCATGGGGTTGGCTTCCCTTCAGGGAGTGGTCATTTCGAGGATGCCGTCCACGGCCTGCGACAGCCGCTTCCAGTTGCGCTGCTCTTCCGTGAGCTGTTTTTTTCCCGTGCGGGTGATCTGGTAGTACCGGGCGCGGCGGCCGTTCTCCGTCACCTGCCATTCGGAGGTGATCCATCCCTGGCGCTGCAAACGGTAGAGCGAGGGGTAGAGGGATCCCTGGTTGATGCTGAGGACGTTCTTCGACCACTGCTCGATGCGCTCGGTGATCCCCCAGCCGTGCATGGATTCGAGCTGCAGGGCTTTGAGCACCAGCATGTCGAGCGTGCCCGGGATCAGATCGCCTGCTGGCTTCTCCACTTCCTTGCCCATCCGCTTTCTCCTCTCGATTACCGAGAGTAAGGATAAACGGCTTTCCTCTCGGCTGTCAAGAGGAGAGGCAGCACAGAGCCGGAGCTGGCGGAGCGGATGCGGTTCTACAAGGTGCCTTGCCGCTCCCCTGGCAAAGGAAACGCAGAACTCAGGTAGTTACTTTGCTCGTGCGGCAAGCCAGATTAAGAGGAGTACGACCGGTGGAACTATGACGATCGCAAGGCGTACAAGGAGCGACAGGAGGGAGAAGCTTACGGCGCCAATGCCCGAAGCCGCTGACTGAGCTAGCTGTAAAGACGTCATGAAGGGCCATAGGAGGAGAAAGAGGAACGAAACTAGCCCCCATCCGAAGCATACCAGGAGGAGTCGAGTTAATGGCCATGCTCTTATCAGCGACATTAATTTGTCTCAGGAATGTCGAAGAGGCGAGTAAGCAACTCAGGACCTTGCACGCCACCTGAGCTCACAAACACTTCGACCTCGACCGAACCATCTGCAAAAAATTCGATCTCCCAACGCTCACCAGGCACTGCAATCAGAACCATGATGGCTTCGTCTTGATTGTGGGCAAGCGTGTAGGAGATTCGGACTTGATTGAGTTGCCCCAGAAACTCGAGGAGCTGAGGTCTGGGTGTTGTCACCATCTCATCTGAACACCATGAGAGAAGCGGACCTTCGACGGCCAACCTCGCGATCAATATTCCACGACTTCCCGCCTTACCGACAGTTGGCAATCCTCGCAGGCTGATGGCAACATGTCAATGGGCTCGTAGTTTCTACGACTTTGGCTGATCGTACGACTCTGCCGCCGGTTACGTCAATATGGGCAGGGTGTCGCATAAGCCTCTCCCCTTTCTGAATTGGCCAAGGGTTCGACCTGATCAACGGCGAGGAGCGCCCTCTCTGCCAATGTACCTGAGACACGGAACAGGAAATGAATTAGGGTAGGGCGGAGAGAGGCAGAGACGCGATGAAAGTACTGAGAAGCGAGGCGGCGTGACGCCCTCCCCGGGCTCCTCGAGACCGAGGGCGCCAGTCGCCGAATGGAGGTTCGTTGCAGGATCAGCTCGCCCACCTCCATATAATGGATACTGCTTGGAGGGATCCAGATGAACCGCAAAGACTTCGGGGATTGGGGCGGGCAGGTCGACGATCAGACGTTCTGGCGTGCGGTCGCGATGCTCGGCGTGATCGGCGGCCTGTGGCATCCGGCTCCGCGGGATGCCCGCGAGGCGGAGGAGATCGTCGGCGAGCTCAGCTTCCCTACCCTTCCCGCGCAACCCTTGGACGAATCGCCGGGGGCGCTCTGGCGGATCGGCGAGGAGTACCTGGAGAGCGCTCTGCGCGGGCAGCTCGTCGAGGCCGCCTGGCTGTCAGCCCGCTGGGAGGAGCTTCGGCAGGGGTCGTGGTACGTCCGGCTGCAAAGCCCCGAGCTGTTCTCAAATCAACAGGAGATCGCGGCGGCTCTCAAGGAGCAGGCGCGAGCCGTGCTGTACTTTCCCCTGCAGTCGCTGACTTCGGCCGAGGACTGGCAGTGGCCGCTCCACATTGCCCTGCCCCGCTCGGACCGGCTGAAGTTCCTCTGGGCAGGTCTGAAGGATTGGCAGAACCACAGCACGTCCGGCCGTCAGCTCGTCCGGTTCTCGCGTGAGGAAGGCGAGCCGGTGGTCGAGCTCCTCGTCCTTCCCGGAACGCCTGCCGAGGCTCTGGAGGTGCTCGAAACCTTTCCCGTGCCCATCCGAGCGCACTGCCTGCTCCTGTTGGCCGAGGGCGGGGTCGAGCTCGACGGCAGGCAGATCCATGCTCTGTTCAGGCTCCAGCAACTGGCTCTGGCCGGCGGCGTGGTGATCGCGAGCTCCGGCGATGCCGATGCTGATGCCACGCAACGGATCATCAACCTGGTTTACGGCCTCACCCACAACCTGGCGATCGATCAGGTGTTCGCGGACAGCAGCATGCCGCTGCCTTTGATGTTCTTCGATCCAGCGATGTTCCGCCTCGCGCGGGTCGGCAACTTCGCCGAGAAGATCAGCGTCGCGCTCGAAGGGGCGGGAGAGACATCGGTGGACCTCGGGCGGGAGGCGGCACGGGGGGTCTTGCTGGAGGAGGGGAGCTACCCGGCGATGGAGGTGGCGTACCGCCTGCGGGACGTGCTCCGGAAGCCCGGCGCCTTCGACCAGGAGAGCCGGGGAAGCACATGGTCCATGGAGATCCTCAAGGCAGCCCGGAAAAACGACGCTTTGGGAAAAAGCCTGCAATCCTATGCCGTCGGCGAGCTCCAACCGGAGCGGCGCCTGCAGATGGACGTGTTGGAGGAAGGCCGTCCCGCCGGATACTTCCACCCGGATCGCTTTTACACCGTCGACACGTGGATCGGCCAGCGGGAGGGAGCCCTGTCGGGCGACAGGTTTCCGGAAGAGCTTCTTCCCGGCGAAAAGGGCGGGCATCTGTTGACGATGACGCTGTTCGCTCCCGGGCATATGGCGCAGCCGATCGTCGAGACCATTTACCTGCCGAAAGCGGGAGAATCGACCCGCTGCCGTTTCTCCTTCGAAACGAGCGCGGACATCCAGCGATTCGAAGCCCGCATCACCATCGCGTATCTGAACCGCGTGCTCCAGACCTATCTGCTGACCGGCGCGCCGGACGAGGAGATCGCGCTTACCCCGGAGATGGCGACCGCGGCCGACTGGCAGGGGCTCGACGACCAGACGTCCTATGGCGCCACAATCGTCCTGAACCGGATGCAGGGAAAGCGCCACGCCATGATGCAGGCCGGCTACAAGGCGCTCGCGTTTTCCCTCGACGGGCTGGACGAAGCAATGACCCAGATCGAATCGAGGCTCGACTCCTCGAAATGGGAGCGGCCAGAGTTCCAGGACGTCCGGGCGGAGGGATCGCGCAAGCTGATCCTGTACCTGGCCAAGCACGGGTTCACCTTCCTTCAGGCAATGAAGGAGTACGCGCTCAAGGACGACGCCGGACAGGCATTCCTCAAGAACCTCCTGGAGGCCGATCCGGTCCAGGTGCTCGCCGCGAACCGCGGAGCGCGGCTGCCGGTCGAGCTCTTCTACGCCAACCCGTATCCCAAGGACAAGGCAGTGCTCTGTCCCACCTACGAAGCCGAGATGGGGCGCGAGAGCTGCGGCGGCTGCCCGCACGTGGATCAGGACCACTTCTGTCCGCTCGGCTTCTGGTCGCTCCGCAAGGTGATCGAGTGGCACGACTTCGAGGCCGCGAAGCTCCGGCAGCAGGAGTTCGCACCCCGCGAGTTCGCAGTGGAGTCGGCGGACCGCGGCCTGCGCCGCGACCGCCTCGGCAAGATCGATCAGGTGCTCGTTGGGGTGAGCGACAACGTGGACCAGGTGGAGCCAAAGAGCACGGAGAAGCTCCTCGAGCGCATCCTCAAGGCGGGCATCGAGCCCGTCCCAGTGAAGGACTGGGACGACTGGATCGAAAAGGTAGCGCCGGAGGGAAACCGCCTGCTGGTCCTCCTCCCCCACACCTTCAAGAACGAATATGACGAGGAGTGCATGGAGATCTGTGGCGAGGAACGGGCCGGCGCTCTGATCGACGCCGCGTGCGTATCCGCGGGCCGCAAACCCGGTCCGATCGTGCTCCTGATCGGCTGCAACACGGACAATCTGGGGATCCCTTTCCGCAGCTTCGTGTCCCAGTTCATGTCAGGAGGATCGGCGATCGTCTTGAGCACGGTCATGCACGTGCTCGGCCGGCACGCGGCGCCACTGGCGGCCGAGTTGGTGGAGGCGATCGCCGAGGCCCAGAAGGTCGAGAGCACGACCTTCGGCTCGCTCATGCGCGACGTGCGCCGGAAGTGGATCCGGTCGGGTCCGCCGATCTGTCTGGGTCTGAAGTGCTTCGGCGATGCACGGTGGAGGTTCTAAAATGTTTCGAATCGAAATGCTGCCGGCACAGGAGGGCGACTGCCTGTGGATCGAGTACGGATCGCAGGATGCACCGCGGCGCATCCTCATCGACACGGGAACGCCGGGAACGTACAAGAAGCTCACGCAGAAGATCGCGGACCTGCCGAAGGATCAGCGCCGGTTCGAGCTGTTCATTGTGTCGCATATCGACGGCGATCACATCGGCGGCGCCATCCGCTTCCTCGAAGAGCGTCCCGAGGGCGTGGAGTTCGACGACGTCTGGTTCAACGGCCATCGCCATCTTGTGGAGGCTTCGGACGAGCTGGGCGTCAAGCAGGCCCAGGAACTGACGAAGGCGCTCGTGGACGGTGGTCTTCCCTGGAACCTCGCTTTCGAGGGCCATCCGGTCATGATCGACGAGAAGAAGGATCTACCCGTCTGCAAGCTGGATGGAGGCATGAAGCTGACGCTGCTCTCCCCCTACCGGCAGCAGTTGATCGATCTGCTGCCGGAATGGGAGACGGAGCTACGGAAGCTGGAAGAGAAAAAGCCCGAGTTGGTGGCAAAGGACTACCTAGGCGGCAAGATCGACGTACGCGCTCTCGCGGAAACGAAGTTCGAGGAGGACGACGGCAAACCGAACGGCAGCAGCATCGCGGTGCTCGCGGAGTATCAAGGCTGCCGTGTCCTGTTCGGCGCCGATGCCTTCCCGAGCGTCATCGAGCGCTCCGTTGACCGGCTGCTGGCCGGCGACGACAAGCTGGCGCTTGACGTCTTCAAGGTGTGCCACCACGGAAGTATGCGGAACGTCTCGCCGGCCTTGCAAAAAAAGCTCGCCGCGAAGCATTACCTGATCTCCACCAATGGAGCCCGGCACGAGCATCCGGACCGGGAAGGCATCGCGCGGCTTGTCTACTACGGCGAGCCGCGCGGCCGGCTCCTCTTCAACTACCGGACCTCGTACAACCGCGTCTGGGACGATCCCCTGCTCAAGAAGAAGCACGCCTATTCGACCGAGTTCCCGGAGGACGGCTCGGAAGGCGTCGTGGTCGAGCTGCCTAATCCCTGCGCAGAGCGATCAGCGGGTCCAACTGGCTCGCGCGGTGGGCCGGGATGACGCTGGCGAGCAGCGCCACGGCCGCGAGCACGGCCGGGGCCAGCACGAAGGTGACCGGGTCCGTGGCGCTGCCGCCGGCCAGGAGGCCCGCGATCTGGCCGCCGAGGAAGCGGGCCAGGGCGAAGGCCCCCGCGACCCCGATCGCCACGCCGATGATCACCGACAGGAAGCCCTGCCTCACCACCATGCCCAGGACGTTGCGGGCCGAGGCGCCCAGCGCCATGCGGACGCCGATCTCCCGGGTGCGCTGCATCACGAGGTAGGAGAGCACGCCGTAGATCCCCACGCCGGCCAGCAGCAGGGCCAGAAGGGCAAGCCCGCCGAGGAGCAGGGCCGCGAAACGCTGCCGGCCGAGAGAGCGGGAGACGATCTCCTCCATCAGGCGGACGTCGTTGACCGGCTGCTCCGCGTCCACGGCCCAGATCTCCTTCTGCACCGCGGCCGCCAGGTTGGGCACTTCTCTTTCAGACTTCACCACCAGGTTCACCGGCGCCAACCGGAGGATCATGCCCAGGACCGCGGCCGGCGTCTGCTCCAGCGGGGTATAGACGATGGACGGCGCCTCTTCTTCAAGGCCCACCTCGCGCACGTTGGGCACGATGCCGACGATCTCGCGCGGGCTCGGATCGCCCAGCTCGGGGACGAACGGCGGGCCGATGTGGATGCGCTGCCCGAGCGGGTTTTCGTTGGGCCAGTACTGCTTGGCCGCGGCCTCGTTGATGAGGACCACCAGCGGTGCGCCATAGGAGTCGCGGCTCGTGAACACCCTCCCGCGTGCGACCTTGATCCCGAGCGCGTCGAAGTAACCGGCCGTGGAGGGCCGGTACTGGGCGAAGCCGATGCCGGGCGAGTTTTCGCTCGTGCCGCCGGTGTACTTGCCCTGGATGGTGAACGGCAGGTCCGCTCCCCCTTCCAGGGGCAGGAACATGGCGACCGAGGCCTTCTTCACCCCGGGCAGGCTCTCCACCCTCTCCACCACATCGCGGCTGAAGGCCTGCAGGGTCTCCGGCTTGCCGTAGCGGCCCTCGGGTAGCGAGAGCTTCAGGGTGAGGACGTTCTTCGGATCGAATCCGGGATCGGTCCGCACCACGCCCGTGAAGCTCTTGACCAGCAGCACGGCGCCGGTGAGCGGGATGAGCGCGAGGGCCACTTGGCCGACCACCAGGATGCGCCGCATCAGGTTGCCGCGGACGCCGCCGGTCGAGCGGGTCGAGCCCTCCTTGAGCGGCGCGTTTAGGTCGACCCGGGAGGCCTGCGCCGCGGGCACGAGGCCGAAGAGCAGGCCGGCCAGGAGAGCCAGGGCGAATGTGAAGCCGAGCACCGGAAGGTCGATGCCGATGGGAGTCAGCCGCTCGATGTCCGGCGGGCTCAGGGCGATCAGCGGCTTCAGGATCCAGCTCCCCAGCGCGAGGCCGAGCAGGCCGCCGATCACGGAGAGCAGCAGGCTCTCGGTCAGGAGCTGGCGGACGATCTGCGACGAGCGGGCGCCGAGGATGGTGCGGATGGCGACCTCGCGCTGCCGCGCGGTGGCCCGGGCGAGCTGCAGGTTGGCGAGATTCACGCAGGCGATGAGGAGCACGAAGCCCACGGCGCCGAGCAGGATGAGGAGCACCGGGCGCAGCCGGCCATAGAGACGGTCGCGCAGGGTTTGGAGCGCGAGCGTCTCATCCGGCGATCCGAAATCGGGGTGGGAGGTGATGTACTGCTTCCCCACCACGGCCGCCGTGGCCTTGGCCTTTTCGAAGCTCACGCCGTCCTTGAGCCGGCCCACGGCCTCGAAGTAGTGGCCCCGGTCCTGGCTCGTGCGGTCCATCTGGAACGGCGTCCAGAGCTCGGCATTGACGGGGTACTTGAAGCCCTGGGGCGCCACGCCGACCACGGTGTAGGCCTCGCCGTTGAGCTGCAGCGTCTTGCCGACGATCCCGCGGTCCGCGGCGAAGCGGCGGGTCCACAGCCCGTGGCTCAGGACGATCACCTTGGCCGCGCCGGGACGGTCTTCCTCGGGCCGGAAGCCCCGGCCGATCGCAGGCTTGGCGCCAAAGACGCCGAAGAACTCGTGCGTGACGCGGGAGCCGATGATGCGCTCGGGCTTGCCTTCGCCGGCCATGTTGAACCCGGAGCCGAGATTGTCGAACGCGGTCACGCCCTCGAACAGGTTGCGGGTGTTCTCCTGCCAGTAGGCGAACTTGGGCACGGAGGTGGCGCCCGACAGGCCGCCTTCCTTGAAGCCGCGCATGAGCTGGACCAGCTCTTCCTGGTCCGGGAAAGGCAGCGGCTGGATGAGCATGCCGTTGACGATGCTGAAGATGGCGGAATTGGCGCCGATCGCCAGGGTCAGGGTGACCAGGGCGACCGCGGTGAAGCCCGGCGTCTTGGCGAGCATCCGGGCGGCGTATTTAAGATCGTTCCAAAGCAGGTTCATGCAGGGTTCTCCATCTCGTCGTCCCACCTTACGACGAAGGAGGCGTGGATGTTTCGGGTGGGCAGCAGGCCAGGACGGCTCGAATCGTTGCGACGAGGGGCGTCAGGTCGGGGTCGGCAGTTGTATCGACATCGATCTGCGGGGGTAGATCGAGTGGACCCAGCCGAGCAAGGTCGCCGAAAGACTTCGCGATAGCGTCGGACGACTTGAGAGCATCGAGATGGTGGGGATGCCGTATCCGTGACGCGAAGCGCCTGGCCGCGAGCTCCGGCGAGCAGACGCATCGCACATGGGCGACGGGACCCCGAAGCTGATGAAGCCATGCTGTCGGCGTGCCCGACTCCATGGGCATGCCACGGACATGCCAGAAGGACACAAGAACCGCTCCGTCGGACCGACGTGCACGCTCCTCGAAGAGCACATCACTTCGCCTGCTCAGGATCATGCGAGATGCGCCGTCGGCCGTCTCGGAGCCGGAGAACAAGGACTCGAGGATCTCGTCCTTGTCGATGAGCGGAAGAGCAAACGCATCCGCTATCCGCTTGCCCAAGCGGGTCTTGCCGCTAGCGGGAAGACCGGAAATCACGATGAAAGGACGAGGCATCTCTCACCTGTCGCCACTCCGTCCGCCGGCAGTAACGGGATGGCGGTGAGCGGCGGGAACCGCGTTTCTTGTGGCTTCCGTCCGCTCGACTGCCGGTGTTAGCCGCTGTAATCTGCCTGCCCCTCCCTCATAGATCGCCGGCAGAATCTGAGAGCACGGCGATGGCGGTTTCGGCGCGAGCGTCAATAGAGTATGAGGCGTTGTACAGAATCTCAAGGCATGCGTCGGCCGCGCGGGCGAAAGCGAGGACATCAAACACGAAATGCTCTGGCAATGCATTGTCTTCCTTCGTGTCGACGGGGTAACGAAAGTTAAAGGAACTCGAGTCCATCCGGTCAAGACGCTCGACGAAAGAAGCAATCTCCTCGTAAGACGAGGCCCAGTCCATTTCCTTGAATATTTCACACAAAGGTGCTAGTAGAGGCTTGAGTGGGTGCTTCTTAAACGCCGATGCATCGAATGTAGGCTGCCCTCCCTCTATGTAAATGAGAGACTCGCCTCCCCGCAGAATGCCTTTGAGATAGAGTTCTGTGGCGTGACGATTGAGGAAGACAATGGGACACGCATCCAGGGGATGGTAGGCTGGATTCTCAGCCAGAAGTCGAGTTAGTTCCCTGGCGGCCCTATGGTAAGCCTCCCCATAGAGTCCGAACTCCTCGGTCGGCCGACGCCATCCCGATCCGAGGTTCACGTATCCGTGATCGGATCGCCGTACGGGCTTTTTATCGTAAGTGTTCTCCTGAGGTTCACGACCCATTTCTATATATCCTCCGAGCGGCTAACGTTTGACATGAGAGGCGCTTGGAGGCCGTAGGCCGGAAGGCGTCCTCTCGATGGAAGGGTTAGGCGGCACTTTTAGCGCTCTCATTCAATCCTACCGAGAAGCTACTCTGGCTCGCGGCAGGCCCCCTACTCAGGTTGCGCCAGCAACGGAAAGTCCTGGGTCTTTTCGCCAGGGGAAAAGTCATGCCAGAACAGCTTCGCAGACGAGGGATCAAATACCCACGGATGATCGAGAACCTCGAATTTTCGTAGGCGGCGGCCGCGGAGGTAGATGTGCTGTTCGTCCGTTGGTAGGTCGGGCGGCCAGTAAACACCAAAGTGTCTTTGGTTCATGTGCTGGTATACCTTCGCTACCTGAGGTGCTCCACCAATTTCCGTGAAGCGCTTTGAGGAAAGTATTGCGAAGAACGCTTCCGCTGGCGCCATGTCCAGCCTTGAACGAGTGCCCTTGCCTTCCTTTCGCCACTCGGAAATGCGGCGAACAACGGCGCCCACGGGCCCTTTGTCTCCAATGAGTGCGACGGACTCTCCCCCGATATCTCGTGCGGGCCTGTCCTCGAATCGACGGCGAGTTGGATGAAAAACGATGCGGCGAATGAGAAAGCTCTTTCTGCGAGCTGAATACCCAGCAAATAGGAAGGAACACTTAGGAATTCTCAATGATGGATCTACTGGCTCAGAGATGAAGGTGAGTGA
Organism: Acidobacteriota bacterium; assembly: GCA_034667225.1. GTDB lineage: Bacteria > Acidobacteriota > Thermoanaerobaculia > Multivoradales > UBA5704 > DATMER01. The sequence goes on from JAXDKG010000018.1 coordinate 64,337, forward strand.
TTCATTGAGCATCTGAACTATCAGATCGTATGCGTCTGTAAGGTCCACTACTCGATCACGGAGGTTCACAAATGACTCGACGTAAGACGAGATCTGCGCGATCAACGGATAGGTCCACGCGGTATCGCCAGCGAATGCGATTACCGCGTCGCTGCGACCGATTCCAAATATTTTCGGACCATAGTCCCAGATTTTGCCACCGCTAAGTCTGCTGTCGGACAGCATCCACAGCTCGCGCCCCGTCTGGGTGGTTCTTGTCCAAGCAGCTACAAGTGTCATGAGTCGTCTGTTCTGCAGCCTAACGTCGATGGGCATAAGCGGGGGCGTCAGCCATCCGCTTGATGCCCGGGTTAGGCGACACTCCCTTCGGTGCCCGAATACGTCTGTCGAAGCTTGGTTACCGTAGTGACTACGAGAATCGCCGCCACCGTGGCGCCGACGAGCATCAGACCGGCTACGGGGATAAACCAAAGCAGTGCGCGAGGCGCGACTTTGGCGGAGACCTGCTGCAACAGCAAGACGGTCCCGGCGATGAAGACCCCGAAGCTTAGCGCCAACTGAGCGATGGCCAAGAAGGACGTGGCGAAGAAGATCAACTTGCGGGCCGGTGTGGTGTTGATGAACGACGTGGCCCAGAGCGGGTTATAGGTGAGACCAGCCAACCTCGCGAGTCGGGGACCTAGAAAGCCTGACTTGTAAGCGATAAAGCCAAACGCGAAGCCATTCGTGAGCGCCGCCATGATTAGCCCCACCGAGCCTAGGGCAACTAACGAAAGCAACACCAACGCAACTTGGTGAGGTTGGAGGGGCGGATCGGTAGCGAACACCCACCCTAGAACACTCACGACGATAGTGAAGATGGTGCCTACGATCCGAATGTTCGACGCAAAGTTGCCGGTGATCTGCTGATCGGCGTACTCCTTCTCGCTGAGAAGGATCTTGACAGCACTCTCCGCGTCGGGTGCGCCCGACGTTGCTGAAACCGGCAGATTGGCCATGAAAGATTCTTCCTTTCTCAAGCGCGAAGGCGAACGATCTTGCCGAGTGTCGGCTAACAGTCTATTTTGAACGTCGTATCAGAATTCCCTAAAGCACCAAAGCTGCCAGTTCAGACCGCCATGGGAAAGGACGCCATCTCTTTGAGTCTCTTGGCTCTGGGGACGATCGTACGCCGTTTCCTAAAGCACGTCAAAACCATCGAAAGAGACGCATAAGCGGCTTCGGGCCAAGATGCCTTCGCGGCTCGGTTCGTGCGCTGAAGCGGCTTGCCATCGGGGAGACTTTGGGACTTATGCGGCAGCCGCTTGTCGGATCAGCCCTCCTGAAGCGAGGCGGCTTCTGCGGCGGAGCGGCGACGCGTAAGCGCCTGCGGAGGAATGAAATCGTTTCAGGGCCAGGACCGGCGCCGAGATCCGGTCAGGGTCTCTCTTCTCTCTTCCTGGCTGGCGGAGGCATCCTGGTGCTCGGGCTTGCCGCCGCCAGCCATGTTGAACCCGGAGCCCAGGTTGTCGAACGCGGCTACCCGCCTCGCGGATGGCGCCACGGAGAGCTCGGGTGGCTGTACGGGCGGCTCGAAGCGAGGTGTGAGCCATTCAGGCGGAAGCTCAAGCCTTCCGCACCCTCTCCGCAGCCTGTCAAAAGCCCATACGGACGATTCGGGAGGTCATTTGAGCCTCTCGGGTCGCGGTACGGACGGTTCGGGAGGTGATTTGAGCCTCTCGGGGCACGGTACGGACGGTTCAAAGGGAGGGATGAGTCGTTCGGGCCGAGGTGCGAGCCATCCGTACCCGCGTACGAACCGTCCGTACCGCGGGTGGAACCGTCCGTACGAGCGCCCGAACCGTCCGTACCAAGGTTTTAACCGTCCATACCGCCGTTTCAACCGTCCATACCGCTGTTTCAACCGTCCATAGCGCTGTTTCAACCGTCCATACCGACGCCCGAACCGTCCGTACGCCGGTACCAACCGTTCGTACCGGGAGGCGAGCCATCCATTCCAGGGGGAGAACCGTCGATGCCGCCGTCCGAGTGGCTCATACCGCGGTCCGAACCGTTCGTACCGCGGTATGGACCGTTCGCACCGGAGCCCGAGCCGTCCGGCGCGCCGCCCGAGCCATCCGGACCGCGTCCACACTCGCCCGGATCAGGGCCGCGAGCGGCGGATCCAGCTCTCGACCTTCTGGCGCAGCATCGGGAGGGTGATCGCGCCCGTGTCGAGCACGACGTCGTGGAAGGCGCGCAGGTCGAAGCGGGGGCCGAGCTCGCGCTCCGCCTGCTCGCGTAGCGCGAAGAATTCAATCGCCCCGGTGTCGTAGGCGGTGAGCTGCGCCGGCCACACGGCGATGCGGTCGACTCCCGCCTCGGCTTCCTGCTGCCCGAAGCGGCCGCTCTCGACCAAGTAGGCGACCGCCTGCTCGCGCGTCCAGCCGAACAGGTGGATGCCGGGGTCGACCACCATGCCGCGCGAGGGCCAGAGGCGGCGGTTGGCTCGCGCATAGGCCGTGCTGTAGAGGCCGGCCTCCTCGGCCAGGGCCTCGGCGTAGCGCGCCCATCCTTCGGTGAAGCCGGAGTTGCCGACCAGCCGCGTGATCGGATGAGCCGAGGTCTGCTCCTGGGCCAGGCTGATCTGCACGTGATGGCCGGGGTAGCCCTCGTGGAAGGCGGTGATCTCCGCGTTGGAGCGGGTGGTCTCGGCGTAGCGGAAGAGGGTGATGCGGTAGGTCGCCGGCCGGCTGCCATCCTCCGCGGCCGGCCAGTAGCCGTCGCTCGCGGAGCGCTCGAGCATCTCGGCGTACGGCTCGACAGTCATCACGGCCTTCGGTACGTGGGAGAAGAGATTGCCTACGCTCTTCCGGGAGCGCTCGACGGCGGCACGGGCAAAGGCGAGAAGCTCCTCGCGGCTGGCGAAGCGGTTGTCGGGAGCGGTGTTCAGGCGCTCGACGAGCGTCGGCAGGTCCGCCGCCCCGAGCTCCTGCCGGCCGATGGCGAGGGCTTCGGCGAGGAAACGCTCGACGCGCTCGCGTCCCAGCCGGAAGGTCTCCGCGCCCGGGCGGTCGAGGGTCGTCTGCGCCCGGAACGACGCCTGATAGCAGGCTTCGCCGTCGGGATTGGCGGTGATGGCTATCGCTGTCCGGGCGGCCGGCAGGTACTCGTCGTGGAGGTAGTCGCGATAGCGGCGGACTGCCGGGAGCACCTGATCGGCGAGGAGCGCGCGCCACTTGGTGGCAAAAGCCCCATCGCCATCCCGGCGCGCCGGCGAATAGAAAGGCCACTCCTCGACCGGCGCCGCCAGCAGGCCGTCGAGCTGCTCGGCGACCAGGCGGGCGTTCGCCTGCGGCGCGGTGTAGCCCAGCCGCACACCCTCGCGCAGATTGACGACCTCGTTGTCGAGGTAGCGCGGCAGACGCGACCAGCGGGCGAGGGCGTCCGCGCGTGCTGCATCCGAGCCTACCGGCTGGATATCGGCGAGCTGCGACATGAGGGCTTGCCAGCCGCTAAGCTGGTTCACCGGCCACAGCTCGTAGCGGCAGACCCTCACCTGCCGTGATGACTCCACCGCCTCTTGCAGGAAGCCGAGGGTCACCCATTGTGGCGTTCCCTCGTAGTCGGCGAGCTGGAGGGTGGCGAGGCGCTCGGCGAGGCGGTCCTCGACCTTCTGGAAGTCGGCGATGCCGGCGAGCGAGTTGTCGGTGAGCCCGTCGTGCCGCTCGATTTTCAGACCGTAGAGCTCCGCCGCCTCGGGGAAGTGGACGACATATTCGCGCACGTATTCGTCCGCGAGGCGGGTCACCTCATCGGTGGGCTGAGCGGCAGGCCTGGCGCCTCCGGCACAGGCTCCAAGGAGAAGTCCAAAGACGAGGAGAGAGCGCTGAGTCATCCGGGGATGCTATAACGCCCGCCAGGCATGAAGCGTCTCGTCTTCATCTTGATCGTTCTGGCCGGCTGCCATGAGCCCGCGGCAGAGCGGCGCCCTGTCCTCTTCATCGGCCTGGATGGTGCCGACTGGCAGAGGCTGGACCCGTTGATGAAGAGCGGAGCCATGCCGAATCTCGCCGCGCTGGCGCGCGAGGGGCGGACGGGCGTGCTCACGACGATCCAGCCTCCTCTCTCCCCCCTCGTCTGGACAACGATGATGACCGGAGTGAGTCCCCTGGAGCATGGCATCCTCGATTTCACCCGGATCAGCCCCACCGGCGTCGAAGAGCCGATCACCCGCGAGGAGCGGCGCGTGCCCGCGATCTGGGACCTGGCCGGTTTGCAGGGGAAGAGCGTGGCCGTCTTCGGGATGTGGGCCACCTGGCCCGCCGAGCCGGTGAAGGGATTGATGGTCGCGGACCGTTTCTTCTCCTTCACCTCGCGGGAGAGTCAGCCGCCGCCCGGCATCGTTCATCCCGCCGAGCGCGAGGCTTGGGCGCGGGAGACGTTGCGAAGAATCGAGCGGGAGACAGGCTACGACGCCTTGAAGCCCTACTTCCCCGATCTGGAGCGCTCCGAGCTCTTGGACCGGCCTGATCCGTACGCCCATCCGGTGACCGCCTTGCGGCGGATCCTGATCGAGACCCGCGCCTACGATGCCCTGGCGCGCTCCTGGCTGAAGGAGACGACCCCCGATCTGACCATCATTTACTTCCAGGGGACCGACACGATCGGCCACGTCTTCGCGCCGCTCTCCGACCGCCGGGTGCCCGACCTCTACTTCGCCGAGATCGACCGTCTGCTTGGGGGATACCGGAAGTGGGCCGAGGAGCATGGGGCCGTTCTGATGCTCGCTTCCGATCATGGCTTTCTCTGGGACAAGCCCGCTCAGCCGATGACTGCCGCCACCGCGGGGCTTTGGCATCGGGATGAGGGGATGTACCTGCTCTGGGGTCTGGGAACCGGCGAGAGGCAGACGGGCCGGGTGGACCAGGTCTGCTCCACTCTCCTCGCCCTGCTGGGGCTGCCGCCCGGCAGGAGGATCGCAGGCCCTCCCCTGCCGGGAGCGCCCGATTTCCATGGCCCGCCGGTGGATTACCAATGGCGTCCCGCGGCAGTCCAAAGGGTTGAAACGACATCCGGAGAGGAAGAGGTAGCCAAGCTGCGCGCCCTGGGCTATCTGGAATCCGGAGGCCGGGTCCCCAAGGGCGAAACCCGCACGGCGGCCTCCTACAACAACCAGGGACTGCTGCTGCGCCAGGAGGGCCGGACCGACCAGGCCGCGCACGCCTTCGAGAGGGCCGTCGAGATCGCGCCCGGCTCCGCCTCGGCGCTCTGGAACCTGAGCGATCTCCTCTCGGCAACGGACCCGGACCGCTCCGACGATCTCCTCATCCGCGCTCTGGAAGCCGGCCTCGCCGACGGAGCACAACGGGTGCTGGAACGGGCCCGAGCCCGCCCCGGATTGCTCGACCGGGCGATCGCGGCCCGCCCGGCCGAAGCGAAGTTCCGGCTCGCCCGGGGCCAGGCCCGTTTCGAGCGCCAGGAGTGCGCCGCGGCCCTCACCGACTTCGAAGAGGCCGCCCGGCTCTCCCCCGCCGAGCCGCTCGCCCAGAATGGCGCGGGGATCGCCCGTCTCTGCCTGGGCGATCCCGAAGGCGCGGCCCGGGCCTTCCGCCGCTCGCTGGAGATCGATCCGGGACAGCCGGAGATCCGGCAGGCGCTCGGCCAGTTGGGCGGTGTTTGACAGGCATATACTTTACGAAATGCATGGGCCCGAGCTTCCCTCGACCTACGACGCGTGGCTGGTCACCGTCTCGATCCTCGTCGCCGTGATGGCGTCGTACGCGGCGCTCGACCTCAGCGCGCGCATCTCCGCCGCGCCGCGCGGCTGGGGCCGCGCCGGCTGGATCATCGGCGGGGCCATTGCGATGGGCTGCGGCATCTGGAGCATGCATTTCATCGCCATGCTCGCGCTGCGGCTGCCGTTGCCGATCAGGTACGACGTGACCCTGACGGTGCTCTCGCTCATCGTTGCGATCGTCGCCGCGGGGCTTGCGCTCCTCCTTGCCAGCCGTGCGTCGATGTCGGCGGCGGTCGTGGCGGCGGGCGGGATCTGCATGGGCGGGGCGATCGCGGGCATGCACTACACGGGCATGGCGGCGCTGGTGTCGCCGGTTGTCGTTCACTACCACCCGGGCCTCTGGTGGCTGTCGATTGCCATCGCGGTGGCGGCGTCGTGCGCAGCGCTCGTGCTCGCGTTCCGCTTCAAGCACCACGGAGGGCTGTGGGTGGCGCCTCGCGCCGCGGCCGCGGTCATCATGGGCGCGGCGATTTCTGGAATGCACTACACGGGCATGGCCGCCGCGCGTTTCACCCGCGGGCCCGAGGCGACCGTCGGCGGCGTGCTCGCCACCCGCGATCTTGCGGTCGGCGTCCTGTTCGGCACGCTCCTGATCCTCGGCTTGACGTTCCTCAGTACGGCGGTCACCGCCCGGCAGCAGCGGCTGCAGGCCCGGCAGCGGCAGCTGACCGAGGACATGCTCCGCCATGCCGCGGCGGCGCTCTCGGAAACAGGCGAACGGTTCTTTCCGGCGGTGGTGCGCGAGTTGGTGCGAACACTCGCTGCGGAGTTTGCCGTGATCGGAGAGCTGCTCACCGAGCGGCCTGCCGTCCGGGCGCTTGCCGCATCGAAACACGGCGCCATGGTGGATGGCCTTGAATACGCGCTCGCGGGCACACCGTCGGAACGCGTCCTGGCGGAAGGGCTGTTCGCGTGCGCGTCGGGCATCCGCGCTCTCTTTCCGGCGGACTCGTCGCTGGCGTGGGGCGCGGAAGGCTACGTCGGCACGCCGCTCATCGGAGCCGACGGCACACCGATCGGCGTGATGGCGGTGATCACCCGGGCGCCGATCGCCGACGTGGCGCAGGCGCGGGCCCTGCTGCAGATCTTCGCCTCGCGCGTCTCCGGCGAGATGCAGAGAGCGGTGACCGAGCGGGAGCTGCGCCGCAGCGAGCAGGCGCTTTTCCAATCGCAGAAGCTCGAGGCGATCGATCGGCTGGCGGGCGGCGTCGCCCACGACTTCAACAACCTGCTCCTCATCATCCTGGGGAACGCCGAGAACGTCAGCGAGAGCGTCAAGGAGGACGAAGCGGCAGCCGCGAACATGCGGTCGCTCATTGGCGCCGCGCACCGCGCAGCGGCGCTCACGCGGCGGCTGCTCGCGTTCAGCCGGCGACAGGTGCTGCAGCCGGTCGCCGTGCAGGTCAATGATGCGGTGCGCAATCTCGAAGCGATGCTGCCCAAGGCGATCAGTCACAGGGTCAGCGTGTCGCTGCGGCTGGCCGACGGCCTGCCGGACGTCATGGTCGATCCCGTACAGCTCGATCAGGTGCTGTTGAACCTGGTGCTCAACGCGCGGGACGCGATGCCGGATGGCGGCACCCTCATGATCGAGACCCATGCCGTGGACCATCAGGTCGTCCTCACCGTGTCGGATTCAGGCGTCGGCATGGAGCCCGAGACGCGCGCGCGGATCTTCGAACCGTTCTTCACGACCAAGGGACCCGCCGGCACCGGGCTCGGCCTGCCCACCGTCTACGGGATCGTCAAGCAGAGCGGCGGCACGGTGACCTGCGACAGCGTTCCTGGCCGCGGCACGACGTTCCACGTCTTCCTGCCGGCTGTTGGTTGAGCGCCTGTGCTAGATTTCTCTCAGCTCTTTCGTTGACAGGAGACCTGTGTATGAACGCATTGCGTCGCTCCGTCGTGCTGCTGGCCCTCTTCCTCCTGGCTGTTGGAGCAGCCTCGGCCCAGACCACCGGAGGCATCCTCGGCCGGGTGACTGATGCGGACGGCGGCGTGCTGCCGGGCGTCACGGTCGAGGCGCGGAGCCCCAACCTGCAGGGCAGCCGCGTGGCGGTCACCGACGAGTCGGGCCAGTACCGCCTGACCCTGCTGCCGCCCGGCACCTATGAGGTCAGTTTCAACCTCGCGGGCTTCGGCACCGAGTCGCGGGAGCTGACGGTGAGCCTCGACAAGGAGTTCACCCTCAACCTCGAGCTCACGCCGGCGCTCTCCGAGGAGATCACCGTTACCAGCGAGGTGCCGGTGGTGGACACCACCTCCACCACGCTCGGCGCGAACCTGGACTCCCGCGTGATCGAGAGTCTGCCAACGGGCCGCAACTACTCCTCGGTCGTCCAGATCACGCCCGGTGTCTCGTCGGACGCGAATGCGGAGAACACGTCCCAATCCTCCATCACGGTGTACGGATCCACCGGGGCCGAGAACGTCTTCTACATCGACGGGGTCAACACGACCGGCGCCGAGTACGGCTTCCAGGGCAAGGAGCTGAACTTCGAGTTCATCCAGGCGGTCGATGTCAAAACCGGCGGCTACGAGGCCGAGTTCGGCCGCGCGACCGGCGGCGTCGTCAACGTCATCACCAAGTCGGGCGGCAACGAGCTGCATGGCGACGTGTTCGGCTACTGGGACGACGACTCGCTCCAGAGCAGCCCGGACCCGATCGTCTCGACCGGCGGCACCGTCGAGGGCTTCACCCGCCAGGACTACGGCCTCGGCATCGGCGGCTTCCTGCGCAAGGACAAGATCTGGTTCTTCGCCGCCTATGACAAGGTGACCAATACCACTGAAAGCGCCCTGCCTGCCGGCCCGCGCGCCGGCCAGATCGTGGAGTCCGAGAGCGACCGCGATCTTGCGTCGGCCAAGCTCACCTTCCGGCTCTCCGACAACCAGTCGCTGATCGGCACCTTCTTCCAGGATCCGCGGGACGACACCGGCGCCATCAACGACGCCCAGCACGCGCTCAACGGCGATCCGCTGACCTACGAAGGCGTGCGCAGCTTCGGCGGCGAGGATTATGCCCTGCGCTACGAGGGCATCCTCGGCTCCGACTGGGTGGTCTCCGCGCAGGCGGCCCGCCACAATGAGGAAAACTCGGTGGGCCCTGCCTCGGCCGCGGGCGACGCGGCGCAGTTCCGCTCGGTCGACGACGACTTCTTCCAGACGGGCGGCTTCGGGCTCATCCAGGAGAAGAAATTCGAGCGCGACTTTTACGGCGGGTCATTGACCCGCTTCCTCGGGAGCCACGAGATCAAAGCCGGTCTCGAGTACGAGACCGAGACCGCCGATGTGGTCAAGCGCTTCTCGGGCGGCCAGCAGATCGACGTGTTCTCGAACGCGGCGAACCCGGCCCGGCCGGTCTACAGCCACTTCTACTGGACGACGCCCACCGCCACGATTGGCAACGCGCCCGTGTCCGCCCTGGTCGCCTCGCCGGAGCACAACGTCACCACGGTCTTCCTCCAGGACCGCTGGGCCGCCACGGACAACCTGACCTTCAACCTCGGCGTGCGCTGGGACCGGCAGGAGATCATCGACGCCGCGGGCACCAAGCAGATCGATCTCAAGGACGACTTCGCGCCGCGCCTCGGGTTCATCTGGGACCCCAAGGCGGACGGCTCTTCGAAGGTCTTCGGCTCCTACGGGCAGTATTACGAGCAGATCCCGATGGACCTGGTCATCCGCTCGTTCTCGTTCGAGCGCCAGGCGCGCATCTTCAACTACAGCCCGACGAGCACGGCGCCCGATCCGCAGGCCGAAGCGGACCTTGAACAGGAGTCGGCCATCTTCGGCGGCTTCACGGAGCCGGTGGACCCGGACCTCGGCAACCAGTACATCAACGAGGCCCTGCTCGGCTACGAGTACATGGTGCGGCCGGCGATCGCGGTCGGGGTCAAGGCGATCTATCGCGATTACGGCGAGGTGATCGAGGACTTCCTCTGCGCGGACGATGGCACCTACTGCATCGGCAATCCGGGCAAGGGGATCATGGATCGGGTCTTCACCCTCGACTATGCCAACACTTTCGAGGCGCCCGAGCCGGAGCGCGTGTTCAAGGGGGTACAGCTCGACGTGCAGAAGCGCCTGTCGCACAGTTGGCAGGGCATGGCTTCCTACCTCTACTCGAAGCTCGAGGGTAACTTCGACGGCCTCTACGCGCCGTTCACGAACGTCGGAGCCGATCCGAACATCACGGCGGCCTACGATTACTTCGACTTCTTCACCAACGGCAGCGACCTGACCCGAATCACGAACGAGGGGCCGCTCTCGAACGACCGGCGGCACCAGTTCAAAGCCTCGGGCGTGTTCTTCACTCCCTGGAAGCTGTCGCTGGGGGCCTCGGCCTACTACCGCACGGGCACGCCGGTGACCCGCTACGGCTTCTCGGACATCTACGGCCGCTACGAGTTCTTCCTGTCCAAGCGCGGCGCCGGAGGGCGGACCCCCGACTCCTACGAAGCGGACCTGCACTTCGGGTATCCGGTGGACGTGGGACCGGCGAGCGTGAACCTGCTGCTGGACGTCTTCAACGTCCTGAACGCGCAGAGACCCGTGCTGCTCGATCAACGCTGGGGCTTCCAGGAGGCGGACAACGCCTCCCCCATTCCGGTGAACCCGGGGTACAGGAAACCGGTGCTGAGAACGCCTCCGACTTCGTTCAGGCTGGGGGTGCGGGTCAGCTTCTGACCTCACCCGCCCCCTCTTCAACCTGCGATATGCTCGTCCGGTTTCAACCATCCGTGACGAGAGGTCCTTGACATGAAGATTCCATCCCTCATCCTCAAGCAGATGTACACGCAGGGCAGCCTGGAGAACGTCGAGGACGGCGTCCGGTTCAGTCTCAAGAACCGGCTGAGCAACGCCACCCTGACCCAGCTCAAGGAAGTCAGTATCGACGGCCGCTCCGTCCCGCTCGAGCGGCTCTCCCTGGATTTCAACGGCGAGAGCGTCGCCGGCATCGCGGTCAACCCGAACAACGTTGTGGCGTTCCCGCTCGCCCGCGTGGTGCGCATCCACGCCCTGTGCGACCAGCTCGACAAGGGGCAGCACGAGATCACCCTCGCCTTCGACACCGAGCCCTTCGGCCCCCTCTCCTTCAAGGTCAAGGACGCCATCGCCGAGCGCGTCAAGCGCACCTCCGTCCCCGCCGACAAGGAAAACAACGCCAGCCCGGAGATCATCCGCGCCCGGCAGAAGTTCGTCGAGGAGTTCTCGGGCCACAAGCTCCAGCACATCGACAAGTATTCCTTCGATCCGGCCATCACCGCCGGCAACATCGAGAACTTCACCGGCGTCGCCCAGGTGCCCATCGGCTTCGCCGGTCCGATCAAGATCAACGGCGAGCATGCCCAGGGCGAGTTCATCGTCCCCCTGGCGACCGCCGAGGGCACCCTCGTCGCCTCCTACAACCGCGGCATGAAAGTGCTCAACCTCTCCGGCGGCGTCACCTGCACCGTGGTCGGCGACAGCATGCAGCGCGCGCCGGTGTTCGTGTTCGACAACGCCCGCGACGGCCGCGACTTCGTCAAGTGGGTGGACGAGCACATCGATCAGATCCGCGAGGAGGCCGAAGGCACCTCCAGCGTGGCCAAGCTGACCTACATCGACCGCTACCTGTCGAACAAGCTGGTCTTCCTGCGCTTCAACTACACCACCGGCGACGCCGCGGGCCAGAACATGGTCGGCCGCGCGACCTTCGCCGCCTGCTCGTGGATCCTGGAGAACCACGACAGGATCCGCCACTTCTACCTGGAGTCGAACTTCGCCACCGACAAGAAGTCGTCTCAGATCAATGTGATGCGCACCCGCGGCAAGCGCGTGACCGCCGAGGCGACCATCCCGCGCGACATCCTGATCCAGCACATGCGGGTCGATCCCGAGACTCTCCACTACCATGCGGGCATCGCCAACGTCGGCGCCTTCATCTCCGGCGCGAACAACAACGGCGCCCACTCCCCTAACGGCATCACGGCCATGTTCATCGCCACCGGCCAGGACGTGGCCAACGTGGCGGAGTCCTCGGCGGGCATCGTCTACACGGAGATCACGCCGGAGAAGGACCTCTACATCTCCATCACGATTCCGTCGCTGATCGTGGCCACCCACGGCGGCGGCACGGGCCTCGCGACCCAGCGCGAGTGCCTGGAGATCCTGGGCTGCGTAGGCAAGGGGAAGGTCAAGAAGCTCGCCGAGATCGTGGCCGGCGTGGTCCTGGCGGGCGAGATCTCGCTGGGTGCGGCCATTTCTTCGCTCGACTGGGTGTCGAGCCACGAGCAGTACGGGCGCAACCGGTAGCAAATGCCCGTTCCCTCTCCCCCTGATACGCTCGCCGGCTTCGAGATCCTGCCGGACACACCGCCGCAGGGGCTTTTCCGGCGGCTGATCACGGTCAACCGCCATCTGTTCGCCCTGCTCCTCGGCGCGATCGTCGCCCATACCCAGCGCGGCCTGCGCGAGGGGCGGGGCCGGGGCTTCCGCCTCTTCTTCCTGCTCGAGCGGCTGATCGCCTGGCTGGTGCGGCCGTTCCTTGACCGCACCCTGCGCGATCAGCCCTTCCCGGTGCAGCTGCGCCGCCGCCTGGAGATCCTCGGGCCGACCTACATCAAGCTCGGCCAGGTCCTCGCCCTGCGCCAGGACATCCTCCCCCCGGAGATCACCGAGGAGCTCAAGAACCTTCTCGACCGCCTGCCGGTCGTCCCCTTCGAGCGTTATCTGAAAATCATCGAGGCGGACCTGGGGCGGCCGGTGACGGAGATGTACTCCTGGATCGACGAGGTCCCAATCGGCTCGGCCTCGATCGCCCAGATCCACCGTGCCACGACGCTCGAAGGGGACTCGGTCATCCTCAAGGTCGTCAAGCCGGGCATCCGCGAGACGCTGAACCGGGACGCGATCCTGCTCCGCTTCCTGGGTGTGGTGCTGCAGATGTTCCTTTCGCAGTACCGGCCCAAGCAGGTCATCGCCGAGTTCGTGGAGTACACCCGCCGCGAGGTGGACCTGCGGCGCGAGGCGGACAACGCCGAGACGTTCTCCGCCAACTTCCACGATCTGGAAGGGGTGGTCTTCCCGCGCATCTACCGCCAGTACAGCGGCCGCGGGGTGCTCACCATGCAGTTCCTTAAGGGCTACAAGCCGGGCGCTCCCGAGACCCAGCAGCTCTCCGAGGAGGAGCGCGACCGGCTGGTCGACCTGGGCGCCGCGAGCATCATCCGCATGCTTTTCCAGGACGGCTTCTTCCATGCCGACCTCCACCCCGGCAACCTCCTGGTCCTCCCCGGGCCACAGCTCGGGTTCATCGATCTCGGCATGGTGGGACGCTTCACCCAGGAGCTGCGGCGGACCATGCTCTACTACTACTACACGCTGGTGATGGGCGACGCCGAGGGCGCGGCGCGCTATCTCTCACAGATCGCGCAGCCCGGCCCGGGTGCCGACCCGGACGGGTTCAAGCGCGAGGTCACCGAGATCCTCCACCGCTGGAACCGGAGCTCGAGCTTCCGCGACTTCTCGCTCGCGCAGCTCATCATGCGGTCGATCAACCTGGGCGCGACGCACCGCATGTTCTTCCCTGTCGAGATGGTCCTGATGGTCAAGGCCCTGGTGACGTTCGAGGGGGTCGGCCAGATCCTCAAGCCGGGGCTCGACGTGGCCGCGGTCTCGCAGGCCCATGCGCACGCCATCTTCAGGGACCAGTTCAGCCCGCAGCATCTCCTGCAGCAGTTCCTCCGCGGCATGCCCGAGGTGCTGGAGGCGGTCTCGAAGTCCCCGATGCTGGTCCTGGAGGGGCTGCGTCTCCTGGAGCAGGCCACGAGGCGTCCCGAGAACCCGTTCCGCGGCTTGCGCGGCACGCTCTTCGGCGGCTTCTGCATCGTGGCCGGCGCGGTCCTCGCCGGCGCCAAAGGCCCGTGGCCCATCTGGGCGGCGCTGTTTCTGATCGGCACGATCATCGCCCTCCACCGAGGGAGATGAGGGCGGCTCACTTCGTCAGAGCTTGCCAGACGTCCAGCCGCTGCCAGTCTTCCATCTTCTTGCCGTCTAGAAAGACCGTCGGAGTCGAATGAATGTCGAGCCGTGCTCCGAGCTCGGCGTCCTCCCGGATGCGATTGGCGAAGGCTCGGCTGTTCATCAGCCCGGTCACGCGGGCGGGGTCCAGGCCGGCCTCCGTCGCAAGCCTCGTCCAGGCAGCCTCGCCCAGACCGTCCTGGTTCGCGAAGAGACGGTCGTGCATGCTCCAGAAGGCGTCGCTGCCTCCCAGAGACCGGGCGGCCTCGGCCATCTCGGCGGCTTCGCAGGCGTGCTCGTGCACGGCCTGCGGCAATACGGGGTTGCACTCCGGCTCCAGGGGGAAGTGCTTGTAGACGATCCGGAGCCGGTCCCCCATCGCGGGCAGGACCTCGCGCTCGAAGGTCTGGGCAAAGTTGCGGCAGGCGGGGCACTGGAAATCGCTGAAGACGACCGCGGTGTGCGGCGCGGCCGGGTTGCCCCGCACCGGGTCGTCCGGCCGGAGCGGGATGGCGTTCGAGGCCTGGCGCTGCTGGAGATAGCGCTGGAGGTCCGTGTCCTCGTAGAAGGTGCGGGCGTAATCACTCGCCTCGCGCGCAGTTTTCCGTGCCGAGGAGACCATCAGCCCCTGCACGCAGAGGACGGCCCAGGCGATCATCAGCAGGACTCCGGCGAAACCGAGGCGAGCGGGCGGCCAGCCAGCTGTCTCCTCACCGGCGCCCTGAGATTCCCGGAACAGCTTCCAGGCCAGGAAGAGCATGGCGAAGTTGATCAGGTGGGTGAGCGTGCACCACCAGCAGACGGCGCCGATGCCGCCGAGCATCACGCTGATCAGGAAGGCCGAGAAGAGCGCGCCGGCCAGGTTGAGCCCGAGAGGGATTACATGCCAGTACCGCCCCCGTTCCCGGGGCCGTCCCACCGCCAGGTACCAGAGTCCGAGGGCGCCGAAGTAGACAGCCCCGTAGGTGGCGGTCGGAACCCCTCCCGGCCCGATCGCCCACGGGCTGGCCAGCACATCGGCGCATCCCCCCTCCTCCGCGTCGCAGACCAGCCGGAACACCGCCCCCGGCTTCTGGGTCAGGTGATAGCTCGTGAGCATCAGGCTGATGCCGGTGGCGGCCAGGGCGAGCGCCACAAGGAGGGGCAGGGTTGTCTTCTTCATGGTGGGATACAATAGAACACACGCTCAGTTGAAGTTCATACCGGGTCTGCCTTTCGCAACGAAGGAGGAGGTCGAATGAGGACACGTGTCCTGGCGCTGGTCCTGCCGGCTCTCTTTGCCGGCGCGGCCCTTGCGCAGCCGCCCTCGCTGGTCAAGGACGTCAACACCACCCAGACCGGGGGCACGTACCAATGGCCCTGGAGCACTGACTTCGTGGAGATGGCGGGCGCCGCGTGGTTCACGGTCACCGATGGCATCCATGGCACCGAGCTTTGGAAGTCCGACGGCACCGAGGCCGGCACGCACCTGGTCCGCGACATCTGCCCCGGCGCGTGCGCGTCCGCGCCCCGGGGCTTCATTGCCGTGGGATCTACCCTCTACTTCGCCGCCGACGATGGAGCGCATGGTCACGAGCTGTGGAAGTCCGACGGCACCGTGGACGGCACCGTCCTCGTCAAGGATCTCGTTCCCGGCCTGATGGGCGCCAATCCTTTCGGGCTCTTTGAGCTGGGCGGGACCTTCTACTTCTCCGCCCTGCTGGAGACGACTGGCCGCGAGCTTTGGAAGAGCGACGGCACGGAGGCGGGCACCGTCCTGGTCGAGGATCTCTGGCCGGGGCCGGGCAGCTCCTCCCCCGCGCCGATGGCCCGCCTGGGCAGCGTCGTTCTCTTCGCCGCGGAGGACGCGCTGGGCCGCGAGCTCTGGAGCACGGACGGTACCGCGGCCGGGACTGCCCTGGTCAAGGACATCCATGCGGGGTCCGGATGGTCCCTGTTCAATGATTTTCCGACCTTTCCGGGAAGCCAGACCTTTGCCGTCTCCGGTGGCCGGCTCTTCTTCGCCGCCGACGATGGAACATCCGGCAACGAGCTCTGGGTCACCGACGGCACCGCGGCCGGGACCTCCCTGGTCGAGGACATCTTCCCGGGGACCGAGTCTTCCTTCCCCTACAGCCTCGTCGACCTGGGCGGGCAGGTGCTGTTCCGCGCCGACGACGGGCCTGACGGGGCCGAGCTGTGGATCAGCGGCGGCACCGCCGCCAACACCTCCCTGGTCAAGGACATCCGGCCCGCGGGAGCCTCCACCCCGTGGGAGCTGACGGTCGCGGGCCCCTGGGTCTACTTCCGGGCCAACGACGGAGTCCACGGCTCCGAGCTGTGGCGGACCGATGGCACGGAGGCCAATACGGCCCTGGTCAAGGACATCAACCCGAGCTCCACCAACTTCTTCTCCTTCTATGGTCTGGCTGCCGTCGGTTCCACCGTCGTCTTTCTTGCCAACGACGGCGCGACTGGGATCGAACCCTGGAGGAGCGATGGCACCGAAGCCGGCACGGTCCCGCTCGCCGACCTGAACCCGGGAAGCGGAAGCTCCAACAGCCCGTTCTTTTCCGACCTCAGGAAGACGATCGGCGGGCTCTGGTACTTCCGCGCCTTCGACGACGAGTTCGATGTGGAGGTCTATGTCAGCGACGGCACCCCCGCGGGCACCCGGCAGCTCGCGGAGATCAATACTCAGACCTCCGCCTTCCAGGTGGAGTTCACGGGCATGCTCTTCGGCGCCAATCCGATGGCCGACCTCAACGGCACCCTCTTCTTCCAGGCGTCCGACGGCATCTCCGGATCCGAGCTGTGGAAGAGCGATGGCACCGTAGCCGGCACCGAGCAGGTTGCGGACGCCTTTCCCGGTCCGGGCGGGTCCGGCCCGTTCGAGATCACCCCTCTCGGGAGCAGCGTCCTCTTCAGCGCCCAGGGCAGCGTCACCCAGGGGCGCGAGCTCTGGATCTCGGACGGCACCGAAGCCGGGACCAACCTGCTCATGGACCTGGAGCCGACCGGCTCCACCTCGGGCGGCTGGCCCTGGTGGCTCACTCCTGCGGGCGGCCTGGTCTACTTCACGAGCGACATCGGCAACGGCAAGCTGTGGAAGAGCGACGGCACCCCCGAAGGCACCCTGCCGGTGCGCGACGCCGCCCCGGCCTCCTCCGCCGTGACCGAGCTGACCCCCGTCGGCAGCTTCCTTTTCTACAGCGGCTCGGGACCTGACGGCTATGAGCTATGGAAGACGGACGGCACCGAGGTTGGCACCGTCCAGGTCGCGAACATCGCCCCGGGCACGGCCTCCTCGAATCCCGACCGGCTGACGCGGGTGGGCAGCCTCGTCTTTTTCTCCGCCGATGACGGCTCTTCGGGCCGGGAGCTCTGGGTAAGCAGCGGCTTCGGCGCCACGCGGGTCAAGGACATCGCTCCCGGGGCTGGCTCCGGAATCGCGAACACCCTCGACGACCAGGCCTACCGCTTCGACCACTGGGCCGCGGCCACGCCCACGGCCGAAGTGCGCGGCAAGCTCTTGTTCCCGGCCGACGACGGGACCGCAGGCGAGGAGCTGTGGGTGAGCGACGGCACCGCGGCGGGCACCCACCGGCTCAAGGATGTCTTCCCCGGCCCGCGCTCCTCCGAGATCCACTGGCTGACCGCCGTCGGAGAATGGGTCTACTTCGTCGCCGACGACGGCACCCACGGCCGCGAGCTGTGGATGAGCGACGGCACCGTCCTCGGCACCCGGTTGGCGGCCGATCTCTTCCCCGGCGAGGGGTCCTCCCTGCCCGAGCAGCTCAAGGCCATGGGGCACAATCTGGTCTTTTCGGCTCACACTCCGGACCATGGCCGCGAGCCCTGGGTCACCAACGGCGACGCGCTCGGCACCCGCCGGCTCGCCGACCTCGCCCCGGGTCCGATCCCCTCCACGCCGATCAGCTTCACCCTCTCCGGCCCCTGGCTCTACTTCGCGGCCACGGACGCCGAAACCGGCTTCGAACTCTACTCGGTTCCGCAGGAGTCCGTGGATGGTGGGGCGAGCTTCCATACCGTGACTCCCTGCCGGCTTTTGGACACCCGCGCAGGCGGAGGGCCGCTCTCGGGAAGTTCCCCGGTGACCTTCGACGCGGCCGGCCTCTGCGGCATCCCCGAAACGGCGCAGGCCCTGGCGGTCAACGTGACCGCGGTCGACCCATCCATCCCCGGTAGTCTGACCCTCTTCCGCGCGGGTACGGGCTTCACAGGCACCACTACGCTCTCCTTCACGCCGGGGAGGATTCGGGCCAACAACGCCACGGTCCGCCTGGGCGGCGGCGCTTTCTCGGTGGTGGTCATCCCTGAGCTCGACATGAGCGTTCACTTGATCGTGGACGTGACCGGATACTACGAGTAGACCTCCGAAACGGATATCCTTCCGTCATCACTGAATAGCGGTGACCCAGATCGGGTCACCGTCGTTTCGGAGGTCCGCATGCCGAAGCTGCCTTGCATCTCCCTTCTCGTTTGCGCGCTTCTCTGGCCTGCCCTGCCCCTCCAGGCCCAGCCCTTCCTGGTCGAGGACATCCGGACCGGAGAGCTGCCGGCGGAGTGGCCCTCCGATCCGGAGTTTGTGGACCTGGGCGGCATCGCCCTCTTCACGGCCTTCGACCGGATCCATGGCACCGAGCTCTGGCGGTCCGACGGGACCCCGGGCGGCACCTCCCTCGTGCGGGACGTCTGCCCGGGGATCTGCTCGTCGTCTCCCGCCCTGTTGACGGTCGCCGCAGGGTCGGTCTTCTTCCGGGCCGACGACGGCGCGCACGGGATCTCCTTGTGGAAGAGCGATGGGACGGAGGCCGGTACGGCGCTGGTCGAGGAGATAGAGCCGTTCGAGCTGGCCGAGGTCAACGGCCTGGTCGCATTCGCGGCCGTCTCCGCGGCCCAGGGGCGGGAGCTCTGGAGGAGCGACGGCACCGCGGCCGGCACCTTCTCCCTGGGCGACCTCCGGCCGGGAGGCGTGGGCTCGGTCCCCCAGCCGCTGGGCCGCTTGGGCAGCCTCCTGCTCTTCCGGGCGGATGACGGCGTGCACGGCCGCGAGCTATGGAAGACCGACGGCACGGTGGCCGGCACCGCTTTTGTCGAAGACGTCTTCCCCGGGCCGGACTCCGCATTTCCCTTGTCGGCCGGCCGGGAGGGCTCTGCCGTGGCCGGAGGGAAGCTCGTCTTCCGGGCCTTCTTGGATCCCGGATCCGGCGGGTACAAGCTCTGGAGCAGCGACGGCACGGCATCCGGCACGGGACAAATCAAGGACGTCACGCCTGTCAGTGACCTCGGCACTCAGGACGTCCGCTTCGTGAAGCTGGGGGACGAGGTCTTCTTCAGCACGGGCGGTGTCTGGAAGACCGACGGCACCGAGGCCGGGACCGTGCACGTCGCGAGCCCCGGGTCCGGGTACGCGAGCGAGCTCATCGTCGCCGGCAACCGGATCTTCTTCAAGACCGCGAGCGGTTTCTATCCGGATGCCAAGCTCCATGTGACCGATGGCACGGAAGCCGGCACCATGCAGGTCCCGCTCGCAGCCTCTCTCGTGGATTACGGCTCCAATGGTTTTCGCGCGCTGGGGGACAAGCTGGTCTTTTTCGCCGGGAACTTTGTCAGCACGGATCCGTGGACAAGCGACGGAACGGAGGCTGGGACGGTCCGGCTCGCCGACCTCCAAGCCGCTAGCTGGGTCAGCATTGCCATCGGCGACCTTTGGCTCTTTCGCGCCAGAACCCTTGATGGCGAAGAGCTCTGGATGAGCGACGGCACGCCCGCGGGCACTGAGCTCCTCAAGAGGATCGACCAGTCCGACGCTTCCGGCCTGGAGCCGGAGACGGAAGAGGCCGATACGCTCTTCCCGGCTTTTCCTGCCAAGGCCGATCTTGCCGGCACCCTGCTCTTCGCCGCCGATGACGGTTCCGCGGGAAGGGAGCTCTGGTCGAGTGACGGCACCGAAGCCGGGACCTCGCTCCTCGAGGACCTGAACCCCTCCGGCAGCGGCAATCCACGCGAGCTGACCCCCTTCGACGGCAAGGTCTTCTTCACCGGCAACACGGCGCTCTGGTCGAGCGACGGGACCGGGGCCGGCACGGCGGAGCTGGCCCCGCCCGCCTACATCGCCTCGCAGCCGACGCCGGCTGGAAACCGCCTCTTCTACACGTCGACCGGCTTCGGAGGAGACCTCTGGAAGCTCGACGCGGGCGCCCCGGAGGCGACGCGCCTGGCCTTCTTCAACACCATTGACCTCCGGCAGCTCACCGCGCTCGGCAGCAACCTGTTCTTCACCGGCCCCTCGGGCGGGGAGCTCTGGAGGAGCGACGGCACCGAGGCGGGAACCGCCCAATTCACCGACATCAACCCCATGGGCCCCTCGGCCCCGGGCTCCCTCGTCGTCCGGGGCAGCTCCCTCTACTTCTCCGCCTACGACGGCTCCACGGGACGGGAGCTCTGGAAGAGCGACGGCACCCCGGCCGGAACCATCCAGGTCAAAGACATCGTGCCCGGCGCCGGCTCCTCCAACCCGCGGTCGATGGTCGCGGCGGGCAACCTGGTCTACTTCGTGGCCGACGACGGCAGCTCGGGCACCGAGTTGTGGAGGTCCGACGGCACCGCCGCCGGCACCTTCCGGGTCAAGGACATCCGCCCCGGCCCCGAGTCCTCCTTCATCCAGGGCCTCACCGCCTTTGGCGACATCGTCCTCTTCGCCGCCGATGACGGCGTGAATGGACAGGAGCCGTGGATGAGCTACGGCTTCTTGGACGCAGCCTTCATGGTCAAGGACATCCGGCCGGGCGCAGGCTCCTCCTTCCCCGGCGCGTTCCGGGTGGTGGGCCACACCGTCCTGTTCGCGGCGGATGATGGCGTTCACGGCCTGGAGCCATGGCGGACGGACGGCTTCGCGGCGGGGACCTTCCTGGTCCACGACGTCTTTCCCGGGCCGGGACCGTCCAGCCCCACGGGCTTCCTCCTCTCCGGGGACTACCTCTACTTCACTGCCAACGACGGCGCCCACGGCTTCGAGCTCTGGGCCCTCGACCGCGCCGCGCTGGGCTCGACCCTGGCCGCGACCAAGCGGGTCGTCAGCCCGGCCTTCGAGGGGGGCACCGTCACCTTCGAGATCGTGATCACCAACACCGGCGCCGGACCCCACCCGGACAACCCCGGCGACGAGATGGTGGACATCCTCCCCGCTCCCCTCGACCTGACCGGAGCCTCCGCGGACGTGGGCACCGTCTCCCTGGACTTCAGCCAGAACCGGGTGGCCTGGAATGGCGCGCTCGATCCGGGCGAATCGGCCACGGTCACCATCGAGGCGACAGTCGCCTCGTTCATGCAGTACCAGTCCTTCTCCAACCAGGCCACCCTCTCCTTTGATTCGGATGGCGATGGCGTCAACGAGTCGGCCGGTGTCAGCGACGATCCAGGCCGCAGCGGATCGGGGCAGGCGACGCCGGTGGTCGTCTCCACGCCGCCGCTCGACTTCCATACCGTGACCCCGTGCCGGCTCCTCGACACGCGGAGCTCCACGCCGCTCGCCTCGGGAGTGGCGCGAACCATCACACTGAGCGGCACTTGCGGCATCCCGGCCACGGCCAAGGCGGTCGCGGCCAACCTGACCGTCCTGGGGGCCACGGCCCAGGGGAACCTCGTCGTCTACCCCACGGGCATCCCGGTTCCAGCCACGAGCAACGCGAACTTCTCGGCAGGTCAGGTGAGGGCCAACAACGCCCAGCTCCCCCTCGCCGGCGGCCAGGTCAATGCCCGGGCTTTCGTCGTAGGCGGTGGCACGGTCCACCTGATCCTGGATGTGACCGGGTACTACGAGTAAGGATAGAATCCTCGATTGACCATCACTGAAGAACGAGGGCCCCGTCTCTCCGGGGCCTCCGTCTGTCTGGAGGACTGATGACACGCTTGCGCAGCCTTGCTCCTTTCCTTCTCTCCGCTCTGCTCGGCTCAGCCCTCCAGGCCCAGCCCTTCCTGGTCGAAGACATCTGGAGCCCATCGATCAGCGCCAGGTGGGATTTCCCCCGGTTTGCCGAGGTGGGAGGGATCGTCTACTTCACGGCAGAGGACGGCATCCATGGCACCGAGCTGTGGCGGTCGGACGGCACCGCGGCCGGGACCTGGCTCGTCAAGGACATCTGTGCCGGCATCTGCTCCTCGGGCGTGAGCTGGATGGACGCGGCCGGCGGAGCGCTCTACCTCGGGGCGAACGATGGCTTCCACGGCCCCGCGCTCTGGAAGAGCGACGGCACCGCGGCCGGCACCGTGCCCGTCCGGGTGGGGGTGGAGGTCCACGATACGATCGGAGAGGTCGGCGGCGTCCTGCTGTTCGTGGGCTCCCTGCCCGGGGGGAGCAAGGAGCTCTGGCGCAGCGACGGGACGCAGGCCGGCACCGTCTCCCTGAGCGCGTCCGCTTCGGACCCGGTGCCCCTGGGATACGCGGGAAGCCTGCTGCTCTTCTCCGCCGAAGACCCCGAGCATGGCCGCGAGCTGTGGAAGACCGACGGCACCGCCGCCGGGACTGCCTTCGTCGAAGACCTCACTCCCGGCACGGACACCTCGTTCTCCAGCTTCCGGCCCTTCCATAGAAAGTTTTTTCCCGCGGTCGGCGGCCGGCTTTTCTTCCCCGCCGGGCCCAGGCTGTGGGTCAGCGATGGCACGCCGGAGGGAACCTACCAGGCAGCGGACGTCCCCCTGATGACCGTTTACGAGACCTCCTACCTGGCCGTGCTGGGCGACGCGGTCTA
Source organism: Acidobacteriota bacterium (assembly GCA_034667225.1). Lineage (GTDB taxonomy): Bacteria > Acidobacteriota > Thermoanaerobaculia > Multivoradales > UBA5704 > DATMER01. The sequence continues at coordinate 86,873 of JAXDKG010000018.1, forward strand.
CTTCAGCGGCCATGATCCGGATCACGGCGTCGAGCTTTGGAGGAGCGATGCCACGGCCGCCGGCACGTTCCGGGTCAAGGACCTGAACCCGGGGACGGAGGGCTCCTATCCCGCCGAGCTGGTCGAAGCAGGAGGTACCCTGTACTTCCGGACCGTGTCGGACAACGACCCCGACCCCGCCCTGTGGACATTGTGGAAGAGCGACGGCACGGAGGAGGGAACCGTGCCCGTCAAGCCCGGCGCCGTCCTGAACCTGGTGTACGACTACAGCGCCCTGATGGCCCTGGGCACCGGCGTGGTCTTCTTCGCCTCCGACGGCGCGCTCGGCGACGAGCCCTGGTACAGCGACGGCACGGGCGCCGGGACGCAGATGCTGGCGGATGCCTACCCGGGCAGCCTCTCGTCCCACGGGGGTTTCTTCTTCCCTCTCACCCGCATCGACGGTGGCGTGGTCACGGGTGGCCAGTGGTTCTTCCGCGCCCGGACTCCGGCCGGCTGGACGCTCTGGAGGAGCGACGGCACGCAGGCCGGCACCCAGCTCGTCAAGCAGATGGACGACGCCCAGGGCTCCGGCCTGCCTCCGTCGCCGAAGATGATCGATCTTGAAGGGACGCTGCTTTTCTCCGCCAACGACGGCAACACAGGCCAGGAGCTCTGGAGCAGCGACGGCACCGTGCCCGGGACCTCGCTGGTCACCGACCTCAATCCGGGAGCACCCTGGAGCTCGCCCGCCGATCTGACCGCATTCGGCGGCTTCCTCTACTTTTCGGCGTGGCCTAATAACCTGATGCGCACCGACGGGACGGAGGCTGGAACGGAGTTTGTCGGTGGCAGCTTCCGGCGAGAGCTCGTCGTCGCCGGCCCCGGGCTGTACTACGTCTGCGTCAATGGGTTCAGCGAAGGCATCTGCCGGGCGGACGGCCCCTTCATCCAAACCATCTGGGGCTTCTCCATCGGGCTCGCCGCCAGCCAGTTGACGCCGGCCGGCTCGAACCTGTTCTTCAACGGGTGGACCGAGGACGGCCAGGAGCTCTGGAAGACCAACGGCGTGATGGGAGGCGACGTCAAGCTCGAGATCGTCCCGGGCACGGGCTCTTCCAATCCGCAATCCATCGCCGCCTTCGGCAGCTCCGTCCTCTTCTCCGCGGACGACGGCATCACGGGCCGGGAGCTCTGGTTCAGCGACGGCACCCCCGCCGGGACCCGCCGGGTCAAGGACATCCTCCCTGGCGCCGGCTCTTCCAACCCGCGCTCGATCGTCGTCGCAGGCAGCGTGGCCTTCTTTATAGCCGACGACGTCCTCACCGGCGGCGAGCTGTGGAGATCGGACGGCACCACCGCCGGCACCTTCCGGGTCAGGGACATCCGTCCGGGCATTCAATCCTCCTCGATCCAGGGCCTCACCGCCTTTGGCGACAGCGTCGTCCTTTTTGCCGCCGACAACGGCACGACCGGACACGAGCTTTGGGCGAGCTACGGCTCCGCGGACGCAGCTTTCATGGTCAAGGACATCCAGCCGGGTGCCGGCTCCTCCTTCCCCGGCGGTTTCCGCCGGGTGGGCCACACCGTCCTGTTTGCGGCTGACGATGGAACCCACGGCCTGGAGCCGTGGCAGACGGACGGCTTCGCGGCGGGAACCTTCCTGGTCCATGACGTCTTCCCTGGGCCAGAGCCGTCGAGCCCCTCGGGCTTCACCCTCTCCGGGGACTACCTCTTCTTCGCCGCCAACGACGGCACCCACGGCTTCGAGCTCTGGGCCGTGGACCGCGTCGAGCTGGGCTCGACCCTGGCCGCCACCAAGAGGGTCATGAGCCCGACCTATCCCGGAGCTGCCGTCACCTACGAGATCGTGATCACCAACACCGGCGCCGGTCCCCATCCCGACAACCCCGGCGCCGAGATGGCGGACATGCTCCCCACGGGGCTCGCCCTGACCGGAGCCTCCTCGGATGTGGGCACCCTCACCCTGGACCTGCCGAACAACGTGGTGTCGTGGAACGGCGCCCTCGCTCCGGGCGAGTCGGCGACCGTCCTCGTCCATGCGACGCTCTCGCCCTCAGCCATCGAGTACGGCATGATCTTCAACCAGGCGAGCGTCAACTACGACTCCAATGGCGACGGCATCAACGAGAAGACCGGGGTCAGCAACGACCCCGGCCGGCCCGACCCCGATGACCCGACCCTCGCGACCGTCTCCACGCCCCCGCTCGACTTCCACACCGTGACCCCGTGCCGGGTGCTCGACACGAGGACATCCTCGCCGCTCGCCTCGGGCGTGTTGCAGACCTTCGCGGTCGGGGGCATCTGCGGCATCCCGCCGGCAGCCAGGGCCGTGGCCGTGAACGTGACCGTCCTCGGAGCCACCGGTTCGGGGCACCTCGTCCTCCACCCCGCCGGCATCCCGCACTCCGTGCCCATCACGAGCACCGCGAACTTCACGCCGGTCCGGGCACGGGCCAACAACGCCATGCTCCCCCTGGCCTCCGGCGCGGTCGATGCCACCGCCACGGTCGTGGGCGGCGGCACGGTGCACCTGATCCTGGATGTGAACGGTTACTACGAGTGAGGTCTGCCAAATGAAACGCCTCTCCTGTCTCCTCCTGGTGATCTCCGCCCTGGCCGGTCCGGCCCTCCAGGCCCAGCCCGCGTTCCTGGTCAAGGACATCAACCCCGGCGTCGCCTCTCCTTGGTGGCCCCAGGAGGCTGAATGGGTCGCTCTTGGCGGCCTCGCCGTCTTTACGAGGCCCGATAGCGTTCATGGCAACGAGATCTGGAAGAGCGACGGCACCGCCGCCGGAACCTCTCCGATCCTGGACATCTGCCCGGGTATCTGTTCCTCCAGCCCGCACTCCCTGGCGGTCGTGGGCAGCGTGGTCTTCTTCAACGCGGACGACGGCGTCCACGGCCCCTCCCTCTGGAAGACCGACGGCACCGCCGACGGAACCACCCTGGTCCGGGAGGTCCGTCCCTTCCATACGATCGCCCTCGGCAGCCTGCTCCTGTTTCAGCATTTTTCGGCGGAAGGCCTGGAGCTGTGGAGAAGCGACGGCACGTGGATGGGCACCTTCCCCGTGTGGGGCTTCGGGCCGGATGGGGACGGCTCGGACCCCTGGCTCGGATATGCCGGGGGCGTCCTGCTCTTTGCCGCCAAACACCCTGTCCAGGGGCAGGAGCTGTGGAAGACCGACGGCACCGCGGTAGGCACCTCCTTCATCAAGAGCATGGAGCTCTGGGAGGCGCCGGTCACCGGAGGGCTCTACCCTTCGATTGGCGGCCGGCTGTTCTTCCTCTCCGGTTCCTACCTCTGGGTCAGCGACGGCAATCCCGCGGGGACTCACAAAGTCGCCGACGTCCCCATTGGCGGCGACCTCGAGGGGCTCACCCCCCGCATCACCGCCCTGGGAGACAAGGTCTTCTTCAGCGGCTACGACTCGGCGAAGGGCCTCGAGCTCTGGAAGAGCGACGGCACCGAAGCCGGCACCGTCCGGGTGAAGGATATCAACCTCGGCACGGGGAGCTCGTCTCCCACGGAGATCATCGCCCTCGGAGGCCATGTCTTCTTCCGGACCTCGATATCCCCCGAGCTCTGGAAGAGCGACGGCACCGAAGCCGGCACCGTGCCCCTCACGCCGAGCGTGACCCCCGGTTTCAAGGAGGGCTACAACGGCTTCCAGGTCCTCGGAGACAAGCTGGTCTTCTTCTCCTCGACGGGCGCGACCGGCCGCGAGCCGTGGGTGACCGACGGCACCGAGGCCGGGACCATGCTGCTCGCAGACATCTATCCCGGGATCGGCTCGTCGTTCGACAGCGGCGGCTGGTACGGCCCCGACGGCTATCCGCTGAGCCAGTTGGACGGCGGCGTCGCCATCGGCGGGCAGTGGATCTTCCGCGCTCAGACGCCGAGCGGCTGGGCGGTCTGGAAAAGCGACGGCACACCGGCCGGGACCGGGTTCATGGACTCCGTCAACGGCGGCGCGTCGAGCGTCAGCCCGTTCTTCAATCCCGCCGTCCCGACCCTGGCGGACCTCGATGGCACCCTGATCCTCTCCGCCAATGACGACGGCGGGCCGACCGGCCTCTGGCGCAGCGACGGCTCGGCGCCAGGAACCTCGCGGATCGATGGCGGCGTCCTCCCGGATCATCCGACAGACCTGACGCGCTTCGGCGACCACGTCTACTTCACCTCGGGCAGCGTCTGGCGGACCGATGGAGCCACGATAGAGGTCTTCGACCAGGACTGGTGGAATTACAATCTGACAGCTGCAGGGCCGCACCTCTTCTACCTCAGATCTCCGTCGGACCTTCTCCTGGGGACGGACGGAACGACCGTCACCCAGATCATGAGCTCGTCGCAAGCATTCGAGAATCTCACCGCGGCCGGCACGAACCTGTTCTTTGTCCGGCGGAGGTATCAGGTTGGCGAGGAGCTCTGGAAGACCGCCGGCGCGCCAAACGACGCGGTCCTGCTCAGAACCTTTCCGTATGCGTGGCCCCCCCAGCTGGGGTCCATCGCCGGCTTCGGCAATTCCGTGTTCTTCGCGGCGAACGACGGCTCCACGGGCCAGGAGCTCTGGTTCAGCGACGGCACTCCCGCCGGAACCCGCCTGGTCAAGGACATCGTCCCCGGCGCCGGCTCCTCCAACCCGCGCTCGATCGTCGCGGCGGGCAGCGTGGCCTTCTTCATCGCCGACGAGGCCCTCACCGGCGCCGAGTTGTGGCGATCGGACGGCACCTCCGCCGGCACCTTCCGGGTCAGGGACATCCGCCCGGGCTTCCGATCCTCTTCGATCCAGGGCCTCACCGCCTTTGGCGACAGCGTCGTCCTTTTCGCTGCCGACAACGGTGTTACCGGGCAAGAGCTCTGGGCGAGCTTCGGCTCCGCGGACGCAGCCTTCATGGTCAAGGACATCCGGCCGGGCGCCGGCTCCTCCTCCCCCGGCAGCTTCCGCCGGGTGGGCCACACCATCCTGTTTGCGGCTGACGACGGCACCCACGGCCTGGAGCCATGGCAGACGGACGGCTTCGCGGGGGGAACCTTCCTGGTCCAGGACGTCTTCCCCGGACCGGAGCCTTCGAGTCCCGGGGGCTTCACTCTCTCCGGGGATTGGCTCTACTTCATCGCCAACGACGGCACCCACGGCTTCGAGCCCTGGGCCATGGACCGCGCCGAGCTGGGCTCGAGCCTGGCAGCCACCAAGAGGGTCATGAGCCCGACCTACCCCGGGGCCGCCGTCACCTACGAGATCGTGATCACCAACACCGGCGCCGGTCCACATCCCGACAACCCCGGCGCCGAGATGGTGGACATGCCCCCCACAGGGCTCGCCCTGACCGGGGCCTCTTCGGATGTGGGCACCGTCACCGTGGACCTGCCGAACAACCTGGTCTCGTGGAACGGCGCCCTCGATCCGGGCGAGTCGGCGACCGTCCTCATCCATGTAACGCTCTCGCCCTCAGCCATCGAGTACGGCATGATCTTCAACCAGGCAACCGTCAACTACGACGCCAATGGCGACGGCATCAACGAAAAGACCGGGGTCAGCAACGACCCCGGCCGGCCCGACCCCGATGATCCAACCCTCTCGACCGTCTCCACAGCCCCGCTCGACTTCCACACCGTGACCCCGTGCCGGGTGCTCGACACGAGGACATCCTCGCCGCTCGCCTCGGGCGAGTTGGAGACCTTCGCGCTCGCGGGCACCTGCGGTATCCCGCCGACAGCCAGGGCGGTGGCCGCGAACCTGACCGCCCTCGGGGCCACCGGCTCGGGGCATCTCGTCCTCCACCCCGCCGGCATCCCGCACTCCGTGCCCATCACGAGCAGCGTGAACTTCCCGGCGGTCCGGGCTCGGGCCAACAACGCCATGCTCCCCCTGGCCTCCGGCGCGGTTGACGCCACCGCCACGGTCGTGGGCGGCGGCACGGTCCACCTGATCCTGGATGTGACCGGGTACTATGAGTAGGGAGTAGAATTCGTCCTATGACTCAGATGGAGCAGACGCAGTCGGTCGTCCTGGACCCACCTGCCGCGGGCGGCACGAATCCCCTTGTCCACACGGTGCTGCGTGTGGCCTGGCTGTCCATCTGCCTGGGGCTCGCGCTGGAAATCTTGCTCCTGGTGCTCGCCGCCTTCACCGGCACGGCTGGCGACAGCCCGAAGCCGTTCATCTCGGATCTCGCTCAGAAGGTCTCTTGGTCCTTCATCGTCTGCGTCGGGCTCGCCTTTGGCAGCACGGCGGGCAAGGCTCGGGAGGGGATCATGGGCGCGCTCGGCCTGATTTCGGCCCCGGTCGGGTTCACCGCCGCCCGTGCCCTGCACAAGGCGGTCAGCGGCGCGATGGGTGTCGCCGGCAAGGCCATGGCTCCGAGCCTGGTGCTCCTGGTCGGAGGGCTCAAGGGAGTGCAGTACGCGCTCTTCGGCGCCGTTCTCGGATGGATCACGAAGCGCGCGTTCGGGCTCAAGGCCCACGTGGCAGCCGGGCTGGGCTTCGGCCTGACGTTCGGCCTCGCCATCGTGGCCACCACGGTGCGCGCCGCCCCCACCCCGGTTCCCCCGGTCGACATCGCCGCCCGGGCGCTCAACGAGGTGCTCTTCCCCGTGGGCTGCTCCCTGGTGCTGTACGCCTCGGGAGTGCTGGCGAAGCGGCTGCCTAAGTAGCAACCCCCATCCGCGCCTCCACCAGCCTCTCCAGCCGGGAGAGCACGTCATCCAACTGGCGCACGGTCTCGTTTCCGGACTTCTGCTCCGCGGTCCTCCGCCGCCCCTCCCAGGCTTCGGTCCACAGGTTGCGCTCCTGCTCCAGCACATCGCGCCTCAGCGTAAGGCCGTGGCGGGAGAAGACCGCCGCGAGCCGGTCGTAGTTCTGGAGCAGGTACCGGCGGGTGGAGTCATAGGCGTGCTCGCACACGGTCCGGCGGTCGGCGAAGCTGAAGATGTTGGTGAAGAACATCAGGTAGTCGTCCCGCTCGGGCTGGATGAGGACCACGTCCGAGCCCTTGAACCTCTGCTCGTACGCGGCCATGCCGAGCTCGAGACGCGAGTGGATCACGGTCCGGAAGGTCTGGGACAGCACCGTGGGCAGGCCGCGTTCGAGGAGGTTGCCCCGCTTCATGATCCCCGCCTGCACCGCGCGCACCGTATCCACCGGGACGATCGGATTAACGCAGATCACCAGGTTGGCCCCGGCTTCCAGAGCGACCGAGGCGTGCAGCGTCTTGAGCAGGATGCCGTCGACGTAGTAGCGGCCGTCGATCTCCACCGGCGGGTAGAGACCGGGCAGAGCGCCGCTGGCCTGCGCGGCCTGGGAGATCGGGACGTGATCGAACCCGGGCTCGCCGAAACGGACCGCCTGGCCCGACTCGAGATCGGCCGCCACCACGATCAGGCGCTTGCCCAGGAGGCGGAAGTCGTCCGTCCTCCCCTTCATGCTGTAGATCTTCTCCAGGTACTCGCGGATCGGCTCGTTGTCGAACACCGCCACGGGCAGAGCCCGCGACAGGCCGAAAAGCGTGTCGAAAAGAGTTCGCTGGCGGAAGTTGGCCACGTAATCCCGCAGGCCGTCGGCGAGCAGCCCCGGGACCATGCGGCTGCGCTTCCACAGCTCCTTGATCCCGGGCGTCAGGAACGTCTCCGGAACGAACGGGTGCTCGCCCGGCTCCTGCGAGACGATGGCGCGGCACATCTGCGCCGTCGTGATGTCGTTGGCGAGGTTGGCGTTGATGAAGGCGCCGGAGCTCACCCCCACGTAGACGTGGAGATCGGTGAAATCCACGCCTTCGAGAGCCTCATCGAGGGCCCTGAGGACGCCGATCTCGTAGATGGCGCCCTCAGGACCTCCGCCGGCCAGAGCCAGCCCGATCTTGGGAGACGGCTGCATGAACGCTCCTCCGCCTGGGCGGATATGGGTCAGGCCATGATCTTGGCCGGATCGATGGGGTCGCCGCTCGGAGTCACGATCGTGCCGGAGCTCTCTCCGCCGACGACCCCTCCGACCACTGTGGTCGCGGGGGTGACGCGCGGCTTGAGCATCTCGACCTTGGCGTTGAGCTCCTCGACGCGCTGCGTGAGATTGCGGATCTCGTCGCGGCTGGGCACGCCCATCCGCTGGAGCACGTTGGTCACGGTCTCGTCGAGCTTGCCGCTCCAGGTGTTCCAGAGCTCGTCGGTCGTGCTCTTCGCACCCTCGAACTGCTTCTTGGCCTCCTCGCGGCCCCGGGTCTCGTAGTCGCGGCCCCGGTCGACGAGGCGGTCGAACATCTTGGTGCCCTCCTCGCCGGCGGAGGCGAGGGCGCCGAGGCCGGCGAGCCAGATGCGATGGGCGGACTCTTTCAACTCGTCCTGCAGGTTCTTCGTGCTCTCGTTCATGGCTTACCTCGCTTCATCCGGAGTGATGATGATTCGCTCGGCGACTTCACGAGCCGCCGCGTATTCGTCGATCTGACGGGCCAGGATGTCCAGGCGCGCGGACATGACCTTGAGGTCGTCGCGCGTGAGGACTCCGACCTTCTTCAGGACCTGCCGGGCCTCGTACTCGACCGTGTCCGTGAACAGCTTGCCGGCTTCGTGCATGGCGCCGCTGGCGCGGTCGGCAAAGGCCTCGGCTGCCTTGCGCTGGCGCTCGTCGAGGGGACGCCCGCGCTCGACCAGCCGGTCGAACAGCCTCAGGCTGGCGTTGTCCGCCTCGACCACGGCGCCGATGCCGGCGAGCAGCAGGTTGCGGCCTGCGTTGAGCAGCTCACGCCCGATGCTGCCGGTTGTGGTGGTTTGAGCTTCGCTCATCCGACTTTCTCCTCTCGCCCCCTCAGGGGGTCGGTACTGACGGTAGTGACTGTGCTCTGCTCCCGTTCGAGATCGGTCAGGGACGACTCGAGCTGCTCGAGCCGGGCCCGCAGGCTCGACATCTCCTCGCGCACCCGGCGCACCGGCCCCAGCCGGTCGATGGATGCCTGGACGAGCCGGTCCACACCGCTGGAGACCTGCTCGAGGCCGGAGCTGACGGCGCGCTCGCCCATCCGGACGAGGTCGTGGAGCAGCTCGCTTGGCAGGGACGACGTGCCGCGGCGGCCCTCGTCGAGGATGATCTGGGTCAGAGTCTGCGAGGTGACGTCCCCCCCGGTGGCGTTGTCGACCACCTTGACCTCCTGCCCCTGGCGGATCCAGCCGGAGATCTCGTCCAGAGAGACGTAGCGGCTCTCTTCAGTGTCATAGAGCTTGCGGCTTTCATAGCGTTTGATCAGCCGGATCATAGGTATGCCTCCATCTCCATGGAACGAGACTGCAAAAGGACTGCCGCGTTCCGACGGTGAATATACCGCAGTGCGGCATAGGCGTCAAGAGGAATCGTGACGCACCGCGGCAACCAATTCCGCCCCTTTCCGGGGTCGAGGTTATGGCGCAGGCTCTTTTCTCGTACGAGAAACCGGTTTTTTCGTACGAAAAATTGCTTTTCCTGGGCGGGAAAAGCAATTTCTTGTGCGAGAAATTCAAATTCTTGTGCGAGAAAAGTCGTTCGTTGTGCGAGAAAACTAAATTTTCGTACGAACACTTTGAATTGTCGTGCGAAAATTTGGTTTTTTCGTACGAGAAAAAGGTCTCGAAGGTCCTGGAAGAGATTTTTTCGTACGGAAATTCTATTTTTTGTGCGAAGAACGGCGCATGCGCGCCGGATGAAGGCCTTGGCGTATAATCGGAGTAGCGTCACTTTGGACAAAATGAAATGGGACTCCCTGAAAAGAGCAGGCCCGAGGCTTACAGCCTCACCCAGTTGCCGACGGAGCAAGAACCGGTCCCCCCGCCGGACTGGCCGGCGGAGAGCGCGAGTTTTCAGCCTCCGGCGCACTACGTGGTCGTGGAGGCGCTCGGCAACGGCGGCATGGGCGTGCTCTACAAGGCCCAGGACACCCGGCTGGGCCGCACCGTCGCCCTGAAGGTCCTCCCCCTCCGCTTCACCAACGATCCTGTGGCCAAGGAGCGCTTCCTCCGCGAGGCGCGAACCGCGTCGGCCCTCGACCATCAGAACATCTGCGCGATCTTCGACGTCGGCGAGTCCGAGGACGGGCGGCTCTTCCTCGCCATGCCCTGCTACCAGGGCGAGACGCTCCGCTCGCGGCTCGCGCGCGGCCCCCTGAGTCTCGAGGAGGCCCTCGACGTCGCCAAGCAGGTGGCCCGCGGGCTCGCCAAGGCTCACCACCTGGGCATCGTGCACCGGGACATCAAGCCCGAGAACCTGATGATCACCACCGACGGTGTGGTAAAGATCCTCGACTTCGGCATTGCCAAGCTCGCGGGCGCTTCGGACCTCACCGGCACCGAGCACCGCATCGGCACCCCGTCCTACATGGCTCCCGAGCAGTCCCGGAAAAGCCCGGTGGACTCCCGCGCCGACCTCTGGGCCCTCGGAGTCGTGCTCTACGAGATGCTCACCGGCCTCCGGCCGTTCCGGGGTACGAACCCGATCACGGTCCTGCAGGCGATCCAGTACGGCGTGCCCGAGCCGATCTCGCAGATCCGTCCCGGCGTCCCGACCAAGCTGGAGGAGGTCGTGGCCCGGCTCCTGATGAAGAACCCGAAAGCGCGCTACCCGGACGCGGAGAGCGTGCTCGCGGCGTTGGACCTCGAGGCCGCCGCGGCCGGCCAGCGCTCCCGCCGCGTCTGGTTCGCAGCAGGGATCGTGGCCTTCGCCGGGATCGGGCTGTTCGCGAACGCCCTGGTCGAGCCGGGCGACGGCGCGTCCGGAGGGATCAGCCCGGTACGCACCAGCTCCCAGACGCTCACCTCCCTCAGCGGAGGCGAGTGGTACCCGAGCCTCTCACCGGATGCCGAGCGCTTCGTTTATGCCCGATGGGACGGCTCGGACTACGACCTCTTCCTCCAGGAGGTGGCCGGCGGAGCGCCCGTGAACCTGACTTCGAGCTCCCCGGGGAACGACACCCACCCCGCCTTCTCGCCGGACGGCACGCAGATCGCCTACCGGTCCGAGCGCCCGGACGGCGGCGGTATCTTCCTCATGGATGTGGACAGAGCTGGCAGGCCAGTGCGCCGGCTCACCAACTTTGGCTACCACCCGTCCTGGTCTCCCGACGGCCGGCAGCTTCTCGTCTCGACCGTCGCCATCACGGACCCGGCCATCCGTGGCCGGAACAGCCGGGTCTGGAGGATCGACGTCGAGACAGGACGGACGCGTCTCCTCCTGAACCGCGACGCCGCGCAGCCGAGCTGGTCACCGAACGGCAAGAGGATCGCCTACTGGAGCGTCCTGGCCAAGGACGGACGGCGGGCGGTCTGGACCGTGAGCGCAGACGGCGGAGCTCCGGTCCCGGCGAGCCTGGACCGCTTCGTCGACTGGAATCCCGTCTGGTCGTCGGACGGGTACCTCTACTTCGTGAGCGACCGCAGCGGCGCCATGAGCCCCTGGCGAATCGCGGTCGACGAGGACACGGGACTGGCCCTCGGCGATGCGGAGCCCATCATGGCGCCCTCGGGCTGGAGCGGATTCCTGAGCCTCTCCCGCGACGGCCGGCGGCTGGTCTACTCGACCTCCGCGACGACCTCCCTGGTCGAGAGGGCGGATCTCGGCAGGGACGGCCCGGCTCCCCTTCAGTATGTTGCCGGAGCGGCCATGGCCTTGCTCGCTGCCCGGGTCTCCCCCGAGGGCGACCGGATCGTGCTCACCGATGCGAGCGACGACAACGAGGAGGACCTCTTCCTGGCGCGCACCGACGGCACCGGAGGCCTCGTCCAGCTCACTCGGGACGAGTACCGGGACCGCTCTCCGGGCTGGCTGCCCGACGGCAGCATCGTGTTCTCTTCGAACCGCGGCGGGCGCTACGCACTATGGACGGTCAAGCCCGGCGGCGGCGCGCCGCGGCCTCTAAACGTGAGCCACGGCGAGCCGCTCTTCAGCCCTCTGGCCTCCCCGGATGGACGCTGGCTGGCCTGCGCCTCCGGTCTCGCCCAGGCGGCGATCATGGCGCTCATTGGGAGCAGTGGCACCCCCGAGCTCCTCCCGCTCATGGACGGATCCCCCTTCGTCGCCTCGTCCTGGTCGCCCGACAGCCGGAGCCTGGTGGGCGTCCTGAACGGCGAGCCGGGCATCATCCTCTACTCGCTGGCGAGCCGCCGGTACGAGAGGCTGACGGAGTCGGGCTGGCGGCCGATCTGGACCCCGGACGGATCGGCGATCCTGTTTCTCGATCAGGGCTGGAAGGTCTTTTCTCTCGACCTCGCCACGCGGGAGAGACGGGAGATCCTTGCGCCTCCGCCGGGCTCCGCCTTCGTCGACATGGATCTCGATCCCGCGCGCGGGCTGCTGTACCTCGTCCGCCAGCAGCCCGAAGGGAACGTCATGATGCTGACGCTGGAATGATAGACTTGAGCCTGCGCTTTACATCACATTCAGGAGGGCTGAGGATGGGACTTCGGTACCGGGATCTCATGACGCACGTGATGGTCGAGTGCATGGCGGGTCCGGCTCCCGAGTGCGCCGGCTGCACCCAGTCGGCGAGAGAGCCGGACTGCGCCAAGGGGAGTCAGAATCCGAACCCGCGCCCCAACTGCCCCAAACCCAGCGCGGGAGGAAAACCGCCGAAGAAAAGGCTCGACGGCCTGGCTGAGCTGCGCGAGCAGCTCCGAGCCGAGCTCAGGGCCTGACGACGCCGGCCCATCCGGCGAGGCGCTCCTGGACGGTCTTCCCCAGGCTCTCCAGGGACGCCAGGTCGGTCGGCTCCTCCGGCAGCAGCGGGATGTCGATCAGCGGCTGCTCGCTGCCGACCAGCTTCGCCAGCTCTGCCAATCCCTTCCGATCCCGCTCCCCCAGCCAGGAGAGAAGCTCCCAGCCTGTCGGACGGCAGACGTCCCCGCTCGCCGGAGCGTTTTCCGCTTGGTAATGCGGATGCACCCGGTTCACCAGGATCGGGCCGAGGTGGAAGCCCGCCTGCTCCAGCTTCCGGGCGAAGAACAGCGTGTCCGGGATGCGCTCCTCGCCCGGACCCGAGACCAGGACGAAGCGGGTCTTCGGGGAGCGCAGGAGCTGCTCCACCGCCTGCGCCCGCTCGCGAAACCCCTCGTAGAGCGGCGCGAACGCCTGGAAGAACTCCGCCATGTCGCGCAGGAGGTCGAGCCCGACCACGTCGTCCAGGAAGCGCTCGGCCTGCCGGCCCAGGGGTCCGAAGCGGCTCGCGGCCTTGAGCCTGCCCTCCTCATCGAACCAGGGCTTGAGCGCCACCCGGATCGCGCCGCTCTCCAGGAAGCCGATGATCCGCGCCGGCGCCTCCAGGAAGTCCAGCGCCTGCCGCGTGGGCGGCGTATCCAGGATTACCTGTCCGTAGCGGCCCTCGGCCTCTACCTCGAACAGGCGCTCGACCGCCATGTACTCGAGAATGCCGGAGAGCGTCCCTGAGAGCTGCTGGTAGAAGCGGTTCTCCAGGATGCGGCGCGAGGCCTCCTCTTCCGAGGCATAGCGCTGGATCAGGCGGTCGAACGTCTGCCGGGCATCGAGCAGGCTCGCGTAGAGCTTGCCCGGCGCGTCCAGCGGGACCGGCACCTCCTGAAGCTTCGCCTCCTCCCCCACTCCGAGGGCATCCTTGAGGCGGAGGGAGGGGTCGAAAGTCATGACCAGGGTGTCGCGCCCCGCTCGGGCCGAGAGCACGCCCATCGAGGCGGCCAGCGTTGTCTTGCCCACGCCGCCCGAGCCCACGACCACGACCAGCGGATGCCGATCCGAGATCAGCTCCATGCGCCCTTCCCCGGCTCCAGGCAGCTCTGGAGCGCCTTGATCAGATGCGGTCCGCGGTCCATGGCGAGCAGGGGAAGCTCGATCCGCGGCCCCTCCCAATCCGCGGCCAGGCGGGCCATCTCCTCCTCGTTCAGCTTCCGGCGCCGGCGCCAGAGCGAGACCAGCTCGTTGTCCTGACCCTCCGGAGGGGCAGGAGGATACAGGCCGTTGACGATCAGGGCCTCGGGATCGCGCTGAACCCGCTCGCGCAGGGATTGGCGCAGCTCGATCGCTTCCTGCACCGGCATCTCCTCGGCCTGGGTGACGACCACGATGCCGCAGCGCTCCGGGTCAGATACGAACTTCGCCAGCTCGCTCCCCATCTCGGCGAACGGTCCGCGGCGGATGACCTCGGCCACCAGGAGCGGCGCAGCGAGCAGGCTGATTCCGTGCCCGGTGGCGGGAGCGTCGAGGACGATCGTGTCGAGCTGAGGCGTGCCCGTAGCCCCTATGCCGTTCAAGAGCCGCCAGGCATGGCCGAGAATCGCGACCTCCTTCAAACCGGGGGCCGCGGCCGAGAAATGCTGGTAGATCGAGCTGTCGAGGACCCGGCGGGTAAGCATCTCCAGCGGCATGCGCTCGCGGACGATCTCGTCCAGCACCTGGCGGGGCTTGAGGTTCTGCACCCAGATGCGGGGTCCGGCCTCCACGATGGCGCCCCCCGACGGAGGCAGGGCGAACATCTGATGGAGGTTCTCACGGGGGTCGACCTCCACGATAAGGGTGCGGCGGCCGGCCGCGGCAAGCGCCCTGCCGAGGACGGCCGAGACAGTGGTCTTGCCCACGCCTCCCTTGCCCGTGACCACGACGAGCTGCCGGCGTACGAGAGTGTTGAGGATGCTGCTCATGGGGTCACGCTCCAGTGCAAGCTTGGTGCCGCAGTGCGGCTAACTATACAAGAGGCGACGCCGCCTGGGGTTGAAACCCCAGGCTAGAAAAGTACAGCCCCCTCCGGAGGCTGGAGGCGCGGCAAGCCACGCCTCGTCACATAGGTAACCGGAAGCTCGCCCCTGGAGGGGGCGACACTCTTCTAGCCTGGGGTTTCAACCCCAGGCCCTGTGATAAAAACTGGCTACCATGTCCTTCCCAGAGACCCGACTCCGCCGTTTCCGCCGCACGCCGACCCTGCGCCGCTTGGTGCGGGAGACTCGGCTCTCCCCGGACAACCTCGTCCTTCCCCTCTTCGTCTGTCCCGGCGAAGGGGTCGAAAAGCCCGTGGGCTCGATGCCCGGGGTGGCCCAACAATCCGTGGACCGGATCGTGGAGACCTGCCGCCAGGTTTTCGCCGAGGGCATCCGCACGGTCCTCCTGTTCGGCATCCCCGAGCACAAGGACGAGACCGGCAGCTCCGCCTGGTCCTCCGAGGGGATCGTGCAGCGCGCCCTGCGCGCCCTCACCTCGGACGTACCCGGCCTGATCAAGATCGCCGACGTCTGCTTCTGCGAGTACACCAGCCATGGCCACTGCGGCGTGCTCAAGGGCGAGACGGTCGACAACGACGCCACCCTGGAGAATCTGGCGAAGCAGTCGGTCTCCCTGGCCGAGGCGGGCGCGGAGATCATCGCCCCTTCGGACATGATGGACGGCCGCGTCGGTGCCATCCGCCAGGCGCTGGACGCCGCCGGCTTCGCGGACACTCCGATCCTCTCCTATGCGGTCAAGTTCGCGAGCGGCTTCTACGGCCCGTTCCGCGAGGCCGCTGAGTCCGCGCCCTCGTTCGGCGACCGGCGCTCCTACCAGATGGACCCCGCGAACGGCCGCGAGGCCATGAGAGAGGCCGAGATGGATGTCGAGGAGGGGGCCGACATGCTGATGGTCAAGCCGGCCCTCCCCTACCTGGACATCCTCGTGCAGCTCCGCTACCGGTTCGACCTGCCGCTCGCCGCCTACCACGTGAGCGGCGAGTACTCGATGATCAAGGCGGCGGCCGAGCGCGGCTGGATCGACTACGACCGGGTGTTGATGGAGTCGCTCGTGGCTATTCGCAGGGCCGGAGCTGACCTGATCCTCACCTATGGTGCCCGTGACGCGGCCCGGCTGCTGGCGGCGGGGTGGGTGGAATGAGCCTCCTCGAGCGCGCCGAAAAAATCCTCCCCGGCGGGGTGAACTCCCCGGTCCGGTCCTTCCGCGGAGTCGGGGGCGACCCGGTGTTCGTCCGCTCCGCTCAGGGCGCGTACCTCGAAGGCGAGGACGGCCGCCGCTACATCGACTACATCGGCGGCTATGGTCCGCACATCCTGGGCCATCGGCACCCGTCGGTCATCGCCGCCATCCAGAAGGCGCTGGGACGCGGCACCGCCTTCGGCGCTCCGACCATGCCCGAGGTCGAGCTGGCTGAAATGATCGCCGCCGCTCTGCCCTCGGTCGAGATGGTCCGGCTGGTCAACTCGGGCACCGAGGCCACCATGTCGGCCCTCCGCCTGGCCCGCGCAGCCACGGGACGCAACCAGTTCGTCAAGTTCGAGGGGTGCTATCACGGCCACGCCGACCCGTTCCTGGTCGCGGCCGGCTCGGGCGCAGCCACGATCGGCGTTCCTTCCTCTCCGGGAGTGCCCGCGGCCGTCACCTCCGACACCCTGGTCGCCCCCTACAACGACCTCGGCGCGGTCGAAAAGCTCTTCGCCGAAAGTCCGGGGATTGCGGCGATCATCGTCGAGCCGATCGCCGGCAATATGAGCCTGGTGCCGCCCGCGCCCGGATTCCTACAGGGTCTCCGGAGCCTCTGTGACCGCCACGGCTCCCTCCTCATCTTCGACGAGGTCATGACCGGCTTCCGCGTGGCCTGGGGAGGCGCCCAGAACCTGTTCGACATGACGCCGGACCTCACCACTCTAGGCAAAGTCATCGGCGGCGGTCTCCCCCTGGCTGCCTACGCCGGCAGGCGGGACCTGATGAAGATGATCGCGCCCGCCGGCCCCGTCTACCAGGCCGGGACGCTCTCCGGCAATCCGCTGGCCGTGGCCGCCGGCCAGGCTGCGCTCGCCGAGCTGTCAGTGGACGTGGATTGTCCGTATGAGCTGCTGGATCGGATCGGCGCTCGCCTGCAATCCGGGATCGAGGAGGCAGCCCGCCGTCACAGCATCCCGGTGCGCGTCCAGCGCCAGGGCTCGATGCTCGGCGTCTTCTTCACCGACGCTCCGGTGACGAACCTGGAGGGCGTCACCCGTACCGACCGCCAACGCTTCACCCGGATCTTCCACCGGCTTCTCGGGCAGGGCATCCACCTCCCGCCCTCGGCCTACGAGGCGCTCTTCCTCTCGACCGCCCACGGCGATGCCGAGATCGACGCCACGGTCGAAGCCTTCGACAGGGCCCTCTCTGAGGAATAGTGCTTGACCCGTTGAGCCTTGACGCGGCTTGGGTATAATGCCGCTGCCAATTGACCAGAGGCCATAGGAGGGGCCCCGGTATGACCCACATCATCTGCGAACCCTGCGTCGGCGTTAAAGATACGGCCTGCGTCGACGTGTGTCCGGTGGATTGCATCTACGGCAAGGATGAAGACTGGGAGATGCTGTACATTCATCCCGAAGAGTGCATCGACTGCGGCCTGTGCATCGACGCCTGCCCCGTCGAGGCGATCTTCACGCTGGAAGAGACGCCGGACAAGTGGAAGGCGTTCATCGCCAAGAACTACGAGCACTTCGGCCTCACCCCTCCGTGAGCTGACGGCAGCCTTTCTGCGGTTCCAAGGCGCGGCTCTGGCCGCGCTTTTGCCGTTTCAGCGACCCATCAACGCCAGTCGCCGGTGAGCTGGAACGCAGCCCAGTGGAACGGGTGGGAATCCGGGATGCTCTCCATCTGTGCCGCCCGCAGGGCTTCGTCCTTGGTCTCGCCGTTGCGGAGATGCCCATAGAAGCTCTGCATGAAGCGGGCGGTGGAGGCGTCCGAGACACTCCATAAGGAAGCCAGGACCGAGCGCGCGCCCGCGTACTGGAACGCGCGGGTGAGCCCGACCAGACCCTCGCCCCCCATCTCCCGCCCCAGCGCCGTACCGCACGCCGAGAGAGTCACCAGATCGGCGTCGAGGCGCACGCTCTCGAAAATCTCCCAGGCCTGGAGAAGGCCGTTGTCCTGGCCCTCAGCCCCCTGCTCGGGCACGGTCAAGGCCAAGGCGGAGTTGAGCGGGAAACGCTCGTCGAGCAGGCCATGGCAGGCAAAGTGGACGAGACGCGCCTCCGGCCCGAGAGACTTGACCCTCTCCTCGGTCGCATCGCGGCCCAGGTAGACCTCGGCCTGCGGGTAAAGGTCGGCGATGGCCTTCACCTCCTGGCCGCTGAAGGGGAGAGGGGCGAGCCCCGGCCCGCGCTGGACGGCAGCGGACACGTTCGGCGTGGCTGGTCCATAGATGGGAGCGCCGAACGCGGCGAGGCGCTCCTTGCCAGGATCGCCCCAAGGCCGGCGCGATCTCGCCAGCTCCGCGTAGACGGTGGCGGAGAGCACGTTGTGGATCGGCACCCGCTCAACGAGGTAACGGTCCCCACTCACCAGCGCGGCGAAGGCAAGGGTGTGCAGCGGTCCGTCAGGAGAGACGAGGATGCGTTGCGCTCCGGCGATCCGCGCCTCGGCGGGGCGGACGAGGAGATCGTAGAGCCGCCGCGCACGGCCCTTGATTTCCACGGCATCGGAGCCCGGGTCCTTGAGGAGGACGCGGAAGCTCTCCACCTCCTCGCGCAGCCTCTTCGCGCCGATGGCGATCGGGAAAACCACGAGCTCTGAGGTATTCGCTTCGGCGGGCTGGACCACGAACAGCCAGCTCCTCTCCTCTCCCACCGAGTACTCGAGGAGCACGGTCCCGGGATCGAGGGCCGCGCGAACGCCCGCCACATCGAGCGGCTCGGGATTCTGGAGCGCGGCGGAGCGCGGCGACTCCTGGCGGATCCATTCGAAGATCTCCTCCTGCCGGACCCGCAGGTCGCTGAGCTCGCCCGTGAGCCGCTCGATCTCGGCGTCGTCCCGGCCGGCTCTCAACGGGGCGAGCTCCGACTGGACGCGGTCGTACTCGGCATTGACCTGCCTGCGCTCTGCGGCGATCTCCGGTGGCAGGTCCGAGAGGCGAAGGTCCCGTTCCGCGAGGAGGGCGAGGAAGGAACGTGCCCGGCCCCTCTCCAGGACGTGGAACGCTTCCGCGTGCCGGCGGGCCTCGATCAGCCCCTCCAGGCAGGCGTCGTAATACTGTCCGACCGTGGCTTCGAACGAAGTCCTCGCCTCCGGAGTGCCGCCGAGCCGGGTCCGCTGGCTGTCGACGACGTCGACGGCGCGGCAGAGGTCGCGGAGCCCCTCTTCCTGCCGGCCGGCCCTGCGTTCGGCGCGGCCGAGGAGGTAGAGACTTTCGGCCTCTTCGAGGCTTCCCGGAGCGAGCCGGCTCCCGAGATCCAGAGCCCGGCTGTAGAGCGCGAGAGCCTCCTTCAAGCGCCCGCGCTGCCCGGCGATCTCGCCGAGGGTACGCAGGACGAGGGAGGTTCCCAGGCTCTCCGGCGCCTCCTGCTCGAAGATGGTCAGGGCTCGGCGCAGGAGCGCCTCCGCGGTGGCGAGATCGCCGCCGCTTTCGATCTCGAGGCGGGCGAGATCCTCCAGGCCCTCGGCGGCGGTGAGACTGGCCGGATCCAGCTTCTCCTCGATCTCCTGGGCGCGCCGCAAGTAGTCCCGGGCCTGGGCGAAGTCGCCCTTCAGGAGAGCGACCTCCCCCAGGCTCCCCAGGCTGACAGCGAGCTCCCGCCCATCCGGAGAAGGCTTCCTCTCCTGGACGGCCAGGGCACGGCGATAGTGGACCTCGGACGCCTCCAGGTCGCCGCGCTCCATGGCGATCTGGCCCAGGCTGGTCAAGGTCGACCAGGTCTCCCACTCGCTGGCTCCCCTGCGTTCCTGGAGATCCAGGCTGCGGCGGAGCAGGTCGTCGGCGGCGGCAAGGTCGCCGCGCAGAATCGCGACGTTCACGAGGTTCTGCAGGCAGCCTGCAACGAGGCCGCCTTCCGGCTCGATCCTTTCAAAGATCGCGAGCGCCCGGCGTTGCCAGGACTCCGATGCCTCCAGGTCGCCGCGATTCTCGGCGACGTTGCCGAGATTGATCAGGATCCGGCCATGGCTCAGGCTCTCCGGGGCGAGGCGTCGCTGCAGCTCCTCGGCGCGCGCGAGGTATTTCTGCGCGGCGACGAGATCGCCGCGCCAGCGGGCCAGGACTCCCAGCTTGTTGAGGCCTGCCGCGACCTCGGTGGTCCCAGGCGCCAGCTCCTCCTGGATCGCGAGCGCCTGTTGCAGGAACGCCTCGGCACTGTCGAAGTCGCCCTTCTTCGCCGTGGCGTACCCGAGCCCGATGAGCGACTGCGCGGCGGAAAGGTTTTTCGGGGCAGTCCTGCGGTCGAGAGCCAGGGCTCGCTGGTAGCTCTCGACCGCCGCATCCCAGGCACTGCGGGCAAGGAATGCCCCTCCCCACTCGCGGAGAAGCTGAGCTGCCGCGATGGGATCGGACTCCCGTTCCAGGGTCTCGATCGCTTCCTGAAAGACGGTGTCGGCCTCGGGCAACTGGTGGTCATCGGAGAGCCTCCGAGCCAGCCGGTGCAGAAACCATGCGGCGAGCCGGCCGTCTCCGGCAGCGCGAGCGGCTTCCGCCGCGGCTCGCCAGCTCCGTCCCTGATGAAGAGCAGCGAGGTCGCGAGAAAGGCCCGGCCGCGTCTCCATCCCCCACTCCCCTGTCGTCACGACCCACTCCATCTCCTGGCTCCCACGCCTCCCGTGCAGGGTGACGGCGCGCCGAGGGGACTCCTCCATCTCGAGAGGCAGCAGGTCATAAGGAGAGCCGACCAGCCCGTTGGAAGCCGCGGACGACCACCAAAGGATCACATCCCCAGGCAGCAGGCCCGCCACCGCAGCCGCCGAATACGGGACCGCTCTCTCGACGATGACGCCGGCTTCATCCGCAATGGGTTCGGGAGCGACGGCGGCGGATCTGGGTGTCCTGACCGGCGCGCAGGATGGCAGGATAGCAAGGAGAATGAGGGCCAGGATGCGCCTTCTCGGGAAGAACATCATGGACACCATGGATACAGGATATCCGCAGCGCCCTATGGGGTAAAGGCATAAAGCGTGAGCGAGCCCTACCCTCCTCTCCTCCTTTCGACGTAAGCTATGAGGGAAACTTCTCTACTTCCACAGTGACTTCCAAGGGGTGCGCGATCCATGGCCGACCTGCAGGAGGGGTTCTGGGACAATCTCCTGGACTACATCCAGGACCGGACCGTCATTCCCGTCATCGGTCCGGAGCTCGTCACTGTCCGGGAAGGCGACGGGGATGTGCCCCTCTATCGCTGGATCGCGCAGCGGCTGACGGCCGATCTCAACCTCCCCACCGCCGAGCTTCCCGCGGGCTTCGACCTCAACGACGTGGTGTCAATGCATCTGCGCCGGCGAGGAGAGCGGGAGGAGCTCTACGCCCAGATCCACAGAATGCTGCGGAAGGCCGAGCTGACACCGTCTGAGCCGCTGCGGGCGCTCGCCGGCATCCCTGGCTTCGACCTCTTCGTCTCGCTGACCTTCGACTCGCTGCTCGCGGACGCCCTCGGCGCAGCACAACAGATCGCCTACTCGCCGAACACCGTCCGCGACCTCCCCTCTCCGAAGGCTGGGCTCCGGCAGCCTGTGGTGTTCCATCTCCTGGGACGGGCGTCGGCTTCCCCGGATTACGCGATCTGCGACGAAGATCTACTCGAGTTCTTGCATGGCATGCAGGACAAGCAGCGACAGCCCAAGACCCTGTTCGACGAGCTGCGCGGCAATCACCTGCTCATCCTCGGCTGCAACTACGGGGACTGGCTCGCGCGCTTTTTCCTGCGCACCGCGAGGAGCCTCGAGCTGTCTCAGAAGCGCAGGCGCTGGGACATGCTGGTGAGCGCCCAGATTGCGCAGGACTCCAAGCTGGCGCTGTTCCTCGAAAGCTTCAGCTCCGACACCCGCGTGGTCCCGATGGCCGCGGCACAGTTCGTCACGGAGCTGGCGGCACGCTGGCACGCCGCTCATCCGCCTGAAACCCAGAGCGCGGCGTCCGAGGTCCGCGAGGCAGGCATGGGTGGAAAGAGCATTCCGGCCGGGGCGATCTTTGTCAGCTATGCCAGCGAGGACCTCGAAGCCGCCAGCCGATTGACCGAGGGCCTGCGCGCGGCCGGCCTCGAAGTGTGGCTCGACAAGGATGCCCTGCAGATGGGAGATGACTGGGCACGCAGCATCCGGCGCGGCATCGAGCGCTGCTCGCTGTTCCTGCCGGTGGTTTCGCGCCAGGCCGTGAGTGAGGAAAACCGGCGCCGATACTTCTGGCGGGAGTGGAACGACGCGGACGACTTCGCTCGCGGAATGGCGCCGGACGAGGCTTTCATCATCCCCGTGGTGATCGACGACACGCGCATCGACCGCGCTCCCCTGCCTGACTGCTTCAAGAGAGCGCAAGGAAAGAGCTTGCCGGATGGGAACGTCACGCCCGACGTCGCCGAGCTGCTCAGAGAGCTCGTGCGCGACTTCCACCGCCGGCAACGGGCGGCGTGAGCGTTATGGCAGAGCTGCAACGCCAGCACCTCAGCCCCGACAACCCGTGGCCCGGGCTCGATCCTTTCGACGAGACGGACCGCGATTACTTCCACGGCCGAACGGTGGAGTCGAGCGACCTGCTGCGGCTGGTCCGCCGCGAGCCGCTCACCGTGCTGTTCGGGCGCTCCGGCCTGGGCAAGACCTCCCTGCTCAAGGCCGGATTGTTCCCCTTGCTGCGCGGCGAGGATTGCCTGCCGGTCTACGTGCGCCTCGACCATGCCGATGGAGCACCGGCATTGCGAGAGCAGATCTTTCGAGGTCTGCAGACAGCGTGCGCTGCCGACCGGGTCCAAGCTGTCTGTCCTGCTAGCGACGAAAGCCTCTGGTCTTTCTTCCACCGGCGCGACGCGGAATTCTGGAGCGAGCGCAACCGCCCGGTGACACCCGTGATCGTCTTCGATCAGTTCGAGGAGATCTTCACGCTCGGTCAGGAGACCGAAAAGTCCCGCGCCCGGTCGGCCGCCTTCCTGGCCGAGTTGGGCGACCTGGTGGAGAACCGGCCGCCGGACGCGGTCAGAGAAGCCCTGGAGGCCGAGTCCACGGCGGCGAGACGCTTCGACTTCAAGCGTTCGACGGTCAAGCTGGTGCTGAGCTTCCGCGAAGATTTCCTGGCCGAGATGGAAGGGCTCAAGGAGCAGATGCCCTCCCTCATGTACAACCGCTTTCGCCTGCTGGCGATGAGCGGCGTCCAGGCCTATGACGTGATCACCCGCGCCGGCGGGCATCTGGCCGACGACGACGCCGCTCGGCGGATCATCCGGCTCGCCTGGAAGAACGAGCCCAGCCCTCCCGTCGATCCGTCGGACTTCCCCAGGATCGAGATCGATCCGGCGTTGCTCAGCGTGGTGTGCAGCGAGCTGAACCACAAACGCCGGCAAGCGAGACCACCCCTCGACCGCATCACGCCCGCGCTGCTGAAGGGTGCCGACCGCGAGATCCTCGCCGGCTTCTACGAGCGCGGCATGGCCGGCCTCGATCCGCGCGTGCGGGCATTCGTCGAAGACGAGCTCATTACGGATTACGGTTACCGCGACAGCCACGCCCTGGAGGACGCAATCGACCTCCCCGGCATCACCTCCGAAGCGCTCGATGCACTGATCCGGCGCCGCCTGCTGCGAGTGGACGAGCGCCAGAGCTTGCGCCGGCTCGAGCTGACGCATGACGTGCTGACCCGCGTGGTCAAGGACAGCCGTGACAGGCGCCGCGCCCGTGAGGCCGAAGAGGCGGCGCTCGAGCAGCAGCGGCGCAACCGGCGAAATGCGGCGGTCGTCCTGGCAGGAGCGTTTGTCGTGATCGTGCTCGCCGTGCTTGCCGGATGGTTCGCGTGGAAGGCCAGCCGGGCAGGGAAGCGCGCCGACGAGCTATTGCGCGAGGCAGAGGGCACGCGGCTGATGGCCAACGCGGACCGGCTCGAGGATGTCTTCTACGATGCATCCCTTCTGGTCAACCTGGAAGCGGTTCGAGCCGCTCCGACGCAGGATGCGTCGGATGCGTCGGCTGGGCTGCTGCGGCGCTTCGTGAGCCACCCGCATCTATCCGTGTATCTGGGACACGAGGACCTGGTCACAAGCGTCGCTTTCAGCCCGGACGGCAAGCGGCTGGCCTCGGCAAGCCGGGACAAGACCGTAATCCTGTGGGACGTGCACAGCCGCAAGCCGCTGGCTACGCTCAAGGGACACAAAGGCATGGTCTTTAGCGTCGCCTTCAGCCCGGACGGCAAGCGGCTGGCTTCGGCAAGTGCGGACCAGACCGTGATTCTCTGGGACGTGCACAGCCGCAAGCCGCTGGCTAGGCTCAAGGGACACAAGGGCATGGTCTTTAACGTCGCCTTCAGCCCGGACGGCAAGCGGCTGGCCTCGGTCAGTGGTCAAGACCCGACCGTGGTCCTGTGGGACGTGGACAGCCGAAAGCAGATAGCCTCCATGGAGGGGCACAAGGGCGGGATCGCTGACGTCGCCTTCAGCCCGGACGGCAAGCGGCTGGCTTCGGCAAGTGCGGACCAGACCGTGATTCTGTGGGACGTGGACAGCCGCAAGCCGCTGGCTACGCTCAAGGGACACAAGGGCATGGTCTTTAACGTCGCCTTCAGCCCGGACGGCAAGCGGCTGGCCTCGGCAGGGGTGGACCAGACCGTGATCCTGTGGGACATGGACAGCCGCAAGCAGACGGCCTCGCTGCAGGGGCACAAGGGCGGGCTCCTGGGCGTCGCCTTCAGCCCGGACGGCAAGCGGCTGGCCTCGGCAAGCCGGGACAAGACCGTAATCCTGTGGGACGTGGACAGCCGAAAGCCCTTGGCCAAGCTGGAGGGGCACAAAGGCGCGGTCGGGGTCGTTGTCTTCAGCCCGGACGGCAGGTGGCTGGCCTCGGCCAGCAGCGACAACACCGTGATTCTGTGGGACGTGGACCGCCAAAAGTCCCTGGCTACGCTGGAGGCGCACAAGGACACGGTCAATGATGTCGCCTTCAGCCCGGATGGCAAGCGGCTGGCTTCCGCGAGTTGGGACGGAACCGTGGTCCTGTGGGACGTGAACAACCGAAAGCCCCTGGCTACGCTGGCGCACAAGGACGCGGTCTTCGACGTCGCCTTCAGCCCGGACGGCAAGCGGCTGGCCTCGGGGAGCAGGGACAAGACCGTGATCCTGTGGGACTTGGATCCAGATCTTCTCCAAGCCGAGGCCTGCCGCACGGCCAATCGGAATCTGACCTGCAATGAATGGCGAAGCTACATCGGCGCCGGCAAGCCTTACCACAAGACCTGCGAGGCACTGCCCGGGCCTGAGAAATGCGAGTGATAGAGGCTCAGATGGCAGAGCTGCAACGCCAACGCCTGAGCCCCGACAACCCGTGGCCCGGGCTCGATCCCTTCGACGAGACGGACCGGGATTACTTCCACGGCCGAGCGGCGGAGGCGAGCGACCTGCTGCGGCTGGTCCGCCGCGAGCTGCTCACCGTGCTGTTCGGGCGCTCCGGCCTGGGCAAGACGTCGCTGCTCAAGGCCGGGTTGTTCCCCCTGCTGCGCGGCGAGGATTGCCTGCCGGTCTACGTTCGCCTCGACCATGCTGATGGAGTACCGGATCTGCGCGGGCAGATCTTCCGCGCGCTGCAAACGGCGTGCGAGGCCGACCGGGTCCAGGCCGCCCAGCCTGCAGGGGACGAAAGCCTCTGGTCGTTCTTCCACCGGCGCGACGCGGAGCTCTGGAGCGAGCGCAACCGCCCGGTGACTCCCGTGATCGTCTTCGATCAATTCGAGGAGATCTTCACGCTCGGTCAGGAGACCGAAGAGTCCCGGGCCCGTTCGGCTGCCTTCCTGGCCGAGTTGGGCGACCTGGTGGAAAATCGGCCGCCCGACGCGGTCCGGGCGGCGCTGGAAGCCGATCCCACGGCTGCGCGGCGCTTCGACTTCAAGCGCGCCACGGTCAAGCTGGTGCTGAGCTTCCGCGAAGATTTCCTGGCCGAGATGGAAGGGCTCAAGGAGCGGATGCCCTCCCTCATGTACAACCGCTTTCGCCTGCTGGCGATGAGCGGCGTCCAAGCCTATGACGTGATCACCTGCGCCGGCGGGCATCTGGTCGACGACGACGTCGCGCGGCGGATCATCCGGCTCGCCTGGAAGAACGAGCCCAGCCCCCCCGTCGATCCGTCGGACTTCCCCACCATCGAGATCGATCCGGCGCTGCTCAGCGTGGTGTGCAGCGAGCTGAACCACAAGCGCCAGCAAACGAACCCACCCCTGGCGCGCATCACGCCCGATCTGCTGGAGGGCGCCGACCGTGAGATCCTCTCGAGCTTCTACGAGCGCGGCATGGCCGGCCTCGATCCACACGTGCGGGCGTTCGTCGAAGACGAGCTGATCACCGACCGCGGCTATCGCGACAGCCACGCTTTCGAGGACGCGCTGGCTCTCCCCGGCATCACCTCCGAGGCGCTCGAGGCGCTGATCCGGCGCCGCCTGTTGCGAGTGGACGAGCGCCAGAGCGTGCGCCGGCTCGAGCTGACCCATGACGTGCTGGCCCGCGTGGTCAAGGACAGCCGCGACAGCCGCCGCACCCGCGAGGCAGAGGAGGCGGTGAAGACCCGGGAACGGGTGGCGCTCGAGCAACAGCGGCGCAACCGGCGCAATGCGGCGCTCGTGCTGGCAGGAGTATTCGTCGGGATCATTCTCACAGCGCTCGCCGGGTGGTTCGCCTGGCGAGCCGCCGAGCTGCTGCGCGAGGTGCGGATCACGCGGCTGATGGCCAGCGCCGATCGGCTTCAGGATGCCCACTACAACGTATCCCTTCTGGTCAACCTGGAAGCGCTCCGGGTCGCTCCGACGCTCGATGCTCAGGCTGGGCTGCTGCGGCGCTTCGTGAGCCACCCGCATCTATCCGCGTTTTTGGTAGGACATCAGGGCAGAGCCTCCGGTGTTGCCTTCGCCCCGGACGGCAAGCGGCTGGCCTCGGGGAGCGCAGACAAGACCGTGATCCTCTGGGACGTGGACAGCCGCAAGCCCCTGGCAAGGCTCGAAGGCCACAAGGGCGCGGTTTATGGCGTCGCCTTCAGCCCGGACGGCAAGCGGCTGGCCTCGGCGAGTGCAGACAAGACCGTGATCCTGTGGGACATGGACAGCCGCAAGCCCCTGGCACGGCTGGAAGGCCACAAGAGCGTTGTCTATGCGGTCGCCTTCAGCCCGGATGGCAAGCGGCTGGCCTCCGCGAGTGAGGATGAGACCGTCATCCTGTGGGACGTGGACAGCCGCAAGCCCCTGGCAACCCTGGAGGGGCACACGGGCATCGTCTGGGACGTCGCCTTCAGCCCGGACGGCAAGCGGCTGGCCTCGGCGAGTGCAGACAAGACCGTGATCCTGTGGGACATGGACAGCCGCGAGCCCCTGGCAAGGCTCGAAGGGCACGAGGACGCGGTCCGTGGCGTCTTCTTCAGCCCGGACGGCAAGCGGCTGGCGTCGGCGAGTGAGGACGAGACCGTGATCCTCTGGGACGTGGACAACCGCGAGCCCCTTGCCACGCTGGTGGGGCACACGGGCGTCGTCTGGGACATCGCCTTCAGCCCGGACGGCAAGCGGCTGGCCTCGGCGAGCGAGGATGAGACCGTCATCCTGTGGGACGTGGACAGCCGCGAGCCCCTGGCAACGCTGGTGGGACACAAGGATGCGGTCCGTGACGTCGCCTTCAGCCCGGACGGCAAGCATCTGGCCTCGGCGAGCGGGGACAAGACCGTCGTCCTGTGGGATTTGGACAGCCGTAAGCCGATGACCATGCTGGAGGGGCACAAGGGCGCGGTCCGTAGCGTCGCCTTCAGCCCGGACAGGAAGCAGCTGGCCTCGGCGAGTGAGGACAAGACCGTCATCCTGTGGAACTTGGACAGCCGCAAGCCCATGGCCACGCTGAAGGGGCACAAGGGCGGGATCGAGAGCATCGCCTTCAGCCCGGACGGCAAGCGTCTGGCCTCGGCGAGTGAGGACCACACCGTCATCCTGTGGGACGTCGACAGCCGTAAGCCCCTGGCAACGCTGCAGGGGCACAAGGACGAGGTCCATGACGTCGCCTTCAGCCCGGACGGCAAGCGGCTGGCCTCGGCGGGCGGGGACCACACCGTCATCCTGTGGGACGTCGACAGCCGTAAACCCCTGGCAACGCTACAGGGGCACACGGACGCAGTCTTCGGCATCGCCTTCAGCCCGGATGGGAAGCGGCTGGCCTCGGCGAGTGAGGACCACACCGTCACCCTGTGGGACGCGAACAGGCGCAAGCCCATGGCAACGCTGGACGGGCACAGGGGTGCCGTCCATGACCTCGCCTTCAGCCTGGACGGCAAGCGGCTGGCCTCGGCTGGGGAACACACCGTCATCCTGTGGGACGTGGACGAGCGCAAACCCCTGGCAGCGCTGAGCGGGCACAAGGGTGCGGTCCATGGTGTCGCCGTCAGCCCGGACGGCAAGCGGCTGGCCTCGGCGAGTCAGGACGAAACCGTGATTCTGTGGGACTTGGACCTGGCGAGCCTCAAGGCTGAGGCCTGCCGGACGGCCAATCGAAATCTGACCTGTGAGGAATGGCAACAGTACGTTAGCGCCGAAAAGCCCTACCGCAAGACCTGCCCGGCGCTGCCCGGACCCGAGCGGTGCGATTGACTCCAGACTTGATCCTGGCGTTTTACCGTGAGCCGGGCATCGAGAGCATCATCGTGCCCTCCACGATACTACCTGTTTCGAGCTCCGCCTCGACGAGCACCCTGCGGTTGTAGGTCTTCGACAGCCAGGAGCTGCTGCGATCCGCGATCGTCTTGGCCCGGTCGGCTTGTTCTTCCGGAAAATAGAAGAGCTTGCCTATCGTCTGTCCCTGGTACAAGTCGGTCATGTAGAGCTCGTAATCGATCCCCTGCAGCCTGAGGCCGCGCAGATAGCTCTCCAAATCCTCGGCCGTCCTCCGATCCGCCTCATCCGCGCAGGCGATGAAGACGATCGCTTGACCAACCTGCTCTGGAGCCCCCCCGGCGTATACCAGGGTGACCCGCACTCCTTTCTCGACGCGACTCCCGGCCACCGGCTCCTGACGTAGCACTGTGTTCGGCGGCGCTCCTTCGCCCGGCTCCGACTTGCGGACGATCTCCAAGCCCGCGCCGAGCAGGGTCTCCGTGGCCTTCCCCATGTCTGCGCCCACCACGTCGGGAATCTCGATCATGGGTTGCGGCGGCTCCGCGTCGCCCCTGTCGACCCGAGTCGCCTCGGATGGGGCCTCCCCCATCTGCCCGCCGTCCGGGCGCTCGCCGGCCGGAGTCGGCTCCCCGACCTCCTGGCGAGGGAAGGACGAGGTAAGCTCCGCGTCCCGCGACCACGGTGACCACAACAGCAGGGCCACTCCGATGGCGACGGCGGCACCGATCCCCCAGAGCAATGCCCGGCTTCGCGGCCTCGGCTCCGGCCCGGCAGGCTCGGCGCGAACCACCGGCGGTACCGCGGCCGGGGGCTGTGCCGTCGCGGTCCGCGTCGATTCTCTTTCAAGGGCCGCGATCAAGGCTTCGACGTCGGCGTCCCAGCGGCTGTCCCGGAGCTCCACGGCCTGGCGTCGAGTGAGGCGCTTCAGATCCTCGGGGAGCCTGTCGGTCGGCGGCATCTCCGCACCCTGCACGAGCACGGGGACGACCCGCACATCGCGTTTGAGCGCGACGGAGATCTCCGCCCGGATGAAGTCGTTCGGGTCGTCGAGCCGCCGCCGTCCCTGCTTGTCGCAGCAGGTCAGCCACTCGCGGCCGATCACCGCGAGCAGCACGTCGCAGGAGCCGACCGCCTTGTCGAGGGTATCCACGAAGTCCACTCCGGCGTCGATGCCGACCACATCCAGGAAGACATGGTCCCGGCCGAAGCGCTCCCGCAGCCGGTCGAAGAGCCGCCCGGCATGGCCGGCACTGTCTTCTCGGCGGTAGCTGATGAAGATGACAGGCATCTGGAACCTTGAAAAGGGCTCTGACCAGTGGTTCGAGCCGCCCAACTCTAGCACTTCGGCATAGACTAGGATGGCAATCAACTTCGTCAGCAGGGATTCCCAGGGGGGTATCTGCGGCCATGCCCGGGATTTTCATCAGCTATCGCCGTATCGATACCATGGCCTGGGCGGGGCACCTGTTTGCCGACCTCCGGAAGAGCTTCGGCGCGTCCCAGGTCTTCATGGACATCAACGGCGGCATCCCGCGCGGGGCCGATTTTGAGCAGGTGCTGACGACCGCCCTCGATGGATGCGATGCGCTGCTGGCTCTCATCGGCCCGCAATGGATCGGCTGCACTCGATCGGACGGAACCCGCAGGCTGGACGCTCCCGACGACTGGGTCCGGAACGAGATCTCCACGGCCTTGCGCCGCAACATCCCGGTCATGCCGGTGGTGCTCGGCGGCGCGCCGTTTCCCGATGAAGCAGCGCTTCCGGAGGATCTGCGCGCCTTGCGCAAGCGGCAGCAGGCCGAGGTCACCGACACGCGTTGGGATTACGACATCGGCGAGCTCATCAAGGACCTCATCAAGCAGACATCGCTGAGGCCCCTGGATGACGTCGTCTCCGTGAACACCGGCATCCGTCTGCTCAAGGACATGATTGCCAAGATGCCGGCGGTCGCCGACGCGGTAAGCCGCTCGAAGGAGGTCATCGAAAACACCTACTCCCAAGTCGGCAAGCTCGTGCTGTTCAAGCGGATCCACGACTCGTTGCACGTCATCGAGGCCGATTGCCTCCGCCCGATCCAGGCAGGAGGCCCGACGGGCAGGCTGCGGCCGTTCAAGATCCGGTTCGCCGGAGAGGCACGCCGCATCCAGGAGGCGATCCAGGAAAGAGAATGGAAATCCGCGCTGCGCGACGATCTCGTGGACCGGCTGGATTCGGCCACGGCGGCCCTGGAGACCGCGGTGGAAGCACCGGGCGAAGCTGCCTATGGGCGCGTCGTCGGCGAGCTCAGCGGGTTCCTTTCCGGCGTGTCTCCGCAACTGGACGCGGGGATTGCCGAAGCCGCGGCGGCGCTGAATCTGGACCGCCTCCTGGAGCTCATGGGCAGAGTGAAAGAAACCTTGCCATCGCCGGCCGCGGGAAAGGATCCCGAGCTCGAGCCGTTCGTTCAGGCCATCGATGCCCTGAGCCGGCTGAGGGACGAGCTGAACACGCGGGTCTCCGAGCACGGGCTCCTGCAGCGCCTCGATTCCAAGCTGCGGACCGTGTGCGTTGGAGGAACCCTGCCTGGGATGCTGGCCGGCGAGTGGGTACGGATCCGGCTGGTGCGCTCCAGGCTCGCGCCGCCCTTCTCGCCGGAGCTGGGAACGGTAAACGACGATCTCGTGGCCATCGAACGCGAAATCGAGACAAGCCTGGGGCAAGGGAACGAGGCGGCGGCTCTGGATCTCGTGAGTGAGTACTTCCGGGCCGTCAGCTCGGTGTTCCGGGACGTCGACGGATGCCTCAAGGAATTCTGCCTGCGGCTCAGCGCCGTCGCTCAGCCCCTGAAGACAGTCCTCAGCATGTTCTAGGCCGGGGAGGCCCTATGCCAGATGCGGCCGTAGCCCAATCCGCCGTCCCCTTCGAGAGCGCAAGCGAACTCCGGGAAGCGCACGCGCGCCTCCTGGAAGCGTTCGACTCTCAGCTCGGTGAGGACGCCAGCTCAGCGGGAGAGGCCGCCGCGCTGGCGCGCCTCGAACCTGAGATCCGGCTGTTTCTGGAGCGTGGCGCGGCCACGGGCGTCTACCTGGAGGAGATCAAAGAGCGCACTTCCTGTCAGGTATTGTTGGATTATTGGCTTTCCAGCCTTGCGCAAGCGGGCCTGCAGGCCGGGAGCGCCCGCCTGGCACGCTTCGATGCCGAGCAATTGCCGGACTTGAAGGACGTACGCTGTCCCTACGTCGGGCTCGAGGCCTTCCGCGACCAGGACCAGACGTATTTCTTCGGCCGCGAGTCCGATACGAAGGCGCTGCTGGCGCAAGTGCGGGATGCTCCGCTGGTCGTGGTTCTCGGCGCCTCGGGCAGTGGAAAATCCTCTCTCGTCATGGGCGGCGTGCTGCCCGCGCTCAAGGCCGAGGGAATGCTGCGCGTCCTTCCGCCTTTCGTTCCGGGAAACGCCGTGCTCGAACCTCTGTTGGGCACGGAAGCGCCGCCGGCCCCGCCGGCCCTGGTCATCATCGATCAGTTCGAGGAAGTGTTCACGCTTTCCAGCGCCGAGGAAAGAGAGGCGCTGGTGGCGAGCCTCGCTCAGCTCCTGGAGGCCGGCCACCGCGTAATATTGACTGTGCGGGAGGAGTTCCGGACCCGTATCGTCGAGCTGCGCCCGCTCTCTCCTTATCTCGATAAAGCCTGGTACTCGATGCGCCCCATGGACTACGACGAGCTTAGAGCGGCGGTGGAAAAGCCGGCCGAGCTGGTGAACCTCCAGTTCCAGGCAGGCATCGTGGACGACTTGGTCAAGAAGGTGCTGGGACAGCCCGCGGCGTTGCCGCTGCTGCAATTTACTTTGCGTTTGCTCTGGGAGAAGCGCGACCGCAACCGGATCACCTGGGAAGTCTACCGCAGGACCGGGGACCCTCTGAACGCGCTGAAGGCCTCCGCGGACCAGTTCTACGACGGGCTCGCGCCGCAGACTCAGATCGAGGTCCGGCGCGTGCTGCTGGAGCTGGTGCGGGTGGACGAGCTACTCGAGGCCTATCGCCAGCCGGTGCCCATGAGCCGCCTGCTCCAGGCGGGCAAGGCGAATACCGGGGAAGTCATCGAGCTGCTGGCCGAGCACGACTATGTCCGCATATCGGCGGGCGCCAGCGCAGCGGAGACGATCGTCGAGGTCAAGCACGAGTCGCTGGTGCGCAACTGGCCGCGCTTCGTAGGATGGATCGACGACAAGCGCATCGAGCGGCGTCAGCGGCTCTCTCTCAGCCAGGCGGCGCAGCGATGGGCGGAAAGCGGCAAGCCTGCCGAGGGCCTGCTGACCGGCTGGCAACTGGAGGAGGCGAAGGATCATTCCGACCTGTCGGTCCTGGAGAAAGAGCTCGTCCAAGCCAGCGACATGGCCGTCGAACGCGGGCAGAGGGAGAGAGACGATGCCGTGCGGCGTGAGGAAAAGCAGAAGCTCGAGCAGCAGGCGGCGCGCGAGCAGCAGCGGCGCAACCGGCGCAATGCGGCGTTTGTGCTGGCAGGAGCGTTCGTCGTGATCGTTCTCACTGGACTTACCGTGCGGTCCACGTTGGTAGCCAGGCGGGTGCTGCGCGAGGCGGAAAGCACGCGAGTGATGGCCAACGCCGATCGCCTTCAGGATACCGCCTACGATGCATCCCTTCTGGTCAACCTGGAAGCGGTTCGGGCCGCTCCGACACTTGATACCCAGGCTGGGCTGCTGCGCCGCTTCGTGAGCCACTCGCAGCTATCTGCGTTTCTGCCGGGGCACAAGGACCGGGTCTCTGGCGTGGCATTCAGCCCGGACGGGAAGCGGCTGGCCTCGGCGAGCTGGGACAAGACCGTGATCCTGTGGGATGTGGAAAGCCGCAAGCCACTGGCCACGCTGGAGGGGCACAAGGACGCGGTTTCTAGCGTCGCCTTCAGTCCGGACGGGAAGCGGCTGGCCTCGGCGAGTTGGGACAAGACCGTGATCCTATGGGATGTGGACAGCCGCAAGCCGCTGACCACGCTGGAGGGGCATAAGGCCGCGATCAATGACGTCTCCTTCAGCCCGGACGGGAGGAGGCTGGCCTCGGCGAGTGCGGACCAGACCGTGATCCTGTGGGACGTGGATAGCCGCGAGCAGCTGGCCACACTGGAGGGGCACAAGGACCAGGCCACTGGCATCGCCTTCAGCCCGGACGGGAAGCGGCTGGCCTCGGTGAGTCTGGACCAGACCGTGATCCTGTGGGGCGTGGAAAGCCATGAGCTGCTGGCCACGCTGGAGGGGCACAGGGACCAGGTCTATGGCGTCGCATTCAGCCCGGACGGGAAGCGGCTGGCCTCGGCAAGCGTAGACCAGACCGTGATCCTGTGGGACGTGGACAGCCACAAGTCGCTGGCCACGCTGGAGGGGCACAGGGACGCGGTCTATAGCGTCACCTTCAGCCCGGACGGGAAGCGGCTGGCCTCGGTGGGTGAGGGCCAGACCGTGATCCTGTGGGACGTGGACAGCCACAAGTTGCTGGCCACGCTGGAGGGGCACAAGGACGTGGTTTTTGACGTCGCCTTCAGCCCGGACGGGAAGTGGCTGGCCTCGGGGAGTTTGGACCAGACCGTGATCCTGTGGGAGGTCGACAGCCGTACGTGGCTGACCACGCTGGAGGGGCACACAACCTCGGTCTTTGGCGTCGCCCTCAGTCCGGACGGGAAGCGGCTGGCCTCGGTGGGTGCGGACCAGACCGTGATCCTGTGGGACATAGACAGCCGTAAGCAGCTGGTCACGCTGGAGGGGCACAAGGATGTGGTCTCTAGCGTCGCCTTCAGTCCGGACGGAAAGCGGCTGGCCTCGGCGAGTTCGGACCAGAACGTGATCCTATGGGACATGGACAGCCGCAAGATGCTGGCTACGCTGGAGGGGCACACCAGCGCGGTCACCGGCGTCGCATTCAGCCCGGACGGGAAGCGGCTGGCCTCGGCGAGTTTTGACCAGACCGTGATCCTGTGGGACGTGGACAGCCGCAAGATGCTGGCTACGCTGGAGGGGCACACCAGCGCGGTCACCGGCGTCGCATTCAGTCCGGACGGGAAGCGGCTGGCCTCGACGAGTTGGGACAAGACCGTCATCCTGTGGGATTTGGATAACCACGAGCGGCTGGCCACGCTGGCGGGGCACAAGGGCGAGTTATATGGCGTCGCATTCAGTCCGGACGGGAAGCGGCTGGCCTCGGCGAGTCGGGACAAGACCGTGATCCTGTGGGACGTGGCCAGCCACGAGCGGCTGGTCACGCTGGAGGGGCACAAGGGCGGGGTCTTTGGCGTCGCCTTCAGCCCGGACGGGAAGCGGCTGGCCTCGGCGAGTTTTGACAAGACCGTAATCCTGTGGGACGTGGATAGTCACGAGCGATTGGCCACGTTGGAGGGGCACAAGGACCAAGTCTATGGCGTCGCCTTCAGCCCAGACGGGAAGCGGCTGGCCTCGGCGAGTCGGGACGGGACCGTCCTCCTATCGGACGTGGATTTGGACCTGGATTTCCTCAGGGCCGAGGCCTGCCGCACAGCCAATCGGAACCTGACCTGCGAGGAATGGCAAAACTATCTTGGCATCGATAAGCCCTACCACAAGACCTGCGAAGAGCTGCCGGGACCCGAGAAGTGCGATTGACTTAGGCAACTCACCGAGGGAACGGCTCCGTACCTACTGGATAGGAGCTTGGCGCCTCTACTCCCTCCGGGTCAT
This sequence comes from Acidobacteriota bacterium, assembly GCA_034667225.1. GTDB lineage: Bacteria > Acidobacteriota > Thermoanaerobaculia > Multivoradales > UBA5704 > DATMER01. The sequence continues at coordinate 122,068 of JAXDKG010000018.1, forward strand.
CCTGCGGAGTTGCGAGCCAGTCGAAAGGCCCGTTCGTCGAGGAAACCCTGGAGAACTTCCTGGACGACCGGCAGGCAGGTGACGACTTCGTCCAGATCGGCAACGGACTCCAACTCAAGACGACTCGGCTTCCGGAACACCTCGATCCAGACGGAGGTGTCAACGAGGAGCACGCGGCTCCTTGTGAGCGGGACCATCTCCCCTCATTTCGGAGAGATCTCCTTCCCACAGCCCGGTACCCGCAAGCTCGAGAATCCGCCCCGCCCGGTGGCGGCGGAGATAGTCCTCAATGGCTCGCGTCACGGCCCGGGAGTAGGTCCGCTCGCCGCTCACCCGCGTAACCTCCTCCAGGAGCTGCTCATCCAACACAAGATTCGTGCGTTTCATACACACAAATTTACCACGGCGTCCGGAGAACGAGTAGGCCGGAGCGGACGCGAAGATGGAGGCGGTTCAACGGGTAGGGCCCTCGCCCGCAAGCGTCAGTATCTGATGCCGGAGCTCCGGGGAAAGCCGGTAGCCGCTTTCGCCAAGACGATCGAGTGCGTCGGAAACTCTTGGAAGGAACTCCTGCTTCTTGGCTGCAAGGAGGACTCCGCCTGTCCCGATCACCTGGATGCCACGGCTTCGGGCAATCGTCCTTCCACGCCGTTCGTCGAGCAAAAGAAAGCGGCACGGGTTTTGGGTTGCGAGCAGGATCGCGGCTGCCTCGCCCGCATCGAGGGCAAGTCTCAGAGGCCCCAGATCTTCGGTGTCCGGAAGGGAAACGGCCTCAAGCCAACCCTCTTTGATCGCAGCATGCAGCACACGCGAGCCCGGTCGGTCGTCGGAGATCCGTAGCTCGTCAAGAACCTGGTCGGGGATCCAAACTCGCCCGTAAAGCCGACGAAGCAGGTCCAGAAGGCCGACTCGGGCCAAGCCGATCAGAGGGCCTGCATCGCCTACAATGGGGAGGTCGCTCAACCAGCAGCCTTGACCTCGTCCTCGAGGTCCTCCGGCGGATAGCTCACAGCATCTACTCCTGCATGGCCCAAGAGTTCGATGAAACCTTCGAGCGGAAGACCTGCCAGCTTGGCTGCCTGAGCCATCGTCACCTGACCCGCCTCGAACAGGTGGAGAGCCAAGGCTCGATGGATACCGTGCGAGAGCAGGCGCTCGTCGAAAGGCACCGCCAGAATCGCCGGGCGACCGTGCTTTGTGATGACGGACAGCCTGCCCTGTTCGGCATCGCGAAGAAGATCCCCTGAGCGCTGGCGCAGGTCACGAACGGTGAATACGTCAAGCGGCTCCATGATGGCGACCCTCCTTGTGCCTACAAAGCGTAGCACAACTCATTGCCGGTGACCGCGGAGATGGGATAGGGATGGCTCGTTCCGAGGTCCGACCGCCATCGCCCGCTGCGTGGCTGGCGCCCCTGGCCCTGCCGTCGCCCCCTCGGGGCTCGGGGTGTTTTGGGGACCGTCTACCTGGGGTTGAAACCCCAGGCTTTATGCCTGCGCCCCTTCGGGGCTGAACGCGCCTCGGGGACTGGGCGGCCTGTGCGGCTCGTCTGGCCGCGGGAACGGCTTCCGCACCGGAGCTGACGGCTCGGGGCTTCGCTTGGACGACTGCCGACACGGCAGGGATGGCTCGGACGGCGCCCCGGGCGGCTCGGGCGACCGCGCGAACGGCTCGCACCTCAGCGTGGACCGTTGAAACGCCGGTTCGGACGGCCCGAACCCCCGCATGAATGGCTCGAACCCCCGCATGAATGGTTCAGCCCTTTGCCCGAACGGCTCAGACCTTCATTTGGACGGTTCGGGTGGCGGCATGAACGGTTGCAGCTGCGGTTTGGACGGTTCCAGTCACCGCTTGGACGGTTCGGGGCGTTGTTTGGACGGTTGCAGCCGCGGTTTGGACGGTTCGGGGCATCGAATGGACGGTTCCAGCCGGCGCTTGGACGGTTCGGGGCGTTGCTTGGACGGTTCGGACCTCGCCCTGAACGGCTCACCGCTCGCCCTGAACCGTCCGTACAGCCGCTTGAACCGTCCAAACCGCGGTTCGAGAGGCTCCAGCGACGTCCCGAACCGTCCAAACGGTCTCCCGGCAGGCTGCGGACATGGTGCGGACAGCTCAAACCTCCGCCTGAATGGCTCACACCTCGCTTCGAGTCGCTCGTACAGCCGCTTGAGCCATCCAAGCCGCTGTCCGAGAGGCTCCCGCGACGCCCCGAACCGTCCGTCCGGTCCCCCGAGAGGCTGCGGACTCCTCCCGGATTCCGTATGCTTCCATCAGGAGGCCCACAATGACCCGCGAAGAGTTCGAAGAGCGCAAGCGCGCCTTGGAGGCGCAGCACCTGGCGGACGTCGCCCTCATGAACGTGGCTCACCAAGCCAGAATGAGAACTCTGGAGGATCTCTGGCAGTGCACCGCGGCCCACGCCATGAGCCCGCAGCCGATAGCCGTCCCCGCGCTACCTTCCGCTCCTCCGGTCCCGCCAGCCCCGGCCCCGAAGCCCAAGCGTGCGGCGCTCTCGGTCCTGGACGACCTCACCGCCGCCCTTCCCGCGCTTCCCGAGACGTTCGACAAGCACGACATCGTCCGCGCCCTGGGCTATGAGCCCTCCCGCGCCACGCTGTTCCGCGCGCTCCTCGCTCTCAGCAAGGAAAACCGGATCACCACCGTGAACTTCAGCGTCGGCGGCACCACCACCCGCTACCGCAAGCTCGCTGCCGCTGGCTGAAGACGTGCCCTTGCGTCTCCCCCGCTAAAATCTTCTCCCTTCCGGGGAATGGACGAAACCCTTGGAGAGTTCTATGATGTGAGTGCCGAGCACTCAAAGTAGGCTGCTCGAAGGCACGAGGCTCGCATCTACTGATCGGACGGGAGGAAAGATTCCTTGGACTACAAGGACTATTACGCGATCCTCGGAGTCAAGAAAGACGCTCCGGAGGACGAGATCCAGAAGGCGTACCGGAAGCTGGCGCGCAAGTTCCACCCGGACGTCAACAAGGCCCCCGAGGCCGAGGCCAAGTTCAAGGAGATCGGCGAGGCTTACGAGGTCCTCAAGGACCCGGACAAGCGCCAGAAGTACGACCAGTACGGCTCCGCCTGGAAACGCGCCCAGCAGACCGGCGGCGGCGTTCCCCCGGGCTGGGAAGGGTTCGACTTTGGACAGGGCGGCGGCGGCTTTGGCGGGGGCAGCGGGGATTTCAGCTCGTTCTTCGACATGTTGTTCGGCGGCGCCCGGCCGGGTGCCCGGGGAGGCCGCGGAGCCGGTTTCTCCGGCTTCGGCGGTCAGGGGTTCGGCGGGGGCGGGGGCGGCGTTGGTGGCGATACCGAGGCCACGATCTCGCTCAGCCTGGAGGAGGCCGTGCGCGGGGGCAAGCGGGAGATCACGCTCTCGGACCCCAACACCGGACAGCGCAAGACCTTGTCGGTCCGCATCCCCGAGGGGGTGCGGGCGGGCCAGCGCATCCGGCTCGCCGGACAGGGCCAGGCCGGCATGAACGGCCAGGCGGGCGACCTCTATCTCAAGATCGAGGTCGAGCCCGACTCGCGCTACAAGGTGGATGGAACGAATCTCCAGACCACCGTGGCGGTCACCCCCTGGGAGGCCGCCCTCGGCGTCGACGCCGAGGTCCAGACGCTCGACGGTCCCGTGCGGGTCAAAATCCCGGCGGGCTCGTCTACAGGCAGAAAAATCCGCCTGCGCGGCCGGGGGCTCCCCCAGGCCGGCGGCGATAAGGGAGATCTCCTCGCGGAGATCCGTATCGTGGTCCCGGAGAAGCTTTCGGAGCGCGAGCGCGAGCTGTTCGAGCAGCTCGCCGAGGCCTCCGACTTCCGGGCACGGTAAGTAAAAAAGGACAAGGAGAGGGCTCATGGATATCAACAAGCTGACTCAGAAATCGCAGGAGGCGCTGCAGGCGGCCCAGACGAAGGGGCTCCGGTACGGCCACCAGGAGGTGGATGCCGAGCACCTGCTTCTGGCGCTTCTGGAGCAGCCCGAGGGGCTCGTGCCCCGCCTGCTCGCCCGGATGGACGTGCCGGTCGAGCCGCTCCGGTCCGAGGTCGAGCGCGAATTGGAGCGCAAGCCCCGCGTGTCGGGGCCGGGCGCAGAAGCCGGCAAGATCTATCTCACCAACCGCATGCAGCAGGTCTTCCTGCGCGCCGAGGACGAGGCCAAGCGCCTCAAGGACGAGTACGTCTCGGTCGAGCACCTGCTCATCGCGCTCGCCGAGGAGCAGGGCGCGGCCGGACGCATCCTGAAAACTTTCAACGTCACCCGCGATGCCGTCCTCGCCGCCCTCACGGCGGTGCGCGGCAACCAGCGGGTGACCAGCGCCATGCCCGAGGTGGCCTACGAGGCCCTGGAGAAGTACGGCGTCGATCTCGTCGCCCAGGCGCGGCGCGGCAAGCTCGACCCGGTCATCGGCCGCGACGCCGAGATCCGGCGCGTCATCCGCATCCTGTCGCGGAAAACCAAGAACAACCCGGTGCTCATCGGCGAGCCCGGCGTGGGCAAGACCGCCATCGTCGAGGGCCTGGCGCAGCGGATCGTCCGCGGCGACGTGCCCGAGTGGCTCAAGGACCGCGCCCTGTTCTCGCTCGACATGGGCTCGCTCATCGCCGGCGCCAAGTACCGCGGCGAGTTCGAGGAGCGGCTCAAGGCCGTGCTCAACGAGATCAAGCAGAGCGAGGGGCGCATCCTCCTCTTCATCGACGAGCTGCACAACATCGTCGGCGCCGGCAAGACAGAGGGCTCGACCGACGCGGGCAACCTGCTCAAGCCCATGCTCGCCCGCGGCGAGCTGCACTGCATCGGCGCCACGACCCTCGACGAGTACCGCAAGCACATCGAGAAGGATGCGGCCTTGGAGCGGCGCTTCCAGCCGATTACCGTCGATCCGCCCACGGTCGAGGACACGGTCTCGATCCTCCGCGGCCTGCGCGAGCGCTTCGAGGTGCACCACGGCGTGCGCATCCAGGACAACGCCCTGGTGGGCGCGGCGGTGCTGTCGAACCGCTACATCACCGACCGTTTCCTGCCCGACAAGGCCATCGACCTGATCGACGAGGCCTGCGCCATGCTGCGCACGGAGATCGACTCGATGCCGCAGGAGCTCGACGAGGTGACCCGGCGCGTCATGCAGCTCGAGATCGAGGAGGCCGCGCTCAAAAAGGAAAAGGACAAGGCGAGCCAGGATCGCCTGGAGGACCTCCGGCGCGAGCTGGCGGATCTGAAGGCCCGGTCCGACTCCATGCGCGCCCAGTGGGAAGCCGAGAAGGCGGCGATCCAGGAGGTCCGGGCGCTGCGCGAGCAGATCGAGCAGGTGCGGCGCGAGATCGAGGAGGCCGAGCGGGCCTACGACCTCAACCGCGGCGCCGAGCTGCGCTACGGGCGGCTGCCCCAGTTGGAAGCGCAGCTCCGCGAGAAGGACTCCCAGCTCGCCGACAAGCAGAAGAGCGGCGGGCAGCTTCTGCGCGAGGAGGTCACGGAGGAGGAGGTGGCGGAGATCGTCTCCCGCTGGACCGGCATCCCCGTGACCCGTCTCGTCGAGGGCGAGCGCGACAAGCTGCTGCGCATGGAGGAGATCCTTCATGCGCGGGTCGTGGGCCAGGACGAGGCCGTGAAGCTCGTGTCGGACGCAGTCATCCGGGCTCGCGCTGGGATCAAGGACCCGCGCCGTCCGATCGGCTCGTTCATCTTCCTGGGCCCGACCGGCGTGGGCAAGACCGAGCTGGCCAAGACGCTCGCGCACACGCTCTTCGACAGCGAGGAGAACATCATCCGCATCGACATGAGCGAGTACATGGAGCGGCACAACGTGTCACGGCTCATCGGCGCGCCGCCCGGATACGTGGGCTACGAGGAGGGCGGCCAGCTCACCGAGGCGGTGCGGAGGAAGCCCTACTCGGTCCTCCTCTTCGACGAGATCGAGAAGGCGCACCACGACGTGTTCAACGTGCTCCTGCAGATCCTCGACGACGGCCGGGTGACGGACGCGCAGGGGCGCACGGTGGACTTCAAGAACACCGTGATCATCATGACCTCGAACATCGGCTCCACCCATCTCCTGGAGGGGGTGATGCCGAACGGCGAGATCACCGAGGGAGCGCGGAACGCGGTCATGCGGGAGCTGCGCACGCACTTCCGGCCCGAGTTCCTGAACCGGGTGGACGACATCGTGCTCTTCCGGCCGCTGCGCCTGGACGAGATCAAGCTGATCGTCGACCTGCAGACCGAGGACCTGCGCCGCCGTCTGACCGACCGCGGCGTGCGCCTGGAGCTGACCGAGGCCGCCAAGGAGCACGTGGCGCGGCAGGGTTTCGACCCGGTCTACGGCGCCCGGCCGCTGAAGCGCTACCTCCAGCACGAGTTGGAGAGCCGCATCGGCCGCGCCCTGGTGGCCGGCGAGGTCCACGACGGCGCCCTGCTGCGGGTGGATGTGAGGGAGGGCGGGCTTGCGGTGGCGATCGAGAACCCGGTGCCGAAGGAGGCGCCCCAGGAGAAAGAGGCGGCGGTGGGGGCCTGAGGCCCTTCGCTCCGGAGGAGCGACACCCGTCTAGCCTGGGGTTTCAACCCCAGGTGATCGCAGACGCCTGCACCCCCGCCTGGGGTTGAAACCCCAGGCTAGACGGGTACAGCCCTTCCCAGGGCTGCTCCCCCGCCCACCAGAGCCTGGCTTCGGCCGGGCTTTTTTCTCTGTTCATCGGTGCCAGGCCACCTGGAGCGACAGCGCCCGGCTCACCCCTTTGTGGACGATCCCCTCGGCGCCGGCGAAGTAGAGGGCTCCGCCGAGGTCGACTCCCAGGCCGGTGGGCCGGTGGAGGACCTCCAGGCCCAGGGCTACGAAGGGGTCGCCGATCTGCGTGCCCCGACCGCTCGTGGAGTCCGCTCCGCCCAGGTCGAAGCCGGGACCGGTGATCCGGCCGGTGAAGTCTCCCTTGGGCAGGGGCGCGACAGCCATGACGCGCGGCGAGATCGAGAACCTCTCCCCCATCGGCCTCGTCAACTGGAGGCCGAGGAAGGGAGTGGCGAAGTCGTTCGTGCTGCTGTGGTCGAGGATTCCCCGCGCCCCGGCGCTCGCGCCGGTCGCCACCTCGTAATCTACCTGGTAGCCGTCCAGCTCGAGGCGCGTCCAGAGCGCTCCGGCGGTGAAGGTCCACCAGCGGTCTTCGCCCGCGGGGCGCTGCCAGAGGAAGCCGATCCCGGCTCCGTAGTAGAGGCAATCCCCCCTAGGGTTCGAGAAGTCGGCATGCTCGGGGAGGTCGAGCGGCGGCCTCGCGAAGGTCGGGTTGAGCACCTCCCTCCCCCGCCCGCCGGAGACCGTCAGCGCGTCGTAGAAGGCCATCCCCTCGACCGCCCGGCCGTCGTGGAACGAGTAGGCCGCGGAGGCAGCGAGCATCGGCCCGTCGAGCTTCAGGAGGCTCGCGCCGGTCTCGGCGTAGCCGGCCTCGACCGTCGTCTGCCAGCGGCCGGCTTCCAGGCGGCCCGCGGGCCAGGGGAGGGCCAGGAACCGGGCGTCCATGGCGCTCTCGGGCAGGTGCTCGGTGATGTAATCGATGTCCTCGGGCTCGGGGTTTGGGATGGCGGCTCCGGCCGAGCGCACGGAAAGGAGGAGGGCTGCCAGGAGAATGGGGACGTACAACCGGGTCCACATGAGGGGATTGTAGCCCTCCTGCTCTTTTCTTGATCTTTTCTTCAGGGCTTGCAATTCCTGGGCACCCTGCATCAATCTTGTCCAGGGAACGTTTCTTTTGGGGGTGTTACAGGGATGAGGGGATGGGGCCTGCCCTGGCTTGTTCTGGGGCTTGCCAGTGCTGCCATTGGTCCAGGTGCGGCTCCGCCAGTCCGCATCCAGGCGGCTGCTCCGTTCACCCGCGACCTCAGCTCGGGGGAGGTCCACCTCTACCATCTGGCCCTCGACGAGGGCGATTACGCCCGCCTGGAGGTCATCCAGCAGGGGCTCGACGTGGCCACGCTGGTGCGCGGGCCGTCCGGGTCCAAGGTCATCCGGGTGGACACCCCCTCCGGCCGCTTCTCCACCGAGAACGTGTCGTTCATCGCCGCAGAGAAGGGCGAGTACGAGGTCGAGGTCAGCACGTCCTATCCGGGGGATACGGGCAAATACAAGCTGATCGTGGCGGCGCTCCACAAGGCCGGCCCGGACGACCGTCTGCGAGTGGACGCCGAGCATGCCGACCTGGAGGCCAGCCGGAACCTCGAGGCTGCCCGGCGCGCCCTCGCGAATTGGCGCGCCTTGGGAGACCGCCTCCACGAGGCGCGTGCTCTCACCCGCCTCGGAAAGGCCATGGACGCTTCCGGACGGATGCAGGACGCCCTCGCGTCCTACGAGCAGGGGCTATCCATCCAGCGCGGGCTGAACGACCGGGAAGGTCTGGCCGAGACCCTCGGCCAGATGGGACGAACCCTCAGCCTCGTCGGCGACGACCGGCGCGCGCTCGACGCCTTGCAGGAGTCGCTCACCCTCTGGCAGGAGCTGCACAGGCCCGACAGCGCCGCCGCGGCCTACCTGAACGTCGGGAACGTCCATCAGAGCTTCGGAGGCTCCGGCGCCGCCGTAACCGCCTGCGAGCGCGCCCTGGAGCTCAGCCACCAGGCGGGCGATCGGGGGCTGGAGTCGCAGGCCCTCAACTGCCTCGGGCAGATGCGCTTCTGGATGGGCCAGCCCCTTCTGGGCCTGGAAGAGCTCCGGCAGGCCCTCGAGCTGACCCGCTCGACCGGACGGTCCAGGACCGAGGCCCAGGTGCTCTCGAACCTCGGCTCTCTCTACCAACGGCTGGGGATGCCCCGCGACGCGCTGGAGCACTACACCTCCGCCCGCGAGATCCTGCGCAACCTGCACGATACCGAGGGCGAAGCCGTGGCCCTCGGGAACCTCGGCATGCTCCTCATCCAGCTCGGCGCCTTCGAGGAGGCGCGGGAGATGCTCGGCCAGGCGCTGCCTTTCCAGCATGATCCCCGGCGCCAGGCCCTCACCCTGGTGGGATTGAGCCACATCGCCGAGGAGCTGGGCCAGACCGGGGAGGCCGCCTCCCAGATCGCGAAGGCGCTGGCGCTCCAGCGCGCCATGAAGGACAGCGCCGGAGAGGCCGAGTCGCTGCGGGCTCAGGGCCTCGTCCTCCTCCAGATGGGGAAGCCGGCGGAGGCCGAGGAGAAGCTGCGGGAATCCCTGGCCATTCACGAGGAGCTGGGCCGCAGGAGCGACGCGGCAGCCGCCCGCCGCGGCCTGGCGCGCGCCTACACGGTCCAGCGAAAGTTCGCTGCCGCCCGCGAGGCCTACGAGCAGTCCCGCCGAGAGGCGGAAGAGCTGGGCGATGTCGGCTCCCAGATCCTCGCGACCGCCGAGCAGGGCTGGATGGAGCGCGAGGACGGCAAGCTGGCCGCCGCCCGCCAGCGGCTCGAGGCCGCCCTCGACCTGATGGAATCCTTCCGCGCCGAGGTGGGCGGCGACCGGTTGCGGTCCCTCCACTTCGCGACCGTCCGCGAGACATACGAACGCTATGTGGACGTCCTGATGCAGCTCCACCGGGCCGACCCGAAAGCCGGCCTGGATGCGCTGGCCTTCGAGGTCGCCGAGCAGTCCCGCGCCCGGGGCCTCCTGGATATCCTCTCTCGTGCCCGGGTCGACATCCGCGAGGGGCAGCCCGAGCTTCTGGCGCGGGAGCTGCGCCTGCGCCAGGAGCTGAACGCCAAGGCGGCCCTCCGCCTGGCGCTGGCCGAGGACGAGTCGTCGCGAGCCCGCGGCCAGGCCCTGCAGGTGGAGATCGACACGCTTGCCGCCGAGCACCGGGTCCTCGAAGCGCGCCTGACGGACGGCAGCAGCTACGAGAGCCTGAAGAAGCCTTCCCTGCCGATCCGCGAGATCCAGGGCCTGCTGGGCGAGCAGACCGTCCTCATGGAGTACATGCTGGGCGAGCCCCGGAGCTATCTCTGGGTCGTCAGCTCGACCTCACTGAAGGCGTTCGAGCTCCCCGGCCGGAGCGAGATCGGGGAGGTGGCCCGCAGGTTCCATGGGTATCTGAAGAATCCGGGGGACAAGGACATCGCGAGCCAGAGGAAGGACCGCGATCTCCTCGCCAGGCAGGTCCTGGAGCCTGCGCTCGAAGCCATCGGAGACCGGCGCCTGATGATCGTCGCCGATGGCGCGCTCCAATATGTCCCCTTCGCCGCGCTTCCGGTCCGCTCGTCCAGCGAGGGCGAGGGCACGATGGTGCCTCTCGTCGTGGAGCACGAGATCGGCTTTCTCCCCTCGGCCGCCGTGCTGAAGGAGATCCGCAGGGCCGAGGCCGGCCGCAAGCAGCGGCCCACTTCCATCGCGGTTCTGGCCGACCCGGCCTATGACGGCACCCAAGGCCTGCCGCGCCGGGTCGGGGACGTCGCCATCCGAGGCTCCGGCCTGGAGCCCCTCCCCTGGACGCGCCAGGAAGCCGAGGGCATCGCGGGCGTGGCCCAGGACCGCGAGGTCCTCCTGGCGCTCGGCCACGATGCGACCCGGGAGCTGGTCACCTCGGGCCGGCTGGAGCCCTTCCGCGCCCTGCACTTCGCTACCCACGGGATCCTCGACAGCGAGCACCCCGAGCTGTCCATGCTCGCGCTCTCCCAGCGGGACGCGAACGGGCAACCCCTCAACGGCTTCCTCAGCCTCCAGGACCTTTACTCATTGCATTTGCAGGCCGATCTCGTCGTCCTCAGCGGTTGCGACACCGGCCTGGGCCGCGAGCTGCGCGGCGAAGGCCTGGTCGGGCTGACGCACGGCTTCCTGCACGCCGGAGCCTCCCAGGTCGTGGCCAGCCTCTGGCCGGTCCGCGACCGCGCCGCCGCCGAGCTCATGCAGCGCTTCTACCGCGCGATGCTCCGCGACGGCCAGCGTCCCACGGCGGCTCTCCGCTCGGCCCAGATCGAGATCTGGAAGCAGCGCACGTGGCGCGATCCCTACTTCTGGGCGCCCTTCGTGGCCCAGGGCGACTGGAACACGAGCCTCTGAGCTCGCCTCCCCTGTCGGCTGACACGCCTGACACGGCCTGACACCCTCCGCCCCCGCTGACACCCCGCGGGGAGCCTTCCGCTCTCTTCCTGCAAACTATTTGTTTTCTGTGGTTTACAGATAAGCACCGCGGGTACGTCCATTGCCTTCTAGAGCTGCCAAAGCCAAGGAGGAAACGGACATGAGAAAGATTCATCTGGTACTGGTCCTGATCGCGCTCTGGAACGTCATCCCCGGTAACAGCCCCTTCAGCGCCCTCTTCGATCTGGCCGTCCAGGATCCGACCTCCGGCGGCGGCATCTCGACCCAGACGGACCCCGAGACAGATCCCATCATGATCAGCATCCCGCCTCCGCGGAAGCAATAGGTTGGCCCCCGCGGGCCTTCCTATAAACTCCGGCAACGGTGAGCTTTGAACGCGATGAGATCCTCTCGACAGTCTGGGAAGGGGTGGCAGAGCGCCAGTCCCGACGCAGCGATGCGCGCGACGGTTCCCTGGCGCTGACCATCCTCTGCCATCCCGATGTCCGGCGCGTGGGCGAGCGCGCTGTCCTGCGCGAGCTGTCCGCCGGCCATGCCGTCGCGCTCTCCCGCCTGCAGCCCGAGCTCGCTCAGCCCGGGGAGACCCTGGGCCGGCCGCTCGCGGACCGCCGGATGAGCCGCACACCCGTCTGGATCGCGCCCTTGCCCCGCGCGGAGCACGCTGAGCACGCTGAAGGTATCGAGGGCGTCCACCTGGACACCCGCGAATGCCCCACGCCCATCTTCGCCGACGGCATCCAGGTTCAGGGAGTGCATGCGCTTTCCAAGGATGCGCTCGCCCTCGGGGTCGTGCTGGAGCTGTCCAGCCGCTCGGTGGTGCTCCTCCACCGCATCCAGCCCAGCCTTCACCGTCCAGGAGACCTCCTCGGCCTGGTCGGCCACAGCGACGCCGTCGCCGGCGTGCGCCAGAGGATTCTTCAGGTCGCCGACCTGGACTTTCCGGTGCTGATCCGCGGGGAGACGGGCACCGGCAAGGAGCTCGCGGCGAGCGCGATCCACGCGGCGAGCCGGCGCCGCAGCGGCCCGCTGGTCTCCCTGAACATGGGCGCGGTCCCCGCTTCCCTCGCGGCCTCGGAGCTCTTCGGCGCAGTCAAGGGGAGCTTCACGGGCGCGGTGCGGGACCAGCCCGGGTATTTTCAGCGCGCGCACGGGGGCTCTCTCTTCCTCGACGAGGTCGGCGAGACGCCCGTGGAGGTCCAGCCTCTGCTGCTCCGGGTCCTGGAGAGCGGCGAGATCCAGCGCGTGGGCACGTCCACGCCGGTCCACGTGGACGTGCGGCTCATCGCCGCGACCGACTCGAACCTGGAATCCGCCGTCGAGCAGGGCCGCTTCCGGGCGCCTCTCCTCCACCGCCTCGCGGGTTACGAGATCCTCCTGCCCCCTCTGCGCGAGCGCCGCGACGACTTCGGCCGCCTGCTCTTTCACTTCCTGCGCGCGGAGCTGCGGGCTCTCCATGAGGAGGAGAAGCTGCTGCTCCGCAGCGAGATCGAGGAGCCGTGGCTGGGCGCGTCCGTCGTCGCCGGGCTGGCCCGGCACGCCTGGCCCGGCAACCTGCGCCAGCTCCGCAACGTGGCGCGCGAGCTCGTGGTGGGCAGCCGCGGCTTCCCCAGGGCCCAGATCGGCCCGCAGATCGAGCGCCTGCTGCGCGAGGCGACGGAGGCCGCGCCACCGCCGTCCACGCCCATTGTTATCCATCCGGACACCCCGCGTTCCGGCACTCCACCGCCCATCACGCCGGCAATCAAATACCGGCCCCCTTCCGAGGTTTCGACCGAGGAGCTCATGGCCGCGCTCCGCGCCAACCGCTGGGAGATCAAGCCGACCGCCGCGCAGCTCGGCGTCGCGCGGCCGTCCCTCTATCTGATGATGGAAAAGCTGCCCGGACTGCGGAAGGCCGGCGACCTCGGCCGCGCCGAGATCCTGGAGGCGCAGAGCGCCTGCAACGGCAGCCTGGAGGCGATGGTGGATCACCTGGAGGTCTCGAAGCCGGCGCTCCTTCAGAGGATGAAAAGGCTCGGATTGGCGTAAAGCGTCAGGGCCGCGCTTCGATCATCGCGAGCCAGTCATCCAGGGCTTCCCGCAGGTCGTCCAGGGAGACGTGACCGGGCTCGGTGTCAGCTCCGAACTCGGGCTGGATCGTGGCCCCTTCGGGCTTGAGGGTCAGGGTGAAGGCGTTGCCCGTCCCCTCCCAGCTCTCCAGGTCGCCGGACGCGACCTGGTCCACGAGGTCCAGCAGCAACAGCGCGACCTCCGGGCTTTCCTGAACGTCGGACACCAGGTACTGGGCGAGAAGGTCTCCGGATTCCAGCATCCCCTCCATCATCACCTCCATCATCACCTCTTGTAGAGAGGATAGGCGGTGTTGATGCCGCCGTCGTCAAGGGTGTAGCCCTCGATTGTGAAGCCCGTTCCCGAGGGGCCTTGAAACTTGCCGCCGCCCATGTCCCGGCGCTCCTCCCAGGCGTGGAGGATCGCAGCGACCACCTCGTCGCGGCTCAGTTTGTCGGGGTACAGGGTCGAAGTCTTCTTCAGCCAGCGGCCCGAGCCGTTGCGGATCTCCACCTCGGCGATGTAGACCCCGAGGGCGTTCGGACCGCTGACCCTGCGCACGACCCGGGCGCCCGCGGGGTCCTTCCCCCCCGGCCGCGAGTGAAAGCCGACCGGCTTGCCGCGGCGGTTGACCTGCCCTTCGAAGACATGCTCCAGGTTGATGGCCGGCTCGGTGTCGCTCCACTCTTCGTCGCTGGAAGGGATGGAGGGGATGGAGACCGGCGCCTCTTGCGGGACGGGAGGCGCCGGTTTCTCCACCGGCGGGTTCCCGGCCATCCCGGGCGAGAAGTAGTAGACGGCGAGCCCCACGAGCAGGCCCAGGAGGGAAAGCACGGCGCGTCTCATGATGGAGAGAGACTACCTCAACTGGCTCTCGATCTCGTCCGGATGGCTGGCGCGCACCCGTGCCTCGTCGGCGTCGATGATGCCGTTGAGCGCGAGCTGCCCCAGCGACTCCTCCATGGTCATCATGCCGTGGCGCTTGCCCAGGGTGATCTCGTTGTAGAGCTTCTGGAGGTTGTCGCTGCGGATGTGGTAGCGCACCGGGTAGGTCGCCATGAGGAGCTCGACCGCGGGGACCCGGCCATGGCCGTCGGACCGCGGCACGAGCTGCTGTACCACGATCGCATGGAGCGACAGCGCGAGCTGGTGGCGGATCTGCGCCTGCTGAGCCGGCGGGAAGACGTCCACGATGCGGTGCACGGCCTGGGCCGCGTCGTTGGTGTGGAGGGTCGAAAGGACCAGATGGCCGGTCTCCGCGGCGGTCAAGGCCGTCGCGACCGTCTCCAGATCGCGCATCTCCCCCACCAGGATGACGTCCGGGTCCTGACGCAACGACGCCCGCAGCGCTTCGTGGAAGGAGCGGGCGTCCCGGCCTATCTCGATGTGCTCGATCACCGACTTGATCGAGCGGTGCTCGTATTCGACCGGGTCCTCGATCGTGATGATGTGCGCCGTGCGGCTGCGGTTGATCTCCGCCACCATGGCGGCGAGGGTCGTGGTCTTGCCCGAGCCGGTGGGACCGCAGAGGAGGACGAGGCCGCGGCTCGGACGGATCAGCTCGGCGAACGCGGCGGGAAGGTTCAGGCTCGCGAGGCTCGGCACTTCGAGCGGCAGCGCCCGGATCGCCGCCGCGAGCTGCCCGCGCTGGCGATGGACGTTGACGCGGAAGCGGCGGGAGGGGCCTCCCCCCTCGTCCAGCTCGCGGCCGGCGGCCAGCCTCAGGGAGAAATCGGCGGACCCGCGCGCATCGAGATCGCGGCGGGACCGGCCGCCCAGGTGCGGCTTGAACATCTGCCCCACCTCCTCGCCGTCCATGACCTCGGCCTGCGCCTTGACCAGCCGGCCGTTCACGCGGAAGACCGGCGGCATCCCGGCCAGGACGAGCAGGTCGCTCGCCCCCTGCCGCCCCATCTCCACGAGCAGCGTATCCAGGGGCTCGCCTTCCTGCACGCGCGAGTGGAGCGGCGCGTCCAGGTCCTCGGCCGTGGACCGCGCTTCTTCCTCGGGGACGATCTCTTCAGGCTGATCCTGCTGGTTCAACTGGTTGACGAGTCGGTCGAGCTCGGGATCGCGCAGCTTCTGGGTCATGGAATCCTCCACTGGCAACATACGGGCCAGGGGAGGATTGCGTTGCGGTAGGATGCCGTCATGCCCATTCAGATCGGTGACCGGATACCAGACGTGACGCTCAGGACCATCGCGGCAGGCCGCGAGCGGGAAGTTTCGCCAAACGAGCTGTTCAGCAGCAAGCGTGCCGTGCTGTTCGCAGTTCCGGGGGCCTTCACCCCCACCTGCTCGGACTATCACCTGCCCGGATTCGTGGAGCAGGCCGACGCCATCAAAGCCAAGGGGATCGACCTGATCGCGTGCGTGGCGGTCAACGACCATTTCGTCATGGAGGCCTGGGGCAAGGCCCGCGAGGTCGGCGACAAGATCCTCATGCTCGCGGACGGCAACGGCGAATTCGCCCGCGCCATGGGCCTGGACCAGGATTCCTCCCGCTTCGGCATGGGCACCCGCACCCGGCGCTACGCCGCGGTGATCGAGGATGGTGTTTTGAAGGCGATCAACATCGACCAGCCCGGAAGGTTCGAGGTCAGCAGCGCGGAGAAGATTCTGGAGAGTCTGGCCGCCACGGAGCCACCTGCACGCTCTTGAACCGCTCGAGCATCACCTCGCCCGGCGGCGAGCCGCGGCGCTTGCTCACGTCCGCGCAGGTGCACATATGCACCGCCACCCGCCCGCCCTTGCGCGCCTTGGAATAGCCCGCGGCCAGCGACGCCGCGAAGCGTTCGGTCTCCCTGGGAAGGCGGTCCAGCCCCTCGGGATTGCGCACGACCACGTGCGAGCCCGATTCCGCTGCCACGTGGAACCAGAAATCCCGCGGCGCTCCGAGCCTGAGGGAGAGCACGTCGTTGTCCTCGGCCGTGCGGCCGACGAGCACGGTCATGCCGTCCGGAGAGACGAACCGCCGGGCGACGGAACGGCCCTGCCAGAGGCCCATCTCGGGATCGGGAGGAGGAGGCGCCTTCCTCATATATGTGAACTATTTCACAGCCGGGTAGTGACGCCAGTGACAGCGAGGCTCCGGCAAGGCGTCTACCCTCTTGGCATGGAGGATTCAACCATGTGTCAGACCCGTAGATTGATGCAGCTTCTCCCGCTGCTCCTCTTGATGGTCATCCCGGCAAATCTATTCGCTGACTGGAACGATAACGCGCAGGACCTCGGCTCGAGCTTCGCCGCCGCCAAGGGCGGTAATGGCGGTGGTAACAATAATGGCGGTAATAATGGCGGCGGCAATGGTGGCGGCAACGGCGGTGGGAACGGGGGCGGTGGCAACAAGCCGCCGAAGCCTCCGAGCGAGCTGAGCGCCGACATTCAGCCGGACACCTGGAACACGAACTGGGAGCACAGCGAAGGGACGGTCTCCGTCGTGATCCGCGGCGGCGGCCTCGATCAGATCGACACCGGCTCCATCGTGCTGACCGGCTCCGACGAGGATGCCGAAGGGCTCTCTCCGGTCCGGGTCCAGGCGAACAAGACCCAGATCCGCGCCTTTTTCGCCAAGAGCGACGCCCTCGCCCTGCTCGACTCCCCGGAGCGCGGCGAGACCCACGAGCTGACGGTCGAATTCTCCGCGGGTGAGGGTGCAGAGGCCGAGGCGAAGACCCTCACCGTCGATGTGCGCATCGTCGGCCCGGCCGGCGGCGACGACGACGATGGCGACGGCGAAGAGGACGAGCTCGAGGCCGAGATCCAGCCCGGCACCTGGAACACGAACTGGGCTCGCAGCGCCGGCACGGTCAGCGTCAAAATTACCGGCGACAACCTCGCTGACGTTGACCTCAAGTCGATCGTTCTGGTCGGCACTGATGCCGAAGCCGAGCCCCTCCACGCTCTGCGGGCGAGCAGGAGCGGCAACCACATCCGGGCTTTCTTCTCCAAGAAGGAAGCGATCAAGACCCTGGACACGCCCACGGCCGGCGAGACCCACGACGTCATCATCCGCCTGACCGCGGCTGGCGAAGAGACCGAGATCACCGATGTCGTCCGGGTCACCGGGCCCGGCAACTGACCTCACGCGCAGTTAACCTCCCCTTTAACAGGCGGCGCCTGGCTTTTCTCCCTCAGGCGCCGCCTCCTTTTCACGGCTAAACTCCAGGCATGATGAAGATCGCGATCCTGGGCGCGGGCGGGGTGGGCTCCTACTTTGGCGGCATGCTCGCCCGCGCCGGTCATCCCGTCTCCATGCTGGCCCGGGGAGCGCACCTCGATGCGCTGCGCGAGCGCGGCCTGGAGGTGCGCACGCCCGAGGGGACCTGGATTGTCCAGGTTCAGGCGGCTGGCGACCCGGCGGAGCTGGGCCCGGCCGATCTCGCCATCGTGGCGGTCAAGAGCTACTCGCTCGAAGAGATCGCGCCCGCGGCCCGGCTCCTCGCCGAGGCGGGCGCGGACGTGCTGCCGCTGCTCAACGGTGTGGAGGCGGCCGAGCGGCTCGTCCGCAGTGGCGTGCCGGACGAGCGCGTGCTGGGCGGGATTGCCGAGATCAGCGCCGCCCGCCTCGGACCCGGGATCGTGGAGCGCCGCAGCACGTTCCACCGCGTCGTCGTCGGGGAAAGGCCGGCAGGGCTCTCCGAGAGGGCCGAGCGGATCGCCGCCGTCTTCCGCGAGGCCGGCGTGGAAGCCCGCGCCTCGGCCGACATCACGGCCGACCTCTGGCGCAAGCTCGCCTTCATCTCCACCATGGCCGCGGGGTGCGGCCTGTCGCGCGGGCCGGTCGGCCCGATCCGCGAGAAGCCGCTGGGGCGCGCCGTGCTGGAGCGGGCGGTGCGCGAGGTGCTCGCGGTCGGGAGCGCGCTCGGCGTGAAGCTCGGAGAGGAGGACGTGACGCTGATCATGGGGTTCGTCGAGTCCCTGGGCTCCACGCTCAAGCCGAGCTTCCTGCTCGACCTGGAGTCGGGCCGTCCGACGGAGCTCGACGACCTCTGCGGCGCGGTTTCCCGGCTGGGCAGGCAGGCCGGCGTAGACACGCCGGTCCACGACGTGGCCACGGCCGTTCTAAGCTAAGGCAGGTTCTCGACGAGGCGGACGACGAAGCGCCGGTGCTCGGCGTCGATCTGATCGAGCTGGCGCAGGCAGTCCTCCCTCGACGCCAGCAGGCAGGAACGCTCGAGTTCCTCGCAAAGCCGGGGCAGGCTGTGCGCGCCGAGGAGCGAGCTCGTCCCCTTGAGCCCATGCGCGCGAGCCCTGAGCAAGGCACGGTCGCCGTGCTCGAGCGCCGTGCGCAAGTCTTCCAGGTAGGGCTGCCTGCGGAACTGCTCGACGAGCCCGGCCACGAAACCTGGTCCGGAGTCCTTGCACATGGCGCGCAACGATTCGAGCTGCCGCTGGTTGAGCGCCGCCTCGGCGGGCTCGGCAGGTATCGCAGGCGAAGGGGCGGGCTCGCTCTCGGAGCTATGACTCGCGCCATTCCCAAGCCAGCGCTCGAGCTTGGCCTGGAGCTCCTGGCTCCGGAACGGCTTCGTGATGTAGTCGTTCATCCCGACGGCCAGGCACCTGTCGAGCTCCTCCTTGATCGCGTGCGCCGTCAGCGCGACGATCGGGATCTGGCTCGTCTTGCCAGGGAGCAGGCGGATGCGCTCGGTCGCTTCGTAGCCGTCGAGGTGCGGCATCTGGCAGTCCATCAGCACGAGGTCGTAATCCTCCACCGCCAGCGCCTCCAGCGCCTCCAGGCCGTTGCCGACCGCGGTGACCCGGTAGCCGAGGTGCTTGAGATGCTCGGTGATGACGACCTGGTTGATCGGGTTGTCCTCCACCGTCAGGATGCGCGCGTTGACCGGCCTGTGCACGGCGCTCTCGGTTTTGGCCGGCGGCGCTCCGGGCGCGAGCGGCAGCCGGATCCAGAAGGTCGAGCCCCTCCCCTTCACGCTCTCGAAACCGATCTCGCCGCCCATGGCCTCGACGATCCGCTTGCTGATGGCGAGGCCGAGGCCGGTGCCCCCGAAGCGCCGCGACGTCGAGTCGTCGCCCTGCGAGAACAGCTCGAAGAGCCGGCCCTGGGCGTCGCGGGGGATGCCGATCCCCGAGTCCTTCACCTGCACGCGGACGCGGCCGTCCGCGGCCGTATCCGCCTGCACGCTCACCGAGCCACCCTCCGTGAACTTGACCGCGTTGCCCACCAGGTTCATCAGCACCTGGCGCAGCCGGCCCGGATCGCCGCGCACCCAGCCGGGCAGATCTTCCGCGGCGAAGAGCTCGAGCGTGGTCCCTTTCGCCATGGCGGCCAGCCGCAGGATCTCGACCACCTCGCCGAGCGTCGCCCGCAGGTCGAACGGCACGTCCTCGAACGCGAGCTTGCCCGCCTCGATCTTCGAGAAGTCGAGGATGTCGTCGATCACCCGCAGGAGCGATCCGGTCGACGACTGGATGAGGCGGGCATATTGGCTCTGGCGCTCGTCCAGGTCGGTGGCGAGCAGCAGGTCCGAGAGGCCGATGACCCCGGCCATGGGGGTGCGGATCTCGTGGCTCATGTTGGCGAGGAACTGCGCCTTGGCGCGGGCGGTGCGCTCGGCGGCTTCCTTGGCCAGGCGCAGGGCCTCGGCGCGCCGGCGCTCGGTCACGTCGCGGTTGATGCTGATGATCGCGGGCCGGCCCTCGTACTCGACCGTCGCGGCATTGATCTCCAGGAACATCCGGCTGCCGTCCTTGCGGTACTGCACGGACTCGAAGTTGTGGTAGACGCCCCCTGCCAGGGTCTCGAGGACCTGCCGCTGCCCCCTCGCCGCGTCGACCGAGATCGAAGCCAGGCTGATTTGCAAGAACTCCTCGCGCGTGAAGCCGTAGATCTCGCAGGCCCGGCGGTTGACGTTGAGGACCCGCTCGTCCTCGGGGCGGAAGACGATGATCGGGTCGTGGGCGTTCTCGAAGATCTGCCGGTAGTCGCGGCTCGTGCGCTCCAGCTCCCGCGTGCGCTCCGCCACCTGGACCTCGAGCTCGGCGCGGGCCTGCTGCACCTCCACATGGGCGCGCTCGAGATCGGCGGAGCGCACCTCGAGATGGATGCGCCTGCCCAGGCTCGACCAGCGCTCCCGGTGCTGCTGCAACCCGACCCAGAGGAGATAGAGGGTCGCCCCGCCATGCGACCATGCGAGCAGGTCCGCCGAAGGCTCGGTCCCCACCAACTGCGCCAGGGCCAGAGTCGGCGGCACGCCGAGGACCAGGATGTAGGACAGCACGACCGGTTTGGAGTGAGGGTAGGTGACGGTCACCACGGCCGCGAGGCCCAGGTTCGCGGCCAGGGCGAACACCGCGAACGGCTCCAGGCCCTTCTCCAGGGTGACGAAGCAGAGCAGGCCGCTGTACAGCGCGCCGGAAGCCAGCGCGCCGCCGAAGAAGACCACCTGCCAGAGCCGCGGGAAGCGGGAGAAGACGGAATCGAAGCGCCGGATCAGGTACAGCCGGCTGAGCGCCAGCAGCATGGTAAAGGCCACCAGCGCCGCGAGGGCTCCCGGGGAGGTCCGGTGCAGATCCGCGCCCACTCCGAGGAGGCCGATCGCCACCGGATACAGCACGGAACCGCCCTGCGCACGCCGCGCCATCTCCTGACACGCGATTCTCCACACTTCGGGCGAGCGTTCGAGCAATGCCTGACGCAACTAAAGTATCCTCGCACTACGACTGGATAGTCCAGTGTAGTCGAGGGGCCGGCCGGGATCAAGCTGGCGCTGTCACACTCGCCCGGCAGCCGTGAACCTTCTCCCCTGCGCTGGGAACTTACAGAAGGGTCTGCGGACGCATCCAGCTTCAGCAGCCAGGGAGGTTCAACATGAAGTTCTTCATCAGTCCCGTACTCGGAATCTCACTGATCGCTCTCGCATCCGGCGTGCCTCCGGCATCTGCTCAGGCCGGGGTCACCGAGCGGGTGAGCGTCGACAGCAGCGGCGCCGAAGCGGACAACACGAGCGATATGCCCGCAATCAGCGCCGACGGCCGCTTCGTCGCTTTCGCCTCGCTCGCGAGCAACCTCGTTCCTGACGACACGAACGACTCCGCCGACACCTTCGTACACGATCGCCGCACCGGCCAGACGGAGCGCGTGAGCGTGGACAACCGTGGCCGTCAGGGCGACGGCGACAGCGGCCTCGTCGGCGTGGCCGGCTACCCCGCGATCAGCGCCGACGGCCGTTTCGTCGCCTTCCCGTCGGACGCCGCGAACCTCGTCCGCGGAGACACGAACGGCACGACCGACATCTTCGTCCGCGACCGGCTCACGGGCACGACCGAGCGCGTGAGCGTCAGCGGCTCCGGCGGGCAGTCGGACGGGTTCAGCGAGGGTCCTGCCATCAGCGCCGACGGCCGCTTCGTCGCCTTTCATTCGGGCGCCACCAACCTCGTTGCCGGTGACGACAACTTCTCGGACGACGTCTTCGTCCGCGACCGGCTCAACGGGACGACCGAAATCGTCAGCGTCAACAATGCCGGCGAAGAGGGAAACAGCCTGAGCTTCCGTCCCGACATCAGCGCCGACGGCCGTTTCGTCGTCTTCAGCTCCTCTGCCGACAACCTCGTTCCCGGGCCGCAATTCTTCCATCAGGTGTTCCTGCGTGACCGTGCGCTGGCAGCGACCGAGCGTGTGAGCGAGGACGCCGCGGGCAACGAGGGCGACGGCACCAGCGTCCTCCCTGCAGTCAGCGCAAACGGCCGTTTCGTCGCGTTCGAGACCAACGCGGCCAACCTCATCGGGGACGGGAGCCACGAGTCGCACGTCCTCGTCTACGACCGCCAGACGGGCACGTTCGAGCGCGCCAGCGCGGACAGCGCCGGGAATGCGGCGGACGCGCTCAGCGGCCAACCGGACATCACGGCCGACGGACGCTTCGTCACCTTCTATTCGCTCGCGACGAACCTCGTCGCCGGGGACACCAACAACCGCCGGGACATCTTCGTGCGCGACCGCCAGAACGGGGCGGTCGTGCGCGTGAGCGTCAGCACCAGCGGGGAGGAGGGGAATTCCGAAAGCATGTGGCCGAAGATCTCGGACGACGGTCTCGTGAGCGCGTTCCAGTCGAATGCCGACAACCTCGTGCCGGACGACACGAACTCCTCGGGTGACGTCTTCGTGCACGACCGCCGGCCGGCCGTGGACCTGGCGCTCGCGATGACCGACACGCCCGATCCCGTGGCGAAAAAGACCGCGCTGACCTACACCGTGACGGTCACCAACGGCGGGCCCGGGCCAGCCACGCAGGTCGTGCTCACGGACACGTTGCCCGCGGAGGCCGCGTTCGTTTCCGCGACCACCGCCCAGGGGAGCTGCGCGCGTGGCGGCAAGGGCAAGGCAGGCGGTGCTCTGACGTGCGGCCTCGGCTCGCTCGCCGCCGGCGCCACTGCGTCGGTCACGATCGTGGTCCAGCCGCCGAAGGCCGGCACGCTGACCAACACGGCGGCCGTGAGCGCGGCTCAGCCCGATCCGAATCGCGCGAACAACAGCGCGGCGGAGACGACGACGGTGTTCTGACCCGGCGCTAGAACCGGTAGAGCAGGACCTTGCCGCGGACAGTCGCTGCTCCAGGGGTGAGTTTTGGACCAGACGGGCAATTCATCGGACAAAGTCCTGAAGTTTTCGGACAGATCCACCGATTCATCGGACAAAAACCCGAATTCATCGGACCAATCTCCGGAGGAATCGGACCACCGACTGAATTTATCGGACAACTCACGAGAGAAATCGGACAGAAACCCGAATTTTTCGGACTGCGCCCAGGAGGTTTCGGACTACGGCCGGGAGTTTTCGGACCACGCCCGGGAGGTATCGGACTACGCCCAGGAGGTTTCGGACTGCCGGCCGAAGTTATCGGACAGGGCTCAGGAGTTTTCGGACTGCTCCCCGAACTTTTCGGACAGCTCGCCTCCGGGTGAAGTCTGCTATTGAAACCATTTTCGCTCCGCTCCAGATAATCAAACGAATGCAAGAACGGCTACTTGCCGTGATCGTTCGCCTGTGCTATTCCGCATACCACTGGCTTGCTGTTAGCACACTGCCCGAGCGCACCACAAGTCCCCGCCGAATTTAAGTGTCACGTTTTCTTCGGCTCGCGCACTTGAAGGGCTGCACGAGGCCCTTGCAACCTTCGCCGGGTTGTGCCGTATAATCCACGAAAGCAGTTTTGAACAATTTTTGCTCTTAGCAGGACGGGCTGAAGGAGGCTTCGTGCCGATCCTTGGGTATTCCCTGCGCCTCGCGGCGCTCGGGGGGATGGTAGTCCTGTTGTCTTCGCCGCTTACCGGGTGGTGCGGCGACCCCCAAAACGTGACACATGCGGCTCGGATCCCCTTCGAGGATCTGACCGTTGTCGCCATCGATCCGGCTTCCGCTCCCGCGGAGGCCCGGGCTGTTCTCCAGCTTCCCGGCGGCGAGCTTCAGGTCGTCATGCCCGGTGAGGAGCTGCGCGCAGCCGGCGTACGCATTCGCAAGATCCTTCCGGACCGATTGATCATCGACGAGGTCGGCGGGAGCCGGCGGCAGGCCTGGATCTTCCGCGCTCGACCCGGTGAGCGCTCACGCGTGCAGGTACTCGATCGCGAGCGGCCGGCGGTGCCGCCGATCGTCAAGCCGCAGTCTTCGGAATCCAACAAGAGCTCAGGGAATGGGTGAGGCGATGAAAATCCGGACAATCCGCCTGCTGCTGCTGGCCGCGACGCTCATGCTTCTCTCTGCCGCGGGCGCGGCAGCGCAGGAGATTGCCTCCGGGGCCCTGACCCTCTCGGGCGACTATGTGGCTGATTTCGTCGAGGACCGCGGCCAGGTCACGGTCCTGCGGCTGTCAGGCAACTATGACCGCAATCTGCCCGGGGGCCTCGCCAACGTCGAGCCCCGCACGGTGCTCGCTCAGGAGTTCTACAAAAAGCACCCCGACAGCTACGACTTCCTGGTGACCTTCACCACCTTCCCGGTTTCCCTCGGACAAGCGGTCGGCGTGCACTGGAGCGTGCACAACGGTGTCCAGGGCATCGGCCTCGAGCAGTTCGACAACAGCGGCGGCTTCGGCAGCGACGGGCGGCTCCAGGGCTTCATCGACATGGGGCCGCTCGCGAGCCACGCGAACGACCCCTTCGACCCGGCGTTCGAGGAGACCCTGAACGTCCTCACCCACGAGATCCTGCACCAGTGGGCGGCGCACGTGCGCTTCCGCCGGCCCGACGGGTCGCTGTCGGCCGGCCTGCTCGGCCGCGACGACTCGCATTGGAGCTTCCTGCTCGACTCGGGCGCTTCCGTGCTCTACGGCAACCAGTGGCGCGACAACGGCGACGGCACGTTCACCACCGACGGCGGCATGAAGTTCTACAGCCCGCTCGACCTCTACCTTGCGGGCTTTTTCTCAGCCGACGAGGTGCCGCCGTTCCTGCTGATCGAGAGCCCGGGCTTCGACAGGAGCCGCCTGCCCGAGCGCGGGGTCACGGTGACCGGCACCCCGATCCAGGTGACGATCGAGGACATCATCGCCGCCGAGGGACCGCGGGTGCCGTCCGCCGCCGAATCGCAGAAGGAATTCCGCGCCGCCTTCCTGCTGGCGACCCGGCCCGGCGAGACGGTCACGCCCGCGCAGATGGAGGCCATGGACCGCATCCGCCGCGCCCTCGTCACGCGCTTCGCGGTGCTGACGGGCGGGCGCGGCATCCTGCACGTCTACCCCGAAGCCGTCCCCGGCGAGGAGCCGGGAGCGCCCGACCCGGTGAACGGCGGCGGGTTGCGCCCCGGCCAGGCCAATCTCTCCGACGCCCTCGCCTGGCTGCGCATCCGCCAGGGCGCCGACGGCTCCTGGCTCGACACCGCCGGCACCCAGGCGCGCGACAGCGCGATCGTGCTCGCCACCCTGGCCACTTTCGACTCGGCCTTCGATCCGGGCCCGCGCGCTCTCGCCGTGTCCTGGCTCTCGGGCGTGGTGCCAGCCAACACGGACGCCGCGGCCCGCCTGGCGACCGCGCTCCAGGCGGCCGCCCTCGCCGAGCCCGACCCGGCCCGGAAGGCCGCCGCGAACGCCGCGGCCGAGACCTTCCGCTCCCGCCTGCGCCAGCGCCAGGGCGCCGACGGCGGCTGGGGCCTGAGCACCGGTTACGGCAGCGATCCGCTGGACACGGCACTCGCCGTCCTCGCTCTCGCCGGGCAGTCCGGCACACCGGCCGCGGCCCTGGACCGCGCCGGGCAGTACCTGCTCGCCAACCGCGGCACCGACGGCGCGTGGAGCAACGTGGCCCGCGGCGCGAGCCGCACCGGCGCCACCGTGGCCGCGCTGCGCGCTCTCAAGGCGCTCGACCGCCATGCCACCGTGGTCGATGCCGCCCTGACCTTCCTGGCCGCGCGCCAGAACCCCGACGGCGGCTTCGGCGACAGCCCGAGCACGGCCCACGACACGGCCAACGTGCTGCAGGCGGCGGTCGAGCTGGGCGCCGCGGACCGCATCGACCTGAGCGCCGCGCTGGGCTACCTGACCTCGCGCCAGACCGTCGAGGGAAGCTGGGAGGGGAGCACCTACACGACCGCGGCGGTGGTCTCCGCGCTGCGCCGCCAGGGCACCTTCCCCAACTGGCGCTTCTCCGCCCCGCCCGCGGCCGCTCCGGCCTCCCCCCGCGACGGCGAGCGCGCGACCCTGAGCCTTACCGTGGCCAACGACGGTCAGGCCGTCACCCCGGCCGGCCTCCTCCGCCTGTTCGACGGCGATCCCTCGTCCGGGGGCATCCCGGCGGGCGACACGCAGATCCCGCCGATCGCGCCCGGCCGCACGGTCGTGCTCTCCCCCACCTGGGACAGCTTCGGCAAGCCGGGCGAGCACACGCTCTGGGCCGTGCTCGACCCGGACGCGCAGACCGCCGAGATGTCCGAGCTCGACAACCGGGCCTCGATCCGGGTGGTGGTGCAGCCGGCACCCGCTGGCGCCGAGCTCGAGGTGCGCGGCGTGGACGTGGCGATCCTGCCCGCGCGGCCGGCCACGCTGCCGGCCCAGCTCGGTATCGCCGTGTCCGTGCGCAATCTCGGTCAGACGGCCGCCGCCGGCGCCGTGGTCCAACTCTGGCGCGGTTCTCCGGGAACAGCGCCAGGAACAGGCGAGCTGATCGGCCAGGTCACGGTCTCCGTGCCGAGCCGCTCCAGCAGCGGCGCCAACTTCCTCTACGACCTGACCGCGGCCGGCACCACGACCTTCACCGTCGTCGTCGACCCCGACGGCGCCATCGCCGAGGCCGACGAGACGAACAACACGGCCACGGCCACGGTCACCACGCAGGCCGCCGTCGACCTCGAGGTCACCCCGGCCGACCTGGCCCTGAGCGGCTCCGCCTATCTCGGCGTCGATGCCACGTTCCAGGCCACGTTCCGCAACCGCGGCACGGTCGATTCCGGCGATGCGGCGGTGCGCTTCTCGGTGGTCCAGGGGAGCACCGTGCGCGAGCTGGGCAGCCGCACGATCCAGCTCGACGCCGGGCAGAGCCTCACCCAGAGCGTGATCTGGCGCGTGGACCTCGAAGGCGAGCTTCAATTCGTAGCCGAGATCGATCCCGGGGCCAAAGTGCCGGAGGCCGACGAGACGAACAACTCCGCCACGCTGCTCTTCACCTCCGGCCAGGTCACCCAGCCCAACCTCGTGGTCTCGCACGCGGACCTGACCTTCTCGCCCAAGCCCGGCCGCGAGGGGCGGCCGCTGACGATCACCGCCCTGGTGCGCAACACCGGCGGCCAGGCCGTGACCAACGCCGAGGTGGCGTTCTACGAGGGCAACCCGGCGCAGAGCGCGCCGCGCATCGGCAACGTGCAGGTGATCCCCGAGCTGGCGGCGGGCGCCTCGGCCACGGTCAGCGTGATCTGGGCGCGGGTGCCGGGCGCCAACGACCGGGTCATCCACGTGGCGGTCGATCCGGACCAGGAGGTCGCCGAGTTCTCGGAGAGCGACAACCTCGCCTTCCAGGTCCTGGAGGTCCTCTCCCTCCCCGATGCGGCGCTCTCCGCGGCGTCGCTGCGGCTGGAGCCGGGCGTGCCCGTGCCGGGCCAGCCGGTGACTCTGATAGTGACGGTGTCCAACCTGGGCGAGCAGGAAGCCGAGGGCCTCGTGGTGCGCGC
Organism: Acidobacteriota bacterium; assembly: GCA_034667225.1. Taxonomy (GTDB): domain Bacteria; phylum Acidobacteriota; class Thermoanaerobaculia; order Multivoradales; family UBA5704; genus DATMER01. The sequence continues at coordinate 149,266 of JAXDKG010000018.1, forward strand.
CTCTGACGGCGGCACGCCCGTGGGCGGCGACCAGGTGATTCCGGTGCTGGCAGGCCGCGGCTCGGCCCAGGTCTCCTTCACCTGGACCTTCGCGGCCGGTTCCGAGGCGCGGCCGGTTGTGGCCGTGGCCGATCCGGACGGCGCCGTAGAAGAAAGCTCTGAGGCCAACAACTCAGCCCGCGTCGAAGTGTCGGTCCAGGACGGCGACTTCTTCGCCACCAACCGCTACTTCTCGCCGAACGGCGACGGGGTCAAGGACACGACGCGCTTCTTCTTCCGCCTGGGCGCTCCCGCGGACGTGACCGTCGAGGTGGTGAGCCCCAAGGACGAGGTGGTGCGCCGGCACACCGGCCCGGAGCTCGCCGGCGTCGAGAGCGGCAGCTACGAGTGGGACGGCCGGGACGAGCGCGGCCAATTGGCGCCCGACGGCGACTACACGCTGCGCGCCATGGGCGCGGGCGGTGCCGAATTCGGGGTCGCGGTGGCCACCCTCGACACGGATCGCTGGCCGCTCCTCAAGGCCGTGGGCACGCCGTACGCGAGCTTCCAGAACCTGACCTGCGACCTGCCCGACTCTTTCTCCGAAGTGGTCAGCAGCGACGACGGCCAGTGGCTCTTCCTCGACCGGTGGACCGAGGGCGACCCGGCGTACCCGCCTGCGCTCTACCGGATGAACGACGCCGGCGGCGACCTGCGGCCGATCGCTCCCTCGCCGGACGGCGACTTCGCGGTCTCGCCCGACGGCTCCAGGGTCGCCTTCCCCCTGGGCCGGTTCGACTCGACTCTCTGGATCGCCAACTCGGACGGCAGCGGGCTGCGCGAGATCTGGGACGGCAATAGCTACTGGCACGGGTTCACGCCCGACGGCGAGGCCGTGGTCACGATCACGGACGAGCGAATCGTGTCCGTGCCCCTCGACGGCTCGGCGCCGCGGATCCTGTTCGCCGTCAACCCCGCCAACGACTACGAGATCATCAGCGACTACTACTCCCGCTTCTCGCCCGACCGCCGCACGGTGATCTTCCCAATCTGGACGAGTTACGAAGGCGGTGAATTCCGGGTCCTCGACGTGAAGACCGGACAGATGGCTGCCGTGGGGACCTTCGCCGACTACGCGAGCTTCAGCTTCGGCTGGTCGCCGGATGGCACACGCGTGGCCGTGGCCGAGCCGCACCTGGGCCGCATCCTGGTCAGCGACATGGACGGCACCCTGGTCCGCGCCTTCCCGATCCCGCTCCAGTCGAGGTCCTCGGTGCCGGTGTACGAGCCCTACGGGCCGTTCGACACCGGCGCTCCGCGGGTCTACGACATGCGCCAGCCCACCTGGGGGGACACGGGCACCGAGCTGGCGGCACAGGTGATCTACGAGGAGGAGGACGAGCTCTACGCCAACATCATGCGCTTCGACCTTGCCACGGGTGAAGCCGAGCCGGTGCTCTGGCTCGCCCCTTCCAGAGGTGGCGGCCAGTCCTACCACGTCTCCACCTGGGACGGCACGTCCTGGATCGAGCGGGGAGTGCTCCACTACGGCCTGGGCTACCAGGAGCAGCGGCTCGACCTGTCGCGCTTCCTGCCGGACCCCGCGGGCGAATTCAAGGTGCGCATCCGGCAGACCGGCTTCGAGGCGGCCCACGTCGACACGGTCGCGCTGGTCGCCGGTCGCCGCCGGCTGGAGCCCGCCTGGGCCGCGCGGCTCGGCGCCGGGGCCGACGTGCTCGCCGCCGTGGCCAGCCACGACGAAGAGGTGATCGACCTTCACGAAGCCGGGATGGAGGTCCGCTGGGCGGACGTGCCCCCCAACCGCCACTTCTTCCTGTCGCTGACCGCGCGGGAGGAGGACGACCTGGACGCGCGCGGCGCGCGGCCGTTCACCTATCCCGCGGCCGAAGGCGGGGTCTACACCCACGTGCTGGGCGCCGGCACGGCGCTCGTGGCCGACGGCGAGCAGACCTCCGCGGACGCGCTGCCCGACGTCCTCTTCTCCGAGGTCACCCGGCCCGAGACCGGCCACCCGGCCGAAGTGGTCTGGGGCTACGTCAAGAGCGACGGCGAGCACCTCTACGCCGCCCTCGACTTCACGGTAGACAACACGCTGGACGGCGATCGCGATTGGGGCGCCCTCCAGGTGGCCACGCCGCAAGGTTGGAAGGAGTTCCGGGTCACGGCATCGGACGACCGCTGGGGCAAGGTCGGCTTCATCCGCACCGGCAAGGTCGGCCACACGCACAAGTACTACGAGTTCAAGGTCCCGCTCCTGGAGATCGGGGCCACCGCAGGCACCACGGTACAGCTGCGCTTCCAGGCCTACGGCACGGCTGCGCTGCTCGACGGCGAAGAGCTGCTGCCCTGGGACATCTGGTTCTCATTCCTGCAATGGGCGCCCTTCGAACGCACGCTGGTCTACAGCGCGCAGGACAAGGGCTGGGCCATCTTCCTCGACGAGGCCAACCGGTTGGAGCGCTTCCCCGGCGGCTCCTTCGACCCCGCCTTCTTCACCCTGCCTATGGACAGGCCGGCCTTCGCGCCCAATGGCAAACGCTTGTTCTTCCGCAGCGACAGGGACACGGATAACCCCGAGAGCCCCTGCTTCGACCGGGCTTCCGAGAGCCTCTTCGCCTTCGACTCGCTGCTCAACCTGACGGCCTCGCTGCGGCCGCGCCGCTCCACCGCGGCGGGCGGCATCCTCCTCGAGGGATCGGCGGCCGACCTCAACTTCGCGCGCTTCACGCTGGAGTACGCCAGCACCGCCGCGCCCACGGTCTGGCGGCCGGTCGCGCCGCCCTCTGCAACCGCTCTCGTGGACGGCCGCTTCGGCACCTGGGTGCCGCCGGCCCCTGGCTCGTACCTGGTGCGCCTCACTGCCGAGGACCTGGCGGGCAACGTCCGCAGCCGCGTCAAGCGGGTCTCCTGGGCCGACACGCCGGCCCTCACCGACCTCTACACCGAGCCGGCCTACATCTCGCCCAACGGCGACGGCGTGCAGGACCGGATGCTCCTCCACTACCGGGTGCTCGAACCCGTCCACCTGGAGATCTCGATCTTCGACGAGGACGGCGACCGCGTGCGCACGATGCAGCGCGACCACAGCCTCGTCGGCGCCGAGTTCGAGCTGTTCTGGGACGGCCGCGACGACCGCGGGCTGCCGGTGTCCGACGGCGAGTACCGCATCACCATCGAGAGCTACGAGTTCTTCGTCGTGGTCGACAACACGCCGCCGAAGGTGACCGCCAGGGCTTCCATCAAGTCCGAGTGTGTCCCGCAAAACCTCCCATTCCGTCTCCAGACCCGGGTCGTGACGCCCAGCGTCCTCTTCGAGATCAAGGAGGACAACTTCGCCGGGCAGACCTTCGAGACCGGCAAGGGCGCTTCGCCTTCCCGCTGGCTGCCGTCCGCCGCTTCCTCCGCCATGCCGCTCGCCGCGTTCGTGGACCACCGTTTCCGCGTGGAAGTCAGCGACAAGGCCGGCAACCGCGCCCTGGCGACCACGGAGCTGGGCCCGGAGTCGGTGTTCCTGCGTTTCTTCGGCCCCCACCGGCTGCAGCCGGATGGCGAGCTCGCGCCGCTGGTCTCCATGTGCGGCAGCTCACTCCACTTCGAGAAACGCGCGATGCGGCTGGCCTTCACAGAATCGGTGCGCGCGGAGATCGACTCGCTGACGATCCAGTTCCAGCCGGTTCCGGCCACCGGTCCGCTGAACCCGAACGCCTGGATCGACGCTCCGGTGCAGGCGCTCGGGAGCAAGAACGGCGAGATCGAGGCCGTCTGGGACCTCGCCGGTGTCCAGCCGGGCATCCTCACCGCCGCCCGGCTGCGGCTGAACGACATCGCCGGCGGCGTGCACCTCTCCGGTGTCTTCGCGTTCGAGGTCGACGGCATCCTTCTCGACCGCGATCCCCTTTCGTCGCTCCTCCTTCAACGCCTCTCCCTGGAGGCACCCGCGGTCGCCAGCTCCCTGGCGCGCCTCCTCTCTCAAAACGGTCTGCATGCCGACAGCGACCTGGTGCTCTGGGGCCGCGAGTTCATCACCGCCCCGCTCGACGAGCTAAAGCTCGTGGCCAGCAGCCAGCAGGACCCGCGCTACGCCGTGCCGAAGACCGTTCCCGTGCTCGCCACGTCGCCCGACGGCGTCTTCATCGTCAACCCCGCGGACTGGGTGGCCTGCACCACCTACTCGGCCAGGGCGGTAGGCACCACCAAGGTACTGCCGGAGCCCGACCCGATCACGGGCCTCGACCGGCGGACCGTGGAGTCGAACCAGGTGCAGTACCAGTTGCCCTGCCTGTCCATCAAGGCGGAATGGGCCCCGGTCCCGGTAGGCGAGTGCAACGCGCCGCGCGCCTCCACCCGGCGGACGCTCCGGCTCACGCCCAGGAGCCTGGACGGCAAGGAGCTCCAGATCCTTACCCTGTCCAACCAGGACAATCCGGCGCAGGGGGTGCTCTACAGCGTCAACCGGCCGCAGAACGGCACCACCTACGAGTTCCAGGTCGAGACCCTGGACTACCCCGAAGGCAGCATCAAACTGGATGCGCGCGTGCGCAACGTCGACGGCAAGGAGAATACCGCCGGCACCACCCTGATCGCCGACCAGACGCCGCCCCGGATGGCGATCACCTACCCGATCGAGGGGCAGCGGATCTGCGGTATCCAGCGCGACGGCCTCAAGGTCATGGACGTGCTGGCCCGCATCGACGACGAGAGCGGTGCCGCGATGCGCCTCGACCTCCTCAGGGCTTCGGACTCGAAGCGTTTGGACACCCTTGCCCCGAACGTCAACGACGGCCGGCTCGCCGTGTCGAACGGCAGCGCCGTCCAGGTCTACCCACTACGATTCCCGTTCCCCTATATAGAGACTCAGTTCTCCAAGGTCTCGGAGCGGCTCACGGGCACTCTGCGGGAGACGTACGGCGAGTTCATCGCCCACCTGGAGGTGGTGGACAACGGCGGCTTCCGTCTCTGCACCGACACCTCCTTCTATTTCGACGGCTTCGTCGAAGGCACCGATGCCTCGCGCGACCTGGCGATCTTCTCGCCCAACGGCGACGGCAACCTGGACGAGGTGACCGCCTCCTTCGAGGCCGCAGAGCTCACGACCGTGGACGTGGACGTCCATCCGGGCGTGCCCGATCCCAATGAGCCGGGGGCGTGCCTCGAGAACGGCGCCCGGGTGCGGAGCCTGGTCTCCGGCCTGACGATCCCGGAGGGCGGCTCCGCGACATGGGACGGCCGCAGCGACGGCGGCGCCCGCGTGGCCGACGGCCTCTACACGATGGTGGTCTCCTTCCACGACGCCTGCGGCAACCTCCAGAAGGAGAACGTCTGTGTCGAGGTCGACACGACCCCGCCGCAGCTCGCCATCGCCTACCCGCGTCCGGGCGATCCGCTGCCCATGGTCATTGAGGTCAAGGGCTCGGTGAACGACCGCAACCTCGTCGTCTGGTTCGTCGACTTCGGCGAAGGCGGGGACCCGGACACCTGGGGCAGCCTCGGCACCGGCAATCAGTCACGCGACACCCAGTTCCTGGCGGCCTGGAACACGTTCGGCCTGGGCGGCGACTACACCCTGCGCCTGCGCGCCCGCGACAGTGCCGCCAACGAAGCCGAGACCCGCGTGCCGCTCCTGATCGCAGCGCCGTCCGAGCTGATCTCCTACCTGGAGGCCGGGCCGCGGCCGTTCTCACCCAATGCCGACGGCCGGCGCGAGCAGGCCGCCATCCGCTTCGGCCTGGTCAACCCCGCGCGGGTCGACCTCTCCATCCTCGGCGCCAACGGCAACGTGGTCCGCAAGATCCTGGAGGACGTGCCGCTTCCGGCCGGCGCCGTGCTGCGGAACTGGGACGGCCTGGCCGACAACGGGGCGGCCCAGATGGCCGACGGCCTCTGGCGCGTCGAGCTCGCCGCACGCCTGGCGAGCAACCCGCTGGTCACGCAGCGCGAGGAGGTCACGGTCCTGCTCGACCGCACGCCGCCAGCGCTCTCCATCTCCCGTCCGAGCACCGCGTTCGTGCCCGGCGCCGGTCCGATCGTCGGCTCCATCGGCGACGAGAACCTCGTGGAGTACGTCCTCTCCCTGACGAGCACGCCGGACGCTCCGGCCTGGGAGGAGATCGCCCGCGACACCCGCAACCGGACCCAGGCCAATCTCGGCACTCTGCAGGGGCTCGAAGAGGGCGAGTACGCCGTCCGGCTCGAGGCCGATGACGAAGGCGAGATCCACAGCGAATTCTTCTTCCGCTTCACGGTGGACAACACGCCGCCCAAGGTCACCCTGTCCGTGCCTGCGGCAAATGCCGTCCTGGGCAAGGCCGGCGGTCCCGTTCCGGTCGCCGGCGAGGTGGAGGAAGATCACCTCGACGCCTGGAGGCTCGAGTACGGCGCGGGCGACTCGCCCTCGGCCTGGACCTCCCTGGCCACCGGCGCGGCCCTGCCGCTGCCGCAGCCGGTCCACGCCTGGAACCTCACCGCCGTCGCCGACGGCCTCTACACCCTGCGGCTCGTGGCCGTGGACAAGGCCGGGCACACGGCCGAGTCCAGGGTCAAGATCACGGTGGACAATACGCCGCCGCAGGTGGCCATCACGGCCCCCGCGGCCGGTGGCTTCGTCACCCGTCCCATGGCCGTGACCGGCACGGCCTCCGACGCGCACCTTCTCGAATACCGCCTCGCCGTGGCTTCCGGCTCGTCCGGCAGCTTCTCCGAGCTCGGTGGCGGCAGCGCCTCCGTCAACGCAGGCGAGCTCTTCCAGTGGCTCGCGCTGCCCCCCGACGGCGCGGCGGTGCTCCGCCTGCGCGCCACCGACACCGCCGGCAACCAGGCCGAGACCACGGTGAGCGTGACGCTCGACGTGCTGCCGCCGGCCGCGCCGCAGCTCACCGCCGTGCTGGAGAACCGGCACGACGCCCGCCTGACCTGGACGGCCAACACCGAGCCCGACCTGGCCGGCTACTTCGTCTACCGCAACGGCGCGAAGATCAACACGCAGCCGCTGACCGCGACGGTCTACGTCGATGCCAACCTCGGCGAAGGGACCTTCGTGTACAAGGTCCGCGCCGTCGACCGCGCCGGCCAGGAGAGCGAGCCCTCCAACTCCGCCTCGGTCCAGGTCGACGCCACGCCGCCCGAGGCCGCGCTGTTCCGGCCCGCGCAGAACGCCCGCGTGACCGGCATCGTGGACGTGACGGGAACGGCCTGGAGCCTCTCCGACTTCAAGGAGTACCGTCTGTACGTGGGTCCTGGCGACGGCACGTCCGGCCGCCAGCTCCTGCGCAAGTCGCCAGTGCCCGTGCGCGGCAGCGACCTCTCCCAGTGGGACACGACGGCCCTCGCCGAAGGGGCGGTCTACACCCTGCGCCTGGAGGCCGAGGACCTCTCCGGCAACATGGCGGTCCAGCAGGTCCAGGTGACCGTGGACAACCTGCCGCCGGCCGCGCCGACCGGCCTCGCGGCCACGGCCTCCGGCACCACGGCCAATGTCGCCAATGTCACCTGGAACGCCAACACCGAGCCCGACCTGCGCGGCTACCTGCTCTACCGCGACGGCCACATCGCCAACTCCGGCGGCGCGCCCGTGATCGAGCTCGACCCCTTCATCCTCGTGGCCAGGGCTTTCGCCGACGCCGGCCTGCCCGACGGCACCCTGACCTACGAGGTCTATGCCATCGACCTGGCGGGCAACCTGAGCGGCCCCTCGGCGCCCGCGCAGGTCACGCTCGACAACCGTGCCCCGGCCGCGCAGATCGCCCAGCCGGCCGACGGCGCCGAGGTTGAAGGCAACGTCTACGTTCTCGCAACGACGCCGGATACGGATGTCGCGCGCGTCCTCTTCCAGTGGAAGCGCCCGGCGGACGCAGCCTGGACCGATGTGGCCACCGCTGACACGACCGCTCCGTGGGAAGTCGTCTGGAACACCCAAGGCCTCGCTTACGGGGAATACCAGCTCCGCGCCGTGGCCACCGACCAGGGCGACCGCACCGACCCGGCGCCCGCGGAGATCACGGTCACCTTCACCGACCTGACCAAGCCGCCGGCCATCACAGACCTGACCGCCCGCGTGGACGGTGGCGATGTGCACCTGACCTGGGTAGCGGTGACCGAGCCCGACCTGGCCGGCTACCACGTGGATCGCACGGACGAGACCGGCTACACCGAGCGCCTGACTGCCGCTCCGATCACCGTCACCACCTATGACGACGCGGGACTGCCCGACGCGGTCTGGCGCTACGCCGTGGTCGCCGTGGACACCACGGGCAACGAGTCCGATCCGTCAGAGCGCGAGGCCGTGGTCTACACGCCCGTCCTCGAGCAGCCGTACACGCCGACGCTCGACGCGGCCACGGTGCTCGCGGGCACCGGCATCGGAGCTGCCGACGTGACCGGCAACGCGGTCCGCGGCTCCGGCACCACGCCGCTGCCCGCGGCCGCGGCGGACGCCGAAGGCCGGTTCAGCCTGGCCGGGCTGGCCCTGGAGCAGGGCGCGAACACCTTCACCGTGCGCCTGCGCGACGCCGAGGGGAACCTCAGCAAGCCGGCGTCCATGCGCGTGGTCGCCGACACTCCGCCGTCCGCTCCGACCGGGCTCGCGGCCGCCCAGCCCTCGACCTACCAGGTCGACCTGACCTGGAACCCGAACCCGGAGGCCGACATCCTTGGCTACCGGCCGTTCCGGGACGGCGAGCCGCTGCTCGTCGAGGCGCCCGCGACGGATCGGTCCGCCACCTCCAACACCTACCCGCCCGCGGATGCCATCGATGGCGACCCCGACACCACTTGGTGGGTGGACCCGTTCGACCTCCCGGGCGTGCAACTCGAAGTCTCCTGGCCGGCGCCCCGGATCGTCGCCGAGGCGCGCATCCTCTGGGGAATGAGCGCCCAGGGGCAATCCCTCTTCGCCTCGGACTTCGACGTCGAGGCCTGGGACGGCCTTGCCTGGATACGCGTAGCGACGGTGCGCGGCAACGATCAGGCCGAGAGCACGTTGCGTCTCACCCCGTCCTACCGCACCGACCGGCTGCGTCTCACCCTGCTCGCCGGCCCGAGCGATGTGGAGATAGCCGAGCTGACCGTGCTCGTGCAGCCCTACACCGCAAGCCCCGCGTGGACCGACACCGCTCCCGACGGCCGCCACACGTACACAGTCACCGCCCTCGACCGGAACGGGTTCGAGAGCGCGCCGTCCGCGTCGACCGAGGTCCCGGTGGGCGACGTCATACCTCCCGCCCCGGTCACCCTCGCCGGCACGGTCGACGGCAGCAGGACCACGCTGACCTGGACGGTGAGCGCGGACGCAGCCCGCTACGACGTGTACCGCGACGGCGTGCGCGTGGTCTCGGTGCCGGCCCCGGGCCTCACCTACAGCGAGATCCTGGCCAACGGCGTCTATCACTACGCGGTGAGGGCGGTGGATGCCGCGGGCAACGCAGCCGAGCCCTCGAACGAGGTCGAGCTCACGGTCGCCGTGGCGCCGCCGCCGGCTCCGATCGGCCTCACCGTGACGTCCGTCCCCGCGGGCGGAGCCCTGGACCTGGCCTGGACACAGGGCGCAGGCACGGCTCCTGTCTCCTGGCGCATCCTCCGCGCCACGACCGCGGGCGGCCCCTATCAGGTGCTCGTCACGGTGCCGGTCGTCACGACCACCTACCGCAACACCGGCCTGACCAACGGCCAGACCTACTGGTACGTGATCGCCGCGCTCGACGGGGCGGGCAATGTCAGCGCCTTCTCCAACGAGGCGAGCGGCGCGGCGTCCGACGACGTGGCGCCCGGCGTGCCGTTCCTCTTCTACCCCGCCATCCCGGGCGTGCCGTTCACCACGGACCGGCCCGAGACGACCGTGATCGGCTCGGCCGAGCCCGGCATCGAGGTGGTGCTGCTGCGGGACGGCCAGCCGGTGGCGACAGCCACCGCGCTCGCCGCCGACAACGCGTCATCCATCACCGCCTACTCGTTCGAGGCGCCGATGCCGTCGCCCGACGGCCGGTATCTGTGGATCCCGTCCTACAGCTCCGAATACTACGACTTCGAAACGCGCGCCTTCACCTCCGACCTGCCGGTCGGAGGCCTCGGGCGCTGGTTCTCCGACAGCCGGAGCGTGGTCTCCGCCGACGAGTACTACGGCACGATCAGCACCTACCGTCTCGCGGACGGCGAGGTCCAGGAGCTGGCGGTCCTCGACTCCGCCCGCGTGGCCCTGCCCTCCCCCGACGGCCAGAGCCTGGCCGTGGTAGGCACCCGGGCGGGTCAGTCGGGCTTATGGCGCTACGACCTCGGCTCCTCGACCTGGACCCGGCTCGTCAACGCCTCTCCCGACAGCTTCCACACCGGCGGGATGAGCTGGTCGCCGGACGGCTCGGCCCTGGCCGTGCTGCGCACCTCCCCCTCCTACCAGGTCCAGGTGGTGGACGCGGCCACCGGAAGCGCCGTGACCGTCGAGAGCCAGGCGGGCAACAGCGCGCCTGACTGGTCGCCCGACGGCGGGAAGCTCCTCGTCACCTCCGTCGCGGACGGCTCCGAGCAGGTCTGGCGCGTGCTCCCGGACGGCAGCGGCAGTCAGCAGATCACTTCGGGTCCCGAGAGCCATCGCTCGCCCCAGTGGTCGCCCGACGGCGGCTCGGTAGCCTGGATCTCCGACGATGGCGTCTTCGTGCAGCCCGCGGACGGTGGCGAGGCGCGGCCGGTCCACGCCGACTCCGACGGGGAGTTGGAGTGGACAGCCACCGGCCACCTCTTCCTGCGCGCCAGCTCCACGGTCCGCATCGTCCTCGCCGGCCGCGTGACCTTCCCCGGCGTGGACCTGGAGGACGGCGACAACGTCTTCACGGCCGCGACCCAGGACGGCGAAGGCAACCGGAGCGCCCCGTCGCCGGCCATCGTCGTGACCCTCATTCCCAACCGGCCCGACCTGGCCGTGTCGGGCGCCGACATGACCGTCCTGCCGCAGGTGCTCGTCTCCGGCGGCACCGCTCGTGCCACCGCGGTGGTGCGCAACAAGGGTGTGGGCGCGTCCTCCGCCGCCGAGCTGACCTTCGTGGTCCTGACCCCGGACGGCCCGTCCGTGGTCGTGGCGGAGCACGTGGGCATCGGCGCGATCGCGCCGGGCGGCTCGCTCGCGGTCTCCGCCCAATTCTCCCTGACCGGCGTCACCGGCCGCTACACGCTGGTGGCGGTGGTCGACCCCGCCGACACCGTGGACGAGTCCGACGAGACGAACAACCTGGCGTCGAAGGAATTCACCGTCCTCGCCAACGCTGCCCCGGCGCTCTTCGCCGCCACCGACCGGCCGGTCTACGCGGTCGGTGAGGACGTCCAGGTAGCCGTCGAAGCAGTCAACGGCGGACCGCCGTTCACCGGCCGTCTCGAGATCACCATCGAGGACGCCGCCGGCTTCCTGGTGGAGGATCTGCCGGGCTTCGCCGTGACCGTTCCGAGCGGCGGCAGCCTGCTCCGCGAGACGGTCTGGACCCCGGTGGACGTGCTTGCCGGCGCCTACCGCGTCCATGCCCGTCTGGTTAACGGTCAGGGCACCATGGCCGAAGCAACGGCTGCCTTCACGCTCGGCAGCTCGGCGCAGGTCACGGCCGAGCTCACCGCCGACCGTGCCACCTATGTCATCGGCAGCACGGCCCGGCTTACCGGCAGCGTGGCCTACCGCGCCGGCAACGAGGTGCTCACCGCCGTGGTGGCTCTCGTGCAGGTAATGCCCGAGGCCGGCGGTGCGCCGGTCGCCGAGCTCACGCGCACCCTGGGCGACCTGCTGCCCGGCGCGAGCGGCACTGTCACCACCGACTGGCTCACCACCGGCGCGGCGGCGGGCGCGTACCGCGCACGGATCGAGGTCAGGCAGGGCGAGCGCGTCCTGGCTACCGCGGAGACACGGTTCAACCTGGCCGCCCAGGCACCGCGGGTGACCGGCACCCTGACCCTCTCCAGCCGCACCCCGGCCTGGGGCAGCCCTGTTACCGCAACCCTCTCGGTCCGTCTGACCGGCGGCACGGCCCTGTCTCAGGTGCCGGTGCGCGTCGTGGTCCTTGAGCCGGTCGAGAACGAGGTCCTGGCTACCCAGGCGTTCCAGCTCGACCTGCCGGCGTCCGGCGCCGCGGTGCAGCGCTCCGCGCCGTTCGACACCAGCGTGCTCGGGCTCGGCGGTCGCCTGGCCGTGCTCGAAGCCGACGCAAACGGCCAGACCGTGACGCTTGACGTCGAGAGTCTCACCGTGCTCGACCTCACGCCTCCAACGGTGGCGATCGATCAGCCGCTGGCGAACGCTTCGACCGACCCGGATGTCGAGGTCGTCGTGACCGCGCGCGACTCGCTGTCGCCGCTCGGACATGCCGAAGTGAGCCTGGACGGCGGCGCCTGGCTGCGCATGTCCGTCCGCGACGCCGCCAACGGCCGATTTGCCCGCTCCTTCACCGATCTCGCCGAGGGCGAGCACCGGCTCAAGGCCCGCGCGTCCGATGCATGGGGCAACGTTGCCGAGACCACCGAGCTCACCTTCACGGTCAGCGTGACCGCCGATCCGGTGCTCACCGCGATCAAGACGGACGCTCTGGCCATCGACGTTGACGGCGACGGCACCCCCGAGCCGGGCGACACGATCGAGTACACGGTCGTCGTCAGCAATACCGGCAGCGCCCCTGCCACGGACGTGGTGGTCGTCGATCCGGTGCCAGCTCATACCGTGGTGGTGCCCGGCTCCGTGACCACCACGGTGGGTACCATCGAAAATCAGGATCCGCCGCGGGTCGCCCTGGGCGAGCTCGCCGCGGACGCCGAGGCGACGATCACCTTCCGCGTGACGGTCGCCTCTCCCCTGCCGGCCGGCGTCAGCCAGGTCGTCAACCAGGCCACCGTCACCAGCGCCGAACTGCCGGCCGTGCTCTCCGACGATCCAGGCCTCGGCGGCGCGGCCAATCCGACGGCCACCGCCATAACCGCCGCGCCGCGCCTCATAGCTGAGAAGACCGACGCCCTTGCGGTGGACGCCGACGGCAACGACCAGCCGAGCCCGGGCGACACGATCGAGTACACCATCCTGGTCCGCAACACCGGCAACTCCGGCGCCACGGGCGTGACGCTCGACGATCCGCTGCCGGCTCACACCACTCTGGTGTCCGGCTCGAACCAGGCCACCCTCGGCACCATCGCCGGCGGCGCCAACGCAACCGTCACCTTCCGGGTGCGGATCGACTCCACCGTGCCCGCGGGAGTGCACCAGATCTCCAACCAGGGCACAGTCACCAGCAACCAGCTGCCGGCCGTCCTCACGGACGATCCGGACGCCGCGGGCCCGACCGTCACTCCGATCACGGCCGAGCCGAGCCTCACCGTCACCAAGACCGACGTTCTCTACGAGGATGCCGACAACGACGGCACCGCCTCGCCGGGCGACGCCCTGCTCTACCAGATCACCGTCGCCAACGGTGGCAACACCTCGGCCACTGGAGTGGAGCTGTCGGATGCGATCCCGGCCCACACTACGATCGAGGCGGGCTCGGTCCAGACCTCCAAGGGTTCCGTCGTCTCCGAGGACCCGGTGGAGGTCGAAGTCGGCGAGATCATGGCCGGAGCCAATGCCACGATCAGCTTCCGCGTGCGGATCGACTCCACGGTACCGGCCGGCGTGCGCGAGGTCTCCAACCAGGCCTCCGTCACCAGCATCGAGCTGCCCGCAGTTCTCTCCGACGATCCGGATGCCGGCGGCGACGCCGACGCGACCGTGACTCCGATCGCGGCGGCACCGCGCCTGAGCGCCGAGAAGACCGACGCCCTGGTGGTGGACGCCAACGGCGACGGCGTGCCGAGCCCCGGCGATACGGTCGAATACACGATCGTTCTGCGCAACACGGGCAACACCCCGGCTACGGGAGTGGAGATCCACGACCCGGTGCCGGCGCGCACCAACGTGGTGGCCGGCTCGGCCTCCACGACTCTGGGCACGATCGAAACCGAGTCGCCGCTGCACGTGGCGATCGGCGAGCTGGCCACCGCCGGCCAGGCCACCGTGGTCTTCCGCGTCCAGATCGACGCGGTGGTCCCGGCGGGCGTGCGCCAAGTCTCCAACCAGGCCACCGTCATCAGTTCCGAGCTGCCGGCCGTACTCTCCGACGATCCGGATGCGGGCGGCAACGCCAACCCGACCGTCACGGCCCTCAACGCCGCGCCGCGCCTGCTCGCGGAAAAGACCGACATGCTGGTCGTGGATGCCGACTCCAACGGCTCCCCGAGTCCGGGCGACACGATCGAGTACTCGGTGACTCTCCGCAACCTCGGCAACACCGGGGCCACCGGCGTGGTCTTCACCGACCTGATCTCGGCTCACACCGCGCTCGTGGCCGGCTCCGTGATGATGAGCGCCGGCACGGTGGATTCCGAGTCACCGGTGCAGGTGTCGATCGGCATGATCGACGCGGGCGCCACAGTCTCGGTCTCCTTCCGGGTAACCGTGAACAAGCCGATCGTCACGGGCGTGCGGCAGGTATCGAACCAGGGCAGCGTGGCCAGCACCGAGCTGCCGGCCGTGCTCACGGACGATCCGGACGTGGCCGGCAACGCCGATCCGACCGTGACGCCGATCACGGTGGCGCCGCTCCTCTCCGTCACCAAAACCGTCGTGCTGTTCGACGACGCGGACGGCAAAGGCACGGCCTCGCCGAACGACGTCCTCCTCTACCAGATCTCCGTAACCAGCAGCGGCAACACGTCCGCGACGGGGGTGGTCCTCGCCGACCCGATCCCGGCCTTCACCACGATCGTGGCGGGCTCGCTCCAGACCTCCCAGGGCTCAATCGTGACCTCAAGCCCGGTCCTCGTTCAGATCGGCGAGCTGGCGGCCGGGACCACCGCGGCCGTGAGCTTCCGCGTACGGATCCTCCCGCTGCTCCCGACCAACCTGCTGCAGGTCGTCAACCAGGCCACGGTGACCTGCACCGAGTTGCCCGCGATCCTGTCCGACGACCCGTCGATCGGCGGAGCCGCCGATCCGACCGTGGCGCCCATCCAAGCGAACCCGCTGCTGTCCGCGACGAAGACCGACGCCCTCGCGGTGGATGCCGACGGCGACGGCGAGCCGAGCCCGGGCGACACGATCGAGTACACGGTGACCGTCCGCAACTCCGGCAACGGGCCGGCCACCGATGTGGTGGTGGTTGATCCGGTGCCGGCTCACGCCTCCGTAGTGTCAGTCACGACCACCTCGGGCACCGTCGAGACCCAGGACCCGCCGCGGGTCGCCGTGGGCGAGCTCGCCGCGGGCACCAAGGCCACGATCACCTTCCGCGTGACGGTCGCCTCTCCCCTGCCGGCCGGCGTCAGCCAGATCGTCAACCAGGCCACCGTCACCAGCGCCGAGCTACCGGCAGTCCTCTCCGACGATCCGGACCTCGGGGGCGCGGCCAATCCGACGGCCACCGCCATCACCGCCGCGCCGCGCCTCGTCGCCGAGAAGACCGACGCCCTCGTGGTGGACGCCGACGGCAACGACCAGCCGAGCCCGGGCGACACGATCGAGTACACAATCCTGGTCCGCAACACCGGCAACTCCGGGGCCACGGGAGTGACGCTCGACGATCCCCTGCCGGCTCACACCACTCTGGTGTCCGGCTCGAACCAGGCCACCCTCGGCACCATCGCCGGCGGCGCCAACGCGACCGTCACCTTCCGGGTGCGGATCGACTCCACCGTGCCCGCGGGAGTGCACCAGATCTCCAACCAGGGCACGGTCACCAGCAACGAGCTACCCGCCGTACTCACGGACGATCCGGACGAGCCCGGTGCCGCCGATCCGACCGTGACGCAGTTCCAGACAAATCCGCTCCTGAGCGCGGAGAAAACCGACGCGCTGACGATCGACGCTGACGGCGACGGCTCCCCCAGCCCGGGCGACACCCTCGAATACATGGTCACCGTCCGCAATACCGGCAGCAGGCCGGCCACGGATGTCGTGGTGGTCGATCCGGTGCCCGCGCACACCGCTGTCGTGCCCGGCTCGGTCACTACGAATGCAGGAAGCGTGGAGTCCCAGGACCCGCCGCGCGTCGCCGTGGGCGAGCTCGCCGCGGGCACCGAGGCCACGATCACCTTCCGCGTGGCGGTCGCCTCTCCTCTGCCGGCCGGCGTCAGCCAGATCGTCAACCAGGCCACGGTCACCAGCAACGAGCTGCCGGCCGTCCTTTCCGACGATCCGGACCTCGGCGGCGCGGCCGATCCAACGGCCACCGCCATCACCGCCTCGCCGCGCCTCGTCGCCGAGAAGACCGACGCTCTCGCGGTGGACGCCGATGGCGACAGCCAGCCGAGCCCGGGCGACACGATCGAGTACACCATCCTCGTCCGCAACACCGGCAACTCCGAGGCCACGGGCGTGACGCTCGACGACCCGGTGCCGGCTCACACCGCACTGGTGTCCGGCTCCAACCATGCCTCTCTCGGCAACATCGAGGGCGGCGCCGATGCAACCGTCACCTTCCGGGTGCAAATCGACTCGATCGTGCCGGAGGGAGTGCAGCAGATCTCCAACCAGGGCACGGTCACCAGCAATGAGCTGCCGGCCGTCCTCACGGATGATCCGGACGCCGCCGGAGCCGCCGACCCGACCGTCACCCCGATCACGGCCGCGCCGAGCCTCACCGTCACCAAGACCGACGTGCTCTTCGAGGACGCCGACAACGACGGCACCGCCTCGCCGGGCGACGCCCTTCTCTACCAGGTCACCATTGCCAACGGTGGCAACACCTCGGCGACCGGCGTGGAGATGTCCGACGCCATCCCGGCCCACACGGCCATTGTGATGGGCTCGGTCCAGGCCCAGGGCACGGTAGTGTCCGAAAGCCCCGTGCAGGTTGAGATCGGCGAGATCGCGGCCGGTGCCAACGCCACGGTCAGCTTCCGCGTGCGGATCGACTCGACCGTGCCGGCCGGAGTGCTCGCGGTCTCCAATCAGGCTGCCGTCACCAGCAACGAGGTGCCAGCCATCCTCTCCGACGATCCGGACGTGGGCGGCGATACCGACCCGACCGTCACCCCGATCGCGGCCGCCCCGCGTCTGAGCGCCGAGAAGACGGATGCTCTCGTGCTCGACGCCAATGGCGACGGCACTCCGAGCCCGGGCGACACGATCGAGTACACGATCACCCTGCGCAACACGGGCAACACCTCGGCCACCGGCATCCTGCTCCACGACCCGATGCCGGCGCGCACGTCGGCGGTTGCCGGCTCTGTCTCCACGACGCTGGGCACGGTGGAATCCGAATCGCCGCTGCGGGTGTCCATGGCCGAGCTCGCCGCGGGCGGCGAGGCAACCGTGACCTTCCGCGCGCGCATCGACGCCACGGTGCCGGCGGGCACGCTAGAGGTCTCCAACCAGGCCTCGATCATGAGCAACGAGCTGCCCGCTGTCCTGTCCGACGATCCGGACGCGGGCGGCGAAGCCGACCCGACCGTCACCGCGATCACCGCGGCTCCGCGCCTGGTGGCCGAGAAGGCCGCCCTCCTGGCCGTGGACGCGGACGGCGACGGGTCCCCGAGCCCGGGCGACACCCTGGAGTACTCGGTGGCAATCCGCAACCTCGGCAACACCGGCGCCACCGGCGTGGCACTCACCGACGCGATCCCGGCCCACACCGCGGTCGTAGCCGGCTCCGTGATCGCGAGCGCCGGCACGGTGGAGTCCGAGTCGCCGGTCGAGGTGTCGATCGGCACGCTGGACGCGGGCGCCACCGTCTCGGTCTCCTTCCGCGTGACGGTGAGCAACCCGCTCCCCACGGCCGTGCGCACGGTCGTCAACCAGGGCACGGTGACCAGCGCCGAGCTGCCGGCCGTGCTCACGGACGATCCGACCGCGGCCGGCATCGCCGATCCGACGGTGACTGCCGTCACGGCGGCGCCGCGGCTCGCGGTGATCAAGACCGACATGCTCTTCGAGGATGCCGACGGCAATGGCACCCCTTCGCCGCACGACGCTCTCCTCTACCAGGTCACGATCACCAACAGCGGCAACACGACGGCCACCGGCCTGCTCCTGGAAGATCCGATCCCGGCCAACACGGCCATCATCCTCGACACGGTCCAGGCCTCCCAGGGCGTAGTCCTCAACGAAAGCCCGGTGGTAGTCGACCTCGGAGACGTGGCGGCCGGCGCGTCGGCGATCGTGAGCTTCCGCGTGCGGATCGACTCACCGATCCCGCCGGACGTGATCGCGGTTTCGAACCAGGCAACGGTCACCAACGTCGAGCTGCCACCAGTCCTGAGCGACGATCCGGAGACTCCGCTGGCCGGCGACCCCACGGCGACCCCGATCGTGATCACGCCTGCCATCGCGATCAGCGGCGCCACTGTCGGTGAGGACGCGGACACGGCGGAGCTCGCCGTGACCCTGTCGGTACCGTCCAACCAGGTGATCGAGATCGACTACGGCACGGCGGACGGCACGGCCGTGTCGGGCGTGGACTACACCTCTGCCGCCGGCACCCTGACCTTCGCGCCCGGCGAGACGGCCAAGAGCGTGACCGTGGCGGTTCTCGACGACACGCTCGACGAGGATGACGAGACTTTCACGGTCACCCTCTCCGGCGTCCAGGGCACCGCGATCCTCGCCGTGGCCGAAGCGCTCGGCACGATCCGCGATGGCGACGATCCTCCGGTCCTCGCCATCGGCGACATCGCAGTCCCCGAAGGGAACGGCCCCGCGCTCGTTCCGGTGACGCTCTCGACCGCCACCAGCCGCGACGTGCGGGTGAGCTGGGCCACGGCTGCAGCCACGGCTCAACCCGGAGGCGACTACGCCGAAGCCACAGGAACCGTCATCATCCCCGCGGGCTCGCTCGCCGGCATGATCTCGGTGGAGATCCTGCCCGACCTGCTCGACGAGGCGGACGAGACCTTCCGCGTCTCGTTCTCCTCGCCGGTCGGTGCATTCATCTTCGATCCCGCAGCGATCGTCACCATCATCGACGACGATCCGCTGCCCTCCCTGTCTGTGGCGGACGTGACGGTCACCGAAGGCACCGGGGCGCAGACCGCTGCCGTGTTCACCGTGACGCTGTCCACGGCGAGCGGCCGGGGGATATCGGTCCACTACGCCACCCAGGACGGCACGGCGCAGTCGGTGCTCGACTTCGTCCCGGTGGTCCTGGGCACGCTGACCTTCCCGGCCGGTACCACGAGCCTCACCGTGACGGTCCCGATCGTGGGCGACACCCTGCCCGAGAGCACCGAGACCTTCTCGCTGGTCCTCAGCCAGCCAGAGAACGCCGCGTTGATCGACGCCGTGGCAATCGCCACCGTCGTGGACGACGACAGCCTGCCAGTCCTCTCCATCGCCGGCAAGAGCGTGCAGGAGGGCGACAACGGGACGGTATCCGCCGAGCTCACCCTCACGCTCAATGCGCCGAGCGGCTCCACCGTAACGGTGCAGTACGCGACGGAAAACGGCACCGCAAACGAAGAGGACTACGTCCCCGCCACCGGCACGGCCACGATCCCGGCCGGCTCGCTCTCCACGACCGTGACCATCCAGGTTAACGGCGACGAGGAGAACGAGATCGACGAGACCTTCCTCGTGCGCCTCTCCAGTCCGGTGGGTGCGACCCTCGGCAATGCCGAAGGCACGGTCACGATCCTCGACGACGACCTGCCGCGGATCTCGGTGCTCGACCGACGGGTGACCGAGGGCAACGCCGGCACCACGAACGCCCTCGTCTCCGTCAAGCTCGACGGCCCGAGCACGACGCAGGTCCAGGTGGGCTATGCCACTGAAGATGGGACCGCGGTGGCCGGGCGCGATTACCAGGCGGTCTCGGGCACCCTGACGTTCGCACCAGGCCAGACGGTCGCGACCATCACCGTGCCGGTGATCGGAGACCTCCTCCTGGAGGCCCTGGAAGAGACCTTCTACGTCGTCCTCTCCGCTCCGGTCGCAGCTGAGATCGATCGCGGCTGGGCCCAGATCGTCATCGAGGATAACGAGGCCTGTGCCAGCCCGAACCTGCTGTCCAACCCAGGGGCCGAAGAGCTGTCCGTGGCCAATGACCCGATCCCGGGCTGGGCCGAGGCCGAGGGGAGCGGCTGGAAGCGCAAGACCTCCAACCCGAGCCCCGCCGAGGGCGCGGCCTACTTCTTCGCCGGCAACGCCCAGCACGCCGAGCTGGCGCAGGACGTGAGCGTCTCCGCCTACGCCGCGCACATCCTGACTGGAAGTCTGGAGCTCGAGCTCCAAGCCTCGCTGCGGACCTTCGGCGAGTCCCCCTCCGACACGGCGCGGGTGATCCTGGAATTCCGCGACCCGGCCAACCTGGTGGTCCTCGACGCCTGGGACAGCGGCGACATCGCCAGTCCGGGAGCGTGGCAGAGGATCACCCACCGCCGGACCGCTCCGGCGGGCACCGGCTGGATCCGGGTGCGCCTGATTAGCACCCGGTTCAACGGCGGCGCCGATGGTGCCAACGACGGCTACTTCGACGCGGTCTCCCTGCGCTCGCTGCGCGCGGCGACCCTGTCCATTGGCGATGCCCTCGCCTACGAGGGGCCCGTGGGGACGACCACCAACGCGGTCTTCCCGATGACGCTCTCGTGCCCGGTGGAGAGCGCGGTCTCGGTCCGTTACGCCACGGCCAACGGCACCGCTCTCGCTGGCTCCGACTACCTGGCCTCGCAGGGGGTCGTCACCTTCCCGAGCGGCGAGGTCTCCCGCACGGTGACCGTGCCGGTGCTGGGCGACGAAGAGCACGAGCTCCACGAGAGCTTCACCGTCAACCTGACCGAGCCGGCGCCGCAGGCCCCGCCCTCGGGCATCGTGCTCGTCGATCCGCGCGGTGTCGGCGCGATCGTCAACGACGACTTCTGCCCGCGCTCGCCGGGCTTCTGGAAGACCCACACCGAGGTCTGGCCGGCGAGCTCGCTGGTGCTGGGCAACATCCAGTACAACGCAACGCAGCTCCTGACCCTGCTGAACTACAAGGGCTCGAACACCTCGAGCCACCTGGCGCGGCAGCTCGTCGCGACCAAGCTCAACCTGCTGGTGGGATCGCCCGTCTTCATCGTGCCCACGGTGAACGCGGCGGACCTCTTCCTGGCCGCCTATCCGCCGGGAAGCAATCCGCCGAGCGCCGACAAGCAAAGGGGCGAAGTCCTCAAGAACCAGCTCGACGCCTACAACAACATGGGTTGCCAGGAAGACCCGGTAATCCCGTAAGGGATTCGGGTCCCCCCCAGGAGATAGATCGGAATGTTCCAGCTCCGTCGATTCCGCTGCCGTCTGGTCTTGACCTGCGCTCTCCTGCCGGCCGCTCTGCTGCCGGCGCTCTCGGGAGCCCAGTCGCCTGAAGCGCGCCGCCAGGAGGCCGTCCGCCGGCTCGCCCGAGGCGAGGACGTCCGGGCTCTCCTGGGAGAGCTCCGCCAGGAATCCGCCGCCGGGCCGCGGGCCGCGGCGCCTCCCCTGCCCGGGGATGCCGCGGAGCTGAAGACCGCGATGCGGGGGCTCCAGACGCAGGCTGTCCGCAAGCGGGCGGCGAACGCACGCCCGCACCAAGGCGCCGAGGACTTGAAGAGCATCCTTGCCGCCTACGACCGCCTGCGCGCCGCGGACCTGCTGGTGCGGGAGCGCTTCCGGTCAGTCCGGGAGCGGATCGCCAAGGCGGGACTGTCGGCCGAGGCCGAGGCGCGCCGGTCTGAAGCCGAAGCTGCCTACCTCGAGTCCGTGGCGCGAGTGCTCGATCCTCTCGCGGGGCCGATCGCAAAGGCCCGCCCGCTTCTCAAAGAAGGAAAGCCCATGCCCCCGGGCTTGGCAGTGGAGATCTCGCGGGCTCTCGAACAAGCCGCGCCGGCCCTCGCCGAAGCCTCGGAGGCAGCGCCCGCTCCCATCCTGCGCGCGAGCCTCCTCCCCTATCGCAGCGCGGGTCTGGCCCCGCGTGCGCCGGTGGCCTCCCCCGTCGTCGTACCGTCCTACCTCGACCCTCTCGCCACCGGACCGGCCGTGGCTGACCGGGAGGCGGGACCCGACGCGCCCTTCGAGCCCGAGATTCTGGCCCAGGCCGAAACCCTCGGCCACGACTACACCCGGATCTTCGAGTTCGTCCGCAACCAGATCCGCACCGAGCAGTACGCCGGAGCCATGAAGGGCGCGCTCGGCACCCTGCGCCAGCGCGCCGGCAACGACGTGGACCAGGCGAGCCTGCTTGTCGCCCTCCTGCGCGCCAGTGGCGCAGGTGCCCGCTACGTCCACGGCTTGATCGAGCTGCCGGTCGCGAGCCTCGCCGAAAGCCTGGGAGTGCCTGAAGCCGGCGTACCCTCCGCCCTGGCACGTGCCGGCGTGGCGCACGCGCCGGTGGTGCGCGGCGGACGCCTGGCCGCGGTCCAGGTCGAGCACACCTGGGTGTCGGCCTGGGTGCCCTACACCAACTACCGCGGCGCCGTCGTCGACCTCTCCGGCCAGAGCTGGGTTCCCCTGGCCCCGGCGATCAAGGGGATGACCTCGGTGCGTCCTACCGGCGTGCTGCGCCGCATGGGCTTTGGCGTTGGTGCGGCCATCGACAGCCAGCTCGCCGCTCCCCAGCCCGAGGATCTGCTGCCGGCGATCCGCCGGCAGGTCCAGAACTGGCTCGCCGAAAAGGCTCCGGGCGAGACCTACGCCGGACAGCTCGGTTCCGTCTCGGTCCGCGCCGAAAGCCTCGGTCTGTTGCCCAGTTCCCTGCCCGTGACGGTCGTGGCCGTCACCGGCGAAGCCGCGGGCCTGGCTCCGCCCCGCATCCAGAGCGTGCGCATCGTGGCGCGCGCCGGAATCTCCGAGACCGATCCGGTCCTGCTCGACCTTGCTCTCCCCATATCGCAGGTGGCGAGCGAGCGGCTGACCTTCTCCTACATCCCGGCCACGGTAGACGACCACCGCACGATCAACTCCTTCGGCGGTCTCCAGTTGACCCCCGCCTACCTCGTCCGGCTGCGCCCGCAGGTGCGTCTCGGCGGCCGGGTCGTAGGTATCGCGGAGGAAGCGATCGACATGGCCGCGGAGCACCTGGTCGAAGTGGTGGTCACCACACCCTCCGGCAGCGAAACCGCGAGCCGCACCGTCGTGGCCGGCAGCTACTACGCCCTGGGGATCTCCGCGCAACGGGTGCTGCGCCCGGCCGAGCCGGAGGAGCCCGCGGCCTCCGACGACGAGTTCCTGGCCGCCCGCCTGCTCGCCCGCATCGCGCTCGGCTTTGCCGAACGCTGGGACAGGGGCGAGGACGAGCTCGCCGGACTCCTCGACGTGGCCGTGGTCCGCCCCCTGCCCGCGGTGGCCATCGCGGGCAACGCGGTCGAGGTCGAGACCGTCTTCAACCTGCCCCACGCCCTGCGCTGGGAAGGCGTCACGCTCGACGCAGCCCTGCGCGTGGCCGAGCCCCTGACGCGAGGGACGGACACGGCAGCCCCCCGCGACTGGCTGCGGCTCTCCGCCCTGCAGGGCTCGGCCCTGGAGCACCGGGTATTCGAAGAGGAGTTCCTCGTCGACTCGATCTCGGCTGACAAGGGACTGGGCGTGGCGCGCCAGGCCAACATCGCGGTGGTCCGGCTCAATGGCTCGAACGTCGACGCGATCCTGCCGACCCTCGCCCACCCCGGCGAGGTGATCGAAGACATCCGCGAATGGGTGCGGCGGGGCATGACAGTGGACATGCCGCGCACCGTGATCGTGCGCGCGGCCTGGCAGGGCTCGGTCTGGCGGGTGGAAGACCCGGCCACCGGCGCGGCCGGCTACTTCATCTCCGGCGGTCTGGCCGGCGGCGCCACGGCCGAAGATCCGGCGAACTGGGTCCTGGACTTCCTCGCGGACGCCCTCAAAGCCCCGGGCAGCTCCGAGCCCAACGGCGACCCCCTCGCGGGCGTCACGATCGTCAAGGTGCTCGCGTCCGACGATCAGGAAGGCGAGGTCGGCAAGCTCCTGCCCGCCAAGCTCACAGTCCAGGTCCGCGACGAGGCCGGCCGGCCCGTCGAGGCAGCGCCGGTTCATTTCGATGTCACCGAGGGAGGAGGCCGCCTCGTCGGCGAATCGGGCGAGAGCTCGTCCGCCACGATTCTCACCGACGCCCAGGGCATGGCCTCGGTGTCCTTCCGCCTGGGCGAGAAGACCGCGGACAGCCCGATCTACCTCCTGCGCAACCCTGGGGACGAGTACGCCACTCAGGCCCTGGCCAATCTGATCGATGTCGTGGCCGATTCACGCAGCGGCCCGCTCGTCGTCGACGCGCCGTTCGAGGCCATCGCCTACCCCGGCCCGGTGGTCCGTTTCCATCGCACGGACACCACCGCCATCGAGATCCCCGGCCGCGCCGGCGCCTGGAGCGATGCCATCTTCCTCCAGGCGCTCGACCGCTTCGACAACTCGGTCTCCAACGTGTCCGTGCGCTTCGTGGTGGGTCCCGTGGAGACGCCGCCCACGGAATGCTCCAATCCCTCGACGAACCCGACGCAGAACGCGGCGGTGTTCGACAACAGCGTGGACGAGGCGACGGGACGGCTCGCCCATTGCCCGGTGGCCAACCCGGTCCTCGGCCAGTGCGGCAGCGCGACGCTGACGCGCAAGACCTCGTTCCATGGCACGTCGGCAGGCGTCATCCTGGGCAGTAGCCTCACCTCGCGATACGTCATCGAAGTCTGGAGCGAAACCTCGCTGCAGATGACCTACAAGTACCTGCCGGTTTTCGTCCATTACGCCGCCGGCGGGCGTTGCGAGCAGCTCGGGCTGTTCGAGTTCGACACGACCAACCTCGTCGACGAACAGGGCCGCCTCATCACCGCAACGCGCGCGGGCCAGCTCCTGACCCGGCCCGTGGAGGTGACGATCCACCAGTGGGTCCCCGATCACAAGGTCGAATACAACGAGTCGAGCGGCTTCCATCTCGTGGCCCTCGCCGGCGGTCAATACCGGCCGGTCACGGGCGACGTCGAGTTCTCGGTGGACAACGGCGGAGTGGCCAGCCCGGCCTTCCTCACGCCGCGGAAGAGCTACCTGACGAGCATCTCGACCGGCGTGACCCCGGGCCTCAACCGCATCAGTCTGCAGGCCCTCAATCTCCAGGTCACAGCCCGCGAGGTGGACGACGCAGGCACCATGTCCGAGAAGACCATTACCTATCCATTCCCGGTTGAAGGTGGGGTCACCCGGGTCTGGGGCGTCGTGCCCCGCATCACCGGCGTCGAGCCCTCGCCCCTGGTGCTCTCCACCAACGGGCGCCTGGCTGTGCCGGCCCTGGTGCGCTACGCGGTCGATCCGGCCGAGTACTCGAGCCGTGACACCGAGGTCGACTTCTTCGAAGAGGGCGAGCCCTTCGGCACCGCCATCGGCTCCACCCGCTCGGGCGAGGGCAACGTCGGCGTCCAGCGCGGATTCGCCTTCGAAGTCGAGAAGCCCTACGAGGCCGAGCTCGTGCTCAACCGCGGCACCTATGAGATTCTCTCCGACCGCTTCCCGTTGCCCGTGCGCGAGCGGATCTTCGCGCAGGTCGACAAGTCGGCCTTCGTCTCCCAGGACGTCGACCTCCTCAACGAGCGCTTCTGCCCTCGGGCCGACGACTTCCGCTTCACCCTCACGCAACGTGCCCGGGTCACGCTCACCGTGCGCAAGATCGACGCGATCGAGACCGACCTGTCGCCGGTGCTCGGCTCGCCGGTCACACTCTTCTCCGACCGCCTCCTGGAGCGCGGTGACCACGCCTTCCTGATCACACCGGCCGGGGTCGCGCCCGCCGAATACGAGCTGCCGCCCGGCACTTACCGGTTCGAGCTCAAGGGCGTTTCCGACATCGACGGCAACGTGGAGACCGAAGAAGGCAACATGGTCTCCGAGTACCAGACGCGCGACTCCCTGCCGGTGGGTCATGCCATGGTCCAGGGCATCGACCTCTGGGACGGCCATCTCTCGCTCGGCCGTCAGGACTTCACGATCCCCGGGCGCGGGTTCCCGCTCTCCTTCCAGCGCACCTACTCGAGCAACGGCGGCGGCGACCCCGGCCCGCTCGGGCCCGGCTGGTCGCACAACTGGGACTCGCGGGTGATCGTCACCCCTTGCGGCGAGGCCATCGTCATCGGTGGCGAGGGCTCGGGCATGCGCTTCGTCGACGACGGCGCCGGCGGCCTCAGGCCCCTCGAGGGCTTCCACGGCAGCCTGAAGGCCAACCTGGGCGACAACAGCTTCGACTTCTACTCCAAGGACGGCACGCGCTACCACTACATCCATGGCGTGAAGGAGGAGTTCCTGCTCGCCTGGATCTCCGATCCCGAGGGCAATCCCACCCGGCTGGAGTATGACTGGTCCAACCCGCTGGAGCCTCTGCTCCGGGCCGTGCGTGACCCCGCTGGCCGGACGATGTCCTTCACCTATGAGCGGAAGGACTTCGCCCTCTGGTCCGGCACGGTGATCACCCAGGTCCAGGGGCCGGGAGGGATCGCGCTCTCGTTCGCTTACGACGTCCACGGCAACCTGTCCCGCGCGTCGCGGGAGAGCGCCGCCAGCGTCGAGGCCTACGCCTACGCGCTGCCTCCGGACTACGGGCTCGGATTCCGGCACAAGCTGCTCTCGGTCCGCAACGAGCTCAACGGCGCAACCACGTCCTACGAGTACGCCGAGGGCGCCATCGGCCTCCGGGGCAACATCAAGGTT
Organism: Acidobacteriota bacterium; assembly: GCA_034667225.1. Classification (GTDB taxonomy): domain Bacteria; phylum Acidobacteriota; class Thermoanaerobaculia; order Multivoradales; family UBA5704; genus DATMER01. The sequence goes on from JAXDKG010000018.1 coordinate 175,895, forward strand.
CCCGGCGTCTTCGTCAACTCGATGACCGAGCCCGAGGGCGGCGTCACCCGTTTCGACTACGACGAGGAGAAGCTCGAGGACCGAGTCGACGAGGCGATCGCGGTCTCGGTGGCCGATCCGCGGGACAAGGTAACCATCTACCGGCTGAACCGCTACGGGAGTCCCCTGGAGATCAAGGATCCGCTCCAGCACAAGACCACCATGACCTGGGCGGCCGACGACATCGTCATGACCAGCCGGACAGACGGCAACGACACCACGACCACCTTCACCTACGACGAGCACGGCAACCAGCTCACCGAATCGGTCGAGGTGACCGATGTCGACGGCCAGGGGCACACCTACACGATCGAAAACGAATACTGGTCTCCGGCCACGTTCAATCCGCCGTACATCAAGAACCGAGTGAAGACGCGGACCGACCGCAATGGATCAGTCACCTCCTTCATCTACGACGCGAAAGGTCACCTGACCGAAGAGCGGATCACGGTCAGCGACGGCGGCGCCTCGCCCACCTACGCCACGACCCACTCCTACCTGCCCAACGGAGACCGCAATGCGACCACGACCCCGCGCGGGACCACGACCCGTTTCAGCTATGACGTGTACGGCAACGTATCCGAGGTCCGCGACGCCCGCGGAGGTGTGACCACCACGAGCTACAATGAGCGGAGCCTGCCGGTCGAGCAGGAGGATGCGCTCGGACGCGTGACCGCCTTCGCCTACGATACTCTGGATCGCCCCACGACGAAGACCGTGCCCAAGGCGGCCGGCGAATCCGCCAACCCGGTCGAGACCACCCTCTACGAGGATTCCGACAACCGGGTCACTCAGACCGATGTCGAAGGGCGCTCGACGCGCACCACGACCGATCGCCAGGGGCGCGCTGTCGAGATCGTGAACGCCGAGGATGCGGTCAAGGTCCTCGAGTACGACCTGGCCGGCAACAAAACCCTTGAAAGCAACTGGCACGACGCGGAAACGGCGCGCGCGGACACCCTGTTCTCCTACGATGACGCGGGGCGTCTGATCCGGCGCGAGGAGCCGCTGGGGCGCATCACCGAGTACGCCTACGACGCGGTGGGGAACGTCACCAGGGAGACGCTCTCGGCCGCCGACAGTTCTATGGAGCCGCGGGTGACAGACACGGCCTACGACGAGCTCAACCGCAGGATACAGGAGGACCGCGCCCTCGGCAGCGGCGTCGTGACGACGCTCATCGAGTACGACGGCAATGGCAACAAGGTCCGCGTGCAGGACCCCCTCGGCCGCGTGACCATCTTCGCCTACGACGAGCTGAATCAACTTGTCCAGATGACGGAGCCCGAGTGGAAGCCAGGCAGTCCCAAGGTGAGCCGCTATCGCTACGACGGCAACGGCAACGTGATCGAAGACGTACGGGTAAACGAGCCTCAGGACCAGTTGCGGCGGATCGAATACGACGAGTTGGACCGTCCAATCAAAAAGATCGACGCCCTGGGCGAGGAAACTCTCTTCGAATACGACGCAGTGGGCAACCTGACGCGTCAAATTGATCCCCGGCTCAACACCGTCATTCACGAGTACGACGCCCGCAACCGGCCGGTCAAAACGACCGTCCGGCTTGACCGCGTCACGAGCCCGTCCCGCAGCATCGTCACCGAGTTTGGCCACGATCGGGTCGGCAACCGCACCGTGGAGCGCTGGCCAAACGGCAACGTTGTCCAGCACCAGTACGATGGCCTCAATCGCCTGCATTCCACTGAAGACTCCCTGGGCCCGGTAGCCACCTACGCCTACGACGCCAACGGCAACATCATCAGCCAGACCGATTCGAACGACCATGTCACGGTCCGCCAATATGACGCGCTGAACCGGCTCACCCGGGAGGACCTGCCCGAGGACCGGACCGTCTACCACGACTACGATGCGGCAGGCAACCCGATCTCTCAGACCGACCCCCGCGGCCACGTCACGACCTTCGAGTTCGACCGGCTCAACCGGCTGGTCAAGGCGACTGATCCCGGGCCTTTCTCCTACACCTCCGAGATCGGATATGACGATGTCGGCAACAAGACCTCGGAGAAGGGCCGCCGCGGCCATGTCACCACGTTCGAGTACGACGCTCTCAACCGGTTGATCAAGACGATCGCGCCGGCCCCGCTCTCCTACACCATGACCTACGCCTATGACGCCGTAGGCAACAAGGTCTCCGAAGTCGACCGGCGAGGGATTCAGGCCCTCTACCGCTACGACCTCGAGAATCGGATGACCGAAGTCGAAAGGGCCGGTCTGGTGACTCAGCGGCTCCAGTACGACGAGAACGGCAACAAGCGCTTCGATACCGACGCCAACGGCAACATCACCGGCTGGGAGTACGACGAGCGCAATCTGATGATCGCCGAGAACCGGCCGCTCGCGGCGATCACGAAGCACCGATACGACGACATGGGCAACCCGGTGGCGACGACTGATCCTGAGAGCCGCACCACGACCTATGTCTACGACGCCCGCCGCCGGATGACCTTGGAGAAGAACCACGCTGCCGAGGAGACCACTTACACCTACGACGGCAAGGGTAACCGTACGTCCGTCAAACGGCCCGAGCAGACCACGCCCCGGACCTATCACTACGACGACGCGGACCGTCTGGTCGAAGTGATCGATCCGCTGGGAAGCTCCACGGTCTTCGCTTACGACAAGAACGGCAACCGCACCGGCCAGACGGACGCCGAACAACACCTCACCACGTTCCAATACGACGAGCTCAACCGGGTGAAGGCCAAGGTCTATCCGGGAGATGCCCGCGAGGAATACCAGTACGACGCGAACGGCAACCGCACCGAGGTCAAGGATGCGAAGAACCAGATCATCACGTTCAGCCATGACGAACTGAACCGCGAGGTGTCGCGCAGCTATCCCCTGCCCGCACCGGCCACGGGCGACGATTTGCGGTCGATCTCCACGACCTACGACCCGAGCAACAATCCGCTCACCGTCACCGAAACCTACGACGGTCCGACGGGCACGGCCGTTACGACACACACCTACGACGCCTTCGACCGGCTCGGGAGCGTGATTGACCGGTTCGGAGAAAAGCTCGTCTACTCCTACGATGCCAACGGCAACCGCTCGGTGCTGACCGACCCGGACAGCAAGGTCACCCGCTACACCTACGACGCGCTGAACCGGCCGACCTCGGTGACCGTCGCGGGCGCGGGTGTCACCAACTACGAGTACTTCCGCGACAGCCGCCTCAAGAGGGTCAACTACCCGAATTCCACCGTCGGCTCCTACACCTACGACGCGGCCGGCCGTCAGGCCACGGTGGACAACCGGCTAAGCCTGTCAGCGTCTCAGCCGCTGTCCGCCTTCGCCTACACGTACGACAAGAACGGCAACCGCACGCGTCAGGTCGAGACCCGGGGCGCGCTCGCCGAGACCACCGATTACGACTACGACGTCGCCGACCGGCTGCTCCAAGTCACCTATCCGGACAAGAAGGTGACCTACACCTACGACGGCGTGGGCAACCGGCTCACTGAAAGGACCCTTGCCGGCGAATCAGTCCTCTCGGAGAAGACCTTCACCTACGACGACCGCGACCGGCTGCAGTCGGTGACAGATGCGGCGAATACGTCGCTCAACACGACGTTTGCCTACGACCTCAACGGCAACCAGACCGGACGCGTTCGCGGAGGCCTCGCGACCGACCTGGTCTACAACGTGCGCAACCAACTCGTCTCCGTGGTCGAAGGTGGAACGCCGCAGGGTCTCTTCGGCTACGACTACCGCGGCCTGCGGGTAACCAAGCAGGCGGGAGGGCAGCTCCTCCGCTACGTCTACGACGACGATTCCGTGCTGCTCCAGACCGATCCCCTGGGCAACACGGTCGCCAAATACGACTACGGTCCGGACCGGCTACTCTCGCTCTCGCACGCTACGCAAGGCCGGCAGTTCTATCTGTTTGATTCGCTGGGCTCGGTCACCGACCTGACCGGCCTCGACGGCATACCCAAGGCCTCCTACCAATACGACGCTTGGGGCAACCTCCGCACGCAGACTGGAGCCTCCTTCAACGTCTTCGGCTTCACCGGCCACGAGCGCGACGACGAAACAGGCCTCTACTACTTCAAGGCCCGCTTCTATGACCCGGAGCTGGGCCTATTCCTAAGCGAGGACCCGTTCGCCGGCGAGATCAACACGCCGCCGAGCCTGCATCGCTATCTCTACGCCTACGCGAACCCGACGGTGTACTTCGATCCCGACGGACGCGAATCTGTCACGACCTGGCTCAACAACAACCTCGTCGATTCTCTTGCAGAAGGAAATCATCTCAAGACAGCAGGCGTATTAGTCGCGCAGGGTTTCTTCAAATTCACCGATATCGTGAGTGGCGGCTTCGTCTCCGAACACGACAAGGCGCGCGACGAGCTCGACGACGGGAAGATCACTCGCCGGGAGTACCTCGGAAGGACAGCGAAGGCGGGAGTCAAGAGTGCCGTGGTAATCGGAGCCAGCCTTGCGACCGGGGGAGCCGGTGGGGCTGCCGCCAGGAGCCTCCAGCTAGGAAAGACCGCGACAGCCGTCCTGGCGGGAGCCTCGGCTGGCGTCGGCGCACGCGCTGGGGCCGACCTGGTGGAGGGTCAGGTCAGCAGTGCTGGCGAGTATGCCAAAGCAGCCGGGCTCGGTGCTGCCGGCGGCCTGGTCTTTCGAGGTGGACAGGCCCTTGCGGAGACCCAGACCGGAAAGATGACCGTCACCGAGGCCGCAACGGCTCTCGCACGCTCCCTGAGACCGAGCCCCGTAACGACGGTAGTCACGGGAGAGGCCGCAAGCGGAGGCGTTCGTGCGGCCATCGCCGAGGCCACTTCGGGAGCCGCCGCGGAAGCCCCGGCGGCCATGAACGCGGCAGATGACTTGGCCGCCGCAGCCGAGTTTGAGAACGTGGCCACGCCCAATCCTGATGGATCGCTAGCCAGGCAGCCAATTCGGCAAGATCTTGTTCGCTACGACCCCGAATTTGCTGCCCAACAGGCTGCCAGACAGCGAGTGTCGCCAACGCCCAGTAGCCCGAGTTTTCTCGGGCAGGAATCCGGTCCTGCTATTATAGTACCCTCTGGGGCCATTGGGCCTATTCCCAGTAGGACTGGCCTGGGAGTCGTATTCGAAGGAGGAAAAGGCGGATACGGCCTTTCTCTCAAGGTCACTTCCGTGAGAGTCATGGATCCGACCCTTCCTAGCCCCACCTCGCCGGGATATCCCGGAGGATACGTCAGCTACTACAAGCAGCTTCCGACCGGATCGGATCAGACGTTGCATCCTTATACCAGCAAGTCAATCGGAAAGGCGGACTGGTGGTGGCACATTCCCCTGACACCATAGCGACTGCAGCAACCCCGCTGAAGAGACTGGTCGGTAAGAGGATGAATTCCGTTGTACTCATCCTCGATTACACCCAGTTTGCCTTCGACGGTGCCGGTCTGACTGCTGTAACGTCACCGGTTGTAGAGGCTGGGAGTCATAAGCTCCAGTGGAAGGAGCCAGGATACTTTGATACACTATGCCGCCTCGCAGGCAAGGTTGTTACTTCGGCCGAAATAGTCCCCGAATTCTTGGCCCTCGGCTTCGAGGAGGGATCCACTCTCAGGATCTCTCTACGCGACGAGGACTATGAAGCGGCGGAAGCCGTCCTTTTTAAGGACGACTCTGGTTGGTGGGTACTATGATCGACAACACCGGCGACGTCCGCTTGGTCGCTGTCGAGGTATTCCCGAACTATTTGAGCTTACAGTTCGATGGCGACCTCTTTGTTTCTCGCGTATGTCCGACAATATTGCTCCCGAATCGAGAGATCCATTTCGACGAACCTGGTTACTTCGATATCCTTTGGGAGCAAATCGGACTCGTCATCGCCTGGATGAATTCACAGCCGGATGGCATTCAAGTCATTCACCTGAAAGACGGAGCTGCTCTGCGTTGCGAAACCTTCCCGGAGGCCCCTTCAAACAGCTAGTCGCGCAAGGCATAGAAGTCTCTCAGGCAGTCATGGTGCAGGATTACGGCACCAGATTGTAAAGGGAAAGGACTGGTCCTGAGCCACTACGAAACGACCAAGTGCATTCCGTTCGTGATCGGCGACGGGCCGAGCGTTTCAGGCCCGCGCCTGGGGGGGGGCGCGCGCCTGAGGGAGTCGGAGTCCGCGAGGGTATGGAGTACCTTCTGACCGTGCCGTTCTTGACGCCGTCGCAGGAGCTCTCGCTGTTCGTCGCGGGTTTTGACGAGCTTTTGCCGGCCAACGGATCGTTGCAGGAGCCCGGCTTGATCGAGGTTTTCCTTCACGCCCCGGCTCCGCGCAGGGCGCCGGGCGAGCCTGCCTCTTCGTTGAGCGGACATCCCCTGCTATTGCATCCGGTCAAAGACGACTGGTTCGTCAACGACGATGGAGAGACTGTCATCGAGTCCTCGCACAAGCTCGGAGGCAGACCCTACTTCATCCAGGGCGAACCGGTTCTCGAGGACGAAGTCACGAAGATCCTGCGCTCAGGCTATCTCCAGATTCTCCAACTGGACTTCCCTGGGGGAGGAGGAGACACCCTCGTTTCAGGCGACTGGCCTTTCGCCGACGGGTTGTTCCATCTCTTCGGCAAGCCTCCCTTCGATCGGGACCATTGGCGATGGTTCTTTGAGCTCTGACCGAGCAGGAGCAACTTGCCACATTGCCTGAAGCCGTAACGCCGGCGTCAGCTCACACCTCGTGAGACCCCGTGCCATGAACGAAAAGGTTGCCTGCCCTCGGTGTGGCCAGGATTGGCTTGAGAGAGTCCGCCTGGTTCATTTGAATGAAGAGGCGATTTGGTGTCCAGAATGTGAGGCCCTTTGGAGGAAAGGGGTGAAGCTCAGCAAAGATACCTTCGTGGATTACGGTACGTTTCTTCGGTCAAGAGGCAGATTGAATCCAGATGCGCCCGGAGAAATGGAAACCCTGGGTCCCGTATCCTCTGTCAATGACATCTGGTGAAACGACGGAGGTTTGGATCCGAATCGAGCGAGCGGGAAACTCCTGCGATGACTGAGGGCCTTTCCTACGACACTGTTGAACCTTCCCGACGAACACGGAACCTCTCAGTCGATCGAGTAACCTTCCCGGACAAGCCAGGAACTTTCCGCGGTTGGCAATCGATGAGGCACTAGTGGCTCGTAACGCGCAATCATAGACTATAATCGTGCGCATGAAGAACGCAATGGTGTTGACGCCCGAGGAACAGGTAGAGCTGAGTCGTCGGAATACGAGCCGGACAGGGCGGGCTGAAGATGCGCGTCGTGCCCGGGTGATCTTGCTGCTGAGCGAAGGACTGACCTGGGACGAAGTCATGCAACGGTTGG
>JAXDKG010000019.1:0-132697 GCA_034667225.1 Acidobacteriota bacterium
TCATGCCGTAAAAGATGGATCATCCCTCTGTAGGGGCACCTCTTGTGGGAATACGCGCTAACTTTGCCACGGCAACAACCGGCGGGTATACCCGAGCGACTCGGGGAGAAGATTTAGTGGCTCGGGGTCAGCCCCGAGCGACTCGGGGAGAGGATTTAGTGGCTCTGGGACAGCCCCGAGCCACTCGGGGAGATGATTCAGTGACTCGGGGACAGCCCCGAGCTACTCGGGGAGAGGATTCAGTGGCTCTGGGACAGCCCCGAGCAACTCGGGGAGAGGATTCAGTGGCTCAGGGACAGCCCCGAGCAACTCGGGGAGAGGATTCAGTGACTCGGGGACAGCCCCGAGCAACTCGGGGAGAGGAATTAGTGACTCGGGGACAGCCCCGAGCAACTCGGGGAGAGGATTTGGTGGCTTGAGGATGGCCCCGAGCGAGCCCTAGGCTGCGACCGCTCCTACCTTCCCCAGAGCCAACCCTCTCCCTCCCCGGGGGGGCCCCCCCGCCGGAGCGCAATCATCGGTAAGTTAGCGCGTATGCCTCTTGTGGGTGCTCTCCGGAGGGCGGCCACAAGAGCCGCCCCTACCCCGGGAAGATCACCACCCGGCGGTAGGGCTCCTCCCCCCGGCTCTCGGAGACCAGGCCGAAGCGCTCGACGAGCTGGTGCTGGAGCCGGCGCAGGTAGTTGCCCTGCGGTGCGAGCTCCACCGGCTTGCCCTGGTCCCGCACCTCGTCCACCGCCTCCTCGACCTCGCGCAGGGCGGCCTCGTCATTGCTGCCGGGCTCGGTCGCGCCGAAGTGGGCGCTCAGGAAGTTCTCCATCTGGGCGATGGTGTTGCTCTTGATGATGAAGACCGGCACGCCGCGCGCCTCGGCGTCACGCAGGCGGCGCGGCTGGCGGCGCTCCTGAGCCTTGAGTGTGATGACCATCTCGGCCTCGTCCAGGTCGTCCATGATCAGCAGCGGCAGCCGGAACTTGCGGATGGCCCGCTCGAGCTTGCTCTTGGAGACCGCGTAGGGGAAGACCCTCACCGCCTTGCCCTTGGGCGGGCGGGCGTGCTGGACCGGGAAAGGCGCTTCGCGCACCTCGCGGGCGGCTTCCTCCCGTGGAGTGCGGGCCGTACGTGCCTCCCTCGCCTCCCATGGGTTCGGGACATCGCGGGCGTCTTTCGACCGGCGCTTGCGCGGTGCCGGGGCGGAGGCCGCGGGGGATACCGGAGGCAGTGAGCTCTGCGCAGGCTCGTGGATCTCCACCTCGCCGCCGACCGTCCGCACCCGGATCTCGGGCCGTGGGGGGATGTCGCGCAGCAGCCGGTCCACCACCTCCGACACCTCGTGATGGACGGCGAGACGATCCGTGTCCTGGATCTCGATGAGCACGTCGAAGGTGGGCGGGGCCTTGCGCTCCAGCACGGTCTTCTGGGTGCCGCGGCGCCGCGCCTCCTCGTCCGAGAGGGTGACGGCCTGAATGCCGCCGACCAGGTCGGAGAGCGTCGGGTTCTGGAGCAGGTTCTCGAGGGTATTGCCGTGCGCCGTGGCGATGAGCTGCACTCCGCGCTCGGCGATCGTCCTCGCCGCCTGGGCCTCGGCCGTGGTGCCGATCTCGTCGATCACGATCACCTGCGGCATGTGGTTCTCGACTGCCTCGATCATGACCCCGTGCTGCTGCTCGGGGGCCGGCACCTGCATGCGCCGGGCGCGGCCGATGGCCGGGTGGGGGATGTCGCCGTCGCCGGCGATCTCATTGGAAGTGTCCACGACCACCACCCGCTTGCTCAGCTCGTCGGCTAGCACGCGCGCCGCTTCCCGGAGGAGCGTGGTCTTCCCCACGCCCGGACGGCCGAGCAGGAGGATCGACTCCCCCGCCTCGATCACGTCGCGCAGGATGTCGACGGTGCCATACACGGCCCGCCCGACCCGGCAGGTGAGGCCGACCACGTCCCCGACCCGGTTGCGGATGGCCGAGATGCGGTGCAGGGTGCGCTCGATGCCGGCGCGGTTGTCCTTGCCGAAGCGGCCGATCCTCTCCACCACATAGGCGAGGTCCTCGCGGCCGACCGGCTCGCTGGAGATGTCCTCGCCCGACTGGGGGAAACGCACCTCGGGCCGGCGGCCCAGGTCGAGCACGATCTCGATCAGGTCCCCCTTGCGCGGATGCCTCTCGATCGTCTCCCGCACCTGGGGCGGCATCACCGCCAGCAGCAGCTTGAGATCGTCTGTCTGTTGTTGTCCTGCCACACCCACCTCCTCCATGGCTAGAGGCTACAACGTTTCCCGCGCAAGAAAGATGCCTGTAACCTTTTGCCCGCGCCGTCCGTAGGGGGATGGGAAGAAGGAGGAGAGACATGAAACTGAGCATCCCCGTACTTGGATTGATCGCCGGCGTAGCACTGGCCTGGGCGCCGTCCGCGCAGGCCTCGGAGACCGTCAAGGAGACTTTCCTGAAGACCTACCCCCTGAAAGCCGGCGGCGAGCTGCGGGTGGAGAACACCAACGGCGGCATCACCGTAGAGGCCTGGGACCGCAACGAGGTCCAGGTGGAGGCCGTCAAGCAGGTCAAGGCCGATAGCGCGGAGAAGGCCCGGGAGGCGATGAAACTGCTCCGGATCGAGGTCAAGCCCTCCGCGGGTGTGCTGCAGATCCTGACGAAATACCCCAAGAACGAGGGGGACGGTTTCTTCGACTGGCTATCCGGCAACAGCGTCAACATGAACGTGAACTACAAGATCAAGGCGCCGCGAGAGCTGGTGTCGAACCTCCAGAGCACGAATGGCGGCGTGCGCCTCGTGGGTACCCGCGGCCGGGCCGAGCTGCTGACCACCAACGGCGGCGTCTCGGTCGAGGATGTCGAAGGCAACATCCGCCTGCGTTCGACCAACGGCGGCCTCTCCGTGGTCAACGCGACCGGCAGCCTGGACGGCGTCACGACCAACGGCGGGATCACCGCCCAGATCAACGAGGTGAACGGCGACATCTCGCTGCGCACCACGAACGGCGGAGTGACCCTGCGGCTCCCCGAAAATCTCCGCGCCTCGGTCGACATCGCCACCTCGAACGGCGGCATCCACTCCGATCTGGCGGTCGAAGGGGGTCACAAGACCAAAAAGTCGCTGACCGGCGACATCAACGGCGGCGGCGGCAAGCTTTTCGTGCGCAGCACCAACGGCGGAGTGCGGATCTCGGCGGAGTAGGGCTCCGGTACGCCCCTTGCACCCTGCTCTCCGCGGAGGTGCATATGGAACGTCGCCAGCAGTGGACACTCTTGGGTGGTTTGGGAATCGGGGCAGGTCTCATGTACCTGCTCGATCCCGAACGGGGGCGCCAGCGCCGGGCCACGGCCCGTAGTAAAACCGCCCATGCCCTCGGCGCCGGGGGGACCGCCCTGGGCCGAGCCTCTCGCGACCTCGCTCACCGGAGCCGCGGGCTCGCCGCCGAGGCCGGGGCCCGGCTGCATTTCAGGCCCGAGCCCGTCGAGGACCGCGTCCTCGAAGACCGGGTGCGGTCCAAGATGGGGCGGTTCGTCTCCCATTCCCACGCCATCGAGGTCCTGGCCGACGACGGCGAGATCACCCTGGCCGGCGAGATCCTGGACTCCGAGGTGGCCGGCCTGCTCGCGGCGGTGCGCTCCGTCCGTGGCGTGCGCAAGGTGGACGACCAGCTCCGGGTCCATGAGAGCGCGGAGAGCGTCTCCTCCCTCCAGGGCGAGCCGCGAAAGCGCAATCAGCATTACCGGGCAGTGCCCCCATGGACCCCGGCCAAGCGGCTGCTGGCCACCACGGCCGGCGGCGCCCTGGCTTTCGCCGGCTTTCACTACCGCAGAGAACCCATCGGTCTCGCTCTCGGCACGGTCGGGATCGGCCTGATCGCCCGCGGCATGGCCGCGGCGGGAACCCAGACCCTGGAAATCCACAAGACGATCCTCGTCGGCGCTCCGATCGAGGACGTCTTCGGCTACTGGGCCGAGTTCGAAAACTTCCCCCGCTTCATGGCCAACGTCGTGGATGTCGAGCGCACCGGCAGCAATTGCTGGCACTGGGTGGTCCGCGGCCCCGCGGGCACGCACCTCGAGTGGGATGCCTGTCTGAGCGTGTTCGAGCCCGAGCGGGTGCTGGCCTGGAAGACCCTGCCCGGCGCGGCCCTGGGCAACTCGGGAAGCGCCCACTTCACTCCCACCGGCGAGACCGAGACCCGGGTCGACCTCCAGGTCTCGATCCACCCTCCCGCCGGCGCCCTCGGCTCGATCGGCCATGCCATCGCGGCCCTGCTCGGACGCGACCCCGAGACGGAGATGGACGAGGATCTGGTCCGCTTCAAGGAGCTGATGGAGGAGGGGCGGACCACCGTCGAAGGGGAAACGGTGCTGCGCGGCGACATCCCCGCGGGGCCGGTCGAGCCGGTGCGGTTTCACTGACACGGACTACACGGACTCACAGGGACAACCACGGACTGACACGGACAGTAGGGGACGGTCCGTGACCGTCCGTGTGAGTCCGTGTTCGTCCGTGCTGGTGCGTGCCTTGCACCAAGCCTCAGATGGGACCTGCCGGGGCTCCGGCGGGATCCGTTGTTCGAAAGGAGGACTCCCCATGAAAACACGCAACCCGTTGACCCTTCTCGGAGGGGTCGGCCTCGGCGCCGGCCTCATGTACCTTCTTGATCCCGACGGCGGCCGCCGCCGACGCGCCCTGGCCCGTGACAAGGCCGTGCATGGCCTCAAGGTGAGCGGCAAGGCGCTGCGCAGGACATCGGCGGACGTCGGTAACCGCACCCGCGGGCTCGTGGCCGGAGCCGGCTCGCTGCTGCGCAAGGGCAGCAAGGGGGTCCACGAGGTGGAAAGCCGCCTGGAGATCCACGACGGCGAGAGCGAGAGCTCGAACGGCAGCCGGCGCCTCTCGCCGCGCACGGCCGCGCTGGGTCTCGGCGGAGTGGGTGCCCTGGCCGGACTCGGCCTCCTGGCCCGAAGCAAGGGCGGCAACCTCAAGGATCTCACCCGTCCGCTGCGCGAGACCCGCGGGGCCAAGGGCAAGCAACCCGGACAGCAGCTCGAGTGGTAGAAGGCCTCAGAGCTTGATGTCGTCGAGCGAGAGCAACCCCTGCTTGAGGGCGTAGATCACGGCCTGGGTGCGGTGGGCGAGCTGCAGCTTCGAGAGGATGTTGCCCACGTGGGTCTTCACTGTGTCCTCGGAGATGTGGAGGGCCTCGGCGATCTCCCGGTTGGTGCGGCCGTGGGCGAGTTGATGGAGCACCTCGGTCTCGCGCTCGCTCAGGGGCTCCGTCAGACTTGCGCCCTGGGCCAGGTCCTGGAGCACGGAGCCGGCCACGGCCGGATCGAGCACCGACCTCCCCCGGGCGGCGCCACGCACGGCGGCCAGGAAGACCTGGGGGTCGGCGTCCTTGCGCACGTAGCCGATGGCCCCGGCCCGCAGCGCGCCCACCACCCGGGCGTCGTCGGTGTCGGCCGTGAGCACCACCACCTGCGTGTGGGGCGAGAGGGCGCGGACGCGGCGGGTGGCCTCGACGCCGTCCATGCCGCCCGGCATGCGGAGGTCCATGACCACTACGTCCGGCAGCCAGTCCTCCAACTTCTTCAGCACCTCCTCGCCGCTCGAAGCCGCACCCACCACCTCCATGTCCGGGAAGGATTCCAGGTAGCTGCGCAGGCCGGTCTGGACCACCTTGTGGTCGTCCACGACGACGACGCGGATCCTGCCGCTCATGCTCTCAGCCGCCATCCCAGATAGAGGATTGCATAAGAGAGCAGGCCCGAGCGCGCCACGACCCAGGGATCCGGGACCAGGAACAGCAAGGGGAGGCTCGCCAGCAGGGCGAGCAGCATCAACGCGAAGAGCCAGACCGGGAGGCCGGGCTCCGGCCCGGGGCCGTCCACGGAACGCCGGAAGCGGAAGAAGGCCCAGGCCTCGCGGAGGGCGAGCCCGAGAAGCAAGGGAGACAGGAGCCGGGCGGCCCGATCGATCCGGCCGACCCACGGCCACACCGGGTTCGGCACGAGAGCGCAGACCCACCAGAAAGCCATGGCGAGCAGCAGGAACCAGTGTTGGTGGCCGACCAGCTTCAGCCGGACATCCGTCGCAGACCGGGCACTCCTCTTCCCCGCCGGGAGCAGCGCGAGAAGGGCGATCAGGGCGAAGGCGATGTTGGGCTTGTCCATGATAAAGACGAGGAGCATGACGAACGGAGCCTGGGCCATCAGGTTGCGGACCGGATCGGCGGGAGCTTTCGGCGGGGCGAGCGGCGCGCAGGCCCGCACCTCCGTCCCCTCGCCGGGAGCGCTCCGGACCTCCAGCGCGCCGTGCACCGCCTCCAGCCGCTCGCGCATGTTGCGCAGGCCCATACCGGCCGACCGGCCGGCCGGGCCGAACCCCTGTCCATCGTCGCGGACCTGGAGGAGCAGGGCCGGAGCGCCCTCGTGCTCGGCCTTGCCGAGCTGCACGTGCACCGTCCGGGCGCGGGCGTGGCGGGCGATGTTCGAGAGCGCCTCCTGGGCGATGCGGAACAGAGTCTCCCGCGCGCTGTCCGGCAGGCGGCTGTCCGGCGGGAGGTCTCCGATCTCGAAATGGACCGGGATCCCGCAGCGGTAGCCCAGCGCCTCGCACTGCTCGCGCAGGGCCTCGACGAGCCCGGCCGTGGCCAGCGGCTGGGGCCGCAGCTGGCTCAGCATGGCCTGCATCTCGACCATGGCCGCGTGGGCGCTCTTGCGCACGTCGGCGAGGGCCGCTCTGGCACCCCCGGGGTCGCTCTCCCATCGCTCCTCGGCGGCCGCGGAGCTGAGCTTGATACTGAAGAGCTGCTGCTTGATCGAATCGTGCAGGTCCCTGGCCAGCCGCCGGCGCTCCTGCTGCGCCGCCGCTTCGCCGGCCGGATCGGGTGACTGAGGGCCGCCGGCCTTCCCTTTGACGATCTCGAAGACGCCGCAACAGACCAGGAGCAACCCCAGGAAGACGATGGGGAAGATGATCCAATCCGGGCTCACCGCTCCCTGCGCGATCAGCAGCAGGGCGACCCAGGCGCAGACGAGCCCGCAGGCGACGAACTTGGCGGCCTGCGCGAGCATGTCCGTCCTTCGGATGTCCACGACGGTCCAGAGCGTCAGGCTCAGCCCGAAGAGGAGGAAGCCGATCGCCTGCAGGAGCGCGGCCGAGCCCGGCGCCACCGCGGCCGGGAAGAGGCCGAGCACCGTGCGGGGAGAGATGGCGAGACCCAGGCCGAGCACGGCGCCCAGGGCGGCGTTGGCCAGGAGCAGGGTCCAGAAGGAGATCGCGAGCCTGTTCATGCAGAGGAGTCTAGGGATGCACCAGGCCGGCGACATCGCCCGAAAGAGTGATTTGAGCCCCCCTTGTGTACAATCCACCCCGGAGAAGGGGGGCTTCATTCTGCGTAGAGTCGGGATCTTTGGCTGGGGAGTCGTCGCGCCCCGCTCGCCGAACGTCGAGGCGTTCGCGAGGAACCTCGCGTCGTCGGAGAGCTGGCTGTCTCCGTTCGAGGGCTATGGCCCCAACAACTTCCTGGTGGGCAACCCCGAGTTCTCGTTCGAGGAGTACAAGGGCTGGATCGACGCCCGCTTCCCGCCCAGCCGCTACCGCCAGCTCCACGACAAGATGGATGCGACCACCTTGTACGCGGTCGGCGCCTTCATCCAGACGCTGGAGCAGAACCCCGGCATCGAGCAGGAGCTCCAGCGCCTCGGCACCCAGGCCCATGTTTACGTGGGCACCGGCATCGGCAATGTCATGACGATCGCGCAGTCCACCCTCGCCCTCGACCGCGCCCAGCGCACCTGGGACCGCTTCTGGGCCGAGCGCAACCCAGCGCTCAAGGCGTGGTGGGACTCGCCGGCCGAGGAACGCTCCGAAGCACCTCCTCCCCCTGAAACCCTGCCGCCCCAGGAGCGCTCCGACGCCGACCGCGCCTGGTGGCACTTCTGGGCCGGGAGCTGCCCCGACCTCCGCACCTACCTCGCCGAGCTGGCCGAGATCGAATCGATCAGCGTCGAGGGGACCGTCGAGAGCGGCAAGATGAGCGTGCTCAAGGAGAAGCAGCGCCGCTTCGGGCAGACCCAGAAGCGCTGGGGAGCGCCCCAGCCCCCCTGGCTGGCGGTGTCGGCGAGCGTGGTGTGGAACCTCCACAACACCCCGGCCGCGCAGGTCTCCATGCTCGGCAGGATCACCGGCCTGGCCTTCGCGCCCGTGGCGGCCTGCTCCACCTTCGGCGTGGCCCTGAAGCTCGGCATGGATGCCATCGAGCGCGGCGAGGCCAAGGCCGTGGTGGTCGGCGCCACCGACCCGCCGCCGAACGTGCTCTCGGTCGGCGGCTTCTACTCGGCCCGCGTGACTTCCGCCGACGGCAACGTCTCGAAACCGCTGACCGGCATGCGCGGCACCCACGTGGCCGGCGGGTCGGTGCTCTGGATCATGGGCGACCTCGAGCACATGACGGCCCTGGGGTTCAAGCCACTGGGCATGGAGCCGGTGGCGGTCGGGGTCAGCTCGGACGCCGACCACATCATCACGCCGTCCGTCGAGGGGCCGACCGAGGCCATGCGCCAGGCCTTCGACGCGTCCGGAATCCGGCCGGACGAGATCGCCACCTGGGACCTCCACGCTACGGCCACGCCGGGCGACTACCAGGAGGTCCACAACCTGCGCTCGATCCTCCCGGACTCGGTGCTGGTCACCGCTCGCAAGGGGACGTTCGGCCACGGCATGTCCGCCGCGGGTGGGTGGGAGCTGACCGCGCAGTACCTCGGCTACGAGCGGGGAACGATCTTCCCCACGCCGCTCTCCCACGGAGAGCTGAATCCGCAGATCGCCATGCTGCACCGCGACTTCGTGGGCGACGAGGCCGTGCCCGCACCAACCGGTCCGGCCGGCAAGCTGTCCATGGGAGTCGGCGGGATCAACGCGTGCATCATCTCGCGCCCGTGGGCGCCTTCCAAACCATAGGGTAGAGGGCTCCAACCACTGGGTAGCGGCGCCAAACGAGCGGGTAGAGGGGTCTACCCGCTCGTTGAGCCGCGCACCATCGTCAGCCAGCCCTTCAGGTACTCGCCCTGAGGGTGTCTGATGTCGACGGGATGATCCGGAGCCGCCGCGAGGGGCTCGAGGAGCGCGACGCGCACGCCGGCTTCCATGGCGGAGGCGAAGAGGATCTGGCGGAAGAGCTTCGAGTCGACCGCGCCGCTGCAGGAGAACGTCAGGAGGAATCCTCCGGGCTCCACCCTCTGAAAAGCCAGGCGGTTCAGGTCCTTGTAGGCGCGGGCCGCGGCATCCACGTCCGGGCGCTTGCGCACCAGAGGCGGCGGATCGCAGACCACCAAGCCGTAGCGGTCGGTGCGCTCCCGCAGGTCTTCGAAGACGTTCGCCTTGACCCATTCGGTCATCCCGGGATCGAAGCCGTTGCGCACCGCCAGCTCCCGGCCGCGGTCGATCAGGCGCGTGGAGGACTCCACGTGGACCACCCGCGTCGCTCCCCCGCGCAGGGCGTAGAGGCCGAAGGCGCCGGCATGGGCGAAGAGGTCGAGGACGGTCCGGCCGCTCGACAGGCCCTCCACCCGGCGGCGGTTCTCGCGCTGATCGCAATAGAAGCCGGTCTTCTGTCCACCCGACAGCTCGGCCGCGAGCTGGAATCCGTGCTCCAGGAACGGCGCTTCGGCCGGCGGTTCTCCCAGGATCGTCTCGACGCCGCCGAAGGGCAGCCCCTCGGCCCGCCGCGCCGGCAGATCGTTCATCTGCAGGATGGACATTCCGGGAAAGGCCTCGGCCAGGGCGGCGTACGCCTCCCCCCGCAGGGTCTCCAGCCCGGCCACCGTGACCTGGCTCACCAGGGCGTCGCCGAAGCGATCGACCGTCCAGCCGGGCAGGCCGTCGCCCTCGGAGTTGAGGACGCGGTAGCCGGTGGTGTCCGGAGGGAGGACCGCGGCGCGGAGGGTCAGGGCTTCGGCGATCCGCTTCCGGAAGTCCAGCTCGGAGCCGAGCATGCGCACGCGGATCTGCGAGCGGGGGCTGTGGAAGCCGAGCCCGAGGAACCGGCCGCCCGCGTCGAGGACGCGGGCGAGGGGCGCGTCCCCCGGACCCTCCAGGCGGCCCACGCCGCCGGAGAAGATCCAGGGGTGCCCCTCGCGGACCGACTTGTCCCGCCCGGGCTTGAGATGAATCGTCGTGTCTGTCACACGGGGGATCTTATCCCGCTAATTGATCCCCGCTAACTGGAACGGTGTAACGCTCGTCTCCGAGCCGCCCGCCGAATCCGTGACCGTCACCATCAGCATGTAGTCCCCGGGCTGCAGGCCGGCCGGCGGGGCGAAGGTCGCCACCATGCGGTCGGCGCCGTCGGCGGCGGGATCGAGGCGCTCGAAGCCTTCGAGCGCGCCCGCGCCGGCCTCGCGGCCGTCGGCGGCGAGGACCCTGGCCTCAGCCCTCAGCGCGCCTGGCTTCAGGCGATAGCCGACCAGCGAGAACGACGTCCCCTGCCCGGCCACGAGCACCGGCAGCGAAGCCGGGATGTATGGCGTGCTGCCCACCATGAACGGGTACGGCACCTCCCGGTCCCCCTGGCGCGCCGCCTCGCGGATGACCAGCCACTTCCCCTGGGGCTCGGGGAAGAAGGCGGGCAGGAGGACCGCGCCGGCCTGCGCGAGCTCCGGCACGTGCACCGTAGTCACCTGGAGGCCCATGGCCCCGGTGGCCCCATTGCGCACCAGCACCCGCACCGACCACTCGCCCGGCGGCAGGTCCAGATGACCGAAGAACTTGAGCCCGCCCTGCGCGAGCGCCGGCCCGACCTTGGAGAGGTCCAGGCCCACGGTCTGGGAGAAGAAGTCGCGCACCCGGCCCTCGGCGTCGAAGGCGTAGGCATAGATGTCGATGGGCAGCGATCTGCCCTCCATGCCGGCGGTGAGGCTGGGGCCGTCCACCTCGATCAGGACGGGCACGTACCAGGGGCCGTCCTGAATGGGACCCTGGACGGGAAAAGCCGCCGCCAGCACCGCGGTGCGGACCTGCTTCATCTCCTCGCCTCCGACCAGGGCCTGGCCGGCGACGAGGGCCTTCTCCAGCGGGCTGCGCTTGTCGTACGACTGCGGCGCATAGTAGCCGGGACGGTGGACCAGGCGCGCCCCCTTGGGGCCGTTCTTCAGCTCGACCCGGAGCCTGTGGTACTTGCCGTCGCGCGCGATGTCCACACCGTCCACACCGTTGGGCTGGAAGGCCAGCACGTAGGTGACGCTGGTGCGCTCCAGCACCTTGGCCACGGCCACGTCGAGCTGGTTGGTATTCTCGAACAGCTCGCCGCCGGTCTCCCTGGCCATGAGGAAGAGGCTGTCCTTGCCGCCGGCGAACTGCGCTTCGGCGACGACCCCGGCGCGCAGGCCGGCGATGTCCACCGCCTGGATCACGCAGTCGGCGCGGCGGAACTCCTCCAGCATCTCCTCGATCTGGCTCACCGTCTTGGTGCTGCCGAAGCGGTCCGCGGAGCTGAGGTCCCACAGCTCGGTCCCCTCGGCCATGGCGTTCTGCTCGTCGATGTTGGCGGTGCCGGAGAGGAGGGCGGCGTCGAACCCTTCGGAGAAGAGGACCAGGTACTTGCGGCCGCGCACCCCCGCCATCATGCGCGCGAGCTCGCCGTAGGAGCGGCTCATGTTGGCCACGGCGCGCTCCCGGGTGACCTGGGAGACGCGGCCCAGCTCGACGGCGATGACGTGCTCCATCTCGCCGCGGTCGATGCTGCCGCCGCCCGACGTTCCGGAGCTCTTGTCGCCGGATTTCTTGTCGAGCGCGGAGAAAAGGTCGTCGACGACGATCAGGCCCAGGGGGTCGGGAACCTGCTCCTCGTTGCGGAAGGCGCGCAGGCCGAGACGGTCGATTCCGGCCAGGATCTGGCCGCGGTCGCCCGTGAACTGGAGCAGCATCTCGGTGCCCTTGTCCGTGGTGTAGCTCGCGACCGAGACCAGGTCGGACGGATGGAGCCGCTCCACGAACGTCCGCGCGGCCTCGCGGGCCTGGGCCAGGCCCTTGGGGGACGAGAAGGTGAAGTCGAACATCATCAGGAAGTGGCGGCGGGCCGCGACCGGCGGCGGCGCCGCCTTCCCCCCGGCCGCCGGCCGCGCCGCCAGGTCGAGGGCCTCGAAGCCGATCAGAGGCTGCTTCTTGCGCCCCTCGTAGACCTCGAAGTTGTCCGCGGTCAAGCCGCGGACCGGCTTGCCGTCGGCCCCGATCACCTGCACCGGAACCTCGACGACCACCACGTCGGTGGCTTCCGAGAACGTCTGGGCGCCGGCCGGCACGGCGAGAGCGGTGAGCAGCAGGATGCAAAGAGAGCGCATTGGATACCTCCTCCTCGAAAAAACCGTCACTTCTGGCGGACGGCCCCGGCTCCCATCGCGGACTGCCGGGCCACCCGCCTCTCCGGGCACTGCTTCGTTTTCAAGGGAAGGTTGCAAAGGGCCGGCCAGGAAAGGCTTGCCCTTCAGGCGCCGGGCACGGTGAAGGCCGCCGCGCTGCTCTCGGCACCTCCCCGGGCGTCGATGACGGTGAGGAGCAGCAGGTACTCGCCGGGGAGCAGGCCGGCCGGCGGCTCGAAGGTGGCCGCCAGACGGTCGGCGCCATCCTCCCCGGGGGCGTGGCGCTGGACGATCCGCACCTCGCCCGTGCCGGCCTCGCGGCCGTCCGGGGTCAGAATGCGCGCCTCGGCCCGCAGCTCCCCGGGCTGGAGGTGATAGACGACGAGCGACATCGCGGCCTCCTTGCCGGGAGCCAGCTTCGGCAGCGAGGACGGGATGTAGGGCTCCTCGCCGGCGAGGAAGGGATAGGGCACCGTCCGGTCCCCCTCCCGCGGCGCCTCCCGCACGATGAGCCACTGGCCGGGCTGCTCCGGGAAGAACGGCGGCAGCAGGACGGGCGCGGCGAAGTCGGGGACGCTCACCGAGGCCGCCTTGAGGCCCCAGGCGCCGGCGCCGTTGCGCACCAGCACGCGCACCGAGTACTCGCCGGGCGGCAGGTCCAGGTGGCCGAAGAATTTGAGCCCGCTCTGCCGCAGCACCGGCCCGACCTTGGCGAGGTCCAGGCTGAGGTTCTGGGAGAAGTAGTCCCGGACCTTGCCGGCGGAATCGAAGGCATAGGCGAAGATGTCGGTCGGGAGGGCAGCGCCTTTCGAGCCGGCGAGCAGGGTGTTGCCGTCGACCTCGATCAGGACCGGCACGTAGGCGTCGGGTCCGGAAGCCTGAAACGGGGCGGTCAGTACGGCGGTGTGGATCGTGCCGCCGTCGAAGCCGCTCAGGATGCGCTCGCCGGCCGACAGCGCCTGCTCCAGCGGATTCTGCTGGTCGTGGGGTCGCGGCGAGTAGTAGCCGGGGCGGTGGACCAGGCGGAGGCCTCTCTTCGAGGCCTTGAGCTCGACCTTGAGCCGGTGGTACGCGCCGTCGCGCTCGATCTTCTCGGGCTGGAAGGCGAGCACGTAGGTGACGCTGTTGCGCTCCAGCATGTCGGTCAGGGCCACGTCAAGGTCGTTGTAGTTCTCGTAGAGCTCGCCGCCGGTCTCCTTGGCCATCAGGAAGAGGCTGTCCTTGCCGCCGGCCCACTGGTCCTCGGGCCGGGCGCCCTCGCGCAGCCCGCCGACGTCCACGGCCTGGATGACGCAGTCGGCGCGGCGGAACTCCTCCAGCATGTCCTCGACGACGCTGGCGGCCTTGGTGCTGCCGTAGCGCTTCTCGGAATCGATGTTCCAGTACTCGCCCGCCGCCGAGGACGAGGCCATCTCGTTCTGCTCGTCGAGGTTGGCGGTGCCGCGCAGGAGGGAGCCGTCGAACCCCTCGGAGAAGAGGACGACGTGCTTGCGGCCGCGGACGCTCTGCATCATGCGGGCGAGCTCGGTCAGGGAGCGGGTCATGGCGGTCATGGCGCGCTCCTGCTGGCTGCGGTCGGCCCGTTCCAGGCTCATGACCGTGCCCTGGCTGAAATCGGCCTCGGCCCCGGCGATGGATGCGGCGACGCTCTCGCGCGCGGATCCGCGCCCTCCCCCCTCTGGCTCGCTCGCGCCGGCTCCCTGGTTATCTAGCGCGCCGGCTCCCATCACGAGGCGCAGAGGGTCCGGCGAGTAGTCGAGGCCCGTGGGCTTGGAGATCCGGTCGATGGCCATGAGGGCCTGGTCCCGGTCGCCGCTGAAGGCGAGCAGCAGCTCGGCCCCCTTGGAGGAGATATAGGAGCCCACGGCCACCAGGTCCGACGGATGGAGCTTTTCCAGGATTTTGCGGGCCGCCTCCCTGGACCTGCCCGCCGCCTTGGGGGAGGAGAAGGAGAGATCGAAGAGGAACAGGAAGTGGCGGCGCGCCGAGACCGGCGGGGGAGGCGTACGCGTCTTCGCTCCGCCGGCAGGGACGTCCACCTTCAGGTCGAGCACCTCGAAACCGACGATCTTCTGCTTCCGGCCGCGCTCGGAGACCTCGAAGTCGTCGGCCGTGAGCCCGCGGACCGGCTGGCCGGCGTCGTTGAGCACCTGCACGGGCACTTCGACCACGACGACGTCCGTGGACTCGGAATAGGTCTGGGCCGCAACGCTCTCAACGCTTGCAACGCCGAATACCAGAAGCAGAAGACCGCAAGAAAACCGCATCAGAATCTCCTATCCAGCGCGAACGATGCCACGCTGCTCTCCCTCTCGCCCGCCGGGCCGGTGAGGGTGACCGTCAGCAGATATTCGCCCTGCGCGAGCCCGGCAGGGGGCTCGAACATGGCGCTCAGGCTCTCGCCCCCCTCCGCCTCGGGACTTCCATGGCGCTGGACGATCCGGATGCGGCCGGAACCGGCGTCCCGGCCTTCCAGCGTGCGGACCCGCGCCTCGGCCTGCAGCTCCCCTGGCCGCAGATGATAGGCCACGAGGGAGAGCGGGGTCTCCTGGCCGGGGGCCAGCTTCGGCAGCGAAGCCGGAATGTACGCCTGCTCCCCGATCATGAAGGGATAGGCCACCTGCACCCCCGGCTGGTTCTCGCGCACGGTGAGCCACTTGCCGGCCGGCTCGGGGAAGAAGGCCGGCAGCAGGAGCGGCTCCGCCTTGGCGAACTCGGGCACCTCGACCGTCACCGACTTCATGCCGGCCGCTCCGGTGGCGGCGTTGCGCACCAGCACCCGCACGGCCCAGGTGCCGGGAGGGAGGTCCAGATGGCCGAAGAATTTGAGGCCGCTCTGCTCCAGCGCCGCGCCGACCTTGAGCAGCTCCAGGCCCACGGTCTGGGAGAAGAAGTCCCGCGCCTGGCCCTTGGCGTCAAAGGCGTAGGCGTAGATCTCCACCGGCACCACCCAGCCTTCCGTCCCGGCCTTGAGCGACCGGCCGTCCACCTCGACGATCACCGGCACGTAGGCGTCGGCGCTACCGCTGGGGAACGGCGCGGCCAGGACCGAAGTGGCGATCGTCCCCGTGTCCTTACCCCCCGCTAGTCCGCGGGCGGTCTGCAGGAGCTTCTCCGTGGGGCTCTGCTGGCCGTAGGGGCGCGGCGCGTAGTAGCCGGGCCGGTGGACGACGCGCGTCCCCCGCGCACCGTTCTTCAACTCCACCCGGATCTCGTGATAGGCGCCGTCGCGCAGGAGCCCCTCGGGCTGGACGGCCAGGACGTAGGTGACGCTGGTGCGCCGGAGCATCTGCGCCATCGCCGCCGACAGGTCGTTGTAGTTCTCGAACAGCTCGCCGCCGGTGCTCTCGGCCAGAAGGAACAGACTGTCCCGGCCGCCGGCCCATTGCATCGTGGGGCCGGCCCCTTCGCGCAGGCCGCCTACGTCCACCGCCTGGATGACGCAGTCGGCGCGCCGGAACTGTTCCAGCATGGACTCGAGGTCGTTCATGGTCCTGGTGTCGCCGAACCGCTTCGTCGAGTCGATGCCCCAGGCCGAGGCTCCCTTGGTGGTGATGAGCGCATCCCGGAGCTGCTCGTCCACGTTGGCGGCGCCGGTGAAGACCGCGGCGTCGAATCCCTCGGAGAAGAGGACTACGTACTTGCGGCCATAGAGGCCCCCGACGGTCTTGGCGAGGTCCTCGAAGGCGCGGGCCATTGCGGTCACGGCCCGCTGCTGGGCGGTGCGCTCGGCACGCTGGATCTGCGCGCCGGTGCCTTCGAGGAATGGGGGCTCGCCCCCCTTGCCCAACGACGCGCCCTTGAGCTCCTGAATGAGATCCTTGCGCTCCTCCGGTGTCGTCGCACCCTTGATGTCATCCATGATCTCGGCCAGGTCGCGCGGCGGGCCGGGGCCGAGGCCCCCGCCCGCGCCGTCGCCGAGCACCAGGCGCAGAGGATCAGCTGCGCGGTTGAACATCTCCGGCTTGCCCAGCGCCGCCAGGGCCTGGGCGACCTGGGCGCGGTCCGAGGTGAAGCCGAGCAGGAGCTGCGGCCCGATGGAGGGCAGGTACGCCGCCACGGCCACCAGGTCCGACGGGTGGAGCCCCGCGAGCAGGTCCCGTGCCGCCCCCTGCGCCTTCTCCACGCCCTTGGGCGAGGAGAAGCCCATGTCGAAGAGCAGCAGGAAGTGGCGCCGGGCCGAGATCGCCTGCGGCGACTTCCAGGCCTCGTCGCCGGCCGGTAATGAGTTTAGATCCAGGGCTTCGAAGCCGGTGACGGGCAGCTTGCGCTTGCCCTCCCAGACCTCGAAGTCGGCGGCGGTGAGGCCGCGGACCGGCTCGCCGTCCCGGAGCACCTGCACCGGGACTTCGACGGCGACGACGTCAGCCGCGTCGGAGAACTGCGAATCCTGGGTCTGGGCTGCAGCTGGAAAAACGGACATCAACAGAAGGAAACCGGCAAAAAGAGAGCCACGCACAGGACACCTCCCGGCAAAAGAGCCCCCCTTTGTCACATCCCTCTCAGATCGACTTCAGGACTCTAGTTTAACCCAGTCTACCTCTTCCCGATCACGAAGGGCGTCGTGCTGGTCCCCAGGGTTCCCCCGGCGCCGGTCAGCGTGACCTGCAGCAGGTACTCCCCCGGCTCCAGCTTCGGCGGCCGGAACGTCCCCTTCAGGCGTTCGGGCGTGCCGCGCTCCCGCTCGAGCACTTGGACGTCCGCCGGGCCGATCTCCCGGCCGTCCGCCGACAGCACCTGGGAGCGGACCTGGACCTCGCCGCCGCCCAGGTCGTAGCCGACCAGGGAGACCGCGGCCGGCTCGCCCTGGGGGAGGACCGGCTTGGAGGCCGGGATGTACGGCTGGTCCCTCTGCATGAACGGGTACGGGGCCGCCTTCTCGCCGGTGGGCACGGCCTCGCGGGCCATGAGCCAGCGCCCCGGCGCCTCGGGGAAGAACGGCGGCAGCAGCACCGGCAACGCCTGGGCCGCGTCCGGCACCTCCAGCGAGCCCACCCGCAGGCCGTAGGTGCCGGTGGCGCCGTTGCGCACCAGTACCCTGAGCGAATAACTGCCGGGCGGCAGGTCCAGGTGGCCGAAGAACTTGAGACCGCTCTGCCTGAGCACCGGCTCCACCTTGGCGAGGTCGAGCCCCAGCGTCTGGGTCAGGTAGTCGGGGATGGCGCCCGCGGCGTCGAAGGCGTAGACGTAGATCTCGGCCGGCAGCGTGCCCGGCGGGGTCCCCGACATCAGGGACGGGCCGTCCACCTCGATCACCACGGGGACGTAGGCGGAGTCGGAGCCGGAGAGCCGGAAGGGCGCGGCCAGCACCGACACGCCAAGCGGCCCGGCCTCCTCGCCGCTCATCACCCGGCTGCCCGCCTCCAGCAGCCGCTCGAACGGGTTGCGCTCGGCGAACGGCTTCGGCGCGTAGAAGCCGGGACGGTGCACCAGCTTCATCCCTCTCGGGTCCTTCAGCTCGACGCGCAGCTTGTGGTAGGCCCCGTCGAGCTTGAGCTTCTCCGGCTGGAGGGCCAGGACGTAGGTGACGCTGGTCTTCTTGAGCATCCTGTCCATGGCGGACGACAGGTCGTTGAGGTTCTCGTAGAGCTCGCCGCCGGTGCCGCGGGCCATCTGCAGCAGGCTGTCCTTGCCGCCGGTCCGGCGGTTGCCGAGCTCGGTATCGGCGCTGGCACGCAGGCCGCCGACATCGACCGCCTGGATGACGCAGTCGGCGCGCCGGAACTCCTCCAGCATGCGCTCGACGTCGTTCATGGTCTTGGTGCTGCCGTAGCGCTCCTCGGAGCTCACGTTCCAGAACTCGCCCGAGGCCGCGGCCGCGTTCATCTCGTCCTGCGCCGCCGTATCGGAGGTGCCCTGGAGCAGGCGGCTGTCGTACCCCTCCGAGAGGTAGACCACGTGCTTGCGGCCCTGCACCCCGCCCATGACCTTGGCGAGGTCGGCGAAGGAGCGGGTCAGCGCGGTCACCGCCCGCTTCTGCGACTCCAGGTCCGACTTGCCCATGCTGTCGTTGAGCCTGTCGCTGTCGGCGAGGATCGGGTCCTGTGGGCTCGTGGCGCCGTAGCCCTGAGCTTCGGAGGCCATGGCCGTGTCCGGGGAGGCCGCCTGGCGCTCCCGGCGGGCGCCCCCCGACCGCTTGAGGACGAGGCGCAGGGGGTCGTCGCCCTTCTCCGCCTCGGCGGAGAGGCCTTCCAGGGCGGTGTCGACCTGGCGCCGGTCCGAGGTGAAGCCGAGCACGAGCTGGGGCCCGCGGGAGGCGTGGTAGGTGGCCACGGCCACCAGGTCGGCCGAGTGGAGGCCGAGCACCAGGTTGCGGGCGGCCTCTCGGCCGCGGGCCACCGACTGCGGGCTGGAGAAGGAGAAGTCGAAGAGGAGGAGGAAGTGGCGCCTGGCAGCGGCGGGCACGGCCGAGGCGCGGGCGGCGGTGGCCGGGGCTTCCAGGTCCACCACCTCGAAGCCGGTGATGGGCAGCTTCTTGCGCCCCTCGTAGACCTCGAAGTCGGCGGCGGTGAGGCCGCGCACCGGCTCGCCGTCGCGCACCACCTGCACCGGGACCTCCACCGCCACCACCTCGGTGGTCTCGGCGAAGCCCTTGTCCTGTGCAAAGGCCGGGGCGCCCGAAAGGGCGCCCAGAAGGACCCAGATCCCAATCTTCCTCATCGACCGCCTCATCGACCGCCTCCTAGCTTCCCGAGCGTGCCGCCGCCGTCCCTCCCTTGACCTCGAAGCGGGCGGAGCTGGTATCCGCCTGGCCGCCGGCCGAGAGGGTCACCTGCAGCGTGTACTCGCCGGGCGGCAGGTTGGGGGCCTTGAACGTGCCGACCATCCGGTCCGGTCCGCCCGCGCCGCCGCTCTCCCGCCCCAGCACCTGGATCTGGCCGGGCGCGACCTCCTTGCCATCCGCGCCGAAGACCTGCGCCTTCACCTGCACGTCGCCGCTGCCCAGGTTGTAGCCCACCAGGGAGACCTGGGTCTCCTGGCCAGGGCCGATCACCAGCTTGGACGACGGGATGAACGGCTGATCCTTGAGCATGAACGGGTAGGGCACTTCCTTCTGCTCGCCCCGCGGCTGCTCCCGGACCATCAGCCAGCGGCCGGGCGTCTCCGGGAAGAAGGGAGGCAGCAGCACCGGGGCCGCCTGGGTGAAAGCCGGTACTTCCAGGGGCACGACCCGCAGGCCGTGCGCACCCGTGACGCCGTTGCGCACCAGCACCCGCACCGAGTACTTGCCCGGCGGCAGGTCGAGATGGCCGAAGAATTTGAGACCGCTCTGCTGCAGGGTCCCCTGGACCTTGGTCAGGTCGAGGCCCATCGTCTGGGTCAGATAGTCCTGGACGTTGCCGCCCTCGTCCATGGCGTAGACGAAGATCTCGGCCGGCAGGGTCGTGCCCTGCTTGCCGGCGAGGAGGGCGGGACCGTCGACCTCGATCAACACGGGCACGTAGGCGAAATCGCTGGAGCTGCGGAACGGGGCGATCATGACCGACGCTCCGATCGGGCCGGAGTCCTCGCTGCCCATGACCTGGCTGGCCGTGGCGAAGAGGCGCTCCATCGGGTTCTGCTTGGCGTTGCTGGCCTGGGGCGCGTAGTAGCCCGGGCGGTGGACCAGCCGGCCGTTCTTGCCGTTCTTCAGCTCGACCTTCAGCTTGTGGTAGGTGCCGTCCTTCTTGACCGATTCCGGCTGCACGGCCAGCACGTAGGTGACGCTGGTCCGCGTCAGCATCTTCTCCATGGCGGTGGACAGGTCGTTGAAGTTCTCGTAAATCTCGCCGCCGGTGCCGCGGGCCATCTGGATCAGGGCGTCCTTGCCGCGCGGGTTGGCGTCGCGGTCGCCCGCGTCGCGCAGGCCGCCGATGTCCACGGCCTGGATGGAGCAGTCGGAGCGGCGGAACGCCTCCAGCATCTGCTCCACGTCGTTGCCGGCCGAGGTGTCGCCGAAGCGCGTGCTGGAGTCGACGTTCCAGATCTCTCCGGACATGGCCGACTCGCTCATCTGCGCCTGATCCTCGGTGCTCGCCGTGCCGGCGATGATCGAGCTGTCGTATCCCTCGGAAAGGTAGACCACGTACTTGCGCCCCTGCACGCCGTTCATGAGCCGGGCGAGGTCCGAGAAGGAGCGGGTGAGCGCCGTGACCTTGTTCTTGAGGACGGCCTGGTTGGCCTGCTCCGACGCCCGGTCGATGGCCTCGAGCTGCTCGAGGACCGCCTCATCGTGGCTGCCCGCGGCCTGCCCTCCCCTCCCCTCCCCCCCCAGGGTCGCCTGAGACTTCATCTGCCGGATCTCCTGCGACATGACCAGGCGCAGCGGGTCGGGCGAGCGGTCCATGAGCTTGGGCAGGCCGAGAGTGTCCAAGGCGAGCTTGGCCTGCCGGCGGTCCGGCGTGAAGCCGAGAACGAGCTGCGGGCCGTTGGTCTGGCTGTAGGTCGCGACGGCCACCAGGTCGGTGGGATGGAGCGCGTCCACCACGTCGGCGGCCGCCCGGCGGGCCTTGATGATCGACTTGGGCTCCGAGAACGACAGGTCGAAGAGCATCAGGAAGTGGCGCCGGGCGGCGGTGGGCATCTCGGCGGCGGACCGCTGCTCCACCTCCAGATCGAGGACTTCAAAGCCGGTGACGGGCAGCTTCTTGCGGCCCTCGGAGACCTCGAAGTCGGCGGCGGTGAGGCCGCGCACCGGCTCGCCGTCCTTGCCGATCACCTGCACCGGCACCTCGATCACGACCACATCGGTCGTCTCGGAGAACTGGGCCGCGGCCGGCAGCGCGAACGCGGCTCCCAGGGCCAGCGCAGACAGCCAGACCCGCAGCCTCCCCGATCGCATGACATCCCTCATGTTGATGAACCCCTTTCCCGACGAGCTGTTGAAGCCCCCACTTGACCTTCCCTCGAAATCATAAAAAAACCATAAAGGCCGGAGCTACAGGATACACCTCTCAGAAGGCTTCGTCCGCCGACGGGCCGTAGATGGACGGGATCGGCACGTCGCGGAGCCGCAGGTAGACGGAGAGCTGGCCGCGGTGATGGATGATGTGGTTGACCACGAAGGAGCGCATGCACGCCACGCGTGGCATGGAGAAGATGGTCTGGCCGGCGTTCTTGAGGGTCCAGGGCACCATGAAGTCCTGGTCGGAGGCGGCGGCGATGGCCGCGCGGGCGCTGGCGACGTGCTCGTCGAACATCGCGAGAGCGCCCTGGGTCGTCTCGAAGGAAGGCATCTGGAAGGCCGGGCCGCCGGGCGGATTCATGTCCAGCTCCGTCTCGGACATCGTCATGGCCGCCCACCTGGGCAGGAACGCGAGGTGGATGCCGAGCTTGCCCAAGGTCATGGACTTCGCGTGCGGCTGCCAGGCAGCGTCCTGCTCCGGGATGCGCTCCAGGAGCTTGCGGGTGGTCTTCATCTCGTGATCGAACTCGGGCAGGATCGATTCTTTGATTGCCATTCAGGGGTCTCCAGTTTTCAGGGTTTGGCGGGCGTCTCGACACCGGGAGCTTGGACGCCAGGGGCTTGGACGACGATCGAAGCGAGGGTCATCGTCCCCTCCAGGTCCTCCTTGAACTCCTCGCTGTAGATGTCGAGCATGGTGAGGAACAGAGCGGCGATCATGGGTCCGATGATGAAGCCCATGGCGCCGAACATGGCGATGCCGCCCAGGGTCGAGAAGAAGACCATCAGGTCATGCATCCCGGTCTCCTGGCCGACCAGGCGCGGGCGCATCAGGTTGTCGACGTTCACAATCACGACCACCGTGACCAGCAGGATGCCGATCCCCTGTCCCATGTGGCCGGTCGCCATCTGGATGAAGGCCGCGGGATAGAGCACCAGCCAGGCCCCCACCAGCGGGATGATGGCGAAGAACGTGGCCACCACTCCCCACAGGAACGGCGAGCCGACGCCGAAGATCCAGAGCGTCAGCCCGGCCAGCGTGCCCTGCACCAGGGCGATCAGGAGCGTCCCCTTGACCGTGGCCCTGGCGACCGAGGAGAAGCGGGCCGCGATGGCGTTCTTGTACTCCCGGTCCAGGGGGATCAGGTAGCGCAGCTTGCGCAGCAGGGTCTTCCCATCGCGGAAGAAGTAGAACATCGTGAACAGCGTCGTGAACAGGAGGATTACTCCCTGGAGGGTGCCGCGGGAGGTCTTGTTGATGACCACGGCCAGGAACGAGCCGGCGGTGCTGGCGGCATCCTGGATGCTCGCCTTCCAGTTCACCTTGTCCAGCCCCCACTGCCGGAACCAGGGGGCTTTGCGGAGCTGGCCGAACGGCCCCTCTCCCCCCTTGGCCGCGATCTCGGAGATCTTGGCTTCGGCCGTGTGGTAGACGTCGATCGCCTCGATGGTGACCAGGTTGGCCACTCCCAGGATCGGCAGGATGACGGCGAGCAGCAGGAGCACGCAGCAGACGAAGGCGGCAATGGTCCGGCGGCCCTTGAATTTCTGCATGAACCATTCGAACATCGGGTAGAACAGCGTCGTGAAGACCGCCGCCAGCAGAATCGGCACGACGAACATGCGGACCATGTAGAGGAAGGTCGCAGTGGCGCCGATCAGAATGGCGATGAAGAAGTAGCGGCTGAGGGTCTTCTGATTCATGTGTCCCTATTCTTTCACGGGGATGGCCTGGCCGTTGCATCTTCAGGTGGGAAGCGGCCCAGTGGCCGCCTGACATGACTGGAGACCCGAGAATGTTCCGAAGCTCGAAGATGCTTCTTGTCCTCTTCCTACTG
Source organism: Acidobacteriota bacterium (assembly GCA_034667225.1). GTDB lineage: Bacteria > Acidobacteriota > Thermoanaerobaculia > Multivoradales > UBA5704 > DATMER01. Next base: position 23,076 of record JAXDKG010000019.1, read on the forward strand.
CTGCCTCTCGCTGCCGGGGCTCGTCCCCCGCTCGAGAAGGAGCAGCAGCCAGCTCAACAGCAGCCGGCGGCGCAGGAGCAGCCCGCGGCGCCCTCCGTACCTGATACCCCCATGGAGCCCATGGAGAAGGCCAAGGACCTCGACGTCCAGGTCCTCCTCGACCGGGCCGGCTTCTCGCCCGGCGTGATCGACGGCAAGGCCGGGATGAACACCTGGAAGGCGCTCTCCGCCTTCCAGGAGGCCCACGACCTGCCGGTGACGGGCAAGCTCGATCCGACGACCTGGGAGAACCTCCATGCAGCCGGTACCGGCGGCAGTGGCACGGCCCTGGCGGAGTACGCGATCACCCAGGAGGATGCGGACGGGCCGTTCGTGCAGATCCCCGAGGACATGGTGGAGAAGTCCAAGCTCCCGGCGCTGGGCTACACCTCCGTCCTGGAGCTCCTGAGCGAGAAGTTCCACGCCACCCCCGAGTTCCTCAAGAAGCTGAACCCCCAGGCCCGGTTCGCCGCGGGGGAGACGGTCCGCGTGCCCAATGTCCGCGCCCAGGCGCCGGCCGCCGAGGCGGGGGACGTCCGAGTGGTAGTCTCCAAGGAGAACAGCTCGCTGGTCGTGGAGCGTGGCGGCGACGTCCTCTTCTACGCCCCCGTCACCTCGGGCAGCGAGCATGACCCGCTGCCGATCGGCGATTGGAAGGTCCAGGGCGTGGCGAAGAACCCCACATTCAACTACAACCCGGACCTGTTCTGGGACGCCGACCCCGAGCACACCAAGGCGAAGATCCCGGCCGGACCCAACAACCCGGTCGGCAGCGTCTGGATCGACATCAGCAAGGAGCACTACGGGATCCACGGCACGCCCGAGCCGCGCACGATCGGCCGCACGCAATCGCACGGCTGCGTGCGGCTGACCAATTGGGACGCGCTCACCGTGGCGAGCCTGGTCAAGCCGGGGACTCCGGTACTCTTCCGGCCATGAGCGAGGAAAGAAAACCCAACGGGGCGGTGATGACCGCGGGGCTCGGCGGCTTCGTGCTGGGCGCGCTCACGGTGCTCTTCATCGTCTGGGCCTACACCGGGTTCCGCACCGAGGACGGCATGCCCACGGCCGATCTGCCACAAGCCGTGGCCAGGCCCGCGCCCGCGCCACCTGCGCCGGAGGTCCAACGGCAGCCATCCGGCACGACTACCCCGCCGCCCCAGAGCCCCACCGGCGCGGCCCGTCCCTGGGTACAGCCCAGCCCGCTGGAGGGGCAGCAAGCCGAAGCCCGGCCACCGGCGCTCCCGGCACCAGCCGACCTGACGCAGCGGAACCTGGTTCTCCCCGTCCAGGGGATCCGCCCCGAGCAGCTCCAGAACACCTTCGAAGACTCCCGCAGCGGCGGCCGGGTCCATGAGGCGATCGACATCATGGCCCCCCGCAACACGCCGGTGCTTGCGGTCGAGGACGGCAAGATCGCCAAGCTGTTCACCAGCAAGCAGGGCGGGCTCACGATCTACCAGTTCGACCCCGGCGAGACCTATGCCTACTACTACGCCCACCTGGAGCGCTACGCCGACGGCATCAAGGAAGGGATGATGCTCCGCCGCGGCCAGATGGTCGGCTACGTGGGATCCTCGGGCAACGCCAATCCGGAGGGCCCGCACCTGCACTTCGCCATCTTCCGCCTGACGCCGGAGAAGCGCTGGTGGGAGGGCGCCCCGGTGAATCCCTTCCCGGTGCTCGGAGGGCGCGGCGCCGATCGCGTGGAACAGGCCCGCTGACCTGCTAAACTTCCCCGAGGATGGGAAAAACCCTCCTCGCTCTTCTCACCGCGGCCAGTCTTGGCCTCCTTCCCGACGTCCCCTCGCGCCCGGTCGGGCCGGCGCTTGATCCGACTACGGCGCGGCCGGGCAAGATCGTCGAGCGCCTGGACGGCCTCGTCCGCCTGCCGCCCCTGGTCTCCCCTGGCGAGACGATCGAATTCATCCCCCTGAACCTGGACAAGACGCCGCCGGGCGGCCGCTGGCAGATCGCCGGTGTCGAGGCCCATCCGGTTGAAGGGTCGGAGCCACGGCTCCGGGTGCAGCTCCCAGCGAACCTGGCTTCCATGGGGCCGCTCCCGGTGGTCTATGTCGATCCCAAGGGCAAGCGGCTGGTGGAAGCTTCGGGGCTGGAGCAGTCGCGGATCGTGCCGACAGCAAACGCGCCCTCCGCTCCCCGCCTCTCCCGCTGCGGCTCGCGGTGGGTTCAGGACGGCGTGGCCTGCGCCTGCGGCTGGTTCCCCAACGAGGCGGCCCGCCAGGGAGTCCTGATCGACGGCCGGCCGGCCGGTCCCTTCGTGGCGGTGTCCCGGCGCTCGGTCTGCGCGCGGGTCGGCCTGGGCCCTCACCGCCTGTCGGGCTCCGTCGCCGCGGGCTTCGACCCGGCGCGCGACGAAGGGCGGATCGACGCGGTGCAGATCCGGCGCTTCCCCCCGTTCCTGAGCCTCCGCCCTCTGCAATCCGCCGCCATCAAGTGGATGGTCCTGGGCACCAAGGAGCCCGTCCGGCTGCGGCTGCGCAACACGGCCCCGGACCTGGCGACTCTGGAAGGGGGCACGGTACAGACGGTCGCCACCTCGGGCGGGCTGCACAATTCGGCGAGCCGGGACGTCCGCTGGCTGGCCGGGAGCGGCCCCTTCCGGATCGAGGCCGCGGTCGAGGACAGCGCGTCCCCCTTTTTGGGAGAGGAGTACCTGACCCTGCTCGGAGAGCTGTTCCAGCGCGAGGTGCGGCGGATCGCGGCCAGTCTTGATATCGGAATCAAGACCCTGCCCGAGGAGCGCAACCTCTACTCCAAGCCGGAAATCCTGGCGCTGCTCGCCGCCGCCCGGGAGGAAGTCCCGCGCGGCCTCCCCTATCCGGAGCTGGCCGCCTTCCGCGATGCCGCGGCCGACCTCCTGGAAGAGACCGCGGCCCGGATCGAGCTGATGCCTTCGGCCGAAGTGAAGAAGGTCCAGCCGCTGCTCCGCCAGGTCCAGGACTTCCTCGCCGCAAGCGGCGAGTCGCCGCAGCGCAGCCTCTGCATCCTCAGCTCGCCCGAGGATGGGGCCATCGTCAAGATCTATCCCCGGAGCCTGCCCTCGGTGCCGGTCGAGACCTCGACCTCGGACATCATCTCGCACCTCTTCCCGGGCAAGTACCGCTACGAGATCTGGAAGGAGAGCTTCAAGGAGGTGGAGTCCGAGATCGACCTGAGCGGCAATATCGCCGATATCCGGCTGGTCCTCGACTGCCGTCTCGTCCCCAGCGGCAACCGCCACCGTCCCTCCCCCTGCCGCCTGGCGTCGGCGTCCGAGCGGGACGCGGCGCGCTGCCGCTGGGAGTGAACGAGCGCAGGCGGCTTCCCTTGGAGCAGGCGCGGCTTCTTGCCAAGCGGAGGCTGCTCCTTCTCTAGCGGAAACAGCTCGTTGTGAAGGAGGAGCGGCTTCGTCTCAAGCGGGAGTGGCTTCGTTTCAAGCGGGAGTGGCTTCGTCTCAAGCGGGAGCGGCTTCGTTTGTAGCGGGAGTGGCTTCGCCTGAAGCGGGAGCGGCTTCGTGGGAAGCCGGGGCGGCTTCGTTTGGGTCAAGCGGTCCTCACCCAGCAGCGCAGGACCTCCGCCACGCTCCAGGCCTGCGCCACGCAGCCGCGGGGGGTGTACGGCTCCTCGGCGTCGAAGACTTCGCTGATCGAGCCCAGGCAGGCCTCTCCCAGGTGAGGCAGGAACCCTTCGAGCGCTTCGCGCGCGCCTTGCCGGTCCTCGGGATGGACGCGCAGCCAGGCGTCCACGTAGGGTCCGATCAGCCAGCCCCAGACGGTTCCCTGATGATAGGCCGCGTCGCGGGAGCGCAGGTCGCCGTCGTAGGTCGGCTTGTAGTCGGGATGGCCCGGGGCCAGCGAGCGCAGCCCCACCGGGGTGAGCAGGCGCTCGCGGACGACGCGCATCACCGGCTCCCAGCGCTCCGGGGCCAGGACCGGGTGAGGCAGCGAGATGGCGAAGACCTGGTTCGGCCGGCAGGCTGCGTCCTCCTCGTCCACCACGTCATACAGATAGCCCCCGGCCTCGTACCAGAACCGGCTGTTGAACGACTCGCGGGCGCGCTCGGCGTGCTCGGCGATCTTCTGGGCCGTGTCTGGGCTCCGCTCCCGCAGCCAGCCCTCCAGAAGCATGAGCGCGTTGTACCAGAGGGCATTGATCTCCACCGCCTTGCCCCGCCGCGGCGTCACCACCCAGCCGTCCACCTTGGCATCCATCCAGGTGAGTTGATACCCCTCCGCCCCCTGCCGCAGCAGGCCGTCCTCGGGATCGACCCCGATGCCGAAGCGCGTGCCCTCCAGGTGGTGGTTGACGATGTCGAGCAGGGTCGGCAGCAGGAGGCCGAGAGTGACCTGGTCGCCCGTGACCTCGACGTAGCGGTGGAGGGCGTGGAAGAACCAGAGAGTGGCATCGGCCGTGTGGTAGAGCCCCTCGCGGTCGCCCTCGGGGAAGAGGTTCGGAATGAGCCCGTCGCGCACGTGGCGGGCGAAGGTGCGCAGGATGTAGCCGGCCTCCAGGTGGCGGCCGGTGGTGAGGGTCAGCCCTTCGAGGCTGATCATCGTGTCCCGGCCCCAGTCCGTGAACCAGTGATAGCCGGCGATGATGCTGCGCGCCTCGTCGCCGGCGGCGCGCGCCCGGGCCGCGTCCTCGGCCCGGCCCGGGGTGACCACGAATGAATCGGCGGCGAGGACCAGCTCTTTCGCGACATCATCCCGGACCATCCCGGCCAACCGCTCGCGGCGCTCCAGCTCGGCCGCCAGTGCCTCCCGCGGGGAAAGGGCGCGCATCGTCTCCCAGCTCTCTACCGAGGCGACCAGCGCGGCTTCCGAGCCCTCAGACAGGTCGACGCCGAAGAACCCGGGCGACCAGAGGTCGCCGCTCCAGTCGTACCCGCGGCGCTTCTCGATCTCGTAGCTCACCTCTCTGATCCTGCGGCCCGCCAAGGTAAAGGTCGGGTTGGCGCCCTGGATCGCCATGCGCAGAGAGGGCAGGCGGGGATCGGAGCCGCAGATCTCGTAGCGGTCTCCCACGTGAGTGAAGACGAAAGGTTCGGCCAGAGGCTTCGAGACCGGCTCGTCGTGTCCACGGAAGTGGATTGTGGGGTGCATCTCCAGGCGGACGATCCCGGTCCCCTCGGCCAGGCGATAGATGACGTAGGCGGTGTTTTGAAGGTGGCCGAGGAAGACCCGTTTCTCCAGGACGTAGCCGTGAGCCTCGAAGCGCCAGACCGGAAGCCCGGACTCCAGCCGCAGCTCCCCCAGGTGTCCGGGCTCGCCGCCCAAGGAAACGATGGTGCCGTCCGGCAGGCGGAGAACCTCCGTAAGCTGGCCGAGCATCAGGGTCCGTCCGAGGGGCGCCGGCAGGGCCGCGATCAGGGTGCCGTGATAGCGGCGCGTGGCCACTCCCGAGAACGTGCCGGCGGCATAGCCCCCCAGGCCGTTGGTCACCAGCCACTCGCGGGTCAGCAAGGCCGCGGGGAGCGGCTCGGGCCCGCTGTCCTCTTCCAACTCCGCGTCTCTTCGCTCCAGCGCAACCGTCATGTTCTTGGGCAACTGCACACCATGTGCCGTTCGAGGGCTTCCGTTGTCCAAGGGACCATGCTAGCCTTTATCCCCTGAACGCTACGGAGAGCACATGGACCCAGAACTGATCGCCTATCTCGACGAACGGTTTCGAGGAATCGACGAGCGCTTCCGCGAGACTTCCCAGCAGATCCAGGAGCTTCGGGAGGAGACGTCTAAGCGCTTCAACAAGATGGATGAACAGCTCCGCCTGACCGACGTTAGGGTCGAGGGCCTACAGAGTCAGATTCAAGTGGTGGCAGAGGGCGTGGCCGCCGGAAATGAGAAGTTGGACTCGTTCAAGACGGACGTCGCCAAGGAGTTCAGCGATACCAGGTCCTTGATCAAGGACGGCTACAAGGAACTGGACAAGCGCGTGAGAGTCCTGGAGCGGCGGGCTGGCGTTTCCTAAAGCTGATAGACCCCGGCCGCCTTGAGAACCTCCGGGCCGGTCGGCTTCGGACCGCCCCTGGCGGGTTCCAGCGTAATCATCACAGCCCGGGTCCCGGCGGGCATGGTCTCCGAGTAAAGCTCCACCTTCTCACCATCACCGGGATCGAAGACGCCGCCGCTGAACGTCCCCTCCGCAGCAACCCACCAGAGCTGGTAGTCGCGGCCCGCCGGTGCGGGCGGAAGCTCGTGAACCGCCAGGTACCAGTGCTGGTTGTCCGCGGCCACGAACAGGATGCCGCGGGCTTGGCTCTGCGGGTCGATCGGCCGCAGCGGGCTCACCTTCACCGCGGGGGCCGTCACCAATGCCAAGTTCACCCGCATCCGCTCCATCGCGGCCTTCATCCCGGCCTTGTTCTGCTCCGCCTCCCGTTGCTCGGTGGCCAGTTGGGTCTCCAGGCGGGCGATGGTCTCCTCCATCCGCGCCTGGCGCAGGAAGAGCCAGCCGCAGAGACCGCCCAGGGCCAGGAACAGCGCGGCGGCCAGGGCCCGCGGCCAGACGCTCCGCCGCCGCGCCGACATGGCCATGCCGCGAGCGGCTGGCACCTCGCGGGAAGTTATCTCGCGCGGAGCCGCGGGAACGGGGACTGGCACCGGCCTGACCGGCGGAGCGGGCCGGGGCTCCATTTCCTGGGTCTCGTCCCCAGGCAGGGTCTCATCGCCGCGAACGATGGCCAGGAGCCGCGATTTGACCTCCGGCCGGGGAGCCGCCGGCTCCAGCTCATAGGGAACCAGCCCCAGCACCTCCGTATAGAGACGCGCCAGCGTCTCGTCGGCCTCCGAGGGCACGGGAGGCTCGCCGCCCGCTTCCAGCGCGGCCAGGATGGTGCGGTCTTCGGGGGACAGATCCACGTTCACAAAAGCTCCCGGATGTCGGAGCGCAGGGCGCCCCGCAGCTTCTTCATGGCGAGCAGCGTCCGCGTCTTGACCGTTCCCAGCGGCAAACCCGCCCGGTCGGCAATCTCGCTCTGGGAGAGGCCCTCGTAGAAGGCCATCTCCAGGACCTGCTTCTGCTCGGGAGGCAGCTTGTCCAGCTCGGACTTCACCCGCTGGCGCCTCTCTCGGAAGAATACGGACTCGACCCCCTCGGGGGATGCATGCCTGACCGGATCCTCCTGATGGGCAGCCTCGTGCACCCGCTCCACGACCTTGCGGTTGCGCAGGCGGTCGATCGCCCGGCTGCGGGTGATCAGCACCAGCCAGGTGGAGACCGACGAGCGCCCCGCGTCATAGCGGGCGGCATTGTTCCAGACGTGAAGGAAGACTTCCTGCAGGACCTCTTCGGCGTCAGACATGCCGCCGATACTGTTCAGTATGCGCCGGGCAAGGGCGAGCAGAGTGGGCGCATGCCGGTCGTAGAGATCGGCGAGCGCCTGCGGACGCCGCTCCAGGACCTGCCGCAGGAGCATGGCGTCGGTCGGCCCCGGAGAGCCTGTCAGCGAAGGGAACGGACCGGATTCCGGCATCTGTCCTGGGTAAAATCGGTCGTGGGTAAACGGCTCAAGAGACGGGCCTTAGGATAGCATGACGGGCATGGACCACCCCACCGCCAGCAGCGGGCCGACGCAGCCCGCCATCCGGGTCATCATGATGCCGAAGGATACAAACGCCCTGGGCACGATCTTCGGCGGGATCATCCTCTCCCACATCGACCTCGCGGGCGCGGTGGAGGCCCACCGCCACATCACCGGCCGCCTGGTCACCGTGTCCATGCGCGAGGTGGTCTTCCACGCCCCGGTCTTCGTCGGCGACCTGGTCAGCTTCTACACCGAGACGGTGCGCCTGGGCAGGACTTCGATCACCGTTAAGGTAATCGTGGAGGCCGAGCGCCGCACCCGCGGCGCGGGGAGAGTCAAGGTCACCGAGGCCGAGGTGGTCTACGTCCACGTCGATCAGAACAACCAGCCGATCCCCCTGAAAGAGGAAACGGCCGTCAGCTCATAACCGGCTCGAACCGCTCGAAACAGCCCCGGCAGCGCGCCTCGTAGGATTCCGTATCCCCCACCTGGAGCTGCTCGCTGCCGCCCGCCGTGCGCTGGCTGTAGCACGCCGGCTCGCCGCAACGCATGCAGACGGCGTGCATCTTGTCCACGTACTCGGCCAGGGCAAGGAGCTGCGGCATCGGCCCGAACGGCCGGCGGAGGTAGTCGAGGTCCAGACCGGCTACGATCACCCGCAGCCCCCGGTCGGCCAGCTCGCTCACCAGCCCCACCAGCTCGAGGTCGAAGAACTGCGCCTCGTCGATGCCGACGACCTCGACAGCGGGATCGAGCCTCTGGCGCAGCTCGCAGCTGCACGTGACGCTCACCGCCTCCAGCTCGCGGTTGTCGCGGGTGACCAGGAGGCAGGGATCGTGGCGGTTGTCGGAGCCGGGCTTGAAGACCTGCACCCTCTGGCGGGCGATGGCCGCCCGGCGCAGGCGCCGGACGAGCTCCTCGCTCTTGCCCGAGAACATGCCGCCGGCAATGACCTCGACGTGGCCCCTGGGCCCGATTGATCCCGAAACCCGCTCCGTTGGGCTGTCCTTGATGTTCACTGAAGCCAATCTACCGCAGCTGCGCCTCTGGTACAATCTGTTTCTTATGTCTCAGAAGCGGCGAAGTAAAAGGATTTTCTCTTATGACGAAGCTCTGTCGACTTTCCCGGTCGTGCGCGATCTGACCACGGCGGCTGTGCGCCGGATCGAGTCTCTGACTACGACCGTGGGAAGCCGGGAAGAGATGGACGACCGCCGGGAGGAGATCGAGGACGAGTACCAGAAGATCATCAGCTTCTGGGCGAAGCAGGTGAGCTCCATCGGCTGTGAGGTCAAAGGTCTCTGGCTGGTCGACTGGGACAGCGGCGACGGCTATTACTGCTGGCGCTTCCCGGAGCAGGCGATCGCGTTTTTCCATACCTACGAGGAAGGGTTCGGGGGAAGGCTCCCGATCAACTGATTCCTTCTTCCGCCACCTTCCTCCGCAGCTCTTCGATCCACAGCTCGGCCTCTTTCCGCCTCTCCGCACCCAGCTCCCCGGCGCGCGGCGTGCGATAGCGCTCGGCGGACGGACCCGGATCGAGCTGCGCCAGAGCACGGGCCACGGGAGTCCTCTTCTTGCCCGCCGCCATGAGCCGTTCGGCCGTGGCGACTACGCCGGCCGACTCCAGGAGCAGGGCGTCATGGACCAGCTCCTCTTCGAGTCCCCGGGGATCCTCCCGGAGCCGCCCGAGCCCATTGCGCACCCGCCGGGCCAGATCGTCGGCCAATCCAAGGCCCTTCAGGAAGAGATCGAGCCGGCCCCCTGGAGCCAGCGAGCCCAGACGGTCGACGACCCCTTGGAGCAGGAGCAGAAGCTCCAGCAGATCTTCGTCGATGGCCATCGCCTCGCGCCCCTCGCGGATCGCGGCGATGCGGGCGCGGAGCCTCTCCACCTGGCCGAAGGTCTGGACGCCGTCGAGCCCCGCATAGAGCGGGCGGACGAACTGCTCGGCCTGGCGGCGGACCCCGGAGTCCAGCGGGCTCACTTCCGGCTCGCCTCGGTGAGGAGCCGTTCCAGACGCTCGACGGTCATTCCTTCCAGGCTCGTCGCCACGGCATCGGCCGTGCGCAGGCGCTCGGGCGGGTAGGTATGGGCTACGCCCAGCGTGGTCAGGCCCAGGTCCGCCGCGGCCGAGAGGCCGGCCGGACTGTCCTCGATGGCGAGCACTTCGTGGGGATGGAACAGGCGCTCCGGCAGAGGGGGCAGCGAGTTGAGCCCTTCGAGAGCGCGCCGGTAGCCCTCCGGATCGGGCTTGCCTTCGCTCACATCCTCGGCGGTCACCAGGAGCTTGAAGAGGTCCATGAGCCGCGCCTGGCGCAGAGCACCCTCCACCTCCTCGCGCAGGGCGCCGCTGACGATGCCGAGCATGCGGCCGGCGGAGGCCAGCTCCCGCACCAGCTCGGCGGAACCCGGAAAGAACGGATAGCCGCTCTGGCGCATCCGCTCCTGGTAGTAGCTGGCCTTGCGGGCGATCAGGCGCATGAGGCGGGGGACCGTGGCCGGCTCGCCCGCCTTCTGGAGGACGGCGGCGAAGCACCCCCGGTCGTCGAAACCGAGATAGTCGCGGTAGTAGTCCTCAGCGGTCAGCGAGACTCCCTCCTCGGCGAGCACGCGCTGGAACATCTCCAGGTGGACCGGCTCATCGTCGACGAGGATGCCGTTGAAATCAAAGAGGATGGCCCGCAGCACGAGAGCATCATATCGCGGGGGATTTGACACCCGGGCTCAACTAGCGTGAAATTCCCCTCTGGCCCTACCTGTTCCCTCATTGGAGGAGAAGCATCATGGAGAATACGCAGTCCATTCAGCCGACCGCCCCGGTGGCCCCGCAGGCGGATACCCCCGTCACCTTGACTGCCAAGGCGGCCGAGATGGTGAAGATCACTCGCGAGCAGGAGGGCATCGATGCCACGCACGGCCTCCGCATCGCGGTGCGGGGCGGCGGTTGCAGCGGCTTCGAATACGCCCTCGACTACGAGAACGAGGCGAGAGAGAACGACTGGATCTACGAGCAGAACGGTCTGACGATCTACGTCGACGCGGTCAGCGCCCGGTATCTGGAGGGCACCACGGTCGACTACGTGATGGGCATGGCCGGCGCCGGGTTCAAGTTCCTCAATCCGCAGGCCAAGGGTTCCTGCGGCTGCGGCTCGTCCTTCACCGTCTAGGCTCTTCGACGAGGGCGGTACCGCCGCCCTCGACTTCCACCCGCGTTCCCGGCTCGGCCGCACGGCGGTGGAGGATCCCCAGTCCCTTGGAGCCCACCACGGTAGTGGCTTTCCCTGCTTCGCGACCGTCGTGGAGCAGGGCCACGCCCTGAGCGGGCTCGATCCCCTCGAAAACCAGCTTCCGCAGCACGTTCTGCACGCCCCCCCGGTAATGGATGCGGGCTACGACCTCCTGCCCCAGGTAGCAGCCCTTCGTGTAGCTGACCGCCTCTTCGATGCCCGTCTCCTGCGGAAAGTTGTCCGGACCGAAATCCCGGCCGAAGCGCGGAATGCCCGCCTCGACGCGCAGCGCCTCCAGCGCTTCGAAACCCACCGGCCTCGCCCCTTGCGAGATCAACTGCTCGACGAGCGGCTCTGCAATCGAGGCCGAGACCCACAAAGTCCAGGAGGGAGCCCCCATGAGCCCCCGGCGCTGAAGCTCCACCTCGGTGCCATGGACCGAAATCCGGCCGTGGCTCCAAGGATCCCCAAGCGAGGAGAGATCGGCGCCCAGGATCTCCTCGGCCCGGGGACCTAGGACAACGATCGGCAGCATGTCGTCCAGGCTCCGGATCTCCACCCGGTCGGCGAGGAGGTACTTTTTGAGATGCGCGGCGATCGGCTCTTCCTGACCCGGCCCGACCTCGACCCACAGGCGGTCCTCGTGGGCGAGGACCACGGCGTCCGAAAGGATGCGCCCCTGGGGACTGGTGAAGAATCCATAGGCTCCGGCGCCCGGGGTCAGCCCCTTCACGTCGCAAGTCAGGTAGTTGTGGAGGAAGCGGAGACGGTCCTTGCCGAGCAGCTCCAGGCGTCCGCGCCAGGAGAAGTCGGCGATGCCGGCGCCCTCTTGGAGGGTCCGGTGCTCCTCGTCGACCGGTCCATAACGGAGCGGCACCAGGAAGCCGTCCGGCTCACCGATCTCGATCCTGTCAAGAGGCAATGGTTTCGTGGCCATGGAGGTGAGTCTACAATGCGCCCATGAGCACGACCGTCCCCTTCATGCTCGGATCTCTCCAAGGGCTGATCGACCTGCCGGACGAGCCGGGTGAGCGACCGGCAGTGGTTGTCTGCCACGGATTCAAGGGCTTCCTCGATTGGGGGTTCTTCCCCTACCTGGCAGCCCTGCTGGCCGACCGGGGCTTCGTCGTGATCCGTTTCAACCTCTCCGGCGCGGGCATGCTCCCCGGGGACGATCTTGTGACCGACCCGGACGCCTTCCGCGCCAACACCCACGGCCGCGAGCTCGCCGATCTCCTCGCCGTACTGGAGGCGACCGGCGAGACGCTCGCACCCGGCCGGGTGGACCGCACCCGTCTTGGGCTCTTCGGCCACAGCCGGGGCGGCGGCAACGCCGTGCTTGCCGCTGCCCGCGAACCGATCCGTACCCTGGTCACCTGGGCGTCCGTGGCGACCTTCGACCGCTACACCCCCGAGCAGAAGGATTCCTGGCGCCGCGACGGCCAATTTCCAGTCGTCAACGCGCGCACCGGCCAGCAGCTCGCCCTCGGGCTCGATCTATTGGAAGAGCTGGAGACCCGCGGAGACGAGCTCGACATCCTGGCCGCCGCCCGCGCCGTCCGCGCCCCATGGCTGATCGTCCATGGCGAGGACGATGAGAGCGTTCCGGTAGCCGAGGCAGACCGACTGGCCGAAGCCTCTTCGGGAGAGCTGCTCAGAATCCCCAGTGCCAACCACACTTTCGGCGCCCGGCATCCATTCGCCGGTCCCACTCCCCAGCTCATCCAGGCCCTCAACGCCACGCAGCGCTGGTTCCGCCGGCACCTGGTGGGATAGCATCCCCCCAGCCAGGAGGCCACATGGACCCACATTTCGATGGTGTGATCTTCAAGACCCACGCGGGCGAGGTGCGCCGCCGGATACGCGCGCCCTTCCCCCCTTACCGGATCGTCGACGTGCGCACGCGGGAAGAGTACGACCGCGGCCACATCCCAGGCGCCCTGTCCGCTCCGCCGGAGGGGATCCATGCCCTGCCGGATGGGACGGACGACCGGACCGAGTTCATCGTCGTCGGGCAAGAGCCGGAGGACCCGGCCATGCGGGCGGCGAGCCTAGCGCTACGCTTTCTCGGAGTCCGCCGAGTGGTGGAGCTGACCGGCGGCATGGTGGAGTGGGAGAGGGCCGGCGGACCCGTCGGGGCCTAGCTCACCAATCAACGATCTCGGTCAGATCCGCCACCACCCGGTCTGCCCCACCCTCCCGCAGGGTCTCGGCGGTCGTCCGGCCGGTCGCGACCGCGAGCACGGGGATGCCGTGCGCCTTGGCGCAGGTCACGTCGTGAATCGTGTCTCCCACGATCAACGCCTCCTCGGGAAGGAAGCGCCGGCCCGTGATCCGCTCCGCCCGCTCCAGGGCCACGGGCGGCAGGTCGGAACGCTCTACCCCATCGCAGCCGAACGCGCCGAAATCGAAGTACCGGTTCAGGTCGAAACGGGAGAGCTTGGTCCGGGCCCCTGGCTCCCAATTGCCAGTCACCAGCCCCAGGACTACATCCTTCCGTCGGGCGAGGGCCTCCAGATGGCCGGCGACGCCGGGAAGCAGCCGCATGCGCCGGGAGTCGAGGCTCTCCTCCAGCCGGGCGGCATACTTCTCCCTCACCTCAGGTATACGCGCCACGATGTCCCGCTCGGCAAGCCCGGCCTCCCTGAGGACGTCCAGCACGATCCCGGGATCGGTTCTGCCTGCAAAATCGAACCGATCGATGCTGCCGGTCATCCCGAAGACCTCGTCGAGAGTCGCGTTCAGCGCCTCCCGGCCCTGGAGTCCGCATTCCAGCAGCGTACCGTCGATGTCGAACAGGATCAGGCGCATGCAGCTCGGCCTCAATCCCTCCAGCGAGGGGGTTTCTTGGTCTCCAAAAAGGTTGCGATGCCGTGCTTGCAGTCGGCCGTCCCCCGCGCCGCGGCGTTGACGCCCGCGGCATGGAGCATGGCCTGGTCGAGCGGCCGGCCGAGCACGTCGAGGAGCAGCCGCTTGGTGCGGGCGATCGATTCGGAGCTCGCCGTCTCCAGGATCTCCGCGGCCAGCGCCTCGCCGACTTTCCGCAGATCCTCCGCGGGACAGACCCGGTTGACCAGCCCGATCTCCAGAGCCTGGCGCGCCTCCATGAACCTGGGGAAGAGGAGCACCTCGCGAATGTCCGAGCCGCGCAGGCGCAGCGGCAGGTAGGTGGCCACCAGGGCGGCGACGAAACCGATCCGCACCTCGCTATAGAGATACCGGGCGTCGTCCGCAGAGATCACGAAGTCGTGCGCCGTGGCCAGACCGCAACCGCCGGCCACGCAGGAGCCCTGGACCAGGGCGATCGTCAGCGTGTCCTGCCGCAGCACCGCTTCGAACAGGTCGCGCATGCGCAGCGAGTCGCGCAGGTTCTCGTCCTCGCTCGCATCGAGGAGCGAGCGCAGGTGCTCAAGGTCGGCGCCGGCCGAGAAGTTCTTCCCGGCGCCGGAGAGGATCACGGCACGGATGCCCTCGGAGCGCAGCGGCGAGCGGTAGAGCGAGGTCAGCTCCTCCATCAGGGCCGGGGACAGGGCGTTCGCCCGGTCCGGATCGTTCAGCGTGACCCAGAGAAGGTCGCGGTCGCGCCGGACTTCCAGCCGCTCATAGGGACGGTCGTTCACACCAAGCCCTCCAACAACTCCTCCGGAACCTCGATCTCCATCTGGAGGAGCCCCTGGGCGTGGGTCTTGCCCTGGGCGTCCGTCTTCAGGCTCTCGGTGCCGCCACCGCCCAGCGAGTCGTGGAGGATGAAGTTGAGCGCCAGCAGGTTGGGCACCTCGTAGCGATCGACTCCGCCGCGGCAGACATCGCGGAAATGCTCCTTGACTCGCTCCTGCGTCGCCTGCTCCCGAATGATCTCGAAGAGCTGCGGGCTCTTGGCGATCAGGCCGACGTTGCTGGCGTCCCCTTTGTCACCCGAGCGGGCGTTGGCCACCTGGTACAAACGGACCTTCTTCGTCATCGCGCCTCTCTCTTGAAGTATCCCAGGCCGCACCCGGCCAACCCCGCCGCACCCAGGAGCCCCGCAACCACTCCCGCGCTCCGCGGCGAGGTAAAAGCAGGACGGTAGATCCCGGGCAGGACCGCGCGGAAGCCGAGGTCCAAAGATTCATGGTGCTTCGATTCGAGCCAGGCGAACCCGGCGAGCCCCGCGGCCAGCAGCAGGAGGAGCCATCCGGCGAGCAGCGGAGTGCGCAACCCGGCTTCCATCCCCTGGCGCAGCAGGAAAACCCAGGCGATGGACACTCCCAGGGCCCAGAGCATGAACGCCGTGCGATCGGCGAGAGCGCTGTAGCCGAAGCCGAGGAGCAGGACGGGAAGGAGGCCGGCGAGCAGGCCGCCGTACCAACCCCTCATGACTTCTCGCACGTCATAGGCTGCGAAGCCTAGCACGCCCCTTCAAAACGGCTTTCAGCGAGCGAGCTTTCCCTGGGACCGCTGGCGTCCCGCCGGCATGTCCGGAGGAATCGGCGGCACGCCGGCAATTGTCGCGCTCCTGAAAGAAGGTCTTCGGCCCATTGTCTTCCGAATGCCGGCGAGACGCCGGCCGTTACTTCGGCGGCCCATAGACCAATGCAGCGCAGATTAGATGTCCCGCGACCAACCATGCCACGCGTCCCTCAAATCGCCGATCGAAATGCCCGTGATCTCGGGCTGCGCTTCCAGCCAAGCACGCACCCTGTCGCGCTGATCGTCTGTTGCGGAACCACGATCGACAGCGGATGTGGCGAAGCCACCGATCTCGCTCCCGCCAAAAAGCAGGCCGTTGCCTTCGATCGCCTCCAAAATGAACCGGTCGAGTAGCTCATCTCGACGCTTGCTTACTCGAAAGGCGATCTCGAACCCAAGCTCGCGGAATTCTCCCTTGCGGATTTTTTTCCGAAGGCGTCTTCGCAATGGGTGTCTACCTCCAATGTCAACGCGTCAACCTTCCGCTTCGGCGGCTCGCCTATCCTATCGACCACCCCGAGCTGGACAACCGCATCCGCAAGATCGTGCGCGAAGCTGGAAGCTCCATCGGCAAATCCGAGCCTCCAAAAGCCGGAAGATACGGTCCGTCGCCGCCTTTTACGAAGCCAGGCCCGCCGTTACGGATCGAATCGGATCCGGACGGGGAATTGCCTCTTTTTACGATCGGTCGCCGGATTGTACGGACTGAAGTCGCGGGCTACGGTCAGAATGGTGCTTCCAGCAAGAAAGGCCGGAAGCACCGGCTTCGCGCTGAATTTTACGTACACAGGCCGGCGCTTACGAATCAGCCTGCCCCCTGACCTCCACGTGCATGCCGGGCGTCCTCGCGCAGGCTCCGGCGAGCCGGAAGGGCGGCCACAAGGGCCGCCCCTACACGAAACACTATCCACTCGGACTGTGACTAGGTACTAGAACTCTTCGACCGTGACTTCGACGCGGCTCTCGACTTCCTCGCGGGCGAGGAGCGCGGGCCAGTAGGCCACGATTTCCTGGGCCTTGGGCCGGCCGCCGGCGAAGCCGGTCACGCCGGGGGGACCGGCGGTGATGAGCGGCGCGATCTCCTTGCCGAAGCGGTCCACCTTGCCGGGATCGTCGTCGCGCACGCCCAGCCGGAGCACGACTTCCGGCAGATCCTCAGCAACAGTGTCGAGAATGCCCGGCAGGCAGGCGCCGGTGCCGAGCAGCTCTTCGCTGCGGTCCTCCTCGCGGAAGGTGACTCCGGCCCGCTCCAGCCGCTTCCAGACCACCTCGGCCGCGAGACGGGCCTTCTCCACGGCCCGCGGGCCGGAGAGAGTGAGCTGGCCGCTCGCCTTGTAGCCGGCGAGGTAGGAGCCCGAGACTTTCAGGAACGGGGTCCTAGGCTTGCCCTGGATGCCGGAGACGCGGACGCGGTCCTTGCCCTCCTGCTCCAGGCGGATGGAGGTGAAGTCGGCGATCACGTCCGGAGTGATGTACTCCCGGGGATTGCCCATCTCGTAGAGGAGCTGTTCGGAGACGGTATCGACCGTCACCATGCCGCCGGTCCCCTCGTGCTTGGTCACCGTGAAGGTGCCGTCCTCGCGCGCCTCGACGACGGGATAGCCGGCGTTCCAGAGGTCGGGGACTTCCCACCAGCGGCTGAAGTTGCCGCCCGTGCACTGGGCGCCGCACTCGATGATGTGTCCGGCGATGGTGCCGGCTGCGAGATGGTCCCAGTCGTCCCCGGCCCAGCCGAACTCGTGCATCATGGGCGCCAGAGCCAGCGCGGTATCCGTGATCCGGCCGCAGAGGACGATGAGCGCGCCGTCGCCGAGGGCTTGGCAGACCGGCCGCGCGCCCAGATAGGCGTTGGCGCTCATGACCTGGTCGATCATGGGAGCCAGGGGCGCCCCGGTGTCCATGTTCTCGAGGGAATGCCCGCCGTCGATCAGCTCGCGCAGGCGGGGGTAGATGTCGTCCCCCTCCACCACGCCGACCCGCAGGCCGGAGACGCCGAGCTCGCGGGCCACCTCGAAGATCCTCTCGCGGCAGGCTCGGGGGTTGAGCCCGCCCGCGTTGGCCAGGATGCGGACGTTGCGCTCCTTGATCTCGGGGAGGACTCTGCGGATGAATTCGATGAAGTCCGTGGCATAGCCCAGGCGCGGGTCCTTGCGCTTCTGCCGCATCATGATCGACAGGGTCACCTCGGCGAGGTAATCCATGCCGATGTAGTCGATTTCCCCGCCGCGCAGCAGCTCCACGGGGGCATCGACGTTGTCTCCCCAGAAGCCTTGGCCGTTGCCGATCCGGATCGTCTTCATAGGCCGGGCAAGCCTAGCACATGGGTCTGGAGGTCAAGATTTTGCATGCATCCACCGGAGAAAGAGAGGAGGGTTTCAAGACATGGCAACGACTACGGAACAGGAGCGGCAGACCCAGGGTTCTGCCGAGGTGAGCCAGGAGGAGTTCCTCAAGGGACTGAACGTGGACCTGGCGCACGAGTACGCGGCCGTCATCAGCTACCGCACCTACGCCAGCCAGGTGCAGGGGCAATGGCGGATGGAGCTGCGGCAGTTCTTCGAGAGTGAGATCCCCGACGAGCTCGGTCATGCCGCGCTCCTCGCGGACAAGATCGTCGCCCTGGGCGGCACGCCGACGACGCAGCCCGCGCCGGTGAAGCCCGCCCGGGATTCCAAGGAGATGCTCCGCAACTCCTTGGAGGATGAGATCGAGACCATCGGCCGCTACGTCCTCCGCCGCAAGCAGGCCGAGGCCCTCGGCCACTACGGCCTGGCCGTCGAGTTCGACGACCTGATCCGGGACGAGAGCACCCATCGCGATGAGATCAACATGATCCTGAAGAGGTGGGATACCGGCTAGCCAGTGACTCCGGACCCGGCCCTTTTCCTCACAGAAGAGGGCCGGGGGTTCCCGCTTGCACAGCCCCTCCACCGAGCATAGGCTCTGCCCGGTGGACCCTACACGGCTCAACCTCGAATGGGATCCCGACAAGGCGAAGAAGAATCTCCGTAAGCATGGAGTCACCTTCGGGCAGGGGGCAACCGTTCTGCTTGACCCTCTGGCAATGAATCTCTATGACAAGGAGCACAGTGGGGAGGAAGATCGCTGGGTCACCTTGGGCCGATCCTCCCGAGGAGATATCCTGGTGGTCGTGCATACGTTCGATGAGCAGACCGACGGCAATGTAGCCGTCCGTATCATCTCCGCCCGCCCGGCGACGAAGCGCGAAGAGCAGCGCTACGAGGCCAACCTATGAAGCGAGAGTACGACTTCTCCAAGGCAGAGCGTGGACGGCTTTACCGCCCCGGAGCCAAGCTCAACATGCCGATCTATCTGGACGAGGAGATCCTCGGCTATTTGACCGAGCGCGCCCAGGCCAAGGGCGTAGAGGTCGGAGAGCTGGTCAACGACATCCTCAAGAAAGACATCGCCCTGATCGAGGCACTCAAGTAGCCCTTCAGGTCTGCAGCACGCCCGTCTTGAACTCCGGAACATGGGGGTTCATCGCCGCGCACGCAAGCGAGCGGGTGATGACTTCGCGGGTATTGGCGGGATCGATGATCGCATCCACCCACAGACGGGCGGCGGCGTAGCGGGGATTCATGGCCGCGGCGTAGCGCGCCTGGATCTCGCGGAGACGCTCCTTTTTCTCCTCCTCGGACACGTCCGCTCCCCGGTTCTTGAGCTGGATCGAGAGCAGCGTCTTGCTCGCCTGCTCTCCTCCCATGACCGCGATCGACGCCGACGGCCAGGCATAGAGGAAACGCGGGCCGTACGCCTTGCCGCACATCGCGTAGTTGCCCGCGCCGTAAGAGTTGCCCACGAAGAGGGTGATCTTGGGGACGGTCGAGTTCGCCACCGCGTTCACCATCTTGGCGCCGTCCTTGATGATCCCCCCGCGCTCGGCCCGGCTGCCCACCATGAAGCCCGTCACGTCTTGAATGAAGAGGAGCGGGATCTTCTTCTGATTGCACAGCTCCACGAAGCGCGCTCCCTTGGCCGCCGAATCCGAGTAGATGACGCCGCCGATCTGCAGCTCCTTGTCCGCAGCGCCGGTGCCGGTCTTGCGCGGGACGATCGAGCGCTGGTTCGCCACGATGCCGACCGCCCAGCCGCCGATCCAGCCGGTGCCGCAGACCAGCGTCTGACCGTGGGTGGCCTTGTACTCGTCGAATTCGCTGCCGTCGAGGAGACGGGCCAGCAGCTCGTGCGCGTCGTACGGCCGCGAGCGGTCGATGGGCATGATGCCGTAGAGGTCCTCGGCCGGATAGAGCGCCTCTGCCGGCTCGCGCCGGGCGAACGGGGCGGTCTCCCCTGCCGCGAGCTGGGCGAACTGGCTGCGGATCTTCTCCAGGCAGGAGGCGTCGTCCGGATGCCGATGGTCCACCACGCCCGAGATGTCGCACTGGACCAGGGCGCCGCCCAGCTCCTCGCTTTCGATCCGCTCGCCGATGGCCGCCTGCACCAGATGGGGACCGGCGAGGAAGATCGATCCCGTCCCCTCGACGATGTGGGACTCGTCGCTCATGATCGGCAGGTAGGCGCCGCCCGCCACGCACGAGCCCATGATCGCCGCCATCTGGAAGATCCCCTCGGCGGAGAGGCGGGCGTTGTTGTAGAACGCGCGGCCGAAGTGCTCCCGGTCCGGGAAGATCTCGTCCTGGAGCGGGAGGAAGACGCCCGCCGAGTCCACCAGGTAGACGATCGGCAGCCGGTTCTCCAGCGCGATCTCCTGCGCCCTCAGCACCTTCTTGGCAGTCAGAGGGAACCAGGCGCCAGCCTTGACCGTCGCGTCGTTCGAGACCACCACCACGTCCCGGCCATGGATCTTGCCGATGCCGATGACCACGCCGGCCGAGGGGGCGCCGCCGTACTCCTCGTAGAAACCGTAGGCCATCCAGAGCCCCAGCTCCAGGAACGGGGCGCCGGGATCGCAGAGGGCCTCGACCCGGTCGCGCGCAGTCATCTTGCCCTGCGCGCGCTGCTTGTCCTGCGCCTTGAGTCCGCCGCCGAGCTTGAGGACTTCCTCCTCGTCGCGCAGCTTCTCCACCTCCCGCCGCCAATGCTCCGCCTGACGCTCGAATGCCTCGCTCCGCTTGACCTTGCTCTCCAGGATCGCCACGTTCCCTCCTTCGGCGCCGCGGATTATATGGGGATATCGCCCCATGCCGGCCCGATAACCGGCCCGGATCTTGCTTTGTACCCAGGGTAGACCGTCGTATCTCACGAAAGGAGCCAACCATGGCTAACGACGACATCTTTGAAGGCCGCTGGAAGCAGCTCAAGGGCGATGTCAAGCGCTTCTGGGGCAACCTCACCGACGACGACCTCGACCGTTCCGAGGGCAACCGCGACAAGCTCGTCGGTTCCCTGCAGGAGCGTTACGGATGGGAGAAAGTGAAGGCTGAGTCCGAGTTCGACCGTTTCCTGGAGTCGGTCCGGACCCCCTCGGGAAGCAGCACCGGCCGCTGATCCTGTCCTCCAGGGGGCGGCTCCGGTCCGCCCCCTGTTACCATCCCTCACATGAAGATCCGCCTCCTCGCTTTCGCCAGCGCCGGGGATGCTCTTGGCGCGACGGAGACCGAGATCGAGCTGCCTGAAGGCAGCCGCGTCGCCGACCTGCGCGCCCGGCTCGACCGCGACCACCCCGCTCTCGCTCCCCTCTGGCCCCGCCTGGCCATCGCCGTGGACGGACGCATCTCGGGTCCGGACGAGCCCCTCCAGGACGGGATCGAAGTGGCTCTCCTTCCCCCGGTTTCCGGAGGAAGCGGCTTGGCCGAGCTGGTGGACGGACCCATCGACGTCGATCGAGCGGTCCGGAGCGTCGAAGCTCCCGGTTTTGGCGCCGTAGTGGTCTTCCTGGGGACGGTCCGCAACCATCACGCTGGCCGGGCGGTCGAGAAGCTCACCTACAGCGCGTATCGCAGGATGGCCGCGGATACGCTGGCGAAGATCGTCTCCGATCTGGAAGCTGGCGGGCCGCGAGTCTCGATCGTTCATCGTCTGGGAGAGGTCCCGGTAGGCGAAGCGAGCGTAGTGATCGCCGTGGGCTCTCCGCATCGCGCCGCGGCCTACGAGGCCAGCCGCACCGCGCTTGAGAGGCTCAAGGCCGAAGTGCCAATCTGGAAGCGGGAGCATTATGCCGAGGGCGAAGCGGTATGGCGCGAGGAAGAGGCGCTTCACCCAACTCTCTGACCCAGAACCCACAACCGGAACCCCGCCTCCAGCATCGGCCACGGCCTCCCCAGCTTTTCCCGCAAGGCCTCGGGCTCCGGGGGCTTCCCGTCGGAAACCTCTCTGAGAAACGCGCGGAACCCGGGCGCCAGCGCGCCCTGCTCCCCCTGCAGCAGATAGCGGATGAAAAACGAAGACTGAGCGTAGTTCAGCTCGCCGTTCTGGCGGACGAAATCGTCCCAGTCGAGCGAAAGAAGCTGCGGCAGCGGCCGGAGCCTGCCGGCTGCCGCGGCGTCGAGCAGATCCTGGAGCGCGGCGCGCGCGCCGTGCATCTCGATCCGTCTTCCGACCCGGACCGTCACGCCGCCGAGCGTGCCAGGCAACAGCTTCCCCGAGCTGTCGATCTGCGATTGCGAGAGATCGTCCGCGATCCCCTCCTCCAACCAGCTCGGCAGGGCCGGACCGATCGCCCGGCGGTTGAGCAGATGGGCCAACTCGTGGACCAGGGTCGAAGCCACCTCGCTGGCGGGACGCCGGCCGTCGAACAGCGAGACGATGCCGTGGCCCGTGTGGCCGGTCGCCGGCAGCTCGGCCACGCTCGTGGCCTGGGCCAGGAACGCGCGGTAATCGCTCTCGCGGCCGAAGAGAACCACGGCCTCGGCTGGATCTCCGATCGGCGAGACCCCGTAGCGGGCTCGATAGGCCGCGTCCAGCCCGGAGGCCACCCGATCGAAGAAGCTCAGGCGCGGAGGGTCGCGGAGGTCCGTGTAGATGAGATAAGGGCCGACGTTTCCGACCACCTCCGGCGGTATCAGGCGCGCCCGCCCCCAGGCCAGCCGCTGCTCGTCCGGACCCCTCCCCGTCATCGGCCGCACCGGGTCGGGATCGCTGCCGAGAGGGGGATCGGGGCCGATCCAGTCGCGGCTGGGCACCCAGCCCGTCACATCCCCGTACTGCACTTGGACCCAGCCCGGCCGCCGGTCCAGCACCTTGAGGGCGGCGATCTGCATCGGAGTGAGCACCTGGGAAGCTCCCGGCCGCGGCTCGGACAGCAGCGGAATTCCCGGCTTCACCGTGACCCGCTCCACCCCCTCCGGTTCCGCGTTTACTGGAATCTCGATCTCGGGCGCCGGACTGTGGGAGGGCCGCGGCCGGCGCTGGACCGGCTCGGGAATCTCCTCCGCCACCTGCTCCCCCGTCCCCTCCGGCGGGATCGAGAAGGGCTCCGGCCCCCTGCGACGCAGCTCCTGGGCGTACGGCCCGATCCAACGCCACTCCTCGGCCTTCTCCACCAGCGCTGAATCCGGGTGGAACACCGCCCAGACCACTGCCAGTACGGTCGCGAGCAGCGCCCAGATCAGGAAGACCAGGAGCCTGCGCATGCTATCCGCCGGCGGCCCGGTAGAACTCGGCCAGATCGCGCTTCAGCTTCTCCCGGTCCGCCTTGCGGATGTACATCATGTGCCCGCACTCGTAATACGCCTTGGTCACGCGCTCCGCGTACCCCGGATCGAAAGCCAGGTGATCGAAGGTGTACTCCGTGGCGAAGTACGGGGTCGCCATGTCGTAGTAGCCGTTCCCCACGAACACCTTCAGGGCCGGATTGCGGGCCATGGCCTCGCGCAGGTCCTCGGCCACATTGGCATAACTGTTCTCGAACTCGCGGAAGCTCCACGGCCGCGCCCGGTCGGTCAGGATCTCGTAGGGCAGGTCGCTTTTGAACTCCAGGTCCATAGCCACGTAATTGTTGAACACTCCCGAGAACGGGCCGAGGATCGCGGCATAGCTGGGATCGAACTCGGGCTCCTCCCCCTCCGCGGTACGGTCGATCCCCTGGAAGCGGCTGTCGAGCCGGCCGACCGTCTTGCGCTCGGCGCGCAGCAGCTCCTTGGTGAATGGATGGATCACGGGCCGCAGGTTGACCCGCTCCACGTACTCCGGCGACAGGCCGGTCAGGCGCGCCACCTTCTGAGCGATCTCCCGCCGCCGCTCCGGCGCCAGATCGTTCCCCTGGGCCAGGGCGAGCGTGTACTCGCCCATCGCGAAGCTCTCAGCCTCGGCGAGCGCCTTGCGCAGGTCCCCCTGCAAGTCCGCGGGGAGCCGCTTGTGATACCAGGCCGTGGCCGTGTAGGTCGGGAGGAAGAGCGGATACGGCAGGTCGTTGCCCACCTGGAAGCGCGCGGTCTGGAAATTCAGGATGGACGAGATCAGCACCACCCCGTTGAAATACATCCCGTACCGCTCCTGAAGATGATGGACCAGGGCCGCGGACCGCGTCGTGCCGTAGCTCTCGCCCGCCAGGAACTTGGGCGACGACCAGCGCCCATTGCGCGTGGCATAGAGATGGATGAGCTGCCCCACGGACTCCACGTCCTCCCGCAGCCCGTGGAACTGCCGGGCCTCCTCCCCCGGGGCCGGGCGGCTGTAGCCGGTGATGACCGGATCGATGAAAACCACGTCGGTGAGATCGAGGATCGACTCGCCGTTGTCGGTCAGGCGGTAGGGAGGCCCGAGGTCCTTCCCCTCATCGTCGAGGACCACACGCCGCGGCCCGAACGCCCCCATGTGGAGCCAGACCGAGGAGGACCCCGGCCCGCCGTTGTAGGCGAACGTGATCGGCCGCCTGGCGAGGTCCTGCACCCCGTCACGGGTGTACGCGACGAAGAACATGGACGCCTTGGCCTTGCCTTCCTCGTCGCGGAGGACGAGCGTTCCGGCCGAAGCGGTATAGGCGATCGAGGCCCCGCCGATCACCGCCTTGTGCTTCGTGGTGACGATCCGGTCCTCGACCGGCTTGGGTTGAGCCGCCGGAGCGGGAGGGGCCGGCGCCTCCTGGGCGGCGGCAATCCCTCCGAACAGCAAAGCAAGAGACAGAAGAATGTGGCGCAAGAGTCGAACCTCCTTCGGATAGGCGGCCGGAGCCGCTCCGGTATGCCTATCAGAAGGAGGCTCGGAGGGAAACCCTTCAGTTCACCGCGACGACCTTCAGCTTCCTGTCGTCCCGGCCGTGCAGCACGGCCAGCCCGGTCCCGGAGTAGGTCTCCTCCGCCTCGGCGACCAGCAACCGGCCTTCGACCTGCTGGAAGGTGAGCGACTGGCCCCCGGTCACGGACAGCGCCGGTCCGAACCGTAACTCGAAGTCGCGCTCCATGGCCAGCGGGACGCCGTTCTCGTCGAGCCAGACCTTCGCCGCGATCGTGTAGGGCTTGGGCTCGGTCTCCTCGTTGGACGCGGCCGCCTTTTCATCGAGCATGGCGGGGCGGATCACCAGGAGCCGGGCCGGCTGCCCCTGCCAGGTCACCTTCTCGTCGCTCAGCAGGGTGGCCTCGCTCAGGAAGGCTTCCATCATGCCGGCCGGATTGACGAGGGTGAGGGCATCGGTGTCGTTCAGCAGAGGAGCCTCGTTCTCGTTCTTCTGCTTGCCCCACAGCGAGAAGCGGGCCCCGGTGGTCAGCCAGCGCGACGTGATCTTCTTCACGCCCTTGGGACCGGCTTCGACGACCGCCACCCCGCGCCTCTTCTCCTTGTTCAGATGAAGAGGGGCGCTGCCCCTGTGCCGAAACTCGATTTCCACCTCGATGCGGGTCTTCTGTTCGTTTTTCATGGATGCCAGCCGGGTCTGTAGATCGTTGATCGGTTGAGCCGAAGCCTGGGTCGACATCAGAAGGCCTGCTGCCAAAGTCCACCCCAAAGCCTGCCTTTTCACAGCCTTTCCTCCTTACCCGGAACAGCGGGTTTTCGGTCCTTCTGAAAAGGAGGAACTGCAACCGGGATGCCTGGGGTCCATCGGAGGGAAACGTGATCGTTCAGTCCTCCGGCCGCCGCGGGGGCGACCTCTCTGGAGGACACCGGGCTATAATCAGCAACCATGCTCGCGCTCACCACCCTCTTCCTGTCTCTCATCTCGCCTGTGAGCTTCACGGACTACCGGACAGCCAACGGAATGCGCGTGTTGCTGGCTCCGGACAGCAGCGCTCCCCTGGTGGCTGTCAGCATCACTTACGACTTCGGCTCGCGCAACGAGCGGCCCGGCCAGACGGGGGTCGCCAACCTGCTCCATGCCTCGCTCCTGCGGGACCTGCAGCGACAGTGCAAGGAGAGGCTGCTCATCTCGGATGCGGAGAAAGACGAGGCCTGCCGCGGCTCCAACAATCAGGAGCGCACCAGCTATACCCTTTCCATCCCTGCCGATCGATTGGAGCCGGCCTTGTCCCTGCTCGCCGAACAGATGCGCGCTTTCGACCCGGCGGGTCTGGACAGCCTGCGGGCCGAGATCCTGGAGCAGCGCCAGAAGGAAGATGCCTATGCCAGGGCGGCCGAGATGCTGCTCGATCTGAGCTTCACGAGATTCCCCTATAAGCACGGCATGTCCGACCTGAAAGCTCTCACCGCCGCCGACGTTCAGAGCGTCTTCCGGACGTACTTCGCTCCGAACAACGCTGCCCTTGCTCTGGCGGGCAATTTCGACCCGGCCAAGGCGAAGCGCGCGGTCGAGAAACATTTCGGTCCGCTTCCGCGCCGCGGTCCTTTTCCCCGGGTCGACGCGGCGGAGCCGGCCGCGTCCGGGGAGCGGCGCACGGTCCTCGAAGACGCCCGCGCGACACACCCGCAATACCTCTCCGCCTACAAGACCGTGCCGAGCAACCATCCCGACTGGTACGCGCTCAACCTGCTCGCCGACATTCTGGGACAAGGACCGGCGTCGCGGCTGCATCGGGCGCTGGTCGATACGAAGCTGGTGGCCGGCCTCGGGGAAGGGATGTCCGAGTCGCGCGGCCCGAGCCTCTTCAGGATCCAGCTCAACCTGCCACCCGGCGGAGCCATCCAGCGGGTCGAGCGGGTCGAGCAGGTCCTCGACGAGGAGATCGCGCGCATTCAGCGCGATGGCGTGACGGAGGCTGAGCTGGCTCTGGCCAGATCCCAGGAAGAGGATTACTGGAAACAGGTCCTCGCGACTCCCCGGGGCAGGGCGGAGACGTTGGCACGTTTCTCCATCTACTACCGCGACCCGGAGCTCATCAACGGTGAATTGAAAAAGATCCTGGGGATGACTGCCGCGGATGTCCAGCGAGTCGCCCGGAAGTACATGAACCGGGACAATCGGGCCGTGGTCGTCACGCTCAGCTCCGACTGAGGAGCGCAGCCTCCGCGCGGCGGGCGCGGGTTGTGGATTGTTTGGCTGCCGCGACATGCTCGCGGAGATCCCGCTGCTGGCTTGCCGTAAGCCGCCCCCAGGCCTCGGCGGCGAGCGGGTTCAAGCGCAGGAGATTCGCAAGCTCGTCGGGCAAATCGGCGGATGCAACCTGAAGAGTCAGATTGATCCGGTCACCCGTGTCAATCCCGAGAAGCCGGCAGTCCTCGGCGGTGATGGAAAGAAACCATCGCCGGTCGTCCCAGCGCTTGATCGTACGCCTCGTGGCCTCGACGCCGTTGATGGCGATCTCGATCACGGTCGTGCCGGAGAGCTGCCAGCCCGCGATCGCTTCCGCCGGCACGACGACGAAGCGAGGCAGGTCCGGCTGCTTGCGCTCGACGACGGCTTCAAGAAGGACAGGCGGTGTCATCTGAGTCAGCGCTCCTTCTCGTCCTCAAAGTCCTCCCTTTCGAGCTCGAAGTCGAAGGTGATGTCGTGCTGCTCGAGCTCGCTGTCGACCCGCGCCGCCTCGGCAGGGTCGGGAGGCTCCGTGTCATGAAAGATGACACAAGCCCAGTAGCGTTCCTCTCTCAGTTGCGCCAGCTCGGCGTACCTGCCGACGAGCCGGTCGAGCAACCACCTCACATGCTCCTGGACCGAGCGCAACGGAACGTGGCCTTCCGTCGAGAGCATCCAGACCGAGACGGGGCCGCGGTCCGGCTCCAGGCCCAGAACGCTGGAAACATGCGCCACGTCCGTCTCACCGGGGGCCAGGAAAATTGACAACGTTGCGTAAGGTTCCATGGCGTTCGGTCGGAGACTAACCGGGGGACTGCGGAACGGAGGCCGCCAGGTTCCTCAGCTCGGCGAGCTGCTGGATGGCCGAGCGGACCGCCTGCTGCATGATCTCGATCGCCCGGTTCGCGGCAGGCTCCGCGTCGGGGTCCTCAAGGATCAGAGCGGCGGCCTGGCTGGTGACCGCGGCCTCGAGCGTCTGCAGGCTCTGGAGATGGGCGACCGCGTTCTGGACGGCGATCCCCATGGCTTGCGCGACGAGCGGCTGGACCAGCGCGTTCGCATTCTGGTCCCGGACCTTCTCGACGGCCTCGACGATCTGCGGATTGAGATTCATTGTGTGTCTCCCTCCCGGGCGAGCAGGTCGAGGGCCGAGGCGACGGCATCCGGCAGCGAATCGACCGTGGCGGACAGCACGGATCGGACCGCCTGGGCCGTGACGGCCGCATTGGTCGAGTACCACCGCTGCTGGCTGGCGACGGCTTCGTACATGGCCAGGGTCACGGAATGTGCGAGCTTCAGATAGGCCTCATCCATGGGCTCAGGGCTCCCGGCTCTCTTCGTGCTCGTCGTGGTCGTGGTCGTCGAAGTCGCCGAGCTCGAACTCGGTCGGAACGCTGTAGATGAGGTTGACGCCCTGGGCGGTCGCGGCCTGGGCGATGGTGTTCATCTGCTGCTGAGCACTGACGGCGTTCTGCATGCTCAGGCCGACCGACTGGGCCATTACCTGATAGACCGTCCCCAGCGCCATGGCCGGAGCTTCGCCCAGCACTTTGACGTTGGATTGGGTGACGGCATCGGTGATCTGGGAATTGACGTCCGTGGGTTCTGCCATGTTCATCCTCCTGGAAGGAGCCGCGGAGGCGGCTCTTGTCATGCGCTCGACTGCGAGTGGAGAGGATATAACGGACGCGCTCCGTCACATCTGAACTGCTTTACCCGACCGGATCGGGGCGGGAGACCCGACGTCAGGGCGGACCTTCCGAGCCGAGGGGCGAGCCCCGCCCTCCTTGCTTGTCGGGTGTATAGTGAATGCTTAGCCCAAAGGAGGTCCGCATGCGGACTCACAGCAGCGTCCTGGGCCGGGCAGTGCTGATTTTCGTGTTTCTGCTCGCCGTCTCAATCTTTGGTCGCGCGCAACAGGGTGGCAACCTGTCGGGCGTCGTCCTGCCGGACCTGCCTCCCGAGGTGTCGCCCGGCGAAGAGATCTCCTTCACCCCACCAGCGGGGAGCGAGGGCGGCACCTGGACGCTGTCCGGCGTGGTGGCCGAAGAGGAATTGCCGGAGGAGCCGCCGGTTCCGGCAGCCGCCCGGGTGGCCCTCAAGCCGTCTCCTGGGATGCCTGCGATCAGCGAGGCACAACAGGTCGCGCTGGCTCTCGCGGCCGCGATCGAGCAGGAGCCTTGGGCGTCGTGCGCTTCCGGCAAGCCGGCAGCCGGCAATACAGGCCAGGAGCAGGCGGCCGGCGACCCCCTCCCGGATGTCGACGTCGCGCTCGAGAAGGGGCCCTTTCCGAAAGCGGTCCGGATGGTTGTCTCCGAGCTGAGCCCCGAACAGGTCAGCAGCCTGAAAACCCACCAGAACCAGGAAGGGCGGTATTTCGGCGCTCAGCTCGAATCTATGGGCGGCGACGACGGCGGAGAGCCCGCGTACAAGTCGTTCTTCGA
Source organism: Acidobacteriota bacterium (assembly GCA_034667225.1). Taxonomy (GTDB): domain Bacteria; phylum Acidobacteriota; class Thermoanaerobaculia; order Multivoradales; family UBA5704; genus DATMER01. Next base: position 52,089 of record JAXDKG010000019.1, read on the forward strand.
GAGCCGCAGCAACACTGCCAACCAGGTCCGGCCGCCCGATCCGGTGCTCTACTCGCTTCTCAGCCCTGGAGGCTCGAAGCGGCCGGTGGAGGTCGCGACCGGGGATCATCTGTTCGACGCTGCGATCCCGCCTGTGGTCGTCGCCTTGGCAGGGGACTCCAAAAACGTTTCTTTGACGCCGGTGCAGTGCGCGCTCCCTCCTGTAGAACCGCCGCTTCCTGCCCCGGTCAAGGTCGGATTGAAGCTTCCCGAAGGCGGCGAGCCATGGACGGACGAGCACCTCGTCGGCTTGGCGGTGGCGGCGGCAATCAAGGATGGCTCATGGGCGCAATGCGCCTCCTCCGAGAAGAGCATCGCTCCTCCCCCGCCGGCACCTGGGGATGGAATCGGCGGCGTCGAGGTGGGCCTCCGGAAGAAACCCGGCGGCGGCTCGCAACTCGCGTTCCGGGTGCTCGTCGCAGAGCAATCGGGAGAGGCAGCGGCACCGCTTCAGGAGGCGACGGCCGAGGTCAAGCGCGAGGCCCTTGGAACGGAATTCGCGGTCCGGTACTTCGGCGTGGATACGGGGGACCCCGGGTGCTCGACCTGCAAGAGTTTTTTCGAGAGCCGCAGCAACACCGCCAACAAACGGCAGGATACGGCCGACTATTCGATCGCCGCTCCGGATGGCGCGCTGGAGGTGGAGGTCACTGGCATGTCCGATCCGGGCAGCGGTGCCCCGTCGCCTTCGATGGTGATCGCGACCGCCATCTCCCGGCCGAGCCCAAAGAAGAGAGGGCGCAACCCTCCACCTCAGGCGTCAGTCGTCCTCGCGGCGGCGCAGTGCGTGGAGCCGGCGGCGAGGTCCTTCTGGCCCAAGCCGGAGAAGCCGTCGAAGCCGAACCTGCGCGCGGCCCCGCGCCTCGTGTTCAAGGTGGCGGAGACCCTCAAGCCCGGCGAACCGTTCTCCGTGATCTATAAGGATCCGTCGGGGAAAACCCTTCTCAACGTGCCGGCGGCGCCAGGTGTCGAAGTCGTGCCGCCGCGTCCTGTCAGCCCGACGCCGAGCTTGGATGCGGCGCCGGAGTATGCGATTGCCGGCCGGCCGGTGTGCGCGTGCGGCAACTTCCCCGACGCCAGGTCGCGCGACGGATTCCTGTTCGACGAGCAGGCGATCAGCGCGCTTTCCGCGTCGAGCCACATGGCGATCCTGCCGCTCGCGGCGACGGTGCGGCCGGGCCGGCATCCGATCTCGGGCAGCCGTGACGCCGGCTTCTCTTCCAAGGACGTGGTGTTCACGACGGTCATCAATGTGAACGGCAAGCTCGATGCGAACCAGCTCAAGCGGGGCCAGTCCACCCAGATGGAGCTCACCATCGTGGGAACCGATAAACCGATAGGGCTCAGGGTGGTGAACAACACTCCGGGCAACATCTCGATCGGGGGCCGCACGGACCAGGTGCTGACCACCACCGGCGGCAGCAACAATCACGTGGTGCAGAAGGTGGACTCCGTCGCGCCCGGCAACTTCAGCATCGACTTCTCGCTGGCCGCCGATCGTTGTCCGTGTCAGGGGAAGTAAGCCCGCATTTCCCCCTCTCCCCCGGCACGGGGGAGAGGGTCGGGGAGAGGGGGGATGGGATCAATACCGCGGAACCGAACGGTCCACGTTCACGCTCCACTCGTCGATGCCTCCGGCCAGGTTGATGGCCCGGTCGAAGCCCATCTGACGGAGGAAGCGTACGGCCTGCGCCGAACGCGCGCCGTGGTGGCAGTGCGCCACGATCGTGGCTGCCGGGTCGAGCTCGCCGAGACGGTCCTGCAGCTCGGGTAGCGGGATCAGCGTCGAGCCTTCGATGCGGGCGATGTCGTACTCCGGCGGGTTGCGGACGTCGAGGACCAGGATCTCTTCCCCGGCGTCCAGCTTCCGCTTCAGCTCCTGCACGGACATCTCGAAGTCGTCTCCCATGGTCGCGCTCTCCGGTTGCGGGGCGATGCCGCAGAATTGCTCGTAATCGATCAGCTCCCGCTGCGTCGGGTTTTCCGAGCAGACCGGGCACTTCGGATCCTTGCGGAGCTTCAGCTCGCGGAACTTCATCTTCAGTGCATCGAACAGCACCAGCCGGCCGATCAGCGGATCGCCGGCGCCTACGATCAACTTGATCACTTCGTTGGCCTGCAGCGAGCCGATGATCCCTGGCAGCACTCCGAGCACTCCGCCCTCGGCGCAGGAGGGCACCAGCCCGGGCGGCGGCGGCTCGGGGAAGAGGCAGCGGTAGCACGGCCCCTTCGCTCCCCAGAAAATCGAGACCTGGCCTTCGAAACGGAAGATCGAGCCGTAGACGTTTGGCTTGCCGAGCATCACGCAGGCGTCGTTCACGAGATAGCGCGTCGGGAAGTTGTCGGTCCCGTCCACGATGACGTCATAATCCTTGAAAAGGTCCAGGGCGTTGGACGATTCGAGGCGGGTCTCGTGTGTGACGACCTTGATGTGCGGGTTGATCCCGCGCAGGCGCTCGGCCGCGGCTTCCGTCTTCGGCCGGCCGACGTCCTTGTCGCTGAACAGCACCTGCCGGTGGAGGTTGGACTCGTCGACCACGTCGAAGTCGACGAGGCCCAGGGTGCCCACTCCGGCCGCGGCGAGATAGAGGCCTAGCGGCGAGCCCAGGCCGCCGGTGCCGATCATCAGCACCTTAGCCGCCTTGAGCTTGCGCTGTCCGGCCGTGCCGACCTCCGGCATGATCAGGTGCCGGCTGTAGTGGCGGATCTCCGCCGGAGTCAGGCTCGGCAGAGTCTCGGTCTCAGCCTCCAGAACGGCCCCGCCGGCAATCGAGGGGATGATGACCAGCGTATCGCCTTGGTTGACCGGCGTCTGGCCGCTCTGCATGTGGCGCACGTCCTCGTCGTTGAGGAAGACGTTCACGAAGCTGCGCAGGGTGCCGTCGTCGGTGTAGAGATGGCGCCGCAGGTTCGGAAACTGCTCGGTGAGAGCCGTGAGGGCCTCGCCCACGGTTGCGCCTTCCACCTGCACCTCTCCCTGCTCGGAGGTAAAACGGCGCAGCGGCGTCGGGATCTGTATCGTGATGCTCATCAGACGGCCTCCTCGATCTTTTCTTCATCGAACTTTTCCCGATCGTCGGCCAGGCGCCAGCTCCTGGCGTCGGCCACGCTCCCCTTTTCCACGGAAACGATCAGGTAGGACACCCCCGGCCAGGCGTGCTCGCGGTCGAACTCGCTCGGCCGCGCCGGGTGGTCCGGATGGGAGTGGTAGTAGCCCACGACGTCCAGGCCCAGCGCGCGCGCTTCCTTGTGCGCTGCCAGGACCGTCTCGGGATTGATCAGATATCGGTTGTGACGGCTGTCGTCCCTCTCGTTGTCTGCCGAGAGCAGGCGCTCCACAACGGTGGAGTCGCCGAGGATACGGCCGATCAGAACTCCACAGCACTCGTCGGGATAGCTCGCCGCCGCGTGCTGTCCGGCGGTTTGCAGGTGGTCGGTCGAGATGACCAGACGGCTCATGATTCCTCCCAGAAGCGGTCGGAAAGATACTTGTCCGCGTTGTCACAGAGGACCGTGACCACCGTACCGGACTCCAGGCCCGAGGCCACGCCCAGCGCCGCCGCCACGTTCGCCCCGGACGAGATGCCGACCAGCAACCCCGCCTCGCGGGCGAGCCTCTTCACCATCGCGTACGCCTTCTCGGTCGGGATTTCGAGCGCCTCGTCGGCCAGCGCGGGGTCGTAGATCGGCGGCACGATCGCCGACGCCATGTGCTTCATCCCTTCCAGTCCGTGGAACGGCGAGTCGGGTTCCATCGAGATCAGCCGTACGCTTGGCGCCTTCTCGCGCAGGAACCGTCCCACACCCATGAAGGTACCGCTCGTGCCCAGACCCGTGACGAAATGAGTGATCTCCCCGCCGGTCTGTTCCCAGATCTCGGGCCCGGTGGTGCGGTAGTGCGAGCGCCAGTTCTCGGGGTTGGAGTATTGGTCGAGGTAGGCCCAGCGCTCCGGATCTTCGGCGACCAGGCGCCGCGCTTCCAGGATCGCGCCGTCGCTCCCCGCCAGCGGATCGGTCATCCGCAGCTCGGCGCCGTAGGCCCGCAGGATGAGCTTGCGCTCCGGGCTCGCGCTGTCCGGCAGGCAGAGCGTCACCGGAATGCCCATGGCGGCTCCGACCATGGCGTAGGCGATCCCCGTGTTGCCGGAAGTGGCATCGAGCAGCCGCCGCCCGCCTTCGAAGAGCCCCCGCCGCTGGGCGTCGAGGACCATGGCCAGGCCGGGCCGGTCCTTGACCGATCCGCCCGGATTCGCGAACTCCGCCTTGGCGAACAGACGGACCCCCGGCCGGCCGAGCAGGCCGGACAGGTCGAGCATCGGCGTGTTGCCGATCAGCTCGAGAGGCCGCAGGGGGCGCCGCAGCGCCGCCTCGGCCGGCGGAAGGGGTAACGTCAGCGTCTCCATAACCCGTGGGACAAGCTAGCAGAGCCCCTGGAAGGTGTAAAGGTGATGCAGCCACTTACAATTCCTCTCGGTTAGGCTATACCCATGGACGACAGCATCCGCACCGGCAAGGACCGCATCCCTCCCGGCCAGTACAAGACAAGCAAGTGGCCCGTGCTCACTTACGGAGAAACGCCCCAGATCGAGCCGGGGAGCTGGTCGATCCACCTGTTCGGCAAGGTGGCCGATGAGACAACCCTGACCTGGGCGCAGTTCCAGGCGCTCCCCCGGGTCCGCATCTCCGCGGACTTCCACTGCGTGACCCGCTTCTCGACGGTGGACAACCCGTGGGAGGGGGTCTCGACCCGGGAACTGCTGCGCCAGGTGCGGATCGATCCCGAGGCCTCGCACGTGATGGTCCACTGCTACGGCGGGTACACGACGAACCTCCCTCTGGAGGACTTCCTCTCCGAGCGTTCGCTCCTGGCGGACCGCCACGACGGCAAGCCGCTGGATGTGGACCACGGCGGCCCGGTGCGGCTGGTGGTGCCCCACCTCTACGCCTGGAAGAGTGCCAAGTGGGTCAACGGCCTAGAGCTTCTGGACGGCGACCGCCGGGGCTTCTGGGAGCGCAACGGCTATCACACCTACGGCGATCCCTGGCGGGAGGAGCGCTTCAGCTCGCAGGAGACCCGCCAGGCGTACGAGGTACGCCGGCGGGCCAAGGAGCTGGGGCTGGATCTGAAGGATTAGAGGTACTGGAAGAACCGCACGTCCACCAGCGAAGCCACCACCGAGGCCACGGTGGCGAGCAGGCAGACGATGGCCAGGGCGGTGTGGGTGGGGCTCTCCCCGCGGTCCGGGCGGAGTATCAGGGCGGCGAGGTAGCCGCCGGCGAAGCCGCCGATGTGCGCCCAGTTGTCCACCCGGGGCATGATGAAGCCGAACACGATCATGTACATGGCGTACTGCCAGGCGAACCGGGAGGTCGAGTACGCCCCGGTCCGGTGGCCGTAGCAGACCGCCGCGCCGAGCAGCCCCAGGATCGAAGCCGAGGCCCCCACCGTCGTAGGCGCGCCGCCGAGCCCGATCCCCGCCAGCCAGGTCATGTGGTGCCCGATATAGACCCACCAGCCGACCGTGCTGCTCACCAGGAACCCGGCGATCGTCGAAAAGGTGTAGATGATGATCATGCGGCTGCCGCCATAGAGATCGGCGGTGGCCGGCGCGAGCATCCGCACCCAGTAGAGGTTGAACCCGATGTGGATCAGGTCGCCGTGCAGCCAGCCGGCGGAGAGCACCGTCCACCAGCGTTCGAAGATGAAGACGGGCAAGGCGCCCGAGGCCCCGAAGCGGAGTAGCACGTCGCGGCCCGGCGGCAGGATCTGGAAGCCGGCAAACAGGGTCGGCATCTCCCCGCTCATGGCCATGACCGCGATCATGGCCATGAAGAGGAAGCCGCAGCCGCCGACCACGATGTTCTCGAAGGGCAGGGTCCGGCCGAGGTTGCCCAGGACCGTGGAGAGCCCCCACATGCCGGGGTTTTTCCGGCCGCAATAGAAGCACTGCTCGTCCGATGCGCCCGTCAGCTTGCCGCAGGAGGGGCAGATGATGGATCCGGTCCGCTTGCGCTGAAGCATGGCGCTACTCTACTCTGAAGAGTGATGAACGCGGATTTCCTGGTCCTCAAGATCCATGACGAGGTGGCCTCCCTGAATGAGCTGAAGGACGGGGAAGCCCGGACGCTCGGCACGCGGACGGAGGTGCGCCGGCAGATCGAGCAGGCCCTGCCCTCGGTCCGCTGGCAGGAGGAGGGCCTGGGAGTGTGGTGGAGCGGCGAGGTCTTCTCCGTCGAGATCGGCCTGCCGGACGAGGAGCCCGTCCACTCGCTGACCCTCAAGGTCCGCATGCACCCGATGCTCGGCGCAGACGCCTGGCTCCCCGACGAGGAGGAGGAGCTGGAGAGCTTCCTCGTGGCGCTCTGCGATCCGGCCGGCTGGACCCTCTTCGACCTCGCCAGCGGCCGGCGCTTCGAATTCGGGGACGAGATCGAGGATGGCGAGCCCGAGCCGACGGCCTGGCATGAGGCCGGCCTCGTGAACTGAAGAAGCCCATCTCAGGCAAGCTTCTTGCGAGCAGGCAGTCTTCCCATGCAAGAAGATGTGCCCATCCCCGACGATCCCCGTATCGACCGCGATCCGAGCGAGCCGATCCAGCCCCCAAGCGAGGACGAGCCCGAGGATCCTTTCCGGGAACAGCCGATCGAAGAGCCCGATGATTCCCCGAGCCACGGCGAGCCCGAGCGCCGCGATCCTGGCGCGGACCCGCCCATGCAACTCGGAGGAGAAATACCATGGTGACAACCGCCCCGTCCGGCGCCGACTGGATGCTCCAGCTCTTCTGGCTGTTCACCCTCGCGCTGCCCGTGGCCTGCGTGGCCTGGACCGTCACCCACGAGGAGGTCTTCCGCGAGCCGCGCGAGTACTGCGTCAAGCGCTCGCAGGACGCGAAGAGCCTGCTCGCCCGCAAGTTCTTCTATCTCTTCACTTGCGAGTACTGCTTCAGCCACTATGTGACGTTCTTCTTCCTCTATCTCACCGGCTACAAGCTGCTGCTGGACGACTGGCGGGGCTACATCCTCTCGGCCTTCGCTGTGGTGGCCGTGGCAAACCTGTACATCAGCTCGTTCGCCCGGCTGCGACAGGAGGTCAAGAGCGAGAAGCTGGATGCGAAGACGAAGGAGGAGGTGCTGGAGCGGGTCAAGAACGGCGAGGAGCTGCCGCCCGCCCCTACTCCGTGGCGCGAATCCCCGCGGCGCTAGCCTGAATCTCCGAGAGCAGATCGAGGGCGCGCTCCGCATCGTCCTCCCTGACTTCGAGGCGATTGAAAGCCCGCATCTCGCCGGTGAGCAGGTTGACCGGCGGCAGGCGCTCTTCCATGACGCAGGCCTCGATTCCCTCGGATTCCAGGAGCGTGCGCGCCAGGTGGGCCTCCCACGGGGTGGTGAAGCGGGCGACGGTGACGAGGTCGGCCATCAGGTCCTCCTCTTCTGCTTCCGGCTCCAGGCCGATCTCCTCGTCCTTCCAATCCGAGCCGCAGCCGCGGCAGCTCCAGCGTCGGCGGGGGACGGGAATCGCCAGGCCGAACAGGAGCCAGGCGCCCAGGAGCCCGAGCACCGACCAGCGCTCCAGCGACAGGTTGTCCGACTTGCAGGACGGGCAGCGCTGCGGCAGCGGCATGTCCGCCTCGGTCACCAGGTAGATCTCGGGAATCGGCCGCAGGTTGCGCAGCAGCTCGGAGGCGTGGGAGGCATCCTCTTCCCGGACGCGGAGCTTGATGCCGCCGACCGTGGCGGCGCACCAGATCCGGGCGAGGTGCTCGTCGGCCACGACGGAGTCGATCCCTTCCGCCTCCAGGCAGGTGCGGGCGAGCTGCGCCTCCCAGGGGTTGGCATAGGCCCCCACCGTGATCATGCTCTCGAGCTGAAGCTCCGCCGGATCGATCATTCTGTCTGGGAGAACGCAATACCCGCGCCGCGCATTTCTACCCTAGCGGAGTCCCGGAAAGGCTTTCCGGCGGCAGCAGGTACAGCAGGCCCGCGAAGATGAGGGCAAAAAAGAAGATCGTGAGGAGCGCCGCCACGATCCCCGCGGTCCGGCCGCGGGTCTGGGCGGTGAGGAAGTACGCCCCTGCCGCGCTGAACAGGGCGAACAGCGCAAAGAGGATCGTGGGGACGACGAAAGCGGTCAAGATTCACACTTCCCGAAGCTTTACGCCCCCGGCGGGGGCGATACCCGTCTAGCCTGGGGTTTCAACCCCAGGCGGCGGAGCCGGCTCCCGATCGAGAGCCCCGCAGGGGCGGTAGCGTCTAGCCCGGGGCGTGAGCCCCGGGAACGCCGCCCAACATACCCCAAGCCCCAAAGGGGCGGCAGATTCCGCGGCGGGCCATGCCTGCCTGGGGTTGAAACCCCAGGCTAGACGGGTACAGCCCTTCCAGGGCTGGAGGGATGTCTTTCCGACATCCCTCAATTCTTATAGAACCTCTCCCCCTTGCGCGCCATCTCGCGCAACAGCCCGGCCGGCTCCAGCCGGCTGCCATGCTTCGCGGCGTAGCCTTCCAGCTTGCTCACCACCCAGGGGAGGCCGTGGCGGTCGGCCTCCTGGAGCAGGCCGCCGCGGAAGGGGGGGAACCCGAAGCCGAAGATCACGCCGATGTCCACGTCGGCCGGGTCCTTGATGATGCCTTCTTCCATGCAGCGGGCGGTCTCGTTGAGCATCTGGAGCCAGCAGCGCTCCACGATCTCCTCGTCCGAGACCGGCGCGGGAGTCCAGTCGAGGAGGCGGTAGACCGCGGGGTCCACCGGCCGCGAGCCCTTTTTCTCCTCGTCGTCGTAAAGATAGAAGCCGCGCTTCGACTTCCGGCCCAGGCGCTTGTCCTCGATCATCCGTTCGAAGACCGGAGGCGGCGCCAGGCGGTCGCCCATGGATTCGCGCATCACCTCGCCGACATGGCGGCCGACATCCAGGCCGACCTCGTCCATCAGGGCGAAGGGGCCGACCGGCCAGCCCCAGCGGGTCATGGCGAGGTCCACCTGGTCGATGGTGGCGCCGCCCGCGAGCAGCCAGGCCGCCTCGTTGAGGAACGGCGAGAGCACCCGCGTGGTGAAGAAGCCGGGGCCGTCGCCCACCACGATGATGGTCTTGCCCATGCGGCGGCCGACTTCCACGACCGTCGCGAGCGCCTCTTCGGAGGTGCCGGGGTGGCGGATGATCTCGAGCAACGGCATCTTGTGGACGGGGCTGAAGAAGTGCATGCCGACCACATTCTCGGGCCGGCGGCTCGCCTCGGCCAGGCGGCCGATCGGGATGGCCGAGGTGTTCGAGGCGAAGATGAGGCCCTCGGGCGCCGCGGCCTCGGTCTCCCGGATCACGGCGTGCTTGATGCCCACGTCCTCGAACACCGCCTCGATCACCAGGTCCACCCGGCGGAAAGGGGCGTAGTCGATCGTGGGCTGAATGCGGCCGAGGGCGGTTTTTGATTCGGCTTCGGACATCCGGCGGCGCTTGACCCGGTCGCGGAAGCGCTCGGACGAGAAAGCCACGCCGCGGCCCAGGGCGGCGAGGTCGCGGTCCTTCATCACGACCAGGGTGCCCTTCTCCGCCAGCACCTGGGCGATGCCGGCGCCCATGAAGCCGGCGCCGAGGACGCCCACCTTGCCGACCGGGCGCGCCTTTTTCGCGATCTTCGCGGCCCGGGCTTCGACCTCGTTCTTGCGGAAGAAGATGGACATCAGGGCCTTGGCCGTGTCCGAAGTGACGAGCTGCGAGAAGGCGCCGGCCTCGATGTCCAAGGCGCGCGGCAGCGGCAGCTTGATCCCCTCGCGCACCACCTCGACCGCCACGAGCGGGGCCGGGTAGTGCCCGCCGGTCTTGTCCATCACCCCGGCGCGGGCCTTGTCGAAGACGATGCGGTCGCTCAGCGGCGTGCGGACGATGAAGTCAGTGGCTCTGCGGACGAATCCACCTACCGGCTTGCTCTCTGACTTGCCTCGGGCCCAGCGCTCGGCCGCGGTGCGCAGGTCGGCGGGATGGCAGATGTCGTCCACCAGGCCGAGCCGCTTCGCCTTTCGGGCATCCACCTGGCGGCCCGTGAGAATCAGGTCGAGCGCGGCGGGTACGCCGATCAGGCGCGGCAGCCGCTGCGTGCCGCCCAACCCCGGGATCAGGCCGAGCTGGACCTCGGGGAGGCCGAGCTTCGTCTTGGGGTGCTCGGTCGCGATCCGGAAACGGCAGGCGAGAGCGAGCTCCAGCCCGCCGCCCAGGCAGGCGCCGTGGATGGCGGCCACGGTCGGGAACGGCAGGGCCGCCAGCCGGTTCATCAAGGCGTGCCCGCGCTGGAGCATCTCGATCACCTGCTCGGGCTCCTTGAGGGTCTGCAGCTCCTCGATGTCGGCGCCGGCGACGAAGCCGTCCGGCTTGCCGGAGAGGATCACCAGGGCGTCCGGCCGCTGCCGCTCGGTTTGGGCAATCTGCTCTTCGAACCATTTGAACAGCCGGGTCGAGAGGGTATTTACCTTCTTCGCGGGATCGTCGAGGACGAGCCAGGCGATGCCATCTTCATAGGTGAGAGATCCGGAGGCGGTCGTCATGGCAGTCATCCTAAGGAGCCATGCCGCAGTGTGTCAAGAAAGTTCGGAGGTGCGGCGTAGGCCCGCGGTCTGCTAGCCTCTTGCGGAACAGAATGGACAGCCGTCTCTCCTCTCCCCGGGCATTCCCTCTCCGCTGGCATCTGATGCTGCTGGTGGTGGGGACACTCCTGCCGGTAGTCGTGTTCGGAGCGGTGGTCGCCCATCAGCTCTCACAATCCGAGCGGGCGGTGGCGGAGCGCCGGCTGGTGCAGTCGGCGCGGGACCTCGCCACGAGCGTCGACCGGGAGATGTCGAGCACCATCCGGACGCTGTCGGCTCTGGCCGCCTCCGAGCGGCTGGAGCACGGCGACTTGGAGGGCTTCCACGCCGAAGCCCGGCGCGTGGCGAGGACGCAGACCTCCTGGAGGACCGTCATCCTCCTTTTGCCGGATGGCCGGCAGCTGGTGAATACGTTGCGCCCGTGGGGGACTCCGCTGCCTTCCGCGTTCGAGCCGGCGAGCCTGCGGCGCACGGTGGAAACCAGGCGTCCGGCGGTGGGCGACCTCGCCAGAGGGGCGAACGGAACGCTGGCCTTCCCGGTCCGTGTGCCGGTCTTCCAGGCCGGCAAGTTGCGCTACGTGCTCACCGCCGCGCTCGCCCCGGAGACGCTCGCCGGCTTCGTCGACCGCCGGCTCTCTCCACAGGAGGAGTGGACTCGGACGGTAGTGGACCGGCAGGGCGTCATCGTCGCCCGCACCCGCGATCCGGAGCGCTTCGTGGGCAAGCCCGGGACACCCTCCTTCATCCGCAGCATGCGGGAGGCGCGGGAGGGGCTGCGACCCTCGACTACCTTGGACGGCCAAGCGGTCTACACCGCGTTCAGCCATGCGCCCCTGTCGGGCTGGACCGGAGTCATCGCGGTGCCCCGCCATGTCGTAGAGGGCCCGGCACGGCGCACGATGGCCGCGGTCGCCGGAGCCGGCCTGGTGCTGCTCCTGGTCAGCGGCCTGGGAGCCTTCGTGCTCTCGCGCCGCGTCTCCCGCGCCATCGCCTCCGCCGCCTCCGCCGCCTCGACCCTCGCTCATGGCGGACGGCCCAGGGTCGAGCCCTCGCGAATCGCGGAGGTGGCGCGGCTTGCCGGGGCGCTGGAGCGCTCGGCCGACCTCCTGGCCCAAAGAGAAGCGGAACGCAACGAGCACCTGGCCCGCGCCGAAGCCTCCCGCGCCGAGGCCGAGGCGGCCAGCCGGGCGAAGGACGAGTTCCTGGCCATGCTCGGCCACGAGCTCCGCAACCCGCTCGGGCCGATCCGCAACGGGGCGCACCTGCTGCGGCAGCTCGTCCCCAGGGACGAGCGCGTGGCCCGCGTACTGGAGATCATCGACCGCCAGATCGCCCACATCGTCCGTCTCGTAGACGAGCTGCTCGACGCCTCGCGCATCGCCCGAGGCAAAGTGGTCCTGCAAAAGGAATGGCTGGACCTCCGGCTCCTGGCGCGGAACGTCCACGAGGACTTCAAGCCGGATTTCGACGGCGTGGGGATCGCGTTCCATCTCGACCTGCCGCCGGCCGAAGTCTGGGTCCACGGCGACCGCACGCGGCTCGCCCAGTGCCTGGGGAATCTGCTGCACAACGCGCTCAAATTCACTCCCACGGGAGGGAACGTCGCGCTCGCTCTCACCGTGGAAGGAACCGTGGAGGGAGAGCTCGCCAACCTGGAGGTGAGGGATGACGGCCCCGGCATCGACCCGGGCCTGCTCCCCACTCTCTTCGAGCCTTTCTCCCAGGGGCCCCAACCCCTGGACCGCGGCCAGGGCGGGCTCGGGCTGGGTCTGGCCCTGGTCAAGGGACTCGCCGAGCTGCACGGCGGCACGGTCCGGGCGCACAGCGACGGTCCCGGGAAGGGCACCGTGTTCACCGTCTCGCTTCCGGTCGAGCCGGCCGCGGTCGCAGCGTCTTTTTAGCTAAGATACGTTGCATGTTCCAGACACCCCGCGCTCTTGGCGTCCTGGCCGTCCTCCTCCTCCCGGCGCTCACGGAGGCGAGGCCTCTGCACTACCCCGAGACCCGCAAGGTCGACCAGAAGGACACCTTCCACGGCGTCACGGTCGCCGATCCCTACCGCTGGCTGGAGGGGGACGTGCGCGAGACCGAGGAGGTGCGGGCGTGGGTGGAGGCCCAGAACCGGGTCACTTCCTCCTACCTCTCCTCCCTGCCGCAGCGCGAGGCCATCCGCAAGCGCCTGTCCGAACTCTGGCGCTACGAGGAGGTCAAGGTTCCGGTCCACATGGGAGGCCGCTACTTCACCTACCGCGGCGACGGGGTCCGCAACCAGGACGTGCTCTACGTCCAGAGCTCCCTGGTCGAAGAGCCCGAGGTGCTGATCGATCCCAACGGGTGGTCGAAGGACGGCACCATCGCCCTGTCCGACCTCGCGCCAGCCCGGACGGGCGCTGGGCCGTGTACGGCGCGCGGGAGGCCGGCTCCGACTGGCGCACCTGGCGGGTGATGGACCTGCGGTCGCGGCAGCTCCTGCCGGACGAGCTGAAATGGATCAAGGGCTGCTGCGCCTCCTGGACGCCGGACGGCAAGGGCTTCTTCTACAACCGTCTCCCCGAGCCGAAGAAGGGGGAGGAGTACCAGCGGCTGAACGTCGGCAGCCGGGTCTGGTACCACCGGGTCGACACGCCGCAGAGCGCGGACGTGCTGGTCTTCGAGCAGCCGGAGCATCCCGCCCAGGACGCCTTCCCAGAGGTCACGGAGGACGGGCGTTATCTCTTCCTGCCGCTTTCAAACGACACCGGCAAGCTCTTCCGGGTGCTCTACAAGGACCTGACCGAGCCTTACGGCACGATCAGGACCCTGATCCCGGACTTCGAGAACGAGTACTTCTTCCCCGTGGCCAACGAGGGCACGGTGGTCTACCTCTGGACGGACTACCAGGCCCCGCGCGGCAGGCTGGTGGCGGTCGACGTCGATCATCCGGAGCAGGAGAGCTGGCAGGAGATCGTGCCGCAATCCGAGCACACGCTGGCCGGGGTGAGCCGGGTTGGAAACCTTTTCTTCGCGCAGTACCTGCGCGATGCCAAGAGCCACGTCCGCCTCTTCAACCTGGCCGGCCGGCACATCCGCGACATCGAGCTGCCGGGCATCGGCAGCGTCCGGGGATTCGAAGGGCGGCGCGACAGCAGCGAGACCTTCTACCGCTACACGAGCTACGACATGCCGCCCTCGATCTACCGCTATGACGTGACGAGCGGCGCGAGCGCGCTCCTGCACCGTCCGAAGCTCGCCCTCGATCCGGCGCTCTTCGAGGTGCGGCAGGTCTTCTACAACTCCAAGGACGGCACGCGCATCCCCATGTTCCTGGCTCATCGCAAGGGGATCCGCCTGGACGGCTCGAACCCGGTGCTGCTCTACGGCTACGGCGGCTTCAACGTCTCCGAGACGCCGAATTTCTCGCCCTTCCGGCTGGCCTGGATGGAGATGGGAGGCGTCTTCGCGCTGGCCAACCTGCGGGGCGGCGGCGAGTATGGCGAGGAGTGGCACGAGGCGGGCACCAAGACGCGGCGGCAGAACGTCTACGACGACTTCATCGCCGCCGCCGAGTGGCTGATCGCGAACGGCTACACGCGGCCGGAACGGCTGGCCGTGCAGGGCGGGAGCAACGGCGGCCTGCTCGTCGGCGCGGTGATGACCCAGCGGCCGGACCTCTTCGGAGCGGCGCTGCCGGCGGTCGGAGTCATGGACATGCTCCGCTTCCACCTCTTCACCTCGGGGCGCTTCTGGGTGGAGGACTACGGCTCGGTGGACAAGGAGGACGAGTTCCGGGCGCTGTTCGCCTACTCGCCCTACCACAACCTCAAGCCGGGGACGCGCTACCCCGCCACGCTGGTCACCACCGCCGACACCGACGACCGCGTGGTGCCCGGCCACAGCTTCAAGTTCGCCGCCCGTCTGCAGGAGGTCCAGGCCGGGGAAGCGCCCGTCCTGATCCGCATCGAAAGCCGCGCCGGCCACGGCTCGGGCACCCCCACTTCGAAGCAGATCGAGAGATCCGCCGACGAGCTGGCATTCCTGGTCGAGAACCTGGGGATGAGGAAGACGAGCGAGCCCGCCAAGGCGCCCTAGCACGGGAGCTGCTTTTTTTCCCCTGGGACCGCTGGCGTCCCGCCGGCTTTGTCCGGAGAAATCGGCGGAACGCCGGCAATTCCGCTCCGAGCTTCTTCAGGAGCTCTCCCTCGGGTACGAGCGACTCCCGCTTGAGCACGAGCGGCTTCCGCTTCTCTTCAAGCGGTCCCCGCTTCCCGGCAAGCGGCTCCTGCTTCTGAACAAGCGGCTCTCGCTTGAGCCTGAGCCGCTCCCCCTTCAGCACTAGCAGCTCTCGCTACTCCACAAGCGGCTTCCGCTACTCGCCAAGCGGCTCTCGCTACAGCATGAGCAGCTCTGGCTTCTGGCAAAGCGGTACCCGCTCAAGCCTTAGCAGCTCTGGCTTCTGAGCTAGCGGCTCTGGCTATGCAAGAAGGCCGGGCCTTCGACCCAAGGTCTTGAGATGCCGGCGAGACGCCAGCGGTCCCAGGGAAAACCGCGCTCCAGCAATTCGGATGAGCTAGCTCCCGGGCAACCGTTCCAGCGCCTTCCGGACATCCTCGTTCGCCGGGTCGAGCTCCAGGGACTTGCGGTAGTGCTCGCGGGCCTGCGCCGGATCACCCTGCTTCTCGTAGACCATCCCCAGACGGAAGTGGGCGCCCGCCAGGGGCGGATCTTCCCCTATGGGCGTGTGGCCGAGGTACTTCTTCAGCACCTCCTCCGCTCGGTCGAGGCGCTGGCCCGAGAAGGCGCCGGTGCGGCCGATCTGGTACTGGATGTCCCAGTTGCCGGGATCGAGTTGGAGGGCGCCTTCGAGGGCGTCGAAGGCATCCGCCCAGCGGGACTGGGACTGATAGAGATACGCGAGCCCCATCCGCGGCCGGAGATTCTTGGGCGCCTCCTGGATGGCAGCCTGGTACTCGCGCTCCGCCTGGGCCGGATCTTTCTGGCGGAGGTGGATGCTGGCGAGCATCATCCGTCCTGAGACGGGATCGAGCTTGCGCATCTCCTCGGCATGCAGGCGGGCCTGCGCGAGGCTCCCGCCCAGGAACTCGGGCGAGCTCAGATGGAACTGGATCAGGTCTTCGCGGGCGCGCAAATTTTTGGGATCGAGCCGCACCGCCTTGTCCAGGGCAGCCTTGGCCTCGCGCGCATAGCGGTTCTGCGCCACCGGGTTGTCCGGCTGGGCCTGGGCCGCGGCGCCATAGGCCCGGGCGAGCCAGCGGTGGAGGTCGGAATTCTCCCGGTCGAGCTCGACGGCCTTCTCCAGCCAATCGACGGCCTTGTCGGCCTGCCTCGTGATCAGGAAGATCCGGCCCAGGTAGAGCGCGGCCGCCGCGGAATTCGGATGGCTGGCCGCGTAGGGCTCGAAGAAGGCGCGGGCCTCCTCCAGCTTCCGGGCGTCGAACAGCTCGATGCCCGGCGCAAGCTCGGCGGGATCTGTAGAGGAAGAGGCCTGGAGGAGAAACAGAGCCAGAGCCAGGGCTTTCATGCCCTGATTTTACTCTTCCCCCTGCTCCAGGCTCTGGACGATCTGGGTGACCTCGACCTCGGCCTTGCGGATCTTGCCGCGGCAGAGGTCGAGGAGCTGGGCGGCGCGCCGGAGCTCTTCCGCGAGGCGGTCGATGTCGATCTCCTCGCCCTCGATGCGCTCCAGGATGCCCTCCAGCTCCTCCATGGCCTCGCGGAAGCTCAGGGCCGGCGTCTCACCGGTATTTTCTACGGGCGCATTTACGGGAGGATTCTCGGAAAACAGGTCGTTCATGGCTCCTCCACTCGGCTCGTGAGGTTCCCTCCGGCCAGTTGGGTGGTAACGAGATCGCCCGCGGCGACCTGGGAGGGATCCCGGAGCAGCGCGCCGCCGGGCCCTCGGGTGAGGCTGAAGCCGCGCTCCAGCGTGCGCTCGGGGGAGAGCTGGGTGCACAGCCGCTCCATTCCCTGGATCGTGGCCCGCGTCTCGCGGAGACGGCCTCGGGCGCTGCCTGCGATGCGCTCGCCCACTCGGACGCGCTCCCTCTCCCCGCCTTCCACGATCCGTGGGGCGAGCTCGGCGAGCCGGACGCGCAGCTCGCGCTGCCGCCTCTCCGCCTGGCGCAGGCCGCTTCGTCCCAATCGGGCGAGGGCGCGGGCTTTCTCCTCGATCCGATCCCCGGCCGCGGCGAGGCGCATCCGGGCCAGGCTCACGCCCCGCTCGGCGCGGCCCAGGGCCTCGCGGCCGGCGCGTAACGGTTCCAGGGCCTCGCGCAAGAGACGCCGCCGCAGCTCGTCGATCGCCAGCTCGCGGCGGGCCACATGCTCCACCAGGAGCTCGGCCACCTTGGTCGGAGTTTTATAGGAGGAGTGGGCCACCTCGTCGGCGATGGATCGGTCGATCTCGTGCCCCAGACCTGTCAGAACCGGGAACGGCGCCATGGCGATCGCCTCGGCGATGGCCCGGCTGTCGAACACCGCGAGATCGCTCCGCGAGCCGCCGCCGCGAATCAGGACGGCCAGATCGATGGGCAGGCCACGGAGGGAGGACAGGGCCGAGACCACCTCGCGCTCGGCTTCCTTTCCCTGTACCGAGGCGTGCACGAAGATCACCCGGAAGCCGTAGCCGCTCTCCTGCAGTCCGGAGAGGAAGTCATGGTAGGCAGCGCTTCCGTGCGAAGTGATCAGCGCGATGTCCAGGGGCAGGTCGGGCATCGGCAGGGAGCGGTTGCGCTCCAGGAGGCCGGCCGCGGCCAGGGCGGCCAGCGTCTCGCGCCGGCGCTGCTCGAGCAGCCCCAGGGTGAAGGCCGGGTCCACGTCCCTGACGCAGATCTGGATGCGGCCGGCCGGAGCGTAGAAGTCGAGGCTCCCGCGGACGCGCACCTGCATGCCATCCCTGAGCTGCTGCCCGGAGGCGCCGAGGACGCGGCGGACGCGCAGGAGGTCGCCCTTCCAGATCACCCCCTCCAGCTTGCCGACGATCTCGTCGCGCTCCCCCTTCTCCACCAGCTCAAAGTAGAGGTGTCCGCGCTGGCTGGGGCGGACGCGCTGCGCCTCCCCTACGACCCAGACGGCGGAGAAAGCCTCGCCGAGGAAGTCGCGGACCTCTCCGCAGAGCTGGGAGACCGAGTACGTGGGCTCGAGCAGGGGGAGGTTCAATGGTAGGACTTGAGCTCCTTGACCGAGCCCAGAGGGATCCCCTCCGCCCACTCGACCGCTTTCTTCTCGCCGCCCGTCAGCTTGTGGAGGAAGTCGACAGCCTCGTCGCGCTCCCGGAACAGGCGCCAGATGAAGGTATGGCCGGCGGGAGCGGTGAAGTAGGTGTAGCTCTTGGCCCCCTGGGAGAGGTCGAACCCGAGGTTCGACTCGCCGTTGACGCCCACGCAGGCCACGGCAACGGCGCGGCAGGCGAGGGTCAGGGCCTTGATGGCGTCCTCGTAGTCCCCCAGCTCCTCGCGCGACAGCGGCGAGTGGTACACCGCGATGCGCGAGCCGTCCTCCTCGGCAAGAAGGTTGTAGGGGATGTCTTTGCGGTCCATGGCGTCCTTGGTTTCGCTCGTGGTCACGAAGACGTCCTCGGTGCCGGTCACCTTGTAGGTGATGGCATAGACGTCCTTCTCGAGCTGCGAGAACGCTTCGGCGAGGATGCTCTCATCCTCGACCGTGAAGTAGTACAGGCGATTCATCATTCGTCGAGCCATGCGGCTGATCCTCCAGACCGGGTGTCGCTTGTGCGTGGGATGGGGGCGGGTAACTCGCCCCGTCGAGCCATTGTAACAAATGCCGCGTCGGGAACATTCGCGATTTGGTGGGTTGACCGGGCAACGGGGACCATGGCAGGATATTGCCCATCGACACGACGCGAGAGGGACGACGATACATGGACCAGGAATTGATCGCCTATCTGGACAAGCGGTTTGACGCGATTGACCAGCGGTTCGACGCGATTGACCAGCGGTTTGGAGCGATTGACAAGCGGTTTGGCGCGGTTGACCAGCGGTTCGATGCGGCTGACAAGCGGATGGACGGGCTGGAAGGAGCTATCCGTGCAAACGGAGTCGAGATCGAAGGTCTACGAGGAGACATCAAGCAGGTTGCGGAGGGAGTCGCCGCGGGCAATGAGAATCTCGCATCCTTCCGGGCCGAGGTCTACGAAAAGTTCGACGACATGCGCCAGTTGTTCCACACGTCCCACTCCAACCTGCACCTCCGCGTCAGTGCTCTGGAAGCCCGGCGGGCGAAGAAGGTGGAGCGTCGAACCTGATCAGCGGCTGCCGGCCAGATAGGCGTCGAGCTGGCTCCGCTCTTCCGCGGTGAGCTCGGCATCCTCCAGAAGATAGCTCTCCCCGGCCGGTGGGAGCGGCACCACGGCGTTCGAGAGCGCCTGGTTCAGCCTCTCGCAGTCGAGCTCGGGAGCGAGCAGCACCGGTATCCGATCGCAGAACCCCACTACCTGACTTGCAATCCCGCTCTGGATCTTGACCCGCATCTGCTTGGGGAGCTGCTCGGTGGTGATCACGTAGGCGCCGGGCTCGCGGGTCACCCTCACCCTTCCTTCCAGGGTCGCGGCCTGCGGCGGAACCAGCACGTCGTCCTGCAGCCGGGTGGCGGCCATGCCCGCTACGTCCAGGTCGGCCACGAGCCGGCCCTTGCCCAGGAATTCCACCCGCAGCTCGGCCGTGTGGCTGCCCCCCGGCCCCGGCTCCAGCCTCAGGAAGTGGCTGCGCAGCGTCATGTTGCTCTTCGGCGACGAGAGCTGGATCGTCAACGGACCCTGCTCGATCGGAGCGATCTCCGGGATGATCTCGGGATAGCTCCGGTTGAACCGCTCGAAGCGGAACTGGCCCGGGGTTATCGCAGGGGTAGCCCCCAGAAGGAGGACGGCAGATACAACGAGAAGAAGACGGCGCATCGACATCCTCTAAGGATAGTACCCTCTCGCCGTCCTCACCTTCCCACCGCGCTTCACCCGCACTTCGATCGGACGGTAGCCGTACTCGTCCGCGGACTTCTCCGACTCGTACGCCAGGTAATAGCGGCTGCGCAGCTCGCGCTCGATCTCGCCGTAGACCTCGCCCAGCTCCTCGGACCGCTCCACGAAGTAGACCTTGCCGCCCGTCGACTCGGACAGGTTCGAGAGGTGGCTCCGCACTTCGAAGCTGAGCGTCGGCACGTTGAGGGCAATGGCATAGATCGCCACACCGCTCCTCTGGGCGTACTCCAGGGCGCGCTCCCAGGGCGTGTTGCTGGCCGTGTCCTCGCCGTCCGTGAGAAGGATCAGCGCGCGCTGGCCGCGGTAGCCGCGGAAGTAGTAGAGGGCGGTGATCAGACCGTCGTAGAGCGCCGTCCTCCCCGCCGCCCGCATGCCCTCCAACGACTCGCTGACAGCCTCGATGTCGTCCGTGGGGGGCATGGTCAGGTAGGGCCGGGTCGAGAATCCGACCCCGAAGGCACGGTCCTTGGCCTTGAGCTTGCGCAGGAAGCCGTCGGCCGCGCGCTGCGCTTCGACCAGGGAGGAGGCCATGGAGGTCGAGGTGTCGATCACGAAGCCCAGGGTGAGGGGCAGGTTCTCCACCAGCTCGAAGCGCGAGACCGACTGCGGCTTTCCGGACTCCAGGACCTCGAAGTCCCCGGCCGCGAGCCCGCGCACCAGATTACCGCCGTCCGTCACCGTCGCGAACAGCTCGACCAGGTTGACGTCGACCTGCTCCATATTCTCGGGCGCCCGCAGGAAGCGCACGGTCTCGGTCCGCCGGCCGTCGTCGAGCTGCGCCACGACCGTCAGGTGGACGATCGGATCTTCCGGGACGTCCACGTCCGCCTGCCAGGGGGGAGCGGACAGGGTCGTGACCGTGTGGTCGTTGACCTTGAGCTCGACCAGTTCGACGCGGTTCTCGTCGGGCACGGCCACCTCGGCCCGCACCCGGACCTTCCGGCCGATCCGGGCCCCCTCGGCAGGCTCCGTGATCATGACGCGGAAGGCGCCGCGGGTCTGGTTGATCATGACCTCGTCCGAGGCCACCAGCCCGCCGGCTTCGTCGTACCCCTCCACCTTCACCACCTGCTCGCGGGGAGCCGGCGCCAGGCGCACCTCGGCGGAGTACGGCGGCTTGGTGCGGGAAAACTGGGGCTCGCCGTCCACCAGGAAGACCACTTTGACGATCCGCTCGCCGTTGACCATGGCATCGGCCCGCCAGGTGCCGAGCACCACCTCGTCGATCGGCGGCACCAGGACCAGGCTGTCCTTGCCGGCCAGGGTGAGGGGGATCATCTCGCCCTGCGCTGCAGACAGGGTCGAGGCGCGCGCCAGCCGTGCCTCCGGCTTTTCAGGCACCAGGAAACCCCGCGCCATCCGCGCCTCGGCTCCGCTGACCTCGTCCCGCACCTTCATCCGCAGCAGGAAGGGCTGATCCGGACGGAGCCGGCGCTCGAGCAGCAGGGCGATGGCACCTTCCGGGGGAGGCGGCAGCCGGAAACGCATCCGGAACTCCTCGAAAGACTGCCCCTCGCGCTCGATCGTGCCCTCTACCGTGAGCTTGATCCGGTCCTTGCCGTCCTCGTTGACCACCCCGACGCCCCCTTCCCGTCCCGGGGGCGCGAGCCCGACCAGGATGCGGGAGACCAGACGCTGCCCCTGCTTGTCCGGGAAGTCGAGATCGAGGCTCTCCAGGGCAAGGCGGGGGGGCGGCGGCGCGACTCGGGTCGCCGCGGCCGAGCGCGCCCAGGCGGCGAGGTCGGCCGGACGGGCCAGGAAGCCCGCCCGGTCCTGCGGCCGGGTCCAACGGAACGCGGCGTACGTCTGCTCCTGGATCTTCCCGTCCGACTTCCGGTTGATTCCGCCCACGCTGGCCAATACCTTGCCGCGCAGGCCGTCGATCCCGGTAGCCTCGTCGACCTTGACCGAGTCGGGGCAGAAGAAGCGGTCGATGCGCTTGCCGCCGACCCCCAGGGTTTCGTACTGGTCGAGCCAGTTCCCCATGTCGGCGGTGTAAAGCGCCCGCTTCGAATCGATCGGCAGCCAGAGACGGAAGGGCTCGTCGGGCGACGGACGGAAGAGGACCAGCCGGCGAAGGTTTGGAACGGCGCCGTAGGTCCAGATCTCCAGCGGCTTGAACGCGTTGCCGCAGTCGATCACGAGCTTCTCCGCGGGCGGCCCCTGGAGGAACAGGAGCTGCCCGCGGGCGTCCGAAGGCGAGCGCTCCTCGAACGCGAGCCGCCGCCGGAGCTCTATGCCTTCGCGTAGCTCGTTGGCCGGCGTCTCGGGCATCGGATCGGCCAGGAAGCGCTCGATGAAGGCGTCGCGCCCCGCCTCGTCGAGAGCGATCAGCTCCGCCTGTTGCTCGGGCGTGAGCAGCAGGCCGGGACCGTCCTGGAGGAAGGCCCGCTGTTGCTCGGGCCAGAGGACGGGTTCCTCGGCGGCCAGGATTGGACTGGCCGCGAGCAGAGCGATCCCCAAGAGCCCCCCGAACCTCACTGGTAGTACCCTCGCGACGTCCGTGCCTTGAGCCCGCGCTTCACCTTCACCTCCACCTCCCGGAAGACGCCGGGCTTGGCTCCGGCCTGGTTGGAGTTGTAGGCCACGAGATACCGGCTGCGCAGCTCGCGCTCGATCTGCGCGTAGATGGCGGGAAGCTCCTCGGCCTTGCTGGTGAAGAAGGACTTGCCGCCGCTCGTCTCGGCCAGCTCGGACAGCTTGTTCCGCAGGCCGCCTCCCACCCCCAGGTTGAAGCCGATGGCATAGACCGCCACGCCGCTGCGCCGCGCGTACTCGAGCGCGTCGTTGTAGGCGATATAGCTGGCGTTGTCGTCGCCATCCGAGAGCAGCACCAGGGCGCGCTGCCCTTTCATGCCGCGGAAGTAATAGAGGCTGTGCACGAGGGCGTCGTGGAGCGCGGTGTCGCCCACGGCCTGCAGGTCTTCGAAAGATCGCACCACCGCCTCGACGTCGTCGGTGGGCGGCATGTTGAGCCGCGGCTGGGAGGAGAAGCTCACGGCGAAGCTGCGGTCGCGCGGCGTCATCACTCCTTTGAGGAAGGCGGCCGCCGCGTCCTGCGCCTGAACCAGCGAAGACCGCATGGAGCCCGAGGTGTCGAGCAGGATGCCGACCGTGAGGGGCAGGTTCTCCACCAGCTCGAACTTGGTGATCTCCTGCTTCTTGCCCGACTCCAGCACCTCGAAGTCGTCCTGCGTCAGCCCGCGGACCAACTCCCCGGCGCGGTCGGTCACCGCCACATACAGCTCGACGAGGTTGACCTCCAGCTCCTCGAAGTACTGCGGCGCCCGCACGAAGCGCACGGTCTCGGCGCGGCTGCCGTCGTCCAGGGTCGCACTCACGGTGATGTAGGCCATCTCCTCGTTCGGCACGTTGACATCAGCTTGCCAGGGAGCCTTGTCCAAGGTGGCCGCCACCTGGTCGTTGACCTTGAACTCGACCGACTCGATGCGGCGGCCGTCCGGCACGCTGACCTCGGCCTTGACCGGCAGCTTGCCGGGCGCCACGCGGGCCCCCTTGGCCGGATCCATGATGAAGACCGCGAGCGCGCCACGCGGCTGGTTGAGGATCACCTCGTCGGCCGCCACCAGCTTGCCCTCGGCGTCGTACCCTTCCGCCCGCACGATCTGCTCGGTGGGGAAGCGGCTCAGGCGCAACTCGGCCGAAAACGGCGGGGTCGTCTTGATGAGCTGCTGCACGCCGTCGATCTTGAAGACGACCTTCTGGATGCGCTTGCCCGTGACCAGGGCGTCGGCGCGCCAGACCCCCAGCACCACATCGGTCGGCGGCGGCAGGAGCAGCAGGCTGTCGCGGCCCCGGCCGACTTCCTCGGGCAACAGGGGCGAGCCCAGGTTCGACACTCCGGCCTCCTCCAGGTCGTCGCCCGTGGGGCTCAGGGGAACACGGAAGGCCCGGACGATCCGCGCCTCGGTGCCGCTCCCCTCGTCCTTGATGCGGAGCCGCATTACGAACGACTCCCCGGGGCGGAGCTGCTGCTCCGACACCAGCGAGACCGGGGTGGCCGGATCGGGGGCCGGCAGCCGGTAACGGACGCGGAACTCCTCGAACGGGCGGCCGTCGCTCTCCAGCATGCCGTCCATGCTGAGGACGACCTCGGGCTTCTTACCCTCCCCGGTTACCTGGGGCTTGAGCCCGCCCGGCGGCACGGCGACATAGGTGCGCACCGTTATGCGCTGCTTCTCCATGTCCGGGAAGCGGAAATCGAGAGAGGTGACCTCCAGCGCGGGCGGCGGCTCGGGCACATCGGTGGCCGCGGCAGCCCGCGCCCAGGCCGCGAGGTCCTTGGGCGGAGCGAGGAAGCCGCTCGCATCCTTCGGCTTGATCCACGCGAGGTTCGGGTTTTCCGTGGCCCCGGTGAGCCCGCGGACGCCGGTCGCCTCGTCCACCTCCGTCACGTCCTTGCAGTTCTGGAGGTCGATGCGCTTGATGTAGTAGTGCGCGCGCAGCTCCTCCCACTGCTGCATCCAGTACTCCATCATGTCGGTGTAGAGCGCCTTCTTGGAGTCGGTGGGGAGCCAGAGCTTCCAGGGCGCGGATGCCGAGGGCTTGAAGACGACGAGCTTCTTCTCTTCCGGCTTGCCGTCTTTGCCCTTGTCTCCGTGATAGGTCCAGATCTCCAGCGGCTCGAAGACGAAGCCGCAGTCGAGCGCCTTCGTCGCCGCCGGAGCGCCGTTCAGGAACAGGATCTGCGCCCGCATGTCGAGCGGCGAGGCGTATTTGGCCACGGCGAGCCGCTGCCGGCGCTCGATCCCGGTCTTGAGCAACGGATCGCGCTCCAGGAACTCGCGGATCCATTTGTCCCGCCCCGCTTCGTCGAGGGCTCTGAGCTCGGCGCGCTGCTCCGCCGTGAGGAGCAGGGCCGGACCGTCCTGGAAGAAGGCGCGCTGCGGCTCGGGCCACTTCAGGGGGTCGTCGGACGGAGCGGACTGGGCGGCGGCGATTCCTGAAAAAAGGACACAGAGGGCAAGAAAGCTTCTAATAGGTCTCACGGACTACCTCGTTCGCAAGGCCGGTGCCATAGGATGGGGATCAACCTTGGCACCGGCGCCCGGAGAGACTACTATGGGCGCTGTCCTATGCCTAAGCACGTCCGCAACGCACCGATCCGGACCTGGGAGAGTGGCGACATCGTCCAGGGCTTCGCGCTCCTGACGAAGAAGGAGCAGCGCCAGGACCGCAACGGTAAAAGCTTTCTGGACATGGAGATCGCCGACGCCAGCGGCTCCATGACGGCCAAGGTCTGGTCGGACAGCCCGGCGCTCAGCGCCGTGTTCGAGCCCCACAAGTTCATCGCTTTCCGCGGCTCGGTCAAGAACTATCGCGACCAGCTTCAGCTCAGCATCGACGACTGCCGCGAGACCACGGACGACGACCGGCGCTTCGGATTCGACGAATCTCAGCTCATCCCGTCCACTCGCGAGGACATCGATGATCTCTGGATGCGACTCACCCGGATCTGCGAAGAGAAGGTCGAGCGTCCCATCCTGAGACGGCTCGCGGCCGAGACGCTGGCCATCCACGGCCAGGCTCTGCGCGAGCACCCGGCGGCCAAGGCCATGCACCACGCCTACCGCGGCGGTCTTCTGGAGCACGTGGTCTCGATGGCGGAGCTGGCCCTGCAGGTCTGCGCGCACTACCGCGACCTCGACCGCGACCTCGTCCTGGTCGGAGTGCTGTTCCACGACCTCGGCAAGCTGCACGAGCTCGGGGCCATGCCCGCCAACGACTACACGGTGGTCGGGCGGCTGGTCGGGCATGTCGTCATCGGCCGCGATCTCCTGCGGGACCGCTGCGCCGCGATCGAGGACTTCCCCGCCGACCTGCAGCTCCTCCTGGAGCACATGGTCCTCTCGCACCAGGGGAAGAAGGAGTTCGCCTCACCCGTCGAGCCGATGACCGCCGAGGCCGTCGTCCTCCACTTCATCGACGACCTGGACTCCAAGCTGAACCAGCTCCGCGCCTCAAGGGAGGCCACCCCCGGCATGGTCTATCACCGCGGCATGGGCCGCTATGTCTACCTGCCGCCGCTGCCCGAGCCGGAAGAGCCCTGCGTCGAAATGCTGTCGCTGGATGGAGACGGCCAGGCTACACTGGTGGAGACCGAGGAATTGCGGGACCTGGAAGTCCAAGCGCCGCTGTTCCAGGGGATTGACTGATGACGAAAACAACTCTCTACCTGGAAGATGACACGGTTCAAGCTTTGAAGCAGCTTGCCGATAACGAAGGCTGCAGCGAAGCAGATGTGATCCGCGAAGCACTGGTTGTCTATCAAGCCGCCCGGCTCCGGCCTTCTCCAAAAGGTGTAGGTGACTACCGCAGCGGCCGGTCGGACGTATCTGCCAAGGCTGAAGAGCTTCTGCGTGTGGCTGCGCGCGGGCGGAGATGACCCTGATCGCCGACTCCGGCGCTCTGTATGCCCTCTACGACGCCGACGACAACAACCATCTCGCAATGCGACGCGCGGTCGAGCGCGAGCGTGGGCCGATCATCGTGCCGACCGCGATTCTGAGCGAGATCGATTACCTGCTGCGGGAGTTCCTGGGAGTCGAGGCCGAGCTCGATTTCCTGGAGAGCCTTCAGGCGGGCGCTTTCACCTTGGAGCCCTTCACTCTCCCAGACCTGGACCGTTGCCGGGAATTGATCGCCCAGTATAGGGATCTGGATCTCGGGCTCGCGGATGCTTCGGTCATGGCGACCGCGGAACGATTTGGCGTCCATCGGGTGCTCACGGTAGACGAACGGGACTTTCGGGCCGTCCTATCGAAAGATGGGCGGCCATTCACATTGGTTCCGGCTGACGAGGGCTGACCAGGCTCCTCTCACCGTCCGACTGCTGAGGTCCCCGCCTCGAGCTTGCCCTGGAGATAGGATGTCGTCGTGGCGATCTCGTCGCGGACGCCCACCCCGACGGTCCAGCTCCCCTTGTCCAGCTTGATCCGCACCTCGTAGACGTATTCGGGGACCTTGCCCTCCGCGAAATCCTTCTCGGGCACGGTCACCGTCACCACGCGGGTCTCGCGAACGGGTGTCGAAGTCTCCGCGCCGCTCGCCACCACGAAGAGGCGCAGGCGCCCTTCCCGCTTCTCGCCCTTCGGCTCCAGGTAGAGCTTGCCCAGCGGGATCTTGACCCGCAGCGGCACCACGAACGACTCCCCTGCCTGCGTCTGCTGGCCGATCTCCAGCGCAGCGCCCAGCGGGTTCTCCTCGGCACCGAACACCATGGTTGCAGCCGTGCGCTCGGCGATCGCCTCACCCAGCGACTTGTCCTGATACCAGCGGCGGTAGCGGGCCGTCAGCCCCTTGCCCTTCACCTTGACCTCGATCTTGTGCTCCCGGTCGTCGGCCTGCCGCTGCGGCCGGTACCCGATCGAGTAGTAGCTCGACAGGTCGGCAGCCATGGTCTGGAGGGCCGCGCCCGCCTGCGAGACGTTGAACATCGTGCGCCCGCCGGTCTCCTCGGCCAGGAAGCTGAGGCCGTTCTGCCGGTTCTGGATGCGCGCCTCCTGCAGACGGGTGCCGCGCACCCAGCGCGCTCCCATGGCCTCGATAGGATAGATCGTCACCCGGTTGCGGCTCGCCTTGGACGTCACCCGGCGGAAGAGCTCCGAGGCATCGTAAGAGCCGGCGTTCATGCCTGAAATCCGGTTCCCAGCCCGGTACCCCGAG
This sequence comes from Acidobacteriota bacterium, assembly GCA_034667225.1. GTDB lineage: Bacteria > Acidobacteriota > Thermoanaerobaculia > Multivoradales > UBA5704 > DATMER01. The sequence goes on from JAXDKG010000019.1 coordinate 79,373, forward strand.
TACGCCTCGGCCCAGATGAACAGGTCTTCTCCCGGGACTGCCGGCAAGCCGTCGCTGACGTACAGGACCGCCTTGCGGCCGGGGAGGCCACCCAGCCAGCCGACCACCGTCTCCATCGCATCCAGCGAGGCCGCCACATAGGAGCTCTCGACCTCCGCGTACTCCCGGATGCGCGCCTCCGCGGTCGCTCCCCAGCCGCCGATCTCGAGAGCATCCACCACGACCTGGATCTGGTGATCGCGGGAGCTCTCCCGGCTCGCCAGGTTGGACGCGAGCTTCCGGATCACCTCCACCTCGGAGAGCACCTGGCCGATGTCGGTGGTGAACGGCTTGCGGACCTCCAGCGAGCGCCCGAAGCGCACCACCATCATCTGGTCGCCCGGCGACAGGGAGCCGCCGGTCAGGAAACTCTTCAATCCATCCAGAATCGAATTGCGGCTCCCCTGCTCCGTGTTGTAGTCGTCCACGAACACGACCAGGCTCAGGCGCTGATCGACGGAACGCGGTCCCTCCGACCCGGCGGGTCCGCTTCCCGCCGTCTCGGCATAGAAGTTCGTGATCTCGACCGGCTTGCCGTCCTCGAGGACCTGGAAATCCTCGCGTTGCAGCCCTGCGACCGATTTGCCCTTCTTGTCGGTGACCACCACCTCCAGGTTGACCAGGCTCACCTCGATCTGATCGGTGAACGTCTCCTCGGCGATCTCGGTCTGCGCCATCAGAGGTGCGCAGAGAAAAAGGAGAGGAAGCAGCATCAGACAAGTCCGTCGGAGCATGCATTCAGTGTACCGCAACCCGCCATGGCCTGATTTTTGCTCAAACACACAACCAGTCCGGAAGTTGCTCGCTTGACGCCGACAAGAGGGGGAAACCACACGATGTCAGAGGACGTCTTTGCAGCTCAAGCTGACGAGCTCGACGAAAGTTGGAAGAAAGACCGGCGCTGGAAAGGGATCCAGCGTCCCTACAAAGCGCGCGACGTCCTGCGCCTGAGGGGCAGCATCCAAGTCGAGCACACGCTGGCGCGGATGGGGGCCGAGCGGCTCTGGGAGCTCGTCCATACCGAGGACTACGTTCCCGCCCTTGGAGCCCTGACCGGCAACCAGGCCGTCCAGATGGTGCAGGCCGGGCTGCAGGCGATCTACATGAGCGGCTGGCAGGTCGCCGGCGACAACAACAACGCCGGCGAGACCTACCCGGACCAGAGCCTCTACCCCGCGGACAGCGTACCCACGCTGGTCCGCCGCCTCAACAACGCGCTGCGTCGGGCGGACCAGATCCAGCACGCCGACGGCAGTGTCCAGGGCCAGGGCCCCTACTGGTTCGCGCCCATCGTGGCGGACGCCGAGGCCGGTTTCGGCGGCAATCTGAACGCCTTCGAGCTGATGAAGGGAATGATCGACGCGGGTGCCGCGGGCGTCCACTTCGAAGACCAGCTCTCCTCGGCCAAGAAGTGCGGTCACATGGGCGGCAAGGTCCTGGTGCCCACGCTGGAATTCGAGCAGAAGCTGATCGCGGCCCGGCTGGCCGCCGATGTGAGCGGCGTGCCGACGATCCTCATCGCCCGCACCGACGCCAACAGCGCCAAGCTCATCACCACCGACGTGGACGAGCGTGACCGCGAGTTTCTAATAAGCGGTGAGCGGACCGTGGAGGGTTTTTACCGCCTGCGCGGTGGGCTCGACTGCGCCATCGCCCGCGGCCTGTCCTACGCGCCCTACGCCGACATGATCTGGTGCGAGACCTCGCACCCGAACATCGAGGAAGCCAAGCGCTTCGCCGAGGCCATCCACGCGAAATACCCGGGCAAGCTGCTGGCCTACAACTGCTCGCCGTCCTTCAACTGGAAGCAGAGCCTCGACGCCGACACCATCGGCCGCTTCCAGAAGGAGCTCGCGGCCATGGGCTACAAGTTCCAGTTCGTGACCCTGGCCGGCTTCCACGCCCTCAACCTGAGCATGTTCGAGCTCGCCCGCGCCTACCAGGAGACGGGCATGACCGCCTACTCCCGGCTCCAGGAGCGGGAGTTCGAGAACGAGCGCCTGGCGGGCTACAAGGCCGTCAAGCATCAGCGCTTCGTGGGCACCGCGTATTTCGACGAGGTGGCGAAGGTCATCTCTTCGGGGCACGCCTCGACAACCGCGCTGGAGGGGTCTACTGAGGAGGAGCAGTTCGAAACCGCCGCCCGGGCGAGCTAGATCATGGCTGCGGACATTCAGGTGATCGGGCCCGTCCAGGGCCCTCAGGAACAGATCCTCACCCAGAAGGCGCTCGGGTTCGTGGCGGATCTCCAACGCCGCTTCGGACCTGCCCGCGAAGGATTGCTGGACAGGCGCACCCAGCGGCTAGCCGATTTCGCGGGCGGCTCCCGGCCCGAGTTCCTCGACACCACCCGCGAGATCCGCGAAGCCTCCTGGCAGGTCGCGCCGACCGCGCCCGACCTCCTCGACCGCCGGGTGGAGATCACCGGCCCGGTCGAGCGCAAGATGATGATCAACGCGCTCAACTCCGGCGCCAGCGTCTTCATGGCCGACTTCGAGGACTCCCTCTCCCCCACATGGACCAACGTCCTCGACGGTCAGGTCAACCTGTTCAACGCCGTGCGGCGCGATCTCTCCTTCACCAGCCCCGAAGGCAAGGACTACCGGCTCAACGAGAAGACCGCGACCCTACTCGTCCGGCCGCGCGGCTGGCACCTGGAAGAACGGCACGTGCTGGTGGACGGCCAGCCCATCTCGGCCAGCCTCTTCGACTTCGGCCTCTACTTCTTCCACAATGCCAGGGAGCTGGTCTCCTGGGGCAGCGGCCCCTACTTCTACCTGCCCAAGCTGGAGAGCCACCTCGAAGCGCAGCTCTGGAACCAGGTCTTCAACGCCGCGCAGGACACCCTCGGCATCCCCCGCGGCACCATCCGTGCGACGGTGCTCATCGAGACCATCCTGGCCGCCTTCGAGATGGACGAGATCCTCTTCGAGCTGCGCGACCACGCGGCGGGCTTGAACGCCGGGCGCTGGGACTACATCTTCAGCATCATCCGCAAGTTCCCGAGGGGGCTCGGCATTCTGCCCGATCGTAGCCAGGTGACCATGACCGTGCCCTTCATGCGCGCCTACACCGGGCTACTGGTCAACACCTGCCACCGCCGCGGCGCTCACGCCATCGGCGGCATGGCCGCCTTCATCCCCAGCCGCAAGGATGCCGAAGTCAACGAGCGGGCGCTCGCCAAGGTCCGGGAAGACAAGGAGCGGGAAGTCCGCGACGGCTTCGATGGCACCTGGGTGGCCCATCCCGATCTGGTTCTGGTCGCCAAAGAGATCTTCGACCGCCACCTGGGCACCCGCCATCATCAGAAGGAGCGGCTGCGGGAAGACGTCGACGTCTCGGCCGCAGACCTCCTCGACTTCCGGGTCGAAGGAGGCCAGGTCACTGAGGACGGAGTCCGCGCCAACATCAACATCGCCCTCCAGTACCTGGACGCCTGGCTCCAGGGGGTCGGCGCCGCGGCCATCCACAACCTGATGGAAGACGCCGCCACCGCCGAGATCTCCCGCACCCAGCTCTGGCAGTGGGTCTGGAACGAAGCCCCGCTCGCCGACGGCCGTCGCATGAGCGCCGAACTCTACCGCCAGATTCTTGACGAGGAGCTGGCAAAGCTGGGGGGAATGGACAAAGGCCGTCTCCGCGACGCCGCCAACCTTCTGGACGAGCTGGTGCTCGGTCGGGAGATGCAGCCTTTCCTGACGACGCTGGCTTACCGATATCTGGATTGAAGAGTCGGCGCTGGTCGCCGGAACTGACTTCCGGGCGCAGGGAAGTGCCTTCCGGACGGTCGGAGCTCACTTCCGAAAGGCCCGCACTTCAACGGACTCGCAGGAGTTCCGCTTCAGTTGCTGCAGTCCAGGGGGAGAAACCACTCGACCGGCTTCTTGTAGAGATCGGCGAAGTGGCACAGCTCCACCGGGTCGATCCGCCGCTCGCCGCTCTCGACCTTTGACAGGAACGACTGGGGACGCCCGAAGACCTCCGCCACCGCCTCCTGCGTCAAGCCGGCCTCCTCGCGCGCCTTGCGGAGGCGCTCCACCAGAGACTCGTACTCTTGGGAATGAAGCGTTGCCACGACCCTCCTCCTCTCTCTCACATGCAACGACCGGTACACCTGCTGTTGCGAGAGAATGCAGGGATGATGCCTACCAGCTCATCTGATAAAGCATCAGATAGACGAGCACACCCGTGACCGAAACATAAAGCCAGATCGGCAGCGTCCAGCGGGCGATGCCGGTGTGCTTCGCCCACCGTTTGCGCCAGGCGTGGATCACGGTGATCGCGGCGAGGAAGGGGACCGCCGCGGCCAGGATCGTGTGGGTGATCAGCACCGAAAAGTAGAGCGTGCGCGCTTGGCCGGTCCCCTGAAAACGGACCGATCCCACCTGGTAGTGGTAGTACAGATAGGAAGTCAGGAACAGCCCCGAGGAGACCAGGGCGGCGATCATCACGTTGCGGTGGGCATTTTTCCTGCCCTGGCGGATCAGGGCATAGCCCACCAGCAGCAGCACGGTCGAGAGCGAATTCAGGACCGCGTTGAGAGCGGGAAGATCGCGGACATCGAGCATGGGGAAAAATGTAGGGGAGGGGTTTACCCCCTCCCTTTCTAGTGTGCTGGCGGCGCCGGCGGAGTACTGTCCTGGTCGCCGGGCTGGGGTCCGCCGGAACCGGCCGGGTTCTCGCCCGGTACGGCCGCGCCCGTGGGGGTCACGGGCTCGCCCGTGGGAGCCGGGGGTGTCGGCAGGGCCGCGACCTTCGGAGCGTTCTCCGACAGCCACGCCTCGTAGCCGGCCGCGTCGTGGATCTGGTAGAAGCCGCGCATCCGGTAGTGCGTGAGGCCGCAGAGCTGAGCGCAGGCAATCTCCCAGCAGGTCTTGGTGACGGCGCAGCCCGGGAGCGAGTTCTCCGGCGGCGTGACCAGGATCGGCTCGAACCAGATCGGGATCGTCTGGCCCGGGATCGCGTCCTGCTTCACCCGCATCTGGGGCAGGGAGAAACTGTGGATCACGTCCTTGCTGCTCAGGTTGATCAGGATCTTCCGGTTGACCGGCAGATGGAGTTGGTTGATCGTGACGACGTCGTCCTTGCCGGCGGCGTCCTTCGGATCCAGCCCGAGCGGGTTCATGCCGGCCGTGATCAGCTTCGAATCGGTGCGGCCGAAGACCCCGTCTGCGCCCGGGTAATGGGCGTTCCAGGCGAACTGCTCGGCCACGATACGGACACGGACCGCGTTCTGCTCGTCCGGCACGGTGCCGACCCGAGCGGCCCAGATCGGTACCGCGAAGCCGACCAGCAGGGCCACCTCGACGAGCACCACGGCCGCCTCACCGTAGGTCGAGAAGTGCCCCTTGGCGCCCTCGTAGCTCGCCACCGGGTTGCGCCCCTTGCGGAAGCGGAACAGGCTGTAGACGAAGAAGATGCCCCAGCCGACGAACAGCACGATCATGAACCAGTGCACAATCGCGGTCAGATTGTCGAGCTGGCGCGCGTGGGCCGAGGCTTCCACCGGAAGGTTCAGCGGGAGTCCATAGTTCGTTGACATCAGTCTTTCTCTCCGCGAATGAGACGCAATTGCGGCTTCGGATGCTCCTTCTCCGCCAGCCGCCTGGAACGCTTTCTGAAGTCCAGCGCCACCTTGCCGATGCCGACGTAGACGACGCCGACGACGGCCATGAGCATCAGGATGGCATTGTTCATCCCCTTGGTCATCGGCGCATCCGCCGCGCCGAAGCAGGTGGCGCAGGCAGACGCGATCTGCGGCAGGGAGAGGACCAGAACGACCGTCGCCACCGCCGCCAGTACTGCTCTTCTCATGACCTAATCCTCCGGATCCAGATCGCGGAGCTTCTTCCGCACCTTGAATCCGTAAAGGGCAAGCACGATACCCGCCACGAAGAAGAACGCGCCCAGGGCGAGATCCCCCGTGGCCCTCGTGTCCATCCAGCTCCGGACGCCCCACACCCCGATCCCGGCCGACAGAACCACCGAGGCCGCGATGAAGAACAGGTGGAACGACCGGAGCGACAGGCTCATATGTTCCGCTGGTCCCAGGCGCTGAGCGTCGGATAGAAGAGCAGCACCAGGAAGAAGATCACGGTCAAGACCAGCACCCAATAGATGAGCTTGCGCTCGTGGAACAGGTGCATGAAGAACCCGGCCACGAGCGAGCCCTTGAACGCCGCGATCAGGAGGGCGACCCCGATCGCCAATGCCGGCGGCAAGTGGAAGTAGCTCACCCCCACCGTCAGCACCGTCAGCACCGCGAGCGCGATAAAGACGCTGATATAGGTCTTCGTCTCCTTGCGGATCGATTCCGGGTCGTGTGTCTGCGCCATCTCGTCCTCCGTTACAGAAGGTAGAGGGTGGGGAACAGGAAGATCCACACCAGGTCCACGAAGTGCCAGTACAGGCCCGCGACCTCGATGCGGTTGGTGAACCGCTGCGGGTCGGTCTTCCACATCTTCGTGCCCGGGCCCAGGAGATAGCCATTGACGATCATGCCGCCGATCACGTGCAAGCCGTGCAAGCCCGTCAGCGTGAAGTAGATGGCGAAGAAGGTGTTGGTGCTCGGAAAGTGGCCGTGGTGGAACTTCTCCGTGTACTCGATGTACTTGATGATCAGAAAGCCGAGCGAGCAGAGCAGCGTCAGCCCCATGTAGAGGCGGAACTTCTTGAGATCGCCGAGCCGCAGCGACGCCCAGGAGAGGACGACCGTCACCGACGAGCCGATCAGGATCATCGTGTTGAGCGTCGCGAGGGGCACGTTCAGCCCGAGGTCGCGGCCGTGCGGCCAGCTCGGGGCGCCCGTGCGCAGCAGGATGTAGGACGAGAACAGCGCGCCGAAAAGCATCACCTCGGAGGCGAGGAACAGCCAGATGCCCAGCTTGGCGTTGTACAGCCCGGTATCGGGCCGGGCCTCCGTGTTGTAGGGAATCTCCATCGTCCTCTCCTCCTAGCCCTCGTTCTGCGGCGTGAAGTCCCTGGGCGCGCCGGGCAGGCTGTAGTCATAGGGTCCGCGGACGACCGTCGGCACCGTTTCGAAGTTGCCATGGGCGAGCGGCGGCGACGTGGTGGCCGCCCACTCGAGCGTGGTGGCGTCCCAGTGGTTGGAGCCCACCTTCTTACCCTTCGCCATGCTCCAGAACAGGTTGAAGATGAACGGGAGCTGGGCGAGGGCGAGCCCCCAGGCCGAGAACGACATCATCTTGTTCAGCCCGAGAACTCCCTGGGCGTGGGAGTACGAGGCGCCGCCGTCGTAGAGGCGCCGCGACACGCCGGCCAGACCCTGCCAGAGCATCGGCATGAAGATGCCGTTGATGAACAGGAACGAGAACCAGAAGTGGATCTTCCCCAGGATGTCACTCAGCTTCTTGCCGGTCAGTTTGGGGAACCAGTAGTAGATGCCGGCGAACATGGCGAAGATCGTGCCCGGGGCCACCACGTAATGGAAGTGCCCGATCACGTAGTAGGTGTCGTGCAGGTGGATGTCCGAAGGCGCGAGCCCGAGCGGCAGGCCGGTGAGCCCGCCGATCGCGAACATCGGCAGGAAGGCGAGCGCGAACAGCATCGGCACGGTGAAGCGGATCGAGGCGCCCCAGAGCGAGATGATGAACGCCGTCAGCACGATCACGGACGGAATCGAGATGATCATCGTCGTGATCTGGAAGAAGGTGCTCATCACCGTGCCCATGCCGGTCATGAACATGTGGTGCGCCCACACGATGAACGACATGAAGCCGAGGAAGACGACCGAGTAGACTAGTGACTTGTAGCCCCACAGCGGCTTGCGCGTGTTGTTCGCGATCACCTCGGCGATGATGCCGAACGCCGGCAGGATCAGGACGTAGACCTCCGGGTGGGCCAGGAACCAGAACAGGTGCTGCCAGAGCAGCGGACTGCCGCCGCCGGAGACCGCGAGCTGCTGGCCCGAGATCACCAAGCCGCTGGGCAGGAAGAAGCTCGTGCCGGCGAGCCGGTCCATGCCCTGGAGCACCGCCGCGGCCTGGAGGGCCGGGAAGGCGAGCAGCAGCAGGAACGAGGTCACGAACTGGGCCCAGACGAAGAACGGCAGCCGCATCCAGGTCAGGCCCGGGGCGCGGAGCTGGATGATCGTGACCAGGAAGTTCGTCGAGCCGAGCAGCGACGAGATGATCAGGCAGAGCATGCCGAACAGCCACGCCGTCTGGCCCGTGGGCGCGATGTCCGAGAGCGGCGGATAGGAGGTCCAGCCCGACTGCGCCGCGCCGCCTTCCATGAAGAAGCTGGAAAGCATGATCACGCCGCCGACGAAGTAGATCCAGTAGCTCGCCATGTTGAGCTTCGGGAACGCCATGTCGGGCGCTCCGATCTGGAGCGGCACCAGGTAGTTGCCGAACGCGCCGACCGCGAGCGGCACGATCCCCAGGAACACCATGATGGTGCCGTGCATGGCCCCGAGCTGGTTGTAGAACTCGGGGAGCATGATGCCGCCGGGCGCGTTGAGCTGCCCGAACAGCGCCCCGACCAGCGGGATCGGCTTGCCCGGGAAGGCGAGCTGCCAGCGCATCAGCATCATCAGGGTAAACCCGAACAAGAGGAAGACGAGAGAGGTGAAGCCGTACTGGATGCCGATGACCTTGTGGTCCTGGGAGAACACGTATTTCCCCCAGAACCCCGGCTCATGGTGAGCATCGGCATGGCCGTGTGTGTGAGCTGCGTGATCGTCGACTAGTGCCATCGTCTACAGTCCTCCGACCTCACGATCCGGACCGGCGAGCTTCGGCCAGGCGCAGCACGCGCTTGACCCTGCTTCGTCCGGCTATCTCTGCATTCAAAAACGTCATGCGGAAGCGGCTATCCTTGAAAGACGCCAGAGTCTACGACAGGGGAGTTGCCAGCCGCAACAGGTCCGTGCGCAGCTTCTCCGTCGAGGCCTCGTCGAACGCCTCGTAGTACCCCCGGATCTGCCCTTCGCCGTCCACCAGCACGAAGCGGGTGCTGTGGAGAATCGGCTCGGGACCGATCACCCCGGGCGGCGGGTCCATGTCGAGCCCCAGCTTGAAGCCCTCGATCGACAGGCGGCGGACGTCCTCCCTATCCCCCGTGAGGAAGAGCCAGCGTTCCGGAGCCTGGAACTTCCTGGCGTAGCGCTCCAGCACCTCGGGCGTGTCGTACGCGGGGTCCACGCTGATGGAGACCAGGTGCACGCCCAGATCCTTGGGAAGGCCGCGGTCCAGGCGGGCCATGCGCGCCGACATCATCGGGCAGGAGGCCGGGCAGCGGGTGAAGATGAAGTCCGCCACCCAGGGCGCGCCCGCCAGATCCTCCAGACGGATCGTCCGGCCGTCCCGGTTGACCAGGGAGAACGCCGGGAGCTTGCCGTAGACGGGAAGCGGCTCCGGCTGCCGCAGCCACTGAACGAGGGCCGCGACGGCTACGACCACCAAGGCTGCGACCAGGAAGCCCCAGAGAAGCCCGCGCCGGAGGGGGACTTTCATTCGGACGTCCCCCGCATGGCCAGCAGGTCGAAGCCGAACGCGACCACCGCGGCCAGGATCGTCACCGCGATCGCGACTCCCGGGCCGGGAAGCCCGGTCCCGACCTCGGGGGCCGAGCCGTACAGCGCCCAGCGCAGCGCAGCCACGCCGTAGGTGAGCGGGTTGGCCCTCATCAACGCCGCCAGCCAACCCGGCGCGCCGGACGGCGGAAAGAACGCGCCCGACAGGAGCCACATGGGCACGAGCAGCAGGTTCATCACCGCGTGGAAGCCCTGGACCGAGTCGACCTTCCAGGCAAAGGCGAAGCCGACCGCGGTCAGCGCGATCCCGAGGACCGCGAGCACTCCGGCCGCGGCGAGGGCCGAGGAGAGCGTCAGCCGGATGCCGGAGAGCGGCGCGAGCGCCAGGAAGATCACGGCCTGGAGCCAGGCGATCGTCGCCCCGCCCAGGACCTTGCCGGCAGCGATCGACGCCCGCGGAACCGGCGCCACGAGCACCCCCTGCAGGAAGCCCTGGTTGCGGTCCTCGATGACCGAGATCGTGGAGAAGATCGCGGCGAACAGGAGCGTCAGCACCATCGTCCCCGGGAAGAAGAACTCCAGGTAGCTCAGGTTCGCCGGCCCGCGGAACGATCCCGACAGACCGCTGCCGATCAGCACCCAGAAGATCAGCGGCGATCCGGCTGCGCCCGCGATCCGGCTCGGTTGGCGGAAGAACCGCACAAGCTCGCGCTTCCAGAGCGTGTACACGGCCATCATGCCTCCGGACCTCCATACAGCCGCCTTCCCGTGCGGTGGAGGAAGACGTCCTCCAGGGTGGGACGGGCTACGGTCACGGAGTCCACCCGGCCGGGCAGCGCCTCGATCAGCCGCGCCACCAGCTCATGCCCCCGCTCGTGCTCGAGCCGGACGGCGCCGTCGCGGACTTCCGGTGCGAGCTCCGGGAACCGGGTAGCCAGGTCGCGGACCATCCCGTCCGGATCGGGGCTGGTCAGCGTGACCACATCGCCGCCGATCTCCTCCTTGAGCGCGGCCGGGCTCCCCTCGGCGACCAGAGACCCGCGATCGATCAGCGCCAGCCGGTCGCAGCGGTCCCCCTCCTCCATGAAGTGAGTGGTAAGGAGGACGGTCACGCCCTCCTGCCGCAGCCCGTCGAGCGTGCTCCAGAGGTCGCGCCGCGCCCCGGGATCGAGCCCCGTGCTCGGCTCGTCGAGGAGCAGCAGCCGCGGTTTGTGGAGGAGGGACTTGGCGATCTCCACCCGGCGCCGCAGCCCGCCGGAGAGCTCCAGCGCTTTCTGATCCCGGCGATCAGCCAGCCCGAACCGCTCCAGAGCCACGTCGATCCGCTGGGAGAGATCTTGGCCGCTCAGCCCGTAGAGATGCCCCTGATGGACCAGGTTCTCCCGCACGGTGAGATGGATGTCGAGGCTCGGGTTCTGGAACACGACGCCCAGGAGACGGCGCACGGCAGCAGGATTGTCTGTCCCGAACACGCGCACCTCTCCCCCCTGCGCACGGGCGAGGGTGGCGAGGATGCGGAAGAGAGTGGTCTTGCCGCCGCCGTTGGGTCCAAGAAATCCGTAGATCTCGCCAGGGGCGACCTGGAAGCTGAGGCCCGCCAGCGCCTGGTGCACGCCCTTCCGGCTGCGGTAGGCGTACTCGACCCCCCGGGCCTCGACTGCGGCTTCAGGAGACAACGCGATCCAGGAGCATCACCAGGAGAACTGCCGGGAAATAGAGGATCGACGCCAGCATCAGCCAGCGGGCCCCGGGCGTGGTGCGGCTCCTGGCGAACCCGATGCCGAATCCCAGATAGGTGAGGCCAAGGGCGAGCGCGCCGACGAAGTAGACGGACCCCATCAGCCCGAGCAGCGACGGCATCAGGCTCACCGGCACCAGGACCGCGCCGTAGAGCAGGACCTGGCGCGCCGTGCGGAGCCCCTCCGGGTCCGACACCGTCAGCATGGGGAAGCCGGCCTCGCGGTAATCGTCGCGGCAGAGCCAGGCGATGGCCAGGAAGTGGGGCATCTGCCAGAAGAAGAGGATGCCGAAGAGCACCCAGGCCGCGAGGTCGATCTCGTTGCGCACCGCGCTCCACCCCATCATCGGAGGGATGGCGCCCGGAATCGCGCCGACGATGGTCGCGAGCGAGCTGACCCGCTTGAGCGGCGTGTAGACGAACACGTACCCGGCCAGGGCGACCGCGCCGAGAAGGGCGGTCAGGAGATTGACCCCCAGGGCCAGCTCCGCGAGGCCCGCGACCCCGAGCGCGACGCCGAAGAGCAGCGCGACGTCCGGGTCCATCCTCCCCGCGGGCAGGGGACGCTGAGCGGTCCGGCGCATGAGCGCGTCCGTCTCGCGCTCGATGACCTGGTTCAAGGCCGAGGCGCCCGCCGAGACCAGCGCGGTCCCCAGGAGCGTGTGGACGAGGAGAAGGAACGAGATCCCCTCCCGCTCCGCGAGCAGGAAGCCGAGCCCGGCCGTCAGGACCACCATCAAGGTGATGCCCGGCTTGGTCAGCTCTTTGAGGTCGGCCAGCCGGATGGAAACCGGCAGAGCCGCCGGGTCGGGAGTGAGGTCTTTGGTAATGCTCATGTCGTGTCAGGACCTGCCGGGCAGATCCGGGGGATCTTAGCAGGAGTCGTACCCCGCCGCCGCAATCCTCTCCAGGAGAGGGCGCGCGCCGAGGGCTTCGTAGGAAGTGATTGTCCCCCTCGTCTGCACGCTTCCCTCGTAAAGCCCCCTGGCGACGAAGGCGGCGGGCAGGGCGGCCATGCGCTGGCCTTCCCGCGCGCCGCCGATCCAGGCCTCGGAACGCTCGCCGTCCGGTCCGATGAGCTCGACCTTCACATATCCGCCCGAGTGGCCGAAACGGGAAGCGAGCCGGGCCATTGGAGTGATCGCCCGGGAGAGCGGCACTCCCAGCCCCGGCCCCAGGTAGGACATCGCGGCGAGGCTCGCCGTAGCCATGCGCGACTCGAATCCCACCTTGACCCGCACCTCGTGGGCGCCGATCAGCTCGGGGAAAAGGTCCAACTCCGGGCTGTCGAAGTCGTAGACGCCGCGCGGTCCGAAGGGCTGGGGCAGGTCCACCACCTCCCGTCCGCGCAAGCCGATCAGCGTCCCCTGGGGAGCTTCGAAGCGCCGGCCGAGCTGACTCGCGGCCGACTCGACCGCCGCCGTCCCCTTGGGATTGGCGTTGCCGATGAAGAGTGTCACCCGGGCACGCCGGACTTCCTGCAGCCGCTCGGCCGCAACCAGGGCCAGGGCGCCGGAGATCCCCGGCAGCGTCGAGCATCCGCGGGCCGCCGTCAGCCCGCCGGATCGGAAGCGGCCGCTCATCCCCCGCAGGCGGGCGAACCAACTACGGTCGTCCGCGATGTCCACGTAGTGGACTCCAGCGGCAAGGCAGGCTTCCGGGAGAGCAAAAGTCAGGTCTCCGAAAGGTCCGGCGCAGGAGACGGCAACGGTCGCTCCCTCCAGCGCGCGGGCGCAGGAGGCCGGATCGGAGACGTCTGCAGCCATCCCCGTTCCCCCGAGTGACGCGGCGAAGCTTGCAGCCCGGCTGCCGTCGCGCCCCGCGATCCGGAGCGGCAGGTCCGACAGCTCTCTGGCGACGAGCGAGCCGAAAACACCATAGCCGCCGAAGACGGCGATCCTGCCCTCAAACCTCACCAGAAAGCCCGGTTGGTCAATGATCCGCCCAGAAGCTCACCATTTCGCCGCGTTGCTCAACCTTCCGCCTGCCTGCTCACTCATCCGCCCGGGACCTCACGCTTTCGCCTACAAGCTCACTTTTCCGCCCCGCTGCTCAAGATCCGCGCTACCAGGAGCGTCCAGAGGCTGTAGAACCCGATCGTCGGCCCGGTCGCGAGCTCCACGAGCCGGGGCGAGGGGATCATCCCGGCAACAGCCATGGCCGTGCCAAAGATTACCGTGGCGAAACCGGCGAGCCGAGCCCCGGTCCCAATCCGCAGGCTCAGCGTGAGGATCAGCACAGCGGCGGTGTAGAGGCCGTTGGCCACCGTGGCCCCGCCGGTGAAGACGACGGCCTCCAGAGAGAGAAAGAGTGGCTCCGAGCCGGCGGCCAGAGGCAGCCCGCGGATCTGGACCACATCGCAGAGCAGATCGACTCCCATGCCCGCCGCGGTCAGGGTCAAGGCCAGGTCAGCCGCCGCCGACCGCCCGGGCAGGCAGCCGCGCAACGCCGCGACGTAGCCCAGGAGCAGGAGCGAACAGACCATCCAGACTCCCCATCCCCAGGTCCAGCCCGCCGGATGGCCGGCCAGATACGCCATGCGCTCGGGAAGGGGGACCAGGGGACTGCCCGGCCGCATGCCGAACAACGCGAGCACCAGCCCGACGCCATGGAGGACGACGTTCCCCCAGGCAAGCCCCCAGAGAAGCCGGTTCGAAGGAGGGGTCATTTGGGGCCGATCATAACCCTTGCTACAGTGAGCGGCCCATGGACCGGATCGATCTGGGCGCCTCCCATCTCGCCGTGCAGCTCGACGCCCCGCCGGACGCCCGGGACTTCTGTTTCCTCTATCTCCACGGTTTCGGCTCGGTACAGACCGGCGAGAAGGCCGACTTCTTCCGGCAGCGGGCCCTGGAAAGCGGCTTCGCCTTCTGCTCCTTCGACTTCCAAGGTCACGGCCAGTCCGGCGGGACCATGCAAGGCCTCACTCTGACCCGCAATCTGGAAGACGTGGCCCGAGTGCACGCCTATGTGAGGGACAGGGGCTATGACCGGGTCTGCCTGCTCGGCTCCTCGATGGGAGGAGGCACGGCCCTCTGGTACTCGGCGCTCCATCCGGACGAGGTCGTCGCCGGCCTCCACATTGCGCCGGCTCTCCAGTTCGAGAGGAGCCTCACGGCCTGGGCCGGACCGGAGCGCTGCCGGATCTGGCAGGAGACCGGAACGATTCACTTCGAGAACGACCTCATCTCCTGCGAGCTCGGCTGGGAGCTGATCGAGGACCTCCGGCGCCACGCCTTCGAAGACCTCCTGCACAAGTACCGGACCCCCGCCCTCCTCCTCCAGGGCAAGCTCGACACCTCCGTCCCCTGGAAGGATGTTGCCGACTTCACCACCCGCTGCGCCTATCCCGGCATCGAGCTCCACCTCTTCGCCGACGGCGACCACCGCCTCACCGACCGCAAGGACCGGCTGTGGCAGCTCATGGTCGAGTTCCTGCGGGGAAAATCGCTGGCCTGAGAAGACCCCCCTTTCCCGCTTTAGGGGAAAAGTGCCACTCTTTCCTGTAGAGGGACGCCCGGCGGCCATGGTGGCACGCCATTTTGGCGGCTCTAAGGGGAGGATTTTATGCTTCGAAAGGTCGGTTTGCTCGCTCTGGTCCTAGCTTTGACCCTGCTGGTTTCCCGTGGCGCCCAGGCGATGCCACTGGCAGGGTCGACACGGGCGGCCGAGTCCCATGGAATCCTGGACCGATTCTGGGACTGGATCGAATCTTTCTTTCAGAGCCATTCAGCGTCTAAAGGGCAGCCGAAATCGATCTGGGCCCAAGATGGGAGCCATATCGATCCTAACGGCGGACCACACTAAATCTGTGTCGCGCCGGATTTGCTTCGCTTCCGGCGCACTTTTTTGTCCCGTTTTTCGCGTCCCAAGCATCTTTTCTTATAGATGCCACTCTTGTACCTATCTAATACACCGTTCAGGCAGCACTTCCGCCGTAATTACGGCCATTTGCGGGATACCTGCATTCGATTGAAGACCTTTGGAGGGTTTAGCGATGAGGACTCACCCCCCTGACTATGACGCAGCTCTGAGGATCAACGCTCGCCGCCTCAATGAGTTACAGGCGGCCTACCAGGAGGAGCGGGCGGCAGCAAAGGGGCTGGTTGCTGAGCTCGCGCGACACCCGGCCGAGAGGCAGCGCATCCTTATAGCCAACCATCCCCGGTTCCACACCTGGGGTGTATTCGAGCATCTGATCGAGACCAGTCGCGAAGAGACCTCAAAGAACCCGAAGGGCGCGGAGGAACGGGCAAAGCTCGCCCTGGACCTGTCGGAGCACCTCGACACCTCGGTTTACGGGGTCCAGGCAATAGAGGATCTGCGAGCCAGAGCCTGGGCCTATATCGGCAACGCGCACCGGGTCCGATTTGAGCTACAGGCGGCGCAGGATGCGCTCGACCGTGCACTCCTCCACCTGCGTAAAGGGACGCGGGAGCCCTGGGAGCTCGCCGTCTGGCTGGACCTCAAAGCTTCCCTGCTCCGAGCCCAAAGGCGTTTCGACGAGGCCATGCGGCTGCTCAAACGCGCCCTGGTTCTCTTCCTGGCCGTCGGGGACCGCCAGCGAGCAGGGCGCACTCTGATCAGCATGGACAACGTTCTCCACCGCGCAGGACAACCCGAAAAAGGCATCCCCCTTCTGTACCAGGCCCTCGATCTCATCGATCCAGAACAGGACCCCAGGCTTCTCTTCAGCGCCAAGCACAACCTCATCGACAACCTTGTCGATGCTGGCCGGAACCTGGAGGCTCAGAGACTCCTGATGCAGGCTGGTTCCCTCTATCGTCGCTTTGACGAGCCCGCATTCCGCAACCGCCGTTGCTGGGTCGAGGGCAAGATTGCACGTGGGGTCGGACAGCCGGAAAGGGCGGAGGAGCTTCTTTTAAAGGCCAGGACCGGGTTCCAAGAGCAGGACGCAGGTTATGAAATCGCCCTCGTCTCGCTCGAGCTCGCGGGCCTTTACGCCGAACAGGGCCGAACGACCGAGATCAAGAGACTCGCCGAGGAGATGGTCCCGATCTTCTCCTCTCGCCAGATTCATCGTGAAGCCCTCGCCGCTCTCGCCCTGTGGTGCCAGGCCGTCCAGAGCGAGACGGCAGGTGCGGAGCTCGCGGCGCAGGTCGCCTGCGCGATCCGACGGAGCCGCGAAGAGCAGAGCCCTTCCGGGCAGGACGCCGTCTAGAGATCCGGAAAGGACCAAAAGGACTTCAAGGACAAGAGCCATTGAGGCCTTCCGCGTCCTTGATGTCCCTTTGGTCCTTTAGTCCTTTCCCCAAAAACAACAAGCCCCCCGTCGCCGGGGGGCTTGCAACGACCATCCGTTGACGGACGGGTTTAGCCGCCGGTCTTCGGCTGGAAATCGAAGGTCACATCGGCCGTCTGGTTGGCCGCCACCGTGACCTGCTGGGTCGCGGTGCCGAGCTCCTCGTGCCAGGCCTCCAGCGTGTAGGTCCCCGGAGGCAGCTTGTCGATCGAGAACGTGCCGTCCTCGCCGCTCACCGCGTAGTACGGGTGGTCCAGCACGCCCATGTAGGCGTTCATCCAGGGGTGGACGTCGCACTTGACCGGGACCATCACCTCGGCCTTGTCGAACGTCTTGTCGAACTCCATGTTCTGGATCGGCTGGCCCTGGTTGAACTCCTGGTTCGACTTCGGCATCGCGTGGATGTTGTGCAGCGTGGCGTCGCTGTTCTTGATCGACAGCGGCTGGCCCACCTGGATGCCCATCACGTGCGGGTGATACTGGCAGCCCTGCTGGTCGAGGACCTTCTTCTCGGTCGGCGTCGGGAAGCTCTTGCCCTCGAGGCCGGTCTTCACGTACACGAAGACGTTGCCGAGCTTGCCGTCCTTCGCCAGGTACTTGCCCGTGTCGACCGGGGTCGTGTGCAGGCTCGCGCAGGTCGGATCGGCGTTCATCGCGATCGGCGTGTCGCCATCCGGACCGCTGTAGTTGACGACACCCTTCACGCCACCCGCGTTGGCCGTGTCCACGGCCGGCGCGGTATCGGCCGGAGCATCGGAGGACGCCTCAGGAACGTCGTCACCCTCGCCCGAACCCTCACCCTCGCCACCACCACCGCAGGCGACCAGAAGCGCCAGCGAGCAACAGAGGACGAGAAGCATCCAGAATCGATTCCTGCTCATTCACAAACCTCCTTGAAAAGGATCTTTTAGATCGAATATGCCGCCGGAGTGGGAAGACCGGCCGCTGGATTATGCCACAGCGGCCGGCCATCGGTCAGTTCTCGAACAACTAGCGTCCGCCCGCGGCCGGAGCCCCGCCCGAAATATTCGTTCCCGCGGCCGTCGTGGCCGGTCCCGGGACCGTCCCGCCCGAGAGCCGCCAGATGTGGTCGCGGATCGCCGCCGTCACCTTGTCCGTGTCGGCCAGATAGGTATTCATCTCGGCCTCGGACGCGAAGTACGGCAGGATCTGCTGCTTCTGCGCGGCGTAGGCCGGGGAGGCCAGCGCCTGGGCCACCGGCGACATGAACTCGCCCGGCTTGGTCTCCGGGAAGAACGACGGCATGCGCGTACCCGGAATCCAGCCCTGTGGGTTCTTCACCCAGGACGGGACCCAGTCGTGGCGTAGCCGCTCTCCCGCGAGCAGCAGGGACGGCGCCAGGTCGCCCGCGGCTGCCGTGCCCCCTGCGACCACCGGACCGGACGGATGGCACTTGGCGCACTGGAACATGTCGAACACCATCTTGCCCACCGCCAAGTCACGCGGATGGGCAGCCACCGGCCGCGAGACGAACGGCTTCTGCTTCTCGCGCGCCTCGAAGTAGCCGACGATGGAGTTCGCCTGCTCGTCCGTGAACCCGAAGGTGGGCATGCGCGCCGTGAGCCACGGCCGCATCCTCACCCGGCTCGGATCGTGGAGGTAGGCGAACAGCCAGTCGCCCTGCACCCGCGCCCCCTCGGCCGCCAGGTTCGGCGGCAGCATGGCCGGATCCTTGATCACCTGCTGGATCGCATGGCCCTGCCCCTCGATCAGGTGGCAGCCCTGGCAGTTGAAGCGCGTGATCAGCTTGCGCCCCTCGGCCATGGCGGCCATGCGGCTGCCATCCGCGGAACCCGCCTTGCGCGCCGCCGCCGCCGTCTCCTTGGTGAAGCCGACGATGTTGGCCGTGATCGCCTGGGCCTCGCGCTCGGACATGCCGAAGTTCGGCATCTTGAGCAGCTCGTTGTAATCCTTGACCCGCTCCTTGCCCTCGTCCCAGATGCGCGGCCGCAGCACCTTGGTCTTCACCCAGTCGTGACGAGTGTGGGAGACGCTGTGCACGTGGCCGAAGTCGAACTGGTGCAGCGGCTTGGAGCCCTCCTGGGTCAGCTCGGTGCCGATCGGCTTGGCCTTTTCGAAGCCCTTGATGTCGTGGCAGCTGTAGCAGCCGTACTTGGCGATCGTCTGCTCGCCCAGGTAGACGTTGCGCTCGGTCTGGGACATGGCGTTCAGCTTGGAACGGCTGGACTCCAGGGTGAACAGGTTCTGGAGGTAGCCCAGCGCCAGCTCGTCGCGGACCTTGGTGTCGACCTGCGGCAGAGCCACGTTCTCGTACTTCGCGTCGCGGCTCGACGACACATAGGCGACGACGTCGGACGCCTCCTGATCGGTGAGCCGCAGGTTGGGCATGTTCGTGTCGGGGAAGTACTGCTTCGGGTTCTTCACCCAGGCGTAGAGCCAGCCCTTGCTCACCTTGCTGCCGGTGCGCACCAGGTTGGGACCATGCAGGCGGTTGATCTTGGGGAAGAAATCGTCCCGCTTGGCGTTGGGGTCCAGGATGTGGCAGCCGGCGCAGCCCACGGACTCGAAGATCCTCCTGCCGTTGGCCGGATCGCCCGCCGGGGCCGGTCCGTACTGCGGCCGGTCCGAGTTCGCCCAGAGGTAGTCGACGATGGCGCGGATCTCCGCCGCCTGCCGCTTCTTGTTCTCCGGCGTCTGGTTGTTCTCCTGGTAGAAGAAGTGCGGCATGAACGTCGTCGGGTGGAAGCTCCGCGGCGCCTCGATCCACTTGTACGCCCAGCCGGGATTGGTCTTGCCGGCGATGCGCGTCAGGTCCGGTCCCGCCTTGCGTGTGTTCGTGTAGGACGGATAGTTGATCGGATGGCAGCCGTTGCACCCCATGTGGGTGATCAGCTCGCGGCCGACGTCCTGGGTTTCTGCCTTGGGTGTCCAGACGCCGCCC
Source organism: Acidobacteriota bacterium (assembly GCA_034667225.1). Lineage (GTDB taxonomy): Bacteria > Acidobacteriota > Thermoanaerobaculia > Multivoradales > UBA5704 > DATMER01. The sequence continues at coordinate 98,832 of JAXDKG010000019.1, forward strand.
GCGTGGCAGGTCGCGCAACCCGCCTCGGTCATGCCGGTGGGCAGGATCGGGTACTCCAGGAAGGCCTGCTGCTTCCAGTTGTACTTCCGCTCCCACTCCTTGCGCTGCTCGTCCGATTTCGGGCTGTGGCCGGCGCGGGAGAAATCAGTCGCCCGGTCGAGGCCGCCGTGGCAGACGGTGCAGCCGAACTGGGTGTAGGGGTGCGGCGAGCTGTCGCCGACGAACTCCGCGAGCCGCGGGTGGCTACGGTAGGGCTCCTTCCACTCCACATCCTTGGTCGCCGGATCGTCTTCGAAGCCCGGGCGGTTCGCGGCCACGTGACACGTCACGCAGCGGTCCACCCGGTTGATCTCGGTGAAGTTGATGTTGTGGGTCAGCCCCGGCAGGATCACCTGCTGCACAGAGAGGGTGGGCTTGACGAAGTCCATCAGCGGAGCGTTGAGCACGAAGTAGGCGGGATCTTTTACCAGGACGGCGGCGCGGGTCTCCAGGCTATCGACACCCTCCCGCAGGGCGGCCAGCCTCTCCTCGGCGTCGGTCACGGCCTTGCGGCGCTCGGCGATCTGGGCCTGGATCGCGTCGCGCTGCTTCCCGTACCCTTCCCTCTCCGCCTGGGCATCGGTCAGCGCCTTCTTCTCCTTCTGGACGCGGTCGCGCTTGTCAGGGTCGACCGCCCCGCCGACCTGGATCGACTGGTCATAGAGGAAACGGGCCTCGTCGACCCGCGCCTTGGCGCCGCGCCACTTCGAATCGGCCTGGCTCCACTTGGAGGACAGCTCCCGGACCTGATCCTCGAGCTTCGCGATCTCGTCGTGGTGCTTGCCCACGGCCTTCTCGGCCGCCCGGATCTCGGCCCGGAGCTGCTTGCTCTGACCCCCGATCTTGTCGCTCTCCTTCTTCAGCTCCTTGCGCAACTCATCCCGCTCCAGGTCGCGGAACTCGGCCTGGAACCTCTTCCAGGGCTGCGCGTAATCGGCGACGACCATCCACAGGGTGGTCGCCAGCAACGCCAGGGCGCTGATCGCGAACCACATGTTCATGCGACCGAAGTTGTAGTGCCGGTCCGGTCGCTTTTCGGGCGGTGTGATCGGTGGCAACTCAGGCTCCTTGCACTAAATATTGAAGAAGTACTCCTGGATGTACACGAAGTACTTCAGGTTGAACAGCCAGCGGCAGTACATCTTGATCGGCAGCAACATCATGAACAGGAACAGGGTGATGCCGGTGTAATAGCGCGCCGGCCCCATCTTTTCGAAGTAGGTCCGCACCCGCTTCGTCCGGCGCAGGAGCACCGGCAGGCCGAAGAAGTAGAACCCCATCAGCAGGAGGCCGGGGAGCTCGCGGATGAGCCAAAAGCCGGGCAGGCCCGTCCGCAGGAGCTTGATCCAGAAGTATTCCGAGAGATTGACGTTGACCAGGGCCTCGACCTTGCCCGGATCCCAGTACTCGAAGGGACCGAAGAAGTTCCAGTTGGGCCCGCGCAGGAAGGTGCCGATGACGATCATCTGGCTCCACAGGATCAGGAAGCCGAACAGGAACAGGCCGATCTCGACCCTGCGCTCGCGGAACGTGTAGTAGCCGTTCCCCTTGGGGTTCGTGTCGATGTAGGGGATCGCCATCAGCCCGACGATGATCAGGCCGGGGAGCACCACGCCCGCCAGCCAGGGGTCGAAGTAGACCAGCATCTCCTGCAGGCCGAGGAAGTACCAGGGCGCTTTCGACGGGTTGGGGGCGAGCGCCGGGTTGGCCGGCTCTTCGAGCGGCGCCTTGAGGACGATCGACCAGATCACCATGCCGACCGTCAGGAGCACCATGCAGATGAACTCGGAGAAGACCAGGTCGGGCCAGGTGAAGATGCGGTCCTCGACCTCGGTCGCCTCGTAGGTGGGCTGGCCCGCGGCGAGCCGGGCGTCGTTCTCCGTGGCCTTGTGCATGGCGAACCAGACGAAGAAGCCGACCAGGAACACCATCATGACGATGGGCACGTTGTCCGGCTTGGCCACGATCGACTTGAAGTCGGGATCGAACAGCGAGAGTACGAAGAAGCCCACGCCGACCGCGAGCATGATCAACCCCGCGCGCTTGGTCCACAGGGACCGGGAGCGCAGCATGAAGTAGAAGGCGATCAGCGTCAGCGTGAACGACCAGTAGGGATAGGCGAGGATGTCGACGAAGTGCTTGATGCCCTCCATCGGTCCTCCGCCTCCCCCTTCAGCAAACGCCAGCATCGGTAGCAACGCGTCGATCATGTCACCCCCCTTAGCTGGGACCCGAGATGCCGCCGTCCTTGCGGACGCGCCAGAAGTGGACCGCCATCAAGAAGGCGGCGACGAGCGGGATGCCGACGCAGTGCAGCACGTAGAAGCGGATGAGCGTGGCGTTGCCGATGGTCCGCCCGCCGATCAGGGCGAAGCGGGCATCGCTGCCCACGTGGATCAACCGTTGGCCTCCCAATGTCAGGAAGGCAGCCCCTGGTCCCTCGTTGCCTAACAGGGGAGTCGCGCGGGCCATGTTCGATCCGACCGTGATGGCCCAGATCGCGAGCTGGTCCCACGGCAGGAGATAGCCGGTGAAGGAGAGGAGCAGCGTCAGCACCAGGAGGATCACGCCGACGTTCCAGTTGAACTCGCGGGGCGGCTTGTACGAGCCGGTCATGAACACGCGGAACATGTGGAGCCAGACCGAGATCACCATGGCGTGGGCACCCCATCGGTGCAGCTCGCGCATGATGCCGAAGGCCGCGGCCTCGCGCAGGTCGACGATGTCGACGAAGGCGTACTCCACGGACGGACGGTAGTAGAACATCAGCAGGAGCCCGGTGATCGTCTCCACCAGGAACAGGAAGAAGGCCGTCCCGCCCATGCACCACGTGTAGCTCATGCGGATGCCGGACTTCTTGACCTTGATCGGGTGCAGGTGCAGCACCACGTTGCCCAGCATGGCGAGCGCGCGCTTGCGGTTGTCGGTCGGGATGCCCACCCGGAAGATGGATTTCCAGACCTGCGTCTTGGTGATGCCTTTGAACATGGCGCCTCTCTGGTTCAGGTTGACGTTCTAAGACGTTCTCATCAAGCCAGGGAAATGAAGGAGTTGGGGTCCTCCCACTGACCGAGCTCCTGCTGGAACTTCTGAGCCTTGTCGACGACGATCTGGCCGTCGTCCGGGCTGAGGAAGATCCGCGCCCGCTCCAGAGGCCGGGGCGTCGGGCCCTCGAAGTTGATGCCGCTCTTGTAATAGCCGCTGCCGTGGCACGGGCACTTGAACTTGTTCTGCGTCTCCAGCCAGGCCGGCGGGCAGCCGAGGTGCGTGCAGATCGCGATCAACGCGTAGAGCTTCCCCTCGTTGTTGACGATCCAGACGCCGTACTTGTCCACGAAGCGGGTGTCCACCACGCCGGAGCCGACGTCCTGGGGATAACCGGCCTTGAAGGTCGTCGGGGGCTCGAACAGCACGTTGGGGAACATGAAGCGCCCCATGGCCGTGACGCACCCGCCGATCGCCGCCGAGAAGCCGACCCAGGCCACCGCGGCCCAGGAGAAGAATCCGCGGCGGGACATGTCTGCGCCGGTACCTGCCTTCGGAGGTGCCTTCGGAGCTGCCTTGGGGGCCGGGGCCGTGCCGGTCGCGGCCGGAGTGGCCGTGGCCTTGGCCGCGGCAGCCGCCGCGACGGGAGCCGGAACGGGAGCCGGTTTTCCCGCGGCCTGGGGGGCCGGTCCCGGAGGCGGAACGACAGGAGCGTTGGTTCCACCGGCGATGGCGGGCTCTACCGGAACGGCGGCCTCCGAGGGAGGAGCCTTGAACGTCTCGGAAGTGGCAGCAGCCTGCCTCTCCGGGATCGGAGCGGTATCGGTCTTGGCAGCCCCGGCCTCAGCGCGGGCGCCTTCCGTGGCCATCTTGGGCGGCCCCGGCTCGGACGCGGGACCGTCCTTCGTCTCGTCAGCCATGTTGCCCCTTTCCTACTGCATTTCTATACGGGCCCTGATGTCTACATCCTTTCGGGTGCCCCTTTCTAGCGAAAGGGGACAGGGGGTGTCAACGCCGCATTGCGGCGCGAAGGTAACCCCCCTCCAAACCTGGAAAAATCAGCGTGCAGAGACCACCTTGCCTGCCTCGATGGCCGCTTGACGTACTTTGAGGCTCGGATCGTCCTTGGCGAGCCGGTCGAAGAGAGCCCGGTGCCGCGGGTTGCGCAGGGCGGCGAGTGCCTGAATGGCGCCGAGCATGGCCTCTTCCTGCTGCTCGCGAGTGATATCCGGCACCTGGGCGAGGAGCCGGCGGTCGAGCATGCTCTCGAGCACGGGCACGCCCTCAGCGCTCCCCAGGCGGGCCAGCGAGAGCGCGGCGTTCCAGCGCACGTCCGTGGCGGCATCGTCGAGAAGCGGCCGCAGGCTGGGGACGGCCGACCGGTCGTTGAGCTCGCCCAGGGCGAACGCCGCGATCTTGCGGATGCCCGGGTCCTGGTCGCTGAGAGCGGCAACCAGAGGCTCGCGGGCCTGGGGATCGCCCAGCATGCCCAGCGACCAGAGCGCATAGATCCGGGTGCGCTCGTCCTCGCCGTTCAGGGCTTCGACGAGCAGGGGGACGGCCTCATGGTCGCCGGTGCGCCCCAGCACGAGCGCCAAATAGCGCTTCATCTCGGGATCGTCCGCCTCCTGGAACAGCCGGCGGACCTGGCCCTTGGCTCCCTGCTCCTTCTCCAGCGCCTGGGGGTCCGACACCAGGATCTTGGACAGCTCGTACGCCGCCTGCACCCGCCGCGGCTTCCATCCCGACTCGAGGTCGTTCAGGTAGTCGCGAGTGCTCTGCCGGTCGTAAGCAATCCACCCGAAGCCGATGAAGATGGCCACGCAGAGGATGACGACCAGTAGAGGGACGACGAACAGGCCGAGGAAGGAGCGCAGCGCGCCGCTGCCTGCCTCTTCTTCCTCTTCGGTCGGTTCGACCGGCAACTCCTCTTCGGGAGGAACGTCCTGCGGGATCTCGGGATCAGACATCGGGTGCGGAGCATAGCGGAACGGCGGGCGGGCTGCCAGCTATAGTTGGTCCGAAGGAGGAAGCCATGTCCACCGCCAAAGTCTTCTGGAGTGGTAACAGTCAGGCCATCCGCCTGCCTAAGGACTTCCGCTTCCCGCCGGGCACCGAAGAGGTGGAGATCCGCCGGGAAGGAGAGCGGATCGTCCTCGAGCCGGTGCATGTCGGGAATTGGCCGGAATCTTTTTGGCGAGCCTTCGAAGGTATGCCTGAGGATTTCGAGCGACCGACCCAAGTGCGGCAGCCACGCGGAAACCTCGATTTGTGAGTACCTCCTCGACAGTAACATCTGTATCTACGCCATGAAGAACCGACCTTTGCAGGTGCTGAGGCGCTTGCAGAACGTCGGCCGCGCGGTCGTGGCGGTGAGCGTCATCACGGTACTCGAGTTGCGGCAGGGGGCTGAGAGGAGCCAGCAGCGAGAACTGGCCCATGCTCGCCTGGACGACTTCTTCGGACCGATGGACGTCCTGTCCTTCGAGGCATCCGATGCGCAAGTTCACTGACAGTTGATGGCGCGAGCCCAGCCGCCCGGTGGGCGCCGAGTGGGCGGTGTTCACGCTTCAGATCAGTTCTCACCCTTTAATCGCCTCGGCTGAGTCGTTACTAGACCATAATAGGTCTCGTCGCCACGATAGATCTGGGCCAGCAAGCCCCGCTCGAAGAGCTTCTCCAAGGCTCTCTTAACAGCCTGTACGCCCATGCGTGCTGCTTCGGCTATCTGAGCCAAGGTCATCCACTCATCCCCAGCATTCTCGAGAATCGTCACAATTCTATATTGCAGCTCAGAACGTACTGGCGTTGTAATTAAGGGCGCATTCGACCTTCTCATCCCTCGTAGAACCCCTAATACTTCGCGCCGGAGTTCGTCAATTTCGGCACGAACAATCTGGAGGCCAGGATCGGTGCTTGCCTCCTGCACCTCTGCGAGCGATGCGGGTTTGGTTAGAGAGAGTATCTTAACAAGTGAATTGATACCTATTCCCTCTTTATGAGCTTCCATGGTGGCCGTTATAGCTGCAGCAATGTTCCGCTGATCTTCAAGCACCTCATGGTACAAGCGAGCACGTCGGTACTCCGTATATCGCAGAGGAGCAATATCGAAGATCTGAGGAGTCTCTGATTCTTGGACGAGAACCACCGGACGATCGAAGGCTTGTCTTAGGCCCAACTCGAAGAGAACATTCGGATTTCGGCTGCTCAAATCACACAGTGCGACTGGCGCTTCGAGAATTCGCTGCAGAATATCAAGATGAATCAAATTGGTAGCCCTGATTTGATCTGCTCGTACGGATTGGAAGCCTGCCTTTAGGCAGGCAGGGACGAAGATGTCTTCGAATACCCGTTTAAAGTGGCCTGGCAAGTATCCCTCAGGATCAGAAATTGGCATTATGACAAAGCAGTCTGGCATGGCCAAGGATTCTGCTGACGTTTCTTCAGGCATCGGATCTTCATGTTCCTTTTTTCTGTTAACCCATTTCTAAGAATCCGTTGGCCGCCGAACAGCCTGTTTCACCGATACCTTACAACGCCCCATTAAACGAAAGTCATGTGAGTCTTGAGCTGCCATCTCTTTGAGTCTACTACTACTTACCATGAGTTTACGCCGTTTGCCCAACCTCGTCAAAGACATCGAAAGCTGGACATAAGCATTTGGGAAACGGTCGCCTTGGCGTCACCTTGGAGCGTAGAAGCCATCCTGGACACTGGAGCCCTCGGCAGTTATCCGACCAGCCGGGGTGGGAAAGACGTCCCTCGTAGGGTGTTTGCGGCGGAGTGTTGGCGTGTAAACGCCCCGTGCCAGGATTCAGCCGGTCCATTTCGGCCACAGCACGCCGGATTTCCCGCTAACGTGCCAAATTGCCTTTCAGACCTCTGCAAAAATTTTTGACGTGCCAAATCGCCCGCGAGCCTGCCAAAAATAAAAACGGTCGTGCCAAAACGCCTTGCAGACCTCTGCAGAAAAATTTAACGTGCCAAATTGCCTCACAGCCTCCCAAAACGCCCGCGAACGTGCCAAATTGCCTTCTAGACCTCTAGATTTAAATTTGACGTGCCAAATCGGCGCCACATAGGGCTAAATCCCGTCGCAGAGCTCTGAATCCAATTTCGTAGCGTTGCACGCCCCTGAAACCAGAGGAAAGCAGAGGCGGCCCAGGAGCTCGGAATTTGGAGCGGCGCGGACGGCTTTGTGCGAGGAAAACCGCGCCAAGCCCGGTGAGTGGCCTTTCGGCGAGACGGATTCGCTTCAGGCGGGAGAAAAATGCCGCGATCCGATCCGACACCACGGGGACGGGTCAGATCTGCTTCCGGTCCAGCAGTGCCGAAGCATGGTCGCAAAGATTGGCGCTGATCCAGATATCGGGACGGTTCCGGAGAGCTTCGACGAGATGGATAGCTTCCTCTTTGGTGAGAGCTCCACCCTGCCTGGCCGCCAGAATCACACCGAGGGTCCCCTTGATCTGGGCTTTGGATCCCGCGGCGGCAAAGGAGCTGAGAGCCGCCCGGCGGGCATCGAGATCGTCGATCAGGAGCCAGATGGCCTCCATCTCGATCGCCAACAGGATGCTCTCCTCCTCTCCGGGTCCCAGACGGGCCGGCGACGGCGGAGGAGCATCCCGCGGAGATACAACAGCCAACTCTCCAGACTCATAACGGTTCTGGAGCAAGGCCGCGTCAGGAGCGGCCAAGCGCAGCCCCTCGGTGATCAACTCGTGATGGACGGCAGATGGCGTCAGGATCTTGGGGAAGATGCGGAAGAGAACATCGAGCGCGCCGATCTTGGCGAGGGCCATGAGAGGGCCCGCGTCAGAGACGACAGTCACAGGACAGGTTCGCCCGCTTCTTCGCCGTCGATCTTGGGCACGAGGCCGTGGGCATAGGCCAGCGGGATCATCTCCCGCAGAGAGACACCCGCCTGGCGGGCCGCATATCCCAGCGATCCCTCACCTTGCCTGTAGGCGTCCAGCGCCTTCCGGATTCGCCACTCCCGGAGTCCGAGCACCAGCACTTCCTGCCGTTGCTCCGGGTCCGGAGGCAACTGGCTCGCCAGCTCCTCGGTGATGGCAATCGAGACAGTCGATCGTGGCATAAGGCATCTCCGTCAGGGACACCATCATACAGAAACGCGGGGAACCTGGCCGGCACCCGCCGATCACTCCGGCGTCACGTATGCCGCCGTGATCCCGCCGTCGACAAGGAAGGTCGCCCCCGTCGTGAACGAAGACTCGTCCGAGGCCAGGAAGAGGACGGCGCGGGCGATTTCCTTCGCTTCTCCGAAACGGCCCATGGGGATGTGGACCAGGCGGCGCTGGCGCTTCTCTTCGGTGTCCAGGTACTTCATGAGCAGCTCGGTCTTGAGGGGGCCGGGGCAGAGGGCGTTGACCCGGATGTTCTCCCTCGCGTGGATCACCGCCAGCTCCCTCGTCATGGCTAAAACTCCTCCCTTGCTCGCCGTGTAGGCGAGCTGCGGAGTGGCGGCTCCGAGGATCGCCACGAAGGAGGCCGTGTTGATGATCGAGCCTCCTCCCGCTCGCCTCAGGGCCGGGATGCCGTACTTGCAGCCGAGGAAGACGCCCTTGAGGTTGATGTTCATGGTGAGGTCCCAGACCTCTTCCTCGGTGGTCACGGCGTCGTCGTCGTTGGGATGGGAGATGCCAGCGTTGTTGAACAGCACGTCGAGCCGGCCGAAGCTCGTTTCCGCGGCGCGGATCATCAGCTCGGCCTCGGCGGCCTTCGAGACGTCGGCGTGGACGTAGACCGCCTCGCCTCCGTTCCCCCGTGCCTCCTCCGCGACCGCCTGACCCCCGGAATCGTTCACATCCACCACGACGACCCGGGCGCCTTCGCTCGCAAAAAGCAGGGCCGTCTCCCGGCCGATTCCCGAGCCGGCTCCGGTGATGAGCGCGACTTTGTCTTTCAAGCGCATGCCTAGGCCCTCTCGAAGTATCTGGCGCGTTCCCAGCAGGTCACCACCTCGTCGAACTTCCGCTGCTCGGTGCGCAGGAAGTGAAGGTAGTGCTCGAACACGTCCTCGCCGAAAGCCTCCTTCGCCATGTCGCTCCGCTCCAGCTCCGAGATCGCCTCCCGCAGAGTCCCAGGAACCTTCGGCAACTCGGCGGCGGCGTAGAGGTCTCCCTGGAAGATCTCTGGCGGCTCGATCCGGTTGCGGATGCCGTCGAGCCCGGCGGCCAAGGCGGCGGCATAGAGGATGTATGGGTTGGCATCCGCTCCCGGGATGCGGCACTCGATCCTGAGCGATGGGCCGCGGCCGACCACCCGGAAGCCGGCGGTCCGGTTGTCATAGCTCCAGGCGATCGCGGTCGGCGCCCAGGAACGCGACTGGTATCTCTTGTAAGAGGCTACGTACGGGGCGTAGCAGGCGGTCACCGCCCGCGCATGTTTGATCCAACCCCCGAGGAACCAGCGGAACGTGTCGCTGCCTTCGACAGGACCGATCCTTTGCTCTCCGGGAAAGACTGCATGGCCTCCTTTATCCCAGAGGCTGACGTGGATGTGCGCGCTGGAACCGGTGTGCTTCTCGTCCCACTTCGCCATGAAGGTGACGGACTTCCCCTGCGCCCAGGCGATCTCCTTGGCCGCGTGCTTGTAGATCACGTTGCGGTCGGCCTGGGTCAGCGCCTCGCTGTAGCGCAGGTTGATCTCCTGCTGGCCCAGCCCCGCCTCCCCCTTGCTGAACTCGATCGGCACTCCGCTGTCATCCAGATGGCGCCGGATGGCGCCGACGAGCTCCTCTTCCTTCGTGCCCTGGAAGATGTGGTAATCCTCGTTGTACGTCCCCATCGGCCGCAGGTCGTGGTAGTTCTTGGATCGGGCCTCGGCGAAGCTGTCGTCGAAGACGTAGAGCTCGATCTCCGTGCCTCCCATGACCGTGAACCCCGCCTCCCTCGCCCGCTCGAGCTGGCGCTGGAGCATCCTGCGCGGCGAGACCTCGACCGGCTTTTCGTGATGATCGAGGAGGTCGCAGATCACCAGCGCAGTTTTCGGAAGCCATGCGGCGCGGCGCAGGGTCGGCAGGTCGGGGACGCAGTGGAAATCGCCGTACCCGGTCTCCCAGCTCGTGTACTTGTAGCCCGGGATGACGTCCATTTCCATGTCGCAGGCGAGCAGGTAGTCGCAGGCGTGCATCCCGCCGTCCGCGATCTGTTCGAGGAAGAAGCCGGCGTTGATCCGTTTGCCCATGAGGCGGCCGTACATGTCGGGGAAGACCGAGAGCACCGTTTCGATCTCGCCACGCTCCACGAGCGCCGCCAGCTCCTCGCGACTCAGCATCGGCTACTCCTCCGAGATGAACACGCTTTTCTGCTCGCTGTAGTGATCGAGCGCCGAGGGCCCCAGCTCGCGCCCGACGCCGCTTCTTTTGACGCCGCCGAACGGCATCTCCAGATGGACGCTCCAGCCCGTGTTGACCGAGATCACGCCGGTCTCGACCGCCCGCACGACGCGCAGGGCTCGTCCAATATCGCGGGTCCAGACCGAGCCGGAGAGACCGTAGACAGAGGCGTTCGCAAGACGGATCGCCTCTTCCTCGGTGTCGAACGGCAGCAGGGCCACGACCGGTCCGAAGATCTCTTCCTGCGCGATGACCATCTCGGGAGACACGTCCCGGAAGACCGCGGGCTCGTAGAAGCTTCCCAGGCCTTCCATCGCACGGCCTCCAATGCAGAGCTTCGCTCCCTGATCGATCCCGCGCCGCACGTAGCCATCGACCCGGTCGCGATGCGCGGGGGAGATCAACGAGCCGATCTGGGTCTTCTCGTCCAGAGGATCGCCGACGCGGAGCGCCCGGGTATGCTCGACGAAGCGCTCTACGACCTCTTCATAGATCGGCCTTTCGATCAGGACCCGGCTGCGCGCGCAACAATCCTGGCCGGCGTTGCCGAACGAGCTGGAGATCGAGGCTCCGGCCTTTTCGAGGTCCGCATCCGCGAAGATCAGGCTGGCCGACTTGCCGCCCAGCTCCAGGGACACGCGCTTCACGTCGCCGGCCGCCAGCCGCATCACTTCGCTGCCGACCTCGGTCGAGCCGGTGAAGGCGATCTTGCGCACGTCCGGATGCCGGGCGAGAGCCGATCCGGCCGCTCCGCCCGGCCCGGTCACGACGTTGAGCACGCCGGGCGGCAACCCGGCTTCCGTGGCCAGCTCGGCCAGGCGCAGGGCCGTCAAGGGCGTGGCCGACGCCGGCTTGACCACCACGGAGTTGCCCAGCGCCAAGGCGGGCGCGACCTTCCAGGTGGTGATGGCGAAGGGGAAGTTCCAGGGGACGATCAGGCCGCAGACCCCGACCGGCTCGCGGAAGGTGAGGCCGGTGCCGGGCGCGCCGACCGGGAGCGTCTGTCCGCCGAACGCGGGGATCAGGCCGGCGTAGTACTGGAAGCAGGCGGCCCCCATCTCGATCTCGCCGCGGGCCTCCTGAATGGGCTTGCCCACGTTGCGCGATTCCAGCTCGGCGAGCGCCTCGGCCTCCGCCCGGATGCGCTCGGCCAGCCGGAGCAGCACCCGCGCCCGCTCCATGGCCGGAGTCCGGCGCCATTCTCCCTGCTCGAATGACCGGCGCGCCGCGGTGACCGCGGCCCCGACGTCCTCAATCCCGCCCTCGGCTACACGGGCGAGGATCTCGCCGGTCGCGGGATTGAGGACAGGGGTGGAGCGGTCGGCCATAGAGGCCGATGATATATCTCAGGGCTTGGGAAAGCGGACTACCTTGATGTCGCTGATTGGAATCGAGACGGGACGGGAGCGCTCGCCCGGGGTGCGCGAGACACCTGAAAGACGCTCTCCCAGCCAGTGCCAGGAATTCGTGCGGGCCTCGGTCTCGGTGCCTGTGACGATGACGACCGGATAGAAGAGAAGGTCCCCGGAGGCGGACTTGAGCTTCAGGGGCGCGTCAGCGATCCGGATCTCCCGCAGCCGACCGGTCTCCTTGGTCTTCGGCCCGAGGGCGATCTCGTACCAGGCGATCTCCTCCGGTATGGAGTCGACCTTCTTCGTGAAAAGGAGCGAGCCGCTCCTCGGTGAGGGCGCGACCTCCCGCAGCTCGAGCTTCACCACCTCGTTGTTCTGGGTCAGAACCTCCACCATGGCTCCCTTCGTCTCCCGGGAATCCGCGAGGCTCGGGAGCAGCAGGGCGGCCAGCAACAGGCAGGCGAGGGGCATACGGCGCATGTCGTTTTTCTCCTGATTTATCTAAAAGAAGGCCCGGCCGGAGGGAAACGCCCGGCCGGGCCTCGGGATCAAAGCGAGTTCAGGAATGTGATGAGCTGGTTCTTCTGAGTCGTGCTCAGGTTGATGTAGTTCTGGATGACCGGCTCGGACTCGTTCGTGTGGCGCAGGATGGCGTTGTTGCGCGTCACGTTCTCGCCGTCGTGCATGAAGCGGAGGCGCGTGCGGAAACCCCAGAGCGGCGGAGTGCGCAGCTTGTTGCGCGTGCTCGAGCCGCCGTTCTGGATGATGCCGTCGCCCGTGCCCACGTCGTGCAGCATGAAGTCGCTGTACGGATGGATGATCTTGTCGCCGAGGGCGGCCGTGATGGTGTGCTTGCCGCCGTTGACGACGGTGCCCACCGGAGCGGTGGTGATGCTCGTCGTGTGGCAGATGTTGCAGCCGATCGAGTTGAACAGATTGGCGCCGGTGATGGCGTCCGCGGTGGCGGCCAGGGCCGTGTCGCGCGGCGGCACCTTGGTGGAGCGCATGAAGCGGGCGAAGAACTCGACATCGGGGCCGAACGGATTGGCCGGTGTCGCCGCCTCTTCCGGATCGGGAACGGTGTCATAGGCCGCGACCGAGGCGCCATAGGAAGTGTTCTCGGTGGGCTGGAGCGGGCTGGTGATGCCCATCTCGTTCAGGTAGGCGTCGGCCGAGAACGAGAGCAGGCTGGCGTGCTGGTTCTTCCAGCCGAAGCGGGCGACCCGCGTCGTCCCCGGGGACTCCAGGACCGGCACGTTGATGATCTGCCCCTTCATGCCGCTGGGCTGGGCATTTCTGATGGTCGTGAACGTGGCGTCGGCGATCGCCTCGACGAAACCGTCGCCGAGCGTGTTAAGCGAGGTGCGGAAGGTCAGGACGTTGTCAGCGCCGCCCACCCGCTCCTGGATCTTGGCGTTGATCGCGCGGTCGTTGAACAGCGAGCCGCCCGGAGGATCCTGGTAGGAGAAACCGTCGAAGCGGGCACCGCGCAGCTCGGTGATCTGGCTGGTGGCTCCGGTAACCGGGTTCTGATGGCACTCGCGGCAGGCCTGGGCGTTGTAGACCGGACCCAGTCCGTCTTCGATGACCTCGAACTCCTCGAAGACCTCCTTGTCGAGGTCGAACGTGGTCTGGTTCACGAACCCGTTGGTCAGGTCGTCGAACCCCGCCGGCGCCTCCGTCGCGGCGTACACCAGCGGCGCCGCAAGGAGCATCAGCAGCAGCCCGTCCGTGATCAGGAGTCGATGAAGCCGCCCCTTGATCCTACTCATCTTCCGTCTCCTCTCCCTCAACCGAGGGATTAAAGGACCGTCGCTCTTTGAGCCCAGGACACCGCCCTGGCCCCCGTCTGCCGAGCTACGACCCCGAATTCACCATCACGAAGAAGCCGGTCAAACACACCTCCGGCATGGATGTCTGAAGACGGAGCTCTTTTAAAGACCTGCCTGCGAGAAGAAATCTGGCTCCTACTAAAGCTTGGTACAGGAGAGGGCGCGAAGCGAGCCGGTCCGCGAAAAATTCATGGCATCATCTTTCAATGACCCCACGACACGCTCGGGCGTGGACCCTGGCGCTCGCCGGAATCCTCACGGTTTGGCTCGCGGTTTGCCTGCCGGGATGCCGGAAAAGCGGCCTCCAGGACTGCCTCGACTTGAATGAAAAGCTGCAATATGAGGCGGCGGCCCGGCGCTGCGGAGAGGTCTACGCGGCGGAGGGAGAGGCCGACGCAGGGGTGGCGGCGGCCCGGGCGCACTACTTCCTCGGGCATCCGGACGAGGCCCTGGCCTGGAGGGACCGCCTGGTGAAGGCCGGCAAGGCCCGCCCAGGCATCGAGGCCCTGGCGGCAGCCGTCCACCAGCAGCGCGGCGAGATCGAGGAAGCGGAGCGGGCCTACCGCCGGGACCTCGCGCTGTCCCGGTCCGCGGGCGACCACCGGCGGGTGGCGGACAACCTCTACCGGCTCTTCTACCTGACCTGGGGCCGCGCCAGCCACCGCGAAACCTTCCTGCTGGCCAGCGAGGCCCTGCAGGAGGCCACAAAGGCGCAGAACCGGGAGCTCCAGGCACTCGCCGCGCAGGCGCTCTATACGTCTCTGTACGAGGTCGGCGACCTCCAGGGAGCGCGCAAGGCCCTAGAGACGGCCCGGGAGCTGATCGGCGAGGAGGACCGCGCGGCCCAGGCGAGCCTCCTCAGCAACCTGGGCACCGTGCTGTTCGCCGAGGGCCGGCTGGCGCTCGCCCGGCGGAACTTCGAACGGGCGCTGGAGTTGGGATCGACACCCGAGTTTCTCCGCGGGGTTCACCTGAATCTGACCGAGGTCCACCTCGTCCTCGGCGATCTCCAGGGGGCGGCTCACCATCTGCAGCAAGCCTCGATCGACCTGGAGCCCGGCCAGCCCGTGCCGGCGTCCCTCTCTTCCTACCGGGCCCGCGTCGCCCTCGCCCAAGGGCGTCCCGAGGACGCTGCCGCAGACCTCTTGCAAGCCCTGAGCGAAGATCCTGAACCGGAGTGGGCCTGGCAGCTGGAATACCAGCAGGGCCTGCTCGCGGAAGCCCGCGGCGATCTCCCGGCAGCCGAGGCGGCCTATCGGAGATCGATTGCCATCGTCGAGGAGATGAGGCGGTCGCTCGCCTTCGACGAGCTCAAGACCTGGCTTCTGGACGAGAGACGCCAGCCCTTCGAGGCCCTGTTCCGCCTGCAGGCTGCAGCCGGCCGCGCCGCAGAGGCCCTGGCCACGGCCGAGCATGCCCAGGCCAGGACCCTGCTCGATGCCTTTCTGCACGCCAGCTCTGCGGCAGCCGCTCCCAGATCAGATTCCTCCCTTGGCTCTTCCTTCCAGAGGATCGAAGGTCTGGAATCCCTGCTGCCGGCGATGAGCGAGTCGCCGGTGGCGGCCCTGCAACCTATCGCCCGGGTCCTGACCTCCTTCGGCGACCGCCATGGCCTCGTCTATTTTGAAGCGGGAGACGCACTCTGGCTCATCACCGTCGCCGGAGGGCGGATCCGCCTCCACGACCTGGCCCTGAAAGCCGAGGTCCGCCGCCTTGGAGAGCGCTTTCTCGCTCACCCGGAGGACGCCCGCACGGCTGAGCGCCTGGGCGAGATCCTCCTGCCCGCGGGCTCGCTCCCGCAGCCGGGGCGAACCCTCCACGTGGTCGCCGACGGCCTGCTGGGAAACCTCCCCTTCGCCGCCCTGCGCCGGGAAGGCAGGTACCTGGTCGAGGACCACGCGCTCCTCTTCATCCCCAGCCTGAGCGCATTGACGGCGCTCGAAGAGAGCCGCAGGGAATCGGCCGGACCTCCCCTCGTGCTGGCGGACCCGCAAGGCGACCTGCCGACGGCGGCCGTCGAAGGGCTGGAGGTGGCGAAGCTCCTGGGCGGCACCGCCCGGATCGGCGGCAAGGCACTCTCCGGAGAGCTGGCAAGGGCAGCCCACATCCGAACCCTTCACCTGGCAGCCCACAGCGGTCTGGGGACGCGCGGCGCCTGGCTCCAACTCGCCGACCGGCGGGTGAGCGCGAGCGAGATCGTCACGGGCCGGATCGGTCCGCGCCTCGTGGTTCTGGCGAGCTGCTCTTCAGGGGTGCGGCCGGGGCGGCAGATGTGGGGCTCTCTCGGCGCCGCCTTCCTGGCCGCGGGTAGCCACGCCGTCCTGGCCTCCCTCTGGTCCATCGAGGACGGGCAGGCGCGCGAGCTCGTCCTCCGCTTCTACGCCGAAGGTGGGGCTTCCGACCCCGCCGGAGGGCTGGCGCGCGCCCAGCGTGTTGCGATTCGCCGGGGTCTGTCGCCTAATCATTGGGCCCCCTTCGTGGTCTTCGGGTCCGACCGGCCTCGGAGCGAGGCCTCTCAAAGGAGGGATCTATGAACACTCGTTGGCTCGCAGGCACTCTTCTCTTCACCCTGGGCTTCGGCAGCGCCCTGCTGGTCAAGCTGCCGTCGGCCGATGCCAGCGCCACGCAGGGAGTGGTGGAGGGCACCCTCAAGTACATCGACTCGGACGATGCTTTCCAACTGATCTATCCGCCGGGCGGAGGGAAAAACTACCTGGTCGTCGCGGCGCGGGATCCGGATACCGTGCCGGCGGGCGAACCGGTGGTCAAGTACCAGGCCGGAGGAGCCCTGTTCTACAAGAGAGGCCTGCGCAGCTTGACGTTGCTCCGGCTCGAGCCGCTCATCGTCTGGAAGGACGACACCCTGCGCTGCGGCAACTTTCCGGTGCTCTGCGCCCTGCCGCCGCCGCCGCCGCCGCCGATCCATCACAGCTACATGATCCTGAAGTCCGATTCCTGATCCATGCTGTCCCTGGTCCACGATTCGAAAGAGTTTCCACGGGCCGTCCCCGATCCGGAGCGGACGGCCCTGGCCGCTCTCGACCGGGGACGGATCGAGGAGGCCCTTTCCATTCTCATGAGGGAGTACGGGCATGGCGTCTTCCGGTACTGCCGGCAGATGGTGGGGGACGAAGACCTCGCGGAGGAGGTCCGCCAGATGACCTTCGTCCAGGCTTTCGAAGGGCTGTCGCGGTTCGCCCGGCGCTCGTCGCTGCGCACCTGGCTCTTCGGCATCGCCCGCCACCGCTGCCTCGACGCCGCGAAGATGACCCATCGGCGAAGAAAGCGGTTCGGCTCCCTCGAAGATGCGCCCGACATACCCGTGCCGGGTGGGAGCGTCGAAGACCGCCTGGCGGAGCGCTCCCGCGCCGGAGCTCTCGAAAAGTGCCTGCGGAAGCTCGCTCCCCACATCCGCGACGCCGTTGTCATGCGCTTCCAGCAGGGGCTCTCCTATCCGGAGATCGCCCAGCTCTCGGGCGAGAAAGCTCCGGCCCTCCAGGTCCGGGTCGCGCGCGCCCTCCCCCTCCTGCGCCGCTGCCTGGAGGAGAAGGGAATGGCTCCATGACAACTCATTGCGAGCGGTTCGAGAATGAGGCGCTCCTTCTCCTGGAGCAGGGCCAGCCCCTGGACGATCACTTTTCCTCCTGCCCCGATTGCCTGGCAGCCCGGGCCGCGTACGACCGTCTCCGCGAGCAACTCTCCCAGCTTGGCGAAGAGGATGAGCCCGCCGCCGATTGGCAGGCGCGGGTCTGGGAGAGGATCGAGCAGCGGAAGAAGCGCAGGTGGTCGCCCTGGTGGTTCGCACCTGTAGCGGTCGCAGCTATGGCCGCCCTGTTCCTCATCTGGATTCCCGGACAAAAGCCCGCGAGTCTGCAGGTCGAGATCGAAGCCGGAGCTACCGTCCGCCGGGGTACCGAGGCCCATCCTGGAGACCTCCTTCGGCTCTCCGCAACCACCGGAGGAGCGCGCCACAGCGAGCTGCGGGTCTATCGCAACGACACGGAGCTGATCCTGCGCTGCCCGGAGAGCCCCTGCTCCGTCGTCCTCGACGGCGTGGGACGGTATCAGCCTCTCCTCCTGCTCTCCGAAAGCCTGCTCCCCGCCCCCACCTCCGATCTGGAGAACGACACGGCCGCCGCGCTCGATGCCGGCGCCGACGTCGAGTCGGGTCCGGAAGTCGTGGTCCGTTGATGTTGTGATCCATCTCCCGCCGTCGCCTCACAGGACGAAAGGAGATGATCATGAAAACGAAGCCTGTCCTTCTTCTCGCCCTCCTGGGCACCCTGCTCGCGCTCCCCTCCCTGGCCCAGCCCGTCTGCGTCAACTTCGGGCCGCCCCCGCCGCCGGGCACCATGTACGGAGCCCCGGTCGGCCAGGTCAGCGGCGACCTCGCCTTCACCGTCAACGCGATCGACGCCTACGTCTACAACTTCGCCCTGCTCCCCGCCGGCACGACGTTCTATCGCGCAAACACCGCCTGGGCGCCCGTCTCCCTGCCCGGCCAGAGCCTGCGGACGATCAACATCAACATGCTGTTCGACCTCCAGAACCTCGGCTTCCCGGTACGGAGAGTGACCTTCACCTACCTGGACCTCGGCGGCTATGAAAACCTCGCGGTCAACGCGAGCGGGATCTATCGCGGCCAGATCGCAGCAGCTCCTGCGGTCCTCGGCAATGCGAATGTGAGCGTCACCAGCGCGGCCGCTCCGCCGCCGGTCAACGGCAGGACGGGCACCGTCACGATCACCGGACCGCTGATCAAGTCCTTCATGATCGGCGGGCAGGAGCTCTGGATCGACAACGTCTGCGCGCATCCGTAGAGGGAGGATAAGATGGCGCCCATGAGAAGAAGCTCGTGGGCCGCCAGCATCGTCATGACGTTCGCGTTCCTGGGCCCGGCTCATGCCGATCCGGGAGCGCTCGACATCTCCGAGATCGATCGCCTCATCGAGCGCAACGTCCAGGAGAGGCATCTCGTCGGCCTCTCCGTGGGAGTGATGTATCAAGGCCGCATCGTGCTGGCCAAGGGCTACGGCGTCCGCTCGCTGGAGACGCGCGAGCCGGTCACGCCCGACACCCTGTTCGCCGCCGGCTCCGTCACCAAGCAATTCACCTGCGCCGCCGCTCTCCTCCTGGCGCAGGAAGGGAAGCTCTCCCTGGACGACCGGGTCGCGAAGTACGAGCCCGAGCTCACCCGCGCCGCCGACATTACGCTGCTCGACCTGGGCCAGCACGTCGCCGGCTATCGCGACTACTACCCCCTGGACTTCGTCGATCGGCCCATGGCGCAGCAAAGGTCCACGGACGCAATCATTCAGGATTTCGGCAAAAGACCGCTGGATTTCGAGCCGGGCACGCGCTGGTCCTACAGCAATACGGGCTACCTGATCCTCGGCCAGATCGTGGAAAGGGTTTCCGGCGAGCCGTTCGGGAGCTTTCTGAACCAGCGCATCCTCCAACCGCTAGGAATGAGTCACACCCGGTACGAGCCGAAGAGGGACGAGCCCGCTCTCGCAGAGGGCTACACCTCCTTCGGGCTGGGCGCGCCCCAACCGGCCGTCCCCGAGGGGGAAGGTTGGCTCGCCATGGCGGCCGGCCTCTGGTCCACGCCCAAGGACCTGCTGGCCTGGGATCTGGCCCTGATGGACGGGAAAATCCTTTCCGAAGCCTCCTGGCGGGCGATGACCACGCCGCGCCGGCTCGCGGACGGGCGCGCCACCAACTACGGCTGCGGTCAATTCGTCCGCGACAAGGACGCTACATTCGTCCTCACCCACGAAGGGATCGTGGCCGGGTTCAACGCCTGGAATGCGATCGTGCCATCCACGAGATCCGGGGTCGTCCTCCTGGCAAATGCCGACTTCGGAGTGAGCCGTCCGCTCCGGGAAGCCATCCTCGCGAAGCTGCTCCCGCCGCCGGAAGGAGAGATCCCCGCCGTAAAGGGACTGCCGGCCAAGGAAGCCGCGATGGCGCTCCTGCGCCAGCTCCAGGGAGGCAAGGTCGATCGCGACACTCTCGGGGAGGAGTACAACGCCTGGCTGACTCCGGAAAGGATGGCCTCCGCCTTCTCAGAGAAGGGCGAAGTGAGCGAGTTGGAGGTGGTCGATGCCTACGAGCGGGGCGGCATGGAGGTGGCAAAGCTCCGCTTCCGGATCGGAAGTATGCCGGCCGAGGCTCTGATGTACCGCACGCCCGACGGCAAGATCCAGGAGTTTTTGTTCTATCGCCGGGAGGCTCTGTAGGGCCAACTCTTTCCTGCCCGACACTGCCCCCAGGCTCATAGTACAATCTGCCTGTCAGCATTGCTGGCCCGCCTCGGTCCAGCCCCGGAGAACACGAATGTCGGTCATTCATACCGTCTATGAGAAAGGGGTCTTCCGTCCCACAGAGCCGGTCGACCTGCCGGAATCCAGCGAGGTCGAGTTCGAGCTGCGGAGCGTGACGCCTCCGGCTGAGAAGGAGCGCTTGGACGCCATCTACGCCGTCCTCGAAGCCAGATTCGAGTCCGGAGACACGGATGTGGCGGCCCGGCACGACGAGCATCAGCCTTGACTGTATCCCCGGTTTTCCTCGACACGGTGGGCCTCTTGGCGCTTTGGGACCGAAGTGACCAGTGGCATCCCGTCGCCGTGAAGGCGTTCCAAGAATTCTCCAAGGGGCGGGCAAGTTTGTACACCAGTTCCCTTGTCCTCTTGGAGTGCGCGAACGCCGCGGCTCGGCGCCCCTACCGAGCCGCTGTTGCAGCCCTCTGGAGGGAAATGGGGGCAGCGGGACGCACCATCCAGCCAACCGAGGAGGATTGGCAAGACGCCTGGGCCACCTACGGGCAAGGGCCTATAGGTGGGCCGGGTGTCGTGGACTTGATTTCTTTTCGAGTCATGCACAGGCTGGGAGTCACACGAGCGTTTACGAACGATCGACACTTCCGGACTGCGGGATTCCAAGCTCTGTTCTGATCGGCGACTCAGAGCGGCTCGGAAGAGCCGGCAGGATGCCGGCGCTCCCAGGGAAGCCCGTCAGCGAGCCCGGCAGTTGAGCGTCGGGGGCCAGTACCTCCCAAGCTGGCGCGGGCGGCCGGGAAGCGTCTTCGGGACCAACGCCCGCTCACTGTTTCCGAGGGTCACCTCGAAATTCGGGAGCCGCGACGCCCGTTCGGGCGGGAGCTGCCCCGCGCCGACAGGGACGACGTCCGGTTGGCCGAAAGCCTCACGCCAGAGGTCCAGGGCTTCGCAGGCCGACCCGGCGCGGCAGGCCGGCGATTGCGCGATGCGCCTCGCCAGCTCGCACGGATCCTCGGTCGGTTGCGGCCGATCCGGCGCGGCGGTCGCTGTGAGAGTCGTGGTGAGCAGGAGTCCGAGAAGGAGCTTGGCTGTCATCGTACCTCCTCTTTGATCCACCGTGATTCTACACCCTTTGCAAGCAGGGAGCCCGTGTTAAGGTGGGAGTCATGGCTACCCATGAAGCGTCCGCAGAGCGCGACCAGACGGACGAGAGCCTGCGCACCGAAAGGCAAAAGACCGATCGGGCACTGGCCGAGAGACACGCGGCCGAAGAGGATTCCGACCTGGTGGTCTCCCGAGCCCGGGAGAGCGCGGACGCCGTCCTGACTGAGGCGCGCGCCAAGGCGGATCAGCGGCTGGATGAGACCTTGCCACAGACCGAGACCACCACCACCCTCGCCGAGGATCGAGTGCTGGAAGACGAAGCCCTCCAGGAGGAGCGGGCCTCCGCGGATGAGATCCTCCGCCGCGAACGCCACGAGAATGCCCGTGTGCTGTCGCGGCTGCTGCCGCTGGAGAGAGAGAAGACCGACAGATTCCTGCTGACGGAGCGCGCCCGCTCCGATGACGCGCTCTCGAACCGGGACAACTTCCTGGGCCTCGTCAGCCACGACCTGCGCAATCTGCTCAGCGGAATCGTCTTGAACGCGGAGCTGCTCGCGGCGAGAGCCCCCGAAAACGAGGACGGGAAGCAGACCCTCCTGGCGACGACGCGCATTCAACGCTACGCCGCCCGCATGAACCGGCTCATCGGAGACCTGGTCGATGTCGCCAGCATCGATGCCGGCAAGCTCGCCCTGACGCCAGTTCCCGGCGATGCGACTACGCTGATCGCCGAGGCCGTGGATACGTTTCAAGCCGCCGCGTCAACCAAGGGCATCTCCCTGCAGACGGAAATGGCCGAACGTCCCCTTCTGGCAGAGTTCGACCACGATCGGATGCTTCAGGTGCTCGCCAACGTCATTTCGAACGCGGTCAAGTTCACTTCCTCAGGCGGCAGCATCCGGATTCGTGGCGAACGCGCCGGAGACGAGCTTCGCTTCTCCATCAGCGACACCGGATCGGGCATCCCCGACAACATGCTGGAGGCCATCTTCGAGCGCTTCTGGCAGGTTGGAAAAAACGATCGGAGAGGCGTGGGCCTCGGCCTCTTCATCTCCAGGTGTATCGTCGAAGCCCATGGCGGAAAGATCTGGGCGGAGAGCAAGCCCGGAGAGGGCAGCACGATCTGCTTCACCCTTCCTACGGATTCGCCGATTTCTCCGGCACCTTGAAGCCGAGATAGGTGCCGGAGCTGATCCCCATCAGACCGAGGAGCGTGGTGCTGAACTGAGGCATCTCCAGACCGTCGTACACCGAAGCACAGAAGATCACCCCCAGCACCAGGGTCCAGGCGAAAAGCTGGAAGCGATAGATGCTCAGTCCCTGCTCGTCCGAAAGGACGTCGTTCAGGAATCCTCTGGATGCCACGGGAACCGCCATCGTCGCAGCGACAACAACCGGCGGATTGGCCGGCTTTCCCTGGTCGATGATCGTGGCGCCCAGGGCGGTGGCGGAGCCGATCCCGAGCAGCGCCAGAACCGAGCCGGTGATGGTATCCAGCTCCTGGGTGATCAGCCAGATGAAAAGATAGGCCGCGATCACCAGCAGGGACCAGAACGCGAGCTGGAACCGGGAGAGGCTGTAGGGAGCCTGGGCCGTCGGCAGCCCGGGGGCGGGGTTCCGCAGGATCATCGTGGTCTTCGCCAGGTACGCCGCCAGCAGGATCGTCAGCAGGAGCCCGATGAGGAAGCACACGAACTCGATGGCCGGCACGATCTCCAGCTCGAAGGCCTTTACATCCGTGGGGTAGGCGAGACGCCCCTTGGCCCCGATGCTCACCGCGACCTTCCTCGTGAAGCTCACGGGCTCGGCCAGGAGCACATGCCAGGCCCGGTCCGAGTCGGCCGTGCGGTCGAGTTGGAAGCGGACCTGCTCGGTATAGGGATCGCAGGCCTCGGGAGGATTGCCGGGGATGGGGACCTCCGCCAGGAACAGGATGAGGTTCCTGCACGCATCCTGGTCCCCATTCAGGTACGCGCCGAGGCCTTTTACGGTGAGGATCACGGCGTCGCCCAGGCCCGCCCTGCCGGGATGCTTCGAATCGTTGCTCCGCACGTCGGTGACACGCGGAGGAACGGCCCTTGCGGCCGGAGGCGCCGGAGGAGCCGCCGCCGCGTCCTGCCCGAACGAGACGGCAGGCACAGTCAGCCCCAGGGTCAGGGCGAGGGACAGAGACCAGGACCAGCGCGCCAGCCGGGTTCTCATCGCGATTCCTCCGCAGAAGTGGGTCGCAATGGATCGTAACACGGCTCAAATTCTTACGGAATGGATCCGACACCTTGCAGGATGGCCTGGAGCACCTTGCGCTGCTCGGCGTCGGCAGGGCGGGCGGCCTCCGGGATCTCGATGGCGAGGTGGATCAACAAGAGGTCCCAGCGCTCGGGCTTCGCAGCGACCGCACCGAGAGCCTGGGCCATGAGCTGGGCGGCTTCGGCCGGGTGTCCCGCCCCGGCGAGCGGCGCCGCGAGCCTGACCGACAGGTCGACCTTCAGGAAGCTCGCCGGGAGGCTGCTCACGAGCGGCGCAAGCCGGAAGAGCTCGGAGCCAGGCAGCCTTTCGGCCGCCTCCCCCACTGCCATGAGCTTGTCCGCGGCGGCGGCCTTCGTGCCGAGGACCTCGAGCGCCCGATCGAGCTCGCCTACGGCTTCATAGGCCTCGACGATGGCGCGCCAGGAGTATCCGCGCCAATTTTCGCTCTCGATGGCGCCGATCTCCGCCACGGCCTTGGCGAGGATCGCCGCCGCCTGCGCGCGCTCCCCTGCATGCTCGAATCCGGCGGCGACCCGCGCCTGGGCCTCGACCCGATCCTGATGCGAGGCCGGATCGTCAGACGGCACCGGCATGGCGTCGGCAAACCCTGCTGCCCGGGCGAGAAGCTCGCGCACCTCAGCTCCACGGCCGAGGTCCGACCAGGTCCTGGCCAGGCGTGCCAGCATCTCGGTGCTGAAGGAGGCCCGGATTCCGGGGACGGGAACGGACTCCGCCTGCCGCGCCACCTCGGCTGCCCGCGTCAGAATCTTGAGGGCCTCTTCTCCGCCCAAACGCCCGGCCAGCTC
This sequence comes from Acidobacteriota bacterium, assembly GCA_034667225.1. Classification (GTDB taxonomy): domain Bacteria; phylum Acidobacteriota; class Thermoanaerobaculia; order Multivoradales; family UBA5704; genus DATMER01. The sequence continues at coordinate 122,838 of JAXDKG010000019.1, forward strand.
GGCCATGAGGTCGACTTTGTCGCGCAGCTCTCCCATGGTTCCCGTCTGCGCGGCCTCGACCTCCGTCAGCCCCTGGCGCAGGGTCCGGGCATCGGGCTTTCCGGCGGACCGCTCGCCGCGGTCGATCTCGAGCAGCGCCCGCCCCCGCCAGACGAACAGGCCATGGTCCGGCACTTGGCCGAGCGTCTCCAGCGCTTTGCGAGCCAGATCCAGGTCCCCGAGGTCGACGGCGGCGCGCAGGACCTGGAGCAGGAACGACTGGCGGCCCGCGAAGTCGTCCTCCCAGACCGACACATTCCCACGCGGGACATGAACGGAGCCGGGAGCGATCTGCGAACCGACGCGCAAGGCATCCCGGAGCGCGGACGGTCCGCCCATTTCCAGGAGGAGCTTGCCCTGTTCGAGCGGGTCCTGGACCATGCCGGCAAGGCGCAGGGCTCCTGAATGGTCGCCCGCGGAGTGGAGGGCTCGAGCGATCGCAGCGAGAGCGATCGGCGCCGTCCACTCTTCCGAGGCCGAGAGCTGCTTGATGAGAGTGTCGGCGCGCTGTTTGTCGCCCGCTTCCAGCGCGGCCACGGCGATCCGGCCCAACGCCTCGGCCTTGGTCCGATCCGGAGCATCGAGGTTGCGGACCATCGCGAGAGCCTGATCGAGCCGTCCTGCTTTGCAGTACAGCCGAGCCAGGTCTTCGAGCTGAGAGCTCTTCCAGGTGAGGTTCTCTTCGGCGATCATCCGCGGAACCGACACCTTCTCGGCCACCACCAGGGCTGCGGCAAAAAGACTCTCGTCGCCTGCACCTGCGCAAGGTTTTGGGGACGCCAGGAACACGAGCGCCAGGACGGCAAGAGCCGGAGATAAAGATTTCATACCCTGCTTAGACGGCCGGCCGGCACCATCGGTTCCTGGGAGGCTCGCTAGTCGTCGTCCCCTTTGCCGTGCAGGTCGAATTCCTCCAGCACGGCATCGTTGTCCTGCACCAGGCCGATACCCGGACAGTACCTCTTCAGGCTTTCGTGCCCAGGTTCCAGCCGGGAGGTTTCGATCACTTCGACGCAGTTGTGGAAGGTGCCGGCAGGGGTCGTGACCGTCAGGCCCATGGCGGTGTGCTCGCCGCGGTCCATGGCCCCGGGGGCCCTCTCCTGGAAGTAGCGCGCGCCGAGCATGTAGCTGCCAGGCATGATGACGCCGGGCTGGGCCCCGGCGACTCCGGCCAGCCAGGCGCCGTCGTGGCTCACGATCTCGTCGTCCTCGTAGATGTCCACGGCCTCGCCGAAGTAGAAGATGTCGCCGGTTTGATCGCAGCGGGCGAAATAGTTCCGGGACACCTCAACCAGCTCGTCGTCCACCCACTCGCGCTCCTCCACCACCCGCGTCTTGACGCGCAGCACTTTGCCCTTATCGGTCGTGAAGGTAATGGTGCGCTTCTGCTTGAGCACGGTGATCTGGACGACGACCTCCTCCCCGTCGTCCTCGCCCGTCAGCACGAGCTGGTCGCCCGGCACGAGGCTGAAGTAAGCGTTGCGTCCGTCGGCTTCGAGCTCGCAGTCCTCGATCCGGAAGTCGGTGGTGAAGGGCGGCTCCTGGCCCCGGGCCGGAGCGGAAGTCAGAGCGGCGCACAGGGCGGCGGCAAAAATGGCTGTTCCGATTGTCCTCTTCATCTCGTATCCTCCTTCTGATGTCTTTGATGCGCGAGGCCTGGAAATCCTTCGCCGGAGCGTCGCTTCTGATCCTGGCGCTCGCCGGGACGGCATTTGCATCGTGGCTCGGCCGCCCTCTGGATGACGTGCTGCGCGAGTTGCAATCGCGAGGGCTCAGGATCGTCTTTACCAGTCAGCTCGTGAGGTCGGAGATGAAGGTGGAGACCGAGCCTGTCTCCAGTGATCCGCGGCGCATCCTCGACGAGATCCTCGCCCCTCATGACCTGCAGGCCGAGGAGCGGGTGGGCGGCACGCTCGTGGTCGTGCGGGCGCCCTCTTCCCCAATCACTGAGGAACCCGAGCCGCTTCCCATGCCCTACATCCATGACGAGATCGTGGTGCGCTCGAGCGAGTTGTCCCTGCTCGACGAGCAGCCGGTGGCGCCCCTGTCCATCTCGCGGGGCGAGATCGAGTCCCTGCCCCATCTGGCTGGAGACCTGTTCCGCGCCGTGTCCCTGCTGCCGGGGGCCGCCGCCAACGACATCACCGCCCAGTTCCACATCCATGGGGGACGGCGCGACGAGGTCCTGATCCTCCTCGACGGGCAAGAGCTGTACGAGGCGTACCACCTCCAGGAGTTCGACCGGGCGATCAGCGTCGTCGAAGCCGGCTCGCTCTCCGGCGCCAGCCTCTCGACCGGCGCCTTCCCGGCCGCCCATGGCGACCGCATGAGCGGCGTCCTCGACATGACGACCGAGGTCCCTTCCGGCCCCCGCCACACCCGTTTGAGCCTGAGCCTCATCACCGCCCTTGCCGCGAGCGGCGGCTCCTTTCACGGAGACCGCGGGTCGTGGCTGGCCTCCGCGCGCCGGGGCTCCATCGACCTGGCGAGCCGGTTCCTGGGGCACGAGGACCCCGCCTTCTGGGACATTTTCGGCAAGGTCGGGTATCGCTTCGACGACCGCAACAGCCTCCGCGCCCATCTCCTCCACGCCGGTGACACGCTGGATTTCGAGGACACCAGGGGCGGCGAACAGAAACATTTCAATACCGACTACGACACGTCGTACCTGTGGCTGACCCATCAGGCGATGCTCGGCGATGGCGGCGACCGGGTGCTCGTCGAGACCACGGCCTCGGCGAGCGAGCTCGGCCGCGACCGTCTCGGCGCCGAAGACGAGGAGGAGCAGAGCTTCGAGATCGTCGACCGCCGGGACATGGACGTCTTGGCGCTGGGCCAGTCCTGGACCGTCCAGGCGACTCCGCGGCACACGCTCAAAGGAGGTTTCGAGGCGCGGCGCTACGAGACCTCCTACGACTACTTCAACCGCCTCGAGCCCGACTTCGTGCTGTCCACCGATCTGTCCGAGCCCCGCGCCGGCCTCACCCGCTTCGCGGACCGCTTCAGCAGCGACCACCTCGGCGCCTACGTGACCGATCAGTTTTCACCGCGCGAGCCGCTGACGGTCGAGCTGGGGCTCCGCTACGACCGCCACACGCTCACCGAGGATACCCTGGTCAGCCCGCGGGTCAGTCTCGCCTGGCGCCTGGGAGAGAACGGCGTCGTGCGTGCCTCATGGGGCCACTTCCACCAGAGCCAGCGCCCGTACGAGCTCCAGGTGGAGGACGGCGAGACCCGTTTCTCTCCCGCCGAGCGCTCCGAGCATCGGGTGATCGGTTACGAGCGCGTGCTCGGAGCAGGCTACCTGCGCGCCCTGCGCATCGAGGCCTACCAGCGGCAGATCCGCGATCCCAGGCCGCGCTACGAAAACATTTTCGAGCCGGTCAACGCCTTTCCCGAGGCAGAGGCCGACCGCTTCCGCATCTCTCCCGAAAGCAGCCGCGCCGAGGGAATCGAGATGATGCTGCGCGGCGCTGCCGGCCCACGGACGAACTGGTGGGCCAACTATGCCCTGGCCTCGACCGAGGACCACATCCGCGGAGCGGAGATCCGGCGCCAGACGGATCAGCCCCACACGTTCAACCTGTACGTGGACACGCTCCTCGGAAAGAACTGGAGCTTGAGCGCCGCATGGCGCTATCACACGGGTTGGCCGACCACCCGGGTGTTCGCGGAAGTAGATGAGGACGGAGAGCTGGTTCCCGTGCTCGGAAAGCTCAACAGCGAGAGGCTCCCGAGCTATCACCGGATGGACCTGCGGGCGAGCCGCGACTGGCAGCTCCGCTCCAGCCGGCTCACGTTCTTCGTCGACCTGCAAAACGTTTACAACCGCAAGAACATCGCCGGCTTCGACCTGGCGGTCGACGAGGAGTCGATCGTCGCCGAGCCGGAAACGTGGCCCGGCTTCTTCCCTTCCATCGGGATCACTTGGGAGCTTTGAGGGTCAGGACGCCGTCCACCACCCGGTGATCGAGCCCGGCCCCTGGCAGGACGACTTCCAGAGCCTGGTCCGGCGCGAGATGGCCGACGTCGCCGTGCACCACGATCTCGCCCGCGGAGGCCTCGATGCGAGAGTCCTCGTAGCGGACCGTCCAGCCGGTCTCCCGCGTGACCCGTTCCAGAACCTCTGCGAGCGTCAGCCCTTCAATCCGGAGGGGCGGAGCCGCTTTCAGGACCCAGCTCCACAGCGGGCCGTAGGCGGCGATCCGGCTCCGGGTCACCGAACCGCCGTCGCGCAGGATCAGCTCCGTCCCCGCGTCCACCCGATGAGATTCCACCCGCACCGCTCCCTCGCGGACCCGGACGCGCACAGCCGATCCGAGCAGCCGGACTTCGAACTGCGTCCCCAGCTCCATCACCGTCCCGAGCGGAGTATGGACCGCGACTTTGCCGGTCCTCTCGGAGTCCAGGTAGACCGCGCCGCGCTCGAGCCGGATCTCGGACGCCGAGACCAGGCTCACGCTGCTGCCGGCGTCGAGACGGAGAGAAGATCCGCCGTCCAGCCGAAATGCCGCCGGAGCCTCGTGAGCTTCCAGCCTGGCGCCAGCAATGATCGTTTCTCCCGAGGTCTCGACGCGCGCCACCGCCGTGGCCACCGGGGAGGGAATTGCCGCCGGCCACAACCACCAGCCGAGACTGATCACGAGAAGGACCGAGGCCGCCAGCAGCCACAATCGCCGATCGGGAGAGCGGCGCCTCTGGACGTGCTCCTGCCACTCGGCGCGGAAGGCTGCCTTGATCTTGGCCAGGTCTTCAGGCGGGGCCTCGGGACGAGGACCGGCCTCTTCCAGAAGATGCCGCACCTGTTCCTCCTCGTTCACAGTTCCAACCTCCTTTTCGGTCCGAGCCTCACTTGCTCATATCCTTCCCGAAAGGCCTGGCGCGCCCGTGTGAGCAGCGACTCGGCCGCCTTCGCTCCTACCCGGAGGCGCTCGGCGATCTCCTTGACGGAAAGCCGCTCTACGTACTTCCACTCCAGGGCGCGGGCGTAGCGCGGAGGGAGGAGGTCGAGGGCGGCGTGCACGTGACGGACTTCCTCCTTGCGCGCCAGGGCTCCCTCCGGCGGGTCCCTGTCGGAGGCGATGTCCTCCTCCAGCTCGACCACTCTCGGCTGCCGCTGCTTCTTGCGAAAGCCCATCCGGATCTCATTGCGGCAGCAGGCGCAGAGCCATCCGAGCAGAGGCGCCTCGCCACGGAAGGTCCCCAGCTTCGCAAGGGCCTTGCACACCGTGGTCTGCACGACCTCGCGGGTGAGCTCGGTGTCACCACCGAGGCGCGACAAGGCGAAGCGGTAGAGGCCGGAGAAATACTCGTCCGCGAACTCCTCCATCGCCGCCTCGTCGCCGGCGAGCATGCGCTCGACCAGGGCTTTCTCCTCGAGCCTCAGGTCAGAATCGGAAACCGATTCCGAGATGCCCGCCGAGGGCAAGGTAGTCATCCACGGCCCCCTTGGCGCCGGAAACCCGGTCCGTCAGCTGCCAGTCGGCGAAATGCTGATCGGCCCGGAGAGCAAACTCGAAGAACCATCGCTCGCCGAGTCTACGGTGAAGGCCCCCGAGCAGAGAAACGATGGACTCGGAACCCGCGTCCGTGCTGATGTCGAACGTGCCCCCGCCGGCCAGGGGGCCCGCGGCATCCGGGACATCGATCGAGGCAAAGCCGAGCCCGGCTCCCCAGAACCAGTCCAGGCGGCCTCCCGGGCGCGGGTAGGTGCGCTCGATCCAGGCGCTGAGGACCGTGGCCTCTGCCAGCACATCCACAGGGTCGATATCGGGATCCTGGCGCAGGCCCACGAAGAGCGCCGGCTCCTCGAAGTCGTACTCCGTCTGATCGACCGCGAAGCCGATCGACCACCTATCGCTCATTCGCCAGTGCCCGAACACCCCATAACCGGGAATGTCGTTGGCCGGCTCGCCTTCGGAAGCCGTGATTATTCCCCTGACGCCGAGGTCGTGAGCCAAGGCCGGGGATTGGAGGAATACCAGAACCACCGCTCCGGCAAGACAGATCGTTCTCATCTCGTCTCCTTTCTCGCCTTCCGCAGGGAGAGATGCCGGAGACGAGGAAATCCTTCGCGAGCGGACCTGATACCATCCGCCGGACCCATGCTGCGCACCGTCTTCGCCACCCGCTACGTCACTCCCCTCCGCGAGGGCGGCTCCCTGCCTGCCATTGTGGAGGCTGACGACCTGGGCCTCTATGTGCTCAAGTTCCGAGGTGCGGGACAGGGTGCGCGTGCGCTGGTCTCCGAGCTGATCGCGGGCGAGATCGGCCGGGAGCTGGGCTTGAAGGTGCCGGAGCTGGTGCTGGTTGAGGTGGACTCGGCGCTCGGGCGCAACGAGCCCGACTGGGAGATCCGCGAGCTGCTCAAGGGGAGCGTGGGGCTGAACCTGGCGCTCGACTACCTGCCAGGGTCCGTCATGTTCGATCCCGCCGCCAAGGACGTCGTGGATGCCGACCTCGCTTCGCAGGCCGTCTGGTTCGACGCCTTCGTCACCAACGTCGACCGGACCCCGCGCAATCCGAACCTTCTGTACTGGCACAAGACGCTCTACTTCATCGATCACGGCGCGGCGCTCTACTTCCACCACAACTGGCAGAATGTGGAGCAGGCGGCGCGAAGCCCGTTCGCCGCGATCCGCGACCACGTGCTGCTGCCCTGGGCGGACCGCATCCGGGAGGCCGACGCCCTGCTGCGTCCGCGGCTCACGGAGGCGGTGTTCGAGGGCGTGCTCGCGGTGGTCCCGGACGATTGGCTGATGCCCGAGCCCGGGATCTCGACTCCGGTCGAGAAGCGGGCGGCCTACGTGAGCTGGCTGATGCATAGGCTCGAAGCCGCTCCCCTTTTCCTCGAGGAGGCCGTGCGTGCCCGCGCCCAGCTTTGACTATGCGGTGATCCGCGTGGTGCCGCGGGTGGACCGCGAGGAGTTCCTCAACGCCGGGGTCATCCTCTTCTGCCTTCAGAAAGATTTTCTCGCGGCGCGCGTCGAGGTGGACGAGCCGCGCCTGCGCGCGCTCTGGCCCGAGCTGGACGTGGATCTCATCCGCCAGCACCTGGAAGCCATCCCGCGCATCTGTGCCGGAGATGCGGATGCCGGCCCCATCGGGAGGCTCTCGATCCGGGAGCGCTTCCACTGGCTCGTGGCCCCGCGGAGCACGATGATCCAGGTCTCACCCGTCCACGTCGGTCTCTGCGAGCATCCCGAGCAGGCGCTCGACGACCTCTTCCGTCGGATGGTTCAACTGGCGGGACCTCTGGCGGGAAAAACCGCCCCTTCGCGTATCCCTTCATGACGAACGTTGTACAAACCATCACGTCGAGAAAGGACGAGAGTCATGAATAGCACTAGCCGCATCATCAGCAACCACAACCAGACGCTGGTTGTGAAGCCGGGTAACCGCATCATCATGAATCACAACCAGACGCTGGTCCGCAAAGCGAGTTGAATCACGGGGCCGCTGCGCTCTCCGTACCGAGGAGGAAGCGGCTCCGGAACGCTCCATAATTCAACTGGGTTTCCTCGTTCCAGTTGCCGGTTGCCATCAGGTTCTCGGGCGTGTAGGGGCGCTGCTGGAAGCGGTCCTTGCCCGTCCGCTCGACGAGGAAGCGGTAGGGGATGTTGCGGTCCCGGGCGTTCTTCGAGCACTTGACCTCGCCTTCGAGAACGACCCAGCGGGCCTTGGGGATCTCGACCAGCGCGATGCCATCAGTGCCCGCGCTCGCCTTTCCCAGGACCTTCTCCGTCTTCAGATCGTGGACCCGCCACTCCGAGGCGAAGAAGCGCCCTCCTTCGTGTACTCCGCAACCCGCCCGGAGCTTGCCGCGCTCCTCGGTCTTCGTGCAGCCGAACATCAGGTCATGCTCTCCGCAGACGAGGTCCGCGGCCTGCAGAAGCGTGGGTACGATCACACAATACAGACAGATCACGATCCAGGTTCTGGCGCGCACGAATCCTCCTCAGGTCCTTCAATACTGCTGGACAGGTTTGCTGAGGACTAGGGTACACCCGGCGGCGTGAAAAGGACAAGAGTCAGTTCAAGGGGTCAGCTCACGGAGAGCCATTGCACCGGGCCGGCGATGAGGTTGCCCGCGGCCACGCTCTCGAGAGGGCCCGCGAAGTAGTAACCCTGGCCGTATTGACAAGCGAGGCCGCGCATCCGGGAGACTTGATCCGCGGTCTCCAACCCCTCTGCCGCGACGCTCATGCCGAGCGTGCGCGCGAGCGTCACGATCGTGCTGACGATCTCGGCGCGCTCGTCCCTCCCCTGCATGCCGCTGATGAAGGAACGGTCGATCTTCAAGGTGTCCATCGGCAGCCGGTGCAGGTAGCTGAGCGAGGAGTAGCCGGTGCCGAAGTCGTCGATGTGGAGCTGGATGTTCAACTGGCGCAGCTCCATGAGCTTGGCCACGGCTTCGCTGGCATGCTCCATGATCGTACTCTCCGTGATCTCCAGGCGCAGGCTGCAGGGCTCGACCCGCGTCTCCTGCAAAATACACCGTACCCGCTTGACCAGGTCGGCCTGGAGGAACTGCTTGCAGGACAGGTTCACGCTGATCGAGAGCGGATGGGCGAATGGGTAGAGCGACTGCCACTCGCCGAGCTGGCGGCAGGCCTGCTGCAACACCCACCAGCCCATCGGCACGATCAGGCCCGTCTCCTCCGCCACCGGGATGAACTGGTCGGGATGGAGGAGGCCCCGCCGCGGATGATTCCAGCGCACCAGAGCTTCGAAAGCATCGATCCGGCCATTGGAAAGCGAGACGATCGGCTGGTAGAACAGCTCGAACTCCCCGCGCTCGATCGCCCGGCGCAGGTCGTTTTCGAGCGCCAGGACGGCGACCGCATTGTCGTGCATCTCGCGATCGAAGACGGCGTGCCTCGCCTTGCCCGAGGCCTTGGCCCGGTACATGGCGGTGTCCGCGTCGCGCAGCACCTCTTCCGGATGCTCGTAACCGCCGCGGGAGCTGAGGGTGATCCCCAGGCTGGCGCTCGTGAACACCTCGTGGCCGCCGAGGTTGAAAGGGAGGGCCAGCTCGCGGTGAATCCGCTGCGCCACGCGCGTCGCCTGGGTGGGGCCGGCGACGTCGTCGAGCAGGATCGCGAACTCGTCGCCGCCGAGGCGGGCGACCACGTCGGCCTTGCGTCCGAGCGCGCGCAGCCGCTCGCCGATCTGCTGCAGCAGGTAGTCGCCTGCCTCGTGGCCGAGCGTGTCGTTGATCTCCTTGAAGTGGTCCAGGTCCAACAGCAGCAGTGCCGTCGTTGAGGTCGGGCCCGCTGCCATCGCGCGCGCCGTCCGCTCGTGCAGCAGCATGCGGTTGGCGAGGCCGGTGAGGGGGTCGTGCGACGCCTCGTACGCCTGACGCTCGGCTTCGGCCCGCATGTCGTCGTACAGGGCGACGTTGAGGATCGTCGTGCAGACCGAGTGCCCGAACGTGAAGAGGACCTGTCGCTCACGCGACGTGAGCTTCACCGGCCCCTCGAACAGCAGGCGGAGGGCTCCGATGCGGCCTCGTGGTCCGTCCAGTGGCGAGACGAGACATGTGACGAGACCGTCGGCACCGTCGGGTCCGAGCTGCTGGATCTGCATCGAGCCGGCACCCAGCCCCTCGTCCTCGGAGCAGGGCCGCGACACCGCAACGTCGTGCTCGTCGAGTGTGTAGACGCGCGCAGAGCTTCGCGACGTCGCGAGCAGCACGAGCTCGACGCGGTCGGTGCGGAACAGCTGCTTCGCCCGGTTCAAGGCGGCAGTCGCGACGTCCTTCTCGTCGAGGCCGTTGAGCTCGCGGCCAGCCGACTCGAGCTGCTGCCAGATGTCTCGCT
>JAXDKG010000020.1:0-304094 GCA_034667225.1 Acidobacteriota bacterium
CCTCCTCCCCGGCCTTCTCTACACTCTCCCAACTACTGCTGGCTCTCTCCACCTTCATCGGCCTCTCCTCTCTGCTTCCCTCATTTTCCCACCCGACCGTGTCTCAGAGGATGTTGGCAGAGAGGGGGTTGCCCCGGACACTGAGGAAGATGGCCGGATCAACCGGGAAAGTCCCTCGCTCGCGGAGGAAGGTGCCCCGGTCGGCCGGGAAGGTTGCGCGCTCCCCGGGGGAGCTTCCGCGACAGTCCGGGAAGTTTGCCCGGTCGCCCCGGAAGGTTCCCGGATCATCCAGGCAAGCTCCGCGCTTGCCACGGAAGGTTCCTCGATGGTCCAGGAAAGTTCCGTTGCGGCCGGGGAACCTTCCTGAGCCGTCCTAAAGCAGCCCCGAGGCTCTCGGGTACTTGCCCGAGGGGCGCCAAGGGCGTGCCTTATCTCGTTCTACGCAGAACCGGCGAGTAAGGCGATCAACTCGGCTGGCGATAGGTGCTTGGTGAGCGTAGGAAAGGACGATCGGTGTCGCGGGCCACGCCCTGAACGCTGTATCCTAGTCCTGCAGGTGGCACACATCGACCCTGACGTTGGGCGGCTAGAGAGGAAATAGATTTCATGCCTGACTTAACTTGGCGAGATGCGATTCTCCGGGTACTTAGAGGTACGTCCGAGGCGATGCACTACACGGAAATCGCCGAAGCAATCGCTGAGCAGGGGCTTCGTTCTGATCTTGGTGCGACGCCAGCGACATCGGTATCAGCAACGATTGCGGCCCAGCTTGAGAGGGAAGTGGTCCGCGTTTCTCGCGGCTATTACGCGTTGGCTCCTTCAGTTGGGGGAGCAAATCGTCTATCAGAGGCGCCTCCTGACTCAGAGTCTGACGAGACGGGTTTGATCAATGCTTTTGGCATGTACTGGGCTCGATCACTAGTTTTGTGGTCATCAAATTCACGTTTATTAGGTCAGCAACAGCCTGGTAGCAATCCGGTTGACTTCTGCGGCCAGCGCGGCGTCTATTTGCTCCACGATGGTCGCCAAGTGGTGTATGTAGGCCGAACGACCGACCAAGCGCTCGGCACTCGTCTTCGGCAGCACACCGTTGATCGCCTGAATGGTCGCTGGGACCGTTTCTCCTGGTTTGGCGTGTTCGCACCGTCGGAGTCTGGGGTGTTAAACACCTCTAGCGCGCCGCAGTACGGCCTTGAAATGTTGATTGTTACAATGGAGGCCCTTCTGATTGAGGGACTAGAACCACCCCAGAACCGCAAACGCGGAGATGACTTCAAAGCGGTTGAGTTTCTCCAGGTTGAAGATCCTGCAATCCAAAAGAGCCGCATCATGCAATTAATGGAGGACCTCAAGTCGAAGCTTTGAGGTGTCCAATTGACCAAGCCCGCGCCTGCAGAGAACGAGTGACGTCGCACGTTGAGGTGCGTACTTGCGAACACGCGGCGCCCAACCAAGGCGGTCGAGTGGAGGGATACCGCCCTATCGCGCGGTCCCCGCCGCTCACAGCCCATAGCGTCAAGGCAACACTCTGTCACGCCCCACGATCGCGTCGCTCCTGAGCGTGAAAAACCCTGCGGGGCCAACCAACCAGCCGGCCCAACGGGCCGGGAAAACGGAGCCCAGGGCTGAGGCCGCAGGCTGATGCCCTGGGAAAAGAAGCCAAACATCCATGCGGCCTGAAGGGCCGCAAGAATCTCACTACCGCCCTCTCGCGCCCCTACAGGGCGCTCTGCGTTTATGACCTTCCTTTCCCAGGGCATCGCTGCGCTCAGCCCTGGGCTCCATTCTGCCGGCCCGTTGGGCCGGGTGGCAGCCACCAACGCCGGAAGGATTTTCACAGGCTTGATCTGGCATCTACCGGCTCCGCGCTGCGACAGCCCGCGAAGTGGTGGTGCTCACCCAGTCGCGGCGGCTTTCCTGTGGTTTCGATGGGCAGGCAATCTGCCAGGTGGAGGCCCGCAAGCGCGAGCATCGCGAGGTCTGTCGCTGATCAAGGCTCTGTCATTCACGCTGTAGCTCCTCGCGAAGCTCCTCGATTGTCATCTGGATGGCGGGAATCTTCCGGCGGCCGAGCTCCTCAAGAAACTCGGCACGACTCAGCCCGGCGATCTCGGCGCCCATCCCTTGAGAGACCATCCCCTGGGAGTACCAATGGCAAGCGGCCGCGAGCCGCATCTCGGCAGCAAACCCCTCAGTGTCCTTCCGAAGGGCTGAGAAAACGGTGGGGGGAAAATCGAAGACGACTTGGGGCATCTCGCCTCCTCTCGCCAAATGCTAGCCCTTTTCGGGTCTTCCGGCGCCGTCGCCGGAGAGCAGTGCGGCGTCAATGGCCGGCCGTTCCGGCCGATTCCTCCGGACAATGCCGGCGGGACGCCAGCGGTCCCAGGGAAAGCGCAGACAAACGCCTTCAAGACAAGCGAAAGGCGGAGTTTTACTTGATCGCTTCGACCACGGCCAGGGCCGTTTCCAGCGCGCGGCGGCCGGCTTCGCCCGTCACCAGAGGCGCTTTTTCCCCGCGGCAGGCGGCCACGAACGCTTCGAGTTCGCGCAGCAGCGGCTCGGCCCGGGTCACGGGCAGGTCCGAGGGGAGGATCTTGCGGCCGCCATCCCCTTCTTCCAGCCGGTAGCCACGGATCTCCTGGGCGTGGTAGTCCAAGGAATAGTAGCGGCTCGGGAGGAAGGCGCGGAGCTTCCTCACCCTTTCGGAGGAGACCCGCGAGGCCGTCAGGTTCGCCACGCAGCCGGAGCCCAGCTCGACCCGGGCGTTGCAGATGTCCACCCTCGGCGAGAGGACGTTGATGCCCGTGGCCCTCACTTCCACCACCGGGCTCGGATCGAGCGCCTGCAGGATCTGGAGGTCGTGGATCATCAGGTCTAGGACCACATCGACATCGAGGCTGCGCGGAGAGAAGACGCCGAGACGCTGCACTTCCACGAAGCGGGGCGGGGTGCCGACCCCGACCAATGCCTGCACCGCAGGGTTGTAGAACTCGACGTGCCCGACGGCGAGAACCCGATCTCCTTGGGCCTCCAGGAGACGGTCGGCTTCGGCCAGGCTGGAGGCGATCGGCTTCTCCACCAGAACGTGAACTCTTCGCTGGAGCAGGAAGCAGCCGATATCCGCATGGGCCACGGTGGGGGCCGCGACGACCGCGGCGTCGATCTCCCCGGCCAAGTCTTCCAGCCGGTCGAAGACCCGCACCCCGAGCTCCCCCGCCTTAGGGTCCGGATCGTGGACCCCCACCATCTCCACCCCGGGGAGCGACGAAAGGATGCGCACGTGGTTCCGGCCCATGGCGCCGGTGCCCACCACGGCGACACGCAGGCTACTCAGCGTCGCCTCCGGTCCGGCCGCCGCGGGGCTTGGACTTGTGAATCCCGCGCTTGGCGGTCTCGATGAAGTCCACCAGGTAATCGACTGCCGCATCGCCCGCCAGATCGCCCTTGATCTTCTCGAGCGCCTGGGCCGTGTTCAGGCCGGAGCGCACCAGGAGGCGCAGGGCCTGGTCCAGGCGGCGGATGCTTTCCGGCTCGAAACCCTTGCGCTTGAGGCCGATCGAGTTGAGGCCGTAGAAGGCCGGCTTCAAGCCCACGGTCTTCGCGAATGGCAGCGCGTCCATGGTGATGACGCTGTAGCCCCCGACGTAGGCGTGGCGCCCCACCCGGCAGAACTGGTGCACCGAGGTGAAGGCCGAGATCGTGGCGTCGTCGTGGACCTCCACGTGCCCGGCGAGCGTGGCATTGTTGGCGAAGATCGTGCGGCTCCCCACCTGGCAGTCGTGCGCCACGTGAGTGTAGGCCATGAAGAGGTTGTCGCTGCCGATGCGGGTGAGCCCGCCCCCCTTGGCCGTGCCGCGATGGATCGTGCACAGCTCGCGGAACTGGTTGCGGTCCCCGATCTCCAGCCAGACCTCCTCGCCCTGAAACTTGAGGTCCTGCGGCTCGAAGCCGATGCAGGCCTGGGGATGGATACGGTTCTCGCGGCCAATTCGAGCCGGGCCGTAGACCTGGGCTCCCGCGCCGATCTCCGTGCCCTCGCCGATCTCGACGCCCTCGCCGATCACCGCGAAGGGACCGACCTGCACCCCCTCGCCGAGCTTCGCGCCGGGATCGACCTGGGCAGAAGGATGAACGAATCCACTCATCGGTCCACCATTGCGGAGGAGATCACGGCCTCGGCGCAGAGCTGGCCCTCGACCGTGACCCTACCCTTGAGCTTGGAGAAGGTGGAGCGCAGGCGCAGCACCTCCAGCTCGTAGCGCACTTGGTCCCCCGGCACCACTGGCCGGCGGAACTTCGCCTCGTCGATGCCCGCGAAGTAGATCAGCTTCTTCGACCGGTCCGGGATGTCCTGGAGCAGCAGCAGACCGCCCGCTTGCGCCATCCCCTCGATGAGCAGCACGCCGGGAAAAACCGGCCGGCCGGGGAAGTGGCCGGCGAAGATCGGCTCGTTGATGGTCACGTTCTTGATCGCCACGATCCGCTTCTTGGGCTCGATCTCGAGCACGCGGTCTACCAGCAGGATCGGGTAGCGGTGCGGCAGCACCGACATGATCCACTCGATGTCCCAGTTCGGGGTGTCAGTCACTCGCCTTCCTCCCTCTTCTCCAACGCCCTGAGGCGGCGGCTCATCTCCTCCAGGCGGGCGATCATCACCGACTGGCGGCGCCATTTGCGCAGCTCGACCGCCGGGATGCCCGCGACCTGCGTGCCGGGCTCGACCGACGTCAGCGCCGCCGACTTGGCCGCCACCTGCGCGCCGTCGCCGAGCTTGATGTGGCCGGAGACCCCGGCCTGCCCGGCGAGGACGACATAGTTGCCAAGCTGCGTGCTCCCCGCGATCCCGGCCTGCCCGCAAAGGATACAGTGCCGGCCGGTCTGCACGTTGTGCCCCACCTGGACCAGATTGTCGATCTTCGTCCCCTCGCCGATGCGGGTCTCCCCCAGGGTGGCGCGGTCGATCGCCGAGTTCGCCCCCACCTCCACGTCCTTCTCCAGCACCACGCGCCCCACCTGCGGGACCTTGTGGTGGACGCCCCCATGAGTGGCGTAGCCAAAGCCATCCGCTCCCAGGATCACGCCCGCATGGACGATCGCCCCCGGCCCGACCTCGGTGCGGTCGTAGAGCACGGCGTGGGGATGGAGGACGGCGCCCTCCCCTACCGAGCATCCCTTGCCGATCACGACATGGGCGTGGATCGCGGCGCGGGCTTCGATCCGAGTCCCGGACCCGATGACTACATAGGGGCCGACGTGCGCGGCGGGATCGACCTCGCAGCCGGGCTCCAGCACGGCGGTGGGATGGACTCCGGGCTCGGGCGCCTCGGGCGCGTGCAGCCGGTTGAGGAGGAGGGAGAGCGCATAGGCCGTGTCGTCGACGACCAGGAGAGGTCTCCTCCCAAAATCGCGGAAATCGCCGGACGCCAGACTGGCGCCGACGAGCAAAGCCCCGGCCTTGCTGGCCAGGGCCTGCTCGCGGTAACGCGCATGGTTCAGGAACGAGAGGTCGCGGGGACCGGCGGCCTCCAGGGTCCGGACCGCCTCCACGGCCTGATCCGGATTCCCTTCGACCCTTCCGCCGACCAGCTCGGCCAGGTCGGCCAGCCGGTGCTCCACCCCCTTACTTGCCCTGGGCGGGAGCGGCGCCGTCGAGCCTCTGGATGATGGAGGCGGTGATGTCGATCGCCTCGTCGGCGTAGATCAGGCCGCTCTCGAATTTGCGGAAGATCAGGGTGTAGCCCAATTCCTTGCCGACCTGGTTGATGACGGGCATCACCTTCTGGTCGATCCCGGCGAGGACCTGGTCGCGCATCTTGCCGAGATCGGCGTTGGCGTCCTCCTGGAAGCGGCGGAGGCTGACGAGCTTCGCCTCGAGCTGCTTCTCCATCTCGCTTAGCTTGTCCTGGGCGAGGGAGAGGCGACCGTCGGCGATCTTGGCCTGCAGGTCCTTGATCTCCTGCTGCTTGGTGCGGGCCTCGCCCTCTTTCGCCTCTTGCAGCTTCTTGAGGTCGGCGAGCGCCTTCTTGCCGGTGTTCGACGTGAGCAGGATGCGCTCGGTGTCGATCACCGCGACCTTCATGCCGCTCGCGGCGGCCGTCTGCGCGGGAGCCGGTGCGGCGGCCAGGAACGGGGCGATGGCCAGGGCCAACCCCAGAATGAGCTTCGTAATACGGCTGGACATGGTCGTGTCTCTCCTTACGGGGTGTTAGAAGCTGGTGCCGATGCTGAACTGGAAGTCCTCGAAGCTGTCCTTGGGCTTCTCGTCCAGGTTCACGGCATAGATGAATCTAAGGGGCGCGCCGAATACCGGCAGCAGGATGCGCAGCTCGGCTCCCGCGGTGTAGCGCAGGTTCGACAGGTCGAAACTCTGGCCCTTGCCGAAGACGTTGCCGGCGTCGCCGAACATAATCAGGCGGAACGGGCCTCCCAGGAGGAAGTGGTACTCCAGGTTGACCTGCATGAAGCTGTCGCCGCCCAGGATGACGCCGGTGTCCTCGTCCACGATGGGATCGCCGTTCGGCTTGCGCAGGAACAGCGAACGGAACCGGTGGCCGCGGATGCTGTTCTCGCCGCCCAGGTAGAAGCGCTCCAGCGTGGGCAGGGTACGGCCGCCGAATGCGTCCACCATGCCGGCCTCGACGTTGACCGCGAATACCGTGTGGGTCGGGTAGCTGCTCACCGGGATGAACGTGCTGTAGGTGACCTCGGGACGGACGAAGTAGGTCTCGCCGCCGAGGAAGCCGCCCGCGTATTCCACACCCACGGACAGGCGCTGGCCGCGGGTCGGCTCGAACGGATGGTCCCGGCTGTCGATCACGTAGACCGGCCGCAGCGACGAGCTGTCGATCTCGCTGATGAACTCGACGATGTCGCCCGGCTTGTGGTCGTTCGGTCCGGGAGGTACTCCCGTGTCCGGCCAGATGATCCTCTCCGTGTCCTCGTAGCGCGACCGGTTGTAGCTGATGCTGGCCGACTGGAAGAGCCGGAAGTTGCGGCCGTAGGTCAGGATGCCGCCCCGGCTGCTGCGCTGCAGCCGCTGCGTCGCGTCGAACAGGTTGTAGTTCAAATCCTGGTTGAACGCGCGGATACCGATGCTCTGCGGCTTGTCGAGAAACCAGGGGACGTAGTACGACAGGTCGAAGAAGTCGCGGTAGCGGCCGCTCTGGTAGGAGACGCCCACCTGCTCGCCGCGGCCGAGAAAGTTCTTGGTGTTGACCGCGAACTGGCCGAAGAAGCCGTCGAGCTCGCTCCAGCCGCCGCCGAACTGCAGCTCGGTGCGGTCCGCTTCCTTGCCTTTGAACTTCAGGTCCACGACCTTGCGCTCGACGTCGGGCTCGATCTCGACCGGGTCTTCCTCGTTCAGGTCGAAATAGCCGAGCTGCTTGATCTTGAGCACGCTGTTGCGCACCGCGCCGACGTTGACCATGCCGCCCTCGTAGAGGCGCAGCTCGCGGCGAAGCACCTTGTCCATGGTCCGGTCGTTGCCCTCGAATTCGATGCGGCCGACCTTGAACTGCTCGCCTTCCTGCACGTGCACCACGAGGTCGGCGACCTTGCCGTCCTTCTCCACCAGCTCGGGCTCCACGTTGGCGTAGATGTAGCCGGTGTTGTGGTAGGTGTCGGAAATCGCCTTGACCCCCTCGTCGATCACCTTGGCGCGCAGCCAGGCGTTGGGGCGGCTCTGGAAGACGCGCAGCAGGGCCTGGTCGCTGTAGATCTCGTTGCCCTCGATGCTCACCTCGCCGAGCTTCCAGCGGTCGCCCTCTTCGATCGGGACGGTGATGAACATGCGGCGCTTCTGGTCCTTGACGTTGGCGGCGCCCGGCTTGAGCGCGCGCACCTCGACGTGGGGTTCGCCGATCACCGCGTTCTTGTAGCCGGAGGCGCGGTAGACGTCGCGGACCTTGTCCAGGTCCTCCTGGAGCTTTGCCGGGTCGTAGATGTCCTTCTTCATCATCCGGGTGACCAGGCCGCTCTCCTTGACCTTCTTCATGGCGAGCCGCAGGCGGATGTCGGAAAAGACCTCGTTGCCCTCGAACTGGATGTCGGCGATGCGGACGCGGTTGCCCTCGTCCACGGAGAAGATGACCCGCTTCTCGTTCGGGCCGACGTCCTCGACCGTGTAGCGGGCCTGGGCGAAGCGGTAGCCCTTCTCGGCGTACATCTCCTCGATCAGGGTCTTGACCCGCTGCAGCTCGCCCAGGCTCATGGGCTCGCCCTCGCGCGCCCGGATGCGCTGGCCGGAGAGCTTGTCCTGGATGTCGGTCTTCGAGATCCGCTTCAGGCCCTGATAGTCGATCGAGCGCAGCACGGGCCGCTCCTGGACGGTGACGACCAGCTTCACGGCCTGGCCGGAGGGCACGGCTTCGACCTCGATGTCGTCGACGAGGCTGCGGTTCCAAAGCTCCTGCAGGTTGTTGTTGAGCTTGGCCTCGTCCAGGGCCTGCCCCGGCTCGAGGCCCAGGTAGTAGAGCAGAGTCTCCTCGGTCAAGGCCTGCAGCCCATGGAACTCGATCGATTCGATCGTGCGGCCCGCCATGGCCGAAGTCTGGGCGGTATCTGCCTGGGCCTGGGCCGGCGGGGCCGGGTTCAGCAAAGGCTGCGCGACGGCGGGGATGCTCCCCGTCAGCAGCAGCGGCAGGAGCAGCAGCGCCAGGAGGCGAGTGTGGAGCGGGCGGAGCGGCAGGGCGCCATCCGGCTGCCTGAAGCTCCGCCGGCCAAGATCAAGCTTCATCTCGTCTGTTCCTCGCTCTCGGCGGCCGGGCCGCCGGAAAGGCCCGCCGCGCGGCGCGGCGGGCCGGTTCGGCCATCAATGGGGGGCCAGAAGCTCCGGGGTCTCCGAGGCGAAGTGGAGGAAGGAGAGCTCGCCATTCTCCAGGTCCACTTCGATCCGTCCGATCGACTCCCCGTGCTTGTTGATGAGGATCTCCGACACCGGGTCCTGGATGTGCCTCTGGATCGTCCGGCGCAACGGCCGGGCGCCGGTCGAGGGCTCGATCCCGGCCTTGTGGAGCAGCCACTCCTTGGCCTCGGCCGAAACGTCCACCCGCAGACCGCGCTCGCTCAGCGTCAGGTTGACGTCCTCCATGAGGATGTCAACGATCGACCGCAACTCGTTCTCGCCCAGCGGGTTGAACACGATCACCTCGTCGATGCGGTTGATGAACTCCGGACTGAACGTCCGCCGCAGCTCGGCCAGGATCTCCTCCTCCAGCTTCAGGAAGCTCTCCTGCGCGTTCCCCTCGCCGAAGCCCATCCTACCTCCACGGAGCACCAGTTTGGAACCGATGTTCGAAGTCATCAGCACCAGGGTGTTGCGGAAGTCGACCATGTTGCCGTAGGCGTCCGTGAGCTGGCCGTCCTCCAGGATCTGGAGGAGCAGGTTGGCCACGTCCGGATGCGCCTTCTCGATCTCGTCGAACAGGATCAGCGAGTACGGCTGGCGCCGGATGCGCTCCGTGAGCTGTCCGCCCTCCTCGTGGCCGACGTAGCCCGGAGGGGAGCCGATCAGCTTGGAGACCGCGTGCTTCTCCATGTACTCGGACATGTCGAAGCGCAGCATGGCGCGCTGGCTGCCGAACAGGAACTCGGAGAGCTGGCGCGCCACCTCGGTCTTGCCCACGCCCGAGGGGCCGAGGAAGATGAACGAGCCCACCGGCCGCTGCGGGTTGGAGACGCCCAGGCGCGACCGCCGGATCGCCCGGCTGATGGCGCTGATGGAGCGGTCCTGGCCCACGACGCGGCGCTTGAGGGTGTCCTCCATGCGCAGGAGACGCTCGGCCTCCTCGCTCTGCAGGGCAGCGGTCGGAATCCCGGTCCACGAAGAGATGACTTCCTCGATGTCGTGGCGGGTGACTTCCAGGACGCCGGTCTCGTCGGCCGTCACGCTCATCCGCTCCAGATCCTCGCGCAGCTCGATCTCCTTCTCGCGAAGGTAGACGGCGCGCTCGAAGTCCTTGTCGGAGATCGCGACCTTCATCTCCTTGACCACTTGCCGGATCTCCTGCTCCAGCCGGCGCAGGTTCTGGGTGTCGCGCACCCGGCGCAGCTTGACCCGCGCGCCGGCCTCGTCGATCACGTCGATGGCCTTGTCGGGCAGGTGGCGGTCCATGATGTACCGGCTCGACTGGTAGATCGCCGTGCGCAGCGCCTCGGGGCGGTAGCGCACCTTGTGGAACGACTCGTAGCGGTCCTTGACCCCTTCCAGGATCTCCTGCGTCTGCTCGGGAGTCGGCGGATTGACCTGGATGGCCTGGAAGCGGCGCAGCAGCGACCGGTCCTTCTCGATGTACTTGCGGTACTCCTTCAAGGTCGTGGCGCCGATGCAGGAGATCTCGCCGCGCGACAGAGCCGGCTTGAGGATGTTGGCCGCGTCGAGCGACCCCTCGGCCGAGCCCGCGCCGATGAGCGAATGGATCTCGTCGATGAAGACGATCAGCTCCTTGGAGTCCTTCAGCTCCTTGAGGATGCCCTTCAAGCGCTCCTCGAACTGGCCGCGGTATTTCGTACCAGCGACGATCAAGGATAGATCCAGGGCCACGATGCGCTTGTTGGCGAGGAAGATCGGGACCTTGCCCTCGATGATCCGCGTCGCCAGGCCCTCGACGATGGCGGTCTTGCCCACGCCGGGCTCGCCGAGCAGGATCGGGTTGTTCTTGGTGCGGCGGGAGAGGATCTGGACGATCCGGTCCACCTCGTCGTCGCGGCCGATCAGGGGGTCGAACGATCCTTCGGCGGCGAGCGAGGTCAGGTCGCGGCCGTACTCGGAGAGGAACGGCAGCTCCTTCTTCTGCTGCGACGCCTCGCGCTCCTTGGAGATGGAGAGCACCTCCTCGCGGACCGTGTAGACGTCGAACCCGTGCTGCGCCAGGATACGCATCGCGGTGCAGCCTTCGACGCGCAGGATGCCGATGAGCAGGTGCTCGGAGCCGACGGTGGCGTGGAGCATGCTCTCGGCCTCGTGCGAGGCGTAGGCGAGGATCTTCTTGGATTCTTCGGAGAGCGGAAGCTCGGCGGTCGAAGAGATGCGCTCGACGAAGACCCGCTCGCCTTCGATCTCGCGCCGGATGTCCTCGGGCTTCACCTGGAAGCGCCGGAAGATCTCCGTGACCGTCTCTTCTCCTTCCCTCAAGATGCCCAGCAGGATGTGCTCGGACTCGATCACACGGCTGCCGAGCTTGCTGGCTTCGTAACGGGCAAAGAAGAGGGCTCTTCGAGCTTTTTCGTTGTACTTCTCAAACATGCAGTCTGCCTCTCGATCCCGGGAGTAGCGGGGTTTTCAAATCCCTTTCACGCTGTGTTTCCAAGCTCCCGGATTCTAGCATATACCCGAGCCCCCATCCGGCGCGGAAGCCCACGGCCGACAGGGTTCCCTACGTGGTGGAAGCAGGCGGGGCGGGGGAGAAATTCCCGGCGTCCAGGGGATCAACCAGATGTCCGAGATCCAGCCGCAGGATCCGCGTGCACCGCGCCGCGATCTCGGGGTTGTGGGTGACCAGGACTCCCGTGGTCCGGTGACGGGCTTGGAGCTCCAGCATGAGCTGGAAGACCTGCTCGCCGCTCTCGGGATCGAGGTTGCCCGTCGGCTCGTCCGCGAGCAGCAGCGGCGGCTCCAGGACCAGGGCGCGGCAGAGCGCGACCCGCTGGCGCTCGCCTCCCGAGAGCTGGTTCGGGAAGTGCTCCAGCCGCTCCTCCAGCCCCACCTCCACCAGCAGCTTCCGGGCGCTGTCGTAAACCTCCGCCGGCTGCAGCCCCGCGATCCGTCCCGGGAGCATCACGTTCTCCAGCGCCGTGAAGTCGGGCAGGAGCTGGTGGAACTGAAAGACGAAACCGATCGTCCGGTTGCGGAACTCGGCGATGCGCGCCCCGGACAGCGCGGACAGGAGCTGGCCCGCGACCTCGACCGTCCCCGAGTCCGGCCGGTCGAGCCCGCCGAGCAGGTGGAGGAGCGTCGACTTTCCCGATCCCGACGGGCCCACGACCGCCACCAGCTCCCCCGGCTCGACCGCCATGTCGATCCCCTTGAGCACCTCCACCCGGCGGACGCCATCGCGGTAGGTCTTACGGAGACCGGAGGTGCGGACAGTGACGCTCATTCCCCCTCCTCCGGCACGGAGGAGGGGGCCAGGGGGAGGAGGAACGGAATCAAACTGCTCATTTCTGCATGGCCTCGATGGGATCGAGCGAAGCGGCGCGCTGGGCGGCGTAGAACGCCGAGGCCAGGGCCAGGAAGAACGTCAGCAGCAGCACGAGTGCCAAGTCGAGCGGCTTGACCAGGAACGGCACGTTGTCGAGGAAGTAGACCTGCCCCGGGACCGGCAGCAGCTTGTACCGGTCCATGACCAGGGAGCTGCCCACTCCCAGGATCGTCCCAAACAACATGCCGGAGCCGGCCACCAGGCCGCCGAGGAGCACGAAGGCGCGGCGCAGCACCGCGGGCGTGGCCCCGATCGTCGCCAGGATGCCGATCTCCGCCTGCTTGTTCGAGATGATCAGCGCCAGGTCCGCCACCAGGGCGAAGGCCGCGACCAGCACGACCAGCGATACGGCCACGAACATCAGCGCCTTCTCGAGGCGCAGCGCGAAAAGGAGCGGGCGGTTCAGGTCCTTCCAGCTGCGCACCACGCTCCCCTTGGGCACCACGGCGGAGAGCCGCGTTGCGATCGAGATGGCGGCGTCCACGTCCGCGGCCACGGCCTCGATGCGGCGGTCCGATCCGCCGAGCAGCGTCTCGGCCACCTGGCGGGGCAGCGCGATCCGCTCCCTCTCTTCCTGCGTGCGCCCGCTCTGGTAGGAGCCGGCGATCTGTACGCTGCGGATCCGGGGCTGGGGTCCGAACGGCGTGAGCGTCGGCCGCGGGGAGACGACCTCGATCATCTGGCCGGGTTGCAGAGCCCAACGGGCCGCGAGCGAGCTCGGTACATACAAACCCGGGGGCTTGCCCACGGCCCCCGGGAACGAGTGTGGGACCTCGCGCTCGAAGCCGATCAGCTCGACCGGCTGGACCTTGCCGTCGGCCACCAGCCATCCGCCGCCGCGCACCTGGAGCTGCGCCGAGACCACGCCTGGCACCTTCTGCACGGCATCCCGGGCCGCGGCGGCGGAATCGGCGTCGAGCCCGGCCGGCAGCTCGACCTCGATCTGCGGGGTGCGGCCGAGCAACTCCCCCCGCAGAGCCTCCTGGAACCCGGAGATCACCGCGAGCACGATGATCAGGGCGGCAACTCCCAAAGCCAGGCCCCCTGCCGCAACCAGGGAGAGGAACGTGGCGAATGCGTCCCTGCGGGTGCTGCGCAGATACCGCAGCGCGAGCACCCAGGGGAACGACAGGTTCCGCATCAGGAGGGATTGCCTCATTCGGGGCGCATGAGCGGGAAGAGGATGACGTCCCGGATCGACTGCCGGTCGGTGAAGAGCATGGTCAGGCGGTCGATCCCGATGCCGATACCCGCGGCCGGCGGCATGGCGTGCTCCAGCGCCCGGATGTAGTCGTGGTCGAAGAGATGGGCCTCGGCGTCACCCTTCTCCCGTGCCGCGACCTGCTGATGAAAGCGCTCGGCCTGCACGTCCGGATCGTTCAGCTCGCTGAAGCCGTTGGCCATCTCCATGCCGGCGATGTACAGCTCGAAGCGCTCGGTGAAGCGCGGATCGTCCGGCCGCTGCTTGGCGAGCGGCGAGACTTCGACCGGATGGTCCGTGATGAAGGTCGGCTGCTTCAGATGCTGCTCGGCGGTCTCCTCGAAGAGGGCCATGAGGAGATGGCCGTAGGTGCCGCCCGCGGGAATCGCCAGCCCGCGCTCCGCCATCACCTCGCGCAGCGACTCGACCGTCTCCAGCCGGCTGGCCTCGACCCCGCCCAGCTCGGCCACGGCGTCGCGCATGGTGAAGCGCGCCCAGGGGCGGGAGAGGCCGATCTCCTCTCCCTGCCAGGAGAGCTGCTCTTTACCCTGGGCCCGCTTCGCCGCCGCCGCCGCCTCGGTCAGCAGCTCCTCGGTGAAATCCATCATCTGGCGGTAGTCGGCGTAGGCCCAGTAGAACTCCAGCATGGTGAACTCTGGGTTGTGCCGGGTCGAGATCCCCTCGTTGCGGAAGTTCCGGTTGATCTCGTAGATACGAGGGATACCGCCGACCAGCAGCCGCTTCAGGAACAGCTCGGGCGCGATGCGGAGGAACAGCTCCAGGTCGAGCGCGTTGTGGTGCGTCTTGAACGGCCGCGCGGTCGCCCCCCCGGGCAGCAGATGCATCATCGGCGTCTCGACCTCGAGGAAACCGTGGCGGTCGAGGAACTCGCGGATGCTCTTGACGATGGCGGCGCGCGCCTCGAAGACAGCCCGGGACTCCTCGCTGGAAGCCAGATCCAGATACCGCTGGCGATAGCGGACCTCGACGTCCGCGAGCCCGTGCCACTTCTCCGGCATGGGCCGCAGCGCCTTGGAGAGAATCGTCAGGTCCTCCACCATCAGAGAGATCTCGCCCGTGCGGGTGCGGATGAGCTGGCCCGAGGCGCCGAGCACGTCGCCGAGGTCCAGGTTCTCCAGGATCAGCGCCGCCGTCTCCGGCAGGCGGTCCTTGCGGATGAAGAGCTGGAGCTTCTCCCGCCCGTCGTGGATGTCCACGAACACGCTCTTGCCATGCAGGCGGATGGAGCGCACCCGGCCGGGGACCCGCAGCTTCAGGCTGGCCTGCTCCAGCTCCTCGGCGGTCTTCTCCCCGTGCTGCGCCTTGATGCCGGAGGGCTCCAGGTCCCACTCGAAGCGGTGGGGGTACGGAGGGATCCCGGCGTCGGCCAGGCGCTGGCGCTTCTCGCGCCGGTTCTGGATCTGCTCGTCGAGCTCGGACATGGTTCCGCTTCCGCCCCTTCCAGGCAAACGATAGCCCGTCGCCCGGCAGGGCGCGGGACGGAAACGATAGCGCAACCGGAGGCGGAATGGCAGGTGAGCCCGCCGCTGCGAGATGGCGGCGGGCCCAGGCATGGAAAGGAGCTTCCGTCCCGGTCTACGTGCAGCCGGGAAGATTGCAGGTGCAGGCCCCGCTCGGGCAGGGGAGCGTCTTCACTCCGCCGCAGGTCGCACAGGTATGGCCGCACTCGCACGCCAGGTTGGCGCACCTCGGTATCGAAGGACAGTGATCCACCGGTCGAGCTCGGGGTGTCATTGCGAAGTCGGCGGGTGAGGCCGGTTGCTCCGGGGTCGGGGTCGACTGGGCCAGGGATGCGAGGAACTGCTGGTCGGCGAGGCTCGGCGGCTCGGAGGCTGCAGCACCAGCCGTGCCCAAAGACAGCGAAGTAAACACCAACAGGGCCACCAGGAGCGCTCTCTTCATGATCTTCTCCTTTTCCTAAGTAGAGGCTTTTCGTAAAGCTTCTAATTAAACAGGTGCTGCAAGCGTCTGATAGCGAGCCGGCACCTCCGACGCGCAGGGCAGGCAGCCTGCGTTACCATTGCCGCCCATGAACGACGAGGAGACCCCGTCCGGCGAGAACGACGAGCTGACCACCTCCCTCAAGGAAGCCGTGGATCGCTGGGATCATCTGGGCTGGCCTCGCCCGAAGGTGGCGGTAGTGTCGGGCTCGGGCCTGGCCGTGGACTTGGGCGAGGCCGTCCGTGGCCCGCTCACCCTGGAGTACTTCCTGCCCTTCTCCTGCCATCCGGTCGAGGGGCATCCCCACGAGGTCGTGGTGATCGAACCCCTTCCGGACCGTCCGGTGCTCTATCAGCGCGGACGGCTCCACTCCTACCAGGGCTACAGCGCGTCGGAGTCGGTCTTCCCGGTCCGGCTGGCTGCCATGCTGGGGGTGAAGGTGCTGATCCTGAGCAATGCCACGGGCGGGCTGCGGCCCGAGCATCGCCCCGGGGACCTGGTCCTCATCAAGGACCACATCAATCTCTCCGGCCTTAATCCGCTGCGCGGGCAGCTCCCCCCGGACTGGGGACCGCGCTTCCCGGACATGACCGTGGCCTACGACCCCGAGCTGCGCCGCCTGACGAAAGAGGCCGCCGGCCGCCTGGGCATCCCCCTGACCGAGGGGGTCTACGCGGGCCTGGCCGGCCCGAGCTATGAGACGCCGTCCGAAGTGAAGATGCTCCAGATGCTCGGCGGCGACGTGGCCGGGATGTCCCTCGTGCTGGAGGTCATCGCCGCCCGCCACATGGGCATCCGCTGCCTCGCCATCTCCATGGTGAGCAACCCGGGCGCCGGCATGACCGACGCTCCCATCGACCACAACGACGTGCTCATCGCGGCGGAGATCGCGGCGGCGAACCTGCAGAGGTTGCTGGGGGAGCTGCTGACGGCTCCGGAGTTGGCGTAGCGTTGAGCCGTTGACATGGCTAACCAACGGGTAGACCCCTCTACCCAGCCGTTGGAGCCGCCCACCCACTCGTTTGAGCCAGCAACCACTCGTTTGCGCGAGCTACCCAGTGGGTAGACGCCTCAAATGACTCGTTTGAGCCGGCAATCCAGCCGTTGGAGCCGCCAATCACTCGTTTGAGCCATCAACCCGCTCGTTTGCGCGAGCTACCCAGTGGGTGGACCGCTCAAACCACTCATTCGGGCGGTCCCCACCCGGCCCAACGGGCCGGGAGAATGGAGCCCAGGGCTGAGGCCGAAGGCCGATGCCCTGGGCTGGGTTCTGCCGGTCCGTTGGGCCGGGCGCGGAACCAAAGCCCGAAGTCCCCCACCCGCCGCGGGGCTTGCGCCCCTGGCCCTGCCGTCGCCCCTGTCGGGGCTTCAAAACGAACGGATATCAGGCGCACTGCACTAGGAGGACGACCCGATCTCGTCGAGGGCGTCCTCGATCCTCTGTCTCTCGCCAGGGTCGGTCTCGAGGGTGAGGGCGCGGCGGAAGCAGCGCTCGGCGTCGGCTGCATCCTTGAGCTCGTACAGGTAGAGGGCTCCCGCCGTCTTCCAGAGGTCGCCGCGGCCGGGCTGGAGGCGCAGGAGCTGCTCGTAGAGCTGGACGGACTCGCGGTGCCGGTCGAGGCGGAACGCGGCCCGGGCCGCGTTTTCCAGCGGGACGGGATTGACCGGATTGCGCCGCGCAGCCTCGTGGAAGTCGCGCAAGGCGTCGTCGAGGCGGTTCAGCTCGACCTCGATCAGCCCGCGCTCCAGGTGGACCTCCGAGGAGTAGCTGCCGGCGGCGATGGAGGCGTCGAGCACCCGCAGGGCTTCGGCCCGCTCGCCGCGCTCGCCGAGGAGCTGCGCCAGGTTGGTCGCCGCCTCGCCCAGGCTCGCGTCGAGGGTAAGGGCGCGACGGTACTCCTTCTCCGCCTCCGCGCGCCTCCCGAGCTGCTTCAGACAACCGGCCGCGTTGGCCACCGGCACGGCGGAGAGCTCGTTCTCCTTGCTCGCCCGCTGGAACAGCGCGAGCGCCGAGTCCCAGCGCCCGGCATCCTCCAGGCAGTTGCCCGCCAGGGTGAGGGCCGGGAAGTTGTGCGGGTCTTTCTTGACGATCTCCTGGAGCCGCGGCAGGGCCTCCTTGCACTTCCCCTGCTGCACACTGGCCGCGGCCTCGTGAAGCGCATCCGCAATGTCGGCCATGGCGCGCGGGTCCGGCAGGTCCGGGCGCACGGCTCCCCCCGATCCGCCCAGATATCCAAGGCTCGCGAGCTGGCGGCGCTGCTCTTCCGAGAGCACGTTCTCCGGGCGCACCTTGGAGTCCAGCGTCTCGCCCGCCGCCTTGAGCTGGGTGCGCAGCCGCTTCTCCCACAGCCCCAGGGCCCCCGGCTGCTCGGCCGCGATGTCAGTCTTCTCGTCCGGGTCGGACGGGATCTGGTAGAGGCTGCTCTTCGGCGCGTGGAGATAGAAGAAGCGGTCGGTGGAAAGCGAGCGCAGCGGGTACCACTTGTAAGCGAAGAACGGCAGGAAGCTCTCGCTGTAGCTCGTCCGGCCGCAGGCCTTTCCCGGTAGAGGCAGCAGACTGGCGCCGTCAATGCCTTGCGGCCGTGGCACGCCCGCGAGCGCCAGCAGGGTCGGAGCGATGTCGGCCGTGCGCACCAGGCACTCCTCGGTGCGGCGGGCGGGCACGCCCGGGCCGGCCATGATGAGTGGCACCCGGCGGGCGGCGCGGTAGAGGAGCAGGCCGTGGTGGAGCTCGCCGTGCTCGCCGAGCATCTCGCCGTGGTCGCCGACCACCACCACGTCCACGTCCTTGGGCAGCTTCGCGAGAAGCACCCCGATCTGCTCGTCCATGGATGCGATCTCGGCGTCGTAGAGCCGCGTCGGTCCGCTAACGGCAGCGGCGAAACGGGTGGGCGGCCGGTACTCCTCGTGCGGATCGTAGTAGTGCACCCAGAGGAAGTACGGCGGCTTGAGCCGGGCCGCGGCGGCCAGGGCGGCGGCCGTTGTCGGCTCGGCCTGGCGCTCGGCGACCTCGGTGCCGGCGGCATAGCCGGCGCCCAGGTCGTCGTCGTAGAGACGGAACCCCTGATTCAGCCCGTGACGGCGCGCCAGGACGATGGCCGAGACCACCGCGGCAGTGTCGTAGCCGTGGGCCGCCAGGCGCTCGGCCACCGTCTCCACCCGGTCGGAAAGGACGAACGTGCCGTTGTCCCGCACTCCGGTGCGCGGCGGATAGAGCCCGGTGAGGATCGTCGCGTGGCTCGGCAGGGTGACCGGAGCGGCGGTGTCGCAGCGGACGAAGCGGGTGCCCCGGGCGGCGAGAGCGTCCAGGTTGGGTGTCCGCGCAGCCTTCCAGCCATAAGAGCCGAGGTGGTCGGCGCGGGTGGTGTCGAGCGTGATCAGGACGAGGTTGCGGCGCGGCGGTTTCTGGCTGGCGGGGCGCGCCGCACCGGCAAAAGCCGCGGCGAGCCCGGTGAGGAGCAGCGCCGGAACGATCCAGGCCGGGGCGGCTCGCTTGCGGGCACCACACGCACCCTTAGAGTTGTGCGATCCCAGACCCGCCCTCACTTGCTCGGCCTTCCGGGGAAACGTCTGCGGTCCATTGGTAGGTGCGAAGTATAGCAGCTCCAGGAGCGCGGCCTGTCCCGCACTCCCGTTTGCGTTCTCGCAGTATTCATCTACACATTAGATGAATCGTTATCAACGGACCCTTTCAGTGAGGAGAATCGGCACATGAATCGCGCATCCCGTTTCGTATCGACGCTCTTGTTGCTGGGCGGCATGGTTGCCGTCCTGCCCGGAGCGGCGACGGCCCAGGTGGCCAAGGAAAGTCGTTCCACCCTCGACGGTCTCGCTTTCGCGAGCCCGCGCCTCAACCCGAATGACAACCTCGAAGCAGTAGAAGACGTGCAGGGCGTCATCGACCCCGAAGTCGCCAACAACTGGGAGAATTTCCGCGGCAGCAGCGGCAAGTGGACGGGCATGGTCGACGCGCGCAACGGCCGGGTCGCGATCGCCGAAGGCGAGGGCATCCCCTGGACCCCCGGCCGCGGCAACTCGCTCGCTCGCCGGGCGAAGGCCCCCAGCCTCTCCGACATGGAGACCACCGCGCGGGGCTTCCTGCCACGCGTAGCCGCAATGATGGGCGTCAATCCGAATTCGCTGGTCCTCAACAAGGGCCGCTCCGGCAATCCGGCGGATCACCTCTGGTTCCTGGACTTCGACGTGGTCGACAACAGCGGCATGACCATCGAGGGCGCACGCGTCATCTTCCGTGTCAACCACGGCAACCTGATCCAGTTCGGCTCGGAGAACCTGCCGCCGCGCAACGCCAACGCCCCCAAGGCGAAGCTGAAGAGGGAAGAAGCCCTCTCGGCCGTCGCCAGCTACATCGGCGGCTTCGGCGGCGCCGACTCCTTCAGCGATGGCGGCTCGCTCCACCTGATTCCGGTGGCCGAGGTCAACAACAATTTCGGTGAAGGCTTCGCCTACGGCAAGGGCCGCGGCATCACCCCCACCTGGCAGTTCGTCTTCCATCGCGACGGCGTGATCGGCACCTGGCGCGCCCGGGTCGACGCCGCCACCGGCGAGGTCATCGAGCTCGCGGACATCAACGACTACGCCCAGGCGACCGGCGGCGTCTACATGAACTCCCCCGCGGTGGCCGCGGAGGTCGTGCGGCCGCTGCCCTTCACCAACATCTCGTCGGGCGGCTTCACCAACTCGGCGGGCCTCTACAACTTCACCGGCTCCGCGGTGACCTCGTCGATGGCCGGCCAGTATGTGCGCATCACCGACACCTGCGGCGCGATCTCGAAGGGCTCGGATGCCAGCGGCAACCTCCTCTTCGGCACCTCGGCCGGCACCGACTGCACCATCCCGGCCGGCGGCGGCGGCGCGGGCAACACCCACTCCGCCCGCACCCAGTTCTATCAGGTCAACCGCATCAAGGAAGTCGGCCGCGCCTGGCTGCCGTCCAACACCTGGCTGACCCAGCAGCTCACGGTCAACGTCAACCTGAACCAGACCTGCAACGCCTACTGGAACGGCTCGTCGCTGAACTTCTTCCGTTCGGGCGGCGGCTGCGGCAACACCGGTGAGATCGCCGCCGTGTCGCTGCACGAGTACGGCCACGGCCTCGACAGCAACGACGGCAACGGCGCCGCCACCGAGGGTGGCACCGGCGAGGCGTACGGCGACCTCACGGCCGCCATCGCGCTGCACAGCTCCTGCATCGGCGCCGGCTTCCGGACCACCAACTGCGCCGGCTACGGCGATGCCTGCACCGCCTGCACCGGCGTCCGCGACATCGACTGGGCCAAGCGCGTCTCCAACACCCCGGCCACGGTGAGCAACTTCACCCAGGTCCGTTGCGGCGCCGGCTCCGGCCCGTGCGGCAAGGAAGTCCACTGCGAGTCGTACGTCCCCTCCCAGGCAGTCTGGGATTTCGCCAACCGCGACCTGCCCAACCCGGGCAGCGGCACGGCGTGGACCGTCCTCGACCGGCTGTGGTACCTGTCGCGCTCGACCTCGACCCGCTCCTTCACCTGCACCACCGGCGGCACCTTCACCAGCAACGGCTGCAGCGCCGGCAACTGGTGGAAGACCATGCGCGCCGTGGACGACGATGACGGCAACCTGGCCAATGGCACGCCGCACGGCGGCGCGCTCTTCGCGGCGTTCAACCGCCACGGCATCGCCTGCACCACCGACGCGGGAGCCAGCACCACCTTCGCCGGCTGCACCCCGCCGGCCACGCCGTCGGTCAGCCTCAGCCCCGGCAACAACTCGGTCGGCCTGAGCTGGTCGAATTCCGGCGCGGTCTACGACGTCTACCGCAACGAGGTCGGCTGCAACGCCGGCTTCACCAAGATCGCCAACGACACGGCGGCCACGTCCCTGACCGACACCGGTGTGGCCAACGGCCTCACCTACTTCTACCAGGTCGTCGCGCATCCGAGCGGCAACGAGGCCTGCGGCGGCACGCCGAGCACCTGCCAGTCGGTGATCCCGGCCGGCACCATCACCCCGGACTTCACGATCGCGGCCTCACCCTCGTCGGTGACCGTCGTTCGTGGCAACTCGGGCACGTCGACGGTCTCGACCGCGGCGCTTAACGGCTTCAACAGCGCCATCGCGCTGACGGCCTCCGGCCAGCCCACGGGCGTGACGGTCTCCTTCAGCCCCGCCACGATCGCGGCGCCCGGCACGGGCTCCTCGACGGTGACCCTCGCGGTCGCCTCCACCACCACCGTGGGCACCTACACGATCACCGTCACCGGCTCCGGCGGCGCCATCTCCCACACCACGACCATCAGCCTCACGGTGACCACCACCAACCCGCCGCAGCAGCTCCTCGGCAACGCGGGCTTCGAGACCGGCACGGCGTCACCCTGGGTGGCCACCGCCGGCGTCATCGACAACACCGCCAGCCAGCCGGCGCGCACCGGGTCCTGGAAGGCCTGGCTCGACGGCTACGGCACCACCCACACCGACAGCATCTATCAGCAGGTGACGATCCCGGCGGCCTCGTCCTCGGCGACGCTCACCTTCTGGCTCCACATCGACTCCGCGGAGACGACGACCACCACCGCGTTCGACACCCTGCGGGTGCAGATCCGCAACTCCGCGAACACGGTGCTCGCGACCCTCGCGACCTACTCCAACCTCAACAAGGCGGCCGGCTACTCGCAGAAGAGCTTCAGCCTCGCCCCCTACATCGGTCAGACGATCCGGGTCTACTTCCTCGGCGTGGAAGATTCCTCGCTGCAGACCTCGTTCGTGATCGACGACACCGCCCTGAACGTTCAGTAGGCTCTCGGCGGTCCTGACAGAAGCCCCCTTCTCCCGCGGGAGAAGGGGGCTTTTTCATATCCTGCCTCTGATACTCTCACCGGTACTTTCACCCAGAGCCAAGCCATGCCCGACCGCATCGAACAGCGTGCCCGCTTCGACCTCGTCCGCTATGCCAACGTCTGGGAGGATGCGGAGATCCTGCGCGAGGCGCTGCGCCCGGCGCCGGGCCGCAGGATGCTCTCCATCGCCTCGGCCGGGGACAACAGCTTCGCCCTGCTCGCCGGAGGGGCCGAGGTCGTGGCCGCGGATCTCTCCCCCGTGCAGATCGCCCTGGTCGACCTGAAGCGCGCCGCGATCCGGCGGCTCAACGCGGACGACTGCGCGGCGTTCCTCGGCTTCCGGCGCTCGGAGCAGGACCGGCGGCAGGTCTACGAGCAGCTCGAGCGCGACCTCCTCCCCAAATCTCGGGACTTCTGGCGCGAGCGCCTCGACGACGTCGCGGACGGCCTCGCCCATCACGGCAAGTTCGAGAGCTACTTCGCCCTCTTCCGCAACCGGGTCCTCCCCCTGATCCACCGCCGGAAGACCATCCTGGGCCTGATCGAGCCGCGGGACCAGGCCGGCCGCGAAGCCTTCTACGAGTCCACCTGGAACAACCTGCGCTGGCGCCTGCTCTTCCGGGTCTTCTTCAGCCGTTTCGTCATGGGCCGCCTGGGGAGGGACCCCGAGTTCTTCCGCTACGTCGAGGGCTCGGTCGCGGAGCGCATCCTCGGCCGCTCGCGCTACGCCCTGACCGTGCTCCCCACCCACCAGAACCCATATCTGGAGTACATCCTCACCGGCAACTTCAGCCGCACCCTGCCGCTCTACCTGAGGCCCGAGGTCTACCCCGAGGTCAAGCGCAACCTCGACAAGCTGATCCTCTTCGAGGGACCGATCGACCAAGCCGCGAAGGTCCATCACGGCGAAGGGTTCGACGGCTTCAATCTCTCGGACATCTTCGAGTACCTGGACGAGCCCACGAGCACGGAGGTCTACGCCCGCCTGCTCGATACCGCGCGGCCGGGAGCGCGCTTCGCCTACTGGAACATGCTCGTGCCGCGGCGGCTCTCCAAGTCCTTCCCCGGAAGGGTGCGTTACCTGGAGACCGAGTCGAAGGAGCTCTTCGCCAAAGATCTCGCCTGGTTCTACAGCGCGTTCGTCGTGGAGGAGGTGGTGTGATCCCGCCCGGGGACCTGCGGGGCGCCATCATCCTCTCCGGCATCTTCGTAGGGCTCCTGATCGTCGCGGAGCTCTGGAGCCGACTAGGCAATCCAAAGCCTGAATGGACGCGCAAGTTGGTCCACACCGGCGGCGGGATCGCCTGCCTGTTCTTTCCCTTCCTGGTCAAGTCCCCCTGGACGGTCCTGGCCATGGCCCTGCCGCTGACCGTGCTCTTCGTGCTCGGCGGCAAGATGGGGTTCCTCAAGAGCCTGCACGGCATCCAGCGCAAGAGCCGCGGGGCGGAGTACTACCCGCTGGCCGTCTTCCTCACCTTCGTGATGACCCAGGGCCGGCCCTGGCTATACCTCCCCGCCGTGCTGGTGCTGGCCGTGGCGGACGCTTTCGCGGCGCTGATCGGCAGCCGTTACGGAGTGGTGCGCTACGAGGTGGAAGACGAGCACAAGAGCCTGGAAGGCTCGCTGGTCTTCCTAGTGCTGGCCTTCCTGGCGATCCACCTGCCGATCCTGCTGATGACGGACCTGCCGCGGGCGGTCTGCGTGCTCGCGGCGCTGTTGGTCGCGGCGCTGGTGACGGGCTTCGAGGCGATCTCGCTCCAAGGCGCGGACAACCTGTTCATCCCGGTGGCGGTGGTGGTGATCCTGGGCAAGATCACGACCAAGCCGCTCTCCGAGGTGGCCTTCCAGAACCTGTCGCTCCTGGCGATGTGCCTGGTGGTGGGGCTCGCGGTCTGGCGGATGCATTCCTTCAACGTGGGCGGGGCGATCACCTTCCTGCTGTTCGCCTACGGCACCTGGTCGCTGGGCAACTGGTACTGGGCGCTGCCGGTCTTCGCGGGCTACGCGGGCTACCTGCTGCTCCGCCAGCGCTTCACCCCGCCCGAGCATCTGATCGGTGTCCGGGTGCGGACCATGACGAGGGCGCTCCTCCCGCCCTTCGTCATGCTGGTTCTGGCGAACGGCCTCCACGACGCGCAGACCTGGTTCGCGCCCTATCTCGCCGCGCTGGCCACGGTGGTCGCCATCAGCCTGGACGAGGGCGTCTTCCGTCTGGAGCGTTTTGGTTCGGCGGTCCGGGCACTGGCCGCCCTAGGCCTGGGAGCGCTGGCCTGGGCGCTGGCGGTGCTGATCCCCTGGCTGGTGAAGGGAAAGGGGGCCTATTCCCTTCTCGCCCTCCTCGGTGTGACGATGGCGGTCTCCCTGCTCAACGTCACCCTGGAACTGAAGGGAGAAGTGCCGGTCCGCCCCAGGGAGTGGACGGCCCAGCGCTTCATCCTGACCTTCGCGGCGGCCGGGGCGGTGCTGGCCCTACAGGCGTTGGGGGTGATTCCGCTCTGGGACCCGAGTCTGCTCGCCAGGTGAGATAGCAGCAGGCGAGACAGCAGTAGCTCATATATGACGAGCTACCGCGTCCGGCAGGGAGACACTCTGGCCAGCATCGCGAAGAAGAGCGGCCTGCAGGACTGGAAGCTCATCTACGACCGGCCCGAGAACGCGGATTTCAAGTCCCGGTGCGAGCGCGGGGCGCGCGATCCCGACCTCCTCTACCCGGACGAGGGGATCTTCGTGCCGAACAAGGAATTCCGGCACGCTCCCGCGCCGGTGGACCAGAGACACACCTTCCGCATTCCGGCCATTCCGAAGACGAAGCTGCGCATCGTCCTGGAGCTCCAGAAAGGCAAGCCGGTCGAAAACGAGGATTGGGAGCTCACCGTGGACGGCAAGCCGTTCAAGGGCAACACGGGCTCCTCCGGCCTGGTGGAGGCGGAGATCCCGGTCGATGCGCGGGAGGGCCAGCTCAAGCTGCGGGACCTCTCCTGGGACTTGAAGCTGGGTCATCTCAACCCGCTCGACCCCGACGTGCCGGACGAGGGTATGTCCGGTGCCCAGGCCCGGCTTGCCAACCTCGGCTATGCGGCTGGCGCCATCGACGGCCAGCTCAGCCCCGAGACCGAAGCCGCCCTGAAGCAGTTCCAGGCCGCTCACGAGCTCAAGGAAACCGGCAGTCTGGACGACGACACGCGTGACGCGCTCGCCAAAGCCTACGGCTGCTGAAGCTATCCGGCCCAGTGGACGAAGCGGGGAGGCTCGTCGATGCTCAGGCCTCCCGGGTTGCCCAGGAAGGACTGCGGGGCGAAGCCGCCGTCGCGCAGGGGTCGGAGCTTCCAGATGGCCAGGTGAACGAACCAGTCGTTGATGGTGAGGCGGTGCTTCGCCGGCTCGTTGGGATCGAGCATGGACTTCATGATGATCGGGCGAGGATTGTTCTCGCGGCCGTCGGCCGGGAAATACCACAGCTCCAGCTTCGAGGCCTCGACGCCCGTGGGGTCGGAGCCGCCGGGGCCGCGCTTGAGGAGTATCCCGCCGTGGTGGTCCCAATTGACGGTCCCGTCCTTGTCGCGCAGGGCGCTGACGAGTTGCTTGTCGTCGTCGTTGGCCTCGTCCAGATCCCACAGGATCCGGGAGATGTCGTCCTTTTTCACGGCCGGCCGTGATCTTTGCAGCTCGACACCGCTCTTGACCCATTCATCACTGGCCTTCTTCTCCTCGGCCGCCGCCTCCGTCGCCTTCTTGGCCGCGGCCTCGGCCGCCGCCGTCGCCGCCGGCGTATTGGCGTTCGTGGCCTCCGTCTTGGCCTCTGTCTCCGCCGTCTGGGCCTCCTTCGCGGCCTTCTTGGCGTCCTCGTACTTCTTCGTGGCGGTGTCGTAGCCGTCCTTGGTGGAAGCGACCTTCGCCGTGGCGCTGGCGAGCGCGTCGGCCTTGTCGGGCTTGATGTGCTTGTTCTTGGGGTGCTTGTGGGCCCAGTCCTTGATCGCCTGGGCGGCGTTGTTTGTCCGATGTTCGTCGTCGGGGTCGATGTCCGAGAGGGAGTAGACATTGAAGTTGCCGAGGTCGTTGACAAGTGCGCTCCACGCCAGCGCCGGCTTCGCGGCGGCGGCGGCAGGCGCAGGAGGAAGGGCCTCCGAGGCAGAGTAGGTGTAGGCGCCATGGTTGTCTGAGCGGCGGAGATAGGCGGCGCTGATCCGGATGTATTGCGCTTCGTGGAGGTAGTGGTTGTTCGCGTCGCTCTTGAATTCCATTTTGGGGTCTTTGAAGGAGACACTCGTCCCGAGGAGCGGGGCCTTGACCAGCACGAGCAGCTCCGAGAAGCAGTGGCAATCCTTTGTGCCGATCGACCCGCCCGTGCTGTCGAAGGTGGTCAATGTCGTCACCGCTTTTTGGGTGACGGCGTTCTCGAACTTCTCGTTGAAGTTGTACCAGTACGAGAGGAAGAAGTTGACGTGCTGATTGCACACCGCGCCCTTCCTCAATTCGTACCTTCGTTCTTTTGAATACGAGATCGTGCCCGCTGAGGTCCACTTCGCCCCGTGCTTCTCGTAAGCGAAGCGGAAATGCTGGAGCTTCTGCTCCTCGGTGAGGTTCTTGATCTCGATCTCGTACTCGTGGATCTCGATCGGCACGAAGTGCACGACGCCGTCGCCTTTGCGGTGGTCGTCGCGAGCCCCCCTGTTCTTGCCGAAGTCCCCGGGCGGGTCGCCCTTGTCCTTGAACTGCTCCGGGCTGTCCTCGGGGGTCACCCACTCTTCGAGGATGTCCGGGAGCACGAGGCCCGGCCGCAGGATGTCCTCGATCGGCGTCGCAGGATCGAGGTTCCAGGGCGCGCGGAAGGTGACAATACCCTGCTTGTTCGTCTTCTGCTCCAGGATGTTGCCGCCCGGCAAGAAGAGCAGACAGCGTTCGTCCTGGATGGGAATCTCGACCGGCTTGCCCTTGTCGTCGTTGCGCTTGACGATGATCTTCGCCTCGACCCAGAACGAGAGCTGAAGGACGTTCTTCTTGTTCGGGGCGACGAGGGCGAGCTTCGGCGCGAGCCGCGGCAGGGGCTTCGCCAGGGCCGCGCGGGGGTCGCGGTTCCCCGGGCGTTTTCGTTGTCGGCGCTGGCGCTCTTCGTTCGGGTCCATGAGATGAATGTGATTCCAACCCGGCGGAAATTTCTCATCGCGATCTCGTAGGCTGTTCGGGTGCGGTACCATGGAAGCATGTCCAGGCTGCTCCCCGCGGCCGCCCTGCTGCTCCTCGCCTCCTGCCCTCCGGCCCCGCCGCCGGACACGGCCCCCTCGCCCATGGTGAGCCACGTGGACTTCGACTCCCAGGTCAAGCCGATCCTCCAGACCCGCTGCACGCCCTGCCACTTCCCCGGAGGGGTCATGCACGCCAAGCTCCCCTTCGACCAGGCCCGGACGATCCATGATCTGGGGGAGAAGCTGTTCACCCGCATCAAGGACGAGCAGGAGCAGGCGCTGCTGCGGACGTTCCTTGCCCAGGTGCCGAAAGCCGGATCATGAGCTACAATCACGCGAAAAGATCCGCACCTGAGGTCAACGGCGCGGACTCCGAGGCTTTAACGCTCGAGCGAGGTTCCAACATGGTGACGGCGACGGTCGAGGCCCATCACTGGATGCGGGAGGAATATGAGAGGGCGGTGGAAGCGGGAGCTTTCGAGGGCTGGAAGATCGAGCTGGTCGAGGGAGTCCTCGTCGACATGACGCCCCAGGGCACACCGCATTCGAGCGCCGTGCGGAAGCTCCTGCGGGAGCTCCTGCGGATCGTCCCAGGAGGTCTCGAGATCCAGCCCCAGATGCCGCTGGCCGTCTCCGAGGACTCCCTGCCGGAACCGGACATCGCGGTGGTGCCCGAAGATCCCGGCGACTATGCGGGCTTCAATCCTACCGAGGCCGTCCTCGTTGCAGAGGTCTCACAGACCTCGCTCTCGTACGACCGCAAGGTCAAATCGCGCATCTATGCCGCGGCAGGAATCCCTGAGTACTGGATTCTCAACCTGGCCTCGCGGGAGCTCGAGGTCTATCGCGAGCCCTCCGGCGAGCGGTATGGAAGCCGGACCGTCCTAAAGCTTTCCGACGAAGTGTCGCCCCTCTTCGCGGCGGACGCCTCGATCCCGGTGAGCCGGCTGTTCCCCTAGGTCCGCGGCTCCACCACTACCGCCGTGCCATAGCAAAGCACCTCGGTCACCCCGTCCATCACCTCGGTCGCGTCGTAGCGGATGCCGATCACCGCGTTGGCGCCCAGGTTGCCGGCCTGGGTCAGCATCATCTCGAAGGCTTCGCTGCGGGTCTTCTCGCAGAGCTCGGTGAACAGAGTGATGTTGCCGCCAGCCAGGGTCTGCAGCGCGCCACCGATCGTGCCGAAGATGGAGCGCGAGCGGACAGTGATGCCCCTGACCACCCCCAGAACTCTTGCCACCCGATAGCCCTCGAGCTCGAACGTGGTCGTCGTCATCGCCGGATTCATGAGTGCCTCCTTTCCCTCTCTCCACATACCCCTTGTGCTACAGTTTTGTTTCACTAGGGAGCACAAACGATGACCCGCGACGAGTACGAAGCGCGCAAGCGGCGCCTCGAGGCGGACCTCCGCTCCGGCATGGAGCTGCTCGAGGCCGCCTTCCAGACCCAGTTCCGCGCCCTGGAGATGGTCTGGATGGGCGTCTCCGGCGAGCCTGTCTCCATGCGACAGGCAACTCCTGCCTCGGCGGCTCCTCCTCCAGAGGCGAAAAAACGCCCCGCCCGGCGGACCGTCGGGGAGATCTACACCGACCTCGTCACCGCCCTGCCGAGCCTCCCGGAGACCTTCGACCGCGGGGACATCTGCCGCGCGATCGGCTACCAGCCTGACCGCGTAGCCCTCTACCGACTCCTGAGCGACCTGGTCCGCGAGCGGACGCTCCGGATCGAGGTCCGCGGCGAAGGGCGGAAGGCCACGAAGTACCGGCGGGCCTGAGAGCAACATTCAACCGCGCAGCGCCAACATTCGCGAGAGCTCCCGACACATTCAACCCGGCTCGCGAATGATTCGGGAACCGGGTTGAATGATTCAACCGGCGGGTTGAAACGTTCTACCCGCGGGTTACAACATTCTTTCCGCGGCACGAATCATTCAACCCGCGGGTTGCAACGTTCGCGAGCCGGGTTCAATGTTGCCGGTGCCGGGTTGAATGTTGCGCCTCCGGAGGGGGGAGGCTCGCATGCCTTCAGGAATGGATCAGATCCAGGGTTGTCTCATCGACCTCGACGGGACTGTGTATCAGGAGGGCCGGGTGATCGACGGCGCCGCTTCCGCGATCGACGCGCTGCGCAGGGCGGACATCCCCTTCCGTTTCGCGACGAACACCACGCGCATGCCGAGGGCGGCGCTCGCCTCGCGGCTCGTCGATCTCGGCATTCCGGCCGGCCCCGAGGAGATCCTGTCGGCTCCCTCGGCGGCCGCTCGCTGGCTGCGCTCCCGCGGGGTCGAGCGGGTGCGCCTCCTCTTGAACCGGGAGACGTGGGGGGAGTTCGAGGGGATGACGATCGACGACCGCTCGCCGGAGTACGTGGTGGTCGGAGATCTTGCCGGGGACTGGACGTTCGAGGTCCTGAACGGCACCTTCCGCAATCTCATGGAGGGCGCCGAGCTGCTGGCCATCCAGCGCAACCGCTACTGGCGGACCGACGGCGGGCTGAGCCTGGATGCCGGACCCTTCGTCGCCGCGCTGGAGTACGCGACCGGCAAGACCGCCATCCTGGCCGGCAAGCCGAGCCCCGCCTTCTTCGAGGCCGCCGCCCGCGAGTTGGGCCTCCCTCCTGACCGCATCGCCGTGATCGGTGACGATCTGGAAGGGGACGTCCTCGGCGCCCGCGAGGCCGGCATGATCGGGGTGGCGGTGCGGACCGGCAAGTACAGACCGGAGGATGAGGAGCGCATCCAGGCCGCGGCGGACCTGGTCGTGGATTCGCTCCGCTGGCCCCTCACGAGTGCCATCCCGACTCGATCAGGTGGTCGATGATCCGCCGGCCGCGGTGACCGAGAATGGGATGAAGCCTGGCGGCTTCGGCATCGGCCTTGGCGTTGGCGGCCTCGAGAGGGGTCACCCGCTGCTCCCTGGCGGCCTCGAGCACTTCGAGGGTCGCCGGGTAGACGAGCTCCGCTGCGTTGCGCACGTCCTCGTCCAGATGGCCGCTCCACTCGTCCGCGCAGTTGACGATCCCCATGCGGTTGCAGACGAAGTCGGGCACGAACCAGATCCCCCTCTGATGCAGGATCTCGGCATCTTTGTCCGTACTCAGGATGTTGTTGGCGCCGCCGCAGATCAGGCGCGCCTTGACGAGGGGAATCGTCCGTTCGTTGATGACGGCTCCCCGGGCGCAGGGGGCGATGACGTCGACGTCGAGGCCGAGGATCCGGTCTGCCTCCTCTTGAGGGAGCAGCATCGTATGGACGCGGGGCCTCTCCCTCTTGATCTCTTCGAGAGGCCCCGCGACGACGTCGCTCACCCAGACTTCGGCTCCGGCATCGTCCAGCTGCTCGATCAGCGGCCTGCCGACGTTGCCTGCGCCCTGCACCGCCACCCGCACGCCGGTCAGATCGTCCGTCTTCTCCAGGAACATCCAGGCCGCTTGCAGGGCGCGGAAGACTCCGATGGCCGTGTAGACGGATGGATTGCCGCTGCCGCCGAGCTCCTTCGAAATACAGGTCGCGAACCTGTTCTGGCTGAAGATCGCGTCCATGTCGTACGTCTTGGTGCCCACGTCTTCCGCGGTGTAGTAGACGCCCCCCAGGCTCGCGCCGAAGCGGCCGTACGCCTCGAAGATCCTGAGGCGCTCGGGAGATCCCTGCGCCAATTCGCTCGGATGACCGTACCGGCTGGGCAGGGTCACGATGCCCTTTCCGCCGCCCCACCAGAGACCCGCGAGCGCATTCTTCCGGGACATGCCCTGGGACAGCCGGAGGCCGTCCTCGATCACGGCGGCGAGGCTGTCGTACTTCCAGAACCGCAGCCCTCCCTGGGACAGCCCGCGGCGGGTGCTGTGGACGAAGGCAAAGAAGAGGGCGGGGACGCCCTCCTCGCGGCCGATGAACACCCCCTCGTGCTGCGCGAAGTCGGGCGATTGCTCCAGGAAAGCTTGAAGAGGCCGCAGCCCGGGGTGGGACAGGAGGATCTCCCCGTCCTTGTATACGGCGAACGCACGCGTCACTCCCTCGGCACGGAGCTGCTCGTGGAAGCCGTCGACAGTCCACTCCCGCACCTGGCCGGCCAGCTCGGTCTCCCTCCTCATTTCTTCTTCATCCGGTCCACGATTCCCCGCAAAGTCGTCTGGGTCTCCTCGCTGAACCAGTTGCTCACCAGGAGCCCCCCTTCCGTGGCCAGCCCCTCTTCCATCAGGCGGACGAGGTCGGCGCGGGCGGCTTTGCGGGTCTGGGACATGGCGTTCGGCGGCAGGGCGATGATCCCATTCGCCCACTCGATGGCCCTTTCCACTACCCGGTCGAGCGGGACCAGCTCGTCGACGAGGCCGATGCGGCGGGCTTCTTCGGGGGCGATCAGGAGGCCGCCGCCGCAGAGGCGCTCCGCCTGGCGGGGACCCACCAGCCTCGATACGCAGTGCAGGATCGCGAGGGGCATGGGGATGCCCACCTGGACCTCGTTGAAGCCGATGCGGAAGTCCCCTTCCGCCATGATCCGGTAGTCGCAGTAGGTGGCTAGCACCGCTCCTCCCGCGGGACTGTGACCGGTGATGGCCGCGGCTATCGGGATCGGCGAGGCCGCGAGGGCGAGCAGGAGACGGTAGAAGTCCTGCCAGAGCCGCTCCATGGCCGGGCGGTCGAAATCGACGAGGAGCGGGACGTCGAGCCCGCCCGAGAACCTGCCGGGCGAGCCGGAGAGCACCAGCGCCTTCATACCCTCCCCGGGCGCGCGGGCCAGGGCGTCGAGGAGCGCGGTCACCAGCTCGGGGCTGATCGCGTTGACGGGCGGCCGGTCCAGCCTCAGCTCGCGGACAGCTCCGTGGTCCGTGATGACGATCATCGCTTCCCCCCTTCGAAGCCGAGCGCCCGGGC
The DNA here is from genome assembly GCA_034667225.1 of Acidobacteriota bacterium. GTDB lineage: Bacteria > Acidobacteriota > Thermoanaerobaculia > Multivoradales > UBA5704 > DATMER01. Next base: position 32,247 of record JAXDKG010000020.1, read on the forward strand.
CATCACGAAGTAGATGGCGTTCTCCTCCATGGTCCCCTGGATCAAATACGCGTGCGGCCCGCGGGCGTAGATGACCACGTCCTCGCCGCCGTGGGTCTCGGAGTCCATCGGCACCAGGGCCTGTTGCAGGAAGTTGTCCGCGGTGGTGTCCACGGCCGAGAGGTCGGCACGCTCGCCAGCCATGGCGCCCGGACCGTTCATGTAGCCCAGGGTCGTGTAGGGCTTGCCATCCTTGCCCTTGGACGGCTTCGTCTCTGGCAGTCCGTTGTCGTCGTTGCTGACTACGAGCCCCAGGATGGGGTTGCCCCGGGTGGGATAGCCGACCATGCTGAAGGTATGGCTGTGGTCGGCGGTGACGATGATCAGGGTGTCGTCCCCGACCAGCTCCGTGGCCCGCTGCACCGCCCGGGAGAGCTCGACCGTCTCGAGGAGAGCGCGCTTGGCGTTTCCGCCGTGATGGGCGTGGTCGATCCGCCCGCCTTCGACCATGAGGAAGAATCCCTTCGGGCTGCGCTGCAGGACGCGGACGGCCTTCTCCATCATCTGGGTCAGGGAGGGCTCACCGGCGGTGTCCTTGCCGCGGTCGAGCTCGAACTCCATGTGCGAGCGCTCGAACAGGCCCAGGACCGGACCTGTCGTGACCGGATCGATCGCGTCGAAACCTTTCTGATCGTAGACGAAGGCGCCGCCGCGGCCGGTCCACTCATTGACGAGGTTGCGGCTCTTGCGCTTGCCCTTCGCGTCCTGATCCTCGGGATCAGGGTCCGCGGTGGTCAGGAAGTTGGAGCGGCCGCCGCCCATCGCCACTTCCAGGCCGCGGCTGGCTTTTCCGTTCAGAGTGGTGTCGCGGACATGGAAGTCCAGGAGCTGGCGGGCGATGTCCGGGTAATCCACCTCGGCCGCCTTGGGGCTCAGGTCAGCGTCGCTCTCCCAGTCGCGGAAAGGCGTGTGCGAGTAGCAGGCGGCTGGCGTCGCGTGGGTGAGGCGCGCGGTGGAGATCACGCCGGTCCACATGCCGTGCTCTTCGGCATTCTCAAGGATGGTGGTGAGCCGGTTCTCCGGCTTCGCCGCTGCGACCGGATCGGGACCCAGGACATTGGGAGCGATGGAGAGCATGCCGTCGTTGGCCTTGCTGCCGGTGACGATCGAGGTCATGGTGGGGGCCGAGTCGGGCGTCTGCTGGTTGGCCTGGTAGGTCTTGGAGTGGGCCAGGTGGGGGAACCTCTCGAAGCTCAGGTCATTCTCCTCCCCGAACTTCATCCCCTTCATCTGGCCGTCGAGGATGCGGGCCGCGGTGATCGTGGTCACCCCCATGCCATCGCCGAGGAAGAGGATGACGTTCTTCGCCTTGCGCTTGTTCGGCTGGATGCGGGCGTTGAAGTCCACCTCGGCCCGGCCGCGGGCGAAGAAGGTCTCTTTCGTCTCGACGGATGACGATGGAGCGGCCGCGGAAGCTGGCGGCTGGACCGGGGTGGATTGGCAGCCCAGCGCAAGGCTGGAGGCGAGGATGGCGGCAAGAGCGCGCCTGCTATGCATGGGTCGGTCTCCCCCTCGTGGTTCGAGGGGGAAGCCTAGCAGTTTTCCCCGGGAGCGCTACTTCGGAACCGGCGTCACCGTCATCGTGTCGCCCGCCGAGTAGGCCGTGAACTCGGGGGCATACATGGATTGCAGGGTGGCGGGGCCGACCCGGAAGGTGCCGCCCATGTTGGCCCGCAGACGGTACTTGAGGACGTACTCGCCGGCCGGCAGCCAGTCGAAGAAGAAGTTGGTACCGCTGTCCCGGGTCTCCTCGTAGCGGCCCGGGGAGGTCCAGTCCCACTTGTAGCCGGACTGGGCGCCGTCGGGCTCCAGCCCCGCGGCCCGCGGGTCGCGCAGGTGGACGTACTCGGCCGGCGAGCGGCTGGTGATCGTGAGCTGGACTTCGACCTCGTCGCCCGGCTTCAGGGCGGTCCCCTCCGCGAGCGGGGTGAGCGTGATCTCCTTGCCCGCTCCGGACCTCAGGAAGTAGCGCCGGGTCACGCCGAAGAGGTCCCCTCGCGCCTCCGTGGGGAGCTGGTCGGTCGAGAAGTGCCAAGTGGCCGAGGCGAACATCAGGGGCGCGCTGTCCTTCTCCACCACGACCGTTGTCCGGGGGCCGAGCTTCTCGCCGGGCACGACCACCTGGTTGTGCTTGCCGGTGTAGCGGTCGGGCTCGAAGGTGAACGTCGTGGCCTCGCCGGCCACCTGGATGGTCGCGGACTCGCGGACACCGAGCTGGCCTTCCTGCTCCAGGTAGTGGACCAGGGCGTAGATCACCTCGGCCGTCGCCTTCGTCGAATGCCAGTGGTTGAGCTGCTTGTTGAGGAACAGCCACTGCACCAGCCCGTGCCGCCGCGGATCGGCCGGCGCGATCTCCGTCATGGCCAGCAGGGCGAAGGCGTGGGTCTCGATCGAGTCCCGGTACCAGAACCAGCCCTCCTTCTCGGGCGCGAAGAAGGTGCCCTCTTCCTCGGTGGTCTTGGCGAGGTCCATGACCGCGTCGAAGACGAGCCTGGCGTCGTCCGGCCGCTCCATCCGGTTCAGGGTGAGGGCCAGGAGGGCCTTGAGGTAGCCGGAGAGCTCCTTCCAGTGGGCGAAGGAGTCGTCGAGGATGCGCTGCCGCTCCTCGGCCGGGAAGGCGTTGGGATGGACGGTGGCCACGTAGTTCATGAAGACCCGCAGCTCGCGGCAGCAGTCCTCCTGCTTCAGCCGCTGGCGCTCTTCCTCCTGCTCTCGGTACCAGTCCACGACGTACGCCCAGGCCTTCTCCACCATGTCCGCGGGAACGTCGATGCCCGCTTCCGAGGCCTTGGCGAAGCCGTAGAGGAGATAGATGGTCATGTAGGGCGAGGCCTGGCCTCCGGGCCACCAGGGGAAGCCGCCGTCGTCGAGCTGGGCTTCCTGGAGCTTGGCCAGGGACTGGTCGCGCTGGGCGCGGGCGACCTTCGGATCGAGCACCTTGATCAGAGGGAAGCCGGGGTCCCCGCCGCCCTGCGCGGTCTGCAGCCAGGGTGTCTCTTCGAGCGTCATCTTGCGGTTGGGATCGACGGCGTCCCAGGTCTCCAGACGGGTCTCCCGCTTGGAGAGCTGCTCCGCCATGGATGCCACGGCCGGGTACTCGTCGAACAGGCTCGCGGCGATGCCAGTCGAGAGGAAGCGGTTGAGCGTCTGCTCGGTGCACTCGTAGGGGAAGTCCACCAGGTAGGGCAGGGCTTCGAGGACGCTGTAGAAGAGCTGGGCGTCGAGGGTGACGACCATCTGCTCGTCGATCCGGGTGGGGTCGCTCTTCGTCATGTCCTCGAAGCGCAGCTCCTTGGGACTCGTGTCCTTGAGGGCCGTGAAGCGCGACTGCGCCAGGTGCATGCGCGAGGGGAGGATCGGCAGCGGACGCAGCTCGCCGTCGCTCACCTTGCCCGCCTGGGCCGTCACCTTGAAGGCGACCGGGCCGACCCTCTTCGGGGCGGTCAGGGGGAAGGTGACGCTGGTGCCGCTGCCCGCCGCGGCCTTGAAGCGGGCCCGGGCCTTGGCGGGACGGAGCCCGAACTCGGCGAGCAGGCTCTCGCCGGTCGCCGGATCGACGATGTCGAGCTCGACCGTGCCTTTGAGCACGCCCTCGGAGGCGTTGTTGACCACCACTTCCAGGAAGGCGCGGTCGCTCTCGCGCAGGAAGCGGGGCACGTAGGGGCGCACCATCAGGTCCTTGACGGTCCGCACCTCCTTCTGGAGCGAGCCGGCGCGGAGGTCGGCGGTGACGGCGTGCACCCAGAAGCTCCACGAGGTGACGGAGTCGGGCACCTCGAACTCGATCGCTGCTGTTCCGTCCGGGCCGGCGATCAGGTGGGGCTGCCAGAAGGCCGTCTCCGAGAATTCGGTGCGCAGCTCGACAGGGGGCCGCTCCGCGACGGTGCTTGCCGTAGCGATCCTCCTTTCATCGAGCATCGCTTGCTCGCCGACGACGGTCAGCTGGTCGGCGAAGGGAGGCTTGAGCCTCATGGCTTTCGGCGCGGACGGCGCGGGCGGAGGGGGAGGCGGAGGCGGCGCGGCCCCTCCCGCGACTGCCCCTTCGGCTTCCATCGGCATCAGCACTTCGGTCTGGAATGCGCGCTCGAAGCGGAGCTCGTCCGGGCGCAGGCCCCGCCCTGGGTTATAGCCCCAGAGCTGCCATCCACGGCCCGCGCCGTAGAGGGGCGAGGAGCCCAGGCTGGAGCCGGACCATCCCGCGCCGGTGGTGATCGGATAGAGCCCCAGCGGGTCCGCCGGCTCGTGCGGAGCGAAGAGGTCGAGGCTGCGGTCGTAGAGATAGGCGAGCAGCTCGGCCGCCGCTGCTTCCTGCCCTTCGGCCGGACGCACCTTGACCGTCCAGATCTCCCGCGTGCCGGGGCGGATGCGGTCGCGGAAGGTGGCGACCTCGACTTCCAGGCGGCGGTCGTCCCAGGGGACGTTCACGTGCTGGTCCAGTTGAATGAGCTGGTGGTCGCGCAGGGTGACCAGCCGCAGCGAGAAGCCGCCGCGGTCCTCCAGCCCGATCGGGATCTCGATCAGGCTGGAGTCGCGCCCCATGCGCAGCTCGCGCCGGCTGGTCAGATCGTAGAAGCGCCAGACTTCCAGCCAGACGGTCTGGTCCGGGAAGCCGGAGTGGACCAGGACCCGGACCTTGCCGCCGGGACGAGCCTCGGAGTCGTCGACCAGGAGGAGGGCGGGCAAGGCGAGCGGCATGTCCTCTCCGGCTACGATCAGCTCCTTCCAGGCGGAGAAGGTCTCGCCGGCCTCGTCCCTGGTCTCGTAGCGCAGCCGGTAGGCGCCGGGGGCGAGCGCGGGCAGGGCCAGCTCGGCCATGCCGTCCTTGCCGTGGGTCAGGGTGCCGGAGGCGACCTCGGGACCGTCTTCCCACCCGCGCAGGAGCTCCTGCGGATCGTAGGCCGGGTTCGAGCGCGGCCGGAGCAGGTCGCCCGCGGTCCGCAGCGGTCCCGGCGGTATCTCGGCGGGGTCCCTGGGCAGGTCGGCGGGCAGGGGCGTCTCCGCGGGCTGGGTCAGGGCGAAGAGGGTCCAGGCGCCCTGGCCGGCGCGCCCGATCCCGGCGAGGTCCCGCCGGTGGATCTTGACGGTGCCCGGCTCGCCTGACGCGAAAAGCTGGCGGGCCGTGGTGATCTCGGCCTCGATGGCCACATGGCCGAGCCGGAAGGAGCGCTGGGCCGACCGCGTCTCGCCGCCCTCGTCGGTGAGATCGGCTTCGATGCGGTAGAAGAAGGTCACTCCCGCCGGATCGGCCCCGTAGAGCTCGCCGGCTTCCGGAGTGAAGGCGACCTCGAAGGTGCCGTCCGCGGACAGCTCGGCCGTGCCGGTCGCGACCGTCTCCTCGCGCTGGCGCGCCGACTCGGCCCACCACCACCAGAGCGAGCGCGCCTCGCGGATGGCGCGCCACCGCACCTCTCCGTGCGCCACGGGCAGGCCGAAGTAGTAGCGCGCCTGGCCGGGGAAGGTGGCAGGCTGGTTCAGACGGAGCGGCTCCGCCGGGTCTTCCAGGGTGACCTCGAAGGTCGGCCTTTTGTACTCCTCGACCCGGATGGCGGCCGCCCCCTCGAAGGAGGTGGTGATCGACCAGGAGCCGAGGGGCCGGCCCGGCGGGATGACGACCTCGCCCGAGGCAGTTCCGAACTCGTTCGAGGTGACGGTGCTGGACCCGACCTCCTGGCCGTTCGGGTCCACGAGGTTGACGGTGATGGAGGCCTGGGGCACCGCCTGCAGCCGGCCGTTGCCCTGGTTGTCGTAGACCAGGACCTTCCAGAAGACTTTCTGCTGCGGCCGGTAGATGCTGCGGTCGGTGAAGACGAGCGTCCCGCGGCCGGTCTTCTCCGGTTGGGGACGGTAGCGGTACGGGCTCAGGAGCAGGGCGACTTCGTCTCCCCGGCTGGCGAAGAAGGCCTGGGAGCCGCGCTCGTCGATGTCGAAGAGGCTTCCCTCCCTGCCGGGCTCTGGGGGACCGCCCCGCTCGATGTCGAAGCGGATCACCTCGACGCCGGAGAGGGGCTCGCCGGTCTCGCCCGAGAGGGCGGCCACCTCCACCTTCCCGCCCTCGTGCTCCCGCGCCAGGAGCACCATGTCGCTCAGGATCAGCGGCGCGGCGAGGACCAGGTTCTCCAGGTAGCCCTTGCCGTCCGGCTTGAGCGTGGCGAAGTCCTCGCGCCCCGAGGCCAGGACCAGCCAGGCGCCCTTGCGGTCGATGGCCGGCGTGACGTAGGTCGCGTGCGTCTGGAAGTCAGGCGTGGCGGGCAGGTCCGTCTTCCAGGCATAGGCGGGCTTGAACTTGAGCAGCTCCTCCACCTCGGGGAACAGCCGGCGGCCCCCCCCATGGCTGCCCTGCGCCAGGAGCTTCGGGAGGTCGAGCGGGTAGGCGCGGAACCAGAGGGCGGGGAGGTTCTTGTGCTGGACATGGATCGAGCGCCGGTGCAGGGCGTCGGAGGCCATGGCCTCCATCTGGTACATCGGGGTCTCGATCTCGCGGGCGATGGCGCGGGCCTGCTCGCCGCCGGGCGACTTGGGAAAAGCCTTGTCCGCCGCGTGGGCGATCTCCACGGCCTTGGCCAGGTCGCCGGAATACTGGTAGAGGTTGGCGAGCTCGGCCATGCCCACGGCCCACCACGGGACTTTTTTGAATTCCGGGAGGTCCTTCTCCATCTCCTCCCGGAGGGCCTTCATCTGGTCCTGGACGGCGTGCCCGCGGAGCTGGCGGTATCTCTCCAGCCGGGCTTCCAGGGCGCCGTCCTTGTTGCCCCGCGAGAGGTGCCAGCGCTCGTGCTCCGCGAGGAGGGCCATGATCCGGCGCAGGGGGTGGGTCTCAGGGTCGGCGAGCTGCTCGTCAGTCAGCTCGCCCTCTCGAAGAAGCGCTATCAGGTCCAGGCGGCTCGCGGCGTTGGTCTGGGCCGGCGACCAGTATCCCGTGTCCGCCAGGTGCGCGGTCCAGAGGTAGGTGACCGTGTCGCGGAGCGTGCCGCGGACCTCCTTGGGATAGTTGTTCGGCCGGAGGAGGTCGGAGAGCTTGGAGACAGGGATCCCGCCCAGGAGCTCGCGCTCCTTCCACGCCTCCAGGTAGGACTTGGAGACGGCTTCGAAGATCTGGCCGGTGGTCCACTTTTCCACGTCCACCGGCTGGTCGGAGAGCACCGCTTCGTTCTTCCACATCTCCCAGCGGTAGTTGTCGTAGTAGTTCTTCAGGGCCTCGGCCATGAAGAGGGAGAGCACGGCGCGCTGCTGGCGCCCCTCGGGCCAGGGCTGGCTCTGGAGGAAGCGGACCGCTTCCCCGGGCTCGGCGCTGCCGGCGCGGAGCTGGGAGCCGCGGACCAGGGCGCGGGTGATCTCCTCCGCGTCGCCGGATTCCCGGATGGCCGGGAGGATCTCGTCGAGGCGATGCATCGCCTCCTGGAGCTTGAGCTCCTTGATGAGCCGGTCGATCTCGGTCCAGGCAGATTTGTGCTCCACGGTAGTCGATCCTAGCGCTCCAGAGGGAAGGACCAAAAGGACGCAAAGGACACAAAGGACAGATAGAGATCGGCTCATAGGGGTTCAGACACTCTACGGACGTGGGAGGAAACCAGGGGTCACGGCGTCACCTTGACGACGTCTCCGGCCGAGTAGGCTGTGAACTCGGGAGCATACATGGATGGCATGGTGGCCGGCCCGGCTCGGAAGACGATCGGCTCATGATTGTGGGGGTAGCATACAGGCCAACGAACGGGTAGAGGGGTCTACCCACTGGGTGGAGCGCTCAAACGAGTGGGTAGGGGGGTCTACCCACTGGGTGGAAGGATCCAAACGAGTGGGTAGAGGGGTCTACCCGTTCGTTGGAGAGCCCGAACGAGTGGGTAGAGGGGTCTACCCGTTCGTTGGAAGGCTCGAACGACTGGGTAGAGGGGTCTACCCGCCCGTTGGAGCGTCCAAACGAGCGGGTGGAGGGGTCTACCCGCTCGACCGCTCACAGCCGCGGGTCGATCGGCTCGCTCTCCAGCGCCAGGATGCCGAACACGCACTCGTGCACCCGCCGCAGCGGCTCGCGGGCCACGAAGCGCTCCAGGGCCTCGACGCCGAGGGCGAGCTCGCGTAGCGCCAGGGAGCGCTTCGCCGCCAGGCCGCGGGAGCGCAGGCGCGCCAGGTTCTCGGGCAGGGTGTACTCGGGGCCGTAGATGATCCGCAGGTACTCCCGGCCGCGGCACTTGAGAGCCGGCTGGGCCAAGCCCTTGCGGCCCTCGGCGAGGAAATCCAGCGGCTTGATCACCATGCCTTCGCCGCCGGCCTCCGTCATCTCCTCCCACCAGCGCACGGCCTCGGCCTCGCTCTCCGGATCGGCGAGGTCCACGATCCGGTAGCGGGTGGGCGTCAGGCCGAGGCGAGCCACCCTGCTCATGTGCCAGAGGTGGTCCTTGTCCACGTGCACCGCCCCCTCGGAGGCCAGGAGGTGGAACGGAGCGAGCCGGAGGTCCGCCACGGAGGATACGGTCCAGGAGTAGCGGCGGTAGGCGGCCTCGTAGCGGGCCACCAGGTCGAGCCGGGTGCGGAAGCGGTCGAGGAGCATCCCGAGATCGGGCCCCCCCTGCTCCAGGACGGCGACGGCCGCGGGCAACGCTCCCCGGGCGGCGGCTCCGGCCGCGGCGTACTGGTCGCGGATCAGCTCCTGGGCCTTGGCAGACCAGGGCATCAGCTCGGCATCCAGGCAGATCCAGTCGGTCGCCAGCTCCTCCCAGAGGCCGGAGCGGTCGACCGCGTCCCGCACCATCGACAGGAACGGCGCTTCCATCTCCCCCTCGAAGAATCGCCGGCCCGTGCGGGTCAGGCAGATGCCGAAGCCGTCGTTCGTCATGCCAAAGCGGCGGCGGGCGGCGTCCTCGTCCCGGCAGACGATCACCACGGCCCGCGAGCCCATGTGCTTCTCCTGGCAGATCACCTTGGTGATCCGCTCCCGGCGGAAGTGCGCGAACGCCTCGGTGGGATGCTCCAGGTATCCGGGCTCATCGGCGGTCTCCGAGGGGGACATCGTCGGCGGCAGGTAGATCAGCCAGCGCGGGTCCGCGGCGAAGCGGCTCATCACTTCCAGGGCGGCGGTGGCGTTCTCCTCCCGGACCGTCACTTCCCCGCGCAATCGGGTCTGGACGATCCGCTTACCGGTGACGTCATCCAGGTCGAGCAGCTCGTCCTGCCTCTGCTGGGCCGTCAGCTCCGGGTCGACCTTGAACGGCCGCTTCGACTCGCGGTAGGTCCGGCGGGCGGGCACGGAGACCAGTTCCAGCTCGGGGTAGCGCAGGGCGGTGAGCTGCCCTCCGAAGACGCAGCCGGTGTCGATGTTGATCGTGTTGTTGAGCCACTCGGGCCGGTGGACGGGCGTGTGGCCGTAGACCACCGTGGCGCTCCCCCGGTAGTCGGCGGCCCAGTTGTAGCGCACGGGCAGGCCGAACTCATCGCTCTCCCCCGTGGTCTCGCCATAGAGGGCGAAGTCGCGCACCCGGCCGGAGGCGCGGCCCTGCATCTCCTTCTTCATGCCGGCGTGGGCCACGACCAGCCGGCCGCCATCCAGCACGTAGTGGCTCACGAGGCCGTCGAGGAACGCCAGCACCCTCTCCCGGAAGGCGGCGGGATGGTCCTCGATCTGCTCGATGGACTGCTCCAGCCCATGGGCGATCCGCACCTTCTTGCCCTGGAGGTAGCGCTTGAGCTTGTCGTCGTGGTTGCCCGGCACGCAGAACGCCGTCCCGGCCTTGACCATGTCCATGGCGATGCGGAGCACGTCGGGCACCCGCGGTCCGCGGTCCACCAGGTCGCCGAGGAAGACCACCTTTCTCCCTTCCGGATGCCGCCCCTCGGAGTACCCAAGCCGGGTAAGCAGCTCCTCCAGCTCGTCGGCGCAGCCGTGGATGTCGCCGATGATGTCGAACGGCCCAAGGTCGTCCCGGCGGTCGGGCCACAGGCGCTCGCGCTCGATCGTGACCGCCTCGATCTCCTCGGGAGAGCGCAGGATGAAGATCCGGCGGAAGCCCTCCTTCTGCAGATCGCGGAGGGAGCGCTCGAGCTGGCTGCGCTGCTGGAACACGGCGTGAGGCGGCACCTGCCTGTCCTGCCGGCTCCGGTTGCGCTCCTCGCACAATCGGGCCGGCAGGTCGAACACCAGGGCGACGGCCTGGAGATAGGCATTCTTCGCCAGCTCCACCAGCGGCTTGCGGGCCGTGGGCTGGGTGTTCGTGGCGTCGACGACCGTCAGCCGCCCGCGGGCAAGGCGCTTCGCCGCGATGTGGTGAAGCACTTCAAAAGCGTCGCGGGTGGCGGTCTGGTCCATCTCGTCGTCCGAGACGATGGCCCGGAAGCGGTCGGAGGAGAGCACCTCTGTTGCCAGGAAGTGCCTGGCCGCAAACGTGGACTTGCCGCAGCCGGACGGCCCGATCAGGACGATCAGCGAGAGCTCGGGGACCGCGATCCTCAAACCATCCCCCTCCGCGCCCGAATCAGGAAGTCGTTGGCCCAGCGGTAGTCAGGCCGGTCCGGCAGCCGGCTCGAAGCGAGGGCGGCGTCGAAGCGCTCGTGCAGCTCCAGCCGCCAGGCCTCGATCTCCTTCCACGGCACCTCGTTCCTCTTGATCGCCAGGAGCCGCTCCCGGATGTCATCCGCGACCCGGACGGGCACGCGTCCCTCGCTCAGCGCCGTGATCCCCGCGAGCTGGAGGCGGATCAGGTGCATGGCATGCTTCCAGCGGATCTCCCCCACCGTCCGCAGGTCCTGCTCCAGCTTCTTGAACTGGGAGATCACGTAGCCGTTGTAGGTCTGGTAGACCATTTTCGAGAGGAACCGCGAGCGCTCGGCGATCAGCTCGTCCGCGGGCGGCTTGCAGAGCTCGACCAGCGGCGTGTAGAGGCATTCCAGCACGTTGGGATTGGCCTTGAGCGCCATGCTCAGGAATTTCTGGATCTCCCAATAGGCCTCGTCCGTCTCCTTGCGCTCGATCTGCTCGGGCACGCCGTAGAGCGACCAGTGCAGATCCGCGGGAGGGAGATAGATGCCGCGCAGGTCGACGTCGGACGCCTCCTGCTCCAGGCCATAGGCGCGCGAGCCCAGGACACAGCGGTAGATCACCCGCTCGAACAGCTCCTCCTCCTCGACCCCGATCGCCTCCAGATCCTCCCGCTGCTGGTGTTTGCGGATGGTGAGATTGTTGCGCCGCAGCGGGATCTCGGAGCCGTCCGGCAGCCGCACGATGTAGGCATGGGTGCCGTCGGCCGGGGCCTTGACGACCACGCCCACGGCCCCCTCCGGACAGAGCACGGTCCCCCTGGAGTCGCGGATCTCGATCCGGCTCACGACCTGGGTGCCCACCGGGAGGATGAGATGGGGTCTAGACACGAGAGAAGACCGCCATCTGGGTTGGCGAGCCGGCGTGGGGGTCTTCCGGACCGAGGGGCAGGTAGCGGACCTTGTAGCCGTGGCGGGCGGCGACCCGGTCTCCCCACTCCGTCAGCTCGGCGCGGGTCCACTCGAAGCGATGGTCCCGATGGCGGAATCGGCCGGCGGGCAGGCGTTCCCACTTTGGGTTGTAGTCGGCGTTGGGAGTGGTCAGCACTACCGTGCCCGGCTTGGCGCGCTCGAAGACGACGCGCTCCAAAGAGGCCAGCCGCGGCGGGTCCAGGTGCTCGATGACCTCCACCAGAGCCGCGGCATCGTAGCCTTCGATGCGCTGGTCGCGATAGACGAGAGAGCCGTGGAAGAGCCGGGAACGGTCGCGCACCCGGCCCGGCAGCTCGTCGAGCCGGCCCTTGGCCCGCTCGAGGCCATGCCAGGAGACGTCCATGCCCGCGACTTCTGAAAACTGGGGGTCTTTGAGCAGGATCTCCAGGAGCCGGCCCTCGCCGCAGCCGAGGTCGATCACCCGCCGGGCGCCGCTCGCCGCCAGCTCGGCCGCGACCTCGCGCAGGCGCTGCTCGTGAAGCCCGAGCGGCCGTTCGAGAGCGGCTTCCTCGGCGTCGCGGGCCTCCTCCTCCGGAGCCTCACCGGGCTCGAGGCGGCTCACGGCCTCTTCAACCAGGCTGCGCTGGTGCTTGAGATAGCGGCGGGCGATGAAGTCGCGCTCGGGGTGGGAGCGCAGCCACTCGCCGCCGTGCCGCACGAGCTTCTCGACCTCGGCCTCGTCCACGAAATAGTGCTTCTCATCGTCGAGCACCGGCACCAGCACGTAGATATGGGCCAGCAGCTCGCTCAGCCGGAGGACGCCGGTGAGGGTGACGGTGAAATGGCGCGCCCCCCACTCCGGGAAGCCCGGATCGAGCAGATGAGGCTCGATCTCCATCGCATACCCGAGCGGCTCGAACAGGCGGCGCAGCAGCTCCTCTCCCCGGCGGCAGGGGATCACGGAGATCCGCGCCTGGAGAGGGATCGGCGTCTCCGCCAGCTCCTGCCGCTCCCGGCTCCGGCCGCCCAGCGCCGAGGCCAAAGTGCGGGCAATGGCCACCGACAGGAAGGAGGAAGCCACGTACGGCCGGTCGTTGACGTACTGATCCATAGTTCGTCCGCGCACGAGCCCCACCGGATCGACATCCAGGAGTAGGGCCGCGGTGCAGGCTTCCTCGGAGACCTCCGGATAAAAGATGTGCGCCTGACCGAAGGACAAGTCGAAGGAATGGAGCTTCTCCGGATGCTTGTGGAGGAGGTAGCCCAGGTCGCTGGCAGGGCGGTGGGTGGTGCGAAGCGTCAGGAGCATGCGGCGGGAGTGTAGCTAATCCGGGAGCAGCAGCAGCCGGAACGTCTCAGCCGCCCCGATCGCCCAGCGAGTGGCGGTCACCTTGAGCGTCCCGGGCTCGGCCACGAGATAGCGGCCCGAGCGCGCCTGAAAAGCCACCTGATCACCGTCGCGGATCGTGCCACTGCCCCCGATACCGCCGACCTTCCACACCTGGAAGATCTCGTCCCCGCGTACCTCGGTACTGCGGGCATACACCTCGCCATCCGCAGCGGTCAGGTAGAGCCCGTCATGGGCCTGCAAGGTGATCTTGTCGCCGTGGCGCAGCCGCCCACCGTTGAGGTCGTAGACCGCGAGTTGGGTGAACGGCTCCGGCCGCCAGCGGTCGGCAGCGACGACATCATTGGCACCCATGAACTGGCCGGTCGAGATGCTGAACCGGGCCATGTGCCGCACCAGGGGCATGCGCTGCTCGAAGTGCCGCCAGGAGGCTGTCCGGGAGCCGTCGGGCCGGATGAGCCAGAAGCCCCGCATGTCGGAGATCCGCGGCCGTCCCTCGTACTCGTGCTTCGGCTCGTTGCAGTAGAGCTGCCAGAACACGGCGTAGCGCACGCCCCACCCGAGCGCCGCGTCCGCGAGCCCCTGGATCCGCTTGCGCAGGTTCACGCCCTTCCCCACCTGGTCCTCGACCGCCCCGAACTCGCCCAGATAGATGTTGCGCTCGCCGAAGAGCTCGCTGTCCGGGGCCTTCGACTGGAGGTACTCCAGGGCCTCGGTCAGGCGCCGCCGGTCGAAGCCGACGTCCCAGCTCGAATAGGAGTAGAGGTCGGCGCGGGTGAAAGGGACCACGTCGTTCGTGGCCGTGACCTTCCCCTCCATCGCCTGGGCCAGGAGGTTGACCTCCGCCGCATGGGCGACCATCACATCGCGGAGCCCGATCTCGCGCCGGGCCTGCTCGACCCCGTCCTGGCGGGCGTTCCACCAGTCGATCATGCCCTGGATGCGGACCGGGTCGGGATCGACGCCCCCTACGAGCCCCTGGCGCAGCAGGTGGTCCCCCTCCCAATTCTGGAGCACAAACGTTTTGCCGCTCCCCGCATAAGCAACCAGGAGATGGCGCGCCAGGCGGTAGACGTGCTCGCGTTCCGCATCGACCTCTTCGGGCGTCATACCGTCGAGCCACTGGCTCGAGCCGGTCGTCGACGACGACGAGATGACCAGGATGTACGTGGAGAACGGCTTGTCGAACAGACGGCGGTAGTAGGGCTTCCGGGCCAGCTCGGCAAGATCGGTGGCCGGCGTCCCCCAGTCGGAATTGAACGGGTAGGCGCGCGAGGCGTCGAGCTGGAACCAGACCTTGATGACGCGGGTACCCAGCTCCAGCAGCCGGTCGGCCCCCTCGTTGAGGAAGTCCTCCTCGGAAAAGTTGTACCTCCCGGCCACATGAGCCGAGCCGAGGACGTCGCGCACCTCGGCGGCCTGCACCGGGACGGCCAGCAGCAGGATCAGGGCGGCGGCAAGGAGGCGAGACCGGCTCACCGCCTTAGTCTAATCCCCTTGGCTCTGTTACGCTGACAGCAGGGTTGGAGGCAGGAGGAGCACATGGGCCGCGCACTGGACGACGGCCGAATCTCCCATTTCGAGATCCTGGAGCGCATCGGCCGCGGCGGCATGGCCCTCGTCTACAAGGCGCGGGACGTGCGCCTGGGCCGGCTGGTCGCCCTGAAGCTCCTGGCGCCGGGCATGGAGACCCGGGAGGAGGCCCACCTGCGCTTCCTCCTCGAAGCGCGCGCCATCTCCGCCCTGGACCATCCCAACGTCTGCACCCTCTACGAGATCGGCGAGGCCGACGACGGCCGGATGTTCCTGGCCATGGCCTACATTGAAGGAGGGACCCTCCGCGACCGGCTCGCCCAGGGCCCGCTCGAGCCGCTCGAAGCCACCCTCCTGGCGGCCCAGGTCGCCGAGGGACTCGCTGCCGCGCACGCCCGCGGGATCATCCACCGCGACATCAAGCCAGGCAACCTCCTGCTCGGCGACGGGCTGGTCAAGATCGCCGACTTCGGCATCGCCCGGCTGTCGGATCAGGCGCACATCACCCTCGACGGCCAGGCCCTCGGCACCTGGTCCTACATGTCCCCCGAGCAGGTGAACGGCGAGGAGGTCACCCCCGCCGCCGATCTGTGGTCCCTCGGCATCGTGCTCTTCGAGATGATCACGGGCAAGCGCCCCTTCCGAGCGAAGAGCGAGCCGGAGCTGATCCGTAAGATCCTGGAGACCGACCCGCCGCCGCTGGGGATTGGAGGCCCGCAACTCGCACGGATCGTGGCGCGGGCACTGGAGAAGACCCCGGAGCTGCGCTACGCCAGCGCCCGCGAGATGCAGGAGGATCTCCTGGAAGCGGCCGACGCCCTGGCCGGAGGAGAGCCGGACACACTGCGGGAGATGCCGGCAATCCCGGTCTCCCGGCTGGAGCCTCCGCTCCTCCACAACCTGCCGTTCTCTCCCCTGGGAGAGTTGCTGAAGGGCAGGAGCGAGGAGCTTCAGGCGCTGGCACAAACTCTGGCAGAGGATGGCCCTTCCGGTCTCCAGGCCCTGGTCCTCCATGGCCTCGGCGGCATCGGCAAGACCCGTCTCGCGATCGAGTACGCCTGGAGGTTCGGGAGGCGTTATCAGGCCATGCTGTTCGTCCTGGCCGACTCGCCTGACGGCCTCAACAGCGGACTGGCGGCGCTCGCCCGCGCCGACCTCCTCGACCTGCCCGAGCGCAACCACCCGGCTGAAAACGAGGTGATCGGGGCCGTGCTCCGCTGGCTGCGGGAGAACCCGGGCTGGCTCCTGATCCTGGACAACGTCGACACCAAGGAGGCCCGGCTGGCGGTCACCAAGCTCCTGCCCGCCCTGACCTCCGGCCGCGTGCTGATCACCTCCCGGCGCCGCGACTGGCCGGCCGGGGTCCGCCGCCGGGCGATCGACCGCGTCCTCCTGCAGCCGGCCGCCGAGTTCCTCCTGGAGCGCACCCGTGAGGACCGCAAGCGGGAAGAGGACGACGCGGAACAGGCGCTCCGGCTGGCGGAGCTGCTGGATGGGCTTCCCCTGGCCTTAGAGCAGGCCGGGGCATACATCGTCCACACCCAGATCTCCTTGGCGGACTATCTCGCCGAGTGGCAGCGGGAGAGCGAAGGTGTCCTGAGCTGGCACGACGAGGGTGCGATGCAGTACCCGGCCTCCCTGGCCGTGACCTGGCAGCGGAGCTTTCAACAGCTCTCCCCCACGGCCAAGGCGGTCCTGCGACTGGTTGCGTTTCTCGCACCAGACGCAATCCCCATGGCCCTCCTCGAATCCGGCGAGGAGATCGTCCAGCAAGCGGCGTCCCTGCTGGCCGATGAGGCCGGCCAGCAGATGGTGCCCCGAAAGGTCCGCGACGATCTGGCCGAGCTGAGATCGTTGTCCCTTATCTCGGGTCAGAGCGACCTATTCACCATGCACCGCCTCATGCAGGAGGTGGTCCGTAACCAGATTCCGGAGGAGAAGCGGGTGGACTGCCTGGAACTGGTCCTGGCGCTCATCGAAGGCTTCGCCCCCAATCCCGCCGACGAAGTGAGGACCTGGCCTGTCTGGGACCTTCTCCGGCCCCACGCGATACAGCTTCTCGCCCATGTCGAACGAGCGTCTCTGATCAGCCTTTCCTCGGCCGGCGTCATGTCCGAGCTCGGCCTTCTCTTCGGCGCGAAAGGTCTCTATTCGGAAGCCGAGCCGTTGATGCGCAAGGCGCTGGAGATCCAGGAGCGGCTCTCCAGCGGAAACAGGTCCGCAGTCGGTATTTCCCTCAACAATCTCGGGATGCTGCTCAAGGTCACGGGCCGCCTAGAGGAGGCAGAGCCCCTGATGCGCAGAAGCATGGAAATCTTTTTCTGCTCGGCAGACCTGCATCCCCATGCGACCACGCCTATCAACGCCTTGGCTCTCCTCCTGATGGAAAAACAGCAATGGGTGGAGGCTGAGGAGCTACTTCGGAGGGCGCTGATCCTCGATCAGGATATGTATGGAGAAGCCCATACCTACGTGGGGCGGGATCTCCACAATTTGGCGCTCCTGCTCATCTCGACAGGACGCACAGCAGAAGCCGAGCCCTTGAACCGGCGCTCTCTCGAGATCCTGAGGGCAATTCATGGAGAGACTCACCCCAAGCCCGCGAGAGTGATGCAGGTCCTCGCCGGCATCCTGCGCGACCTCGGCCGTCCCGACGAGGCAGAGCCGTTGGCGCGCCAAGCCCTGGAGATCCTGGAGAGAATCCTTGGCCCGGACCATCCCATGACCCAGTCCGCCCGGCACGACCTGAACACCCTGACAGCGGCCTGAATACTTTGATAAAATAAAAGAGGACTTGGATTTGATCTGATCTTCGGGGCGAAGGGCGAAGGCGGCCGGGCTGGAGATGATGAGCTTCCCGGAGATCGGCAGCACGATCGCGCACTTCAAGATCCTGGAGCCCTTGGGCCGGGGCGGAATGGGCGTTGTCTACAAGGCGCGGGACCTGCGTCTCGGGCGCCTGGTGGCCCTGAAATTCATGACCTCGGACGACGAGGCGAGCCAGACGAGCGAGTCAGCGCGCCAGCGTTTCCTGCGCGAGGCCCAGGCCGCCTCGGCCCTCGATCACCCCAACGTCTGCACCCTCTATGAGATCGGCGAGACGGCCGGCGGCCAGACCTTCCTCGCCATGGCATTCTGCGAGGGCGAGACACTCCGTAGCCGGCTGCGCCGCGGCCCGCTCGATCCGCGGGAAGCCGTCGAGATCGCCATCCAGGTGGCGGACGGCCTCGCCGCGGCGCATACCCGGGGGATCATTCACCGCGACGTCCATCCTGGCAACATCCTGGTCTCGGACGGCCTCGTGAAGATCGTCGACTTCGGAGTGGCCCGGCTCACGGACCAGACCCGCATGACTCAGGATGGGGTCATGGTGGGCACGATCTCCTATGCCGCGCCGGAGCAGGTCTGCGGCGAGGAGGTCGGACCCGCGGCGGATCTCTGGTCTCTCGGGGTCGTGCTCTACGAGGCGATCGCCGGCCGCCTGCCATTCCGCGCCAACTCGGTGCCGGCCCTGTTCCTCACAATCATCGAAGGCGCTCCTCCGCCGCTCCAGGGAGTGAGCCCGGAGATCGAGCGGGTCTTGACCACGGCCCTGCAGAAGATGCCCGAGCGGCGCTATTCGAGCGCGGAGGCCATGCGGGCGGACCTGCGGATTGCCGCTTCGGCCTGGAGCGTTCCGGAGGCAGCCGTCTGGAATGCGCGCATGAGGACCCAGACGCCCTCTACACCCGCGCTCGGCGTCACCAGGACCGGCCCCCCAAGGCTCCACAACCTGCCGTTCCCGCCACTGGGCAACTTGCTCAAGGGACGGAGCCGGGAGCTTCAAGCCCTGGCGGAAGCGCTGACCCAGGACACTCCGGGCCTCGTCCTCCACGGGCTCGGCGGGATCGGCAAGACGCGGCTGGCGGTCGAGTACGCCTGGAGACACGGGCAGCACTACCGCGCCGTGCTCTTCGTCCTGGCAGACTCGCCGGAAGGACTGAACAGCGGCATGGCTTCGCTCGCCCGCGCCGAGCTGCTCGACCTGCCGGAGCGCGATGCTGCAGCCGAAGGGGAGGTGTTCGGAGCGGTCCTGCGCTGGCTCCGGAACAATCCCCGGTGCCTGCTGGTCCTCGACAATGCCGATTCCCGGGAGGCCCTGCTCGCTGTCACACGGCTCCTGCCTGCGCTCTCCGGCGGCCGGGTCCTGATCACCTCCCGGAGGCGGGACTGGCCCGCCGGTGTCCGCAGGCATCCGATCGACCTCATCCCTCAGGACGCGGCGAAGGAGCTCCTCCTCCAGCGCACGGCGCACGATCGCCGGAGGGAGCCCGGCGACGAGGCGCAGGCGCTCCGGCTAGCCGAGTTGCTCGACGGGCTCCCCCTGGCTCTAGAGCAGGCCGCCGCCTACATAGCCCACACCCAGATCTCTCTAGCGGAGTACCTTGACATCTGGGAAAGCGAGTGCGACAGCGTCCTCGGCTGGTACGACGAGGGGATCATGCAGTACCCCGCCCCCCTGGCGATCACATGGCAGAGGACCTTCCGCCAGCTCGCCCCTACTGCTCAAGGGTTGCTTCGCCTGATTGCTCATCTGGCTCCTGACCCGATCCCCCTGGAGATGCTCAAAGCCGGGGAGGCAATCCTCTGCAAGGCAGCGCAACGTCTCTGCGCCGAAGCCGGGGAAGAGGTGAGACTCCGGCCTCTGCGCGACGATCTGGCCGAGCTCACGGGCCTGTCCCTGATCTCGCGGCAAGGTGGAATCATGACCGTGCATCGCGTGGTTCAGGAGGTGATCCGGCAGCGTGTCCCCGAGGAGAGCCAGGCAGCCTGGATCGAATTAGCCATGGAGCTCGTGGGGGAGTACGGTCCCCTCGAATCGCATGATCCGGACACTTGGCACATCTGGGACCTTCTGCGGCCTCACTCGGTGCAAATCCTCGCTCACGCTGACCAGCAAGGCGCCTTGGGAAGCACCGCCGCAATTAGTCTGATGACACGTTTAGGCGCTCTCCTCGCCGGGAAAGGCCTCTACTCGGAAGCCGAGCCCGTCCTGCGGAAGATGCTGGATATCGAGGAGAGACTTTTCGGCGGGAAACGCTATGAGACCGCCATCGGCCTTCACAACCTCGGAACCTCACTCAGGCTCATGAATCGCTCGGACGAAGCCGAGCCCCTTCTCCGAAGATCCGTGGATCTCTTCTTCGCTCAGGGCCAAGAGCGGCACCCTGAAGCGACCAAGCCTGTCAACGCCCTCGTCCTCGTGCTTATGGAGCGGCACCAATGGGCAGAGGCGGAGGAGTGGCTCCGAAAGGCCTTGGCTCTCGATCAGGAGTCGTATGGAGAAAGCCACCCCACAATCGCCCTAGATCTGCGTCAGTTGGCCCTTCTGTTCACATCCTCTGGTAGAGCCCTGGAGGCAGAGCCGGTGATTCGGCGCTCATTGCAGATCTGCCAGAAGGTGTTTGGAGTGGCACACCTCAAGACAGCTCGCACGATACAGGTCCTCGCAGGCGTCCTGCGGGACCTTGGGCGGACGGATGAAGCCGAGCCGCTGGCGCGCAAGTCGCTGGAGATCTTCGAGCAGGTGCTCGGGCCCGATCATCCGCTGACGCAGTCTGCGCGGAAGGATCTCTCAAGCCTCGCGACGGTCTGACTCCGGGAAAACATGCGATAGGGATCATCCCCTGATTTCGAAAAAGATGCTCCGACACCACATTAAGTTGGAGCAACTTCTCTTCCTCCTGAGGCCGCTAACCTTCAGCTTGCAGCATAAGAGCCCTGGTTAGGAGCAAATGAAGACGCCTTGCTCCCAAAAGCTCCTTATTTCGGAGCATAACAGGAAGAAGCAGCACCTCAGAGAGTCTTTTTTGCTCCGAATTGCTTTCCCTAAAACCTCCAAGAATGTTCGGATGCTCCGAAAACATGAAGGGTAGGAGCATCCCCGCGAAGGGAAATGCCTGGAGACGGCTCATGCCAGCAGAGCCGCCGCGTGCCGTGCCGCGCCCAGAAGCGCGGCGCGGTCGTTGAGAATCACCCGGACGGGCACCGCCTCCAGGAAGCCGCGGAAACGGCCCTTGTCGAAGAAGGCTCGGAGGAAGGTGCTGTCCTGGAGGCGCGGGAGGAGCTTCGGGGCGATCCCGCCGCCCAGGTAAATGCCTCCCGTGGCGGTTCCCACCAGGGCCAGGTTGCCGGCGGCGGCTCCGTAGGCCGAGACGAACATGCCCACGGCGCGCGAGCAGAGGCCGCAGGATTCGGCCAGGGCGGCTTCCCCAATCACCTGGGAAGGATCGTCCCCTCGCCTCAGGGCCTCCCGCACCGGCGGGCTCTCCGGCAGGCCGGCACGGTCCCTCAGGTACTGGTAGATATTGAAGAGTCCCGGGCCGGAGACCACCCTTTCGACGCTCACGTGCCCGGCGAAGACCTCGGAGAGATAGAAGAGGAGGCCGGCCTCGTCCTCGGTCCGGGGGGCGAAGTCCATGTGCCCGCCCTCCGAGGGGACCGGCACCGACACTCCCGCCACCCTCGGCAGCAGGGCCATACCGAGTCCGGTCCCCGCCGCGATCAGCGCCAGGTTGCCGGCGCCGGCCGCTCCGTGCCCCCCGGGGTGGAGGGTGGACAGCTCGTCCCGGCTGAGGAGTGGGACCCCCTCGGCTGTGGCCACCAGGTCGTTGATCAGGACAACGGCGTGCCCCCCGACCACGGAGGAGAGCGCGCCGCCGTCCAGCTTCCAGGCCAGGTTGGGAGTGCTCGTGCGGTTTTCCAGGACCGGGCCGGGCACCCCGAAGCAGGCTGCGCGGACCTCCCGGGCATCGGGGCCGAGGAACTCTTCCAGCAGAGGGGCGAGGCCGGGGTAGCCCGCGCTGGGGTACTTGGCGCTCCTCAGCGGGTGGGGCACCCCTTCGGCGACCTCGAACAGCCCCAGATTGCACTTGGTCCCGCCGATGTCGCCGGCCAGGACCACGGCGCGAACAGCCATGTCAGGCCCCCAGCGCCTCCCGCAAGCGGGCGAGGCCTCCCGGGATGTCGCTGCCCAGGTTGACCCGCACCACCCGCCTCCCCCGCTGCTCCAGGGCGCTGCGGTCGCCGTCCGCCTGGGCGCGGATCAGGGTGCCGAAGGTGAAGTCGGCCTCGGGCACGGGCAGGTCGTGCTCCGGCTCGTCCACGATCTGGAGGAAGTGGCCCGTATCCGGCCCTCCCTTGTGGAGCTGGCCGGTCGAATGGAGGAAGCGCGGGCCGTAGCCGAAGGTCGTGGCCAGCAGGGTGCGGTCGCGCAGCCGCGCCTGGATGTCGTGCAGGATCTCCTTGGTCTGCTGGACCGCGGGCAGGTAGGCATGGACCCCGAGGTAGCTCCCCGCCCCCGCTCCGGCCAGCCAGTGCTCAATCGCGCTTCCCAGAGAACCAGAGTCGGAGGCCCGCACTTCATCGGCGGGCGCGGCCGGCGCTCCCGAGGAGCGCTCCTTCATGGCCCGGGTCGCCAGTTCCTTGGCGAGTTGCACGTCCGGCTGGTCGAAGGGGTTGACCCCGAGGATCGCCCCGGCCGCGGCGGTTGCCATCTCCCAGCGGAACATCTCGCGCCCGAGGTCCGCCGGGTCGGTGAGCCGGAAGCGCGCCACCGGATGGCCGACCGTCTCCAGGGCGGCGAGGCGCATCTCCAGCGCCTTGTCGTCGCCCTGGCTCAGGCCGATGAAGAAGCGGTCCTGACCGTAGACCCCTGGCTCCCCTGTCCGTTCCCCCACGACCGGCACGATGCCGCGGCCGATCTTGCCGGTGCTCTCGGCCACGAGCTGCTCGATCCAGTCGGGGAAGGAATCGATCTCCCGCGAGGCCAGGAAGGTCACTTTGTCGCGGCCCGCCAGGGCCAGCTCGCCCAAGGCGGCGCCGAGGACCAGGCCGGGGTTCGAAATGGCCGGTCCGGTGCAGGCTTCGGCCATGTTGCGAGCCCGCACCAGCAGCTCCCGCACATCCACGCCGAGCAATGCCGCGGGCACCAGGCCGAAGTTGGTCAAGGCGCTGTAGCGGCCACCCACGTCTTCGGGTGCGTTGAACACGGCGCGGAAACCCCGCTCCCGGGCCAGCTTCTCCAGCGTGCTGCCGGGATCGGTGACCGCGACGAAGCGGCGGCCGGCCTCGTAGGCCGAGGCCAGCGACTCAGATTCCCATTGCCAGAAGGCTCGGAACAGCGACAGCGTCTCGGTGGTCGTGCCCGACTTGCTGGAGACTACGAAGAGCGTACGGGTCGGATCGAGCCGGGCGAGCAGGGAGCGCACCGCCTCCGGATGCGTGCTGTCGAGCACGCTGAGCGCGGGGTAACCATTGGCAGATCCGAACGTGCGGGCGAAGACCTCGGGCGCGAGGCTCGATCCGCCCATGCCGAGGACGACGGCGTCGCGGAAGCCGGCGGCGCGGACCTCCAGGCCGAAGCGGGCGAGGTCCTCGGCCTGGGTGCGCATGGACTCGGGCAGCTTGAGCCAGCCCAGGCGGTCGGTCAGCTCCGGGACCGGCTGGGCCGACCAGACGGTATGGTCCTTGGCCCACAGGCGGCGGCCGAAGCCCTCGGCCTGCCAGCGCTCCAGCCTCGATTGGACCGCGGACTCGTACCGCCCCAGCCGCAGCTCCGCCCCCACCACGCGGCTCTCCTGCATCACCTCCCTGTCACTCATGCGCTCCCTCCTTCCGGACCCGAACATTATGCATGCTACGATCCAGCCGCAATGGGCGTGCGTGCGAGAGCCTTCCGCTGGACCCTTTTCCTCCTGGCCGTTCTGAGCCTCGCCGGCTGTTCCGGAGGCAAGGATTCCGGCAGGACCTATACCGTCCGCGGACAGGTGACGCAGCTACCCGATCCGGGCAATCCGGGCAGGGGCCTCTATCTCAACCACGAGGCCGTCGACGATTTCGTGAGCCGCGACGGCGAGATAGTGGGCATGGACCCCATGACCATGCCGTTCCCCGTGGACGAGAAGGTCCCGCTGGCGGGGATCGGCGTCGGGGACGTGGTCGAGTTCAAGCTGCACGTGGATTGGGGGGCCGAGACCGAGGTGGAGATCGTCGAGATCCGCGAGCTCCCGCCCGGCACCAAGCTGGTCTATCACGCAGCCAAGCCGCCGAAACAAAAAAACTAGACATCCATAGGAGGAGAACACCATGCCGGTACGCAAGGCCGACGCGGTCTGGGAAGGGGACATCCGGGGAGGCAACGGAAAGGTTTCGCTGGGCAGCGGCGCGTTCGAGGGCCGCTACTCGTTCGGATCCCGATTCGAGGAGGGGGCGGGGACCAACCCGGAGGAGCTGATCGGCGCTGCGCACGCCGGCTGCTTCTCGATGGCGCTGAGCGGCGGCCTCGGCCGCGGCGGGCACACGCCCAAGCGCATTGCCACTACCGCCAAGGTCCACATCGAGAAGGTGGGCGAGGGCTTTTCGATCACCCGCATCGAGCTCGACACTCAGGCCGAGGTGCCCGGGATCGACGATGCTACCTTTCAGGAATTTGCCAAGAAAGCCAAGGAAGGCTGCCCGGTCTCCAAAGCCCTTGCGGGCACGGAGATCACGCTCAACGCCAAGCTCGTTTGATTGATTCATCCCCCTCTCCCCCCGGGGAGAGGGCTTCCTTGAACACTGATTTATCGTCGGCTTGCTATTTTATCCTTGACTTCCCCTCCTCGGGCTTTTACGCTGCTACTGCTCACACCGATGTGCAGCCGTAAGTTTCAAGGAGGTCCTTCCCCATGGCCTGGAATAAGAGAGACGACCAACCCAATGGTCCCGAGCCCGCATCCACCGCGCCCCGTCCCGTGTCCTCCGCTCCCTCCACGCCCGTGACATCTTCCCCCAGTCCCTCGCCCGAGCCCAAGCGCTCGGGAGACCGGGCGACGATCGGTGCGTCGATCATCATCAAGGGTGATCTGAGCGGTGGCGAGGACCTCGTGATCGAAGGGCGCGTCGAGGGCAAGGTCGATCTCAAGCAGCACAACGTCACGATTGGCCGGAGCGGGCGGGTGAAGGCGGATGTGTTCGGCAAGGTCATCACCATCGAGGGCGAGGTGGACGGCAACGTCTTCGCCCAGGAGCAGGCGATCCTGCGCCAGGCCGGCGCGATCCGCGGCAACATCACGGCGCCGCGCGTGATCCTGGAGGACGGCTCGCGCTTCAAAGGCAGCATCGACATGGAGGGGAAGGAGGGCTCTTCCTCCCGCCATGGCTCGGACCGGCCGCAATCCGTGGACAAGCAGGCGGGTGAGCCCGCGGGCGCGAGCCGGGCGGCTCAGGCCGGATGAGCTGGTTTTCGCGCTCTCGCAGAGAGTCCGCACCCGCCGTCGCGCAGGCGGACGCACCCGAGGTCTACAAGTCTCTGGGGCTCTCCGCTCTGCTCGAATCGATGCGCCGCAAGGGGCAGGGGTTGAGAATCCTCGACCTCGGCTCCGCCGTGGGGGGCAACGTGGAGTTCCTGTCCCAGCTCGGCTGCAAGCTGCACATCGGTGACCTGTACGCCTCGCGCTCCACGGCCGTGGAGGGCGAGGAGCTCGGGCAGGAGTTCTTCGAGCAGCTCTTCCCCGCCGACGCCAAGCTCGACGTGGTGCTCGCCTGGGACCTCTTCAACTACCTGCAACGCAAGGAGATGGCCCGGCTGGGAGTGCTGCTCCGGCGCAATTGCCGGCCGGGCGCCCTGATCTTCGCCCTGATGTGGAGCCAGAAGCAGATTCCGGCCCAGCCGATCCGCTTCCGCATCCAGGAGATGGGGCATCTTCTCTACGAGCGGAGGACCGAGCTGGAACGGCCCGGACCGCGCTACGTCCCGGCCGAGATCTCCGGCCTGCTCAAGGGGTTCCGCGTCGACCGCTCGTTTCTGTTGCGGCACGGAATTCAGGAGTACCTCTTCGTCCGCGATGACGAGGAGGATGAGACTAGAGCGATTTGAGAGAGGGCGCCTCCGGGCGCCCTCAGCTCCTTCCGTAGACCGCGTCCACCACCTCGCTCACCCGTACGCTACGCCCGATCCCGGGATCAAAGCCTTCACCCAGGCGGCCGGCCCAGTCGAGGATCGCCTTGCCCAGCCAGTCCCGCGACTCGCGGACCACCACTTCGCCTGAGCGGCCCGAGAAGCGCGCCAGCTCGAAGTCGTAGAAGCTGCCATCCACGTTCCGGAATTCGGCGCCGCCGGAGGTCCCGAAGGCGGAGAGCTTGATCACACAGTCCTGCCCCGCGTGGGCGTTCCAGCTCACAGCCAGAGAGATCGATGCCCCCTCTTTCAGCTCGATCCGGGCGTTTGCGAAGTCGTCCACCTCCCCCTCCCCAAGGGGCTGCCCCCCCTTCCAGACACCGCCATGGACCTCGTTCACCCCGGAATCGCCCAGCAGCCAGAGCGCGAGGTCGATCAGGTGGACGCCCAGGTCCATGAGCGCACCCCCACCGGACAGCCGCGGATCGAAGCACCAGGGCTTGTCCGGGCCGTAGGCGTTGTGGAACACCGTGTCCACGCTGAACACCCGGCCCAGTTCGCCCGCCTCGATCGCCTGGCGCAGCTCCCGCGCTCCCTCGGTGTAGCGGTAGGAGTAGTCCACTCCCAGCAGCCGGTCGGCCTTACGCGCGGCCTCCACCATCTCCCGCGCTTCGCGGGCATTGAGGGCCAGGGGCTTCTGGCAGAAGACGGCGAGCCCCCGGTCCAGCGCCGCCAGGGTCTGCGGCGCGTGGAGAGAGTTGGGGGTGGCGATGACCACGCCATCGAGGCGGAGGTCCGCGGCAAGCATTTCGTTGAAATCGGAGAAGGTGGCGGCTTCGGGATGGGCGCGGGCGACTTCCTCGAGCCGCTGGGGGGCGGGCTCACAGAGGGCGGCCACCTCGGCGACTGCTGAGACGGCTTCCAGCCGCATGGTGCCGATCCAGCCGAGGCCCACGAAGCCCAATCTCACGCAAGCACCACGGACTTGAGGAACCCTTCCGGCCGCTCCTCCGTCATCCGGAAAGCCTGGTTGATGTCCGCAAGGGGGAAGGTGTGAGTGATGAGCGGCTCCAGGTCGATTTCACCGGCAGCCAGGAGGCGCACCCCTTCCTCCATGCCGCTCCGATAAACGGCGGGATCGCGCTCGTGGGCGTTGATCACGTCGATCCCGTTCCAGTTCCAGAGCTGCATGTTGACGGTGCGCGGCCCATCCTGGTGATATCCCGCCACGATCAGCCGGCCGCGCACGCGGACCAGGTTCGTGGCCAGGTCGAGCGGCCCCTGCTTGCCCGTGGCCTCGATGACCACGTCAGCCCCGCCTGGGATCGGGTCTTCGTAGGTGAGCACCTCCACTCCCAGGCGCTCGGCGAGGTCTGGGTCCATCCGGCGCCGGGAAACGGCGATCACCCGGCCCGGATGGTGCTTTCTGAGGAGCTGCAGCAGCAGAGTTCCCAGGAAGCCGGTGCCCAGAAGGACCACTGTGTCTCCCTCCCGGACGCCGGAGCGGCGCATCACGTTGACCGCGCAGGCCACGGGCTCCCCCAGGACAGGCCGGCCGGCCAGCGCCTCGGGCAGGGGGATGACCGAGTCGGCGCGGGCGAGGTCGTACTCCGCGTACGCCCGGTAGGTGAGGGCGGTCACCGGCTGGCCGGCGGCGAGCCCTTCAACCCCGGGGCCGACGGACTCGATGGTTCCAAATACCTCGTGGCCCGGAGCGCCCGGTTCTAGGGGGTAGCCCATTCCGGGAAACCCTTTCCACGGCCCCATGTCGGAGCCGCAGACGCCGCAGCCCCGCACACGGATGCGCACCTCACCCTCTCCCGGCTCGGGCGTGTCCAAGGATTCGATATGGAACTTGCGTGGCTCGATCAGGGTCGCGGATCTCATCGGCCTCCTCTCGGAAAACAGCGTAGCGTACAGAAGCGAAAAACGTGCCCGGGGTTGATCCCGGTAAAGAAACGGGACATGATTCTCGCTACACCCTCGCCAGTACGAGGCTGTCCCCCCCGGGTAAACCGGGTGGCTCGGTTATGGGTCTCTATCGAATTGTGGATCTTTAGATAGGAGAGAAGGTCATGAGTCTACGCCCCGTGAGCCTCCGGAGGCTGCTGTCGCCGATGCTCGTTCTACCGGTTCTCTGGCTTTTGGCTACAGCTCCCGGGAATGCCCAGCCCGCCGATAAAGTCCGTGACACCCTCGACCTTATGGAAACGGCCGCGGGAGGCCCGGTGGAGGTCACCCTTTCGCACGACACGGGTCTCGTGACCTTCCTATCCATGGATGCGCACGGCCCGGTGCCCGTGGCCGGCGCCGCGGCCACCAGCCCGGAGGAGATCGCCCGGACCTTCATCGGCGACTATGCCGGAGCGTTCGGGTTCCGCAGCGCCGCGAGTGAGCTCGAGCTCCACGGGCCGGCCTGGCAGGATGCGCTCGGGCAGGAGCACGTCCGGTTCCGGCAGGTCGTCCGGGGCGTGCCGGTCACCGCCGGAGAGATCACGGTTCACCTGCGGGGCTCGGACGTGATCGCCGTCAACGCCGAGACCCTGCCGGACCTGGAGGGCTTCGACACCACCCCCGAGTTCTTCGCCGATCAGGTCCTCAATACCGTCCGGAATCTGGTGGCCTCGACGCGCATCGGTGTCCCGGATGCCGAGCTGTCGTCCCCGCGCCTGGAGATCCTGAACCGCGGCCTCCTCGAGGGGGGCCGCCAGCCGAGCCGCCTGGCCTGGTTCGTCGAGGCCCGCGGCCCCGCCCTGCGCGAGTACATCTGGATCGACGCGAAGAGAGGGAGAGTGCTGCTCCACTTCAGCCAGCTTCCCCACGCTCTGAACCGGCAGGTCTACGACCTCAACAGCACCTCGTTTCTGCCGGGCACCCTCGTGCGCGGCGAAGGCGGACCGCCCACGGCCTTGGCGGACGCCGACCTTGCCTACCAGTACTCCGGAGATACCTACAACTACTTCCTCTCCCAGCACGGCCGGGACAGCTATGACGGCGCCGGCGCGCCCATCATCTCTTCGGTCCGGTACTGCCGGGGGGGGTCCTGTCCCTACCTCAACGCCTTCTGGAACGGGAACCAGATGGTCTACGGCGCCGGGTTCCCGGCTGCCGACGACGTGGACGCCCATGAGCTGACGCACGCGGTGACCGAGCGCAGCGCCGACCTTCTGTACTACATGCAGTCGGGAGCCCTGAACGAGTCCTTCTCGGACATCTTCGGCGAGACGGTCGACCTGACCAACGGCGGCGGGACCGACACGCCCGCGGTGCGCTGGAAGATGGGCGAGGACGTGCCCGGCTTCGGCGCCATCCGCGACATGTCGAACCCCAACACGTTCAACGATCCCGCCAAGGTGTCTGACGCGAAGTACTACTGCGGCACCGGCGACAATGGCGGCGTGCACCACAACAGCGGGGTACAAAACCACTTCTACGCGCTGCTGGTGGACGGCGGAACCTACAACGGCCAGACGGTGACCGGGCTCGGCCTGACCAAGGCGGGCAAGATCGCCTACCGCGCGCTGACCACCCACCTGCTTTCCGGCTCGGGCTTCCCGGAAGCCGCCAGTGCGTTCAGACGGAGCTGCGCCGACCTGGCCGGCACGGCGGGCATCACGGTCGCGGACTGCCAGGAGGTCGAGGACGCCCTGGCTGCCGTGGAGATGACTGCCACCCCGCCCTGCCCACTGGCCGCCGGGCCGATCCCGCCACTCTGCCCCGCCGGCCAGAGCCCGGCGAACGCATTCTTCGACAACTTCGAAGCCGGCTATGCTAATACGAACTGGCTGGTGAGCTACGTCGCCTTCGAGCCCGCCTGGTTCTACGCCGTCTTCGGGTTCACCACGAGCGGGAAATGGCACCTGTCCGGCTATAACTGGGACGTCTACGAAGACTCCAGCGCATTCATGAAGAACAGCGTCCCTGTGCCGAGCAACGCCCGCATGCAGTTCAACCACTTCTGGGATTTCGATCCGCCCGCCCGCGACGGCGGCGTGGTCGAGTACAGCCTCAATGGCGGCACGAGCTGGGTCGACGCGTCGCCCCTTTTCTCGGCCGGCGCGAACTATCCCTCGACGGTCTCGACTGCCGACAATCCCCTCTTCGGCCGGCCGGCGTTCGTCGGCACCAGCCGCAGGTACACGGGGACCCAGTACGACCTGTCGACCCTGGCCGGCCAGAGCGTGAAGTTCCGCTTCCGGATCGGCACGTCCGAAGACTACTGGGGCTGGTGGGGCTGGGACGTCGACGACGTCCGCATCTACACCTGTGCGGCCTGCACGTACACGCTGACCTACAACCAGGGCTTCGTCGGCGCGGGCGGCGGCTCCGGGACGGCGGAAATCACCACTCAGGAGGGCTGCACCTGGACGGCGTCCTCCGATGCCGCGTGGCTCACGGTCACACCCGCCCTGCCCGGCAGCGGCAAGGTGGGCTACACCGCGCAGCCGAACCCCACCGGCACCCCGCGCAGCGCCATCCTGACCCTCGGGGGGCAGACGTTCACCGTCTATCAGGGCGGCGAGGCCGACTTCTACACGCTGGAGCCGTGCCGGCTCTTCGACACGCGCGCCGGCACGGCGATGACCTCGGGGGCCATCAGGGTCTTCGATGTCGCCGGCCTCTGCGGGATCCCCTCGACGGCCAAGGCGGTCTCGATCAACCTGACCACCGTCTCGCCCACGAGCCTGGGTTACATCAGCCTCTTCCCGGGCGGCGTGGCAGGAACCCTGGCAAGCTCGATCAACTTCCCGGCGGGCACAACCCGGGCCAACAACGCGATCGTCACCCTATCGCCGGACGGCGCGGGCAAGATCCAGGGCCTTGCGGTCATGGTCGGCGTCGGCACGGTCCACCTGGTGGTGGATGTGAACGGCTATTTCGAGTAGGCGCGGAGGAGGGCGCAGACGGTCTTGCCGTCGTGGATCTCGCCGCGGATCGCCTTGTCTACGGCCTCTTTGAGGGGGATGCGCTCGAGCTCGAGCACCTCGTCCTCGTCGAGGCCCTGGCGGGTCTCTTCGAGGCCCCTGGCGAGGAAGAGCCAGATCTTCTCGTCGCAAAAGCCGGGCGTGGTCCAGATCCAGCCCAGGGGCTCCAACTCGGACGGGCGGAAGCCGGTCTCCTCCTCGGTCTCTCGGACCGCGCAGGCCTCCGGCTTCTCGTCCTTCTCCAGCTTGCCCGCGGGGATCTCCAGGAGCCAGCCGCCCGTGGCGTAGCGGTACTGGCGGATCATCAGAACGTCATCCCCGATCACCGGGACCACCGCGACCGCCCCCTGGTGATGGACCAGCTCCAGGTCCATCACCTTGCCGTTGGGCAGGCGGACCTTGTCCACGGCCACGTGGATCGTCCGCCCCGGGTAGATCTCGCGGGTCTCTAGCCTCTCTCCGCCCTTCCGCTTCAATCGATCCTCGCGCCCGTTCCCTTGAGCTGGAGGATGCGGAAGGGGCCGTCGCCGACCGCCGCGATATCGGCGGCGGTGAAGGTCTCGCCGCGCTCCTCGGCCAGGTGCTCCAGCCAGCCGACGTATTGCTCCTTCGTCATCGGGATCGCCTCGACCGTACCCTCGGCCACGGCCAGCTTGCCCTTCGAGGTCACGGGGAAGACCATCACGCCGTCCTCCACCCTGACCTTGAGCGACTCCTTGCCGTCCTCGCCAGCCAGCTCCATCCAGCAGCCCTTCATGGGGCAGACGTCGAGGACCTTGCCCTCGATGCGGACTGTCTTGCCGACGTAGGCATCGGGGTCCGCCAGGATCTTCGAGATCGGGGTGGCCTCGGCGACCTTGACGCCGCTGCCGTAGCTCTCACCGGCCCGGACTATCGGCACCTGAAGGGCCGCAACGGCGACCAGGATCAGGCCGAAACACAGTACGCGTCGAATCATGGTCTCTCCTCAATTGGCTCCGGCCGTGGGCAGGAGCTGGGTCTCCTGGTAGCCGGCCGGGATCTCGAACGACGCGGCCGCCACATTGGCGCTGCTGTCGAGCTCGGTGACTTCCATGGTGCTGCGGGTCGTGGTCGCCTTGCCCTTCTTCTGGGTGGTGGTGCTGACCGTCACGGTCTTCAGGGGGAAGCCCTTGGCCTTGTCCGCCTCGGCGGCGATGAGCTTGTCGAACTGCGCGTTACCCGTGCGCGGCGGATCGGAGCGCAGCCAGATGCCGAGGGCGATGTCCTGCAGCTTGTCGGTGGCCCAGATGTCCTGCTCGGTCACAACGTTGGCCTCGTTACCCATGCCGAGCACCTTGATCTTCATGGTGTAGCTGGTGCGGTACCGGGTGTGGCGGGTGGGCAGGCCGGCGACCGTGCCGCCGTCCTCGTCCAGGAGCTTCTCGACCTTGGGGTCCGAGAACTCCATCTTGAGCAGCGGCCCCATGCCCTGCATCACCGATCCCACCATGCCGAACATGGACTGCAAGTCCCACTCGGCGTAGGTCTTCTCCTCGGGATCGACCAGGAAGATGGATTTGCCGCCGTCCTTGGTGATCAGGTAGGCGCCCGACTTGGCGATGGGATTGGCGCTCTGTTCGAACTCGACCTTGGCCTTGTCGCCGGAGACCCAGCCCTCGACCTGGATGTTGGTGGGGTTCTTGGGATCGTCGGTCTTGGTGACCGCCTTGTAGTGGATGCCCGCGAAGGCGGGCAGGGACATCAGGAACAGGACTAGAAAAGGAATCAGCCGCTTCATTGCAAGTACCTCCTTGGCGGGGGAGATGATACCTCACGGCCCAAGATGCGGGCGATGAAGCTCTCTCGCAGGAACGGATCGTGGAGCCGGCCTTCTTCCTCCACGGGGAGGTCAGGCCAAAGGCGCAGCAGGGTCTCCGCGAAGAGGCCGCGACCCTCCCTGACCGGCTCGCCCCCTTCAGCCGGGTAGAGCTTCACCCCTTCCATGCCGCAACTCGGAGAATCTTTCTTGAAAATGTAGCCAGAGAGCCGCTCTCCCATCAGCTCCCTGACGCGGCGCTCCGCATACTCCCGCATGGCTTCCGTATGATCGGCCCCGGTCTCTGGGGTCACCATCCGCGTATCCGCACCGATCCGGACCAGTCGCATGGCCGGCCTGGGCGTGCCGAGGCCGATCTCCACCTCCGGGCAGACGGGCACCCACTCCACGAACGGCCCGAACAGGTCGAGCAGGAAGGAGTCCCTTTTGTGGCCGCCGTCGTAGCGGACCTCCTCGCCCAGGAGGCAGGCCGAGACTCCGATGCGCAGGCTCATGTCGCTAGTCTATGAGGAATACCCGCCGTCCCCGCAGCGCTTTCTATGCTGGCATGCCGGACTCCAACGATCGCCTGCAACAGATCATGAAGCTCCTCGCCGAGGAGGTGCGGGAGCGGCTGGAGCGCCATCCTCTCGGCCATCTCGTGGCCGGCCGGGGCGACCGGCTGGATGTGCGCCTGGCCGTGCCCACTGCCCTGCGCGAGGGGACGCTGGAGCGCGCGGCGGTGGCAGCCGAGGAGTCGGTGCAGAGCGCCATCCAGTCCCTGGTCGCGCACAGCGCCCGCTTCCAGCCCGGCCGCGTCTTCTGCCTGCGCTGCCAGAGCGCCTCGTGCGAGCACTCCGCCCCTACGGGAAACCGGCAGGTGTTCATTGGCTACGGCGGCACCGGCGTGCCCCGCTTCCACGACATGGCCCAGTGGCTCCTGCAGCGTCGCGACCCGCGGATCGACCTCCTCTACCGCGAGCCGCCGCAGCTCGTGGCGACCGTGACTTCCGGCGACGAGATGACGAGCGAGCTGCTGCCCGCCTTTCTCCAGCAGGAGTCCGGCTACCGGCTGCATGGCCAGGTGGCGGTGGGCTGGTATCCGGCGCCCGATCCCAAGCTCCCGGGGCGCCAGCCCCTGGCCGTGTCCTTCCAGGTGATCTCGTCCCGGGCGCGTGGCGGCCGTCGCCGCTTCGGGCTGAACGTGATCGGGATCGGCCCGGGGGGCGAGCCTCTGGAGCATTTATATGACCGGATGGGTGAAGTGCCGTGGTCGGGTTCGGTGCGCTGGGCGCAGACCGTGCTGGGCAGCATAGAGCATCAGCTCGACCGCGCGCCTCGGACTCCCCCGAAGGTGGTGGACCAGCGCATCGAGGGCCTGGTCAACGCCCTGGCCCGCCGGCTGGAGAAGGGCTGGCGCGGCGAGGAGCGGCGCACCCAGCACGCGAAGGTCCGCCACCGCGAGGGGGACCGGCCGACCCGCATGGCCCTCGCCGACTTCGCCCGGGCCACTCCTGAGGATCTGCTGTTCGATACCCGGCGCGACACCCTCGTCGTGGTGGGCGACCGCGGCCGCGCCCACGTCTTCAGCCGTGAGGGCAAGCTGGTGACCTCGATCCGCTACAACCCCGCAGTCATCGAAAAGCGCCGGCAGAACGGGATGTGGCGGCCGGCGGCGAAGGAAGAGGTGGAGGCGATCTCTACTCTCCTGTCAGCAGCGGGTAGGGATTGATCGCCTCCCCGGACATCGGGTAGATCCCGTAGTGCAGGTGGGGCGGCGTGCCGGCGGCGTTGCCGGTGTTGCCCACATAGCCCAGCACCTGCCCAGCTTCGACCCAATCCCCTGCATCCGGCAGGTCCCAGGCCTCCAGGTGAGCGTAGTAGTGGTGCTGGCCGCCCGGGCCGGCGACGGTGATGATCCGCCCGCCCAGGCGGTTCCAGCCGCGGCGCGCGACGAAGCCGTGGGTGGCTGAGAGCACCTGCGTGTTGCGCGGGGCGAAGATGTCGATCCCCTGGTGCTTGCGGCCCTCGCTGCGGGCGGCGCCCCAGGTATCCTGCAGATCCTCGGGCTGCACGCCCTCCACCGGCACGGGGAGCACTGTAGGGATGGGCTCGCGCAGAAGGCGGACGAAGCGTACGGCGTTCTCCAAATAGGGCCGGAACCACCAGGCAATCCCGGCCAGGATCACCAGAAAGATCAGCCAGCGGAGCAGGGCTCGTACGCGCGGCACTCCACCATCTCCCATGCAGGCGCCTCGCGGCGGAAGCGCTCCTCCAGTTCCTTCAGGCGCTCCTCGGGCATCGCCTCCCAAGCCTCCCGGCTGCGCCAGCGGATGAGCAGCACGACCTCGGAGCCGTCCTCCCCCAGCCAGACCTCCTTGCCCAGGAAGCCCTCCTGCTCCCGCAACGCGGGGGTCCAGATCTCGGCGTCCTTCTCCACGTAGCGCTCCCGTTCCTCCGGCCGGACCCTCACTCGCTGCCACTCGATGACCACGCGGACATCCTATCGGTTCCGGGGGCATCGCCAACGAGTGGGTAGACCCCTCAAACGACTCGTTTGGACTCGCTACCCAGTGGGCAGACGCCTCAAATGACTCGTTTGAGCCGCCAATCCAGCCGTTGGAGCCGCCAATTACTCGTTTGAGCCACCAACCCGCTCGTTTGCGCGAGCCACCCAGTGGGTAGACGCCTCAAACGGCTCGTTTGAGGCGCTTACCCAGCCGTTGGAGCCGCCAACCACTCGTTTGAGCCGCCAACCGCTCGTTTGCGCGAGCTACCCAGTGGGTAGACCGCTCCAACCACTCGTTTGAGCGACCTATCCACTCGTTTGGTCATCCTACCTGGATGCTCCCGGGCGCCGGCACCCGGGTGGGAACGAGCCCGAGGCGCGCCGCGGCCTCGGCAAACCAGCCGGCGTCGCGCAGGGCGCAGCGGTGGAAGTCGTTGTTGAAGAAGGCGTAGACCTCGCCTTCCGGTCCCCAGAGGGAGGCGGCCAGCTCGGCCCACTGGGAAAGGGCGGCGCGGTCGTAGCACCCGGGCGGGGACGAGAGCCCCCCGTGGAAGCGCAGGTAGCCCCAGGGGGCCGTTCGCCACTCCGGGGTGAGCCGCCGGTTGCCGCGGTCCGCCAGGCAGAGCGCGGCGGCGTGGCGCTCCAGCACCTCCCGCACGCTGTCGGTGTACCAGGAGTCGTGGCGGAACTCGACCGCGACCTTCGTATCCCCCAGGAGGGCCAGCACGGCGTCGAGCCTCTCTTCATTACGCTGCATGTTGGGCGGGAGCTGAAGCAGCACCGCGCCGAGCTTGGGTCCAAGCTCCCGCGCCCGGCTCATCAGCCGCTCCACCGGCTCCTCGGGATCCTTGAGCTTCTTCATGTGGGTGAGGAAACGGCTGGCCTTGACCACGAAGACGAAGTCGTCCGGCGATTGCTCGGCCCAGCTCCGGAAGGCGGACGCTTCCGGCAGGCGGTAGAAGGTGAAGTTGACCTCCACCACCTTGAAAAGGTCGGCGTAGTACCGGAGCTGCGCGCGCTTCGCTACCTCCGCCGGGTAGAACGAGCCGTCCCAGTGCCGGTATTGCCATCCCGAGGTCCCGATCAAGAGCGGCATGGCGATCATGCAATGGGCGTTCCGTGCCCTGGTATGCTGCCGCCGATGCGCCTCCTCGTGCTACTCCTCCTCTTCGCCACCGGCCGCTTTGGCGAGGTCGAAGTGAAGCTGCAGCCGGTGGGCAACGGCCCCAAGGAAGGGATCGCCAGCGGCCTGATCGAGGCCCCGCCCGAGCGGGTCTTCCGGGCGCTGATGGACCTCGACCACTGGGACGAGTTCATGCCTTTCGTGGAGGAGTCGGACGCCAGGCCGCAGCCCGACGGCTCGGTCCTCAGCTCGCAGCGCCTCGGTCTTCCTCCCATGATCGGCGAGCGGCACCTCCGCATCCGCGTGACCGGCCAGGCAGGGCGGAAGGTGGAGTGGAGCTATGTTCCCGGCTCGGGCAACGTCAAGGCGCAAAGGGGATCATGGACCCTCAGCGAGGCCGCACCCGGAAAAACGCGCGCCACCCTGCGGCTCTTCACTGATCCCGGCGGCTCGGCCCCGGACTGGGCCATGGACCGGGCGACGGGCAAGTCCCTGGTCTGGATCTTCGACGGCCTGCGCCAGCAGGTCCGCCGGTCCCGATACGACGCGGCTGGGCTATAATTCCTCCCGTTTCGGGGAGAGATTCATGAGTCAAAGTGAAGTCTGGGCTCTGGAAGCCCACCTGGGTGGAGAGTTGCACCGCCGTTCGGCGGAGCTGACGCGTCTCTGGCTGGACCGGCTCACCGCCAGGCTGGACGTCCATCCGCGCCGCATCTTCCCCTCGGACACCCTCCTCAACGACATGCCGGAGGTGCTGAGGGCCGTCTCGGACTACCTCTGCTCCGGCGGTGACCTCGGCGCCGAGCAGATCGTGCGCGACGAGATGACCAAGCTCGCCCGGCTCCGCCGCGAACAGGGCTACGACATCGACGAGATCCTCGCCGAGTTCGAGATCCTGGGAAAGATCCTCTACGACGCGCTGCGCGAGGAGGCGAGGAAGTACGGTCGCAAGGTGAGCCCCGATTACGCGGTCGAGGTCGGCGAGCGCCTCTACCGCGCGCTGATGGCGATCACCACGATCACCGCGACCACCTTCCGCGAGGAAGGCTTCCAGGACCGGCGGGAGCGGGCCCGCCTGCTGGGCAGCTTCGGGCGCGATCTGGCCCATGAGCTGCGCAACCGTCTGAGCACGGCCGAGACCGCCCTCCACCTGCTCGACCAGGAGGATCTCGACGGCCCGACCCGCGAGCGGGTCCTCCTGGCGCTGCGCAGGACCGTGAAGCGGATCGAGGGGGTAGCCGACGACGTGCACGCCCTGGCGATCGCCCAGGGCAGCGAGGAGACGGCCCAGGGCCGGCGCCTCGCCTTGCGCGCGCTCTTCGAGGAGACGGTGTCCGAGCTGCGCGGCATGGCCGAGGAGAGGGGCGTCCGCATCGAGGCCCAGGAGATGGTGCCCGACGTCCAGGTCGACGCCACCCGCGTCGAGCTGGCGCTGATCAACCTGATCGGCAACGCCATCAAGTATTCCGACCCGGCCAAGCAGGACCGTTGGGTGCGCGTCTCGGTCCAGCGCGACGACGACCGCTACTGGCGCATTTCCGTCGAGGACAACGGGGTCGGCATCCCGGACGGCATGCAGCAGCGGGTCTTCGAGCAGTTCGTGCGCGCCCATCCCGGGATCGCCGAAGGCAGCGGCCTGGGCTTGGCCATCGCCCGCGAGGCCGTCGAGCAGATGGGCGGCCGCATCTGGCTGGAGAGCCAGACCGGCATCGGCACCACCTTCGCCTTCACCGTCCTCGATCCGCCTGAAGCCCGCGCGTAAGTGCTGCGGGTCGTCCTCCTCGGCGCGAGCAACCTGAAGATCGGCTTCCCACAGGTCCTCGCACGCCTGCGGCCCGTCGAGATCCTGGCGGCGCTGGGGCACGGCCGGTCCTATGGCACGTGGAGCCGGCTGGCCTGGGTGCGCCAGCTCCCCGGCATCGTCCAGTGCGGTCTCTGGGAAGAGTTCAAGCAGCGACCCCGGCTGCCGACCGTGGCACTGATCACGGACGTGGGCAACGACCTCCTCTACGGCGCGCCGGCCCCGCGGATCGCCGGCTGGGTCGGGACCTGCCTGGAACGCCTGGCGCGGCAGGAGGCGGAGATCATCATCGCCCTGCTTCCGCTCTCCACCCTTGAGAATGTATCGCCGGTCCGCTATCATCTTGTGAGGCAAATCCTTTTTCCTGGACGGAGGGCAGCGCCCTGGAGCGCGTTGTTGGATAGCGCAAGGGAGCTGAACGAGAGGCTGCGCAGACTGGGCCTGGAGCATGGGGCCCGGCTGGTGGAGCCCTCGCCGTCCTGGTACGGGATTGACCCGATTCACGTGCGCCGGAGTATGAGAAGCCAGGCCTGGAACCAGATGCTCGACCACCCGCTGCTGCCCCGACAGGGCGAGCTGGCGGGCGGCGGCAGGCTTCCCCTCTTCGGCTCCGCGGAGCTGCGACTCTTCGGCATGCCGCTCCGCAACCCGCAACCCGTCTGCCGTTTCAAGGATGGAAGCACCGTTGCGCTCTACTAGGCTTTTTCTCCGGTACACCCTTCTCCTGCTCGTCACCATCCTGGTGGTCCTGCCGCTGGTCAGCGGCGAGGCCCGCTTCCTCCTGCGCTCCGCCTACGAAGAGGCGCGCATCCTGCTCGGCCGGCGTCCGCTCAGGGAGCTGATCGCGGATGGCGCCACAACCGCGGACCGCCGCACCCAGTTCGCGCTGGTGCTGGACGCCCGCGCCTTTGCCGCCGAGCGCCTGGGCCTGAAGGCCGGCGACACCTACACCACCTTCTCGGACCTCGGCGAGGCCACGACGCTGGTGCACGTGCTCTCCGCCAGTCCCAAGGACAGGCTGGCCGGGTATCAGTGGTCGTACCCGGTGGTGGGCTCGGTGCCCTACAAGGGCTTCTTCGACGAGGAGGCGGCGAAGGCCGAGAAGCAGCGGCTGGAGAGGATGGGCTTCGACACCTATCTGCGGCCGGCAGGCGCTTTCTCGACCCTCGGCTGGTTCAACGACCCGCTGCTCTCCACGGCCCTGGACGAGGACCCGGTGGAGCTGGTCGTGACCGTGATCCACGAGATCGCGCACAACACGCTCTGGGTGCCCGGGGACGTGCGGTTCAACGAGAGCTACGCCAACTTCGTGGGCTTCCGCGGGGCGGAGCTGTTCTTCGCCAGCCGGGGGGACGACGGGGCGGTGCGGCGGTGCAGGGCCATGTGGCGGGACGAGAAGCGTCTGGGAGCCTTTTACACGGATCTGGAGGACGACCTGCTGAGCCTGTACGGGTCGAGGCTCGCCGGCCCCGAGATCGAGCGGCGGCGGGCCGCGCTCTTCGCCCGCGCCCGGGGCACGCTGCGCTCCCTCGGGCTGGAGGTCTACGACAGCGCCCGCCTCGCCCGCACGCCGATCAACAACGCCCGGGTGATCGCGAAGCGGATCTACCTCACCGGCCTGGACGAGCTCGACAAGGTCTACGAGGCCCAGCGTGGCGACCTGCGGGCCGGCATCCGCGAGATCGAGCGCTCGCTGAAGAGGAATCCGGCCCTGCCGCCCATGGAAGTGCTGGCAGTCGTGGCGCGGTCGGCCGCGCGGGGCTGATCACATAGAAGCATCCTGAACGATCTCCCACCCGTCCCGGTTCCTGCGGAAGACAATCAGTGTGAGCCCACTCGCCGGCTCCTTGTCAGGATAGGAGAGCTCCCACCGGGCCGCCACGGAGACACCGTGGACACGGCTCGGTTTGGCTCCCCCCACCAGCGTGAACTCCGTCCCGACGGCCGGGCGCATCTCGATCGGCTCCAGGCGGAGCTTTCCCATCGCCTTGCTGTCCGGATACCGCTTGCGGTAGCGCTCCAGCACCTCGTTGCGCCCCCGGGTGAGCCCGGTGGGTGAGAGGAAGGCCGCGTCCTCGGCGTAGGAGGCCGTGAACGCGTCCAGATCTCCGCGGTTCCAGGCTTCCACCTGGGTCTCGATGACCTTGCGGACCTCCTCCAGGGCCTTCGCCGTCCCCTTCTGCTCGCCGAGCCGGTCCCACAGGCCCGGCCCGAAGGTGCCCACGTACCGGTGGGGCTCGGACAACGCGGGGTCTGCCAGCACCTCGTCCGCGGTAGCAAAGCGATAGCCGCGCTGCTCCAGCCAGGTGAAGAGCCGGTCCCACTGGGCCGCACCCACGTCCGTGCCGTGGAGGAGGAGCACCTGGGCAACCGGGCGGCCGAAAAGCTGGTCCCCCGTCTCCTCGTGGTGGCGGATGTCCAGGTGGAGCGACTCGTGGTACTCCTCCGCGACCCGCGCCATCGCCGCCTCGTCCCCTTTCCGCCGCGCCTCGACCCAGGGCTCCTCGAAGGACCAATCCTGGTTGTCCAGGGTCACCGGTACGGTCTTCTGCCCCGACTCGGCCAGATAGGCGCGCATGGCGTCGAGCTTGGCCTCGGTGTCCCCCTCGCGAAGGAAGGGAAAGCGGAAGAAGCGCACCTTGGCCCCCGCCAGCTTGGCGATCTCCTGGCGGGCCGTCTCGGCGTCGGCGGTGTACTCCTTGGGCGCTGTCCGCGTGTAGTTCAAGTGGTGAAACGTGTGATTCCCCAGCTCGTGTCCCGCGTCCCGCCACAGTTTTAGCAGGCCGAGGTCCGCCGGGCTCAGCACGCGGTCCCAGGTGACGAAGGCCACGGCCGGCACCTTGTGCTTGCGCAGGACGTCGAGCATCCCGCGGGTGATCCGCTCGCGCTCCGCCGGATCGGAGTGAAGCCGGGTGGCCGAGATCGGGAGGTCGTCGATGGTCACGAGCAGCGGGCGAGGTGCGGGAGACTGCGCGTGAGCGGCTGCGCCGAGCAGTGTTACGAGGAGCAACAGGGGGATCTTGGCTTGCCTCATGGGGCGCATGCTAGCTGATCCCCTCGCCCCTGCGGTCCCCCGAGGGCGAGCGACTTGCCCCATGGGGCGAGTGACCATCCCCATGGGGCGAGCGACCATCCCCACGGGGCGAGTGACCATCCCCACGGGGCGAGCGACCATCCCCACGGGGCGAGTGACCATCCCCACGGGGCGAGCGACCATCCCCACGGGGCGAGCGACCATCCCCACGGGGCGAGCGACCATCCCCATGGGGCGAGTGACCATCCCCACGGGGCGAGTGACCATCCCCACGGGGCGAGTGACCATCCCCACGAGGCGAGAGCCTTGCCCTCAGGGGCGAGCACCGTCGATCAAGGGGCGAGCGCCTCCCCTTCCATCCAGCCTTTCATCGAATGACATTTCGGACCCGTTTTACGTCTCTAGCCAGGGTAAATCTTCACAAGGAGACGATATGAGTGGAGACACCCTGTTCGAGTGGTCGCGTCAATGGCAGGAGCAAGGGCGGAGAGAGGGGAAGGTGGAGCTCATTCTCCGGCAGGCGGAAAGGAAGTTCGGCCCGCTCCCCGGCCGGGACCGGACGAGAATCGAGCTTGCTGATACGGAGCGGCTCCTCTGCTGGGGAGAGCGCCTGGTCGGCGCCCGCTCCCTGGAAGAGGTGTTCCGGGGATGAGAGCAGAGTTGCGTCGAGCTTGAAGGAGGACCGGAGGGCTACACGATGCTCGCACCTGACGTGGGAGAGGACTAGAGGGCCGCCTCCAGCATCTTCACCAAACCCTCTTCGGTCTGGTCCTCGTCCACCACAGCGAGGACCCGGCCCTCCCGGTCGAGGAGGATCTTCGTGGGGAAGCTCCAGACCTCGAAGCGCTTCCTGACCACGTCCTCGACGCTGGCCGCCGTGGCGTGCAGCCAAGGGAGACCCTTCTCCGCTACCAATCTCTTCTGCTCCTCCGGCTTGTCCCCCCAGTCCATGCCCAGGATCTCGAGACCCCGCTCGCGATAGGTCTCGTAGGCTTTCCGGAGGCCGGGCATCTCCGCCACGCAACCGGAACACCAGGCGCCCCAGAAGTCCAGCAGGACCACCTTGCCGCGCAGCTCCGACAGCCGGCCGCTCCGGCCCTGGAGGTCCGTATACTCGAAGTCCGGCACCTGGCTCCCGGGGTGCAGCTCGAAACGCCGGTACTCCGACGGGGCATGGGTCCGCAGCACGATCCGCCCGGCCGCGGCATCGACGCTCCGGGTGGACAGGTAGAGGTCCCCCAGGCGGAAAACGACCGGTGCGAGGTCCCCGAAGGCCGCCCGGGTCTCCCCCGCGGCGAGCCTCTTGGAGAACGTTCCGTCCCCGTCCAGGTCCATCGCCAGCATCCCCTCCCGGAATTCCACGTCAGGGGCCTCCGCGCTCAGGGGATACCGCACCTTCACCTCCCGGCCCTCGACCGGGACAGTGCCTTCGAAGTAGGCGCTCGCGGCGCGGATGAGGGACCGGGGCTGGTCCTTCGGCTGCGCGCTCACCTCGGGGTTCCAGCTCAGGAGGACCGGATAGACCGGGAGGCGGCCAGTGCTCATGCGAAAACGGAGCAGCGCGGCCCCCCACCCTTCTTTCAGG
Source organism: Acidobacteriota bacterium (assembly GCA_034667225.1). GTDB lineage: Bacteria > Acidobacteriota > Thermoanaerobaculia > Multivoradales > UBA5704 > DATMER01. The sequence goes on from JAXDKG010000020.1 coordinate 74,236, forward strand.
CCGGGCCAATCCCCGAAATCGAAGCGCTCCGCCGCGGACAGCTTGCCGTCGAGGTCCACGTCGGCATAGAGGAAGGGCTTCCCCTGCGCGGGCTCGACCAGGACTACCTGCGCGTCCAGCTTGCTGCGGCGGAGCACCCGCATCATGCCGCTGTAGGCTCTGTCCTCCGGCGCGGGACGGACGGGAAGCGCCTCCAGAAGCTCCGGCGGCGCGGGATCCAGCTTCTGCGGGAAGCCTGGACCGCTCTGGGGCACGGGCTCGCCGAGCCGGCCCACGTACTCGACCGGCGGCTTGCGGGAGACGACCTCCTCCACCGTCGCCGGCAGGCTCTCCTTCTTGAGCGGCGGCTGGCCCGGATCGCCGACCGAGACGATCAGCCCCTCGCGGTCGACGAGGATGTGGGTCGGGAACTTGTTGACTCCGAACCGCTTGAGGATGATGTCCTGGACGCTGGCCGCGGTGGCGTGGATCCAGGACAGGCCCTGCTCGGCCACGAGCTTCTTCTGTTCCTCCAACTCGTCCTCGATGTCCATGCCCAGGATCACGAAGCCGCGACCGCCGAGGTCCTGCTGGACCTTGCGGAGCACGGGCATCTCCATGACGCACGGCGCGCACCAGGTGCTCCAGAAGTCGAGCAGCACGACCTTGCCCCGCAGCTCGGAGAACCGGCGCTGCCGGCCATCCAGGTCGGTGAACTCGAAGTCCGGGAGCTCAGCGCCGGGGCGCAGGTCGAACTGCTTGTAGTCCGAGGCCGGATGGGTCTTCACGACCACGCGCCCCGTGGCGGGATCGATGCTGGAGGTGGAGAGATAGCTGTCCCGCATCCGGAAGATCGGGGGGCCGTCGCCGGCATCGCTCTTGACCTCGCCCGCGGAGAGCGCCGGCTCGATGATGCCGTCGTCGTCCAGGTCCATGCCGATCTCGCCCTTCAGGCTCATCAGGCCGGTCCTGGGATCGACGGGATAGCGGACCAGCATCTCCATCATTCCGAGCTGGATAGGCCCCTCCATGGTGGCACCTCGCGAATAGTTCATCCGGCGGGCCTCATCCCTTGAAGAAATGGGGCGCAGGACCATGGGAAAGGGCCGTCCCGGCGGTTTGGGCGGCGGGAGCTTCAGGAGCACTTCTCCCAGCGGGAACCGCTCCCCGGCGCTCAGCTTGCCGTCGAGGTCGCCGTCGGCGTAGAAGTACGAACCGCCCTGCGCCGGCTCTACCAGGACCACCCGCAGCTCGGGATGGTCGGCCGTGAGGCGGAAGCTCCCCGCGAAGACGCGGTCCTCCGCGGCCGGCGGAGCGGGCAGCATGGGCAGCTCGGCCCGCGGAACGGGAGCGAGGTCGAACACCATGTACGCGGGGCCGGCGACCGGCTCGCTCTTGAGCTCGCCCACATACTCGGTGGCGAGAACAGGGGCGGCCAGGAGGAGCAGGAACGGGAGGGCTCGCATGGGACTATTCTAAGGCCCGGCCGTATTGATATAAGGCACTCCCCATGAGTACCGATCCACAATATGACGTCCTTGTCATCGGCGGCGGCCCAGCCGGAGCCACGGCAGGGCTCGTCCTGGCCCGGGAAGGATGGCGTGTCCTGCTCCTGGAGAGGGCGGTCTTCCCGCGCTTCCACATCGGTGAATCGTTCCTGCCGCGGAACATGGCCCTGATCCGCGAGCTGGGGCTCGAGCCGGAGCTGCGGAAGATCCCCCAGGTCGAGAAGCGCGGGGCGGAGTTCCTCATGGGGCACGGCAAGGACGAAGGGACGCTCTACTGGTTCACCGACATCCTGACCGGCGGCGATACCGTCTCCTTCAACATCGAGCGCGCCCCTTTCGACGCCATGCTCCTCGATTCCGCCCGCAAGGCCGGCGTGGAGGTCCGCGAACAGAGCGCCGTGAAGAAGATCCTCCGCATGGAGGACGGGCGCGTCGAGGCAGTGACGGATGCCGGTGAGGAGGTCTCCGCCCGCTACCTGGTGGACGCCAGCGGCCAGTCGACGCTGATCGGCAAGCACCTGAACATCCGGAAGGTGCTGCCCCACCGCCGCAAGGTCGCCTACTTCGGCCACTTCGAGAACGTGGCCCGGAGGCCGGGCGTCGAAGGCGGCTTCATCGTCATCGTCATGACGGAAGAGGGCTGGTTCTGGTTGATCCCGCTGGACGAGACGCGGATGAGCATCGGGGTCGTCATGCACGCGGACCAGGCGAAGAAGGTGGGGCTCCCGCCCGAGCAGATGCTCCCCTGGGCCATCGAGCGCTGCCCGGCGGTCAAGGTGAGGATGGCCGACGCGGTCTACCCGGACAGTTCTGACGGATACCATGTGCTCGCGGACTTCAGCTACCGGTGCTCACCCTATGCCGGCCCGGGCTACTTCCTCGTGGGGGATGCGGCGGTCTTCGTCGATCCGATCTTCTCGACCGGCGTCTGCATGGGGATGATGAGCGCCACCGAGGCGGCCCGGGGCATCTCCGCCCTGCTGCGGGAGACCTCCTCCCCGAAAAAAGTCCGGCGGCGCTACATCCGCTTCGTGGGAGGAAGCTCGTCGGCCCTCTTCGGGCTGATCGACCGCTACTACCGGCATTCCTTCCGCGAGCTCTTCCTCAGCAGCTCGGGACCCCTGCAAGTGTACGAGGCGACGCTCGCGCTCCTGGCCGGGTACGTGTTTCCGCGACCGCCGTTCGCCGTGCGCTGGCGCGTGAAGCTGCTGGATTTCTTCGCCTTCATCAACCGCTTCGTGCCCCTGGCCAAGCGGCGCGAGCGCTTCTCCCTGCTGAAATGAGGATCACGATCCCGGAGGGGAGCCCCTTCTTCGCGGGCCACTTCCCCGGCCATCCCATCCTCCCGGGTATCGCCCATCTCGCCCTGGTCGCCAAGGCGCTCGGCAATCCACCTCTGGCGGAGGTCCGGGTTCTGAAGCTGCGGAAGCCGGTCCTGCCGGGCGACGTCCTGGACCTCACCCTGGAGGAGACGGATGATCTGGTGAGGTTCGAGATCCGGAGGGGCGAGGAGGCGGTGAGCAACGGCACGGTCCGGATTGGCAGCGAGGATGGCGTGGTGACGGAGGCACCGCTCTGCGCCTCTCTACCCGAAGGGCTGATCCCCCACGCTCCGCCGGCCCGCCTCGTCCTGACCACCTCGCTCGCCTTGATTCCCGAGGACAACCCCTTTGTCGAAGCCGGCCGCGCCCCCGCCTTCGTAGGCTTGGAGGCCGGCGCGCAGGCGGCCGCGCTCCTGGAGGTCCTGGCCCGCTCCTCGGGAGAGCCCCGGATCGGCTACGTGGTGGCCATACGCAACGCCCGCTTCCGCACCCCATGGCTGCCCTCGGGCCGGCCGCTGCCGGTTACGGTGAAGCCGGCCGGCAGCGCGCCGCCGCTGTCGATTTACGAGGTGAGTGTCGGAGACGTGGTGACAGGGATGGTGAGCACTTATATCGACTCACTCGCCAACGAGCGCGAGCGCCCGGGAGAGAACTGAGTCGGAGAGGTACATCCCTGCCTCTCGCAACCTTTCAATCACAGGTCTCGCAGCAGGGAGATCTCCCCTGCTCTTGGCCCTGAGGACGAGGCCCAGTGTTCCGATGAGAGGGATTTCGAGAGCTTCGGCGCAGCGGCGGCCGGCCAGGTCGTCGAGGATCGCCAGGGATCCCGGATGAGCCAGAGTCCAGGATAGGACGGATGTCTCTCCAGGGCCGAGCGCCCAAAGGGTCACGCGGGGGGAGTCGGGACCCGGCTCCACCTCCCGCAACCAGGGGGTATTCTCCAAGGCCTGGACCGTCGGATCGGTCGCGGCGCGGCGGCGAATCTCCCGTGAAACTGTCGTGGGGACCAGGATCTGCGGGCTGGCGATCCGCAGCAGGTCGATCAGGTTGGCATGAGCGAGATAAATGAGAGGTGAGGCGTCGACGACCGCCGCCTCACTCACCCGAAATCTCCCTGGCCAGCGCTTCGGTGTCCACCGTAAAGGCGTCCACCTTCTCGCGCGCCAGGGCCATCAGGAAATCGGTCCTGTCGAGGCCGGCGATCATGGCTGCCCGCTCCTGGGATACGAGCCCCCGTGCATACCAGTGGATCGCCAGCGTCACGCGGGCATCCTTCTGCACCTCGGCAGGGGAACGGCGCAAGGCCGTGTAAACGTCTTCGGGAAGCTCGATTGTCAGCGTCGCCATGGCACCCTCCTCCCCCTCATTCTCTCACCCCCACAGCTTCCTGAGGCAGAACCACTGGTGCGGGCGGTGGGAGATGGCCCACTGGATCTCGGTGGCGAGGCGCTGGAGCGCCTGGTCGATCTCCGCCTGGCGGCTGCCACCTCCGCCGACGCGGATCGGCGCGCGTAACGAGCAGCGGTAGCGCTTGCGGCCCTCCCGGAACACGAAGACCGGCAGGATCGGCACCCCGGCCGCGCGGGCCAGGGCCAGCGGGCCAACCGGCACCGGGTAGGGACGGCCGAACAGCGAGATGTCCGCGGTGCGGCCGCCGGTGCGCGGCCGGTCCCCTTGCAAGGCAACGATCTCGCCGTGGCGCAGGGCGTCGAGAAGGTCCACCCCGAGCTGCGGGTCCTCGGCGAAGTGGGTCGTGTAGAGGTCGTCCGCCTTGTTGCGGATCAGCTCGGCGAGGAACTGCTGTGCCCGGGGATCGGTCTCGGCCTCGCGCACCACGTGCACCCGCCGCGTCGCCTGGAAGGACGGCAGCATCGAGCCGCCCACTTCCCAGGCGCCGATATGGGCCGTCACCAGGATGAACCCCTCGGCCGAGGCGTTCAGCTCGCGCCAGTGCTCCAACCCTTCCACCCCGACCAGGAAGCGCTGGTCCGTGGCCAGCCGCTGGTAGCGCTCGGTCAGGCACCAGGAGAAGTTCCAGAACGTCTTGTAGATCCGTACCTGGCGCTCCCACCAGCTACAGGGACCGAGCACCGCCTCCAGGTTGGAGGCGACCGCCCCTCGGATGTTGCGCAGCACGGTCGAGAAGAAGGCCACGAACCCTACCATCATCGGGAGCATCAACCAGTAGGGCAGAACCCTCACCCCGAAGCGGTGGAAGCGGAACCAGAACACCCCCGTGAAGTACAGAGGGCCGAGGAGTCTGCGCACCCAGCCCACCTCCGGGGCGTGGGGAGGAACGTGAGGCGTCTCGCGAGTCGCGGCTATGCTCATACTTCGCTCATGCTTCTGTTCCGTCTGAACCGGTACCCTGATTTTCTCCTATCCGGCGCCTCCGAAGCAAGGCTTCCAACGCCGGCAGCACCAGGAAGGTCGCGATCAGGCAGGCCGTGACGCCCACCGCCACCAGCGAACCCGCGTTCCGGAGCCCCGGCACCCGCGAGGAGCCCAGGCTGCCGAAGCCGATCCCGGTCGTCAGGGCGATCAGGATCATGGCGAGGCCGGAGCGCTCGACCGTGCCCCGGATGCCCTCGTCGGGCCGCAGCCTTCCCCCATGAACCGCGTGGACCCCGAGGTCGATTCCCGTGCCGAACAGCACCGGCAGCGTCGAGATCGCCAGCACGTCCACGTGCCCGCCGAACGCGCCCCAGAGCCCGAAGCTCCAGACGCAGCCCAGCGCGAGCGGCAGCCCCGAGAGGAGCGAATCGCCGATCCGGCCGCCGACCGAGACGATCACGACCAGCGCCACCAGCGCGAAGGCCACTGCGCTCGACCGCTTCAGGTCTCCCATCGCCAGCCCCCGCAGCTCGGCGCCGACCCGTGGGATCGAGGCCAGCGCGAGGCCGGGGGATGCCTCTTCGAGGTGCCGGGCCAGCGCCTCGGCGGACTCGGAATCCGCGCCGCCGAGCGGCACCCGCACGTGGACCGCCACCGCGGTTCCCTTGGGGCCTGACCGGACCAGCTCGCGCACCCAGCGCGGCCAGGCGGCCGGCGGCGGCGCGCCCGGATCCTCCCCCCGGCCGAAGGCGCGCATCGCGGCCAAGGCAGAGGCGAAGGGCTCCAGCCGGAAGCCGGCCGCGGTCAGCTCGCGCTCGAAGTCGTCCGCGGCGCGCTCCAGGGGGAGGGCCCTCAGCTCGTCCAGCCGGCGGCGCAGGCGCTCCCCCTCGATGAGCCAGTCGGACGGCGAGGTGATCTCTGCGGACGGACCGAGGCGGGCTTCCAGTACCTCGCGGGCCGCAGCCGCCCGGTCCAGCGCCTCTCCGAGATCCTTCCCTCGAGCGACCACGGTGAAGGTGTCGAGCCCCACGGAAAACGTTTCGACCAGGAGCTGCTCCGCCCGCGCCGAGGGGTGGTCCGAGGGCCGCAGCGAGCGCAGGTCGGTGCTCAGCTCCAGCCGGGTCAGACCCCAGACGGACGCAACTGTCAGCAGCGCCGATCCCACCAGGACGGCGATCGGCCTCCGCGCCGCGAAGCCGACCGTCCCCCGCAGGATGGGGTGCCCCCAACTGCGCCAGAACAGGGCCTGGCGCTGCAGCCGCACCCCCTTCGGGAAGAGCACGAACATTGCGGCACCCAGGGTGGCGGTGGTGATCAGGGTGACCAGCACGCCGATCGTCAGCACCTGGCCCAGCTCGCGCAGCGGGCGGAAGTGGGCGAGCACCAGGGCGCCGAGGCCGGCGGCGGTGGTCAGGGCCGAGGAGACGATCCCCGGACCCGGATCGCGGAAGGTCTCGCGGAGCGCGTCCGCCACATCGAGCCCGTCGTGGCGGAGCTGGCGGAAGCGCGCTCCGCCATGGATGCCGTACTCGACTCCCATGCCGATCAGGGCGGCGGCGAAGCCCACGCCGATCACCGTGATGTTGCCCAGCCAGAGCGCGGCGATCGCGGCCGTCCAGACCAGGCCGGCCAGCACGCAGGCCAGGATGACCAGGGGGATGAACCCGCCGCCGAACCCGATCAGGAGCAGGATGGCCACGCCCGCCGCCGAGCCGGCCGCGGTGCGGCTGAGGTCGCCGCGCAGGATCGACTCATCCTGGGCCGCGTAGATCGGCCCGCCGACCGCCACGATATCGAGGGGGACGTCCACCACCTCGCGCGCCTTGGCGTAGGCCTTCTCCAGGTCGGCGAGCAGCGCCCGTCCGCCCTCGGGATCGATCTCCGCCCGCGAGGGGGTGAGGATGACGAGCGCGGCATTCCCTTTGCGCGAGACGAACGCGCCAGTCAGCGGATCGACGGGCAGCGCGGCCGACGCCGTCCCGATCAGCCCTTCCGAGAGCCCGAGCGGATCGGCGGCGAAGAGCGGCGCGAGCGCCGAGCCCGCCGGGCTGCGCAAGGTCTGGCGCATCAGCGCCACCCGCTCGCGGATGGCGTCTGGTTCCAAGCGGGGCGCGATGTCTTCCTCGGCAAGCAGAGCCATGCGCGGGGCGATGGAGCCCAGGAAGAAGCGCTCGTCCTCCTCGGTGATGCCGGCGCGCGCCTCCGCCACCTCGGGGCTGCGGCCCATCTCAGTAGCCAGGACGTCCGCGGCATCGATCAGGACGGATGGGTCTTCGAGCGGCTGCTCGGACCGGACGAGGACGAAGACTTTCTCGAAGCCGCCGAAGGTGCGGAGGAAGAGGCGGTAGTCGTCCGCGGCCGGCGCGCCGTCGGGCAGCAGGGCGGAGAGGTCGGTGTCCACCCGGAAGCGCAAAGCAGGGATGACCGCGAGCAGGGTGATGATCAAAATCGCCAGGAGCACGAGCCCGGGGCGGCGGATCACGGGCTCGGCAAGGCGAGAAGCCTTCATGCCGAAGCGCCGGCATCGACCACCAGGGTCTGTCCGGTGATGGCGGAAGCGCCGTCGGAGAGCAGGAAGAGGACGGCGCCAGCGACTCCCGCCGGACTGACGCCCCCGGGCAGGCACTCGCCGGCCCGCAGCATCTGGACCGCCGCCTCGGGAAGCCCGGCGGTGAGGTCGGTGGGCACGAACCCCGGCACCACCGCGTTGACCCTCACCCCCCGCTTCCCCACCTCCCGCGCCAGCGACCGGGTGAGGCCCAGGATGCCCGCCTTGGATGCGGCGTAGGCCGCCTGCCCCGCCACACCATGGAGCGCGGAGAGCGACGAGATGTTCACGATCGCGCCTCGGCGCCTCACCATCATCCCCCGCAGCACCGCGCGGCAGCAGCGGAACAGGCCGCCGAGGTTGACGTCGAGCACCGCGTCCCAGTCCTCATCTGAAGTCAGGGCCAGCAGCGACTCCCGGCGGACGCCCGCGTTGTTGACCAGCCCGTCGACCGGCCCCAGGGCCTCCTCCACCTCGGCGAGCAGGTCGTCCGGCCGCGAGCGGTCGCGCAGGTCGAGCTGGAAGGCGCGGGCACGCCCGCCGGAGGCCTCCTCGATCGCGCGGGCCTCCTCCTCGGAGGTGCTCCAGGTAAAGGCGACGGGGTTGGACGCTTGGGCGACAAGACCCTCGACCACGGCTCTGCCGATCCCGCGGCTGCCGCCGGTTACGAGGACCGTGCCCATTTGAGCATCTCCAGCCGGGCGCGGGTCACGGCGCCGGCGATCCGGAAGCTGTCCATCAGGGGCCGGTAGTGGCTGGTGGTGCGGCCGTCTGCGAAGCCGAGCCGCACCGGCACCGTGACCACCTTGAAGCCGCGGCGGGCTGCCCGCACCACGACCGCGCTCTCGGCCTCGAAGCGCGCCTCGGGGAAGCCGACCGTGTCGATCAGTTGCCGCGAGTAGAGGCGGAAGCCGGTCTGGATGTCGGTCAGACGCTGCCCCGCGGCGAGCGAGATCGCCTTGGAGGAGAGGCTGTTGCTGAGCCGGCGCACCGAGCTCATCTCGCCGAAGAGATGGTCGCGGATGCCCAGCACGAGGTCGCCCTCCATGCTCAAGGCGAGGAGCTTGGGGATCTCCTCGGGCAGGTGCTGGCCGTCGGCGTCCAGGGTGAGCACGGCATCGAAGCCGCGGCCGAAGAGGTCGCGAAAGGCGGTGGAGAGAGCCGCGCCCTTGCCCAGGTTGCAGGAGTGGGAGACCACCCGGGCGCCAGCCCGGCGGGCCTCCTCGGCCGTGCCGTCGGTCGAGCCGTCGTCCACGACCAGGACCTCCGCCACGTGCTCGAGCGTGCCCCGCACCACGGCTCCCACGGAAGGGGCTGCCTGGTAGGAAGGAATCACGGCAGCCAAGTTCATGCAGCAGCCTCCAGGACCAGCCAGGAGGCGGCGCCTCCGGCGGCAACGCTGGTGACGAGGACCATCAAAGGCGGCGCCAGGGGAGAGCCGTCGTGCGGTATGACCCCCAACTCGGGATCAGGCTCCTCGAACCCGAAGGTGGGGCCGAACGGCGCTCCCGCAGCGGCCAGCACCGCGGCGCCCAGGAACCCGCCGCCGTACTCGCCGGTCACCGACTTGGGCGCGAGCACCGGCGGCAGAGGCCTGTCCCCCCAGGCTTCCCTGAGGAGGAGAGCCTCCACTCTGTCGCCGGGGCGGGAGCCCGAGGCGCCGGTCACGATCCGGTCGATCCTCTCCAGGGGGATTCCGGCGCGCTCCAGGGTCCGGCGCAGGGAGCGGGCCAGGCCGGCATACCCCGTCCCCCAGCCCACGGCCGGAGCGCTGGGATCGAAGGCGCTCCCCCAGGCTGCGACCCGGGCGAGAGGCGAAGCTCCTCGCCGAGCCTCGAGCAGCAGCATGGTCGCCCCATTGGAGGCGAGATAGCCGCCGCGGCGGCGGTCCAGCGGGCGGGCGATCTGCGTCCCGACCGGACCGCTGTTGCGCGCCAGGGCGCCGAAGCGGTCGAGGAGGGAGTGGAGCAGCGGCGTCATCTCGTCCAGGGTTCCAGCGAGGGCGCGCGGCACCCGGCCGGCAGCCACGTCCGCCGCGGCCTGCCCGACGGCCAGGAGTGCTCCGGCCTCCCGCTGGCAGACCGTGACGCTCGGCCCGCGGGCGCGGCAGGCAATGGCGACCTGGGCGGCGGGCGCGTTGGCCACGCTCTCCATGAAGAGCATCGGGGACGCCGACTCCGGCCCCTCCAGGAGAATCTGCTTGAGCAGCCCCTCGGAGTAGGAGGCCGGGCCGAAGGCGGTGGAGACCACGACGCCGGTCTGCTCGTCCGGAAGCCCCTCCGCGAAACCAGCGCCGCGGAGCGCCATGCGGGCCGTCGCCACCGCGAACCGCGAAGGCGGGCTCATGCGCCGCGCCTCCCCGGGCGGCACCCACTCGCGCAGCAGAGCGGGATCGACCAGATAGGCCCTCCGTGGCGCCTGGGTGAGATGGTAGCCGGCCGAGCGGTCGATCTCGGACAGCGCGGGCGGCTCGGACGAGGCGAGCGCCCGGCGCAGGCTCTCCGCCCCGGAGCCATAGGCGCCGAGGGTGCCCAGGCCGGTGATCCAGATTTCCTTCAAGCGTTCGTCCAGCGCGAGAAGACGAGCGCGGCGTTGGAGCCTCCAAACGCGAGGCTGGTGGAGATCGCGGCCCGCACGCCGGGCAGCGGCAGCGGCCGGTCCAGAACCAGCGAGACCGGCAATTCGGGATCGACGTCGGACCCTGCCGGAACCGGGTGCAGCTCCTCGTGGCGCAGGCAGAGGACGGTCGCAACCGCTTCGATCGAGCCCGAGGAGCCCAGCAGGTGCCCCAACAGCGCCTTGGTGGCGGTCAGCGGGATCTCGCCCGCGCGCTCGCCGAAGACCCTCTGCAGCGCCTGCCATTCCGCCGCGTCGTTCAAGGGGGTGCCGGTGCCGTGGGCGTTGATGAACCCCACCTCCCCGGCCGCCATCCCGGCGTCGTGAAGGGCGGCCTCCATGGCCGAGGCGGCACCGGCGCCGCTCGGGTCGGGCGCGGTCATGTGATGGGCGTCGCAGGCCGAGCCCGCGCCGGAAAACTCGGCGAGCGGCTCCACTCCCCTGGCGAGCACCCGCTCCAGAGGCTCCAGGATCAGCACGGCTGAGCCCTCGCCGAAGGACATGCCCTCGCGGCCGGCGCGGAACGGGCGGCAAGGTCCCTCGTCTACGGAGCGCAGGGCATTGAAGCCGGCGTAGGTGAGCTGGCAGAGCGAGTCCGAGCCGCCCGCGACGGCCACGTCCACCTCGCCTGAGCGGACCGCGTCCAGGGCCGCGCCCAGGGCGAGGGCGCCCGACGAGCAGGCGGATGAGATCGTCCGCACCGGGCCGCTCGCGCCGAACCAGCGGGCCACCGCGTCGCCCGGCGCATTGACCTGCTGCGCGGCGAGGTCGCGCAGCTTGGCGGACCGCCACCGGCCGCGCAGGAACTCGTTGAAGTAGCGCTCGCTCTCGAACATGCCGCCCGTGCTGCTGCCGAAGAAGACGCCCGCCTGGATCTCCTCCAGAGGCTCCTCTAATGAGACACCTGCCATCGCCAAGGCTTCGGCCGCGGCGAACACGGCAAAGCGGTCGGCGAAGCTCAAGAGGCGCCGCCACCGTGGATCGCTTGTGAGCGCGTTGCCATCACCATCCGCAGCCTCCGCGGCCAGATGGGTGCGGTGGGCCGTGTTGTCGAAGCGCTCGAAGGGCCGGATGGCGGTGCGGCCGGCGCGCAGCCCTTCCCAGAGGGGGCCGATCCCCCAACCCAGACCGCTGACGGCGCCGACGCCGCTCACGGCGACGCGCCGGCTCACAGCCTTGTGACTCATTCTGTGGGTTGGCCGCGGCTAGGTCCGCGCCTCGATGAACTCCGAAAGGCTCGAGACCGAGGAGAAGACCTCGCGCCCGAGCTCCTGGCTCTTGATCTTGATCCCGAACTCCTTTTCGAGAGCCACGACCAGCTCGAGGGCGTCCACGGAATCGAGCCCGAGCCCCTCGCCAAAGAGAGGGGCCTCGTCCTCGATCATCTCGGGCTTCATCCCCTCGAGGTGAAGGCTCTCGACGATCAGGCGCTTGATTCTGTTCGGGACCGCGGGTGCTTCCGACATATGTTTTATCTTCTCTTTCGGCCCTCTGACTGCCGGGTCGGCAATGCTAGCGTATCATCCCCCTCCGCCTCAACATACGGCGGCTCGGGCCGATTCCAGAGCAAGCATGACGCGAGACCCCATCCTCAGCTCTTTCGAAAGCCTCGTCCGGCGCAATCCTCTCGCGCCGCTGGTCGCCTCGCCCGAGCGCCGCGCCACGGCCGGGGACGTGGACGCCCTCGCCCGGGCCGCGGGCACGGTGCTCGACGGCCTGCGTCCCGATGCGATCGTGGGCCTGGCGGCGCCGAACGGGCCGGGGATGCTCGCCTCCCTCGTGGCCCTGCGCCGCGCCGGTCTCGCCGCCCTGCTCCTGGACGCCCAGACTCCGGAGACCGAGGCGCTACGGACCGTGAAGGCATTGGGCGCCTCGGCCCTGCTCCGCTGCCACGCCGGGTGGCCCCGGGGTCCCGAGGACTGGAGCCTGATCCCCTCGGGGATCGAGGGCTGTCATTTGCCTGGGATCGCGGTGGTCAAGCTGACCTCGGGCTCGACCGGCGCCCCGCGGGGGATCGCCACCCCCGCCGAGGCCCTGGTGGCGGACGATGCCGCCCTGACCGCGAGCATGGGGATCAGGGAGCACGACCGCCTCCTCGCCACGATCCCGATGTCCCACTCCTACGGCCTGTCGAGCCTGGCGATGCCCGCCCTGATGCGCGGCACCCTGCTGATCCTGCCGGACGAGGGGCGTGTCTTCGACCCCCTGGCGGCCGCGGAGCAGACCGGAGCCACCGTCTTCCCTACCGTGCCGGCCGTGCTCGACGCGCTGCTGCGGCTCGCTGACCCTCCGCCCTGGCCCGCGGCGCTCCGGCTGGTGCTGACCGCGGGCGCTCCGCTCTCCCCGGTCACCGCCAGCCGCTTCCGGGAGACCTTCGGCCTGCCGGTCCACGTGTTCTACGGCGCCAGCGAGTGCGGCGGGATCTGCTACGACCGCGAGGGCACGGCCGGCGAGCGCGGCACGGTCGGCACCCCTGTCGAGGGAGTGCGCATCGTGCTGGAAGAGGGTGGCGTCATCACCGTCCAATCGCCCGCGGTGGCCGCTGGGTACATTCCTGAGGGGGACGAACGGCTCGGCAATGGGCGTTTCGTTGGCGGAGACTTCGCGGAGTGGCGGGATGGCGAGCTGGTCCTGCGCGGCCGGGTGGACGACCTGGTCAACATCAAAGGGAAGAAGGTCAACCCGCGCGAGGTGGAGACGGTGCTCGCGCAGCTCCCCGGCGTGCGGGAGGTGGCGGTGCTCGGAGTGAATCTGCCCGACAGGTCGGGCGAGGTGCTGCGGGCCGTCGTCGCAGTCACCGCCGCCGATGCCCTCACGGCCGCGGAGGTGGTGGCCTGGTGCCGGCCGCGGCTGTCGCCCCACAAGGTGCCGCGCAGCGTCGTGCTGGTGCCAGAGCTTCCCCGCACTTCGCGCGGCAAGCTGGACCGCGTCGCGCTGACGGCGATCCGGGGGGACGTTTGAGGCCCTATCGTCCGACCCCGTTCCTGGCCGGCGCGGCCGCCCTCCATGCCGCCGGGGCGGTCGCGCTCGCCGTGGCTCCCCGCCACTGGCCGGCGGTCGCGGGAACCCTCTTTGCCAGCCACGTGGTGCTCGCCGGGGTCAGCCTCTGGCCGCAGAGCCGCTTCTTCGGCCCGAACCGGAGCCGGCTGTCCGAGGATGGGGCCCGCCGCGGGGAGGTAGGCCTGACCTTTGACGATGGCCCCGACCCCGAGGTCACCCCCCGGGTGCTCGATCTCCTGGACGGCGCCAGTGCGAAAGCCACCTTCTTCTGCATCGGCCGGAGGGTGGAGGCCCGCCCGGACCTCGCGGCCGAGATCGTCCGCCGGGGCCACCGGATCGAGAACCACACCTGGTCCCATCCCAACACCTTCGCCTGGTACCTGCCTCCAGCCCAGAGGCGGGAGGTCCTCCGCACCCAGGAAGCGATCGAGCGGGCGGCCGGCCGCGCTCCGAGCCTGTTCCGCCCGCCGGCCGGCTTCCGCAACCCATTCACCGAACGGGAGCTCTTCCACGCGGGCCTGACCCTGGCCTCGTGGACCCGGCGCGGCTTCGACACGGTCGTGCGCGAGCCGCAGGAGATCCTCCGCCGTCTTCTCAAAGGGCTGTCCGCGGGAGACGTCCTGCTTCTCCACGACGGCTCGGCGGTGACCGGCGGGGGGAACCCGGTCGTGCTGGAGGTGCTCCCCCGCCTGCTGGAGGAATTGCAAGCCCGGGGCTTGGCCGCGGTGCCCATGGACGGCGGCTGTAACACAACGGGCTCGGGCGGCAGCGCCCCAGGGTCGAGCGGTAGCACAACGGGGTCGGGCGGAAACACAACGGGGTCGGGCGGTAGCACAACGAGCCCGGGCGGCAGCGGCGCGGGGCCAGGCGGCAGAATCTCGGGGCCGGGCGCCAGCGCAACGGGCTCGGGCGGCAGCGGCGCGAGGCCGGGCGGTAGCACAACGGGGTCGAGCGGTAGCACTACGGGCTCGGGTAGTAGCACAAAGGCCCCGGGTAGCAGCACAAGGGAGCTGGGCGGCATCTGGAACCCGGCCGGACTCCCATGACCGCCGGCCACCGCCTGCGGGAGCTGCTCTATCGCCTGCGTACCGAGGGGGATACGCCGGGGCGCCAGGCCGGGGCGGTCGCGCTGGGCGTGCTCATCGGCTGCTCGCCGTTCTACGGCCTCCACCTGGCCCTCTGCGTGATCTTCGCCCGCCTGCTGCGCCTGAACCGTGCCCTCACCTATTTGGCAGCGCACGTCAGCCTGCCCGGTCTCTGGCCCCTCCTGGTCTTCGGCGAGATCCAGGTCGGCCGCTGGCTGCGCGGCGGCGGACGGCTGCCGTTCCGCCCGTCCGAGCTGCGCCAGCTCGATCCGTGGCAGTTCGGGGTGGACCTCCTGGTGGGCAGCGCGATCGTCGGGGTCGCGCTGGCGATCCCCCTGGCACTGCTCACCTGGCGGGCGGCCCAGGCCCGGCGCAAGGCGCCCGAGGTCCACGACCTGATCGAGGAGACCGCGCACCGCTACCTGGAGAGCGGCATGTTCCACTGGGAGTTCGTCCGCGGCAAGCTGCGCCACGACCCGGTCTACCTGCATCTCCTGCAGAGCGGGCTGCTCCCCGACGAGGGCCGGCTCCTGGACCTGGGCTGCGGCCGGGGCATCCTGCTGTCGCTGCTGGTCACGGCGGGCGAGTCCCGCCTGGAGCTGACCGGGATCGAGAGCAGTGTCCAGGCCGCCACCGCGGCCCGGAACGCCCTGGGAGCCGAAGCGGAGATCCGCATCGGCGACCTCATGGACATCCCGCTCCCTCCCGCCCGCGCCGCTCTCCTTCTCGACGTCCTGCACTACCTGCCAGCCCCGGCCCAGGAGGAGCTGCTCGCCCGCGTGGCCGCGGCGCTGGAGCCCGGGGGGCTCCTCCTCATCCGCGATGCCGACGCCGCGGGCGGCTGGCGGTTCACGGCCACCCGCATCCAGGAGCGCGCCTGCGCCCTCGCCCGCCGCCACTGGCAGCAGCGGTTCCACTACCGCAGCGCCGCGGAGTGGCGGCGGCTTCTGGAGTCCGCGGGCTTCCGGGTCGACGTCGAGCCCATGGCGGAGGGCACTCCGTACGCCAACGTCCTCCTCGCGGCGAGACGAAGTTGAGGAACGTTGTCAAAAAAAAACCTCCAGCGGCAACTTATATAGGTAGACACCCGGAGGGAGGTTGTTTTTCTTTTGATTGCGCTTCAGCTGGAAAAGCGAGAATCGAGTCTTTGCCCCGCGGCTCGCTGTGAGCCGGGGGCCCATCTTATCGGCGTCGTGCAGCCCAGCGGAAGGGTGGCCTTCCTGCCGCCGGGAGCGCGGGTCGACGAGGAGTTCTTCCAGCTCGCCAGCCGTCCCGCGTCCACCGTCCGCTTCCGCTACGGCTCCCGCTGCGCGGAGTCGGCCTGCGCCCACTGGCAGGGCCAGCGCTGCGCGGCCCTCGACGAGGTCCGGGCCCACCTCGCTCCCTTTGCCCAGACCTCCTCGTCGAGCTGCGCCATCCGGCCCCAGTGCCGCTGGCACCAGCAGGCCGGCGACGCGGCCTGCGCCGTCTGCCCGCTGGTCACCGCCGAGCTGATGGCGGTCGAAGACGTCCCGGTCGGCTGATCAGAAAGTCCCGATCGAACCGGCGGGGTCGTTCGCGTTGTCGAGCTGAAGCACGTCATAGCCGATGCTGAACCGGCCCGAGGCGTCCATCACCACGATCACCCAGGACTGGGCCGCGTTGTCGGCATAAGCCAGGTCCGCGTGTTGAAGGTTGAGGTACACCCAGCCGAAGTCGAAGGGGGTCTCGAGGCCGTTTTTGACGTCGATCCGCTGCGCCGCATTGGCGATCTCTACCCGGAATGGGCAGTCCGGGTCCTCGGTGCAGGTCGCTTCCTCCACCGGATTCTCGAATTCATCGAACACCAGCGCCTGCTCCGTGTCCAGCGGATACCAGCTCAGAGGGCCGGATCTGGTGCAGCGGTAGGGCTCGGTGGTTCTGTTGGTCTCGCGCCAGATCAGCAGGCTGGTGCCGCCGTCGAACGGTCCCCCGTTGAGGTAACGGCTTGCCCAGGTGGTGGGCAGCGGCTCGCGGCCGTCGTCCGCCTGGGCGAAGTTGTAGCGGCCATAGAAGGTATGGTCCCCGGCCGCGAAGCAGGTGGGGCACGACTCGATGTGCACCAGCATGTCGCCCTGGGCGAAGTTCTCGCCGGGATTGACGATGAACCAGTCGCCCCAGAGGACGTTCTGGTCGGTCAGGGCCGGCCCGTAGGCCGCCCAGTCCCCCGGGAAGAAAAGGTCGCAGGCGCTCACCGTGTCGACCGTGACGTAGCCGCGGGCGATCCCCGTCTTGCCCACGATCGTCTTGGAGCCGGCGCAGTCCTGCGTCGCCGGAGATTCGAGGCCGGTCAGCCAGGCCTGGAGGTGCTGCCGAAAAGACTCGCTGACGGCCGGATTGGCGAACGGCAGGTTCGTGCAGCTCGCGAAATTGACGTCCTGCGACAGCGGGCCCTGCGGGCTGATGGTGTCGGCGGGGTCCTGGCCGCTGCTCGCCGTGCGCGGCACGTTGCCGAGGACCAGGATGTCCCGCATGTTGATCGTCTGGACGTCATAGCCGGTCAGGTAGACGTTGAAGTTGAGGACCGGTATCCCCTGGTCCGACCAGACCACGACCTTGGTGAGCACGGCCGAGGCCGCGGAGTTGTTGATCGAAAAGAGGGTGTTCACCCCCTCGGCGTTATTGAGGTCCACCTCGAAGTACGGCAACATCAGGGTCGCCGCGGGGACGTTGTCGATCGTGCCGACGATCGCGCCGGCCGGTGCGGCGGCCAGCAGCGCCGGGAGCAGGACCAGGATGTAAACGTTTCTCATAAGACCTCAGGGAGTTGCGATCGGATCGGCCGGATCGTTTGCACTGTCGAGCTGGAGCACGTCGTAGCCGACGCTGAACCGGCCCGAGGCGTCCATGACCGCGATCACCCAGGCCTGGGCGGCATTGTCGCCATAGATGGGGTTCACCTCCGGGTGCTGCAGGTTGAGGTAGACCCAGCCGAAGTTGAACGGGGCCAGCAGGCCGTCATGCACGTCGATCCGCTGCGCCTCGTTCGGGATGGAGATCTCCTCCTCGCCGCACATCGGGTCGCCGGGCAGGCAGGTGCCGCCGAGCAGAGCCTGCTCCGCCTCGTCGAAGATCACGACCTGGTTCGTGGGCAGCGGGTACCAGGAGGGAGGGCCCTGCTGCGCGCAGCTGTAGGCCGAGGTGCTGTTGTTGCCTTCGCGCCAGATGAGCAGGCTGGTGCCGCCGTTGAACGCCCCGCCCTCGATGTAGCGGCTGGCCCAAGTGGTGGGCAGAGGCTCGCGGCCGTCGTCCGCCGTGCCGCCGTTGTAACGGCCGTAGAAGGTGTGGTCGCCGGGCACGAAGCAGCTCGCGCAGGACTCGATGTGCACCAGCATGTCGCCCTGGGCGAAGCTCTCGCCGGGGTTGACCATGAACCAGTCGCCCCAGAGGACGTTCTGGTCGGTCACGAACGGTGCGTACAGCGACCAGTCGCCCGGAAAGAAGACGTTGCAGGCGTTCACCGTGTCCATGGTGACGTAGCCGCGGGCGATCCTTGCCCCGACCGGATTCGCCTTCGCTCCGGCACAGTTGTGGGTCGTCGGCGACTCGTTGCCGGTGAGCCAGGCCTGAAGGTGCGCCCGGAAGGCCGCGTCGATGGCGGGGTTGGTGTAAGGGAGGTTTCCCGTGCAGCTCGCGATGTTGATGTCCTGCGACAGGACGCCCTGCGGGCTGATGGTGTCGGAGGGATCCTGCCCGTCGCTCGCCGTGCGCGGCACGTTGCCGAGGACCAGGATGTCGCGCATGCTGATCGTCTGCACGTCGTAGCCGGTCAGGTAGACGTTGAAGCCGACGACCGGCACGGACTGGTCGGTCCAGACCAGGACCTTGACGAGCACCGCCGAGGCCGCGGAGTTGTTGATCGAGAAGAGGGTGTTGATCCCCTGCGCATTGTCGAGGTCCACCTCGAAGTAGGGCAGCATCAGGGTCGCCGCGGGGACGTTGTCGATCGTGCCCATGACCGCCGCCGCCGGAGCGGCGAGCGCAACGAGACCGGCGAGAGTCCCGGCGAGGGTCAGGGAGATGCCTATCGATCTTTTCATGCTTGCCTCCTTCATTCAGGGTACCGCGATCGGATCGGCCGGATCGTTTGCATTGTCGAGCTGGAGCACGTCGTAGCCGACGCTGAACCGGCCCGAGGCGTCCATCACCACGATCACCCAGGCCTGGGCGGCGTCGTCCCCGTACGCGGAGATCAGATCCGGGTGCTGGAGGTTCAAGTAGATCCAGCCGAAGTTGAAGGGGGACAGCAGGTCGTCGGCGACGCTCACCCTCTGCGCCTCGTTGGGGACGGTGATCGGATCCGGGCAGGTCCCCGGACAATCCCCCGCGAGCGCCGGCTGCTCCTGCTCGTCGAAGATCAGCACCTGCTTGGTGTCCAGCGGGTACCAGGAGGGCGGGCCCTGCAGCGCGCACGGGTAGGCCGCTGTAGAAGCGTTGCCTTCGCGCCAGATGAGCATGCTGGTACCGCCGTTGAACGGTCCCCCGTTGAGATAGCGGCTGGCCCAGGTGGTGGGCAGCGGTTCGCGGGCATCGTCCGCCGTGCCGCTGTTGTAACGGCCGTAGAAGGTATGGTCCCCGGCAACGAAGCAGGAGGGGCACGACTCGATGTGCACCAGCATGTCGCCCTGGGCGAAGTTCTCGCCGGGATTGACGATGAACCAGTCGCCCCAGAGGACGTTCTGGTCGGTGAGGGTCGGCCCGTAGGTCGCCCAGTTCCCCGGGAAAAAGATGTCGCAGGAGCTCACCGTGTCGACCGTGATGTAGCCGCGGGCGATCCGCGCTCCTCCGGCGTTTTTCTTGGCGCCGGCGCAGTCGTGGGTCGCCGGAGATTCTCTGCCGGTCAGCCAGGCCTGGAGGTGCTCCCGGAAGGAGCTGCTGATGGCCGGATTGGTGAACGGCAGCTGCGTGCAGCTCGCGAAGTTGATGTCCTGCGACAGGGGGCCCTGCGGGCTGATGGTGTCGCTGGGGTCCTGGCCGTCGCTCGCCGTGCGCGGCACGTTGCCGAGGCCCAGGATGTCCCGCATGTTGATCGTCTGGACGTCGTAGCCGGTCAGGTAGACGTTGAAGTTGAGGACGGGGACGGACTGGTCGGACCAGACCACCACCTTCGCGAGCACCGCCGTGGCCGCGGAGTTGTTGATCGAGAAGAGGGTGTTCACCCCTTCGGTATTGTTGAGGTCCACCTCGAAGTACGGCAACATCAGGGTCGCCGCAGGGACGTTGTCGATCGTTCCGATCGTGGCCGCGGCCGGACCGGCGAGGGCGAGCAGACCTGCGAGAGCGATCCCGGGGTTTCTCCTCATGCGCCTACCTCCTGGTGGGAAGTGCTGCTGTGGGACAACCCCGCTATGTTATCACGGCATTTTCTTCCGAAGCCCGACCGTGACCCGGAGGTCGTCCGGCCGCACGTGGCGCCGGGCCGCGGCCTCGACCTCGAGCTTGTCGAGCGCGGCCAGCTCGGCCTTGCGCTGCCCGGGATCGTCCAGCGGCAGGCCGTAGTGCTCGGCCTCGACGAGGATGTCGGCCCACTGGCGGGCGGTCTCGCGCCGGAAGGGCTCGCGGCCGAGCAGGTAGGCGCGCGCCTCCTCCAGCTCCGACTCCTCGATCCCGCCTTCCACCAGGCGCGTGATCTCTTCGACCACCCCGAGCCGGGCGCGCTCCACCGTGGCCGGCGAGGTGCCCACGTAGGCCACGAGCCGGCCGGGATCGAGCCCGGCGCCTGATACGACCTGGGCATGCGCGCTGTAGGCGAGCCCTTCGCTCTCCCGGATGCGGTTGGGGATGCGTCCGGTCAGGCCGGCGCCCGAGCCCAGGATCACCGCCAGCACTTCCAGCGCCGTGTAGTCCGGATGCCGGCGCGGCACGGTCAGGTGCCCGATGTAGAGGTGGGCCTGGTCCTCGGCCTCGGTCTCCACTTGGCGAAGCTCGGACGTGCCCACCGGCGCCGGCGGATCGGGCAGCGGCGCCTGCCCGTCGGGCAGGTCGGAGAAGAGCGACGCCAGCTTGCGGTGGACCGCCTCCTCGTCCACCACCCCGGCCACGCAGGCCGTGAGACCGTTGCCCAGGGCGCGGGCATGGAAACCGGCGCAGTCGTCCGGCGTCAGCCGCAGCAGGCTCTCCATATCGCCGTGCAGGGGCCGGCTGCGGGGGTGCGGCGTGTAGAGCTGATCCAGGAACGCCCAGAGAGTCTTGACCTCGGGCTGGTCCGCGAGGCTCTCCAGCTCCGCCGCGGCCTGCTTCGCCAGCCAGGTGCAGCGGTCCTCGGGAAACGACGGGGCCAACAACAGCTCCGCGGCCCACTCCAGGGCCAGCTCCCAATCCCGGGCCAGGGCGTCCACCGCCACGCCGTGGCACTCGAAGGTGCCGTAGCTGGAGAGGACCATCCCCTTGCCCTCGGCCTCGTCGGCGATGCGCAGCCAGTCACGCGTCCGCGTCCCCTCGCTGAGCATCCGCCCGGTGAGCAGGGATTGCCCCGGGACCGGCTCCACCCGCGCACCGGCCCGCACGCCGATGCGGACCGCCACCACCGGCGCACCTTCCACCCGCCGCACGCGCGCGGCCAAGCCCTCGCGCCCGTTCATGCGCCGAGCAGACCGCCGAGGGCGGCCATGGCCCTGTCGATCTCCTCGCTGGTGTTGTAGTAGTGGGGGGAGATCCGGAGGACGGGGGTGGCCCTCGCCTCCGGCGCATTGTTCGGTCCCTCGCCCATCAGGGACACGTTGACGTTGACCCCGGCCTGCCGCAGCCGGCGGACTAGGTCATGGGCGTCCTTGCCCGCCACCTCCACCGTGGCGATGGCACCGAGGCGCGCGCCCCGGTCCGCGGCCCGCACCCCTGGCAGGGCGCCCGCCTTCTCCCGCACCTGCGCAGCCAGCTCGATCGCTCTCGCCCCGGTCGCCTCGATCCCGGCCTCGAGGGCGTAGCGCGCCGCCTCCCCCAGCCCCAGGACCAGGGCGTACGGGAACTCCCAGTTCTCGAACCGCTTGGCGTCCGGCGCGAGCACGTAGCTCCCGGGGTCCACGAGCCCGGCGCCGAGCATGTCGATGTAGAGCGGGGCGTCGCCCCGGGCGATCGCCCGCTCGGAGACGTAGAGGAAGCCGAGGCCCCGCGGCCCGCGGAGGAACTTGCGCGAGGTCGCCGCCAGGTAGTCGCAGCGCAGACGCCCGACGTCGACCGGGATCTGCCCGACCGCCTGGCAGGCGTCCACGAGGTAGGGCACGCCCGCGGCCTCGCAGATCTCCCCCACCTCCTCCGCGGCCTGGACGAGGCCGGAGTTGGTTGGAATCCAGGTCAGGCTGACGAGCTGGCAGCGCGGATGGGCCACCAGCCGCCGCACCGACTCGGGATCGACCCCGCCCTCGGGGAGGTCGTCGGCGCGCAGCACCTCGATCCCCAGTCGCCGCGCCAGGGAGAGGTACATGAGCTGGTTGGACGTGTAATCGTGGCGGGTGGTCACCAGCACGTCGCCCGGATGCAGATCGAACGCGGAGAGCGCCTGGGACACGGCCACGGTGGCGTTCTCGACGATCGCGATGCACTCCGGTCCGGCCCCGATCAGCCGGCCCAGGAGCGCGTGAACCTCCCGCACCCGATCGGCCACCGCATCCTCCGCCTCGTAGCCCCCGATCGCGGCCTCCAGGTCGAGATGGCCCCGGATCGCTTCCAGCACGGGGTTCGGCATCAAGGCCGCCCCGGCGTTGTTGAGGTGGACCCGCCCCTCGCACCCAGGCGTGTCCCGGCGCCAGCGCCGGATGGAGTCTTCGGTGATAGCCATAGAGTCAGTCGGCCCTGGGCAGCGACCAGCCGAGCACCCCACCGCGCTCGGGCCGCAGATACCGCGAGGCGACCTCTTGCACGCGATCGGCCTCGGTCTCCATCAGGAGGCGCAGGTGCCGGTCGAGGTGGCCGAGGTCGAAGACGGCGAGGGCGAGCCCCGCGGACAGGGCCTGCTGGTGCACGCGCTCGTGGCCGAATACCCAGTCGGCCGTGGTGATCTGCCGGGCCCGCTCCAGCTCGTCAGCCCCGGGCGGAGAGGAGACCGTCTCCTCCAGCAGCCGCAGGATCTCGGCCTCGACGCGGGCGGGCTCCACGCCGGGGACCACCTCGGCGGCGACCGTGACCTGGCTGGCGTCCAGGCTCTCGGTCAGGTCCGCCGAGACCCAGGCGCAGAACTGGCCCTCGTCCACCAGGGCCCGGTGGAGCCGGCTGGCGCGCCCGCCCGCGAGCACGGTGACCAGCAGCTTCAGAGCCGGATGGTCGGGATGCGAGCCCGCCGGCGCGGGCACCGTGAGGAGGATCCGCGCCATCTCGCCCTTGCGGCGCTCGATCCGCACCAGGGAGGTCGGGGAGACCGGCGGCGGGACTTCCTGACGGGGCTTGGCGCCCGGCGGCAGCCATCCCAGGGCCCGCTCCACCTCGTCCATCGCGTCCGGACCGAGGTCCCCGGCGAGGACCAGGATGCCGTTGTCCGGCCGGTAGAGGCTGCCGTGGAAGCTCGCGAGCTCCTCGCGCCCGGTGGCGATCAGCTCCTCGCGGGTGCCGAGCACCGGCCGGCCGTAGGGATGGGATGGGAAGAGCTGGGCCTGCACCTCGGTTTCGAGGGCGTCCCAGGGCTCGCTGTCATACATGGCGATCTCTTCGAGGATCACCTGCCGCTCGCTCGCCACCTGCTCGGGGTCGAGCGTCAGGTTCGCCATGCGGTCGGCCTCGATCGCCAGTGCCTCGGTCCAGCGGTCGGCGGCGAAATTGAAGTAATAGCCGGTGGCGTCGTGGCTGGTGAAGGCGTTGTTGACGCCTCCGAGGGCCTGGGTGCGGCGGTCGATCTCGCCCGGGCCGTAGCGCGCCGATCCCTTGAACATCATGTGCTCGAGGAAGTGGGCCACGCCGCCATGCCCCGCGGGCTCGTCCCGGGTGCCGGCGCGGTAGAAGAGGGCCGAGGTGACGATCGGAGCCTGGCGGTTCTCCACCAAGCAGACGGTCAGCCCGTTCGCGAGCCGCTCCAGTCGGGGTGCCACCGGCAGGGCGGAGACGGAGTCGACGATCATTCTCCGTCCCCCGCGAGAAGGTCCACTTCGATGCGCTCCCGCTCCTTCGGAGCTCCGGGCACGACTTCCACGATCACGTCGTGCCGGCGGTGCCCCCGGGCGACGATGGAGACCCGGTGGCTCCCAGGCGGCAGCTTGAGCCAGCCGCCGGGCCGCAGACCGCCGGCATACTCCCCGGCCCGGCCCGCGGGCTGTCCGTCGACCAGGATCGCGGCGCCCGGCGGGCGGACCCGGAAGGACACGGCCTGGCTCACCCGCACGACCGGCAGATCGCCGGTCTCGACTTGGGCGGCAGGCAGCGGCGAGAGCCGCGCGATGATCGGGGTGATGCCGCCGGTCTCGCTCGCCTCGACCGTGATGCGGTGATCCTTCATGCCATCCGCCTTGATGACGATCTGGTACTGCCCCGCTCCCGGCAGGGTGTAAACCCGCGCCCCCTTCTTGCCGCTCCATTCCTTGGCCCGGCCGATGACGGTGCGGTCCACGCGCACGAAGGCATCGGGAGGAGTCACCTGGAATTGAAGCGCGAGGCCGGTGCGGACCACCGGGCCGCCGTTGTCCGGGGCAGGCCGGGACTCTTCGGCCGGCGGCGCCGGCTCGGGCGTGGGCGCCGGTTCCACCGGGATCTCGACGCGGGGCCGCTGCGGCTCCGGGGTGGGAGCAGGAATGGGCGACGGAGTCTCCCGGCGCGGCTCCGCGGCTGGGGGCGTGGGAGTCGGCTTGGGGAGCACCCTGGGCTCAGGCGTCTGCACCACCGGAGCGGAGACCGCCGGAGTCGGAGAGGGAGCCGGACCGGCGGCCGGAGTCGCGGACGGCTGAAAAGGCGTCGTCGATACCTGCTCCCCGGGTTGCGGCTCGGGCTTGCGCAGTAGCAGCCAGCCAGCAGCAACCGCCGCGATCAGCACCACGGCCGCGACCAGGGGGAGCCAGCGCTTCGGGGAGATGCCCTCGGTAGCGACCATGCGGCCCGTCGCCGGACGCACCGGCGGCGGAGGGTCGGACCGGTGGGTCGGTATCTGAGGAGGCGGGGGGATGGACGGCGCCGTGCTGCCCGTGCGGCGCGGCAGCACGGTGGTCGGGGCCATCTCCGCTCCGCGGGCGGCCGGAGCCGACAGCGTCTCGTCGTCGAGCTCGCGCTCGATGACCGCCAGCTCCTCCGCGACCTGCCCGGCGGTGGCGGTGCGCTGGTCGCGGTCCTTGGCGAGCATGCTCCGCAGGAGCTGCTCCAGCCGCGGCGGGATCTCGCGCAGGGAGGAGACCGGCGGCGGTTCCTTGTGCAGGATCTGGTAGACCAGGGTGGTGATCGTCTCGCCGTCGAACGGCCGCTTCTTCGACAGCAGCTCGTAGAGCACCACGCCCAGAGAAAAGATGTCCGACCGCCCGTCCAGGTCGTCGCCGCGGATCTGCTCCGGCGAGAGGTACTGAGGGCTGCCCATGACCGAGCCGGCGACCGTCAGCTCCGTGCTCTGCCCGGTCACCTTGGCGATGCCGAAGTCGGCCACCTTCACGCGGCCCACCGTATCCAGAAGGATGTTGCTCGGCTTGATGTCGCGGTGGACGATCCCCTGGCGATGGGCATAGTCCAGGGCCTCGGCCACCTGGCGGACGATGCGCAACACCTCCCTCAGGGTCAGGGCCGGCCCGGCCTCGATGCGGCCGGCGAGATCGACCCCCTCGACGAACTCGAAGGCCAGGAAGAGCTGGCCCTCGGTCTCGCCGGCGTCGAACAGCGTGACGATGTTGGGATGGAGCAGCCGTCCGGCGGCCCGCGCCTCGCGCAGGAGGCGCTTGGTGCGGTCCTCGATCTCGGCCGGCCGGCCGGTCAGGCGGACGGTCTTGATCGCCAGCTTGCGCTCGATGTGGGGGTCCTCGGCGAGGTAGACCTCACCCATGGCCCCCGCGCCGAGAAAGCTCAGGATGCGATAGCGGCCGACGCTCCGGCTCCCCTCCGGGGTCGTCACGGCTGGCCGGAGCCCTCCCCGCCAGACTCAGTTCCTGCGTCGACGGGCGCACCGGCCAGAACCCCGTCGTCGCCGGTGGCCACGTTTTCGCGCGTGTTGAGCAGCGCGATGGCCTCCTCGGCGCGCTCGGCCGGCACCCGTATCCGCACGCTGTCGATGTTGTCCCCCAGCGGTAGCTCGCTCGATTGCAGAGAATCGACCTCGGCGGGGATGCCGTTGTTCTCGAGGAATCCCACGACCACCATGGCCTCTTCGTCCGTTCCCACGTCCTTCACGATTGCCCATTCATCAGCCATGCAGCCCTCCTAGTAGGGGTCGATCATACAGCGCCAGGTTCAGGCACTGGGGAAGGGTGGTCCTCCTGGAGCCCCTCCAAGGTGTAGGGCGTGACCTCCTGGCGCGGATACCAGTGCCGGCTGTGCTCGGCGAAACGCTCCAGGCTGTCGTGCCAGCGGTAGTGCGAGACGACCATCGACCGCGCGTCGATGCGGATCCAGTTGCACGAGTTCTTCTCGCGCTCGGCGCCGCGGCCCCGGCGCGAGGTCGTGGTCCCCGAATGGAGGACGACCACCGGCGGCCGTCCCTTCTTGGGGTAGAACTCCTCGGAGTTGCCGATGTAGGTCTGGTGCAGGTGCCCGGACAGGATCAGGTCCACCCCGACTCCCGAAAACAGGTCGATGGCCTCGTAGGCGTTGCCAAGCACCCGCTGGCTGCCGAAGTTGGGCGGCGGGATCAGGTGATGGTGCGCGATCACGATCTTGAACAGATCGGCCGGCGCCTCCTCGAAGATCCGCGCCACCTCCAGAAGGCGACCGAGCTTGATCCGCCCCTCCTTGATCGTCCAGCCGAAAGCCGTGTTGATGCCGACGATCAGCAGCTCGTCGTCGCGGAAAGTGGGCTCCAGCTCCTCGCTGAAATGCTTGCGATAGCAGCCGAAGGGATGGAAGGCCCGCTCCCAGACGCGGTAGAGCGGCACGTCGTGGTTGCCCGGCACCACGATCGTGGGCACCGGGATGCTGTCCACGAAGGTGCGGGCCTCCTGGAACTGCTCGGGTTTGGCGCGCTGGGTGAGGTCGCCCGAGAGCACGACCAGGCTCGGGCGATGGCGCTCGATGAACTCGAGCACCCCCTTCGACACCCGCGGCAGGTGCGGAGGCCCGAAGTGGACATCGGAGATGTGGAGGATCGTCCTCACGCCGGAGCCGGGCCGCCGATCAAATTACCCGATGAGCTCGCTCACGTTGCGCGAGACCTCGGCGGCCAGGAAGCTGGAGACCGCGGTCAGGATCTCCGGCCCGTGCCGCAGGCCGATGACGAAGCCTCCGATCGCGGCGAGCGCCACGGCCGGCACCGGGTAGGTCCGCACCAGCCGCTCCCACTCCAGCTCCTCCGGCAGCAGCTCGTCGAGGATCGCCTCGACGCTGGTCGCGCCCCCTGGTGTCTCGTCGTCGTTCACGAAGTCTTCCATCTCCTCTCTCCCTTCTTAAACGTCGTCGTCGTCCCCGCGTCCGCGCGCCACCAGACCGAGCAGGAACCCGACCCCGGCGGCGATCAGGAGCGCCTTGGCCGGGTTGTCCCGCACGAAGAAACCCACCTCGCGGGTCAGGTCGCCGGCGTCGGACCGCACCTTGTCGTAACCCCGGCGGGCGTTGTCGGCCACGTCCGAGTAGCTCTCCTTCGCCCGCTCGGCGCCGCGGCGGATCTCGGCGGAGGCGCGCTCGGCGCCTCGCTTCACGTCGTCGGACACCTGGCGATAACGGCCCTGCATGTCATCGCCCATCTTCTGGAAGCGCTCGCGCGCCGCGGCTACACTCTCGGCGCCACGCCGGCGCGCCGTTTCGGCAGCTCCCTCCGCCTCGTTCGGATCATCCTCAGCCATGACTGTCTCCCTATCTCTGGCTCAATACATCTTTGGTTTACGAGATCATCGGCCGGCGGGACGGCCCGGCGCGGTGGATCGGCACTCCTGAGTTTTAGCACGATTCATGCCCTGGGGGGACCGGGATAGACTCTGCGGGACGAAAGGGAGGGAACCATGGCGAACGTGACCTTCTATGGAGCGTGCGGGGTCGTGACGGGGAGCTGCACCCATCTTTCCTGGGGAGGGCACTCGGCCCTCGTGGACTGCGGCCTCTACCAGGGGGGCGAAGAGCTGGAGGAGCGGAACTGGAGCCCGTTCCCCTTTCCGCCGCAGGCGCTGGGCGGCGTGATCGTCACCCACGCCCACCTCGACCATACCGGCCTCCTCCCCCGCCTGGCCGCGGAGGGCTTCTCCGGCCCGATCTACTGCACCAAGCCCAGCCGCGGGCTGATCTCGCTGGTGCTCCAGGACGCCGGCCGGCTTCAGGAAGAGGGAGCCCGGTACGCGCTCAAGAAGGGCTACAGCCGGCACCCCGCGCCGCGTCCGCTCTACACCACCGACGACGTCCGGCGGGTGCTCAAGCTGCTGCGGCCGATCCCCTTCGACCAGGAGCACGAGCTGTTCTCGGGCGTCCGCTTCCGCTACCGCCGCGCCGGCCACCTCCTGGGGGCGGCGACCATCGAGATCATCGCCAAGGGATCGGACGGCGAGCGCCGGACCTGGTGCTTCTCCGGCGACGTGGGCCGCTACGGCGTGCCGATCCTCAAAGACCCCGAGCCGCCTCTCGAAGCGCCAGCAGCGCTGCTCCTCGAATCCACCTACGGCGACCGCGAGCACGCCGAACAGGACGCGGCAGCGGCCCTGGGGAAGATCCTCGCGGAGACCTTCGACCGCGGCGGCGTGGTCGTGATCCCGGCCTTCGCGCTGGGGCGCACCCAGGAGGTGCTCTACCACCTCGCCGCATTGGCGGATCAGGGTCGCCTCGACCCCCACAGGGTCGTCCTCGACAGCCCCATGGCAATCGACGCGACCGAGATCTACAAGCAGGCCGAAGCCGAGTACGACGAGGAGATGGTGGCGCTCATCGACTCCGGCGACGATCCGCTCGGCGCAGGCCGCTTCGAGCGCAGCCGCACCGGAGAGCAGTCCAAGGCGCTCAACGCCCATCGCGGCCCGCTGGTCATCGTGGCCGGGAGCGGCATGGCCACAGGTGGACGGGTCGTGCACCACCTGATCCAGCGGCTGGGAGATCCGCGCAACTCGGTTGTCTTCGTAGGCTTCCAGGGAGCGGGCACCCGCGGCCGCGCCCTGGTCGACGGAGCCGACACCGTGGCCATCCACGGCCGGACCGTGCGAGTCCGCGCCTCGGTCCATCAGCTCCATGGCCTCTCCGCGCACGCCGATCACAGCGAGCTGCTGCGCTGGTGCCAGGCGCTGCCCGGGGTACCCGCGCGAATCTTCCTGAACCACGGCGAGGACCCGCCGCGCAAGGCGCTCTCGACCGCCATCGCGGAGCTCGGCTGGCCCCTGCCTAATCTGCCGAAGACGGGCGAGACCGTCCCCTGGTGAGAGCGGCGGCGATGGAGCGCCCCGGGTTCCCGCGCCAGCTCGCGCGCTACGTCAATCTCACCCTGCGCCAGGCGAACGAGGACTCCATCCTCCTCACCGCCTCAGCCCTGGCATTCGTGACAGTCCTCTCCCTGGTGCCGCTGCTCACGGCCTTCTCCTTCATCGGCGCGCGGGTGTTCCAGCAATATCCGCAGCGCACGCTGGAGGTCTTTGTGCAAGTCCTCCCCTACTCCGAGGAGAGCGTGGTGGAGAAGGTCGGAGAGTTCCTCGACCAAGCCGAAACGCTGCACGGCTTCGGGCTGGCGATCTTCCTGACCACCGCCCTCTTCGCCTTCTCCACCGTCGAAGAGTCGCTCAACCGGATCT
This sequence comes from Acidobacteriota bacterium, assembly GCA_034667225.1. Classification (GTDB taxonomy): domain Bacteria; phylum Acidobacteriota; class Thermoanaerobaculia; order Multivoradales; family UBA5704; genus DATMER01. The sequence continues at coordinate 103,447 of JAXDKG010000020.1, forward strand.
GGAACGTCTCGCGGCGGCGGCCGTTCCGGGTGCGGATGCTCTCCTTCCTGTTGCTCCTGTTCTGGGGTCCGGTGCTGATCGGCGTGACCTTCTCCAGCCTGATCGCGCTGCGGCAGAGCCCTGCGCTGCGGCAAGCGTTCGCGCAGTCGCTCCTGCTCAACCTGCTCCCCCTGGCGGCAACCATCGTGGGGCTGACGACCCTGTACTGGCTGGTGCCGTACACGGCGGTGCGCTTCCGCAACGCCCTCGCGGGCGGCTTGCTGGCGGCGATCCTCCTGGAGATGCTGCGGGTGGGCTTCGGCGCCTACGTCCGCCTCTTCCAAGGGGTGAACGTGGTCTACGGCAGCTTCGCCTTCGCGATGCTCTTCATGATCTCGATCGAGCTGACCTGGACGATCATCCTGCTGGGCAGCGAGGCCGCGTACGCGGCGCAGCACTTCCGGGTGCTGTCGCACGGCATGCACCGGCATCCGCCCATCCAGGCGGCCTGGGTGGGGCTGGCGGCGGTGGCACTGATCGCGCGGCGGTTCGCGAGGGGCGAGACCGTGCTCTCGCTCAACGCCCTTGCGGACCGGCTGAGCCTGCCGAGCCGGGAGATGGAGGTGATCCTCCGCCCGCTTCTATCCCATAAAATCCTGCGGGCCTACAGCGACGAGGGCTACTTCCTGGCCTCGGACCCCCACCGCCTGAAAGCGGAGCTGGTCCTGCAGGCCTACGACCATCGTGCGGGACGCAGCGCCGAGCTGGCCGGCGGCGACCTCCAGATGCGCCTGGAGGAGCTGATCGGCGACTTCGCCCGGGCTCGGGCCGAGAGGCTGGGAGACCTGACCGTGGCCGAGCTGGCGAGCCCCGCGCCCCCGCCCCGGGCATAACCCCTTGCCGCGCCGCGGCCTCCTGAGTACAATACGCGCTCCCGCGATGGGGGGCAGTAGCTCAGTTGGGAGAGCACCACGTTCGCAACGTGGGGGTCGAGGGTTCGAATCCCTTCTGCTCCACTTTCACTCCTCAGTTCCCGATCTCGTTGACCAGCTCGGCGCTGACCAGCACACGAATACCGTGGCGCAGCAGGGAAGTGAAGTGGCGGCGGTTTTCGGTGGCCACGAGCCGCGCGCCTGCCTGCCGTGCGATCTCGGCGATGTGCGCATCGTAGATCCTGCCGCCTGCCGTTCCCTCTCCTGCGGCAGAAACCAGGAACTCCTCTCTGAGCTCCGCCTGAAGGTCGTGGACCGAGAAACGTGCGAAAATCTCCTCTCGGAGGAGCCGCAGGGCAGTCTCCGGCTCGAGGCGGTATTCTTCGGGCAGACGCGTTGTCACTGAATAAAACTCGAGGCAGCAGTGCCACGCCGTCAGCGGGCGCTCGATCCGGCCATCCGCCACCGCATCCATCAGCAGCAAGGCGTGCTGCGAGCTGTGGCCAAAATCAATCGTTCCGGCGATAAGCACGCTGGTGTCGAAGAAGGTGCCCGTCAGGCGGGTCACCGGTCCCGCTCCTCCTCGATCAACCGTGCCACGTCGATCTCGGTACGCTGTCCCTCCGCGGCCCGGGGGCGGACAACCAGACGCTCGCCGCGTCGGACAAGCTGAGGACCGGCCACCGCACGGACGAGGCGGAGGGCGAAGCCCTCGATCACCATCTCCAGCTCCGTTCCGGCAGTAAGACCGAGCCGCTTTCGCATCTCGGCGGGGATGACCACACGTCCTGCCTTGTCAATGGTAGTCGTCATGGCTGCAGAATACCATGCCGTTGCCATTCTCTCCCCCAGGCCTGGACCTCCCGCAGCCAGGAGGCCAGCGGTATCTTTTGAATATGCTAACATTTTGACCGCAGTGTCTTTGAAGGGCCCCCGAATGATGAAAGCAAAGTCGTGACGACGCCCGAGCTCGTCTCCTTCCCCCCGCAACTTGCAGTCCCCCACGAGGAGGGAAATCATGAACTACGTCGCGATACGCGCGCTCCTCGCCGCCTGTGCCCTGCTCTGTCTGGGCACCGCGGCAACCCATGCCACGGCCCCTGTCGATGTCACCATCCTGCCCGGCGGTGGCAACGCCGTCGCCGTCGACGCCGCCGGCAACCTCTACGTCACGGGAACGGTCGATGCCCAGGCGCTGCCCGGGGCACGACACCCCGTGGACAACGCCAGCATGGGCCCGGACGTCTATGTCGCGAAGCTCGATCCCACGGGCCGGCTCCTGTTCGAGACCGTCTTTGGCGGCCGCTACTACGACGAGGGCCTCTCCATCGGCGTCGACGCCCAGGGTCGGATCTATGTCGTCGGCGCCACCTACTCGGCGGACTTCGCTGACCCGAACTTCACCGATTATCCGACACCGGGCGAAATCATCTGGCCGCCGCCCGACGTTATCCATTACGGCGGCGGATTCGTTGCGGTGCTCGACCCCACCGGCTCGGCCGTCCTTTATTCGGCGATCCTCTTCGAGAACGAGGAGAGCGTGAAGGCGACGGATGTCGCGGTGACGCCCGACGGCCGTGCCTACTATCTCGAGATGGCCGGCCCCTACTACATGCCCGGCCTTAGCGCGTTCAAGGCGGACGGGGGGCCGGTGCCCTACCCGCAACTGTCGATGGGCTGCGGGGGCGCTTGGCATTACTCCTACTTGACCGGGCTTGCGACCGATCCCGCCGGAAATCTCTATGTCTCTGGCACTGAATACGTGGAGGCCGATAGCACGGAATACATGGTGATCGGCCGAGCCTACGTCGAGAAGTTGGATCCCCGTGGAGCGCACCTTTACGCGACCTGCTTTGGCTCCACGGATTACGTCGTGGGGAACGACGTCGCCGCCGACCCGGCGGGCAACTCTTACCTGACCGGGTATGCTTCTAACCGTAACCTGCCCGTGGCAGGTGCGCTTCAGCCGGAGCCCGGAGGCGGCGGGGACGCCTTCATCGCCAAGCTGGGGCCCACCGGCGAGGTGGTCTACTCGACTTACCTCGGAGGCAGCGGCCTCGACGAAGGGTTTGGCATCGCCGCCGATCCCTCGGGGGCGGTGCACGTGGTGGGAGTCACCTACTCGTCCGACTTCCCGAAGGCGCGCCCGCTGCCCGACGGGTGCGTCCCCCAGCCGTCGCGTTCCTGCCGGTTCGTGGCGCGCCTTGGCCCCACGGGGGAGAAGCTCGACTTTTCGACCCTGTTCGGGCGGGCCTGGATGACGAGCACCGAGTCCGGCGGTGAGCCGGTCGCCGCTGGGCCGCGGGGTGAAACCTACCTGGTCGATGGCGGCCCGGTCGTCCGCTTCGCCGCCAACCGCCCGCCCGGCTGCGCCGCCGCCGTGGTGAGTCCGGCCGTGATCTGGCCCCCCGACGGCCACATGGCACCGGTCGCGATCACCGGGGTGACCGATCCCGAAGGTGGCGAGGTCGAGCTGAGCGTCACCTCCATTTTCCAGGACGAGCCGAGCACCCCGGGTACGGCCGACGCGACCGGCATCGGCACGCCGAACGTGTCCCTGCGCGCCGCGCGCTCCGGCCTCGGCGACGGTCGCGTCTATCATCTGCGCTTCACCGTCGCCGATGAGTTGGGGCTTGCCTGCAACGGCGAGGTGACGGTCTGCATGCCGCACAACCAAGGCCGGGGACGCACCTGTGGCGACGGCGGTGCGCTGTTCGCCTCGGGCCCGGGAGGTGCTAAACGCTAGGTTCCAACTCGCGACGGGTCAACCTGAGTTGACGACAGCCCGCCGTCAACTCAAGTTGCCTCAGCTAACTTCGAGTTGCCTCATCTCCAGCGGCGACGGCGCTCGTCGACTGAAGTTGCCTCGTCGTCAGGAGAGGTTGGCTCATCTCCGGCGGCGGCCCGTCGTCAACTGAAGTTGAGCCGTTCTCAACAGAAGTTGCCTCATCTCCAGCGACGGCGGCTCGTCGCCGCCGGAGATGGGCCATCTCCACGGAAAATGCCTCAGCGCCGCGTGAGACGGCTCACCGTCAACTGACGATGTCCCGCCGTCAACTGAACTGAAGTTGAGCCGTCGTCAACTTAGCTGAGGCAACCTAAGCCCGGCATCGCCACAGCCGTCCTTCACTCGCTTCCAGCAGCTTGCAGTTCACCAAACCGAGCATCCTTGCCTCTCGCGCTCTGCGGGTGGCTGTGGGCGCCGCATAGGGCTACTACCATTGCCAGGCCGACGATGGCATAGAGCGCGCGGTAACGTGCCTGCAGGCGGCAGACGCTCGCGTAGGTGAGGCCCTCGGCCAGAGTCTTGAGAGACCAACGCAGGTGAATGGGGTAAACAACGACGAGGGCGGCCAGGGGACGGGGGAGGGTGCCCTGGAGGGCAAGGAGGAGAAGGAGGGCGTGGGCCAGGGTGAAGAGGACCAGGCTGGCGGCGAAGGTGCGGCGCTGGCCGAAGGCCACCGCGTTGGTTCTGGTGGCGTTGAGGACGTCGCCTTGATGGTCGCGGATCTCCTGGGTCAGATGGCCGGCGGCAAAGAGCAGGGCGAAGAAGGTGGCAGTGGCGATGCCGCGAAGGTCGATGGCGCTCCCCAGGGAGTAGCCGAGGAGGAAGTGGAGGACGCCGCCGGCCAGGTGGGCTGCCGAGCTGAGGAGCGGTCTGCCTTTCCAATTGAAGCGGGGCAGGGAGTAGAGGGCGCTCAGGCCGGCGATCGCCAGGGTCAGGCAGAGAGTGCCTGGACCGAGGCGGCTGAAGAGAAGGAGACTCAGGGCCAGCAGGAGGGCCGTCAGACCGCCGATCTCCTTGCGGCCTACACCCCTGGCCGTGAAGACGCCGGCGGCCTTGTTGGGGTCGGCGAGGTCGGCGGTCGAACCGGACCAGTCGTTGAGCATGAAGATGTGCGCCACCAGAAGGACGTTGGCGATGGTGAGGATCGCCAGCGGCCCCACATCCGCCGCCGTCGCGTGGCGGATCGCAAAGGCGGCGCCGAGCAGCGGCGAGCCCTGGAGAACCAGGATCTCCTGCGGGCGCAGGCAGGACAGGTAGCGCAGCGCGGAAGCTTTAGCCGCCGAGATAGGCGCCGGGATGGGCTCCGGGATGCGATTACTCAGGGTGCGCATGTTCGTAGTAGAGCCTCAGCCAGAGCGCGTAGCCGACATCCTCTGACCAGTAGTATCTGGGAATCGTCGCGGTGAGATCGTTGTGGTAGAGGAGCGGCGGATTCTTTCGCAACAGGGCGAAATCGTCCTCGGCAAGCTGGCGCAGCACCGTCTCGATCTCTGCCGGAGTCCCTGCGCGCCCCAGCAGCCGGACGACGGACACCCAGATCTCCTGGCCTGGCACTTGAGTCCGCATCCGTGACTCGGGCAATTCCAGCGCGCAGCCGGCGCGCTGGAGGTCGGTCAGGCGCAGCATCGGGACCAGCGGCGCCATTCGATAGTAGACCCAGACGCGATCCTGGTCGACGACCGGGCGCAGAGCTTCGCAGAGCGCGCGGCCGGCCGGCGGCTGCACCTCCGCCAGCAGCAACAGCAGGTGCATCTGGATGGTGATGTCGGCAGGATTCGGATCGCTGCCTGGGTCGAGGCACTGGTAGGCCTCCCGTGGCGCGAGCCAGGTGCGGTAGAGGCCCTCGCGGGTGCGATAGCGGTCGAGGGTCGCCAGGGCGGCCGTCAGCCGCCGGCGGTCGGGACCGGGAGCGAGCCTCCAGACGAGCGCCGTGTCGTCGGTGTCGGGTGCGATGGCGGTGCACCCCAGGATGCCGTTGATGCCGGGCGCGTCCGGCAGGCCATGGTAGCGCACCAGCCCGCCGGCCTCGATCTCGCCGGTGAGGTGCTGGCGGGCGCGCTGCAAGCTGTCACCGAGACCCTCACCAATACTGCCGGAGGCCGCCACCGGATCGAGCAGGTCGATCAGGAGAGCGGTGAGGTAGGTATTCATCTCCTGCCCCGGCTCCTGAAAGTGCGTCGCGGTCGTGTGGGCGGTGAGCCAGTAACCCGGCTGCTGCTGGCGCTCACGAACTCGCGCCGCCGCCGTCCTGAAGCCGCTGTCGAGGTCCTCGCCGGCGGACACCACAGTCAGCTTTTGCTCCGCCAGGTAATACCGCTCTCCATTCTCGGAAGCCCAGGCGAAGGCGGTCAGGCGGTGCTCGCCGGGAGCGAGGCCGGCCGTGCCAATTGGGATTTTCCAGCCGGCAGGGCTCGCCTCGCCCAGCGTGTCGCGGACGTCAGGCCGGTCGTAGAAGGCACGGGAGGTCACGGTCTGCCCGCCGTCGATGACGATTCCCACCTGCCAGGGCGTTGCATGGCCGGTCAGCGCCCAGCCGAAGGCGGTGACCTCCTGGCCGGCGGTGACGCTGGCCGCGGAGACCGGGAGCCCGCCGGCCTGGATGACGTCGAGATTGCCGCGCGTCCCGAGCAGCAGCTCCGCCGGCGCGAGGCCGTCTTGCAAGGGAGCGACGAAGGGTGCGTTCCGCCAATCCCAAGCGGCCCGCATCTGGTCGGGACCGCTGGCGATTGCGAAGATCTCGCTGTCGGTCGCGCCGGTGTACCAGAAGGCGCCGATGGCTTCGATGGCGATCGCGGCGCCGACCGCGAGCAGGAAGCACATCCGGCCGAGGCCGCGCAGTGAGGCGACAACCGGCGCCAGCATCCACATGAGCAGCGGCAGGAGGTCGGTCAGGAAGCGCGGCCCCCAGGAGATGCCGGCCCGCCAGTCGATCATGGCGTAGAGCAGAACCTGGAGGACGACGCCGGCGCTCATCGCCAGAGTGAGGGCGCGCTCGTTGCGGTCGTTCGGCAGATGCCGCCAAGCGAGGACGAGGAAGAGCAGGAATGGTGAGAAGACGAACAGCCCCCGCGTCGGGCTGAACAGCAATCCGCCGAGGCCCGAAAGCAGGTCCTGCCGGAAGAAGCTGGCATGGGCTTTTCCGACCAGCCCGTAACCGCCGGCGAAGTGGCCGGCCACGCCGAGGTTGTAGAGCAGCACTAGGCCGATCGGCAGCGCCGCCCCCGCGGCGAGCAATGCCGCCAGTACCGCCCGGCGGCCGGCCCAGAACAACAGTCCGTACGCACCCAGCGCCGCCGCGAGGATGGCGTCCGGAGGCCGGTTGGCGGCGATGAGCCCGCACAGCAACCCCACCGCGACCGCCCGCGGCGCGGTGCATGGCCCGGTGAGGAGCAGCAGGGCGCCGATCACCAGCAACCCAGCCATCCCGTGCTGCCACAGGGCCTGGCTGCTGATCACCCAGGTGGTGGTGCCGAAGGCATAAGCCAGGGTGAGCAGCAGTGCGATCCGGGCCGCCACCCGTCGCCGCAGCAGCAGGTAGAGGAGCGACGCGGAAAGCGACGCGATGAACGAGGCGGAGAGCTTCTCCATGATCCTCGCCGTGGAGTCCAGCCGCGCATCCGTCCAACCGCGCAGGTGCAGGTAACCGACCGCGGGAAGGTAGAGCGGCGCGATGAGCACCGGCAGCACCACGGGATACATCGAGATGGTGTGGCCGCCCTCCACCGGCAGCATCCAGAATGCCGTATTACCTTGCCCTTGGCCCCGCCCCTGGGCGGTGAGCGGCGCGATCGGATCGAGCAGGACGGTCTGGTGATGCCAGATCGCGAACGGCAGGTAGCGCGCCGGGTAGCAGTCGCCGGCGCTGATCGCCCGCCGGTTGGCGTTGTAGACCAGCAGGCAGCAGAGCCCGATGAGCAGGCTCGCGCGCAGATCGCGCCGGCGCAGGAAATGTTGGGATTGCCCCCGCTCCTCGCCGAGGACCGGGGTCATGGTTTCATGCTCGACGAGCGCTGGGCTACCCACGGGATCCTGCTCCACTACAAGGTTGACGGGGAGGCGAGGCCGGAGGCTAGCACAGGGCGCCGCCGGCGCCAAGCTCAGCGCGGGCATGAGGCCGGACGCAGCCAGGACAGAAGGGACTTGCCAAACCGAATCGACCTACGCTAGAACTCTTCCAAATTTCGCGGAGGAGATCCCATGAGCTTGATGACGAGTGTGTGGAAGCGCGCCCTGCCTTGCGCGGCGCTGATTGTGCTCACCTCGGGCTGCGCGACGACAGCCGCGCCGCCCGCGCCGGCGCCGTCCGCCCGCACAGCCGCAGACACGGCGAAGCCGCGCCTGCTCACGCGGGCGGAGCAGCTGGAGCTGGCGCGCGTCGTGAGGACGTCCACCGGACCGCTGCCGGCGCCCGCCGGCGGCCCGCCGCCCGTCAGCTTCGACATCGGCGAGAGCTGCCTCGAGTACCGCTACTCCGAGGAGAGCCACTGCCCGAGTGACGTCCAGCTCGCCGACTGCCAAGCCGCGACGTCGGAGGGCAATTGCGGCCTGCAGCTGCCGTTCGTCCTCACCAATACGTGGTGCGCGCAGGTGGAGACCGACGAGCTGCAGACGTGGCACGTCTTCTGTCAAGGGTACGTGCCGAGCGGCCCACTGCCGCAGCCGCAATGCCCCGACGGAGACGTGCTGGGCGTCTGGGGGCAGGACTGCGATGGCTCGTGCACGATGCACTGCGCCGACGAATGCACCGGCGGCTACTGCACCGGTGGCGCCTACAACCTCTGCTACCTGGAATACCAGCCCGAGTGCGACTGCGGCGTCGTCAACTGTCCCTGCACGGGACCCGACTGCGACAGCGGCGAGTAGGAGAACGTCTCGTGAGCCGGCTCAGAGCTCAAGAGGCCGGCAAGCCTTGGAGTAGGTGGAGCGCAGTTGCTCCACCATCATCCTCGCCTGGCAGGAAGCCCCTGCCGGCGGACGGCTCTCACCTTCCCGCTGCTTCCGCCGCCGCAGAAGAACTGATCGCCGCCATCGGACTCGAGCCCCGACACGCCCACTCCAGGCGGCATATCGAGCCTCTCCAGGACCTCTCCCGTTCGCGGATCGACCCGCCTCAGATCGCTCTCGTCACCTTCCCAGGTACCGTGCCAGAGCTCTCCGTCTGCCCAGGTGACCCCGGTGACGAAGCGGTTGGACTTGATGGTGCGAAGAATCGCCCCTGTCTGGGGATCGACCTGATGGATCTTCCGGTCCCGATACTGCCCCACCCAGAGCGTCCCTTCGGCCCACGCGAGCCCCGAGTCACCGCCGCCGCCGGGCGCCGGGATCGTGGCGAGCACAAGGCCGGTCTCCGGATCGATCTTCTGGATGCGATCCTCGGCGATCTGAAACAGGTGCTGGCCGTCGAAGGCCGTTCCCGCATGCGCGGCGACATCGATCGAGCGCAGCGTCTTCCCGCTCGCCGGATCCAAGGCATTCAGCTTGTCTCCGGCAGCGAACCAGACTTGCTGACCGTCATACGTGACCCCATGCACCTTGTCGACCCCAGGAAAGGGTCCATACTCACGGACGATTTCGGCCTCTGATCGATTCATGCTTCCATCCTAGTCACTCGGCAGTGGAGCGGGGAGTAACAATGTCGTCGTGAATCCCGGCACGGGCGGAGTCATCCAACGGCGGGCTCGCCCGCGGCCGAACGACTGCACCTTGCCTGCTGCCGCGAGCGAGTCGATCGCCCGCTGCACGGTGCGCTGGCTCGTTCCGAGCGCGAGCGCCAAGGCCGAGCTCGACCACGACTCGCCGTCGGCGAGGAAGGCGAGCACCGCCGCATGCTCCTCTTCGACGGGCCGCGCCAGCACGACGACCTCGGCTGCGCGGCGCGGCGCCAGCGCAAACCCCCGCTTCGTCGCGCCCACGTCGGCCAGCGTCCGCAGCATCCTGCGAAGCCGCCCGACTTCGACTCGCAACCGCGCGCGATGCGACTCGTCGGCACGCTTCGCTCCGAATGCCCGCGCAACGAGCGTGTCCCGTGCTACATCTCCCGGCCACGCTTCGCCCAGAGCGCGTGCGAGCGCGAACAGCACCGGACGCTTGGCGAGCGATACCACCGTGTGTGCGTCACGCACGGCGTGACGGCACGCGTCCACGACGAAGGCTTTCGAAGCCAGCAACTCTTCGACCTCCTCGAGGAGGACGAGGCGCTCCTCGCCATTCGCGATCAGGCGCGCCGCGGGCGTGCTCAGGATGAGGGATGCGCTTTCGACCTCCGCCGTCAGCGCAGGGATGCCTGCCTGGCGCGCGGCGCGCTCGGCCCGGTCGAGCGCCGCGCGCGCCTCCGCGGTCCGGAGACGCCGCATCGCGATCCCCGCGACCACCAGCTCGTGGGCGGTCCTCGACGCCGGAGGAAAGGGCGCGGGGTCGAGCTCGGCGAGCCTGCTTTCGGCCTCGTCGAGGCGCCCGATCAGGACGAGGCGCCGGACCTCGAGATACCGCGCGTGCGCGGCGTTCACCCGGTCGCCATGCTCCTCGAGCGTCGCCCGCGCCGCATCGAGCGTCTTCGCAGGCCAGGCCAGGTCGCGCGAGACGAGCGCGATCTCGGCCTCGGCGACGACGCACCTCGCTCGGGCCACGGCCTCTTTCGGACTAAAAGCACGCGCGGCACGCCGCAGGAGAAGCTTCGCTCGAACCAGATCGCCGAGTTGCGCCATCGCGATGCCGCGCAGCGCGAGAGCCGGCGCGTCGTCGCGCAGGGCGACCCGGTTCAATGCGCCGAGGGGATCGCCTGCCGCAAGCGCACGCGCCGCGGCCGTGATCAGCGAGTCCATCGAAATCCCGCCACACTTGTCACTCCCACCGTTTCCATATCCGGCGCTAATGTAACTCACGTCCGACACACGCAAGGACATACAAGGAGAGAAAAGCGATGACGACACACAGGACCGGAACACGGAAAGACTGGCTCGCAGCGCGGCTCGAGCTGCTCGATGCGGAGAAGGAGCTCACGCGGCAGAGCGACGAGCTGGCGCGGCGGCGGCAGGAGCTGCCGTGGGTTCGTATCGACAAGGAGTATCGATTCGAGACCGGCGAGGGGAGCGCCTCGCTGGCCGACCTCTTCCGCGGGCGCTCGCAGCTCCTCGTCTACCACTTCATGTTCGGGCCGGACTACACGGCAGGATGCCCGTCCTGCTCGGCGATCGCGGACGGGTTCGACGGCTCCGTCGTCCACCTGGCCAACCACGACGTCACGCTGTCCGCGGTATCGCGGGCGCCTCTCGCGAAGCTGCAGGAGTACCAGCAGCGGATGGGATGGACGTTCCCCTGGGCGTCCTCGTTCGGCAGCGACTTCAACTTCGACTTCGGCGCCGGATTCACCGAGGAGCAACAGCGCGAGGAAGGCATCGAATACAACTACCGGCGCGAGCCGCCCCTCGCGGACATGCCCTCGCGCTCGACACCCGACGGAGCCGCTGTCATGGCGGCCATGTCCGGAACCGACAAGGCCACGTATATCCGCGAGAGGCCGGGCATGAGCGCGTTCGTGCTCGAGGACGGCGCCGTCTACCACACCTACTCCACCTATTCGCGCGGAGTGGATGGCCTCTGGGGCATGTACCAGTGGCTCGACCGCGCCCCCAGGGGGCGCAACGAAACGGGCGTCTGGTGGCGCCGCCACGACGAGTACGACCAGCGCTGATGGTTTCCCAGAGAGCCTTCTTCGGCGCCTCGGCACTGCTCTTCGTCGCCAGCGTGGCGCTGACGATCGTCTGGTGCGCGTCCATGTCCGCGATGGGCGGGATGCCGATGCCCGGCGGCTGGACGATGTCGATGGCATGGATGCGGATGCCCGGACAGACGTGGCCCGGCGCCGCGGCGTCGTTCCTCGGCATGTGGGCCGCCATGATGGTGGCGATGATGCTGCCGTCCCTGGTCCCGATGCTGTGGCGCTACCGCCAGGCCGTGGGCAAGGCAGGAGAGGCGCGCCTCGGCCGTCTGACCGCGCTCGTAGGCGTCGGGTACTTCTTCGTGTGGTCCGCGTTCGGAATGGCCGCCTTTCCAATCGGCGTCGTGCTGGCGGAGGTTGCGATGCAGCAGCCGGTGCTGGCCCGCGCCGTTCCGGCCGCGATCGGCATAGTCGTCCTCATCGCCGGCGCGCTGCAACTCAGCGCGTGGAAGACGCGTCAACTTGCCTGTTGCCGAGAGACACCGGGGCACGGCCGTACGCTGCCGGCCGACGCCGGCCCGGCCTGGCAGCACGGCGTGCGGCTCGGGCTCCACTGCGGACGCTGCTGCGGCAATCTGATGGCGATCCTCCTCGCCATCGGAGTCATGGACCTGCGCGCGATGGCTGTCGTGGCGGCAGCCATCACCGCCGAACGTCTCGCACCGGCCGGTGAGCGCGCCGCGCGGGCCATCGGGGCCGTCGTCGTCGGGGCAGGATTGTTCCTGATCGCGCGAGCCCTCCTTCTATGACTATGATGCGGTCCAAGGGGGAGGTCCAAGATGAACTTCAGTCTCTTGATGGCAGTGGCTCTCGCGTTGTCAAATCCGCCGGTCGAGACGCTGTTCGAGGAGTGGCGAACCTTCGAGACGCCGCCCTCTCACGAGGGCGCGCCGGACTACCGGGTCCCCACGTTCGAGCGGCGGCGGGCGGAGCTGGCGCGGTTTCGCGACCGGCTGGCGGCGCTCGAGGCGGGCACACTTCCGACCGAGGCGCGCATCGACCTGGCGCTCCTGCGCGCCGAGATGAACGGGTTCGACTTCAACCTGCGCGTCCTCCAGCCCTGGGCCCGCGATCCCGCCTTTTACTCCACGGTCCGGACGGAACAAAGCGACACGCCGGCGCACGAGGGACCGAACGCGCACGGCTTGGCCGAGCTCTGGACCTACTCCTTTCCGCTGTCGCCGCAGGAAGAAGCGCGCCTGACGGCTGAGCTGCGCCCGATCCCCGCCTTCCTCTCCCAGGCGCGCGAAAATCTGACCGGCAACGCGCGCGACCTCTGGACGACCGGCATCGGAACCATGCGCGGTCAGGTTGCCGACCTGACCGATCTCGAGCAGAAGGTCGCCACCGGCGGCCAGGAGATCCGCAAGGCAGTCGCGGAGGCACGCCAGGCAACCACATCCTTCGTCGCCTGGCTCGAGGAGAAGGCGCCGTCGAAAACCGGCCCCTCGGGCCTCGGCAAGGAGAGCTACACCTGGTCGCAGCAACACGTTCACCTCCTGCCCATGACCTGGGACGACGAGGTGGCGATCCTCCGGCGCGAGCTGGCGCGAGCGCACGCGTCGCTCAAGCTCGAGGAGGAGCGGAACCGCGGCTTGCCCCAGATGACCGCGGCCCAGGACGACGCCGAGTACCAGCGCCGCGCCGACCGGGCGATCCGCAAATTCATCGCCTTCCTGGGCGAGCGCAATCTCTACCCGATGAGCGGCACGATGGACGCCGAGCTGCGCGAGCGCCGGGGCTCGTTCGTGCCGATCGAGCGGCGCAACTTCTTCGCCATTGCCATGCACTACGAACCGCTCACTCTCTACACCCACTCCTCGCACTGGTGGGACCTGGCGCGCATGCGCGACGAGCCGCATCCGAGCCCCGTCCGGCGCGGCCCGCTCCTCTACAACATCTGGGACGCCCGCTCCGAAGGCATGGCCACGGCCATGGAAGAGCTCATGCTCCACGCCGGCCTCTTCGACGACGAGCCGCGGACGCGCGAGATCGTCTGGATCATGCTCGCCCAGCGCGCCGCCCGCGGGCTCGCCTCGCTCTACCTGCAGGCCAACGAATTCGACCTCGCGCAGGCCAAGGCCTTCCAGGTCGAATGGACCCCGCGTGGCTGGATGCGCCCCGACCTCGACCTTCTCGGCTTCGAGCAACAGCTCTACCTGCGCCAACCGGGCTACGGCACGAGCTACATCACCGGCAAGGTTCAGCTCGAGGACCTGATGCGCGAGCGGGCCCATCAGCTCGGCGACGCCTTCACCCTGAAGCGCTGGTTCGAGGATGTCTACTCCGCCGGAATCATCCCGGTTTCGCTGATCCGCTGGCAACTCACCGGGAACGGCGAGGAGATTCGCGCGATCGTCGCAAGGGAGTGAGAAGGAAATCTTCGCGTGTGACCGTCTACTATAATGAGAGAGGTTCCAAGAGGAAACCCCTCTCAGGGTAATAGAACGCCACAGACTCCGAGGTGCCTATGCCAGACCGGCTTGCCCCTGGCCCCTACCGCGTCCTCCGCGGCGAGGGGGACATCGAGATTCCCTTCTATGTAATCCCCTTCGACAAGCGCGGCATCTGTGATGGCCCAGAGACCCGCCGCGACCTGCTGAAGCAACTGGCGGCCGGGAAGTACACGGATGTGTTCTTCTTCTCGCACGGCTGGAACAACGATTGGACCGCCGCCATCCAGCGCTACGAAGACTTCATCCATGGATACATGAAGATGCGCCGCGACCGGTCGCTTCCCGTGCCGGCCGGCTTCAAGCCGCTCCTCGTTGGCATCTTCTGGCCGAGCACCGCCCTGGTCTTCACCGAGAAAGAGAAGGGGCCGCAGATTGCGGCGAATGAGCCGGCGGCGGTGGATGAGGCGATCGCCGAAGAGCGGCGCGAGGTCCAGGAACTGGCCGAGACCCTCGAAGCTTCCGACGCCGCGGACCTCTATGAGCTGGCCCAGAAGACGAAGCTGACCGCGGACGAGGCGCAGCGGCTGGCCGAGATCGCCGTCACTTTCTACGGCACCGGCGACGACGAGCTCTCTCTCGACACGGCGGTGAGCGCCGAGGAGCTCCTCGAGATCTGGCGGCAGGCGCCGGCCGAAACGGACGATCTGGCGGATCTGATCGCCGGCGGTCCCGGCCCCGAGACGGCCGGCTTCCTCAGCGCGATCGATCCACGGAACGTGGTGCGCACGCTGACCGTGTTCAAGATGAAGGACCGTGCCGGACTGGTCGGCTCGACGGGTGTTCATGAGCTGCTCCGCGACCTTCTCGCGGCCGGCGACGCGCGCCTGCACCTGATCGGCCACTCCTACGGCGGCAAGGTGGTGCTATCGGCCACCTGCGCTGGGACGCTGCCGCGGAAGGTGCACTCGATGCTCCTCTTGCAGCCGGCGGTCTCCCACCTCTCCTTTGCCGCGACCGTGCCGACGACCTCCCATCCGGGCGGCTATCGCAGCGCGCTCGATCGGGTCGAGAACCCGATCCTGACCACGTACAGCTCCCACGATTTCCCCTTGACCAAGATCTTCCATCTCGCCCTGCGCCGCGCAGGGGATCTAGGGGAGGCGAAGATCGCCGCGGCCACCGGCGCGCCTCCCAGCAAGTACGCGGCGCTCGGCGGCTTCGGGCCCCGCGAGAGCGGCGAGCGGCTCCTCGATGTCCTCGATGCGCCCGCCCGCTACCCGCTCGATCAGGGGACTCGCCTCTACGGCATCGACGCAACGCGGACCGTCGGCGGCCACGGCGATATCAGCAACCCATCGACCTGGTGGGCGCTTTACAACCTGGCTTCTCGCTGAACTGGAGGAACGATCATGGCCGAGAAGAAGGTCATTGCCTATTGCCTGCACGAGCACGAGCTCGCCGCCATCGAGCCGCACATCAAGAACGCCGATTGGACGCAAAGCTACGCGATCGGCTCTATGGAGGAAGCCGACATCCAGAACCTGGAGGAGCAAGGGATCCTCATCGAGGAGATCAAGGAGCCTCCCGCGCGTCCCGCCTTCGCCGCGCGAGGCCCCCAGCCGCAGGCCGCGGGCGCGCCAGCTCCAGCCGATCTGGCAGGCGATCCTCTCCCGCCGATGCTCCACCCGACCAAGGACAACGTGTTCGTCGTCACGCTCGGAGAGCCCGTGCTCCTGGAGGAGTGGCGGCAGCAGATCGAGGCGCTCGGCGTGCGCTTCCTCGAGCGCCGCCCCAACCGGCGCTATATCGCCCGCCTCGGGTTGGCCGCAGTGGGCCAGTTGCGGCAGCTCCCCTTCGTCGCCGACGTGAGCCTGCTGAGCCCCGAGGAAAGCACCGGGACCACCTTCACCACCGCGGCGGAACCGGGGTCTGGAATGGCGGGGCCGCCGGAAAACGTCCCCTTCGACATCCTCCTCCACGAGCCGGACGACCTCGTGGATGTCGAGCTGTGGCTGAACGACAACGGCGTCGAGATTGTCGCCAAAGGCCGGCGCAAGGTGCGCGTCGAGCTGCCCAGGGATTCGATGCAAGCGCGGGAGATCCAGGCGCTGCCGGGTGTGGCGGAGGTCCAGGAGTACATACCGCCGACGCTGGCGAATGAGAGGGCGCGCCGGCTCCTTGGCCTCGATCCGGCGACCGGGACCGGATCACTGCCCCAGACCGGGGCCGGCGAGATCGTCGCCGTTGCCGACTCCGGACTCGACGACCAGCACCCCGCCTTCACGGGCCGTATCGCCATGCTGATCGCCCGCGGCCGGCCGCCCCAGGACACCAGTGACCCTCATGGCCATGGCACTCACGTCGCGAGCTCAGCCCTGGGGATCGGCACGGCTGTCGGCGGCGTCGCGCGAGGCACCGCGCCGGATGCCCAACTGGTTTTCCAGTCGCTCATGGATGCGAGCGGCGGCCTCGGCGGGCTGCCAATCGATCTGGGCGACCTCTTCGACGAGGCTTACCAGGCCGGCGCCCGCATCCACAACAACAGTTGGAGCGCTGACACCAAATCGTTCTACACCTTCACCTCGCGCGAGGTGGACGAGTTCGTCTATGACCACCCGGACATGCTGATCGTCATCGCCGCCGGCAACGAGGGCACTGCGCAAGACCCCTTCAACGCTGCGGCTGGGTTCGTCGACTGGCAGTCGATCGGTTCGCCGGCGACCGCGAAGAACGCGCTCACCGTGGGCGCGAGCCGCAGCGACCGCACCTCTGAAGGGCTGGCGCAGAAGACCTGGAGACATTTCAACGGGACCAGGTTCGGCAAGCCGCCCATCGGCGATGACAACATTTCGGGCGACCCGCAGAGGCTCGCCGCCTTCAGCAGCCGAGGCCCTTGCGACAGCAACCGCATCAAGCCCGATCTGGTCGCGCCCGGCACCGACATCCTGTCGGCCCGCGCCTCGACCGCGCCGGACCACAACTTCTGGGCACTCTCGACCGATCCGCAGTATGCCTACATGGGCGGCACCAGCATGGCCGCCCCGTTGGTGGCGGGCTGCGCGGCCCTCGTCCGCCAGTACTACCGGCAGGATCGCCAGGCGGAGCCGAGCGCGGCGCTGCTCAAGGCCACCCTCGTCAACAGCACCCGCTGGCTCTCGGGCCCGGATGCGACCGCCGATCACGCCAAGAACCCCAACTACCACCAGGGCTTCGGCGCCGTCTACATGCCGTTCGCCATCCCGAACCCGACCGAGCCCTGGATGCGGCTGGAGTTCGTGGACACCTGGAAGGACGGGACCAAGCAGCTCGCGACGACCGGCGACCGGCGGCGCTTCGCCTTCACCGTGAAGGGTGGGCAGTTCCTGCGGATCTGTCTGACGTGGACCGACCCACCCCCCGGACCGAGCCTCCAGAACGCGCTCGCGCTGCTCCTGGAGACACCGCTGCAGCCGCCCAGAATCGCGGGCAACCACGAGCGCCCGCGGATCATCGATAAAGTGGATCGGGACAACAACGTGCAGATCGTGCGCATCGACAATCCGCCCCCGGGGAACTACATGGCGGTCGTCCTGGCGCGCAACATGCTGCGGCCACCACAGGACTACGCCCTCGTGGTCACCGGTGATCTAGGTCCCGGCGGGCTCATCGCCGTCTGATCAAGGAAGATAAGAGGGCGGAAGCCCGCCCGAGGAGGTGTTGGAAGAGCTCATGCTCCACGCCGGCCTCTATGACGACGAGCCGCGGGCAAGAGAGATCGTCTGGATCATGCTCGCCCAGCGCGCCGCCCCCGGGCTCGCCTCGCTCTACCTGCAAGCCAACGAATTCGACCTCGCGCAGGCCAAGGCCTTCCAGGTCGAATGGACCCCACGCGGCTGGATGCGCCCCGACCTCGACCTTCTCGGCTTCGAGCAACAGCTCTACCTGCGCCAGCCGGGCTACGGCACGAGCTACATCACCGGCAAGGTTCAGCTCGAGGATCTGATGCGCGAGCGGGCCCATCAGCTCGGCGACGCCTTCACCCTGAAGCGCTGGTTCGAGGAGATCTACTCCGCTGGCATCATCCCGGTTTCGCTGATCCGCTGGCAGCTCACCGGGAACGGCGAGGAGATCCGCGCGATCGTCGCCAAGGAGTGAGGACGAGCGGACTGCGCCTTCGAACGGCCCACGAATTCCCGGACCTGTAGGGCAGGTCTTGTGCCTGCCCTCCGGGCGGCCATCGTGGCAGCCGGAGGGCAACCACAAGAGTTGCCCCTACATCGGCCGTGGGCCGACCCGGGGAGCAGACTCGCGCAATTGACGGCCCCGGCGCGGGCATGGGATCATTCGGGCACTCAATCCGGCTTCAGAAAAGGAGATGGCGTGTCCCGGGAGAACTACGTGAACACCGTCGAGTCGTGGAGACTGCTCATCGATCCAATGGACGAGCAGGAGGCGGCAGCCGTGGAAATCAGGCAGCAACGGGCCGAGCTCGATGCCATGTACAAACGGGCGCAGGAGCTCGTCCATAAGCGGGCCGAGCTGCGGGCCTCCATGCAGACCGCCACTCGCGAGTTGCAAGGCATCCTGAAGAACGGACGCATCGTCGCCACCTACCTGGGTAAGGCGCTGAGATACCGGCACGGTCGCGACAGCGAGCAACTGATCCGCTTTGGCCTGCGACCCGACCGGAGGCGCTCCTGGCGCAAGCGGGAACCCTAGTAGCCCTCTCCTCAACGCTCCAATCTTTCGTGAACGCCGGGAAAGCGCTCTTCCCGGCGCTCCTGATCCTTCCTGAAGGCGGGGAAGACGCCTTCCCGGTGTTCCGAATGACATGGAACGTCGGGAAAGCGGCTTTCCCGACAACCAGAGAGACTCACGACATCGGGAAAACGCCTTTCCCGACAAGAGAAGAGACTCGGAAGCTCGGGAAAATGGCTTTCCCGACGATCCGGATGACTTCGAACACCGGGAAAGCGGCTTTCCCGGCCACCGGAGAGACTCACGACACCGGGACAATGACTTTCCCGACACGAGAAGAGACTCGGAAGCGGGAAAAACGGCTTTCCCGAGCCTCGACGAGATTCACATCCCCGGGAAAGGGCCTTTCCCGACGATCAAAGCCATTTTTTCCGCCCCTTACCTCGCGTGGTCAACTCGGAACGTTCCGTGGACGGTCCGGAACGTTCCGCTGTCAGCCGGGAAGGTTCCCTGAGATCAAGGGCAGCTCGGCGCGCCGGCAGTCGGCTTGACTCCGTTGCCGCCCAGGTCGTCGTCGCTGCCGGCGAAGGCCAGGAAGTCGTCCTGGAAGGCCTGCGCCGCGGCCTCGCCCTCGCAGACGTTCTGCTGCAGGAGGTCATAACCGTTCTGGTTGTTCCAGACTGTACCCTGGAAGGCGGCATCCACCCGTAGCTCGAACAGACTCAGGTGCTCGCCGTTCGCTCCTCCGCCTTCGGTGTGGAGGTCCCAGAAGAAGCGCAGCCAGTCGAGCTCCGTGCCGCTGTTCGCGACGGTGGCGTCGCATACCTGCTGGGCGAAACGGTTCGACTCCCAGGGTGCGGCCGCGTTGAAGGCAGACTGGCCTTCGAGGCGGATGTCACGGGGAAAGCCGAGGGCGTCCTTGTAGTAGGTGAAGCGCCCCGTGGAGTCGTTGTGATCGTTGTAAGCGTCGGCAGAGAGGAAGTGTGCGAACCCCTCCATGATCGCGGCGCTGGTGTACTCGAGAGAGGTCAGGGCGTGGAGCTCTCCGGCACTACCGCAGGCGGCGCCCCCGCCGAGCAGGCCGTAATCCCCCGAGAGGTATTGCGTGGTGCCGAAGGCGGCGAACTGGTAGCTCTCCTCCAGGGCATGGCCGACCTCGTGCCCCACCAGGAACTTCTGACGGAACTTGTCCTCGGTCTCGTCGTCGATGCTGACCACGATCTCGTCATTGCCCAGCGCGTCGTCCCAGCCCGCGTTCGAGCACGACGCCTCGTCTGGAGAACAGCCATTGTCATGGCGTACCGTGACCGTGAAGTCGTAGTCGAGCGCCGCCGGGTCGAAGTGATGCCACCAGTAGAGCGGGTAGGTGGCCAGGGCCTGGAGCGTCACCTCGGGATCGGTGCAGGGATAGTCGAAATATTTCTTGCCCGCGCCCGCGAGGACGCCGCTCATTCCCATGCAGACGATGGGCTGGCAGTACTCAGGTTCCGCGCCGTGATTGGCGAACGGATCGTCGTTGCAATTCGCCGGGATGCCGCTGCGGGTGCGCACCCGGACATGGTTCAGGATCAGCGAATCCAGATAGAACGCGATCTCCACCTGGCCGCCGGCTGGGATCTGATTTTCGGGCAGCACGAAGCAGCCGTTGTCGTTGCTGGCATACCCCTGCTTGATGACGGCCTGATTGGCGGGATCGAGCACCTGGTAGGCCGCACCGCGGGACTTCCAGTAGGGCCAGACCTGGTCGTTGAGCGCATAGTAGTCCTCGAAATCGGCCCCGAGACCGCTGTCGATCGTCTCCACCGGATAGCGGAGGCAGATCTCCTGATCCACGGCCCGGGCTTCGCCGGCCGCCAGCGCAAGCACGGCGACCGTCAGTCCTAAAAAGGTTTTCTGTTTGCAGGCGTTCATGGCTGGGTTCCTTCCCGCGGTCCACCGTCGTTGTCGGTCAGGTTGAGGCCGGTTCCCAGGGTGCCGATACCGCCAAGCCGGAGCCCCCTGTTGGTCGCCCAGCGGCGCTGCCTCTCGGCGCGGTTGGCGAAGTCCCCAGCCCGGTAATACCGGGCGAGTGCGTCGGACCGGTAGGCCACGAGCCGGCCGGCCTCTTTGTGGATGTAGGCGTAGGGCGAATAGGCGAGGTCGGAGACGATTCCCCCGCTGACAGGCCGGGCAAAGCCCTTGGCGACCATCCGGCCGGAGAAGCGCAGCGTGCCGAGGTCGCGCTTGAAGCGGGAAAGGTCCACCGTAAGGATGGACGTCGACTTCGGCTGCACGACGGCTTCTCCGACCTCCAAGGTCTCGCGAACCTCGTCGAGGGCTCCGGCGACCAGCACCCGAACCCGCAAGCTGACGGTTGTGTTGTTGGTGACGGCCAGCTGCATGTTCGTCGCTGCGAGCTTGGCGATGGAGCCCGCCTCCGGCAGCTGCTTCCAGGTCAGAGCGATCGGAGGCGTCTCGGTTCCTTCGTTGCAGATGGGTCCGGCAGGGTGCGTGGTGTACGGCAAGGTGCCGTGAGCAGGCGTTGTGAGGAGGAAGAGCCCTAGCATAGCGGCTGAGACATATGCGTTCTTCATAACCTGCTAGGCGGCAGGCCGGGGGCTTTCGTTACTTCATTCCCAGTTCACGACCCGGGTCCTGGCCAACCTGTCATGGAGGCTGGCGCGCTCCAGGCCAAAGGCGGCGAGAAGGTCGATCAGACCCAGGCCGGGCACGAAGGCCAGGATCGTCCGCAGGATCGCGCGGCTCCAGGCCTGCCCCGCGGTGATGTCGCCCCCCTCGACCGTGACCACCTTGACCCTCATCGCTCTCTTGCCCATCGTCTGCCCGCCGGAGGCGAGCATCAGGCCCTCGTAGAGGAAGTAGAGGAGACCGCCGCCGAGGGTCAGGAATCCGGCCGGGAAGATCGAGTCCTCCGAGGCCAGTATTTCCAGCATTCTCTCCTGTGCATTGGCGAGGCTGAGGAGCAGGAACACCAGGGCGACCGGGACCAGGATGGGGAGCGCAACGAGCAGGCCGTCGATGAGGATGGCCGCGAACCGGCGGCCGAACGAGGCCAGGTCGAGCCCCCGGAAGGCGACGCCCGAGTGCAGGTCGCGCATCGATTCGGCCTTGCAGATCAGGCAGTGCGGCAGCCCGCCGATCTCGACGATGCAGTCCGGGCAGAAGGCCTCCGCGCACCGCGAGCAACAAGCCAACCGGTCTTCGACAAGCGGATGGTTCTTACAAGGCATTGCTCAGGGCAATGCCCGCGCCTGCCCCTCCGCCCGAGGCGCGGGAGCGCTCGCCGGTGCCGGCTTGTAGAGCGTCACCAGGCATCCTCCCAGCGCGGCGAGGAGCAGCCCCACGTAGAACGGCCAGCGGATCGCCCCCCAGCCTCCCTGGGGCGGGTGGAGGGCCAGCGAGTAGAGGGCATTGACGATCGGCGCGCCGCCGAAGACGATGGACATCACCACCGGCGGCGTGCCCTTCGCTCCGAAGGCCAGCAGGACGCAGAAGGCCCCGGCAGCTCCCACGGTGCCGGCCAGGAGCGACCAAGCCGCGCCCTTCATGGGAAAGACCCAGGTCGCCCCCTGCAGCTTGAGGAGGACGAGGGGCGCGAGGACCGCGGTCAGGAAGTACGCCAGACCTACGAAGAGGAAGGCCTTGTAGCGCCCATTCACGGGATCGGCCATGCCCATCTGGCCGGTGTGGAGGAAGGCTCCGTAGAGGCCCCAGGACACCACGGTCATCAACGCGAACACGAGCCAGTTCATTTAAATCCCTCCTTGCTCGATACCCAACGGACTTTCGTCTCACCTTATCTCCGGCCCGCGGAGCGACTCACGCAGGTCGGCCACGGCGGGGTCTCGGTGTGAAATGTTGTACACATCGAGGATCAGGTCGAAGGCATTCGCGAAATATGCATCCTTCTTGCGGAAGTCGCCGTAGACCCTGCCGCGCAGGAGGGCCGGAAAGGCCTCGGATTCCTCGCCCGCGAGCAGAACAGGCAGCACCGTTTGCTTCTGATCCTCGGTCGCCAGCAGGCGGATTCCGGCCAAGTCCCATTCCGCTGCGGCCACGCTGCCCTTGGCAGATGCCACGTTCTTCGCCTTCTTTCGGTAGAGGGGTGTCCCGACCACGATGACATGCCCGCAGTCTTCAATTCGCTCTACGAAACGCAGAATGCTTGACCCGATGCGGCTGTTTTCCCACCGGTCCAACACCACGCCGATCCCCGCCTTCTGCAAGTCCGTCGCGAGCCGTTTTTCGACCCAGCGTTCATGCTCAGGCACGCCCCAGGCATAGCTGATGAAGGTTTCTGGTGGCGCGATCTTCTGCTCGGCAACGTAGGCACGCACGCGGAAGACGGCCTGCTCGAAGCGCGTCCGTTGCTCGGCGGCGCGGCGTTGCGATTCCACTTCGGCCTGCACTTCGCGCGTTAGCTGGATCGGCTCCGCCATCTTCGGCAGCGCCAGCTTCTCGCCGCACTTCGAGCAGAAAGCACTTTCTTCCCCATGCTGCATCGCTTCGCGAACCACCGCGCGATTCAGTATGTGACCCTTGCTGCAACGCACCGGTTCATAACGCACTACAGTCAGGTTCCGCCGTGCCAGGAAGCTCTCGAACAATCCTTGGAAGAGTGTCCGAACCGGCAGGCCGACCTTTGGGCCGAAACAGACCACGAAGTCCAATTCGCCGTCGCGTTCAGCTTCCTGCCGGAATCCGCACACCAGCCCGTCGCCCATTTCGTAGCGGGCATTGTTCTGCCACTGGGCCGTGCGCGTGAAGGTATGTGTGTAGCCCAGCAGCACCACCAGCGAGGCGAACACGTTCTCCGTCGGGCCGCTCA
The DNA here is from genome assembly GCA_034667225.1 of Acidobacteriota bacterium. Taxonomy (GTDB): domain Bacteria; phylum Acidobacteriota; class Thermoanaerobaculia; order Multivoradales; family UBA5704; genus DATMER01. The sequence continues at coordinate 126,764 of JAXDKG010000020.1, forward strand.
CGGTATAGGCCACGCCATCCTCGGTCGCCTGCTCTTCCTCCGGCGGTTTCTTCAGATTGATCAGCTCCGGGAAGACCAGATACGGCTCCACACGAAGTGGGTCGGTCTCTCGGAAACAGACATTGTGCTCCAGGAAAAGCAGCGCCGCAGAGTCCAGGAGCACGTCGCGCTCACTCTCGTGCAGGTCCTTCAGCTCTGGAAATTCGTAGCCGCCGGTAAGCAGCCGTTTCTCCTCCAACGCACCCAGCCCCTTCGGATTTCGCCGCGCCTCCAACACGAACGACGACGCCAAGTTGTTGAGCCGTTCCGGTTGGAGCAGGACACGCTGCTCACCCTTCGAGGTCCGCAGACGTTTCACATAGCCGTAGTTTTCCAGGTGACCCACGGCGGTCAGCATCTCGGCGTCGGTGAAACTCCAGTCGGCATCGGTGGCCTCCAGACGGTCGCGGAGCTCCTCGGGCGTGACGATGGTCTGGGTGTCCGATTCCGCTTCCTTGAGGCCGAGGACATAGTCCTTGATCCGCTTGAAGGTCGTGGTGGTGACCGTTGCAGCCTTGTCCTCCCAGGGGATCAGGGATTTCATGAGCTCGACCAGTTCCGTCAGGCCTAGGCCCGTGAAGGCGCTCGTCGCAATAGGACCGACAATGCCGTGCCTTTGGCAGAACGCGCTCAGCTCCTCCGGCGTCAGCGTAGAGCTCCCGCGATCCGTCTGAGCGGCCACGAGAATGATGGGGCAAGCGCTTTGCCCCGTCTGGAGTTGCTTGAGCCAGAAGCCCACGCCATGCAGCGGGTCTCGGAGGTCCGAGGCATCGAACAACACCAGCGCGAGGTCAGCATTGTCCACGAAGAGCGCATGGACCAGCCGGTAGTCGGGCTGGCCCGCGAAGTCCCAGAGGATCGCCTCGCACTCCGTCCCATCCGCGCGGCGCTGGCCCAAGGCGGGAAACACCCAGAACTGCTGCCCGTGCGTGGACTCCTGCTTCTCGAAACGGCCGTGGATCAGGCGATAGCCCAGCGCCGATTTGCCCACGCTGTGATCACCCACCAACACGATCTTTCCCGTCGTGTGATGGACCGCGCCCGCGGCCGCCGCCACCCCGGCGCGCTGGCCCAGCAGCACGTTGTAGTCCAGCTCCCAGAGGTGGATGAGCCGGGATCGTTTGTCCGCCGGCGTGCCTGGTTCCGAGCCGGCGGTGGCCAGCAGCGGCAGCGTGGGATGAAAGGCAAGGGCGGGAATCCATAGGCCCTCGTGTGTTGGCTCGGGAATGACCGCGACTGTCTCCCACGTCTCGCAGCTCCACAGGCGGATCGTGTGATCGCCACTCTTCGCGGCCAGTAGACGCCCGTCCAGGGAGAAGGCGACGCGATCAACATACTGAGTGTGCCCTTCGAGCGTGCGGAGCAGCTTGCCGCTTCGCGCCTCCCAGAGCTTCACCGCCTTGTCAGCGCTCCCGCTGGCCAGCGTCCCGCCCTGCGGATCAAACACCACGCTCAAGACGAGTTTCTGATGCCCTTCGAGCGTGCGGAGCAGCTTGCCGCTTCGCGCCTCCCAGAGCTTCACCGTTTTGTCATCACTCCCGCTGGCCAGCGTCCCGCCCTGCGGATCAAACGCCACGCTTCTGACCGCATCCTGATGCTCTTCGATCGTGCGGAGCAGTTTGCCGCTTCGCGCCTCCCAGAGCTTCACAGTACTGTCAGAAATCCCGCTGGCTAGCGTCCCGCTCTGCGGGTTAAACGCCACGCTCCAGACTATGCCCTGGTGCCCTTCGATCGTGCGGAGCAGTTTGCCGCTTCGCGCCTCCCAGAGCTTCACCGTTTTGTCATCACTCCCGCTGGCCAGCGTCTCGCCCTGCGGATCAAACGCCACGCTCCAGACCTCGCCCCGGTGCCCTTCGATCGTGCGGAGCAACTTGCCGCTTCGCACCTCCCAGAGCTTCACCGCCTTGTCACGACTCCCGCTGGCCAGCGTCTCACCCTGCGGATCAAACGCCACGCTACAGATCTCGCCTTGGTGCCCTTCAAGCGTGCGGAGCAGCCTCACGCCCGGCGGTAACTCCGCCTGCACCTCTTCGTTGGCCCGTCGCTTTTGATGCTTCTTCTTTGCCATGGAGTCGAGTTATTCTACTCATCAAGGACAATGACGAGCCAGCTCATTTTCATCGCTCCTCTTTGAGCACCGGCAGCAACGGAGCCGCGAGCGCGCTCCGCACTGCGGCGGCGCAGGAGATCAGACCCACCGCCAGCACGGCCATGATCGTAGCAAGGAGCGGCGCCCAGGGGAGGTGGCCTGTCAGACGCGGCGCCACCGCGAGGAGGCCCGAGATCGTCCCCACGGCTACTCCCAGGAGTAGCAGGAAGCCATTCTCCGCCACCACCATACCGGCGATCCGGCTGCGGCGGAAGCCGAAGGCGCGCAGGGTCGCGAGTTCCCCTCGCCGTTCGATCAGGCTGCGCAGCAGGGCGACTCCGAGCCCGAGCGTCCCGAGCAGGAGGCCGAAGCCGCCCAACGCCTGGAAGGTCGACAGGTAGGTGTCCTCCACCGCGTGGTAGGAGGCCAGCCGCTCCGCGGTCGTGGAGACGTCGAAGCCGTAGCGGCTCAGCCCTTCTTCCAGGGCCTTCGCCGTCTCCGGGGGACCATCGATCAGGAAGAAGGATTTCCGCGCGAGGCTCGGGAAGTGTCGCAGGAGCGCAGCCTCGGAGATCAGCACCTCGCTCTGGAACAGGCTGCGCTCCAGGAGCCCGACGAGACGGAGCCTCACCGGCCGGCCTGCCTCGTCCTCCATGCGCAGCTCGTCGCCGAGCCCGAGCTTCAGAATCCAGGTGGCGGAGTTGGCGTCCGCGACCGCCGGGATCACGTCCGGACCGAGGTCCTCCTTCAGGGCGTCCATACCGGGGAAGGAGGATGGCATGCCCAACAGCCGCGGCCGGGTAGGACGGAAGAGGTTGAGGCAGCTCACGTCGTCGCCCGGCAGGATGTACAGCGAGAGGATCTTGACGCCTTGGAGTCCGGCCTCCTCCGCGGGATCTTGGATCACGGGCACGGCGGACTCGGCGTACAGCGGGAACTCAGCATCTCCATCTCCCGCCTCCCGGCGGTTCGCCGCCACCGTGACCAGGACGAAGCAGGCGCAGGCGACCAGCGCGACAGAGAGCAGGCTGCGGCCCGGGCTCGCCGCGCCGTTGCGCGCGGCCATGCCGGCCAGGGTCAGGTGCCGCGCGGGGCGGGGCCGGCGCAGCCAGAGCGAGACCAGGGCGAGGCCGGAGACGAGCAGCGAAGAGCCGATGCCCATCCATAGGGCCGGGGACGATGTCTTCCAGGAGAGAGCCAAGAGCGCTGCGGCAACGAGAGCTGCTCCGGGCGCTAGGCGCCTTGCGAGGCGGCCCCCTTTTGTCTGCATGGCGGTCGAGCCGGCCAGGAGAGCGGGCGCCGGCAGCTTCGAAAGCCTGCGGACAGTCCAGGCCACGGCGAGCAGAACCGTCGCCACCGAGGCGGCCCAGCCGATGGCGAGGCTCGCGGGGTGGACGTGCAGGAACAGGTGGGGCGTGCCCACGGCCGGCAGCCACCAGCTCCGCAGCCCGGCCATGAGGAGGCAGGCGTACCCCGCGGCACCGGCGAGGCCCAGGAGCGATCCGAAGCCCGCCAGCACGGCGCCCTCGGCCAGCAGCCGGCGGCGGACCTTGGAAATTGGGTATCCCACGGCCAGCAGCAGCCCCAGCTCCCCGGCCCGCCGCTCCACCGACAGACTGAATAGCAACCCTACGAGCAGGACGGCGGAGAGGATCAGGAAGAAGCTAAACGCCAGGAACAGGCCGGCGAAGTCCGTCGATCCCTCCGCCGCGGCGAGCCCTTCCCGCTTCACCGGTTGGAACACCAATCCGAACGGCTCCAGGGGAACCTTTCGAGGCAGCTCGCGGAGGAGGCTCTCCTCCATTTCAAGCGGAACGCGAACGGCGGTCAGATCCCCGAAGCGCGTGCTCCAGAGCCGCCGGGCGGTTGCCAGGGAGACGAACGCCTTGGGCGCGGCGCCATAGGTGTCCCAGTATTCCTCGTCCCTGGGACGGATGGCGTCGAGGTCGACCGGAAAGGGCGGGTCCCAGGCCGACATGTCCTCCGTGTTCTCGATGCCTGGGAAGGTGGGAGTGAGCGATCGGTCCGCGCCGAGGCCGGACATCTCCAGGATGCCGCGCAGCCGCAGCGTGGTTTTCTTCTCCCGCAGGCCGCCCCCGGGCGCCATGACGAGATAGCTCATCTCGACCGGATCGCCGGGTCGGGCCTGGAGGTCGTCGGCGGCCCAGCGGTTCAGCAGGATTTCTCCGTCGCCCACGTCGAGGCTGGAGATGCCGGACACCATGGAGTAAGGCAGCAGCCGCTCCCCCCTTCGCAGCCCCGTGGCGAGATAGGTGAAAATCCGGGTGGAAGGGATGTCCCCAATCGCTTTCGAGACGGCCGGATCGAGATAGAACTCCTCGCTCTCCAGAGAGACTTGGCGCTCGCCGCGGACGAGGCGGAGACCGAGGTCTTCGAGGCTAAGGGAGTCCCTCACTCCCGTCTCCTCCTTCGCGACCATCGCATTCACCGCCCCCACCTTCTCGGCCGCGATCTGGAGATCCTTGAGCCCCACGAAGGCCGTCCGCGGCTGGGACTGGTGAGCGGCGAGGCCGAAGCTGCCGAGGCCGCGGTCGGGCAGCACCCGCGCCACGGTGAAGCGGCGGGTGGCGAGCACGTCGTCCGACTCCCGCTCGCCGAGCAGGGTCTCGCGGGGGATCTCGCCGGGCCGCTCGAAGGAGAGGAGGACGTCGTCGCCGGGCCGGACGCCCAGCTCGCGCTGGAGCGGTTCGTTGAGGACGACGGGCGGGAAAATGCCGGCACCGGCGCCGGTCAGCTCGGGGATGGCGGTCCCGTGCAGCTCGGTGAAGCGGGCGTCGATTCCGTAGATCGCCACTCCCGCGGCCCTCGCTCCGGATTCCCCATGCACGGCGGTTCCCCGGAGGACGATCAGCGGGGCGGCCTTCAAATCCGTGGCCAGCTCCTCGCGGAAGAAGCGCGAGGAGACCAGAGCCTGATCGATCCCGCCGAGGCGCTCGATAGTCAGATCGCGCAGGCTGCCACGCACGGAGTCGCCGGTCAGCAGCGCGCCGGTGAGGACGGTGGAGGCCACCGCCGCTCCCAGCGCCACGGCCAGGCTTCCCCGCCTGAAATGGGTCAGGCTGCGCGTCAGGATGCGGAACTCGTAGTGCATCGTCCCTCCACCAGCTCGCAACGGCGGGCGAAGCGCGCGGCGAGGTCGAGGCTGTGGGTCACGGCGATGAGGACGGTCCGCTCCGCCTCGTGCAGCTCGAAAAGGAGATCGGCCACGGCGTTCGCGGCCACCCGGTCGAGGCTGCCCGTGGGCTCGTCGCAGAGCAGCAGGCGGGGACGGTTCAGGAGCGCTCTCGCCACGGCTGCCCGCTGGCGCTCGCCGCCGGACAGCTCGGCGGGCCGGTGAGTCATCCGGTGGGCGAGGCCGACCCTCTCCAGCAGCTCGCAGGCCCGGGATTCCATGCTCGGGCCCTTGAAGGCCAGGGACGGCACCAGCACGTTCTCGAGCACCGTGTACTGCGGCAAGAGATGGGAATCCTGGAAGACGAAGCCGATCGTGCGGTTGCGGAACCAGGCCAGCTTGGGCTCTAGCAGGGCGAAGGGATCGGTGCCGCCGATCTCGATGGTGCCCGACGAGGGGCGGTCGAGCGAGCCGATCAGGTGCAGCAGCGTGCTCTTGCCCGATCCGGACGGCCCGGTGATCGCCAGGGCCTCACCCTCCCCCATTTCGAACGAAATCCCGCGCAGGACCTCCACCGTACCGAAACGTTTGTGGACGTCGCGGACGGTCAGCACTACGCGGTCGCCCTTCGGGCCGGCGCGGCGAGCAGCCGCTCGTAGACCCGCAGGGTCTCTTCGGCCTCGGCGCGGTCGTGGAAACGGGTGTGGACCGCCTCGCGGCCCCGCCGCCCCAGCTCCCGCCGCAGCGCGGGATCGCGCATCAGGGCCTCGATCCCGCGCGCCAGCTCCTCGGGAGAATCGGGCTCGACAAGCAGGCCTCCTCCGGTCGCTTCGATCATCTCGGGGAACGCACCATGACGGGGCTGGACCACCGGCACGCCGTTGGCGAGCGCCTCCAGCACGAAGAGCCCCTTGGGCTCCAGATAGACAGTCGGCACCGAGAGGACGTCGAGCGTCTGGAGAAAGCGGATCTTCTCTTCCCGGTCCACCTCTCCGACGTACTCATAGAAGCCTGACAGGCCCCAGCCCGCGATCCTTTTTTCCAGATCTTCCAGGTAGGGCCGGTCCCTCTCGCCGAGGTAGCCCGCGACTCGCAATCGCACCCGGCCTGCCAGAAGCCGGAACGCCTCGACCAGCACGTGGAGCCCCTTCTCGGGACAGATGCGGGCGAGATAGCCGACCGTCAACGGATCGCTCTCTGCGTGGGGCTCGCCGTCGTGCCCTTGAAGAGGCAGCCCGAGCGGAACCACGAACATCCGGTTCCGATCACATTTCAGGTAGTCGGCCATGAAGTCCGCGTACCAGACGCTGTTGACCTGGAAGGCATCGATGTCGCGGGCGCGCTCGCTCAGCAGCTCTCGCACCCGGATCCTCCACGGCTCGCGGAGCTGGTTGATGAAAAGGTCCTCGCCCTGCAGGCTGCAAACCACGGGCACGCCCAGCTCCCGCTTCAGGTTCCGCGCGAAGCCGGCGAACATGGAGTTGGTGAGGTGGACGACGTCCGGCCGGAAGTCATCACGCAGCCAGTCCACCAGCTTCGCCAGCTCCTTGGCCTGGAACCCCTCTTCCCCTTGCAGAATGGAGTGCGTGAGATCGCCCAGCTCCGTGGGATCGGTCGAGGCGCCGAGCCGCGCGGCGCGCTGGATCACTCCCGGCCGGTCGAGCAGCCGGTCGAGGGCCTCCGGCGTGTGCCGGAAGGCCGCGGCCTTCTGTTGCAGGTAGACGTTCAGAGCGCCGAAAAAGACCCGGTCGAGGCTCACGCCCGGCACGTCGGTGCGCAGCGGCGTATAGGTGGGCACCAGGGCCACATCGTGGCCCATCTTCTGGAGCGCCGCCGCCAGCGTGTTGTCGTGCAGGCAGGTGCCGCAATACATGTTGGCCGCGCCGGCCGCGATATAAGCAATTCTCATGGGAAGAACTTCTCCAGGGTCGCCTCCTCCGGCGGCCGGGTCAGGAGCGAGCCCACAATCATGGCCGCGGTTGAGACCAGCAGCATGAAAGCCACCGGCATCACGCCCGAGTCCGCAATCGTGTAATCCGCGGACTTCCAGCCAATGTTGACGAAGTACAGCCAGAGCACGATCACCGAGACCGTGGAGGCGAAGGCGCCCCACTTCGTGCTGCGCTTCCAGAAGACCGCGGCCACCACCACGGGTAAGAGTGCGGCGAAGCCGGTGAAGCACCATACACCGAGCTTGAAGATGCTGCGATCAACCACCCGCGACAGCAGGTAGGCGGCGATCAGGATGGCCACCATGAACAGCCGTCCCACCAGGATCTGCTTGCTCTCGCTCATCCGGTCCTGGAAGCCGTAGTGGCGCACGATGTCCTGCGTGAACATGGTCCCTACCGAGTGTACCTGCGAGTCGAAGGAGTTCATGATCGCGGCGAACACACCGGCCGCGAGCAGCCCCGCCAGCACGCCCGGCGCGTGCAGGTCGATCATCTTGACCAGGACCGAGTTGGCGCCCCCGGGCCCGAGGTCGGCGACGTTGGGGAAGTCGATGCGGGCGAAGACTCCCAGCAGCACGCTCGGCACCCAGACGATGGCGATGCAGATCGGATAGAAGGCGAGCGTCGGCCGGAAGGAGGCGGCGTTCTTCGCGGTCAACCAGTGGATGAACATGTGGGGGAACATGCCGACGGAGAGCGGGATGCAGGTATAGGTGAGGAGCTGCAGCGGCTTGATGTGCTCGCCGCGCACCAGCATGTCCGGGTGCGTCTCCGCGAGCCGGGTCATGGCGGCCGAGAGCCCGCCGAGCTTGTCGACGATCACCCAGAACGCGATGAAGCCGAGCCCGAGCAGCACAGCCGTCTGGAACACGTTGACCCAGATCGTGCCGCGCATGCCGCCGTAGGCCACGTAGGTGAGCACCACGGCGCAGATCACGAGCCCGCCGACCCAGTCGGGCACCTGCCCGCCCGTCACCTGGGTGAGCGTGGTGCCGCCGCCCATGACGCCGATCAGGAGATAGGGGATGAGCAGCGCCACCTGCACCACGAAGATCAGCAGCCCGAGCGCGTCCGAGTCCCACCTCTCGCGGAAATATTGCACCGGGGTGAGATAGCCGCGCCGCTTGCCGAGAGCCCAGATCCGCGTGCCGATGAAGTAGAAGACCACCGGGATGACCAGGGCCGACGATGACGCCATGAGCGCGAAAACGCCGATGCCCTCCATGTAGGACTCGCCCGCGGAGCCCAGCAGGGCGAACGCGGTCATGTTGGCGCCGAAGAGCGAGACCAGGAGGATGAACGGCCCGATCGTGCGGGCGGCGACGAAAAAGTCCTCGCTGGTGCCGCGGAAGAAGCGGTGGCTGAAAAGACCGATGACCAGCACGATCACCAGGTAGACGATGATGATCGCGAGGGTCACCGGGGGGTCTCCCGATCAAGATGATCCGGCCAGGCATGGATCACCAGGAGCGTCAGCACCACCGACGCCGCGATGCAGAAGCCGATGTGATAGGCGAGCCCGGCCGGCAGCCCGAGGATGAGCCGCGAGTCGTTCCACAGCCAGAGGTCGTTGTGCAGCAGGTACAGCGCCACCAGGGCGCTGTACAGCAGCAGCTTTTTCACGCGTGAGCCTCCAGATGGGCTTCCTCGGGCAGCCGCGCCATCTCCCCCATCGAGCCGAAGAGCCCGTTCGAGGGACGGAACACGTTGCCCACCAGCATGTGGATGAGGTCGATGCGGTAGTCGGGATGCCGCGCCAGGTACTTGGCGAAGCTGAAGTCCGGCTCGTAGAAGGCGTAGACGAGCTTGCGCATCGCCTCCATGCCGGCCAGGAACTTCGGGCCGTGGGCGCCGAGCCGCGCGGCCGAGACGTCGCCCGCCTCCAGCGCCGCATGGATCGAATCGGCGGCGAGCTCCCCACCCTTGAGCGCGAGGAACACGCCCGAGGAATAGATCGGATCGAGGAAGCCGAAGGCGTCCCCCACCAGCACCCAGCCGTCGCCCGCGATGCGCGACGAACGATAGGAAAAATCGTTCAGGACCTGCACGGGCATGGCCTGCCGGGCATTGGCCACGCGCGGCACCAGGGGCGGGCAGCCCGCCACCTCCTCGTCGAACACTGCCTGCGGATCGCCCTTTCGATTGGTGATGAGCTGATCGATCGAGCCGACCACGCCGACGCTCACGATGTCGTCGGGGAGAGGGATGTACCAGAACCAGCCGCCCGGGTCCTTGGTGTAGAGCACGAGCGTCGCGCCTTCGTCGATGCCGGGATCGCGCAGCGCTCCTTTGAAATGGGTGAAGAGAGCGGCCTTGCGCAGCTCCGGGTCGGGCCGCATCAGGCCGAGCTTCCTGCCCAGGAAAGCGCTGCGGCCGGTGGCATCGACCACGACCCGGCAGGAGAGAGTGTCTCCTGAATCGAGACGCACCCCCACGGCCCGTTCTCCATCGAAGAGCACGTCCTTGACCCCGACGCCCCGCCGCACCTCCACCCCGTGCTCCTGTGCGTTTTCGAGCAGCATGGCGTCGAACTCGCTGCGCAGCACCTGCCAGGTGACCGAGCTCTCGTTCGGGTCCGTCTCCTGGAAATAGAACGGCATGGAGGCCCGGCCCGACTTGCCGTAGAACTGGACGCTGTACTTGGGGACGAAGTGGCTGGCCTTGAGCTTGGGGATCATGCCCATGCGGTCGAAGGTCGACCAGGTGGCGGGCATCAGCGACTCGCCGATCTTGAACTTGGGCTCGGCGGACCGCTCCAGCAGGAGCACCTTGTGCCCCCGTTGAGCGACCAGGGTCGACGCGGCGGCGCCGCCAGGGCCGCCGCCGATCACGATGACGTCATGCTCGGTCAAGAATCATTCCTTTCCTGCCACGGCAAACCGATCCGGTACGCCAGGTTGCCCTGCAAGGTGAGGCCCGGGGCCGGAATCACCGAGGTCGATCCGAAGCCGCGGGTGAACGTCTCCTCATCTGTCAGGTTTTCGAGGTGAAGCCCGAGGCTCCAGTCGCCCACGTCGTAGAACAGGGCGGCGCTCAGCGTGAAGGTGCCTTCGATCTCGAACGCGTTGTCCTCGGCGATGAACTGTTCCGAAAGATAGCGCCCGCCGATGCCCGCTCCGAACCCGCTCTCGAAGCGCCGGCTCACCCAGAGGTTCGCGAGGTGCTCGGGAGCGAACGCCGGGCGGTTGCCCGAGCGGTCGATCGTCGCAAAGGCCGGCGGATTGATGCCGACGAGGACCAGCTCGGCGAACTCGGTCAGCTCCGCATCGGTGTAGGCGTAGGAGAAGAAGGTGCGCAGGCGCGGCAGCGGCTCGGCCGCCAACTCCAGCTCGACGCCGCGCGAGCGCTGGCTTCCAGACTGGCGGGTGATGCCGGTCCGGTCGGGGATGGCCACGTTGTCGCGCTCCAACTGGTAGAGGGCGAACGTCGCCTGCGCCTTGCCCTTCCACAGCTCCGTCTTGATGCCCGCCTCGATCTGCTCGCTCTCCTCGGGCTCGCGCTCCCCCACCACCCGGCTCGACGGCGGCGCGAAGGCCCGGCCGGCGTTGGCGTAGAGCGACAGCGGCGCCATCGGCGTCCATACCACGCCGAGCGTCGGCGAGACCTTCGAGAATTCCCGCGAGGTCGCGGTGACGTCGTCCTCGTAATCGATCGAATCGAAGCGCGCCCCGACCAGCACCTGGAGCTTGTCCGACAGGGCGATCTGATCCGCCACGTAGGGCGCGACGATCAGGGAGGAGGCGTCCGCCCCCTGCGACTGGCCCGGGATCAGAAAGACCGGACCCTGCGCCGTCTCGATCGGCCTTTCCAGGCCGATCTCGGGCAGGAAGCCGACGTCCAGGGTGAAGCGGTCGGTGAGGCGGGCGACCTCGATCCCGGCGAGAAGCTGGTGGGTCACACCGCCGGTCTCCGCGCGGAGCACAGCCTCGATCTGGTTGCCCAGGAACTCCTGTGTGTCGTCGAGCAGGATCAGCGAGCGCGAGACCAGATGTTCCCTACCGAAAAACTCGGGGCTCGGGAAGACGCCGTTGAAGATGGTGGCCGACGAATCCCAATCCAGGCGACGGTAGTAGGCCTTGTTGCGCAGGGTCAGCCGGCCGGACAGCTCGGACTCGTAGTCGGCCTGGAAGCGCCGGGTGTCCTGGTCGGAGTGATCGTAGGGGGATTGATAGGAGCGCGTCCGCGGCACGTTGGCGACGCGGAGCGTGGGCACAAGCTGCGCGAAGTCCACGGGGACGAGCGGCAGCCCGGAGTCGGGCGAAAAGCTCGTGTCCAGGAGCTCCAGGTTGAGGTGCAGCGAGCTCTTCTCGTCCGGGCGCCAAACAAAGCCGGGATTGACCGCGCGCACCTCGCTGGCCCGGTCGCGGTAGCCGTCGGCCTCGTTCCAGAGGCCGTTCAGGCGGAAACCGAAGGTCTCGCCTCCCTGGTTCCAGTCGACGTTGCCGCCGTGGGCGTTGAAGGTCCCGGCCGAGAGGCCGAGGCCCAGGAAACCTCCCGGCTCGGGCTGCCGGCGGACCATGTTGATCGTGGCGGCGATCGGGTTGCCGCCGTAGAGGAAGCCGCCGGGCCCCTTGAGGACTTCCACGCGCTCGACGTTGTAAAGCTGATAGAAGCTGATCTCGGGCTCGGCCGCACCGTCGACCAGCACGAGGCCGTTGGCGATCGAATCGAAGCCGCGCACCACGAAGAAGTCGGCCACGCCGCTCTGCGTCTGGACGTTGACGCCGCTGACGTTCTGGAGCGCTTCGCCGAGGACGGTGCTGCCCTGCTCCTCGATCAGCCACTCGGTCACGACCCCGACGCTCGCCGGGGTCTGCTGCAGGGGCGTCGGCAGCTTGGTCGCGATGGTGCTCGAATCCGGCACGTTGGGGAGGCTGCCCTCGACGAACAGCACGTCCTCATAAGTCTCCGTGGGCGGCTCCTGCGCAAAGAGCGGAGCGGCCACGAGGATGATGGCAACAGCAAGGTTTTTCACTTTCCGCTCCTCGCCGGCGCCGCCTTCGCGGCGCCTTTCCAATCGAAAGCGATGAGCTGTTCTTCGTTGCGCACGTAGAGCCGGCCGTCGGCCAGCGACGGCGAGGTCCAGCACTTGCCTTCGAGCACCTGGGCGTTCCCCAGCTCGCGGTACTCCTCGGGCGTGGCCTCGACCAGCGCCAGCTTGCCGCGGTCCGAAAGCACGATCAGGTGGCCACCGGCGAGGATCAGCGAGCCGTGCCCGAACCCGCGCTGCTTCCAGCGCTCGTTGCCGGTGGCCGCGTCGATCGCCTTGAACGTGGAGTCGTCGAAGCCGTAGAGGATGCCGTTGTGGAGCACCGAGGAGCTGAACTGGTTCTTCATGCCCCGGCTCCGCCAGACCTCCGCCACGTTCGTGCGGTTGATCTGCAACAGGGCCGAGCCCGTGCCGTAGCCGGAGGAGACGAACAGCTTGTCCGGCGGGAAGAAGATCGGGGTCGCGGCGTTGACGTCATACTCGGTCTTCCAGGAGGTCCGCCAGAACAGCCTTCCGTCTTCGGGAGAGACCGAGACGATCCCGTCGGCGGTAAAGACGATCACCTGGCGCACGCCGCGCACGGTGATCGCGATCGGCGCCGAGTAGCCGGCGCCGTCGCTCTGAGAGGTCCACACCGGCTTGCCGTTGGTTTTGTCGAAGGCGATGATCGACTTGTTGCCCGAGCCTCCCACGTTCACCACCAGGAGGTTGCCCTCGACGAGGGGCGAGGTCGAGATGCCCCAGCCCGGCGGGTTGGCGCCGTACTCGGTGCGGAGGTCGTGCTGCCAGGCCACCTGGCCGTTCGCGGTCTTCAGTGCCGCCAGCTTGCCTCTGGGCGACAGCACGTACACCAGGTCGCCGTCCACGGTGGGGGTGGAGCGCGGGCCGTTGCCCTGTCCGTCCTCATACTTGCTGTCGATGCGGACGCGCCAGATCTGCTTGCCTGTGGCGGCATCGAGCGCCGCGGCGATCTCGTCGCTCCCCTGTCCCGAGAAAGTGAACAGGCGGCCCTTGGAGGATACGACCTGCGCGTAGCCCTCCCCGATCGGCACCTTCCACAGGACCTTCGGGCCATTGGCGGGCCAGCTCTTGAGCACGGCCGGCTCGGGGGAGATGCCGTCCCGGTTGGGACCGCGGAACTGCGGCCAGTCGGCGGCGGCAACGACGCCAGCGACGAGAGACAGGGCGAGCGTCAGGTGGATATGGAGACGGCGCATGGCTAGTTTCTCCTGGTATAAGCGCTAGGTATAACGGGCATTCCGGTATTGATCGTCGTAGAACGAAGGCAGCAGGCGGTCCACCTGGAGCAGGCCGGCGCGGGTGAGCGCGATCCTATCGCCCTCGACTCGCAGCATCCCCTCCTCTTCCAGCTTCTGCCACGCGGGAGCGAACTCGGCGAGGACGTCGGTTCCGAACTTCTCGCCAAAATAAGAGACAGGAAGCGTACCGAGCTTGAGCTGCAAAATCATCTCGCGCGTGAGCCGCTCGCGGTCCGTGATCGCAAGCCCGCGGCCCAGCGGCAGCCGCCCCTGCGCCACGGTAGCCAGGTACTCGCCCCACTGCGTCACATTCTGGAAGTGGACTCCGCTCAGGTGCGAGAACGAGGCGACGCCGGTCCCCAGCAGGTCGCAGCCGTGCCAGACCGAATCGCGGTAGACGAAGCTCGACGATTTCCCCTTGGGGCGCACCATCGTGTAAGCGGAGGAGAGGACGTACCCCGCGGCGGCCAGCTCCGCAAAGGCGTAGTCCTGCCACTCGCGCTTGGTCGGCCAGTCGGCGAGCGGCTGGTCGAAGCTCCCGCCGAGAACGCTCTGCGAGTAGACCGTGTTGTATGGCAGCTCCATCTGATAGATCGTGACGCTGTCCGGCTCCGTCTCGACCGTCTTGCGGACCGACTCCCGCCAGGTGTCCCAGGTCTCGCCGACCATGCCGGCGATGAGGTCGATGTTGAGCTGTTCGAATCCCAGCTCGCGGATCCAAGGGAGCGTGCGGTAGATCTCGGTCGAAACGTGGGCACGGCCGTTCTCGCGCAGGACGTCGTCGACGAAGCTCTCGATGCCGAGCGAAAGCCGGGTCACGCCAATGCCGCGGATCGCCTCCAGCTTCGAGTGGGTGAGCGTCCCCGGCTCGCACTCAAATGTGATCTCCTCGGCGCCGGCCCACGGCATCACGGCCTGGATGCGCGAGACGAGACCCTCGAGCTGTCGGACGCTGATGTAGGACGGCGTGCCGCCCCCGAAGTAGACGAACTTGAGCGGCCGGCCGGCGATCGCCGGCTTCTGGGCAAACATCTCGACCTCGGATGCCAGCGCATCGAGGTAGGAGCCGATCTCCCCCGCGTCCTTGTCCGTATAGACGCGGAAGTAACAGAACTTGCACCGCTTGCGGCAGAACGGAATGTGAAGATAGAGACCGAGCGGCGTGCCGGGGCGCGGCGGCGCATCGAGCGCCGCATGGACGTCAGGAAGGTTTTCCGGGCTCCACGCGCCGAACGGCGGGTAGTTCGAGACGAAGACGCTGCCGATCTCCGTATTTAGGGGAATACTCAGAGGGGCAGCGGGCGCGGGTTGAGTCATTTTCCTTTTGCTCCAAAGCAGTAGAGGGTGCCGTCCATGGCACCGATCACCAAGCGGCCGGTGCCGACCGCGGGAGAGGCTTCGACGGGAGCTCCGGCCTCGAAGCGCCAGACCGGCTTTCCAGTCTTGAGATCCAGGGCGAAGATCGCGCCGTTCTTGGCCGCGGCCACCACCCGGCCGCCGACCACTACGGGCGAGGCATCGATCGCCGAGTGCGCGGACCAGGTCCAGAGCTCCTTGCCGCTCGCGGCGTCGAGAGCATGGATCATCTGGTCCCGCCCTCCCACTACCACCGTACTTCCGGCGAGCGCGGCCGAGGAGTAGAACGGGAACTTGCGCACCGGGTGCTCGTATGTCCACAGCACCTTGCCGGCCTGCCAGTCGACCCCATGGACCTTGTTCTCGAAGCTCCCCAGAAACGCCCGTCCACCCGCCAGGGCAGGGCTCGCGGCCACGTATCCGCCGAGCGGAACCCTCCGGACCTCCGAGCCGTCCTTGACGCGGAGCACTCGCAGGTAGCCATCGCAGCCGGCTGAGATCACATTGTCCCCAGACACTGCCGGAGTGGCGTGCACGTACCCGTCGGTTTCGATCTTCCAGATAACAGAGCCGTCCTTGGGAGACAGGCAGTAGAGGAACTGGTCGTAGGAGCCGAACAGCACGCATGCGCCTGCGAAGTTGGCGGAAGAGACAATCCCGGCCTCCGCCTGGAAGGTCCAGCGCACCTTGCCGGTCTTCGCGTCCAGCGCGTGGAACAACCCCTTCTCGTCGCCGAAGTAGACCGTCCCTTCGCGCACCGAGGGCGAGGACTTGATCTGATCCGACGCCTTGTGCTTCCAGCGCAGCTTGCCGGTGGCGAGATCGAGCGCGTACAGGTTCCCATCGAGCGATGCCGCGTAGGCGGTGCCATCCGAGATCGCCGCCGCGGAAGAGAAACCTTTTTCCGCGCGGAAGGTCCAGAGCGGCTCGGGCTTCGCGGGCAGCTCGCCCTGCGCCAGGCCGGTGAGCTGCGCATCGCCACGGAACATGGTCCAGCCGGCCGGCCCCGGAGGGGTTGCGAGCAGCAGGAGAAGCAACAACGCCCGCATTAGAAAGCAGCCTCATAAAGCGACAGCAGCGCCGCCGCATCGACCGGTCGCGGGTTGAAACCCGCGGTCCACTGGCGCGAGGCCTCCTCGGCGAGAAGAAGGAGGCTGACGGAGTCGACCCCGCAGTCCCGCAGGCGATCGGGCAGACCCGCCACGGCGCGCAGATCCTCGATCCGCGCCGCCAGCTCGCCCTGTAGCTCGCGATAGCTTTCCTCACCGTTGAAGCGGACCACGTGCGGGAGCATCAGGCCGACGGCCACTCCATGAACGATGCCGAAGCGCGCGGTCAGGGGATTGGCGCAGGCATGTGCGGCTCCGAGCATGGACGCTTCGATCGCGGCGCCCGCGAGGTGGGCTCCAAGCAGGGTGTCCCCGACCGAGTCCAGGTCCTCCGGGGAGTCGAGAGAGGTCTCCAGGCTTGCGGAGAGCAGGCGCCAGGCTTCCCGCGAGAGCAACCGGGATACCGGGTTCGAGCGCGAGGTGACATGGCTCTCGACCGCGTGCGAGACGGCATCGATGCCAGCCGCGGCCGCCACCTGTCGGGGAGCGCTCGCCGCGAGCCGCGGATCGAGGATCACATCCCGGAAGCGGGCCTTGCGGTCGCCGCAGGCCATCTTCTCGTGGGTCTCCGGATGAGAAATCAGGGCATAGGACTGGGCCTCGCTGCCGGTGCCGGCCGTCGTCGGCACGCCGATCGACGGCAGCATGGGTTTGGACGCCTTGCCGCTGCCCCGGTAGTCCTCCATCCGGCCACCGTTGGTGAGCAGGAAGTTGATCCCCTTGGCGCAGTCCATGGCGCTGCCGCCGCCGAGGCCGACCAGCAGGTCGGGGCTCCACTCCGCGGCGAAGCGCCGGCCCTCCTCGACGTGGAGCGAGGTCGGGTTCTCCGCCACGTCGTCGAACACCTCCGCAGCGAGCCCATCGAGCGAGGCGAGGGCCGAATCGACGTGCCCGGCGGAACGGACGCCCCGGTCAGTCACCACCAATACCCGGCTGCCGCCCAGCTCGCGGGCGAGCGTGCCGAGGAGGCCGAGCGCGCCAGGTCCGGCGTGGATGCGGATGGCGCCGACTTCGGCCGACCAGGTCATGCCCGCGCCTCGGAAAAAACGGCCGGGGCCTGAATCGCCCGCTGGCGGTAGAGATGCGCGAACAGATTCCCCTCGTGGGGCTGATCCCAGGAAACCCGCGAGGTGGGGACCGGCCCCAGATTCAGGCGATCGATCCACGGGCAGTCCAGGAGCTCACGCTGGAAACGCGGATCTTCCGTCAGGCCGGTGGCGACCAGCGTGGGGCCGATGCGCGCGAGCATCTCCGACTGCGGTACCTCGACAACGGAGGCGAAGGGGAACAACAGCTCGGTGTTGGCGAGCGGATGATCGGGGTCCTCGCACCAGATCAGCGTCGGCAGCAGGAAGGTGCAGCCCCCCACCTCCGCTACTCTGCTTCCACGAATTTTCGCGGTGAGATCGATCGCTCCGGGCACGCGCAGATGCCGATCGATCAGGTCCGAGAAGTGATGCGCCACCTGAGGCCGAGGGAACGCGGCCAGCCGGGCTTCGGGATGATCGAGCGGCAACGCCTCGATTTTTGCGAGGCGAGCAGCGAGTGCCTCGGCCAGCTCTCTCCCTCGTTTGGGGATCCAGACACCCGAGGCGTTGAGGCAGGAGCGTCCGCCGTTCTCGGCGATCGACGTCACCAGCAGATCCAGGTGGTGCTCCCAATGCTGGTCCTCGCCGAAGAGCACCTTGCTCCAGCCGGGACCGTGGATCTGCACCCGGGCGTCTCCCTTCCAGGGACGCACCGTGGCCTCGTCGCCGAACAGCATCGACCGGCCGCACCGCAGCAGGATCTCGGACGCGCCCGCGTGATCGCTCGGATAGAAACCGATCGCGGCAGGCGGCAATCCGGCCGCCATCAGCGCCTGGCACATCCGGAACGGAGTCCAGGGCTCCTCGCGCCCCGGCTTCAAGGCCACGGGAATCTTGAGGGCAGGAGCCGGCAGCCAGAGGTTGTGGACGCCCGGCGAGTTGCTTGGAAGGACAGCCCCGAGCACGTCGGCCTGCGGAAGGTAGGAGAGGCGGCGCCCGTCCTGAGTGCCCAGCCCCGAGTCCAGCACCGAGAGATCGAGCCCCCGCGTCAGGCCGGCGAGCACCGCCTCCATCCCTTCGAGCACGGTGCGGATCTTCTCCATGTTGAACCGGCAGAGCGTCTCCGGCAGGCCGCAGGTCGCGGAGAGATTCCGGATGTATTCATCCGGCTCCTCGACGAAAAGGCGCGCGGCCCGCCGGTAGATCTCCAGCAGCTCGCTGGTGCTCAGCTTCAAAGGTCGCATTCCGGCCAGATCCTTGCCGATGAGCCCCGGATTGGCCTGCGAGATCTCCGCGATCACCTCGCCCGTGCGAAAGTCGCGCAGCGGCTTCACATCCAGGCTGCGATACGGCTGCCCGCCGCGGAGGATGGGGATGTGGAACATCAATACACCCCGACGACCACCGAGTCCTGCAACTCGGTCAACAGGCGCAGGTTCGTCACGCCGTCCCACGGATAGCGCTCGATGGGCTCTGCCCGCTCGCCCTCGTCGCGTTCCAGAAAACGAGGCATGAAGAAGTCGCGCGTGAGCGTCGTGAGCATTACCCGCCCAGTCTGCCCGTACTCCACGGCGCGCTCCGGGTCCTTCGGATCGACCAGCTCGAAAACGGCGCGGGGAGCCGGCGGGTAATACGTGATCGCATAGTCGTCAGCGGGATCGAACGGCTTCGGGCAGGCGAGCCCCATGAGCGTGTTGCCGTAGGTGGGGACGAACTCGATCCCCGGCACCAGCTCCTCGCGGGCGAAGCGGTTGAACTGAGCATTCATCTCCGTGCCGCCGCAGAAGATGCCGCGGATGCCCAGCTTGACCAGCGACACGCGCTCGCAGAGAGCTTCGAGCAGCTTCGGAGTCGTGAACAGGCAGCGGATCTCGTGCGCGCGGAGCACCGTGAGCCCCTGCTCGATCACGTGGGCCTTGTACTCCTGCATCTCGCGATGGCGGCCGTTCTTGATCAGCCTGTTGACCCAGCGCGGATCGAGATCGACGTGGAAGCAGATGCCGCCGCGGTGCTGCGCCAGATGCTCGACCGCGAGCCGCAGCCGGCGCGGCCCGGTTGGACCGAGCATGAGCCAGTCGGCGCCCAGGGGAAAACCGGCTTCGGTCAGCTCATCGCTGAACCGCTCGTAATCGAGCTGGAAATCCTCGATGTTGACCCGCGACTTCGGCACCCCGGTCGAGCCGCCGGTCTCGAACACATACGCCGGCCGGCCAGCCAGGCCCAGAGGAATCCACCGGCGCACCGGACCGCCGCGCAGCCACGAGTCCTCGAAATGGCCAAAGAGCTTCAGATCCTCGTAGCCTCTCACTTCCTTCCGCGGATCGAACCCGAGGCCCGCGGCCCGCTCCAGCCAGAACGGGCTCCCGGTCTTCGGATCGAAGTGCCAGGCCACGATCTCGCGCACGTGGGCATCGAGCCCAGCGCGCGCTTCAGCAACCTTTTCGGCCAGCGAGGATCTGGTCAGGACGTCCATCTAGGGCAGCTTTTTCTCTGGGCGCTTGCCCTTGCCCTCGGCGATCGCGAAGAGCGTCGAGCGCGAGTTGATGTAGATGACGCCGTCCTTCGCGACCGGCGTGGTGTAGACCGAGCTGCCCATGTTCACCTCGTTCAGCAGCTCCTTTTTCTTGCCTGCCCGCAGCACCACGATGTCGCCGTCCTCGTCGCCGAGATAAACCTTTCCATCTGCGACGAAGGGCGAGCCCCAGACCGCGGCAAAGACGTCGTGCATCCAGTAGAGCTCCCCGGTCTTGGCGTCGAGAGCATGGAGGTGGCCCGAGAGGTCGGCGGCGTAGACGATGCCGGCGGCGATCGCCACGGTCGAAATCGTGCGGTGGAAGTCTTCGCCGCCGCGGTGCCAGACCACGGCCTTTCCGGTCACATCCCCTTCCATCGAGGCGTCGATCACCCACAGGTGGCCGATCCCCTCGCCGTGCTCCGGGTCCTCCCCCACGCCGATGTAAACCTTGTCATCGAAGACGACCGGCGTCCCGATGATGTTGTTGCGGGTGGCGGCGCCGCCGATCTTGTACACCGCGTCCTTGGGATTGCAGTCGAACTTCCAGATCAGCTTGCCGGTCTTGGGCTCGAACGAGTAGAGCCAGCCGTCGCCGCCCGGGAAGATCACCTGCGGCTTGCCCTTGATGACGCCGTAGGCCGGGTTCGACCACTGCCCGTGCAGGATCTTCTCGCGGGGCAGGTCGCTCTCCCAGAGCAGCTTGCCGGTGTTCTTGTCGAGCGCGATGAAGCTCGGCGCCTGCGGCGCGGGCACGTTGACGTGCCCCTCGTCGACCCCGTTGCCGGTGACCGTGTAGAGCACGTCGTCCACGATCAGCGGGTTGCCCGCGGCCAGGTTATGGGGGAAGACGTCGAGCTCGCCGATCATGTCGACCTTCCAGAGCACGTCCTCGTCGATCTCGCTCTTCTCGACCTCCCCGGTGAACGGGCCGTCGTTCTCCTGGTCGAGGAATCCTTCGGTGTCAGCCGCGGTCACCTCGGCGCGGTTGGAGATGTAGTACACGCGGTGGCCGTCGACCGCGGGGCTCGAGCAGATCCCCTGGAGCGGCCAGTCGTTGACCCGTCCGGCCGGCAGCTTGGCATTGGCCGACTGCCAGAGGAACTTGCCGTCCTTGGCGTCGAAGGCCATGAGCACGCCGCGGTCGCCCGTCAACTTGGGGTTGCGCAGCCCCTCGTTGTTGGTGCCGACAAAAACCTTGCCATCGCCCACGACCGGCCCGCCGTAGCTCTGCGAGCCCAGCTTGGCCGTCCAGAGGATGTTCTCGCCCGTCTCCGGGTTCCATTTCGTGGCAAGCCCCTTTTCGTCGTCCGAGGCCATGTTGCGTGAAGGGTCGCCGCCGAACATCGACACCTGCGCCAGGCTCGGGGCGGCCAGCAGGAGCCCGGCCGCGATCAGCTTTTTGATCTGCTTCATGGATTGTTCACCGTCACCTGTAGGTTGTCGTAATAGATGTCCGCCGCCGAGTAGCCGTAGATGCCCGGGCTCCCCTGGCGGACCGGCTGCGGGTCTTCTGCCGTTATGGTCCACTCCTGCGGCTCGGGCTCGCCGCGGCGCCACACCTTGCCGCGCAGGAGCGCCTTGTCTCCCTGCTGATCGATGCGGAACTTCATGGTGTACCAGACGTCCGGCTCCCACGGGAAAGGCACCGATTTTTCCAGCCGCAGATCGGAAGCCCAGCCGCGGAATTGGATCTTCTGGTGGTTGCCCATGAGGTCCATGTGGTAGCCGCTGTTGATGAGCCCCAGGTCCGGCCGCTTGCGGCCCTTGACCGCGCCGCGCAGATCGGCCTGGATGGTGTAGTTCGAGAGCTCGTCAGGACCGAGGTAGACGTCCGAGCGGTCGAGCCCGACCGCGACGGGAGGCTTGGACAGGACCTTGCCGCCGTCCAGCTCCTTGACCGGGAACTTGAGTCCGGCCGCCACCCACCAAGGCGGCGTCTTGCCCACCTCGACCGCCTCGAAGTCATAGGTCCACGGCAGGGGCGGGATTACGCGAACCCGCGCCGTGCCTTCCAGCGCTCCCGCTTTCACGGCCACCTTGCCGGCCTGGGGCTTGCCGGCGTCCGGCGTGAAGGCGCCGTTCTCCAGCTTGCCGGCCAGACCCTGCAACGACCATTCAGCGGTTGGAGAGGAAATCATGCGGCCCTGGGCGTCGAAGGCCCGGACGTGGAAGCGCGTGGTCTGGCCGGGCTGGATCAGGACCTCGGCCGGCACGACCTGGAGCAAGGCGGGCTCGCCCTTCTCGGCCGGCTCCTTCAGCACCAACGGCTGGCCCTTCGTCACCTTGAACGGCTTGCTCTTGTCACCAAGAGCGTAAAGACCCGCCTCGGTCGAGAGATAGATGCGGCCGTAAGCGATGGCGGGAGACCCGTACAGCTCCGCGTAGCGGCCGGCCGGCCCCTCGGTCGTGTCCTGGACGGTGATCTCGTCCATGTCGAGCGTCTGCACGCCGTTCGCGCCCGCCTTGAGGATGTAGAAGCGGCCGTTGAGCTCGGTGACGTAGATCTTGCCGTCGGCCCAGGCCGGTGAGCCTTTGCCCACCGTCCCGAGCTTGTGCTTCCAGAGCTGGTGGCCGGTCTTCGCTTCGAAGGCGAAGAGGTTGGCCGAGTTGTCGATCACGTAGAGGGTACCGGCGTGCACGAGCGGCGAGGAGAAGCCGGCGCCCAGCTCCTCCGCCCGCCAGCGCTCGTGCGTCTTGGTCACGTCGCCCGTGCCGGTCGCATCGATCGCGACCAGCCGGCCCATGATCCCCGGCGTGTCCACGTTCTCCTCGCTGTGGCAGGCGTAGACGGTGTCTCCATCCACCGCGACCGTGATGTTGATGCCGCCCTTGGTGAGCTGGAAGCTCCAGACCTTCTGCCCGGTGCGCGCCTGGATGGCATGGACCCAGCCGTCGGCGTTGCCTTCGATCAACAGCCGCTGGCCGTTTACGACGGCCGCCACGGGGGTCGTCGAGGTGTTGAGGTCGTACGGCTGGCCGCCCGGGGTCGAGGCCCAGAGCAGGTCGCCCGTCCTCTTGTCGAAAGCGAAGGTGCGGTTGCGGGGCGGGCCCTGCTCCCCCCAGCCGGCGTTGACGAAGGAGAGGATCAGCCGGTCCTCGTCCACCATCGGGGTGTGGGTGCGGCCGCCGAAGCCGGAGTAGAAGCCGAGCTCCTCGGTCAGCTCGCGCGACCAGACCACCTTGCCGGCGCGGTCATAGGCGACGAGCAGCCCACCCACGCCGTGGACGTAGAGGTTGCCCGTCTCCGGGTCGCCGACCACGTTGGCCCAGCCCACGCGGTTGAAGGGGACCATCGAGAGATAGACGTCGAGGCGGTGCTCCCAGAGCTTCTTGCCGGTGCCGGCGTCGAAGCAGGCCACGATCTCCTGCTTGTGGAGCCCCTGGCCCACCCGGCCGTTGGCGCAGACCCGGCCGTCGAACACGGCCGGCGTGGAGCGGCCGACGAGGTCAGCCCGCCAGGCGACGTTCTCGCCCGCCGGCGACCAGCTCGAGATCAGCCCGGTCTCGGGGGAAACTCCGTCCTGTCCGGGCCCGCGCCAGGCCGGCCATTCGCCGGCCCTCAGGGGCTCGCCTGCCGCAAGAACAAGCGCTGATACCAGAAGGATCGGGACAATCGGCAAGAAACGCATGAACACTCCTCCAGTGTGGCTGCCCGTCGGGTCGCCTACCTATGTTACGCAGCCGCAGGAGGAATGTTATCCCTCATCCACCTCCCCGCCTATCGAACCGTGTAAAAAATCAGTAAACAGTTCAGATTGCTGGCCTTACCTCCTTAGGGCCCGCGACTCTTGTACGGATGCCGCCCGTGCGCTAGACTTGCGCCGAGCCCGGAGACTTGCCATGGCCACGAATACTGCTACTCGCGACGATCGCATCGAGCTACGGACGACCAAAGAGGAGAAGCGCTTGCTGGCGGCGGCCGCGGCTTGCGAGCGGCTGGATGTCACGAGCTTCATCATGCGGACCGCCCTGCCGGTGGCCCGCGAGGTGGTGGACCGTGCCGAGCGAATCCGCTTGTCGGAGCGGGACTCCGCGCGCGTACTCGAGTTGCTGGAGAATCCGCCCAAGCCGACCCAAGCCCTTCTGGCTGCCGCCCGCCGCCGGGCCGGGAATTGACCGGCACGATCGATTGGCGAGAGGAGCCGATCGGCCGGCATCACGACCGTAAGGGTTTCGACTGTGGCTCGGCGGAGTTGAACGACTATCTCGTGCGGTTCGCTCGGCAGAACCATGAATCGGGCGGCGCAAAAAGTTTCGTCGCCGTGCCGCCTTCCGAACCGAGGCGCGTGCTCGGCTACTACTCGATCAGCCCGGGTGCGATCGAGTTCGCCCGTGTCCCGGCGACACTCACCCGGAAGCTCGGCCGCTACGAGGTGCCGGTATTTCGTCTCGGACGTCTCGCCGTCAGCGTGTCGCTCCAAGGATGCGGACTGGGCGGCGATCTCTTGCTGGCAGCGGGCGTCAGAGCCCTTTCGGTCGCCGCGCAGGTCGGGGGGGTGGCGCTCGCGATCGACGCCAAAGATGAACGCGCGGCGAAGTGGTATGAGCGCTTCGGTGCCTTACGCCTCCTGGATGACCCATCAAAGCTGGTGCTCCCGCTCGAGACCATCGCCGCTGCGGTCGCGGCGACGCAGAGGCAGCGGGAATGACCACGCTGGACACCGGCGCTCACCTGGGCGGCGAGACCGGCCCCGAGACCTCCGAGCGCCCGTACGGGGAGACGTAGTCTTCGCGGAACATGACGGGCGCGTTGGGGTCGTCGCCCGGTTCCCGCACCGCCGGCAGGATGTACCTGGGCGTGAGGTGTGACGTTTCGGCCATGCCCTTGCTGCTGTAGTTGCCGGCGAACGTGGCGACGACGAGATCGAGCTCCGGGACCACCGTCACGATCTGGCCGCCGGCGCCGCTGGCGTAGAAGGCGTGCACCTTGCGATCCTTGTAGGGGTAGTCGATGCCCCACCAGAGATACCCGTAGGTGACGTTGCGCAGGTGGTACAAAGACGCCGAGGCACGGGCCACGAAATCGCGGCTGAGAATCCTGCGGCCTTCCCACGTTCCGCCGTTGAGCATGAGCTGCCCGAACTTCATGAAGTCGCGCGGGAGAAGCTGCACGCTGCCGCCGCCGTAGGGATGCCCCGCGGGATCGAGCGGCCACCCGTAGCGTTCGATCTTCATGGGAGCGCCCAGCAGGCGGTCGAAGGTGTCCAGCGGAAATTCATTCGTTGCGCGGCCCACGACGCCGAGAGCGAGATTGGGGCTGGCGCTGCAGTAGACGGCTTTCTCCCCCGGCGCCGAGGCCATCGGGACCTTGAGCGTGAAGCGGTAGTAGTCCGGCTCCTGCTCCTGATTGATCATGATCTCTTCGCCGCCGGGCGCGTCGGGATTGGTGTCGTCGCAGAAGTATCCGGACGACATCGTCAGAAGGTGCTCGAGGATCATGGCCTGCTTGCGCGGCTCGAGATCCGCCGGAAACGCGCCCCCGTTCATGATCTTATAGACTGGGGTCGACAGCTCGAGCGGCGCACCGGCCTCGATGGCGGCGCCGACGACCGTCGCCGTCACGCTCTTGGCCGCCGAGCGCGTCTCGTGCAGCTTGTCGCGGTGCTGGCCGTGGAAGTACTCCTCCAGCACCAGCTTTCCGTGCCGCGCGATCAGAATGCCGTGGATCTCGGGAGTGTCCACCGACTCCATCGGCATGTCGATGATCCTCTGGACGAGCTTCTCGATGCCCGCGCGATCGATGTTCGCCTCTGCGAGACTCCCGGTGGGCCAGCCGTCATCCCGCGCGAGCGGCGGACGGTATTCATACCGCGCCGGGTTCTTGCCGCGGGGATAGAAGTCGCTGTCGTCGCCGTCGCGACGGAAATCGTAGGACCCTCCGCGATTCGGAAAGACGAGGGTGATCACTCCGCTGTCCGCGTCGTACGTTCCGCTGGCCGCTTCCCGCTCTTCGTTCTCACCCGGACGCTGGCCCGGACGTTTCCCGATGAGCTTCACGGCGTTGCCGTCGCGGACGAGGCGATCGACGCCGAGCCAGGCGCCGAAGTCGCGCTCGGGATTGCGCAGAAAGACGCCCATCGTGCCATCCGGCCGTTTTCGAGCCAGGAGATAGAAGGTGAACGCGTCCTCGAAGGGCACGACCTGTCCGCTCCACCGATTTGGACCGTCCGGCTCCAGGCGGACGGGCGAGACGAACTTGCCGCCCGCGTTCTGGGCCATTCCGTTCGGTGGATACCAATGGCCGGCAACGGTGCCGTCAGACTGGTGCCTGCCGCGAAATCCACCCTCGCCGTTGGGCAGGTCGAACGAGAGTTCCCCCTTCTCGCTGCGGACGGGCACGATCCGCCCTACCATCTCGGCGGAGTATGCCGCATCGGTCTGTCGAATCACCAGGAGACCGCGGGCGTCCGGCCCGAACCGCCGCTTCGCCTTCCACAGGCCCTCGAGCTCGTCCGCCGAAGCGGTCCCCAGAACAACCGACAAAACCGACAAGACCACGAGACAGGCACAAGCTCTGATTTTGATCATGGCTACTCCGTGCGCAGCGCCGACAGGGGGTCCACGCGCGCGGCTTGCATCGCGGGACGCAGGCATCCCGCCACGGCGGTCGCGAGACAGAGCGCCGCGGCGGTAACGATCGTGAACGGATCTTCCGGCCGCACTCCGAAGAGCAGCGCGCCCATCCCGCGCGCGGCGGCATAGGCCACGACAACGCCGATCGCCGTTCCGGCCAGCGCGAGCGCCAACCCTTCGCGCAGAACCAATCCGATGATCTCCCCGGTCTGCGCTCCCAGCGCCCGGCGCACGCCCAGCTCCTGCGCTCGCTGGGATACCGTGAAGGTGAGCAGCCCGTGAATGCCGAATCCCGCGATCAGCAGCGCGATCGCCGCCAGGGCTCCCAACAACCGGAGCTGCGCCACGCGCGGCGCGGTCTCCTCGCCAACGATCTCCGCCATCATGCGCACGTCGGAGATCGGCTGCTCCGGGTCCGCGGCCTTGACGATCTCGCGAATCCTCGGCAGCAAGCCCTCGACCGGCACCGCGGCTCGCACCACGAGGTCCTTGGGGATGTAGCCGATGATCGAGCCATCCTCGACCTGCTGGTACGGCAGGTAGACCTGAGGCTCGCTCGGCCGCTCCAATCCGCGTACCTTGACGTCCCCCATCACGCCTACGATCGTGCGCTCGTCGAAGGCCACACGGAAGCGTTTGCCGAGCGGGTCCTGGTTCGGCCAGTGCCGCTGCACGAACGACTCGCTCACCACGGCGACGTACGGCTGCTCGCGCAAGTCCGTCTCCGCCACGTCGCGCCCGCGCCGCAGTGGAATGCCGAGGGTCGCGAAGTAGCGCGGCGTGAGGTAGCGCAGGCTCACCATGTTCCGTTCGTCGGGGAGGACCTCCTCGCCGGTGAGCGATACGGGCCAGATGCCGCCACGATGGGACATCGGCAGCCCCGTGACGTACGCGGCGCTGCGCACTCCCGGGAGCGCGCGCACTTCCTCCAGGACGCGCTCGTAGAACTGCGCGCGACGGAAGACCGGTTCGTACCTGGGCAGCGGCAGCGTCGTGCGCAGCGTGAGCACGTCTTCG
The DNA here is from genome assembly GCA_034667225.1 of Acidobacteriota bacterium. Taxonomy (GTDB): domain Bacteria; phylum Acidobacteriota; class Thermoanaerobaculia; order Multivoradales; family UBA5704; genus DATMER01. Next base: position 153,824 of record JAXDKG010000020.1, read on the forward strand.
GCGACGAACCCGGGATCGATCGCCTGGATCCGCCAGACCGCGCGGATGAGAAGGCCCGACAGGATGAGCAGGACGACCGACGCCGCGACCTCGACAACCACGAGCGTGGCGCGCAGCCGCTGCGTGCGTCCGCCAGCGGTGCGCGTGCCGCTGCGCAGCGCGTCGAGCGCATTGCTGCGCCCCGCCCGCAGCGCGGGAGCGAGGCCGAAGGCGAAGCCGGTGAGGAGGACGAAAATCACGGCGAGGGCGAGGACGCGCAGGTCGAGCGATGTCTGCTCCGCGATCGGAAGCGTGCTCGGGACGAGCCGCGCGAGCAGCGGCATGGCCGCGACCGCGGCGGCGACCCCCACGGCGCCGCCGACGAGGGCGATGCCCACGGTTTCCGTGATGAGCTGGCGCGCCAGCCGGTCGCCGCCGGCGCCGAGCGCCGAGCGCACGGCCAGCTCGCGCTCGCGGTAGGCGCCGCGCGCCAGGAAGAGGCTGGCGAGGTTGGCACAGGCGAGGAGCAGGATGCAGAGCGCCGCGCCGCAGAGCGCTATCAGCAACAGGCGCGAGCGCTCCGAGAGCTCGTCGCGCAGCTCGAGCATCAAGGCGCCGATGCCCTCGTTGTCCTTGGGATACTGCCGCTCGAGGCGGGCGCTCACGATTGCCAGCTCCCGGCGGGCCTGCTCGGCGGACACGCCGCGGCGCAGACGGGCGAGGACTTCGAGGTAAGTGTCGCTGCGGTCCTCGAAATTTTCCTCGCGCAGGACGAGCGGCATCCAGGCTTCGATGGAGCGGTTCGGGAACTGGAACAATGGCGGCATGACCCCGATCACCGTGTGCGTCACGCCGTCGAGCCGGACGGACCTGCCGATCACGCTGCGCTCGCCGCCGAAATGCGACTGCCAGAACGCGTAGCTCAAGAGAGCGACCTGTCCGGTATCGCGCGCCGTGAAGACGCGCCCGATCAGCGGCGAGACTCCCAGGAGCGGCAGCACCTCCGGCGTCGCCTGTATCGTCTCCAGCCGGCGCGGATCGCCGGCGCCCACGAGGTTCGCGGCGTGGAAGCAGTACGCGCCCATGCCGGAAAACGAGGAGGTCGTCTCTTTCCCAGCGGCCTTCCAATCGCGATAGTTCGCGGGCGAGACCTCGTTTCTGCCGACCTCGCTGGCCTGCCACAGCTTCACGAGCCGGCCGGCGTCGGCGTAGGGCAGCGGCCGCACGAAGACGAAATCCGCGACCGAGAACACCGCGGTGTTCGCCCCCACGCCGAGCGCCACGACCATCACCGCGGTGAGCGCGAAACCCGGCGTGCGCCGCAGAGCGCGCGCGGCGTAGCGGAGGTCCTGCCGCAGAACGTCCCAGTGGACCGCGAGCGCATTGGGGATCACGTCCGCGAGCGCCGCCAGGAGGATCCTCACCGGAACGAACGGGCCGGAGAGCTCGCCCGCCCGCTCGGCGAAGGCGTAGCAGAGCTCGTCGCGGTACTCGACCCGGAAGAACGCGGGATAGAGGCGCAGCAGCGCGCGGTAGAAGCGCATCACGCCGTCTCGGGTTTGAGCCCTTTCGCACGGGCCATCCGCACGAGCTGGGACAGGCGCCGCGTCTCGGCGCGCGCGGCTGCGATGCCGAACGGCGTGAGGCGGTAGTAGCGCCGCCGTGGATCGTCGCCCGCCGCGCGCCGCCGGGTGACCTCGGCGATCAGGCCCTGCTCCACCAGGCGCGCGATCGAGCGGTAGAGCGTGCCGGCGCTCAGGCGCAGCTCGCCCTCGGTGCGCGCTTCGACGTCCTGGATGATCGCGTAGCCGTGGCGTTCCTCCTCGAAAAGCGCGAGGAGGATGTGAAAGGTCGTGGGAGGCAGCGGCAGAAGCTGTTCGATGAGCTCGGGATCGTCCATGCCCCGACTATAGCCGCTGCGGCTATAGTCGTCAAGGCCATAGTCCCTCCTTATCCGCGCTTCAGGTCGTAGACGTAGAGGTTGTCCTGCTCGCGCAGGTAGAGCCTGCCCCCGGCGACCACCGGATGGGACCAGCTCGGATGGCTGACGCCCGGGATCGAGAATGCGCCTTTCACCTGATAGCCCTGCGGTTTGGCTTCGATCAGGACCATGCGGCCGTTCTGATAGCGGAAGTAGAGGTGGCCGTCGGCGGCCGTGACCGCGGCGGAGCCGGTGCCGCCATGGGTGAGATCGGCGCCCTCGCCGCCCCAGGCCACCTTGCCGCTCGCCATCTCGACGCAGATCGGAAAGCCCCGGTTGTGCCCATGGCCGCCATAGATGTAATCGCCGATCAGGACGAGGCCGCCGTGATGGTTCTGCAACGTCTTCGACGGCAGGAAATAGACCTCCTGCGCCTGAATGCCGTCTCCGGCCTTGCTCAGCTTCAGCAGGGCGCTGCCGGTCTGATATCCGGTCGAAGCGAAGACGTGGTCGCCCTTGACGATCGGCGTCGGGATGTTCGCCACATCGTTGGCGATCTTGTTGTAGCCCCAGAGGAACTTGCCGTCCGCGGCCCGGACGGAGACCAGGCCCCGGCCGGTCAACTGGACGTACTGCTTGACGCCGCCACCGTTGGAGATCACCACCGAGGCATAGCCGGCGCCGTCGCTCCCCTTGTCGCCGAGGTTCGGCGTCGCGGCGCGCCAGATCTCCTTGCCGGTCTTCTTGTCCAGCGCGACCAGGGTCGCGCTGGGGACACCCGGCGTCACGATCAGGCGGTCGCCGTCCACCAGGGGCGACTCGGCCCACTTCCACATCGACATGACCCGGCCGCCGAAGTCGCGGGCGAGGTTCTTTCTCCAGACCTCCTTGCCCGTGGCTGCTTGCAGGCAGACCAGATCGCCCTCGGTGCCGAGGGCATAGAGCCGGTCGCCGTCGACCGTCGGAGTTCCGCGCGGGCCGCCGTACTCGTCCTCCCAGATGGGGCCGACCTTGGCCGTCCAGGCGATCTTGCCGTCCGCGAGGCTCATGGCCACCACCTGCTGGCTGCCCTCGCGATCGCCCAGGGTGTAGATCCGGCCGCCGGAGATCGAGAGGCTCGAAAAACCGCCGCCGAGGCCGCTCGCCTTCCAGGCCAGCGGCGGTCCGGCCTCGGGCCACACCGTGAGCAGACCCGATTCCTGGGCGACGGAGTCCCGGTTGGGGCCGCGCCACTGGGGCCACTCCGGCGAGGCGGCCGGAGCGGCGGCCGCGAGAGCGGCGAACGTCGTCAGGATGAGAGCGAGAGCAGCGGCGGCTCGTGGCGAGAGCTTGAACATCCCAGGCCTCCTTTTCTTTCACTTTCCATCGTACAGGGAGCCAGCCTCCAGCGGACGTAAATTTTCTGTAACGCGGATGACGACAAAGGCGCGGAAGACCTCGGCCAGCGCTCGTTGCTGAGAGACGAGAAGAGGACCTCGCACCTCATCCGAACCCCTCCGGCTCCGCACGAACGGCTCGGGCTCAGCGCGAACGGTTTTTCTCGTACGCGAGCGGTTTTTCTCGTGCGTCAGCCGTCCGACCTTATGCGCGAGCCGTTTTTCTCGTGCCCGAAGCGCTCGCGCATTGCGCGAGAGACCCGACCTTGAGGCCGAGCCGTTCATCTCGTGCTCGAGGCGCTCGCGCATGACCTGAGGCGCTCATGCCGAGATCGAGCCGCCATTCGGCGGGCCGGGGTCACGGCCCGCCGCTCATGGGATTCGTGTGTCCGGGAGGATCAAGCCGGGACGATCCTGAAGCCGAGCTCCGCCGCGCTGCCGCGTACGCGGTTGTCGAGGGTGAGGAGCGCCAGGCCCGGGACCGCGGAGCGGGCGGCCAGGGCGCTGGCGATGTGGAGGGCGTCGAGGGTCCGTAGCGGCTCGCCCGGGAACGGGCGGCGGGCCCGCTCCACGATGTCGCGGCCGAGCGGCAGCAGGTTCCAGTGCGCCGACGCCGCCTCCAGCAAGTTGCGGCGGCGGGCGGCCTCGAAGTCGGAGAGCTCCCGCGCCGCACGCGCCCGCAGCAGCGTCCGGTCGCACTCGATCAGGGTCAGCTCGGAGGCCACCACCATCTCCGCCCCGTCCAGGGCCTCCATCACACTGCCGGCCGTCTCCTCCGCCAGCAGCCAGCCCAGCACCGCGCTCGATTCGGCATAGAGGTTCAACGGTCACCCCGCTCTTCGTCCAGCAGCCGCGCCGCCGTGCCGGACGGGGTCACCGCCGGCAGCACCGGATATAGCCCCGGCCGGTTGGGCTCGCCGAGCCGGACCTGCCCCCGCCGGGCGAGGTCCGCAAGGCCCGGATATTGCTCGATTCCTTCTCCGCCTCCGGGAGGGCGAAGCTCCGCCACGACCTCTCCACGGTCCGTCACCATGACCACCTCCCCCGAGCGGACCAGCCGCACGTATTCGCTGAGACGATTCTTGAGCTCACGAATCCCGACCTCCTTCATGAGGACCAATGTAGCTACTGGTGGCCACATTGTCAAGCCCACAATCCGGGGCTTTTTTGTTTCACCCTGTAGAGACGTAAAGCGGGAGAGAGAAATGTCATTTCCAAGCTGCGGGAAGACTAAAGTAGCGCGGCATGTTGATTCGCTTATAGCGAAAGGAAGGAGAGCGCATGTCATCTCATCGTCTCATCCGGCTCGGGGTCAAGGTTCTGGCCCTGATGGTATTTCTGGCCTTGCCGGCGGCCGCCCAGACACCGCTCGGGGCCACGCTGGTCACAGGCGGGGTCCAGTTCGCGGTGTTCTCGCAGAACGCCACCCTCATCGAGGTCTGGATCTTCTCCAGTCCCACGGCCTCGACGCCGACCGCCCGCCACACCATGACCAAGACCGACACGACCAACCACATCTGGACCGTGACCGTGTCCGGCGCCGGCGCGGGCACCCTCTACGGCTTGCGGGCCTGGGGCCCCAACTGGCCCTACAACGCGAGCTGGACCGCGGGCAGCAACCTGGGCTTCATCTCGCACGCCGATTCCAACGGCAACCGCTTCAACCCCAACAAGCTGCTGACCGATCCCTACGCCAAGGCGGTCACCGGCGAGGTTCAGCGCGTGCTCGGGGGCGACGGCAACTATCACTACTCCACCGCCATCCTGGGCGGGAACAACACCTACGCCTTCGTGGACAGCGCGGGCGCCATGCCCAAGTCGATCGTGATCAACGACGACTCCTTCGACTGGACCGGCGACGTGCGGCCGAACACCGCCATGAAGGACTCCATCGTCTACGAGGTCCACATGCGCGGCTTCACCCGCAATGACTCGTCGGTGACCTCGACCCTCCGCGGCACCTTCGACGGCTTCAAAGCCAAAGCCTCCTACTTCAGCGGCCTGGGCCTGACCGCGGTGGAGCTGCTGCCGATCCACGAGTACCCACAGTACGATGATCCCGTGGGCGGCGCCACCGCCGACCGGCTCAACTACTGGGGCTACATGACGACCCAGTTCTTCGCTCCGAACCGAGAGTACCTCTGCCCGGACTTCTCGAGCTGCACGTACACCGCTGGCCAGCAGGTCAACGAGTTCAAGGAAATGACCAAGGCCCTCCATGCGCAGGGGATCGAGGTCTGGCTCGACGTGGTTTTCAATCACACGTTCGAGGGCGGCTCCTGCGGCGGCAACCCGGTGCGCTACATCAACCTGCGCGGCCTCGACAATGCTACCTACTACACTCTGGCGGATGACAAGACCTGCTACTGGGAGTCCACCGGCACCGGTAATAACTTGAATGCCAGCCGGCCCGCGGTGCGGCGGCTCATCAAGGACAGCCTCACCTACTGGCACGACGAGATGGGCGTCGACGGCTTCCGCTTCGACCTCGCCTATGAGCTCGGGCGCGAGGGGAGCGACGGCCGGGTGTTCAACTCGAACGCCACGACGCTCGTAGAAATCGCCCAGCTCGCCCAGGATAACGACTTCAAGGTGGTCGCCGAGGCCTGGGATACGGGCGGTTATGGAGTCGGCCAGTTCCCCGCCGGCTGGTCCGAATGGAACGGTTTCTGGCGCGACAACGTGCGCAAGTGGGCCAAGGGAGACAACAGTCAGGCGGGCGGCCTGGGCTCCTCCATCACCTCCGGCTGGAGCGGCTTCGGCTCCCCCGAGGAGAGCGTCAACTTCGTCACCGCGCACGACGGCTTCACGCTCAACGACCTGGTCTCCTACAACACCAAGCAGAACGGCACCGGCGATTGCAACCCCACCGGGGCGGACGCGAGCAGCGGCAGCAATGACAACGATTCCTGGGACAGCGGCGGCGACGAAGTGCTGCGGCGGCGGCAGATCCGCAACTTCGCCACGCATCTGCTCATTCACCAGGGCGTGCCGATGATCCTGGCTGGCGACGAGTTCCGTCAGACCCAGAACGGCAACAACAACGGCTACATGGCGGACAACGCCTGCGGCTGGATCAACTGGCAGAAGAAGACCGACAACCCGAAGACGTACGACTTCTTCCGCAAGCTCGCGGCATTCCGCAAAGCCCACCCCGGCCTGCGGCGGACCGTTCACGTTTCCGGCACGGACCACGACAGCGACGGCTACAAGGACCTGGCCTGGCACGGCACTTCGCCGGACACGCCGGACTGGAGCTCGACCTCTCACACGCTGGCCTTCCTGATCGACGGCTCCTCCGCCGAAACCGGCGGCACCTCCAGCGCGCCGGATCTTTACGTCGCCTACAACTCCTACTGGACCAACCTGAACTTCACGATCCCCACGGCGCCGAACGGCAAGTGTTGGTGGCTCCTCGCGGACACGGCGGACTGGGCCGAGGGCACCGGCAACATTTACTATGACCCGGCGGTGAGCTCGTGGAGCTCGCAGATCCTGCCCAAGATCACGGGCTCGACCTACGGCGTGCAGGCGCGCTCGACCCTGGCGCTCCTGGCCCGCACCTGCACCGATCCGGCGGCTGTGCGAGTGGACTTCACGGTCAACAACTTCGTGACCTCCGTGGGGCAGGATCTTTATGTGGTCGGCAACGTGCCCGAGTTGGGCAACTGGGACGTGACCAAGGCGGTCAAGCTCAACTGGGTGGACAGCGATACCTGGAGCGGTCCGGCGTTCTTCACCGCCAGCCGCGGCTCGGCAATCCAGTACAAGTACATCATGAGGCAGGGAGGAACGACGACCTGGGAGAACGGCGCCAACCGCAGCTACACGGTGCCGTCGTCCGGTTCCGGGAGCCGGAACGACTTCTGGCAGTTCTGAGCAGGCAACGAGGCCCGGCGACCGAAGGGCCGCCGGGCCGGGAGGCCGTCAATGGATACGTCTTTGCTTCTATGGGGCCTGATTTTCGGCTCGATTGGGGTCGGCTTCTTCGTCTACGGCAAGAAGCAGGGGGCTATCGTCCCGCTGCTCTGCGGCCTCGCCCTCATGATCTTCCCGTACTTCGTTTCCAACGTCATCGTTCTTGTCCTCATCGGTGTGGCGCTCATCGCCATCCCCTACTTCGCGCGCGACTGAACGGCGCAGGCTAGCCTGCAGTAACGAAACCGGCGGCTCCGAGCCCTTCTTGTTGAGAGGAAAGGAGGGCACCCATGAAGAGAGTCCTGTATGCCTCGGCCGCGCTCCTGGTGGTCGCCGTGGGCGCGTGCTGCAGCATCCCGACCTACAGCCCTGCGTTCTGGAACAGCACCACCCAGATCCAGTGGCACAACAACTGTTACAACTACTCCAACAACAAGCGGACAGACACCTTCGCCCAGCCCGGGCAGGCGGCCGGAGCGAAGTGGACGGCCCTGGAGTGCAACAATGTGAGGACGGCGGCGGTCGCCGACGGGCTGGTGGCCGTGGCCGGACCGAACAACTGCCCGAAGAAGGAGTGTACGCTCGCCCTGGTGGTCGATCCCGGCGACGATTACCATTGGTATCGGAGGGATCAGAACGGCATGTGGACCCACAAACCCGGAGGTACCCCCGCGACCAACCTCGACAACTCCAACCATACAATTTCCAATCCGGAGACAGCGGACCGGGGCGGCTACACCGATTTCTGCGGGTATCTCTGCTCCTGTTCCAACTCCACGGAGGGCAGCGGCCATGAGAACATCAACTAGCTCCCTGTCCCTCGCTCTGACCGCCCTGGTCGTGGCCCTGGCCTTGGCGGCCTGCGCTTCCGGAAGCGCTCGCGCTGCAGAGGGAGACGGCGTCCAGGTCACCGTCCTCCTCTACTCCGGACGGCCCAACCCGACGTTCACCCTCACGGCCGAGCAGGCCGACCGCGTCCGGCAGCTCGTGGCCGCGGCGCAGCCCGATCCGGGCTTCCGCGGCGGGAGCGTGCTCCCTTCGATCCTCGGCTACAACGGCGTCCTGGTCGAGGGACTGCCGGCGCCGCTCGCGGTATACGGCGGCAGGATCGAGGTCCAGGACAGGGAGGGCAAGAGGGTCGTCTCCGATGGCGGCGCCCTGGAGAGCTTCCTTCTGGAAGCGGCGGCCCAGAGCAAGACTCTCGATTCCGAGCAGCTCCGCTTCATCCAGGCGAGCCGCGACAAGCAGCAGTCGTGAGCGGATGGGCGCGCCGCCCTCGCGAACGGCGCGCCCGTCTCTCATCTAGCGGTCAACCCGGCGGGAACATCCCATTCTTGGCCACCGGCACGCAGAGCTTGGTGCTCTCGGTCACCTTGACGTCTTCCGGCGGCAGACCCATGGCGCGCAGCACGGGGTTCAGATGGGTCAGCTTGAGCTGCCTGTCGAGCGGCAGCCCGGCGAGGTTGTAGCAGAGGACGTCCGAATACCGGATGATCTGGGCCACGGCCGCCGGATTCGGGAACTGGTTGTTCTTGGCGACCGGTACGCAGAGCTGCTGCGGCGTCGGCCCGAAAATCTTTGCCTGCTCCGTCGGAGTGCCCGAGAAGAGCGGGTTCAGGTGCGTCAGGTTGATCGGCTGGTTGACGATCTGCGGAGCGTCGACGCGGTAGCACTTGATGTCCAGGAACTTGATCAGGTTCAGGACCTCCGGCGGCGCGAACTGGTCATTCTTGGCCACGGGCACGCAGAGCTGCTGCGGCTCGCGGACGATCACGTTGACGTTCGCCCCGTAGAGCGCCGCGATCGCCGGGTTGAGCTGGCTCAGTTGCAAGGTCAGGTTGAGGGGTTGTCCGGTGATCCGATAGCACTTCAGGTCCGCGTACTGGAGGAAAGGAAGCGACGCCGGCGGAACCACCTGAGCGTTCTTCCGCACCGGCACGCAGAGGTCTTCCGGCTCCTGGAGAAAGACGTTCTCCGCCGGCGCTCCAGCATTGATGAGCACCGGGTTCAGATGGGTGGTCAGCAGCGGTACGTTCAGCGGCGGCTGATCCGGGATGTCGTAGCACCGGATATCCAGGAAGCGCACGAACTGACCCGGAGTGGGCAACGGCTGGGCTGCCACGGGCCCGCCCAGAGATAGCACGGTAAGTGAAAGAACGGCTCCAAGAACGACCTGACGAACGAGCTTGTCCATTGACAACTCCTCTCTCGAAGGTTGATGTGGGTTCGCCGGCCGGACGATGGATCCCCGGAGTAAATGCCGAGGTATCTATTCTTCTATGGTGAGCGTTCGCGAAAAAACGGGACAACGCCCCCGGGACTCTTCGGCAGAGCCCCGGGAACGCACCTCAGGGAAGCAGGCTGCGGCCGTCCAGTTTGGTGGGAGGCTGGACTTTGTAGAGCGACAGGATGGTGGGCATGATGTCGCCCATGTAGGCGCCCTGCGCGTTCAGCTTGAAGTTGCTGAACAGGATGCCCTCGACGAGCGGCGGATAGACCGAGCAGTGGTCGCCGCTCCAGATCTCCAGGTTCGGCTCGACGATGGTCTTGCCGATGCCGCCCAGGCTGTCCTGCCAGCCCACGCGGTAGCCCTCGCTGTTGGACGGGATCATGTCCGGGATCAGCTCGGGGTCGTAGGTGCCGTAGGCCTCGTCGCGGGTGAACACGTGGGCCACCGGCTTCTCGCCGTTCTCCTCGTCCACGAAGGCCTCGAGCTTCTGCTTGATCTCGGCCACGAGCTGCTGGTACTCGGCACCCGGCTTCACGATGCCCTTCTTCTCCCGGCCCTGCAGGTTGATGTAGATCTGGCCGAGGCCCAGGGCGTACGCCCGGGTCTGGGACCAGTCCACGTTGGTGAAGAAGTCGCCCTGGTCGAACAGGTCCTCCAGGTTCTTCCGGTCGGCGTCTTCCCCGGTCAGCTTCATGTAGCCGCTCTTGGCCAGCCAGGTGTTGTAGTTCATGGCGCGCCGGAAGGAGGCGAAGCCGTGGTCCGAGACCACCATCAGCTTCGTGCCCTGCGGCATCTTCTGCATGACGTCGCCGACGATCCGGTCCATCTCCTGGTAGGCCTGGAGGATCGAGCCGCCCCATTTGGCGGCGCCCTCCGGGGTGTAGAGCGGATGCTTGGGATCGAAGAACCGGAACATCATGTGCTGGACCCGATCCGGGAACTCCATGTAGTGGACCAGGACGTCCCAGTCCGCGGACTGGGCGAGGAAGCCGTCCAGGATCTCCCGCTCCTTGTCCACGGTCTGGCGCACGTCCTCGAGGAACACCGACTCGTCGACCGTGCCGTTGGTGAGCGACCAGGTGTCGATCATCCAGCCCATGGTCTTGAACAGGCCGTGCTCGTCGGTCAGCTCGTTGATCCAGCCGGCCGGGGCGGTGATGTCGAAGCCCTGCGGCAGGTTCTTCGGATCGAACTGGATCGGCGACAGGTAGAGCCGCACCTCGGGCTCGATCGAAAGCAGGCGGAACTTGCCGATGCCATGAAGCTTGATCAGGGAGTTGAACGGGAAGGTGATGCCCACCCAGTCGCTCCACTCCCCCGGCTTGAGGGTCACCTCGTTGCCCGAGACCTGGATGCGCAGGCTGTCCTTGCTCTCGGGCACGGTGAGCGTCATCGGGATCGTAATGTAGTCGCTCTGCTTCGGGAACAGCTTGTTCTCCGGTCCGATGATCTCGGTCTCGATGATCCCCTTGTTGTCCACCAGCTCCACCACTTCGACGGAAAAGTCGCCGCCGCCCTTGGGCTGGAAGAACAGCTCCGAGGTGAAGTAGAACGGCTTGCCGATGCGGCCGGAGATGTCGGGCGTGCCGAGGCCGGAGAGCAGCTGGCCATGCTCGAAAGGCTTGGGCGGGAAGGTGACCGGCACGCGCGTCACGCGCACCCGCTTGCCATGCCTGCCCAGGACCGACCAGAAGGTCTCCCCCTGCTGGTGGCTGATCGCGATCGGCCGTTCCTTGGGCAGCAGGCGGTCCGCCGCCACTCCGAGCCCGCCGCCCGCCAGCAGGGCCAGCACGCCGGCCACGGCCGCAGCGACCGGTGTGCGCAACCGGAACAGCTTGAGCACCAGGAAGAGGACCAGGGCCAGGACGAGCGCACCGGCCACACCGGCGATCCAGGGGGTCTTGGCGCCCCAGAGAAACGGCTCGCTGCCTTCCGAGGCGGCGGCGAAGCCCGGCTTGTAGGTTTCGGGGTCCCGCTTGAGGAAGTCGAAGATCCCGTGCCGTCCCGGGGACAGCCCGGTCGAGAAGGTCGACCAGGAGACGGGCGTCTGCGATGGGATCGTTGAGCGCAGCGGCGCGAACGTGCCCTCGGTGCGCAGCTTCGCGAGGTTGGGGAGCTTCCCCTCGTCCATCCACTGGCGGGCGAGGTCGGCGTCGGCGCCGTCGAATCCGAGGATGATCAGCTTGGGCGATTGATCCTGGGCCCTGGCTGGCAGAGGAACGGCAGCCAGGGCGAGGAGCCCGCATAGGGCGAAGAGGAGGACAGGCGTTCTGGGCATCATTGGAGGCGCATTCTAGCAAAGCCGCCCAAAACCCCCGAGTTGGATTAGCGTATCTATCTCGGCACCAGCGGCTCGGCAACCTACGATGACCTCCCGACCCCTACCCCTCCGTCTGCCGGCCGCCCTCCTCCTGGGCGCGCTGGCGCTCGCCGGCGGCCTCGCCCTGGCGCGCCTCTGGCTGCCCGAGTGGCAGGGGACAGCCGTACCGGACGAGGCACGGTTCACGTTACGCTACCGGGAGCTCGCCCGGAAGGCCGGCATCACCCTGGAGCCCGGCGAGCCGCGGGTCCAGCTCGCCACGGGGTCCGATAACACCATCTCCGGGCACGACCGGCAATTGGACCGCATTTCGGCGGGGCTACCCCTCCGCGGGGTGGGCCGCGGGGTCCGCGTCCGCCTGGCCCAGGAAGGGAGCCTGGCGGGCGACCGCAAGGTGCGGGAGCTGAGCGTCGACCTGTCGCCGTCCGGCCATCCGCGATCGGTCGAGTGGGCGCCGCGCGGCTGGGAACGGCTCCTTCTGGAACCGGCTCCGGCTTCGACCGAGCGCGTAAAGCTCCTGCTCGGGCTGCTCCTGTCGCCCGGCGAGTCGGCTGGCGAGCTCCAGAGCGCGATCATCGCCGGCACCCCGGGTTATCTGATCGAGATCCGGGACAGCAACCCCCCCGAGCACGCGCAGGCCATGATCCAGGGCGGCAGCGTCTATCTCAGCCGCCACCTCGGAAGCCTCGCGGAGGGGCGCGCCAGAATCCAGAAGCTCGGCTTCACCAACCTCATCTGGCGCTCGGCGCCGTCGGTCCTCCGGGTGCTGGCGGTCCTGGGGCTCTTTTTGGTCCTCGTCTCGAAGGGCCGAATCGACGTGGTCAACGGTGCAATCCTGGCGGCGATCACTTTCCTGGCCTCCTTCCTCCCCGGGCTGTGGGGGGCTCCAACCGCGGGCGAGATCGCCGGCTCGTTTCTCGGGGCAGGCGCCCAGGCCTTCTGGGTCTTCGTGATCTGGTCCGCGGGCGAGTCGTTCCTGCGCGCGGCCGACCCGAGCTTCACCACCAGCCTGGATTCGTTGCGAGCCGGCCGGCTCGGCCCCCGGGGCGGGCGCTCTCTGCTCCATGGCCTGTCGCTGGGAGCTGCCCTCGCCGGCTTCGAGCTGGCGATACGGGCGGCGGCCACCGCGATCCCGGGCACGTGGCCCGAGTCGTCCAGCATCCGTCTGCCGGTCTTCAGCGCCACCTCGAACCCTTTCGGCCTCGGCATTGCGCTGGCCGGAGCAATCGTCGTGGTGATCGCCGTGGTGCGGAGGATCGTGCCGAAGCGATGGGCGCTGGCCGCTGCCGTCCTGGTCAGCGCGCTCCTGCTCGGACCGCTCCGGATCCATCCGCTCCCTCTGGAGCTGGCAGGCAACCTGATCGTGATCGGCCTGCTGGTCCTGTTCGGCCGCTGGTTCGGCCTTACCACCCTCCTCACCGCGTCGGTGACCTCCTTCCTGCTGCCGGCCGCGGCCTTCTCGGCCTGGAATCCGGCGTGGCTGCCGGTGACCCTGGGGGTGACGGCCGGGACCTCCGCGGCCCTGCTGGCGCTCGGCCTGGTCGGGCTGCGCCGGCCCGAGCAAGTGGAGATGGAGCGGCTCAAACCCCCGCCGTTCATCCGCCGCCTGGAAGAGGAGCGCCGGATCAAGTACGAGATGGACCTCCTGGCGCGCATGCAGGTGGGCCTCCTGCCAACCCGGTTGCCCGAGATCGAGGGCTGGGAGGTCGCGGCGCGCTCGCTGCTGGCCACCGAGGCGGGAGGCGACCTCTACGACTTCATCGAGGACGACGCCGGCCGGCTCTGGATCGCGGCGGGGGACGTGGCCGGGCACGGCTACTCCTGCGCGATCGTGCACGCCATGACCACGGCGGCCCTGGCCAGCCTGATTTCATCCGCAACCACGCCCTCCGAGGTGCTGCGGCAGGTGGACCGGGTGCTGCGGCGAGCCTCGCTCCGCAACTTCGCCAGCCTGGTCCTCCTCCTTCTCGACACCAAGACCGGCAAGGCCCTGCTGAGCAACGCCGGCCACCCCTACCCTCTCGCCCTGTCCAACGGCGAGGTCTCCGAGATCGAGATCTCCGGCCTTCCCCTGGGCCAGGGTCCGGCACGGATCTACGAGGACATCTCCATCCAGATCCCACCCGGAGGCGCCCTGGTCTTCTGTTCGGACGGACTGTTCGAAGCGGTCGACTGGAGCTCCAACCCTTATGGCTTCGAGCGTCCGCAGGAGGTCCTGCGCACCCTGGAGAACCGCTCCGCGGCCGAGATCGTCGAGGCCCTGCTCCACGACTGGCAGAAGCACCTCCGCTCAGAGGAGCCGCCGGACGACACGACGGTCGTGGTGGTGAAGCGGCTGTGATAGGCTGGCTTCACAAGCCATGCAGGCAGGGAAACCTTTCATTCCCGCTGATCTCACGCCGCTCTTCCACGCGCCCGTCTACCGGGAGCTGAAAGAGTCAGAGCGGCTGCGCTACAACCAGCTCCACGCGCTCTATTTCAACGAACAGATCATGTACTTCGAGACGGCCCTCGGCCGCCCGATCCTCACCGCTCTGCTCCGCCAGGAGTGGCCGGACCGGCTCGCGGACGGGCTGCGGCAGTTCGTGGCCGAAGAGCTCCGGCACACCGAGATGTTCCGGCAGCTCAACCGGCTCTGCGCTCCCCATCTTTATGGAGAAAGAGACTATCGCTTCGTCGAGGTCCCGGCCTTCTGGACCGCGGCGATGCGGTGGGCCGTGAACCATCCGTTCTCCCTGCCCCTGTTCCTCTGGCTGATGCTGCTGCAAGAGGAGCGGTCCCTCCACTACTCCAGGGCCTATCTTCGTCATCCCTCGCCGCTCGATCCCGCGTTCGTCGAGGCGCACCGCCTCCATCTGGCGGACGAGGCGAAGCACGTGCGGTGGGACGAGGAGCTGCTCGACGCGCTCTGGCTGCGCGCCCATCCCCTCCTCCGCAGCCTGAACGCGAAGCTGTTCGCCTGGATGCTGGAGGAGTTCTTCGGCGCTCCGAAGCGCGCTCAGCTGCGCGTGCTCGACGAGCTGGCGCGCGAGCTTCCGGAGCTGCGCGGACGGCTGCCGGAGATGCGCCGCCAGGTGCTGGCCCTGTCGCGGGACGAGGCCTATCGCAAGACCCTCTACTCGCGCGAGATCGTCCCCAGGACGTTCGCCCGCTTCGACGAATGCCCGGAATTCCGGACGCTGAGCCTCTGCGGTTATCAACCGCAGTCCAGGACATGATCGATTCCACGGGAAGGTGACCATGAGAACCGCAATCGCAGCCCTGATCCTGCTGTGCTGGACCATCGCGCCCCTGCCGGGGCAATCGGCGCCATCGCCGGACGAAGCCACTCATGACGAGCTGCGCGCCCTGCGGGACGGCCTGCTCGATGCGATGAGCAAAGGCGACATCGAGCGCGAGCTCACATATTTCCATCCCAACGCCGTGATCACCTGGCACGATGCCGAGGTCAGCCGCGGGCGCGACGGGATACGTAAGTACATGGCGCGCATGCTGGAGGGTCCGGACAAGGCCGTTGAAAGCTTCAAGGCCGATGTGAACGTGGACGAGCTCACGATCCTCTACGGCGGCGACACCGGCATTGCCTTCGGCAGCGTTGTCGAGCACTTCGAAATGACGAATGGCAGAACGTTCGATCTCCCCGCCCGCTGGAGCGCCACGATGGTCAAGGAAGGCGACAAGTGGCTGATCGCCAACCTGCACGCGTCGGACAACCTCTTCGACAACCCGATGCTCGCCATGGCCCGGCGGATGGCGTGGTGGGCGGGCGGTCTCGGGCTCCTGGTCGGCCTTGGAGCCGGCTATTTCCTAGGTCGGAGGCGCAGGACGGCTTGATGGAGCGGCCTGATGGAGGGAATTGACGCGGCCACGGAGCGGCTCTACCGGAGCGTTCTGGAGTCGCCGCTCCATGGGCCGTTCATCCGCCGCGTCGACGAGATCTGCCGGCAGCCGGACCCTACGGCCTGGAGCCGCGACGCGGTCCTCGCGATCGTGCCGGGAGCCTCCTACCGGGAGCACCCCGCAGCCGGCTCCGACGGGCGCCTGGTGCGGGAGGAAGCCGAGCGGATCGGCTGCGCCACCGACCTGGTCCCGCTTGCCTCCACCGGCACCCTGCGGCAGAACGCCCGCATCCTCTGCGACTGGCTCGCGGCGCAACCGGAGCGGCCGGTGATCCTGGCTTCGTTGAGCAAGGGCGGACCGGATGTAAAGATGGCGCTCACGGAGCCGGATGCGGAGCGATCCTTTCGCAACGTGGCGGCCTGGATCAGCCTGTGCGGCATCCTCGACGGCACGCCGATGGCGGACTGGCTGCTCTCCAGGAGCCCGGGCGCGGTCCTGATCCGCTTCTACCACCGGCTCCGCGGTCTACGTACGGACTTCCTGCGCGACCTGCGCTACGGCCCCGGCAGCACGCTGGACTTCCCGCTGCACCTCCCGCCGAATATCCGATTGATCAGCATCGTCGGATTTCCCTTGCAGGAGCATCTGACCCGCCGCGTCTCGCGGCGCTGTCACGGCCGGCTCGCTACGCTCGGACCCAACGACGGCGGGCTGATCCTCGCAGACGTCTGCGCTCTGCCCGGCTTGGTTTACCCGATCTGGGGCGCGGACCACTACCTGCAGCCGAAGCATGATGTCCGGGCGCTGGTGAGGGCGATCCTGCAATACCTGAATGAGACCCTCGCGCCTTGAGGGACGAGCCCTTTCTGGCCTGGCCGGGGTGGGCCCATCTCCGCGAGGCGGCAGGGCTGTCGCTCGCCAATGCGCTCTGGTTTGCGCTCGTGTACGGCGGAGCGGACCGACTCACCGCGCGCCGCGCCTTCCGGGTGCCTATCCATCTCCCGGCGGAGCTGCGCATCCCGTTCGTCCCCTGGATGACGGTCTTCTACATGTCGCTTTACATCCTGTTCTTCCTCGCGCCGTTCATCCTGCGCACGCGCCGCGAATTCCGCGCGGTGGTGGGCTCCATGGCCATCGCGATTCTCGCGAGCGGGATCGCTTTTCTCCTGCTCCCGGCGGAACTCGCGTTCGCGCCGGCACGGGAGGAAGACCTCGGGATCTGGGCGGGGCTCTATCGCATCGCGGACGGTCTGAACCTCACCTACAACCTGCTGCCATCGCTGCACGTGACGCTCGCCGTCCTCTGCGTGTCGGCTTTCTCGCCGCGCGCACCGCGGACGATCCAGGCCCTGCTCTGGCTGTGGGCGCTCCTGATCGCCGCGTCCACGATCCTGATCCACCAGCATCACGTGCTCGACGCGGTGGCGGGATGGCTGCTGGCTACTCTCCTGTCCAGGTTCTGGGGCCGAGCCACATCCGCAGCCAGATGCTCAGGAAAGACGGCCGTCTCTCCGTGAAGTCCACGTGCTTCGGCAGGTGGACCCAGGGGATCTGCGGGTCCTGGTGGTGCGCCTTGTGATGGTGATAGTTGAGGAACAGGTATCGGACGAGGCGGTTGACGCGCAGGTTCCAGGCGCCATCGTGGACGTCGCGCTCGGTGAACGCATGGTCCGCGTACTGGAGGGAGCTCCAGTTGAAGCCAAAGGCGGCGTAACAGGCGAGCCAGCCGGCCGCCGAGAGGTCCAGGAGCCAGATGCAGGCGGCCTGGAAGGCGAACGAGAAGAGGATCTCCAGGCGGATCGTCCGCTCGGGCGCGCCCTCGAAGCCGGAGAGCATGGCCGCGGTGCTCGTCTGGCGGAAGTAGCGCGTGCCGCGCAGCCGCTCCGGGAGATGGAAGAAGCCCGGCCAGATCAGGTAGAGCAGGCAACCGAGCGGGGGGAGCAGCCAGTAGAGGCCGGTCAGGATGCCGTACCACTGGACCGTCTTGAGCAGCCGGCTCTCGCCGGGGAGGATGTAGTCGAAGACCTCCGCGTCCGTGCGGTTGCGCCGGTGGTGGCCCAAGTGGCAGACCCGCTGGAAGCCGAGCCCGGTCGGGAAGAAGGCCGCCATGAACCGGCCCGCAGCCTCGTTGATTCGCGGGTGTGGATGGAGGTGCCCGTGCACCGCTTCATGGAGCAGCGAGAAGATCGTATTGTTCACGTACGAGAAGGCGATGGCCGCGGCGATCCGCCACCCCCAAGAGGAGGTGTGCGAGGCGAAGGCGAGCAGGCCGAGGGCCGCGACGGGTGCGGCCGTGGCCAGCGCCAGGTTCAGCGCGCCGGGGATCCGCTCGATGCGTTCGCTCATCGGCTCATTCTAGCGCGGGCGCGCACGCGGTGGGATAAATTGCCGCCCTGCCCCACTTCCCCTCTGTCAACGTTCACTCACCCAGGAGGAGACGCATGCCCCGCAAGCCGAACTTCATGATCGTCATCACCGACCAGCAGAGCGGCCATCCCTACTGGCCGGAGGGTTGGGAGGAGAAGAACCTGCCGGCGATGCTCCGGCTCAAGGAAAACGGGATCAGCTTCAACCGCGCCTACACCAACTCCTGCACCTGCTCGCCCGCGCGCGTCACGATGCTCACCGGCCTCTACCCCGCGCAGCACGGGGTCACCGAGGTGCTCGAGTTCGACAACATCCAGAGGGTCCTGTCGGACGTGACGAGCGGTCCTCACAGCCAGGGCGGCAACCCGGCCCAGAACCTCTCCCTCAACATCAAGGAACGCCGCCAGCGCGGCATGCCCAGCAACATCCAGAACCTGGCCAAGGTCCTCAAGACCGCCGGCTACAACGTGATCTTCAAGGGCAAGTGGCACCTCACCAAGCCCGCCAACTGGGTGCGCGACCAGGAGAAGGGAATCGATCAGAAGTACTGGACGAAGACGGACGTGCAGCAGCTCGCCGAGCGCTACGGCTTCGACGGCTGGACCATGCCCGACGCCGGCGACAACCTCGCGATCGAGAACATGGGCGGCGGCAGCACCAGGAACGATCAGCGCTTCATCGACGGCCGCGGTCAGGCCGCCAAGTACGGCGACGTGCCCTATGATGTCCTCGAGAAGGACAGCGTGGTGCACTTCCTCCACACCTACGACTCCGACAAGCCGTTCTGCCTGATCGTCTCGCTGGTCAACCCGCACGACGTGCTGGCCTATCCCGCCCTCTATCAGTCCGCGGGCTATCAGGACAAGAACTTTCAGGACCTGCCGATCGACCGGCCGCCGACCTGGAACGAGGACCTCTCGACCAAGCCGCGCGCCCAGGCCGAGTTCCGGGCGGTGGCCAACATCGGCAACTACCAGATCAGCGCCGATGACGTCGACAAGCAGCTCGGCTACTCCCGCTTCTACGCCTACCTCTGCAAGCACATCGATCACCAGATCCTCGAAGTGCTTCACGCGCTGGACAAGTCGAAGCACGCCGACGACACGGTGATCGTGCGCATCAGCGATCACGGCGACATGGCGATGTCCCACGGTCTGCAGCGGCAGAAGATGTTCAACATGTACGAGGAGACGTTGAACGTCCCCTTCGTGATCTCCAACCCGAACCTTTTCAAACACTGCCGCGGCGCGCAGACGGACTCGCTGGTCAGCCTGATCGATCTGCTGCCCACGCTCGCCAACCTCGCGGGCGTGCCCGACCTCGACCGCTGGACCTTCAAGGGCAAGGATTTCTCGCCGCTCCTCTCGAACCCCTCGGCCGAGGTGCAGAACCACATCCATTTCACGTACGAGGACCTGTACTTCTTCGTCCCCGCGGCGAGCCACATGCGGGCGATCATCGAGAAAAGGTGGAAGTACGCGGTCTATTACGACATCTACACCGACCGGCCGTTCGAGTACGAGATGTACGACCTGGCCGTCCCGCGGGACGTGCGAGAGGTGGAGAACCTGGGCAACCCCAGGGTCGAGGTTTCCGAGGAGGTCAAGGCCGAGCGCGAGCGCCTGCACCAGAAGCTGATCCATGTCATGGAGACGCTCGGCACCGTCCCGCACGAGACCGAATGGCCCGCAAACTGGGGCGATCGGCAGTAGATTTAAGGAGTCAAGGCCTCTTCCCAACCCATCAGAGGGGAGAGCGCCAGCGGCTTCACGTCACCCCACCGCTGTCCGTGTTCGCGGCAGCGGTGGAGGTAGCGTGCGAACGCGCCGGGCTGCAGAGGTTGAATCCGCACGGCCGCGAGCTGCCCCAGAGCCCGGCACAGTCGGTAGCCCGGATTGGCTGAAAGCTTGTCGTCCAGGCTCTCCGCGAGGCCAGCCGGCGGCGGCGTTTCCATCTCCAGAAAGAGCACGTATCCCGAGTCGTGGTCCGGCGCGAGCATTGCGAATCGGGGTGCGATCCCTTCGAAGATCCTGGCCAGGACCCTGGCCACGAAGCTTTCATGAAGCTTTTCCCCGTGCAGGTCAGAGATGTGTCCTTCCTTGCCCAGGAAGCGGAGAGACGGCGTCCTCTCCAGAAACCCTTCTACATGCACACGATCCTGGAGCCGGTAGCGGTAGAGACCTCCGCCGGTCGTGAGCACGACGGAATAGACCTGGCCCTCCTCCAACTCCCAGGCGAAGCGGGGATCGCCTCCCTCCTCCGGGAGAAACTCGAAAAAATGTGACCGGATGGCCAGCGGCCAGGCTCCCCGGAAAGGAATGGTGACGAAGCCTTCCGTGGCGAGCAAACCTTTCGGCTGGATCTCGACTCCAGGGAAAGTCCGCGCCAGCTCAGGTAGCGAGAGAGCCGCATGCGCATCGCCCCAGCAACTGATCAGACCGAGACGAGGCCAGATGCGGGTTGGAACATCCGGAGAGAGCCTCTTCAGCTCGCTTCGCCCGATGTCCTGGACTAGGGCGTCCCAGAACCTTGGAAGCGCTTCGAGCAGCAGGAGCAGAAAGCTCGGATGCCAGACCGAGATCAGGGAGAGATCGAGCCGCAGCAGCAGGTATCTCAAGGTGACGTAGCGGAAGGTGTCCGGGTCCCGCAGGTGCCGCACCGACCCGGGAACGGCCAGCGTCGCATCGGCCAGACGGCTCCAGAACCCTCCAAGGTACTCGGAGTCCTCCTCGAAGCCGACCCGCACGGGCCCGCCAGGAGGGTCCTCATCCAGAGCGAGCGGCGTGATGGACCAGTAGGCGGGTCCGAGCGCGAGTCGTGGATGGCGACCGTAGAGATCGATGATCCAGGGAGAGACGGCCCGGCGGATCTCGCGCTGGAGCGCCGAGGTATAGGGGATGAGCTTCGCCGCTGCCGAGGAGCCGCTCGTCGGCTCCAGGGTCCGCACGGGCGAGCGGGTGAGCACGCGAGCCTCCCCGGCCGCGATCCGATCGACCCATGACGCCAGATCCTCTCCCCCGAGGAGAGGGACACGCTCGCGATACTGCTCTGCGGTGCGAATCGAGGCGAATCCATGAGCACGCCCGAACGCGGTGTCCG
This sequence comes from Acidobacteriota bacterium, assembly GCA_034667225.1. Classification (GTDB taxonomy): domain Bacteria; phylum Acidobacteriota; class Thermoanaerobaculia; order Multivoradales; family UBA5704; genus DATMER01. The sequence continues at coordinate 174,874 of JAXDKG010000020.1, forward strand.
AGTTGGCTTGGAGATGGTCTTGGAGGAGAGAGCGCTGAACGTCCTCAGGCCTGCCCAGCGCCCGGAGGAAGCGGAGATAGCCGGGAACGTTGGCGGCGAGCCATGGGAGGCTCCTCACTCCAACCCACCCCCACGCCACATCCGCCGTCCGGCCGCCGTCAGGTTGTCCTCCGCGATCTCGGTCAGGCAGACCAGCTCGTCCCCCTCTGCCCAGCCGGGGTTCTTCTCGAGAAAGAACGCTACGTGCGGGTCCAGCTTCCTCCCCAAGGGCACCTCGGCCAGCTCGCCGCGGAGCTTCTGCGGCTCGGGGAAGCGGACGATCCCTTCCCGGTAGCTTCCGCCGATCCTTTCCTCGGCCAGGACGTCGATCCGGGCCTGGACCTCAGGTGGCGTCTCGGCGTCCCAGCGGGGCCAGAAGTCCCTCCAGAAAACCGGAAGGAAGCGGTAGGTGCGGAAGCCGGAGGTCAGGAGCAGCCACCAGAGGCGCCCCTTCGGCCGCTCCTCGTGCAGCCGGCGCACCCCGGCGATCCAGCATCTCGGCAGCGCGGTGCTTCCCCAGGCGCCCGGATCGACGATCGTGTCCCCCGAGTAGACCACCGTGCACGCCCCCTCTCCGGGGAGGGACGTCTCATAGAGGAGGAGGGTCGAGAATCCCCGCAGCCCCTGCTCGTCCTCCAGGAGCAGCACCCAGGGCTTCTCCGCGAGGTCGGATTCGAAGCGCTCGCGCGTAACCCCTTCGAAGAAGCCGGCGAGCAGACGGTACATGGCTTCGCGCTCGGCGCTGGTCAGGGCCTCTCTTCGGATCAGCCGACCTTTCACAGCAACGCCGCCTCGACGTGGGGGCGCCGGCCGTCTAGAGCTACGGCCTCTCCTCCCCAATGCACGGTGTAGAGCACGCTCTCATAGCGCCGGGGGCGGAAACGGCGTTCGAGCCAGGGCAGCCAGGGGTGACCCGCGGCGAAGCCGATCACGGCGTAGGCGTAGCGGCGCGCGCAGGCCTCGGCATGCGCCGACTCGACCAGCGCCTGGAAGACTTCCGGATCGTCCTCATCGACGGCCACGTGAGAGATCGTGGCGTGAGGGAGCGCCTCGCCCGAGTCCGGCAGCCGAGGGATCCCCAGGCTCAGGGGCAGCCGATTGATCCATGGCCGCCAGCGGGCGAGGCGAGGCGCGTAGCCGCGCACGACCACCTGCTTGAACCCGCTCTGGTCCCAGAGCGCCAGGCAACCTACCACCCGGCCTCCGCTCACCGCCAGCCGAAAATCATGCGGCGCGAGTCCCCGGCTGCGCTCGGGCGACAGCAGATCTTCGGCGGTGAAGAAGGGCGCGGCCTGGTAGCGCCGCCGATTTCGTGCGAGGCAGTCGGCGACCTCGGCCATCTGGCCGGGCAGGCCCGGCTCAATCAATACCGCCGATACTGCCGCTCTCTTCCTGCTCGGCCGCACTGCTGGCAGCACCAGCGTGACGAAGCCCGACAGCTCGCGGTAGGTGGGCAGGCCGGGGATTCCTCCGCTCAGAAGCCGGCGGGCGGTCTCATTGTCCGCAATGACCGAGGTGATATCGAACGGCAGCTCGTCCGGGCTTCGAAGATCCCGGAGGGCCGCATAGCCGGCCGCCAGCAGCCGGCGCCGGCCGCGGGCGGCGCGGTCGACACGGAGCTGGCTCAGGTAGCCCAGCCGGCAGGGCTCACCGTTCACGAAAGCGTTCCAGACAGCGCGGGTGCCCATGCCCAGGACCCGCCCGGTGGCCGGATCGCGGGCCACGACCGTGGCGTGGGGCTCGCCCTCCACGGCCGCGGCCAGGAAGGCGTTCGGCTCCCGCTCCAGAGACACCCGGATCGCGCCGTCCATGGGGTTGTCACGCAACAGGCGCCGGATCTCCGGATCGTCCTCGGGCATTGCGAGATCGACGATCAAGCGGCTCCTGTCATTGCGGGTGCACAGGCCGGATAGTGGCCTCGGGAGGAAGTGGCTGTCAACCGGGCGGTTGCCCCGGCCATGCACGCATGCTAGCCTGATGCAGGCGCCCGGCCGGAGGAACCGAATCATTCCGACCCTGAGCCCAGCGATGATCTCCCAATCGCGAGTCATTGCGAAAGGGCGCCGTATTCGAGATGTCGATCGGCTTGTGGCAAGCTACGGTGGAAGCCCAGCCCGATGGGCGAAGAAGAGCAGCCCGCGAGTCGAGGATGACGAAGGACCTTATGAGCTTCACTGGTACGAGCACCCCGGTATCGGCCGGGTGGAGCTGAAACGGAAGCAGGTTACCGAGCGATGATCGTCAAGCTGCGCGAACGGAGCCCGGACTATCCCGACCTGACGCCGGATCAGCCTTACGTGGTTCTCGGAATCGAGGCCGATGACCTCCGGATCTTGAACGATCAGGGACGACCCTACCTCTACCCTCACGAGATCTTCTCCATCGTCGACCCCCGCGAACCGGAAGACTGGGTGCGCGAGACGGGCCCCGACAACGAGCGCTACGCGTATCCCCCCCTCCTCAACCAGAGCGGATTTTTCGAGGACTACTTCGACGGCAATCCCGAGGCCGTGGCCACGTTCTGGCGGGTCATGAACCGGCGCTTATCGGCTGCCGCCTGAAGGGCCTCGGCCGCATCAAGCAGCCAGCAGCATCTCGCCCCGCCAATCCTCCGCCCCCAACGGGAAGTGGTTGCGGCCGTCCACGTCGGCGCGGTGCAGCCAGTTGATCAGGAAGTAGTTGCGGAACATGAACGAATCCGCCCGATTGACCGGATCGAGCGACCGCTTCAGGATGCTCGGCCAGGAGTAAAAGGCCCGCCGCGCCTCGACACAGCAGCGTTCCACTTCCTCGGCCGTCATGCGCGCCGGACGGAAGGGCACCTTGTTGTAGCTGTACGCCTCGTCCAGCCACCAGCTCTCGTAGAGCAGCTTCCCTTCCCGCTCCAGCCGCTCGTAGAGCGGCGTGCCCGGAAACGGCGTCAGGTGGTTGAAGGCCGCGATGTAGAAGCCATGCTGACGGGCGAAGGCCACCGCCTGGGGGAGCTGCTCGGACGTGTCTTCGTCGTAACCGAAGATGAACGTGCCGTAGAGCCGGATCTTGTGGCGCCGCAGGTTTTCGAGAGCTTTCTCGTAACCTCCGCGCATGGTGTTGAACGTCTTGTTCATGGCCCGGAGGTTTTCCGGGTTCAGCGTTTCGAAGCCGATGAGCACGCCCATGCAGCCGCTGCGTTCGAGGAGGTCCAGCATCTCCTCGTCGTGCGCCACGTTGATGCTCGCCTGGCTCACCCAGCGGACCTTCAGGGGGATGAGCGCGCGAAAGAATTCCTTGGCCTGCGCCGGGTTCGAGGTGATGTTGTCGTCGACGAAAAAGATCAGTTTCTTTTCATGGCGGATCGCTGCGATCTCGGCCAGGATCTCGTCCACGGGACGGCGCGTCTGGGTAGCCTGGAAAACCGTCTGCACGGCGCAGAAGTCGCACTTGAAGTGGCAGCCGCGGCCGGCCTCCACGAGCCCCACGTCCAGGTAGCGCTTGCCGCGGAAAATCCGGCGGTCGGGATTCGCTCCTGCCAGCGAGGTGCGCCCTTCCTGGCGGTAGAGCTTCTGTCCTCGGCCATGCCGCCAGTCGTCGATCACTTCCGGCCAGAGCGCCTCGGCCTCCCCCACCACCACGCTCTCGGCATGGCGCGCCACCTCGTCGGGACAGAGGCTCGCGTGGAAGCCGCCCATCACGACCGGCACCTTCCGCTTCCGGTATTCCGAGGCGATCTGGTAGGCGCGCCGGGCCGTGTAGGTCTCCACGGAGAGGGCCACCAGGTCGGTGGGCTCGTCGAAAGGGATCTCCTCCATCCGGTCGTCGTAGAAGCGCACGTCCACGTCCGGCGGAGTGATCCCCGCGATCAGGGCAGGCGGCAGCGGCTCCATCTGCCAGGTGCGGATGTAGGAGCGGTCGCCGGCGCGGCGGCCGATGCAGGGGTGGATGAGCGTGAGCCTCACGCGGCGGACTTTACCTTACCGAGCCCGAGAATCCAGTCGCAGTTGTAGAAGCGATGCAGGTTGTGGGCATAGAAGCGGTACCCGAGGTTGGTCCCGACGCGCACCGGCCACGGGCTCGGCGAGGAGGCCAGGCGCCGCACCATGGAGGGCACGCTGTAGGTGTACTTCCAGGCGGTCTCGATCCCCTTCTGCAGCTCGTCGACGCTCATCTTTGCCGGCTGGAAGACGACATGCTGGCCGTCGTAGAGCTCCCAGTTGCGCGTGAGGATCCGCCCTTCGCTCTCCAGGCGCTGGTAGAGAGCCGTGCCCGGGAACGGCGTGACCACGGCGAAGCGCGGCAGGTCGATGCGGGCCTCCACGGCGAAGCGGGCGGTCTCCAGGAAGATCTCGGGCGTGTCGTTGTCGAGCCCGAAGACGAAACAGCCCTGGAGAGCGATGCCGTGCTGGTGCAGGGCCTGCACCAGCTCCTTGTACCGCTCGGGGGAATTGAAACCTTTCTTCGAGGCGCGCAGGTTCTCGCGCGAGATCGATTCGAGCCCCATGAGGATGCCCCGGCAACCGCTCTTCTGCGCGAGCCGGAGAAGCTCTTTGTCCTCGGCGAGGAGCACGGTCGCGAGGCCGTACCACTGGACGCGCAGCGGGATCAGCGCCTCGAACAGCCGCGCCGCATGCTCGCGGTCGGCGATCAGGTTCAGATCGACGAAGATCAGCTTGCGTGACCCCTTCTGGCGGATGTCCGCGATCACCTCTTCGACCGGCTTCTGGTAGGGCTTCGTGCCCCAGGCCGAAGGCACGACACAGAAGTCGCAGCGGTGAACGCAGCCGCGGGTGGCTTCGAACACGTCGTCGGTGAGATAGCGGTTGCGCGGCAACAGATCGCGCCGGGGGAACGGAAGGCCGGCCAGAGAGAGACCGGGCAGCTGGTCATAGCGGCGGCGCATCCGGCCCTCCATGAAGTCATGGAGCAGCTCGGGCCAGCTCTCTTCGGCATAGCCCACGACGATGGCATCGGCGTGCGGCTGGGCATCCTCGGGGATCAGGGTCACATGAGGCCCGCCGAGGACCACCGGAATACCGCGGGCACGGAACGCCGCCGCCAGCTCATAGGAGCGCACCGCCGTGCCCGTGATGACCGTGAGGCCGATCAGATCCGCCTGGATGGTGGAGGGATCGACTTCTTCAATACCCTCGTCGAGGAGGCAGATGTCGGCACCCAACTCCGGGGGGACGAGCGCGGCCAGCGTCGTGAGGGTGAGCGGCATGTAGCGGAGCGACCGCTTGAAGATGCCGCCACGGTGGCGGTAGAGCGGGCCCTTGGGAGAAATCAGGACGATCCGCATGCTCTTACTACTCCCTACGACAATCTCAGATCACGTTTGATCTCCGAGATCATCGCCTGGATGTCGCCGCGGTCCATGTTGCGGTAGCGCTCGGGGAGCAGCTCGCGGCTGGTGGACTCCAGCACGGCGCAGAGGATCTGCATCTCGCGCTCGCGGGAGTTGGAGGATGGCAGAAAGTCTTCGAAAGCTTTCTTGAGGTGCTCGGCCATGACCTCGGGCGCCTCCGCGGCCTCGGCCTCAAGCACGGCGCGCACCAGCACCGATTCCAGATCCGATCCCGAGAGGCCCAGGAGGAACTCGTCCGCGGCGACTTCAGATACCTTGGTGACCGAGGTCTTGATCCCGAGCTTCTTGAGCATCACCCGGTAGATCTCGTCGTACTCCTCCACAGTCTCGGGGTAGAAGAGGGGGATGTGCTCCTCGGCCCGGCCCTGGCGCTTCAGATCGATGGGCAGCAGGTCGGGACGGGAAGTGATCAGGAACCAGAGGATCCTGCCACGATAGCGGGTATCCCCCATGAAGGTCGCGATCTGGGCGAAGACTCGGTTCTGGGTGCCCGAATCGCCCGACTGCTCGCGGTTGCCGAGCGCCGCGTCGGCCTCGTCGATCACCACCCCGACCGGGGTCAGCGCGGCGAGGATCTTCAGGATGCGCTCCAGGTTCGCCTCGGTCTCGCCCACCCACATGGAGCGGAAGTTCTTGAGCTTCACGCAGGGGAAGCCGATCTCGTTCGAGAAGCACTCCACCAGGAATGACTTGGCGCTCCCCACCGGGCCGCAGATCAGGTAGCCCATGGGCACGGCCGCGGGGTTGCCCCGGGCGATGGCGCGGGCGGCGCGGCGCAGACGGTCCTTGACCGCGGGCATGCCCGCCACCATGGACAGGTCGTACTTGGGCTCCAGGTACTCCAGCAGGCCGAGCCCCTCGGTCTCGATGACCTCTTTTTTGACTCCCCGCACCCGCTCGCGGGTCAGGATCTCGTTGTTGGCGTCGGCGCCGTCAAGCATTTGGGCGAGCTGGACGCGGGTCATGCCCGCGGTGAGCTCGGCCAGGCGGCCCGGGGGCAGCTCGGCCATCTTCCCGTACCACTCGGGGGCGCGCACCGCCCCCAGGTACTCCAGCCGTTCCTCTTGCGTGGGCCGCACGATCTCGACCTCGCGCGTGGCGGGCGAGCGCAGCAGCTTGGGGTCGAGGTCGGCCAGGGTCTCGGTCACCATCACGATGACGATGTTCTTGGCCAGCAGCACGGGGTCCTGCGACCACTTGCGCAGGTAGACGAGGACGGCGCGGTCCTCGGGGCCGCGGTTCGAGACATCGGCGGCCGGAACGATCGTCTCCGCGAAGGGGAGCATCAGCACCACTGGGCGGGCGGGCGACTGCATCGCACAGTGCCGGAAGTAGGAGTCCAGCAGGGCGAAGCAATTGGCGGCGTCACGCGGCAGACGGTCGGCCCAGGTGGTGCCGTGGACCGCGTCGTAGCTGCGCAGCCGCTCCTCGAAGTGCGGGCGTGCCGCGGGCGTGGCGAAGCCCAGCCCCTCGGCGCGGTTGTAGGTCAGCACCGACTGCCAACCCGCGAAGAGCTGCGAGACGAGGAACTCCTCCAGCGACAGGAAGCGGAAGCCCGCGGAACTGCGCACCGGCACCAGGTCGGCGGGCACGCCGTGGATCACGAACGTGTTCGCCTGCTTGGCCCGCACGGCGCGGACCAGGTCCGAGCCCCACGGGGGAAGCGATTCGAGGAACGCGGCGGGAGTGGGTGCTACGGTCGCCATCCTGCCTCTTTACCCTCCCCCGGTCTTCTGCGGAGTAGCCTGCGGGGTCGACTGCGCCGTCGACTCGGTCGGGAACGGCGCGGCCTCGCGCACGGCGTCAGGCTTCTTCAGGCCCATCTCCACCTCGAACTCCGAGAGGATGCTCTGGGCCTGGAGCTGGCGCGCCTTGCGCTCGGTCTTGATGCGGTCGACGTCCAAGCCGCCGGTGGCCACCTCGACCGCGGCTTTGGACTCGGCGACGCGCTGCTTGATCTCGTCGAGATACTTGTCGGCGGTCGAGGCCGTGCCGTAGGTATCCAGCTCGGCGAGGGCGCTGGCGGCGTTCTTGAGCACCGCGGCCTTCTTCGACTCCTGAATGGCCTTGCGGCTCGTCTCGATCTTGGCGCGCAGCTTGCCCTTGATGTCCTCGACCGTGATCTGGGCGTTCTGGAAGGCGTTCTGAGACGCCATGATCTGCTCGCGGGTGGCGGTCAGCTCCTGGCGCACCTGCTGCAGCGTGGCGGCGTCGTCCTCGGCGATGCGGCGGGTCTCCGGGCTCCCCTCCTTGAGGGCGGCCTGGATGGAAGCGGTGAGCTGCCTTTCCTTCTGCTCCAGCTCGCTGCGCTCCTGCTCCAGCCGGATCACGGTGGCGCGGGTGGTGACGAGGATCTGGTTCAGCTTGGGCAGAGTGTTGCGCATCTCCTCGATCGACTCCTGGAGCATGATCTCCGGATCCTCGGCGAACGAGATGAAGTAGCCGATCCAGGACTTGAAGACACGGGCGATGCGTTCGAACATGGCTCTCTCCTTGAACTAGGCCTGGGTCTCGGGCCCGGCGGCCGGAGCGGGCGCGGGGGACGCGGACGCCTCCCCGGTGGTGATCGGGTTGGTCTCGACGAACGGGGAAACGGCTTGGAAGAGCCTGCGCTCCTCGGACTTCTTGGTGAGCTGCCACCTGGCCAGGCGGGCCTCCTCCTCTTCCAGGGCGCGGCGGTTGGCGTCCATGGCCTCGCGGTTGCGCCGGACGAGATCGTCGATCTCCGCCTGGAGCCGGGCGTTCTCCTTCTCCTTCTCCTCCGAGCGCGCCTTGAGCTTGGTGCGCAGGAAATCCTCGAAGCGATCCAGGGCCTGGTCGCGGCGGACCGCGTCCTGGACGATATCCGTGATGGGCACGGGCCCCGTGGGATTCATGCGCAGAAACCCGGTGAGCGCCGCGGCCTTGGCCCGCGAGTCGAGGTTGGCGAAATCAGGCGACGAGAGGATCTCCAGCACCTTGTGCGCCGTGTAGCCGTGCGCCGGGTCCTGGATGCCCGCGGCCTTGTAGATCATCGCGAAATCCGGGATGTCCATGCCGGCGATCTCTCCCACGTCGCCGGTACCGTCTTCGGCCCCGGATGCTCCCCCTGCCGGCTTCGATGCGGCCTCGAAGGCCTTGTCGTCGATCTCCGGCGGCGGCTGGAGGGTACCCAGGAGCTCCCGGATGTCGGTCGGCCGGCCGAGTGGCGAGGGCGTGGAGCTCCCCGACAGGCCCCCCGACGGGCCTCCGGGTGAGCCTCCGGATGAGGATGACGGGCTGGACGTCATCTCCTCGGGCGAGATCTCCACGATCTTCATTTTGCTGAGGACTTCCCTGAGGCCCATGGTCGCTCCCTACGAGCTAGAAGACAGAAGGTTTTGCGGCGTGGAAAGCGTATGGCCCGGGAGGGGGGGTGTCAAGGACACGCCCGCCGGTATCTGCCGACGCTGGGGAAGCGCCGGAGATTGGTGAGGGGCACGAGCATCCCGGCGAGCGGGTTGAGCTCGGCCATCTCCCGGTGGCTGAGCGTGCGGATGCGGCGCACCGTCCGCGGCATCCGCGCCGTGGTCGGGTCGCAACCGCGCTCGAGAAAGACAGAGAGGATCCAACACCCCAGGGTGCGCCGTGCCGCGCTCATGCGGCGATTGTAGCAGCGGCCCGCGAAACCGGGTTTTTTGCGGAGCTTTGAGAACTTTCGATGCTGGGTCGTCCAATCGGCAGGACATAAACCAATCCGCCGCGAGCGGACAAAACCCTTGGAGGGATTTGCCATGGTTACCCAGCTCCCACCGCCCCCTGCCCCTCTCGTCGAACGCCTCGAAGCCTCGTTCCCCTACGAGTACCTGTGGGCCATCGAGGGTGAAACCTCTCCGGAGGGCATGCCGGTAAGCGAGGTCCACGGCGAGGAGCCGGGAAACCCGATCCGTCTGGCATTCAGCGAGTCCGCGGCCAACCCGATCGAGCTCCTCCTCGACCGCCTGGGCTACTACTTCCGCCCGCTGTTCCCGGAGATCTGGCGCGAGAAGACGCCGGTGACGGGGAGCAGCAAAGGCGGCGCGCCCGGCGGGGTCGGCATCGACCCGGTGCCCGCGGGAGACCCGATCCCGGTGGGCGGCGGCGGGCCGAACGGCGGCTAACTTCCTTCCAGAATCGCGCGGAACTCCGGGTCGTTCAGGTAGCGTTGAAAGACGAAGTCGTTGCGGATTTCGTCCCGCGATAGCCCTGCCTGGACGGCCTGCCGCACATAGGAGAAAGCCTCCTCTCGGTGTCCTGCTAAGAGGTAGACCTGAGCGGCACGCTTGAGGAAGCTATTCTCGTTCGGTTTGAGCTTCATCGCTTCGTGGATATTTGAAAACGCCTCGTCGAAGCGGCCGAGCTTGGCGGCGCAGAACGACCGGACGTTGAGGAGATCGGCCCTCGAACCGCCCTGGGCGAGTTGCTCGTCGAAGCCCTTGAGAGCGGTCTCATACCAGCGGGGGGCTTCGTCGGCCTCGCCAAGCTTCTCGTAAGTCTCGGCCAGGTTGCGCGCCACGGTGGGATCGCGCTTCACCTTGTAGGCATCAGTGAAGTACTTGAGGGCTTCGTGGTCCCGGCCGCCCATCTTCAAATAGAGGTTGCCCAGACTGTTGGCCGAGCGCCATTCCCCCAACTCGGCGGCCTTGCGGAGCAGGGGCAGGGCATCAGGCTCGCGGCCGGTCTGCAGGTGGACCTCCCCCAAGTTGTGAAGAGCGGTCGGATGACTGGGATCGAGATCAAGCACCTTGCCAAGCTCGATCGCCGCCTCTTCGTAGTCGCCGACGCTTCTCAGCTGGATTCCGTACTCAAGCTGAGCGCGCAGATACCCCTCGCCGACCTCTGTGCCGCGCTTGATCTCTTCCAAGCCCTCCTTCTTTTTTCCTTGTCGGATGAGAGCCTCGCCCCGGACCGTATAGCCGCGATCGAATTCCAGGTCCCGTTTGATGGCTTGGAGCGCCGCCTGCTCGGCTTCCACCGGCTTGTTCTCCCACAGCAGGAGCTTGGCCTTGGCAACCCAGGGCATCGGATGATCCGGCGCGCCCGTCACAGATTGTTCCGTCAACAAGCGGATCTCCTTCAGCCGCTCTTCTGTCGGGAACTGGAGCTGGATGCGTGTCAGGAGCGCGGCGAGGTACGCCTTGATCACCGGATTTACCGGCTCACGTTCCAAGGCAATGCGATAGACCTGCTCGGCATCGCCCAAGATGCGCTCGGTGTCACCGCGCCACTCCAGTCGGTCCCCCTGATCAACGAATTGCTTCACCTCGGGAGAGAAATCCCAAAGGTGCTCTCTCTGGTACTCTCTCTGTTGTTCTCCCCAGTACCAGAGGTACCAGAGCCCCACGGCAAGCCCGAGGACTGCCAGCGAGGACAGCACGATATAGAGTCGCTTCTTTCGTATAGTCATCACCAGGACATCCGGCTTCCTGCGCTCCTGCCGACCGCTCGCCGGCTTGCTCCGGACAACATCCCTGCCCATGGAGACAGCCCCCAGATCCGCCTCCATCTCCTCGGCAGTCTGATATCGGGCGTCCGCATCCTTCTCCAGCGCCTTTTGGATCACCGCCGTCAGATCCTCCGACACCGAGTCATCCAGAGGTCGCATCGGCTCGTTCAGGATCGAGTAGATCACCGCCTGCTCGTAATCGCCTCCGAACGGCACTCGCCCGGCCACCATCTCGTAGAGGACGACCCCGAGAGCCCAGAGATCGCTCCGCGGGTCGGCCTCTTCGCCCCGGGTCTGCTCGGGCGATTTGTAGGCGGGAGTGCCAGGGGAGGAGCCGAGCCGCGTGAGGAGGGTGGCGCCGCTCATCTTGGCCAGCCCGAAGTCGAGGATCTTCAGCGTGCCGTCCGGCAGGACCACCATGTTCGCCGGCTTGATGTCGCGGTGGACCACCTTCCTCTGGTGCGCGGCGGCGAGTCCCTTGGCGACCTGGCGCGCGATCCCTACGGCCTCCGTCAGCGGCAGCGGCCCGCTCTCGAGCTTCTGCTGGAGGGTCTCCCCCTCGTAGAAGGCAAGCGCCAGGAACATCCGCCCGCCCTCGGTCTCCCCTATGTCGTAGATCGTCGCCACGTTCGGATGGTCGAGCTGCGCCACGGCCTGGGCCTCGCGCTGGAAACGCTTGCGCGCGCTCGAGTCGCGGCTGAGGTCCGCGGGCAGGAACTTGAGCGCCACCACGCGACCGAGCCGCTCGTCCCGCGCCTTGTAGACCTCCCCCATGGCGCCACCAGCCACCGGCTCTAGGATCTCGTACTGTCCGATCCGGCTCCCCGCCGCGAGCGGCTCTGGAGCGGCGCAGCGGGAGACCTCCGCCAAGAGCCGGTAGCCCTTCCTCGAGAGCGTCTGGATGTAGCGCGGGCTCTTCGCTTCGTCGCCGAAAGCCTTGCGCAGCTCCCAGATGGCGTGAGTCATCACCTCGTCGGTGACGAACGTCTCGTCGCCCCAGACCTCGCGCATCAGGCGCTGTTTGGAGACCACCTCCGGCGCGTGCCGCGCCAGGCAGACGAGCACCTGCATCGCGCGCGGCTCGATAGAGACGGAGGCTCCCCCTCGCTCCAAAGTCCCGAGCGCCGGGCGCACCCGCCAGTCGGCTATGAAGAAGTCAGGTTCCCAGGAACTTTGCATGCGTACCGCTATCTTAGAAGAAAAACGGAGCATGCTGGCGATGGGGCATCGTGGCTCGTACGGCCGTGCCGGCGAGATTGTACCAACCGGGGAGCAGCCGCCCTCCCGTGCCCATGGCCCGCGCGCTCCGCGGATGAGGCGCTCTCCAATGCGGACGGGGCGCTCCCCGACGTTCGCGCTTCGCGAAGATCGGGGAGGGCGTTGCTCCCTCGCGGGGACGAGGCGCTCCCTCGCGGGGACGGGGCGCTCCCCGGCGGGGACGGAACGCTCCCCCGGCAGGCGCGCCCCGCGAAGATCGGGGAGGACGTTGCTCCCCCGCGGGGACGGGGCGCTCCCCGATGGTCCGCGGCGCGCGATGACAGGGGAAAGGGGCGCTCCCCGACAAACGCGGCCCGCGAGGGCAGGGGGCAGGGTCCTCCCCTCGGCACGGAACGGGCTCCTCCCTATGCGGACGGGAAGTTGCGCACCGGGGCCGTCTATTGGAAGCGGAATTCGATGTCCGCTGCATGCGGCCCACTCTTGGAGGGGATGCCATGGCTGAGAGAGACAAGCCCAGCGAATCTGACGGAGCAGAGAACCCCTACCCCACGAAGCTTCCCGGTACGGCTCAGGTCCGCAAGAGGGCCTGCTTTCCGCCGATTCAGGTAAAAACACAGGACGATGAGCTGCGCAAGCCGGACCCGGACCCGGACCCGACATGGGACAACTTGGTCGAGGCACTGCACCGAAACCGCCGCCGGCTGCTACGCCTTCCCGGAGTCACCGCCGTCGACATCGGCTACAAGATCACGAAAGGCGTCTTCACCGATGACTTGGCTCTTCGGGTGCACGTCGAGAGCAAGCTGGACGATGACTACTTCGTGCACCGCCCGGACGAGTATGTATCTGCAAGCCGGACGCCCGAAGGCGGCCGGAAGCCTAAGGAATTCTTCGGTACCAAAGAAAAGGTTTCCCGTCGATGTCATCGAGGCCGGTTACCTGATCACCGCGCCTCTGCCGCGGCCGGGCACGGTGGTCGAAACACCTCTGAGGAAGGTCAACCGGCGCAAACGGATCGATCCCCTGGTCGGCGGCATCAGCATCGGCAGCCCGCGCGCGTCAGTCGGGACCCTGGGCGCTCTGGTATTTGACACCACCGACGGCAGCATCTGCATCTTGAGCAACTGGCACGTGCTTGCCGGCCACATGCACGCGGGGCGTGGCACCCCCTGCTTCCAACCCGGACCGTTCGACCGGGGAGGTCCAAACGATGTCGTCGCCCGCCTGAAGCGCTGGAGCTTCGACTCTCAGACCGATGCAGCCATCGCCGAGTTGACCGGGAACCGCCATTACTGTGCCGGCGAGATCCTCTCCCTCTTTCAGCAGATCTCCGGCGTGGCCAACCCCTATCTCGGGATGAAGGTGCAAAAGTCCGGCCGCTCCACAGGGTACACCCAGGGCTTCATTGACGGCCTCTACTTCTCCTCGGCGATCGGATACAGCAATGGCATCGTGCAGGTCTTCGAGGACCAGATCCACATTGCGCCGCTCGATCCGTATTGTCGGCTCAGCGAGCCGGGAGATTCGGGGGCGGTGTGGGTGGCGGACACCAACGGCCATGGGTATAAGGCCGTGGGGCTCCAATTCGCAGGCGACCTGCTGCGTTCTGCGTTCGGCGAGTACGCGCTCGCCAACCCGATGAGCGTCGTCGCAGACCGCCTGGAGATTGACTTCCGCCCGGTGTTTCTCGAACTTCGAGACGAGGACGTAAACTCACTCCCGCCGACTTCCAGGATCGAGCTCGAAGGGAACGAGGCGCAACCGACCGGCGTGAGGGGCGGACTCACGGGCTCGGGACCTCAGCCCGGAGACCAGATACCTGTGGGACCACCTGGTACTCACTAGCCGCTTATCTCACAACCGTAGACTCCAGGATCGCGCGAAACCGGGGGTCGTCCCGGTAGACCTGTAGAACAAAGTCGTTGCGGAGGTCCTCTCGCGGATAGCCTTCCTCGACGGCGCGCCTGAGGTAGGTATAGACCTCTTCACGATGACCTGCTATGGCATGGATTTGAGCAAGCCGGAAAAGGAAGCTGCTCTGATTCGGCATGGCAGCCATGGCTTCCTGGATATTCCGCAGGGCTTCGTCGTAACGTCCGAGCTTGGCGGCGCAGAAGGACCGGCTGTACAGGATGTAGGCTCGCGAGCCGCCCAGGGCAAGACTGTGATCAAAGCCGCTCAGGGCGATCTCGTACCATCGGCGGGCTTCTTCTTTCTGGCCGATCTTCTCATAGCATTCAGCCAGGTTGCGAGCCGTGGTGGGATCGGGTTCCAGCCGGTAGGCTTCGCCCAAGGTCTTGATGGCCTCAGGCATGCGGTCCAGATAGATATAGACAAGACCCAGGCTGTTGGCTGAGCGAGGGTCACCGGTCTCCTCGTATACCTCCCGAAACAGGCGGAGGGCGTCAAGGTAGCGGCCACTTTCCAGGTAAATTGCCGCCAGGTTGTGCTTGGCGGTCGGATGATCGGGATCGTAGGCGAGCACCTTGCGATACTCGACCGCCGCTTCGTCGAGGCGGCTGGCACTCTTGAGCCTGAATGCCAAGGCCAACCGCGCGCGCAGGTACCCTTGCCCGACCTCGACGCCACGTTGAAGCTCCTTCAAGCCCTCGTCCTGCCGCCCCTGAGCCAGAAGCGCCTCGCCCAGCATCGTGTAGCCGCGATCGAAATCCGGGCCAAGCTCCACCGCCTTGCGTGCCGCTGATTCAGCCTCTTTCGGCTTGCTCTCCAGTAGCAGGAGCCTGGCCTGCGCCACCCACGGCATGGGTTCATCCGGTGCGTGTGTGACCGCCTCCTCAACCAGCCGGCGGATCTTCTGCCGCCGGCTCGGCTCTGGAAACTGGGATTCCAAGCGGCACAGCAAGGCGGCGAGCTGCGCCTTGATCAATGGATTCTCAGGATTCAGCAGCAGGGCTTTCCGGTAGGTGCTCTCGGCATTGCCGAGAATGCGTTTGGTATCACCCCGCCATTCCTGGCGGTCTCCCTGCTCCATCAGTCGCGTCACCTCAGACGAAAAGTCCCAACGCTGCTTCTTCAAGTACCAGACGCCCAGGACAACACCGAACACCACCAGCGCGGCCAGACCCCCGGAGAGCCACTTCCAGGACACAGACCTTCGGCGCCGGGCACGTACCGGCTTTCGGCGAACAATCTCGCCCGCCTCCAATGGAACGCCCGCCAGAGCCGCCTCCATCTCCTCGGCGGCCTGGTAACGCTCCGCCGCATCCTTCGCCAGCGCCTTATCGATCACCGCGCCCAGTTCAGCGGGCGTTCCGTCGTCCAGAGGCCGGGGCTGCTCGTTCAGAATCGCGTAGATCACCGCCTGCTCGTATTCGCCTCCGAACGGGATGCGCCCGGTCACCATCTGGTAGAGCACGACTCCGAGCGCCCAGAGATCGCTGCGCGGGTCGACCTTCTCGCCCCGGGTCTGCTCGGGCGACTTGTAGGCGGGAGTGCCGGGTGAGGAGCCCAGCCGGGTGAGCGTGGTGGCGCCGGTCATCTTGGCGAGCCCGAAGTCGAGGATCTTCACCGTGCCGTCGGGGCAGACCGCTACATTGGCCGGCTTGATGTCGCGGTGGACGATCTGCCGGCGGTGCGCGGCGGCGAGACCCTTGGCGATCTGGCAGGCGATCCCTACAGCCTCGGCGAGCGGCAGCGGCCCGCTCTCCAGCTTCTGCTCGAGGGTCTCCCCCTCGTAGAACGCCAGCGCGAGAAACACCCGCCCGCCCTCGCTCTCGCCCGTGTCATGGATCGTCGCCACATTCGGATGGTCGAGCAGGGCCACGGCCTGCGCCTCGCGCAGGAAACGCCGGCGGGCGCTCTGGTCGCGGCAGAGGTCGGCGGGCAGGAACTTGAGTGCCACCACGCGGCCGAGGCGCAGGTCGCGGGCCTTGTAGACCTCCCCCATGGCACCGCCGGCCACCGGCTCCAGGATCTCGTACTGCGCGATCCGGCTGCCAGTAGCGAGCGGCTCCGGAGCCGTGCTGAACGAGACCTCCGCCAGCAGCCGGTAGCCCTTCTTTGAGATGGTATGGATGTAACGCGGGTTCTTCGCCTCGTCACCGAACGCCTTGCGCAGCTCCCAGACGGCGTGGCTCAGCACCTCGTCGGTGACGAATGCATCTCCCCAGACCTCGCGCATGAGCCGCTGCTTGGAACCACGTCCGGCGCATGCCGGGCCAGGCAGGCGAGCACCTGCATCGCTCGCGGCTCGATCGAGACGGAGGCTCCCCCTCGCTCCAATGTCCCCAGGGCGGGACGCACCCGCCAGTCGGCCACGAAGAAGTCGGGCTCCTGGGAACTTTGCATTGCGTGCAACTCTCTTGGAACGGCGCTGCGGCGCGCTAAAGACCCGGTAACGCGGCCTTGTCGCGGGCTTTCAGGATTTTCCCGATGAGGTCAGGATCCTTCAAGTGATCCCCCAGAAGGGCGGCTATTTTCTGCGCCAGCGTGAGGAAATCGACTCCGAAGAGCTTATGGTGATCAGCCCTGGAATCGGCTGCCTTCATCTCAGCGAAACCAAGCCCCTTCATCAGCTTCTCGCCTTTGCTCGAGGCTGCAATGGCGTACACGTGCTCCAGGTTCTCCAGGTCGCAGACTCTTTCCAGCACAGAGCCGAACCGCCCCAGGACGGACAGAAGCGCCGCCGAGACGCTCGACGCTCCTTGCGAGGGCGCCAGCACGATGCTTTCGACGTAGACGTCGCGAACCTTTCCCTTCTCCGCGACGGAGTAGAGAGAGTCGCCCCGGATCTGGCGCTCGACGATGTCTCCCGCCAGAAAAGCCTGCATGGTCGCGGGCCGCAAGGGCAGGACGTCCAGATGTCCCACCAGTTCCCCGCTCCTGGAGCGGATGATGAAGAACGCGTTCGGATTCGCGTTGTACCACTCGCGGAGGATGGCCTCCGGAATCGCGTCTTGCGGAGGGTAGACGCTGGCCTCCAGCGTCGCCACCCAATGCACCTCGTCAGAAGTGGCCGGCTCCACCGAGTAGCTGGCGGAGATCCTCTCCATCGCCTCCATGTCAGGAAGGCCCTTGTTGGCCTTTCGCCTCAGCCAGACGTTGTAGCCGGCCAGCCAGACTCCGACAAGGATCAACAGGACGAACAGGATCAGGAATCCGGCGTTGCGAAGGGGGCCGGTCGTAGTGAGGAGCTGAACCACGGTTCCGAGAAGACCAGCCAACGCCAGGAAGGTGCCCAGCGCCCTCATGGCGTAGTCCCACATGTTGGGGCTTCCTGTCATATCTCAGGATTTTAGCAGAGCGCCCCTCCCTCACCCGTGCGCCAGGAACTCCCGCAGATCCCGGCGCACGAACACGCCGGAGGCCACAAGGAAGCCCAAGCCGCCGCAGACCGCGTAGATCAGGGGGACGTTCTTGCCGGTCAGGTCGCCCACGATGCCGCCCAGGACCATGCCGATCGGCATCAGGCCGCCGGTCATCGTCATGATCACGCTCAGCACCCGGCCACGCATCTCGCCGGGCGTGGCCATCTGGACCATGCTCATCAGGTAGACGTTGATCACGCCCAGCGCCACGCCGCCCAGGAAGGCCACTCCCAGGGCGGCCCAGGCGTTGCTCACGACCCCGAGGATGCCGAAGAGCAGGGGCGCCAGGATCATGGCCGTGACGATCCAGCGGCGCCGCTCCCCGCCTTTGAGGGGCTTGGCGCCGGCCAGGACGAAACCTGCCACCGAGCCGGCTCCAATGGCCGCCAGCAGGAATCCGTACCACCGGGCATCCTTCTTCAGGTAGAGCTCCACGAAAAATGGGAACAGCACCATGATCGGCATTCCGAGGAAGTTGACCACCGACGCGATCACGGTGAAGTCGCGCAGGCCGGTATGCTTCCAGAGATAGCGGAAGCCTTCGGCAGTCTCCCCGAAAAACTGACGGAAGGGGTGGGCCGTCTCCGGCCTCGGCACGATTGCCCGCGGGGGGAGCCGGATCAGGAGCGCGCAGAGCGCGGCATACAGGAAGCTCAGGCCGTTGACCAGGTAGAGGAAGGCGGCTCCCAGGGCCTGGAAGAGCACGCCGCCGACCGCCTGGCCGAGCAGGCTCGAGCCCTGCACCGAGATCTGGTTCAGGGAGTTGGCCGCCGGGATCCTCTCCCGCGGGACGAGGTCGGGGATCGCCGCGCTGAGCGCCGGAGTGAAGAACGCCCGCAGGATGCCCAGCAGAGCCGAGACCCCGAACATCAGCGCGATGACGAAGCGGACCGCCGCGGGCTCGAGCCGCTCCACCCGTGGATCGAACATCATGAAGGACAGGGCGAGGACGCCCGCGCCAGCGAGAAGGTCGCAGATCAGCGCGATGCGGATCCGCGAGTGGCGGTCGGCGAAGGTGCCGCCCACGGGACCGAGCACCACGCCCGGCAGCAGCGCGGTGAACATGAGGAGCCCCATGAGGCTGGCCGAGCCGGTGGCCCGCAGGAGCCAGGACATCATGGCAATGTGAAACGCCTGGTTGCCGAGCTGGCTGACCATCTGCCCCTGCCAGAGAAGGGCGAAGTCGCGGTTCCACAGCCGGGCCGCCGGCTCGGCGAGGATAGTGGGCTTGGCAGGCTGTTGCATAAGGCGGCAAGCTTACGCCGAGAAGGGCCACACCCGCGCGCTCACGTAGACCACCAGCTCCACCTTGTGGCGCAGGGTGTATTGCCGGCGGAGGTATTTTCCCCGCAGCCTCTTCCGGAGAGCCTGCTCCTGCCCCGGCTCGCAGATCAGCACGTCGCCCTCGGGGTCCCGGGGGACTTCCTTCGCATAGAGGACCGCGGTGTAGTCCCGGAGGTACCAGGGGAGCGGCCAGCGGTTGGCCGTATAGAAGCGGATGGCGAGCCCCGAGCCTTGCGGCGAGCGCTCGGCGGCCCCTTCGATCAGCGCCATCAGGTCCCGCACATCGCGGTTCGTCTGGACGTAGACCAGCCCCAGACTCTCGTCGTCGTAGCGCAGGAACGAGACCTCCACAGCCCGCGCGGCGCTCCAGGTCACAGCCAGGAGGCCCACTACGGTGATGGCAGCCCGGACGGCTCCGGACAGCCGGCGCCTCCCCAGCTCGCCGAACAGCACTCCGGCCGAGAGCGCCAGCAGCAGCACCATGTTCATGGCCAGCCACGGCGTCTTGTACGGGATCGCCGAGTAGGCCGCGAGTTGGACTGCCCAGGCGATGGTCAAGAAGAGTCCGAACCGGTCCTTTCGCCAGATGGCAATGGCGCTCCCGAGCACGCCCCCCGCGAGCGCCAGGGGCTCGAACCGCGCCAGGAGCCGGAAGAAGTACGGCCATGGCTTCTCGTGCCCCGAGCCCTCGAAGCCCTTCTCCGTCCAGGGCAGATAGGCGCGGAACGAGTCCACCAGGCCGGCGGGGTTCGTGAAAAAAGAGGTGTAGAGGAGGATGTAGGGCACCGTCAGGGCCAGCGCGACGAGGATCCAGGTGCGCGGGCGCGGGAGAGGGGGGCGCCCGCTCATCCACCACGCCACGAAGGCTCCCAGCGTCAACGATGCAAGCGTCAGGACTGCCGTCTCCTTGACGGTCAGCAGAAGGCTCAAGGAAAGACCGGCGAGGATCAGGTTCCGGTCCCGCTTCTCCTCCAGCCAGCGGACGCCCGCGGCGATCAGGGCCAGGGTGAGCGCGGCCAGGTAGGTCTCGTGGATCAGGTCGCGGCCGAAGGAGACCAGGGACGGCGAGACCGCGAGCAGCCAGGCCGCCGCGACGACCCCGGTGCGTCCGAGCTGGCGGCGCAGAGGCAGGAGCAGAGGGACCATCGCGGCCGAGGCGAGCGCCACGGGTAGCCGCAGGGCAATTTCGCCAATACTGCCCATCCCGAGCAGCAGGCTGAACGGCGCGCCGAAGAAATAGAGGAAGGGACCGTGGAACTTCTCGGGATCGTACTCCCAGCGGTAACCATCCAGCAGCCGGTGGATGAACCAACCGTTCACCCCCTCGTCGTGGTGGAGAGGCCGGACATCCAGCCAGAGCAGGCGCAGGGCCACGGCCACGGCAAAGGCGATCCAGAACGGCCACCAGCGCGGGGACGTCAGGCGGTCCTCGGACGTCTCGGCGAAGGACTCGGGCATGCGGGGAGCGTATATCGCCTGGGGTTGAAACCCCAGGCTAGACGGGTACAGCCCCTCCCGGGGCTGGCTACGCAACGACCGGCAACTCGCGCCGGGAGGCGCGATACTTTTCTAGCCTGGGGTTTCAACCCCAGGCGCCTACCGCTTTTTGCCGTTCTTCTGCGCCTCGCCCGTCATCGGCACGAAGCGCACGGGGAGGACCGTTTCCTTGTGGAAGCTGCCGTCTGGCTGGCGGGTGTAGACGGTGAGGTCCTGCCAGGAGCTCCCCACGGGCACGACCAGCTTGCCGCCCACGGCGAGCTGCTCGAGGAGAGGCTTCGGCACATGCGGGGGAGCCGCGGTGACGATGATGGCATCGAACGGCGCGGCTTCGGGCCAGCCCTTGTAGCCGTCTCCGATCCGGGTGTGGATGTTGGCGTAGCCCAGGCGCTCCAGGGTGCGGCGCGCCTGCTCGCCCAGGGTCTTGACGATCTCGATGGTGTAGACGTGCGCGACCAGGCGCGACAGCACCGCCGCCTGGTAACCCGAGCCGGTGCCGATCTCCAGGACCTTGTCGCCCGGTTTCAGGTCCAGCAGCTCGGTCATGCGCCCCACGATGTAGGGCTGCGAGATCGTCTGGCCCTCGCCGATCGGCAGCGGACGGTCGTCGTAAGCCGAGTCGCGCATGTCCTCGGGCACGAAGCTGTGCCGCGGCACCTGCTCCATGGCCGTGAGCACCCGGCGGTCGTCCACCCCGCGGGCGCGCACCTGCTCGTCCACCATGCGGCGGCGCTCGCGGGCGAGATCGTCCGGTGAACCCGCTTTGGCGGTGCAAGCCGCGAGCAGAATCACGGCCAGAATCAGCCGGATCAACCTATTCGCCATCGCGCACCTTGCCCGCCATGGGGGCCACGCGGACCGGGATGACCGTCCGCTTCTCCAGGCCGTCCGCCGTCTTGGTGATCACCAGCAAGTCCTGGAAGAACCCGCCCACCGGCACCACCATCTTGCCGCCCACGCGGAGCTGATCGATGAGCGGCTTGGGCACGCGCGGCGGCGCCACGGAGAGGAGAATGGCATCGAACGGGGCCTTCTCCACCCAGCCCTGGTAGCCGTCGCCGTGGCGCACGAACACGTTCGGATAGCCGAGCCCCGACAGCCGCTTGCTCGCCTGGGCGGCCGCGGTCGAGTCGATCTCGATCGAGTAGACCTCCCGCGCGATGCGCGACAGGATGGCGGCGTGATAGCCCGTGCCCGTGCCCACCTCCAGCACGCGGTCGCCATGGTCGAGGTCGAGCAGCGAGGTCATCAGCGCCACCACGTAGGGCTGGTAGATGGCCCGGCCCGGACCGATCGCCAGGGCCGCGTCCTCGTAAGCCTTCGGCCGCACCGACTCGGGCACGAACAGGTGCCGGGGCACCTGTTCCATGGCCTTCAGCACCTCGCGCTCGCGAATGCCCCGCTGCCGGATCTGCTCGTCCACCATGGCACGGCGCTGCAACCCATAATCCTGGGCCATCGCCGGTACCACTACCAGCAGAGCAATCAGCAGGGCGCGAGCGAAAGGCTTCACCGGCGCTTGCCCCTGTCATACATGACCTTGCCGTCGACCAGGGTGTAGTCGACCTCGACCTTGGGGATCTCCGCCTCGGGCACGGCCATCACGTCGCGAGCGAACACCACCAGGTCGGCGCGCTTGCCGACCTCCAGGGAGCCGACCTCCTTCTCCAGGAAGAGCGACCAGGCCGCGTCGAGGGTGAAGCCGCGCAGGGCCTCTTCCCGAGTGAGCCGCTCGCCCGGCAGCCAGCCGCCCGCGGGCTGGCCCGCGAGATCCTGCCGCGTGACCGCGGCGTAGAGGCCGAGCCGCGGGTCCGCCGATTCCACCGGGAAGTCGCTCCCCAGGGCCAGCTTGCCGCCGAAATCGAGCACCTTGCGCCAGGCGTACGCCCGCTCCAGCCGGCCGTCGCCCAGGCGCTCGTCCGCCCAGGCCATGTCCGACGTCGCATGGGTCGGCTGCATGGAGGCGATGATGCCGAGCTTCGCCATGCGCTGGAGGTCCTGCACCCGCGTCACCTGAGTGTGCTCCAGCCGGAAACGCGCGTCCGGCTTGCCAGCGATAGCCTTCTCCATGGCGTCGATCGCCACCAGGCTGCCGCGGTCGCCGATGGCGTGGATTCCGACCTGGAACCCGGCCTGGGCGGCCCGCCGGGAGACGTCCTCCAGGTGGGCGCCGGTCGAGACCATGAGACCCAGATTGTCCGGATCATCGCTGTAGGGCTCCAGCAGGGCGGCCCCGCGGCTCCCCAGAGCGCCGTCCGCATACAGCTTGACGCCGCGGATCAGCAGCCGGGACTCGGGATCGATCCGGGGACCGCTCTTGAACCAGGTCGCAAGCCACTGCTCGTCGTCGCCGAGGAACAGGGCCGAGCGGATCGGCAGCTCGTGCGCCTTGAGCAGGTTCGTGTAGGCCGCGACGTCCAACGGGCCGACGCCCATGTCCGTGACCGTGGTCAGCCCCAGCTCCAGGCAGTGGCGTGCCGCGCTGCGCAGCTCGCGCTCGCGGTCCTGCACGGACGCGCCAGGCATCCGTCCGCCCACCACATCCATGGCGTTGTCGACCATCACGCCCGTGGGGTGCCCCTCCACATCCCTGAGGAAGCGTCCGCCGGAGGGGTCCTGGATCTCGGGGCCGAGCTGCAGGATCTTCATGGCGTTGGCGTTGACCAGGGCAGCGTGGCCGTCCACGCGGGTGAGCCAGACGGGATGGTCCGGCACCGCCGCAGAGAGCGCATCGTGGGTGGGAAACTCCTTCTCGGGCCAGAGGTTCTGGTCCCAGCCCCGGCCGCGCACCCAGGTGCCCTTCGGCACCTTCGCGGCGGCCTCTCGCACCCGGCGGATGATCTCGCCGTACGTCGGGGCGGCCGTCAGGTCCACCTGCTCCAGCGCGCCGCCCAGGCCGGCGAGGTGGGAGTGGGCATCGATCAGCCCGGGGGTGACGGTGCGGCCGGCGAGGTCGATCACCTGCGTCTTCGAACCGCGGAAACGGGCGGCGCCCGCGTCCGGTCCGAGGTAGACGATACGGCTGCCGCGCACGGCGAGACTGCCCTCGACGCGGCCCGCCGGCTGGACCGGGTAAAACACCCCGTGTTCCAGGATGAGGTCGGCACTGTCCTCTGCAAGGGAGGGTCGGACGGTCGCCAAGACCGCCAGACCGAGCAGAAGAATCGGTACTAGCCCTCGAATCATCAATGTTTTCCCCATCTCAGGTCGCCTTGCCTCATGTCGGAAGTGCAAAGGCCAGGCCACGGAAAATGATAACGGCTCCCTGGTATGCTCCGCCGCAATGCCGCCCATCTCTGCACCCCCGCAACTCCCCCCGATCCACGAGATGCTGTCGCGCCTGGAGCGCGCCCTGGCATCCTCGCCGGCCGATGCGACCGAGCTGATCTGGGTGGAAGCCCGGCGGGGGCAGGAGAGCAACGGCAAGCGCCGGCGCGACTCGTACGAGCTGCAAGAGAGAATGGTGCTCGCGCGGGTACGCGAGTCGGGCCGGTGCGGGACTCACCGCACGAGCGGCTGCGAGGTCTCCGACCTGGAGGGCGCCATCCGCCAGGCCATGGCCCAGGCGAGGCTCTCCCCGCCCTCGCCTCCGCCGCTGCTGCCCGAGGGGGCGGAGGGCGCGCTCGCTCCCCTGCCCGGCCTCTATGACCCGGAATTGGCGAGGATGACGCCCGGCCGGGCCCGCGAGCTGATGCAGCGGCTCGCGGAAGGGGACAACACCGTGCGGCTCGGCTGGGCCGAGGGAAGGGTGGCGGTCGCGGGCAGCCGGGGCCTCCGGCGCTCGGCGGAGGTGACCTCGGCCTGGGCCTCTGTGACGGCGGGAAAGGGACCCGGAGCGGGAATCGCCTCCGTGGCCTCCCGCTCGCTGGCTGGGCTCGGCCCTGCCAACCTGCTGGCGAGGGCTCGCGAGCGCCAGTCGCAGGATGGAAACGTCTCGACCGAGGGGCCGGGCGGACCCGTGCCCGTGGTGCTCTCCCAGGAGGCCGCCGCGGCCCTCCTGGAGATGCTCAACCGCCGTGCCTTCACCTCCACGTCCTTCCATCACGGCTCCCCGTTCCTGCGCGACGCGCTCGGCACGCCGGTCTTTCATGCTGCGATCAGCCTGCGGGACGATGCGACAGACCCGCGAGGCATTCCATTCCCCTTCGACCTCCTGGGCTCGGCCAAGCGCCCGCTCGACCTGATCGAGCGCGGGGTATTCCTGACCCCCGCCCTGGACGAGCGGCTGGCCATCGATCTCGGCCGCCGGCCCACGCCGCACCTGGTGGCACCCGACGAAGCCGCACCCAGCCACCTGTTCCTGCTGCCGGGCGAGCGTCCGGATGCCGAGCTGCTGCGCAACGCCGAAGGCGGAGTCTGGATCGGCGCGCTCGACGCGGTCCAAGGCCACGACCCGGGCAGCCTCCGCTTCCGCGCTCTTGCCCAGGGAGTCCGCAAGATCGAAGGAGGAGCGCTCGGCGCTGCGCTGCCCGACCTGCTCTGGGAAGGCGATCTCCGGGCTCTCCTCTCCGGAGGGGTGGCAGTCGGGAGCGAGCCCGTAACCCTCCCTCTGGGAGACGGTCTCTTCGGCGGCATCACCGCGCCGATCGTCTTCCTTGAGCAGGTTCACGGCCTTCGCCAGGCAACCTAGCCCCTACCAGATCGCGACCTCGGACCTTCCGTTCGAGTCCGCCGCGCCGCGGTACATCCCCTCCGAGTTGAACACCAGGGCGATGGACCCGTCCCAGGCCACACCGATCACGCCGCCGTCATCCTTCTGGAGCTTGCGGTGGATGACCTCTTCGGCGGCCTGCTGCAGGGTGAGCCCCTTGTACTCCATCAGCGCTGAAATATCGTGCGCCACCGTGTGCTTGATGAACTGCTCGCCCCAGCCGGTGGCTGAGATGGCGGCTGTCTTGTTGTTGGCGTAGGTGCCGGCGCCGATCACGGGCACGTCGCCCAGGCGGCCGAAACGCTTGTTCGTCATGCCGCCGGTCGAAGTGGCAGCGGCCAGGTTGCCATGGACGTCCAGGGCCACGGCGCCGACCGTGTCCTTGTCCTTCTCCGCCTCCTCCTTGAGCTTCTTCTGCCAGTCGTCGTAGCGCTTCTGGGTGAAGAAGTACTTCTGATCCACCCGCGGAACCTTCATCTCGTCGGCGAACTTCTCGGCCCCCTGCCCCACCATGAACACGTGGGGAGACTTCTCCATCACCATCCGGGCGAGGGAGATGGGGTTCTTGACCGTCTTCAGCCCGGCCACCGACCCGCACGAGAGATCGCGGCCATCCATGATGGCGGCGTCCAATTCGTTGGTGCCCTCGTTGGTGAAGACCGCGCCCTTGCCGGCATTGAACAGCGGGTCGTCCTCCAGGAAGCGGACCACCTTCTCCACCGCGTCCAGGCTGGTGCCCCCACCCGCGAGCACCTTGCTGCCGGCTTCCAGCGCCGCGCGCAGCGACTTCAGGTACTCCTCCTTCTGGCTCTCCGGGATGTCCTTGGGGATCGTGCCCGCTCCGCCGTGAATGGCCAGCGACCACTTGGGCTTGGCAGACGGCTCCGGCGGCTGGGCTGCCATGAGAGCGGCGAAGATGGGGAGGAGAAGGAGAAGCCAGAGGAGCTTGGCGGCGGTCTTCATGCGGGGGATTCTACTCTCGCCGCAGCAAAACCACCGTCTGGTCGTCGTACTGAGGCCTGCCCACCGCAAACCGCGTGACAGCCCCCTGGAGAGTCTCCAGGACCTCCTGCAGGGTAAAGCCCTGATGCTTGCGGAGGATCTCAATGAGACGCTCGGTGCCGAACTCCTGCTCGTCGACCGACTCGGCCTCGGTGATGCCGTCGCTGTAGATACAGACGATGTCGCCTGGCTCGACCATGAGCTCGCGCGGCTGATAGCGGCTGTTCGGCAGCAATCCCAGGGGGACGCCGCTCGACGACAGCTCCTCCACCCGGCCATTCGGACGCACCAGGAAGCCGGGGTTGTGGCCGGCGTTCAAGTAGCGCAGCAACCCGCTCCGGGGCTCCAGCTCGGCCATGAGCAGGGTGATGAACTTGTTGGCCATGCTCGACTCCAGGATGTGGCGGTTCAGGCGCTCCAGGAGAGAGGGTCCGAAGCCGGCCTGGTCCAGGAGCAGGCGCAGGGCCGAATGCAGGGTCGACACCATGAGTGCGGCCGGGATGCCTTTGCCCGAGACGTCGCCGACGACCAGCTCCACCCGGCCGTCGGGCAGGGCGAGGAGGTCGTAGTAGTCGCCGCCGACCTGCCGGGCGGGACGGTTCCAGCCCACGAGCTCGAAGCCGGGCACGACGGGCGCACCCTTGGGGAGGATCGTGCGCTGGATCTCGGCCGCGAGGTGCATCTCGCGCTCCAGGCGCTCGCGCTCCAGGGCCTCGCGGTGCAGGCGGGCATTTTCGAGCGCGATGGCGGCCTGGTTGGCGAAGAGAGCGAGCGTGCGCCGGTCGGACGGCAGGAAAGGACCGACGCCGCGGCGGCTTTCCTTGTCGCCCACGATGAGCAGGCCCTTGGGCGTGTTCTCGACGGCGATGGGCAGGCCGAGCAGGTATGTGGCTCCCGGGAGAAGGTTGGAAGGCGCCGAGCCACCGGCAAGGAACGAGAACAGCTCGGGATCATCGGCGTCGACAGTTTGGGCAGCCGTGCCGCCGAACGTGCGGGTGAGCTGGTACTCGCGGCTGTCCCCCTCCCCCAGGATGTAGAGGGCGCCGCGGCGCGCGTCGAGGAGGGAGACGGCGCGCAGGAGGATCTCCTCGGAGAGGCGGTCCAGGTCCAGGGTGGCGGCGATGGCCAGCCCGACGTCGTAGAGGTTCTCCAGCTCCACGACCCGGAAGTTAATCTGGAACTGCTGGTCCTTGAGCTCCCGCTTGAGCCGGCAGGAATGGATCAAGGAGGCGAGCAGGACGGTGAGCGGATCAGCGGCAGCGTCCGCGTAGTCCTCGGAGCCGTCCCCCGACGCGTAGACCAGGCGTCCGTCGGGGAAGCGGAGGCTGCGGAAGGGACCGGGCTCGGAATCGAAGGTGGCTTCGTCAAAAGAGGTGGGAAGCCCCGGGCCGGTGGCGGCCTCCTGCTGGAGAAAGCCGTCCTTGAGGAGATAGAGGCCGGCGGCGGCGGCGCCGTGCTCGCTGGCCCAGAGACCGAGGAGCCGGTCGGGGAGCGTGACCTCGCCGGCTTCGTCGCGATAGAGGCCGAGGAGCTCGGTCCAGGCCGAACCCTCGGCCTCAGACACGGAGCTGGGCGACGGCCGCCTCTTCGTTGGGGAAGATGGGCGCATACTGCGCGAGACCCATGATCTGGAAGGTTTTCTCGATGGTCGGGGTGAGGCAGCAGAACCCGAGCTTGCCGTCGATCTCGATCATCTTCTCGATGATCTCGATCAGGATGGAGATGCCGATCGAGTTGACGATCTTGGTGCCGCCGAGGTTGAGCAGGAGCACCTTGACGCCGTCGTCGATGAGCTTGTAGGCGACGCGGGCGATCTCCTCGCCGCCCTGGTTGTTGATATACCCCTCCGTGTAGATGACCGCGAGCCCGTCGCGGCGGTCCACGGATACGTTCAGGCTTTCGGTCATCACTCCGTCCCTCGCAACTTGCTCATCACGACCGTCGTCCCTTCGGCACCGGAGTGGATCTCGACCTCGTCCATGAGGCCGTGGATGATCTTGAGCCCCCAGCCCCGCTTGCGATGATTCTTGATCTTCTTCTCGATGACGGGCTCCTCGACCTCATCGGGCGAGAAGCCGACTCCGCTGTCCCGGACCGTGATCCGGAGCTTCTCCGGGTCCTTGTCGCCGATCACCTCGAAGGTGACGAAGATCTCGCGGTCGGCCGCCCGGCTGTGCTCGAGAGCGTTGATGCAGGCCTCGACCACCGCCATCCGGACCTCGTCGATTCTATCCGGACTCATCCGCATGGACTCGGCGATGGCGGTCGCAGTCCTGCTCGCCTCGATCTCCATGTCGGGCACCATCGGCAGTGCCAAGGTGACCTCTCTCATGATGGCATCACCAGCCATGGTCCTTTTAAGGCCGCGCGGCGAGATCCAACATTCAAAAAGAGAGGAAGAGCTGTAGGGCGTAGATCACGACCGGATGCACGAGGTCGTGGGCCAAAAGCCACCCGAAGCTACCGACGGTGGCGACCGACAGCAAAACCTTTCCCGGTACGTAGGGAACGGCGACCTGCTTGCGGACGGAGTCTAGCATGTCATTCCTCCTCAGTCGCCAGCCCTATATCGCAAGGGGGTTGCCAACCCTGCCCGCCAGGATCCCTCCGCCTGTAACTCTTTGATTTCCCGTACGTTGTAAACATGAGCAGGAGCAGAGTACCACACTGCCCCACCGAGCCCCGCGACATTCTGCCCCGCATTGTCACGTCCGCGTCACGTCCCAGGGCCGCAAACCCCCATATTGCCGCGCTTACAGAGGTAGTTGAGACGAATTGTCGCAGGTCGGTCGTTTTGTCCCAGGCTCATCGAGAGGGCACTGCCTGTCCGGGCGGGCGGCTCCCTCTCGGCCGGGCCAGCTGTTCCATCTGGGCGCCGAAGACGCTTCCAGCTCACAGAATTGGATTCCAGCTCGCCTGAGTCTCTTCGAGCGCGTTCGATTGGAACTCGGAGCGCCCGACGAGGTTTCCGGCGCTTCAGATTCGAATCCGTCGCTTCGGGGAAGACTTCGAGCGCCTTGAATTCAAATCGGCACGTTCGAAATGACTTCGAACGCGTCAGAATTCAATTTGGCTTCAATAAGTTGGATAAGAACGATCAAGATTGGAATTCGGAGGGTCGAAATGAGTTTGGCTCCAATAGATTGGATACAGCACGAAAGATTCCAATCTGCTGGAGTCGATTTGATTTCAGCTCCAGTAGATTGAATCCGGACGGGGACAAATTCAATCCAGTGCACCCGTTTTCAGTTTTACGCGCCTCTTTTCAATTCGAAGGCGTCAAGACTGATTCTGACGGGCTCGAATTGATTTCGGCTCCAGTAGATTGGATTATGAGCGAAAAAATCCAATCCATTGGAGACAAACTCTTCCGGTGGCTCTACCAGCCTCCCCCGCCGCCTCCGCCCGAGCTTCCGCCTCCCCCGCCGCCTCCCGAGCTGCTCGAGCTCGGCGCCGAGACTCCTGAAGCCATCCCCGCGGCGGCCATGCTCCAGGAAGTCATGGCGCCCGCGCCTCCGAACTGGCCGCCTCCTCCTGACCAGCCGGAGCCTCCGCCCGATCCGAAGCTGCTGCCTCCCGACGAGGCGCTCGTGAACATCGAGCGGCTTCCGGAGGCCCCTCCGAAGGCTCGAAACCAGCGGTCCATTTCGCCGCCGAGGCCGAAGGCGAGGAGGTAGGGCAGCCACTCGTCGTGCAGGCGGGGATGCGCGCTCTTCAGCTCACGGCGCAGGAGACGGCGGCCCGCTCCCAGGAGCCGGCGCTTGCGGATGCCTTCGTCGCTCTCCCGCGAGCGGGCGTTGTTGAGCAGGCTGCTCCAGACCGCCAGCGGCACCAGGGCCAGCGCGAGCACCCCGGGCAGACCCGGAACGAGGCCGGTGTTCCAGCCGAGCCACTCGCGGTTGAACACGAGCAACGCGCACCAGAGGAAGATCAGAAGACCCGGCCCCAGGAACCAGAGCGAGCCGAGGTCGAGCCGCTCCGTGCGGTTGCGCCAGGCGTAGGACGCAATGCCGCCACCGATCCAGAGGAAGGTCAGCCCGAACGCCATGATGCCAGCCAGGATGGCGGTCGAGAGCGGGTGCCGGATGGCATCCAGGGCGAAGAGCGCCAGGACGGCCAGCCAGAGGATCTGCGTCCGACGGCGGCTGGGCGGCAGGTGGGCACCGAGACGCTGCCCGAGACGCGATTCCAGGCTGTCGGCGATGACCTTGGAGGGGTCGAAGCCGGTGCTTTTGTAATGCTGCCGGACCCTCTTGGTGTCGGTCTCGTCCGCGCCGAGGAAGAGCTTGTCCACGAGCTTGAGCTCGTAGCCGGCGAGCTGGAAGCGCTCTACCTTGAGGCGCAGGTGGAGGACGCCGGGGGAGAAGGCGATCCCGAGGAAGTTGAAGCCCGGGGTGACCCAGCTCTCCAGCTTGCCTTCCGCGACCATCCGCGCGAGCACGGCGGCGACCTCGGGAGCGCCGGTCTTCCGGTCCCAGAGCGCGCCCACCTCCTCGGGGCGGAGGTCGAGCACGTTTTCCCGCAGCCAGGCTTCGTCCCAGTCGCGCGGGCCGGGCAGCGGCTCGAACCGGCCGCGCCGAGCCTCTGCCTGCCGGAACTGGACGTAGAGTGCGATCATCGCGAGCAGAGCGGCGGCGAAGGCCGCCCGGCGCCAGAGGATCGGCACGATGCTCAAGCCCGGCTTGGGGGCCGCCGCGCCACCCTTGTGCCGCAGGTCGGAGGTGTCCAGCACGTTGCTGCCGGGCGGAAGGTCCCGCCTTTCGAGGTGCGCCTGGACGGGTACGAGAGGCTGCCAGGCCGGATCGAGCTCGAGGTCGAGAACGAAGTGCCGGATCGGATACTCGACGTCCGGCAGGCCGAAGTTGTGGTCGAAGCGGTAGATGTCGCCGTCCCGGATCAGGATGCCGGACAAGGTGTAGTCCAGGACGTAAGTGATCCGGGTCTGGTCAAACGGCGGATCGGAGGGAAGACGGCTGCGCCAGCGGACGGTGCTGCCCGACCAATCGTAGTGGTCGACGGAATCGGTGTCGCCCTCGACGAGCTGGATCTCCCGGCCGTTTGCATCGACGCGGGCGATCCGTTGCAGGTCGAGGTCCTGGCTCGGGCGCTGCAGGAAGCTGCGCTCGCCGCCGTTCCAGTCGCCGTTGAACACGATCGTCTGACGCTCGCGCACGTGGAGCTTGCCGGCGGCATCCAGGCGGGCGGTGACGGCGATCTCGTCCCAGGCGAGGGAACGGTCCTGGCCGACGGCGGGGAGGGCGAGAAACAGCAGGAGCGCTGCGGAGAAGCGGGTGGTCATGGTGAGTATGATAGACCCTCACCCCCCGGAGGCCCTCACCCCCCTCAATACCCCTTCCGCTGCAACGTCTTCCGGTCGACACCGAGAATCTTAGCCGCCTCGCTCTTGTTGCCCGCCGTCAGCTTGAGCACGCGCTGGATGTGGCGCTTCTCCATGGCTTCGAGGTCGAGCGGCTCGGGCGAGGATTGGGAGGCGGCGGTGCCGAGGAGGGAACGGATCAGATCGGCGTCGATGTCCTTTTCGGCTAGAGATACCGCGCCTTCGACCAGGTTCTGGAGCTCGCGGACGTTGCCGGGGAAGTCGTGGGCGAGGACCATGGCGAGCGCTTCGGGACGAAAGGCTGGCACGGGGATGCCCTCCCGGCGGCAGAAGTCCTCTACGAAGGTGCGCACCAGGTGCGGGATGTCCTGGCGGCGGTCGCGCAGAGGCGGCAGCTCGATCTCCACGCCTTTCAGACGATAGTAGAGGTCCTCGCGGAAGGTGCTCTCGCTCACCATCTCTTCCAGGTCGCGGTGGGTGGCGGCCACGAGGCGCACATCGACCGGGATCGGACGGCGGCCTCCCACCCGCACCACCTCGCGCTCCTGGAGGGCGCGCAGGAGCTTCACTTGAAGGGCCGGCTGCATGTCGCCGATCTCGTCGAGGAGCAGCGTGCCGTGATCGGCCAGCTCGAACTTTCCCGGACGGGCCTGGACTCCCGTCGCCACTCCACCCTCGATGCCGAAGAGCTCGCTTTCGAGGAGCGACTCGGGCAGCGCGGCGCAGTTGAGCGCGATGAGCGCGCCTTCGCGGCCGGAGAGCAGATGGAGGAGCTTCGCCACCAGCTCCTTGCCCGTGCCGCTCTCGCCACGCACGAGGACGCTGACTCCGCGGGGCGCGACCCGTTCCACCAGGTCCAGCACCTTCCGCATGGGCGGCGCGTGGGCGATGATGCGCTGCCCCGCCACTTCACGGGCGAGGCTCCCCTTGAGGGCCTTGTTCTCTTCTTCCAGCCTTTCGCGCTGCGCTTCCAGCTTCTCCACCTGGCGCGCCGCATCGAGCGCCACGCCGGCCAGGGCCGCGACCGAGTCGAGGAAGCGGCGGTCATCCTGCGTGAAGGAGCGGTCGGCTTCGCCGCGCACTTCCTTGTCGAGGACGGCGAGATAGCCGAGGAAGACACCGCGGTAGGCCAGGGGCACGGCCAGGAGCTGCTCGTAGGGCCGGCCTCCCAGCTCGCCCTTGGAGCGCGAGAGGATGTGGCCCTCCCCCAGCAGCTCGCGCCAGATCTGAGCAGCCAGCAGCGACGTACCCGTAGGTGGAGCATCGATCCAGCCCACGGTCGAGGCGGCCCGCGCTCCGCCGTAGGGGTCGCGGGTCACCGCCACGGCCGCGGCCGGGTCGAGGACCGCGCAAACCCGCAGGAGCAGCTCCTCCACCAGCTCCGGCTCCGGCCGCTGGGCATGGAGCGCCAGCGCCAGGTCGTAGAGCGTCTCGAGCTGGAGGATGCGCCGCTTCTCGGCGAGGTTGGCGTCAGGACGGACCATGGACAGATTCTAGCCCGCCCGGTATTCGCCTTGCCCGCGCGAGAGGTTTGGTCTAGAATGATGTTCTTGCTGATTCATGCAGGTTTGCTTGAATTTGACGGAGAAAAACGTCAATAACCTTGTTCAAAGGAGGAAAGTTATGCAAAAAACTCTCTGCTTTGTGGCCCTCTCGCTTCTCGCAACCTTTCCGGCCGCCGCCAAGACTCCCGACGGCCAGACGCCCTCGGAGGAGACCATCTGCGACGGACAGATCGGCGCCGCTTACGGCCTCTGCAACGCCTACTGCGAAGCGATGGATTGCGAAAGCCCGGCGCCGCACGCCTCGCCAACGGCCTGTGCGAAGGTGCTAAAAAATTATATGAAGCACACCGGTATGATGCCGCCCTGCGCGGTCACCTGCCCCTGCCCCGAGGAGCTCCCGCTCTTCGCCGCGTTCGTGGCCGGGACCCAGCCGATCGAGGAATGTTTCGCCACGGACGATACGATCAGCGTGACCGCGGAGGACCAGGAGTTCTCGATCGTGGTGAGCGCGGAGGGAGGGTTCTGCAGCGACAACGGTGAGCCCCCGCTCGTGCCGCTCACCCCGGCCGAGGCCCTGGTCTGCCGGCTGCTCCTGCGCGACACCGCCGAGGCCCAGGGAGTCGCCTGCGTGCCTCCGGAGTAGAAGGCTACGCCCGGCGCCGCTTGCGCGGCGCCTCGGGCAGCACCTGCCGCAGGTACTTGCCCGTGTAGCTTTCGGGGACCGAGGCTACGTGCTCGGGGGTGCCGACCGCCACCAGGGCGCCCCCTCCGGCTCCGCCTTCGGGACCGAGGTCGATCACCCAGTCGGCGGTCTTGATGACGTCCAGGTTGTGCTCGATGACCACGACCGTGTTGCCCAGCTCGACCAAGCGGTGCAGGAGCTTCAGGAGCTTGCCCACGTCGTCGAAATGGAGGCCGGTCGTGGGCTCGTCCAGGAGGTAGAGGGTGCGGCCCGTCGAGCGTTTGCAGAGCTCCCGGGAGAGCTTCACACGCTGGGCTTCTCCGCCGGAGAGCGTCGTGGCCGGCTGGCCGAGGCGGATGTAGCCCAGGCCCACCTCGCAGAGCGTCTCCAGGATGCGCGAGATCGCCGGGATGTTCTTGAACATCTCCTGCGCCTGCTCCACGGGCAGGTCCAGGATCTCCGCGATGTTCAAGCCCTTGTAGCGCACTGCCAGGGTCTCGCGGTCGTAGCGCTTGCCGCCGCAGACCTCGCAGGTGACGTAGATGTCAGGCAGGAAGTGCATCTCGATCTTGATCTGCCCGTCACCCTTGCAGGCCTCGCAGCGGCCCCCCGGCACATTGAAGCTGAAGCGGCCTGGGCGGTAGCCGCGCATCCGCGCTTCCGTCGTCATGGCCATGAGGTTGCGGATAGGGTTGAACACGTTCGTGTAGGTCGCCGGGTTCGAGCGCGGCGTCCTGCCAATCGGGCTCTGATCGATCGCGATCACCTTGTCGAGCTGATCCAGGCCGGTGATCCGCGCGTGCTCGCCCGGCTTGTCCGATGCCCGGTAGAAGAGCCGCGCCAGCGCCTTGTAGAGGATCTCGTTGACCAGCGTGCTCTTGCCCGAGCCCGAGACCCCGGTCACCACCGTGAACGCCCCAACGGGGAGCTCGACGTCCAGGTCGCGCAGGTTGTTGTGCTTTGCGCCGTGGATGATCACCGGCTTGCCCCGTCCCTCGCGGCGCCGGTTCGGCACCGGAACTTCCAGCTCTCCGCGGAGATAGAGGCCGGTCAGCGACTTGGGGTTCTTCATGACCTGCTGCGGCGTCCCCTGCGCCACCACCTCGCCGCCGTGCACGCCGGCGCCGGGGCCGAGGTCGATCACCCAGTCCGCCTCGCGGATCGTCTCTTCGTCGTGCTCCACCACCAGCACCGAGTTGCCGAGGTCGCGCATCCCCTTGAGCGTGGTGAGCAGCCGTGCATTGTCGCGCTGGTGGAGGCCGATCGAGGGCTCGTCCAGCACGTAGAGCACGCCCATGAGCTTGCTGCCGATCTGCGTCGCGAGACGGATGCGCTGGCTCTCGCCGCCCGAGAGCGTCGCGGACGAGCGGTCCAGGGTGAGATACCCGACGCCCACGTCATCTAGGAAGCTCAGACGGTCCGAGATCTCCTGCACCACTTTTTCGGCAATGGCGCGCTCGCGCTTGTCGAGGGAGAGCTTCCCCACCCAGGCGCGCAGGTCGGATACGGGCAGGCTCGACAGCTCGTCGATGGCCTTGTTCTTGACCGTCACGGCCAGGGCCTCGGGCCGCAGGCGCCGGCCGTTGCAGGCCAGGCAGGGGTGGACCGACATGTACTTCTCGATCTCGGCCCGGATCGTCGCCGAGTCGGTCTCCTTGTGGCGCCGCTCGAGCATGGGGATGACCCCTTCGTACTTGCCGGTCCAGGAGTAGCTCGACTTCTTGCCGGTCAGGCTGAAGCTCAGCTCCTCGTCGCCCGAGCCGTGCAGGATGATCCGCTTCGCCTCGGCGGGCAGCTTCTTCCACGGCGTCGAGAGGGAGAAGCCCATCGCCTTGGAGATCGTCTCGACCATCTTCATGCGCCAGGACTTGGAGCCTTCGGGCCACGGCGCCACGGCGCCGGCGTTGATCCCGCGCTCCTGGTCCGGCACGATCTTGTCTGGATCGACGCCCATCAGCGTGCCGAGGCCGGAGCAGGCCGGGCAGGCGCCGTAGGGGCTGTTGAACGAGAACAGCCGCGGCGTGATCTCGGTGAGGCTCGTGCCGCACTCCACGCAGGAGTAGCTCTGGGAGAGGGTCTCCTCAGCGGCGCCTTCCGGCGCGAGCACGACCAGGCCGCCGCTGACCTTCAGGGCGGTTTCGATCGAGTCGGACAAGCGCTTTTCGATGCCGGGCTTGACCACGATGCGGTCGATGACGATGTCGATCGAGTGCTTCTTCTGCTTGTCGAGAGCCGGGGGCTCGCCCGTGAGCTCGACCAGCTTGCCGTCGATGCGGGCGCGGAGGAAGCCTTCGCGGGCCATCTGCGCGAGCTGCTTGCGGTACTCGCCCTTCTTGCCGCGCACGTAGGGGGCATAGAGGACGAGGCGGGTCCCCTCGGGCATCTCCACGGCACGGTCCACCATCTGCTGCACGGTCTGCGGCCGGATGGTCTGGCCGCAGGTGGGGCAGTGCGGAATGCCGATCGAGGCGTAGAGGAGACGCAGGTAGTCGTGGATCTCGGTTACCGTACCCACGGTGGAGCGCGGGTTTTTTGAGACCGACTTCTGCTCGATGGAGATGGCCGGCGAGAGGCCGTCGATCGAGTCCACGTCCGGCTTCTCCATCTGCTGGAGGAACTGCCGGGCGTAGGAGGAGAGCGACTCCACGTAACGCCGCTGGCCCTCGGCGAACAGCGTGTCGAAAGCCAGCGACGATTTCCCGGAGCCGGAAACGCCGGTGATGACCACGAGCCGGTTGCGGGGGATCTCTAGGCTGACGTTCTTGAGGTTGTGCTCGCGCGCACCGCGGACGTAGATCGATTCCATAGGGGGCGTAATCCTAGCAGAAGTTGGGACCGGCGAGGGCCCGCGGCAAGTTCTGTAAATCGGGTACCGACGGGGGCACACGGACGGTCATGGACTCTCACGGACTAACACGGACAGGGCTGCGCCGGATTCCCTCCTGCCGCTGTGTCCGTGATCGTCCGTGTCAGTCTGTGATCGTCCGTGTGCGAGGCTCAACTAGTAATCAACGTAACCCTCTCGCACCCGCACCTTCACGCCCGGCCGCTTCACGTCGACGCTGATCTTGTGCCACTTGCCGTCCTTCTTGAAGTCGGTCGGGTAGTAGCCGAGCACGTACTGCTCGCGCATTTCTTTCATGATGCTCGCGAAAGCGAACTCCAACTCGCCGATGCGCTTGAGGCCGAGGATGCGGCCGCCGCTCTCCTCCACCGTCTTCTTGAGCGTCTGGTACTCCTTGTCGTTCGCCGTGTGATCCCGCCAGGCCGAGTTGAAGGACTTCTCCTTGGCATCGTCGTCGAGCTGGATCCAGTAGATGAGCGACTGGCTCGTGCGCGCCTTCCACAGGACCTCCTCGATGGGCAGGACGCTGTGCACGTCGAAGCCGTCCGAGAGGAGGATCACGGCGCGCCGGCCGATGCGGGAGTCGAGCATCTTGAGCGACATGTAGAGGAAGTCGTTGACCGAGGTGCCGCCGACGGCCTCGGTTTCGGCAAGGGCCTGCTCCAGCTCGCCGCGGTCCTGGGAGAAGGGGGTGACGCGCAGGAGCCGGTCGGAGAACATCAGCAGGCTGGCCTCGTCGTCCGGCCGCATGCCGCCCAGGAAGACGCTCGCGCCGCGGCGCGCAGCCTCCAAACGCTCACCCTGCATGCTCTCGCTGGTGTCCAGGAGCAGCACCGCGGTGATCGGCACCTCGCCCTTGCCGAAGGTCACGATGTCCTGCGACTTGCCGTTGTCGAGGATCTTGAAGTCTTCCTGCTCCAGATCGAGGATGCGCCGCGCGTCGGCCGCGCCGCTGCGGGTGACCGTGACGAAGAGCTGCTGCAGGCGGACTTCGAGCTGCTCGTCGATGCGGATCGCGTCCGTGGCGACCGTGTGGGTGCCGGTCGAGCCCGAGGCGCCGTAGGCCACGACCTTGAACTCGCGGGCGCTGTTGTCCTCGCCCACGTCGATCTTGGTGCGGAACGGCGGCTGGGTGAGCACGGCCCGGCGCACGCCGTTGACGAAGATCTCGACGCGGGTGACGGGCTCGTCCGCGGACATCAGGACCGAGACGTCGACCTCGCCGAAGACCGCCTGGTCGGGCACGGGGGATTGAATTCGCGGCTGTACCGCGGCTTCAACCACTCCCGTGGAGAGAGCCGCCAGGAGGCCGATGCCCAAAAGAAATCTCATCGGCCACCCTCCCCGCCCGCGGCCGGCGTGCCCAGGGCCTGGGCCAGCACGGAGAGGCGCGAGCGCGTGTTGTCCTCAAGGATGGTGCGCGCCTCCAGGAAGGTCTCCGGCCGGACGCTGTTGTAGAGCAGCCGTTCCGGGTCTCCGGAGCCGGCGGGCAGGGCCACGACCTTCTGCAGGAGGGTCTTGGCCTCGCCGAAGCTGCCGCGGCGGTCGAGGACCGAGGAGAGCTCCAGGTGGAGCCGCACGTGATCCGGGTAGCGGCCCAGGCCGGTCCGCAGAACCTTCTCGGCGTCGGCCCAGTCTTCGGTCTCAGCGTACAGGCGGGCCAGCTCCTGGTAGACGAGCG
Source organism: Acidobacteriota bacterium (assembly GCA_034667225.1). Lineage (GTDB taxonomy): Bacteria > Acidobacteriota > Thermoanaerobaculia > Multivoradales > UBA5704 > DATMER01. The sequence goes on from JAXDKG010000020.1 coordinate 212,727, forward strand.
GGGCCACCCAACTGGAGTCGTTGGCCGCCACCAGGGCGTTGAGGGTCTTCTTGGCCTCGGCCGTATCCCCCATCCGCTTCAGGTTCATGGCCAGGCGGAAGCGGGCCTCGGAATGGTCGGGATCGAGCTTGAGCAGCTCGCGCAGCGACTTGATGGCGCTCTCGGGCTGGGCGCTCTTCTCGTAGACCGTGGCCAGGGCGAGCCGGGCCGGGACGTTGCGGCCGTCGAGCTCCAGCGCCTGGTAGAACAGCTCCGCGGCGGGAAGCTGCTGGGCGTGCTCCATGAGCATGCCGCCCAGGCTGGTCAGCACGCGGCTGGCGACCATGGCCGAGCCTTCGGAGCCGGACTGCTGGTTGTACAGGATTGCGAGATCGCGGGTCATCTGGCGGGCATGGGTCACGGCCAGAGGGGCTTGGCGGACGCCGCGCGACAGGAGCCGCGAGTAGGCCTCGTGGTGGAGCATGGCGATCGGCACGAGGACCTCCAGGCTGGTGGCCCCGAGCTCGTGGATCACCGCCTGCTCGGACTGGAGCAGCCGCTTGCGCGCTTTGGGATCGCCGTCGGCGACCACGCCCTTCTCCAGCTCGATGAGGTCGTCCGGCGCCCGGTCGACCTCTCCCGCCACCCAGGCGGAGAGGATCTCGCGGTAGCGCGTCTGGATGCGGTCGACCTGCTCTTGCTTGCTCTCCCCTCCGCTCGAGCTGCCGATCACCTGGACTCCTGGCGAGCTCCAGGGGTCCTGCGCCTGCAAGGGGGCGAGCGCACAGCACCCCAGCAAGGCCACGGCGGCCATTCGACGTGAATTCCCGCGATCTGTCATCCCGTGGTCCCTCCGAGCGGCCCTTCGCTTTATGGAAGCCATTAGACACTTAGAGTACAGGAGCGGGCACTTTCGTGACAATCCTGGTGGTGACAAACAAAAGGGCGGGAGCCTGCAAAGGCCCCCGCCCCCTTGAAGTCATTCAGGCGCCTTCAGTTATTTGCGATTTCTCTTGGCCTTCTTGGTCTTCACGTCCAGGGCCCAGAACAGGTTGCGGACCGCGGCGTGCGTCAGGATGCCGTCGCCCTGGATCTCCGGCACCACGGAGGTGCGGCTGGCGCCGAACATGAAGGGGAAGAGGTTGACCAGCGGGATCTCGCCGTCGTACTGATCGTTGATGGCGTCGATGAACAGGTTGGCGACGTAGGCGTAGCCGAAGGCGTTCGGATGGACGCCGTCGTAGGAGAAGATTCCGCCGGTCAGGAAGTTCTCGGTGAAGGTGATGCCGCCGACTTCGACGCCGTTGGTGGCGACCTCGCGGAAGACCGCGTTCATGTCCACGAACGCCGCGCCGACCCGGGTGGCCTCGCTGCGGATGATGGTGTTGTAGGCGGCGATGCGGGCGGTGATCGTGGCGATCTCGGCGGCGCTGAGGACCGCGGCGTCGGAGAGCGGCTGGCCGGTGCCGCCGAACGCGGCCGGGATGCCCTTGCCCTGGGCCAGCTCGGCGCGGGCGGTGAGGAGCACGCGGTCGTTCGGAGTCAAGGGGCCGTTGGGGCCGATCAGGGGGACCACGTTGCCGTTCACGAGCACCGGCTGGTTGGTCGCCGGGTTGACCAGCACGAAGGGGAGCGTGACCACGTACGGAATGCCGGTGACTTCGGGGATGTTGGCGATCGCCATCTCGACGCCGCGGCCGGCGAGGGCGTTGATGATCGTCTTGTAGTCGGCCTCGAACTGGGCGACCGGCGTGATGGTCACGCCCTCGATGACCCGGCCAGCCAGCGCCGCGCCGAGGACGTCGTTGTTGCCGACCCAGACGGTGGCGAAAGTCGGGTTGAGAGCGATCGCCTGCTGGAGCTGGGTGCCCAGCCCGCGCAGGATCAGGTCGTGCAGGCCGCCGTTGTCGGTGACCGTGGCGACTACGTCATGGACGTCGGCGCCCGGCACGGCCAGGTTGTTGTAGGGCCGCTGGAGGTTCAGGTTCTGCGGCTGGCCCGAGCCCGCCTTGGGGCCGATGGTGAGCGGCGCGAGGCTCTTGAGCTCGAGGACCGCGGGGATGCCCGGATCGCTCACGAGCGGCTGCTGAAAGCCGGCGCCATTGCTGTCACCGGTGGCCTGGCGGGCGATCAGGATCGGATAGCTGTTGAGCTGGGCCGTGCGGCCGAGGCCGCCGCTCATGAAGCCGGCGGTCAGGCTGTCGCCGATCGCCACGTAGCGGGAGAAGTCGGTATTGCCGGTATCCACCTGCGCGGCGGCCGGTACTGACGCCAGGGGCAGGATCAGGGCGAGCGTCAGGACGCCCGCGAGGGTCTTCAGACGAAACATACGATGCATCTCCTCTCGTCTCACCAATTGAGGGTGAAAGCCAGCAGGACCGCCTGCGTGTTGTAGTCACCGAAGAACGCGCCCTCGCCGGGGAAGCTCCGGGCGCGGGACCGCTCGTCGAAATCGAGGTACATGAGGGCGACGTCGTAGCCCAGGCCCGGACCGGTGCGGCCGTAGCCGACGGTGATGCCGTTGCGGTCGGCATCCGGCAGCAGGGGGGAGACCGACTCCTCGGGCTGCGGGCTCTCGTCGAAGACGTAGCCGAAGCGCCACTCGCTGGTCGGGCCGGCCGTCCAGCGCAGACCGAGGCGGTAGTTTTGCGCGTCGTCCCACTCCTCGGGGATCTCGGCGTCGGGCAGGGAGTTGGTCGCGCCGCCCACGAACTCGATCGGGACCACGTCGAAGGTGCTCCAGCCCGTCCAGTTGAAGTCCGTCTCCAGGAGCAGGTTCTGGGTCAGGGCGAACGCCAGGCCCAGGCTCGCGGTGTCGGGGAACTCGATGTTGGTCTCGACCGGCAGGTCACGCTCGAAGGGGAGCTGGGCGCGGAGCGCGGCGTCGAACTGCGCGTTGCCGGTGGAGATCTGGGTCAGCCGGGCGTCTCCCTCGTAGTCCATGTCGATCTTGCTGCGGTAGGAGAGGCCCCAGGAGAAGCTGTTGCCGATCTTGTGCAGGATGCCCACGTTGAAGCCGTAGGCCGAGCCGAACTCGCTTTCGAGCTGCAGCCGGCCGATGTCGGCCACGCGTTGGGTGAAGGGGTTGATGGTGCCGATGTTGCGGTTGAGCTCGACGTCGCTGAAGCGCGCGACGGCGCCGATGCCGATGCCGAAGTTGTCGGTGATCTGCCAGCCGAGCGTCGGGTTGATGTCGATCGCGCGCAGGGCCGCCTTGGTGCTGAGGAAGCGGCCGGCGAACTGGTCGGGGTCCTCCCACGAGGTGGTCAGGCCGAAGGGGGCGTTGATCCCCAGGCCGAACTTCCAGGTGTCGTTGATGGGCTGGACCCAGTACAGGTGGGGCGGGAACTCGGACAGCGCCTCCTGCTCGGCGTGGTAGCCCTCGCCCGGGAACGGGTTCGCGCCGTCGAACTCGGCCTTGGTGCTCGTGATCCAGGTGAAGCCGGTCGAGACCTGCCGCTCGGTGACGAAGGCCAGACCGCCGGCGTTGTGGAACAGCAGCGACGGGTCGTCGGCCTGGGCGGTGAACGCGCCCGCCATGCCCATCGCCTTGGCGCCCTGCTCGAAGATGCTGAACCCGGCCGCGTACATGGGAGCCGTCGAGGCCAGCGCGCCGATCGCAGTGATCGCCACGACTGCCAAGGCCCTCCCGATGAATCCTCCTCGCCTGCGCATCCTGTCTCCTCCTATGAGAGTCCTTCTTCGAATTGGGTTGCCTGTCGGGGAATTCGAACGAACATTCAACAAGACAGGAACGTTAGTCCCAAGCGGGTAGGGTGTCAACGCCCTTTCGGGTAGGGCGCAGAGGGAGGGATCAACTGCTAGAGTAGGCCGCGGAGGTGACGTGCATGTTCGAGCACACGATTCAGGAGGAGACCTTCCGCAAGGTCAAGGAGTACCTCGGGGAACTCTTCGAGGAGCCCTATCACGACCCCGAGAACGACCATTTCTACGTGCGCTACGGGACGACGGTCCTGGAAATCTCAGTCGAGCCCTACGGCCCGGAGGAGGCCATGGTCACGATCATGTCCTACTGCGTGCAGGACGTGGAGGTGGAGGACGACCTGCTGCTCGGGCTGCTGGAGCTGAACCACCAGCTCCTCTGCGGATCGTTCTCGGTGGTGGGCAACGACATCTTCTTCGCCCATTCGCTGTTCGGGAGCAGCCTCGAGCCGCGCGACCTGCTGCGGGCGATCACCTCGGTGGCGACCCTCGCCGACGACTACGACGACCGGATCGTGGCGCGCTACGGCGGTCAGACCGCCCTGGAGAAGATTCAGGACACGGGCGGCTGGAAGAAGCGCGCCGGGGACACGATGTGATGATGGATGTAACCGAAGACGGCTACCAGCGGCCGCCCTTGACGGCCGCTTCGACCTCGCGGTCGAGCTCCCGCTCCTTCTCCGCCTGCCGCTTGTCGTAGAGCTTCTTGCCCTGGGCCAGCGCCAACTCCAGCTTGATCCAGTTGCCCTTGAGGTAGACCGACAGGGGGATCACGGTCATGCCCTTGGTCAGGGTGCGGCCGAAGAAGCGCTCGATCTGCCGGCGCTTGAGCAGCAGCCGGCGGTCGCGGTCGGGGAGGTGGTTCTCGCGGTTGCCATGGCTGTACGGACTGATGTGGGCGCCCACGAGCCAGGCTTGGCCGTTGCGGAACTCGACGAAGCTGTCCTTGAGCTGGACCTTGCCCGTGCGCACCGCCTTGACCTCGGTGCCGGAGAGCGCGATGCCCGCCTCCTCGGTCTCCAGGACATGGTAGTCGTGCATCGCGCGCCGGTTCGAAGCCAGCACGCGCTTGACCGGCTCCTTGGGCTTGGGGGCGGGCGCGGGCTTCGTTGCCATGCTCCAATGCTATCCTTTTTCTCTCGATGAGAGCCCTCCTTGCCCTCCTCGGGCTCCTGTTGCTCGCTTCCCAGGCCCGCGCCGAGGCCAAGATCTCCGACCTGCGGGTCGCCCTGGACGGCGACCGCGTCCTGGCCACGTTCACCCTCACCGGCGGGCTGGACCGCCGCCTTTCGCAGCGCATCGACTCCGGCCTTCCCACCTCCATCCTCTACGAGATCGAGCTGCACAAGGACCGCAAGCGGTGGTACGACAACCGGCTCGACCGCACTACCCTGGAGGTCGTGGCCGTGCATGACGCGGTGGCCCGCACCTACACCGTCCACCTCAAGCTCGACGGCGAGCTGATCGAGAGCCGCACCGTGCGCGACCGCGAGGCCCTGGATGCCGCCATGACCCGGATCGACGGCGTCCCCGTCTTCACCCTGGGCGAAGGCACTCCCCTCGGCCGGCTGCTGATCAAGGTGCGGGCCGAGCTCGGCTCGCGCACCATCCTGTCGTTCATCCCCGCGGCGATCCACACGGAGTGGAGGGACTCCAACAAGTTCCGATATCCTGGAAAGCCCTCGCCGTGAGCTTCCGCAACAGGATCGAGCGCCTCCTCAGGAACTACCGCGTCCTCCTGGGCGGCCTGGCCGCCCTGCTGCTCCTCTTCACCCTCCTCTTCTACCTGTCGCAACGCGGGCGCGACCTCCCCGCCGCGCTGGTGACGAACAAGGTCCTCCTCTTCGTCCTCTGGTACGTCAACGTCATCCTGATCCTGGTCGTCGCCTTCGTCCTGCTGCGCAACCTGATCAAGCTGCTGGTCGAGCGCCGCCACCGCATCCTGGGCTCCAACTTCAAGTTCAAGCTGGTCGCGACCTACGTCGGCCTGTCGCTGATCCCGGTCCTCATCCTGTTCTTCATCGCCATGGAGCTGCTCCAGGGATCGTTCGACCGCTGGTTCAACACCCCGCTGGCGCCGGCGCTGGAGCGGGGCAACGCGGTGGCTCACGCCTTCTACGACCACATCGAGAGCACGGCCCTGCACGACGCCTCGCGGGCTCTCCAGGAAGTTCGGGGGATCGATCTCGAACAGGCCGAGGAGCGCCCGCGGCTCACCCGGCGGCTGCAGGAGCTGCTGGCCGAGCTCGACCTGGACCTCCTGGCCGTCTACGAGGGGGAGGATCTCGTCAACGCCGTGGTCGACTCGCAGTCGGGCATCCCCGACCTGCCCGAGCCGGGCCGCGACTTCCTCCGGGAAGCGGCGCGGCAGGGCCGGGCCGTACGGATGGACGCGCCCGCCGGAGCGCCAGGCCGGCTCGTGCTCGCCGCGGTGTCCGGAGCGGGGATCACCGTGGTGGCCGGTACCCTGCTCGATCCCGCCGTGGCGGAGCAGACGGATCAGCTCGTGCGGGACTTCCAGTCCTACCGGCAGCTCGAGGTGCAGAAGGACGACATCCGGGCCAGCCACGTCCTGCTCTTCATCATGGTCACGCTGCTGGTCCTCCTCGGCGCCTCCTGGGCCGGGCTCTACCTGGCGCGCCGGGTGACCGTGCCGATCCAGGCACTGGCCGAGGGGACGCGGGCGATCAGCGGCGGCGATCTCAGCCACCGGGTGGACGTGGAGGCGGACGACGAGCTGGGGGTCCTGGTCGATTCGTTCAACCGGATGACCGCGGAGCTGGAGAGCAACAAGGAGGCCCTGGAGCGTAGCAACCGCGAATTGGTGGAGGCGCAGCGGCTCGCGGCCTGGAACGAGGCGGCGCGGCGCATCGCGCACGAGATCAAGAACCCGCTCACGCCCATTCGCCTGTCGGCCGAGCGCCTGCTGCGCAAGCACCAGCAGCGGGACCCCGGGATCGGCAAGGCCATCGAGGAGGGGGTGGACATCATCGTGCGCGAGGTGGTGACCCTGCAGGGGATGGTGGACGAGTTCTCCCGCTACGCCCGCATGCCCCGCCCGCGGCCCGCTCCGGTCGACCTGGAGCGGCTGGTGGGGGACACGCTGAGCCTCTACCGCGACCTCAAGCCCGGAGTGGAGGTCGAGGGGCAGGTCGAGGACGGAGCTTCGCCCGCCATGCTCGACGCCGAACAGATGCGGCGGGCGCTGATCAATCTCCTGGACAACGCGGTAGAGGCCACGGAGGCGCCGGGAAAGGTGACGGTCTCGGCCATGCGGGACAACAGTCACCTCCGGATCCGGGTGGCGGACACGGGGCGGGGAATCCCGCTGGCCTCGCGGGAGAAACTCTTCCTCCCCTACTACTCCACCAAGGGCCGTGGCACCGGCCTGGGCCTGGCCATCGTCCACCGCATCGTCACCGACCACCACGGCTCGATCCGGGTGGAGGACAACGTGCCTCAGGGGACGGTGTTCACGGTGGAGCTGCCGGCAGAGTAGGCCGGCTCAGGCTGCGAAGCGGAGGATTTCGACCTCGGCGCCCTTGCGAAGCGCTTCTTCCGCGCGCTCCAGGAGCTGTCCCGTGACCTCGGCGGAAAGGAAATATTCCCCGCAGTTCTCGCAGACATCGCCGGGAACGTCCTTGAAGATGACGAGGGTCTCTCCGCGCTCGAGCACGACGGTCACCCGGCCGGGCCGGGTTTCACCCTGCTTGCAGAAGAGACATTTCATGAGGGCCTCCTCGTCCTGAAATCCGGCTCCCAAAGGGCCGGGTCTGGAGGATACACGGTTATAAGATAGCAGCTCCCGCTCTCGCGATCCTTTGCTACGACGGCATGCAGGACGCGCTTCTGGATGCGCGCCAAGAGGAGAACGCTGGGGAAAGGTACGTCCTCGGGGTACTCCTCGATCACCTCGCCCGCCGCGATGGCGGCGAGCGCCTCATCGAGGGTGATGGATCTTTCGAACATGCGCGGCACAGCATGACCGCTGAAGTCGACCTGCCTGCAATCCATATCCCCTCCCAGGGGAGTTTATTTCCCAACTCAAGATCGGACGGCATTGTAATCCGTATCCTCCACACCGTATACAATCTGGACCTATGATCGATCGCGTTCTCAGCAACAGCTACCGGATCGTGGAGAAGGTCGGCGAAGGTGGCATGGGGGCCGTGTATCGCGCGGTCGACCTGATGCTGGACCGCGATGTGGCGATCAAGGCGATCCGGCCCGAGCTGGCGCGGGAGCCGGAGATCGTCGAGCGCTTCCGCAGCGAGGCGCGCCTGCTGGCGCGGGTGAGCCACCCCGCCATCGCCACGATCTACAGCTTCTTCCAGGACGGCGACGACCTCTTCCTCGCCATGGAGTTCGTGCGCGGCCGGAGCCTCTCCCGGGTCCTGGAGAGCGAGGGCGCGCTGCCGTGGGACCAGGCCGTGCGGCTCCTCTCCGCCGCCATGGAGGGGATCGAGGTCGCGCACCGGGCCGGGATCATCCACCGTGACCTCAAGCCCGACAACCTGATGATCGGTGAGATAGGCAACGTGAAGGTGATGGACTTCGGGATCGCCCGCGCAGCCGGGAGCGGCCATCTCACCCGCACCGGCCTGCTCGTCGGCACCCTGCGCTACATGGCCCCGGAGCAGATCCAGGGGGAGGAGGCGGATCACCGGGTCGACATCTACGCCCTCGGCACCGTCCTCTACCAGACGATCACCGGCCGGTCGCCGTTCGACGGCAAGAGCGACTACGCCATCATCAAGGCCCAGATCGAGGAGATGCCCCCGCCGCCGAGCACGGTGGTGCCGGGGATTCCGGGCTGGCTCGACCGCGCCGTGCTCCGCGCCCTGGCCAAGAAGCCGGCCGACCGCTTTCAGAGTGTCGAGGAGATGCGCCGCTTCCTCGCCACCCGCGGCGGGACTGTAACGGGTGGCGAGGCGACCCGGGTCACCGGCACTCGTCCGGAGATCGCGGAGCTGCCGACCATCGTCACGCCTCCACGGGCTGCACCCCGGCCCTCGATTCCGACCGCAGCCTCCCAGCCTCAACCCGAAGCGGGCTCCTACCAGCCGATCCCCTCCGGCGGGATGGGCTGGAAGCTGGCCGTGGGGATCGCCGCCGTGCTGGCTGTGCTGACCGGGGTGGGCGTCGCCCTCTGGAGCGGAGAAGAGCCGGAAGAAATCGTCGCCGAAAACGTGGCGGGCACGGTTCCGGCACAGAGTCTCGCGGTTGCTCCCCCGCCCGCTCAGCCGGCGGCGGAGCCTCTCCCGACCGCGGCGCCGGAGCGGACTCCCGAGAGAAAGCCTCGCCTGGAGCCCACGCCCTTCCCGAGGCCCGAGCCCACGCCAGCGGTGCAGGAGCCCGTCACCCCTGTGGTGGAAACGCCGGCCGCGCCGCAGCCCGAGCCGTCGCCTGAAGTCGTAGAGGGGATCCCGGCGGCTCCGATCGAGGAGCTGCGCCGGCTGGGCGGAGAGCTGCAGGCGGAGAGCACGCAGCTCCTGGAAACCTACCTCGCCTTCCTGGAAAAAAAGGAAAACGGAGGGGCCGACATCACGGATGCCGACGAGGAGCTGGAAAGTCTGATCGAGGCCTTCTCCGAGACCGCCGAGAAGCTCAACAACCAAGTCACAGGCGGCGGCTTCTTCGCCCGTCTGCGCAACCGCAAGGACACGGACGCCCGCCCGCAGCTCGAGAAGCGCTTCAAGGCCCTGGCCGACCGCGGGGTCCAGGTGGACCGGCTCATGAACCAGGTCCAGCCCGGCCCCGAGGTCCGCCAGGCCTGGCAGGGCATCCGCACCCGCTGGCAGCGGGTGGGGACGATCATCTCGGGGCTGAAATAGCCCTCAATACCTGAACACCGCCGCGAGCTGCTTCCCCTCCGGCACTTCCTGCTGATCCACCACGAACACCTTGCCGCCGTTGAGATACGTCTGCACGGCCGCCAGGTCGAGCAGGTCCTCGTTGCCGTTGCGCGGCCCATCCTGGCCCTCGCTGGGCTGGAACGTGATCTTGCGGTTCTCGCCGCCGTCGTAGCTGCCCCAGACCCGCACGCCGCGGGCCACGAACAGCGACTCGACCCGGCCGTCGTGGGCGGCGGGCAGCACCTCGTTCAAGTCGGTCGAGGAGCGGCCGGAGCCGGTGAGGTCCCCGAAACGCTCGGCGGCCTTGCGGCGCTCCTGCAGGAAGTGGGGCTCCACGATCTCCCAGGCGGCGGCGTGCAGGTCCTCCGCCTTCTCCCCCTCCATGTTCCCCCGCAGCGCGTCCTCGCAGATGTTCTGGAAGGTGGTCGCCACGTCGCGGTAAATGGGCAGCAGGTACTCCACCCCGGCGAGGACGACCGGCGCCTTGCGGTCGATATCGGTCTTCCCGAGGGCATCGTCGAAGCGCTCCAGGTAATTGCGCAGCTCGGCCCCGATGTCGTCCTCCGCCGTGCCGTGGCCGGCGAAGGTGGGCGAGCCCTGCTTGCCCATGGAGAAACGGTGCGGCGTTTTAGAGCTGGTGCCGGCGTGCATCTGGGTGGGCCTGCGCTCCAGCTCCCCGAGCGCCTCGGTGAAGCTGGTCGGGACGCCCTGGGACTCCAGGTCGACCTCCTCGACCCGGAACCGCGAGCCGCTGAGCAGGCGGATGTTCTTGCGGCTGAGGGAGAGGATGTAGAAATGGCCGTCGCCGTCGCCGGAGAGCAGGGGGAGGAGCGGCTTCAGGTGGAAGCGCTTCTCCACGACCGCCAGCTCGTTGAGCTGCACCGGCAGGCGGAAGCTCTTGAACGTGTCCGGCGAGAGGAACAGGGCCAGACCGTCGCTCTGGTGGAGCCAGAAGGAGTTGTCGTCGACGAGCTGCTTGACGGGATCCAGCAGCTTGTCCGCATCCGGGCTGCGCATCCCCCAGTCCTCCTCCAGGCGCTCCGCGATGTCGCGGACCACGTTCTTGAGGCGGATCGGGTTCTGCTGTCTCTCCCCGCCGGCGCGGAAGGTCGGCAGGAAGATGGAGACGCAAGGCCCCCCGGCGGTCCGGAGAAGCGGCTCGATGTCCTTTCTGGGAAGCAAGCTCATGCAGGTAACCTCCTCTCGCTGATGCGGTGGGAGCCCGGGGAGAGTCACCGGGCCTCCCGATCTACCCCAGCAATCAGCGTGCCTTGCTCGACCGCGCAACCCGCGGGAAGAAACAGAAAACCCGTGAGCTGCAACACAAAACCCGCGGGTTGGGAGACTCAACCCGGCGGTTGAGCCGTTGGGCCCGCGAGAACAAACGGAAAACCGGCGGGTTGGGAGGCTCATCCCGCCGGTTGAGATGCTCGACCCGCGGGTGGAACGATTCAACCGGCGGGTTGAGACATCAAACCCGCCGGTTTTTCGTTACAACCGGCAGGTTTTTGTTACAGACCGGCGGGTTGAACCGTTCAACCCGCGGGTTGGGAGGCTCTCGTCACGGGTTTGGCGGCTCCACCCGCGGCCTTGAGCCCTGGCGGGAGTTCTTCTTCCGTGATAGAAATTGCCGCCAAGCAAGCCATGGAGAGGCGACTTGGCGGACCACGACCACGCTTACAAGCTGCTGTTCTCTCACGCCCCCCTTGTCACGGACCTGATCCAGGGCTTCGTCAGGGAGGAGTGGGTTCAGCGGACGGACTTTTCGACGCTGGAGCGGGTTGGGGACGGCTATGTCAGCGACGACCTCCGCGAGCGGGAGAGCGACGTGGTCTGGCGCCTCCGCTGGGGTCAGGAAAGCTGGGTCTACGTCTACCTGCTGCTGGAGTTCCAATCCACGGTCGACCCGTCGATGGCGATGCGGGTCCTGGCGTACGTGAGCCTCCTCTACCAGGACCTTCTCCGGCAGGGTGTGCGCACGCCAGCCGGCCGGCTGCCCCCAATCCTGCCCGTAGTTCTCTATAATGGGAACCGGCGGTGGAACGCGGCCCTGGATACGGAGGACCTGATCGAGGAGGTCACGGGTGGCTTGGAACGCCACCGCCCAAGCCTCCGCTACTGGCTGATCGACGAGTCGCGTCTGTCTGATTCGGAGCTGGCCTCCGAGCACAACGTGGCTGCGGCGCTGTTCCGGTTGGAGAGAAGCCGCAGGCTGGTGGAGATCGACCAGGACGTTACGACGCTTGGGGAGTTGCTGAACAGGCCGGAGCACCGGGAGCTGAGACGGGCCTTCGCGATCTGGCTCTCTCAAGTCCTGCTACCGTCCAGGCTGCCGGGAGTCCGGATCCCCGCCGTCGTTGAACTTTGGGAGGTGAAGACCATGTTGGCAGAGAACGAAATCGATTGGACTCGGGAGTATAAGGACCAGGGGAGGCAGGAGACCCTTCAGGCCCTGCGGCCTGCCGTGCTTGCCCAACTTGAACAACGCTTCGGCTTGATTACCGAGGAGACGCGCCGCCGTGTAGAGGCGATCGACTCCGCCGAGGAGTTGGCCGACTTGCTCACGCGCCTGCTCTCCGCTTCCTCTCTTGCCGAGCTTGGCCTGGCCTCCTAACGCCGCCTGAACATCGGCAGCAGCCGGGGCGCCTCGCCGCTCAGCTTCTTGACGCCGAAGACCACGGCGAGCAGAGCCGCGCCGAGCAGGATGATGGCCGGGCCCGAGGGAAGGTCGTAGTAGAAGGAGAGCGCCAGCCCTCCCAGCGTGATCCCCACCCCCACCAGCACCGAGGAGATCAGCACTCCCCTCAGATCCTTGAAGAGCATCAGGGCGACCACCGGCGGGATCGTCAGCAGCGCCACGACCAGGATGATCCCCACCACCTGGATCAGGACCACGACCGTGAGCGCGATCATGGTCAGCAGCAGCGTCATCAGCAGCCGCACCCTCACTCCCTGCACCCGGGCGAAGACCTCGTCGAAGGCCACGGCTACGATGCCCTGGAAGAAGAGACCCAGGATGCCGAGCACGAAGACCGCGAAGACCAGGATCAGCAGGATGTCCCGTTGCGAGACCAGCAGGATGTTCCCGAACAGGTAGGTCATCAGGTTCGGAGCGTAGCCCGGCGTCAGGTAGAGGAAGACGATCCCGACCGCCATGCCCACGGCCCAGAGCACGCCGATGAAAGTGTCGTAGGAGCGCACCGTCTCGCTGTTCATGGAGCCCAGCCCGATCGCCGCGGCCAGGGACAGGCCGACCGCTCCGATCAGCGGATCGATCCCCAGGAAGAAGCAGACCCCCATGCCTCCGAAGGCCGCATGGCTCAGGCCGTCGCTCAGGAAGGCCAGCCGCTTCACGACGACGAAGGTGCCGACCACGCCGCACAGGACGCTCGCGATCACCCCGGCCAGCAGGGCGTTGCGCACGAACTCGTAGGAGAGGGCGTCGAAGAACGTCGGCATGTCAGTGATGGTGATGGAGGACCCGATGAGGCACCCCGTGGGCCACGAGCTCCACGGGACAGCCGTAGACCTCTTCGAGGATCTGGTTGTTGATCTCCGTGCCGTGGTAGAAGAGCCGCCGGTTGATGCAGGCGATCTGTTGCACCATCGAGGAGATGGAAGTCACGTCGTGGGTGACGACCACGACCGGGATGCGCTGGTTGAGCTCTTGGAGGATCTCGCGCAACACCTCCCGCGACTCGGCATCGATGGAGGCCGTGGGCTCGTCGAGGAAGAGGATCCCGGGATCACCGGCGAGAGCGCGGGCGATGAGCACGCGCTGGAGCTGGCCGCCGGAGACCTCGGCCACGTGGGAGCGGGCAACGCCCACGAGCTTCAGACGCTCCAGGATGCGCTCGACGTCCTCGCGGTCCTCCCGCGTATAGCGCCGGATCAGGCCCCGCCGGCCGAGCTTGCCCATGAGCACCACGTCCCGCACCCGCAGGGGGAAGCTCCGGTCGAAGGTCGAGAACTGCGGCACGTAACCCATTTGCCCGCGGGGGATGCGCGAGATCACCTCGCCGGACCAGGGGCGGAGCAGGCCGAGGATCGCCTTGATCAGCGTGGTCTTGCCGCCGCCGTTGGGACCGATCACGGCGAGGAAGTCGCGGGGGTTGATGTCCAGGTCGATTCCGTCGAGGACCAACTCCCGGCCGTAGCCGAAGCTGAGGCCCCGGACTTGAAGCAATGCCTCCGTCATGCTCCTCCCAACGCCCCGGCCACGCGGAGCAGCGTTTCTTCCCAGTCCGCGGATTGCGGATCGGCGGTCACAGTCCGGCCGCCGATCGCCTCGGCGAGCACCTGCGCGCTCTCCCGGGGAAAGGGGACGAGCACGACTTCCGCCCTCTTCCGGCGCGCCTGCTCGATCAGGCTGATCAGACGGACGGCGCCGGGCTCCTTGCCCTCCGCTTCAATGGCGATCTGCTCCAGGCCGTACTGCCGGGCAAAGTAGCCCCAGGACGGGTGGTAGACCAGGAAGGCGCGCCGGCCTCCTTCAAGCTTGGCGCGGATCTCCCGGTCGAGGCGATCGACATCTCTCAGGAAGCGCTCCAGATTGGCCCGGTACTCGGTTGCGTGCGGCGGATCGATATCCGACAGAGCCGCGGCGATGTTCCGGGCGGCGATGGCCACGGTCTGGGGAGCGACCCAGACGTGGGGGTCGCCGCCCTCGTGGCCGTGATCATTCAGAATCAAGTCCATGCCGCGAGACATGTCGACGACGCGGATCTCCGGGTGGCGCGCCAGGAAGGGATCGATGTACCGGGTCTCGATTGCGAAGGCGGGATGGCCGACCTTGACGTAAATGTCGGTGCGTTCCAGAGCCATGGACTTGCGCGGGCTGAGCGACAGGTCCTCGTCCGAGGCGCCCGGCGCGACCAGGGACTCGACGGTCACCCAGCCGCCGCCGATCCGCTTGACGATCTCGGCCTGGGGCGCGACGCTGACGGCGACCCGGATGCGGTCCCCTGGCACTTCGGGAGCGGCGCAACCCGTCAGGAGAAGAAGGAACAGGGCTCGGGAGACCTTCACCGGCGATACGTTATCATCCGGGCATGACGACCACGACACCGCAGCAGCGCATCGAAGCCGACGTAAAGACTGCTATGAAGGCAGGAGAGAAGGAGCGCCTGAGCACCCTGCGCATGCTCCTGACCGAGATCAAGAACGAGCGCATCCGCCGCGGGAGCGAAGTGGACGAGGCGGGGTTCGTCTCGCTGGTGCGCAAGGCAATCAAGCAGCGGGAGGAAGCCGCGCTCCAGTACCGCAACGGCGCGCGCGAGGAGCTGGCGGCCAAGGAAGAATCGGAAGCGAAGATCCTCGCCGGCTTTCTGCCGGCTCAGGTGGACGAGGCCCAGATCCGCGCCGCGGTGGAGGCCGTGGTCGCTGAGCGCGGTCTTTCGGGTCCGGCGGCGATCGGGCCGATCATGAAGGAGATGCTGGCCCGCTTCGGCAGCTCGGCGGACGGCGCCGTCATCAACCGCGTCGCACGCGAGGTCCTTACGGGCAAGTGATGCGCCGGGCCATCGTCGGCACCGCCGGCCATATCGACCACGGCAAGACCAGCCTGGTCCTCGCTCTCACCGGTATCGACTGCGACCGCTGGGCCGAGGAAAAGAGCCGCGGCATTACGATCGACATTGGTTTCGCCCATCTGGTTGAGGACGATCTTCAGATCGGCTTCATCGACGTGCCCGGGCACGAGCGCTTCCTCCACAATGCCCTGGCCGGGCTCGGCGGCATCCGGGTCATGCTGCTCGTAGTGGCGGCCGACGAGGGGGTCAAGCCGCAGACGCGGGAGCATCTGGCGGTCTGCTCGCTCCTGGGCATCCCGGCCGGGCTGGTCGTGCTGACCAAGTTGGACCTGGTGTCGTCCGACCTCCTGGAGCTGGCGCAGCTCGAAGTCGAAGAGCTGCTCGCGCGAACTCCGTTCGCGGGCTCTGCCGTGCTGCCGGTGTCGAGCACCACGGGCCAGGGCATCCCCGAGCTCAAGGCCGCGCTCGTGGAGCTTGCGACGCGGCACGCGACCGAAGCCGATCCGGAGCGGCCGGCTCGGCTCCCCCTGGACCGCGCCTTCCATCTAAAGGGATTGGGGGTCGTGGTGACAGGCACGCTCGCGAGCGGCGAGGTCCGGCCTGGGGACACTTTGGAGGTACTCCCCCGCGGCCAGCGTACCCGGGTGCGCAGCGTTCAGGTCCACGGCCAGCCGCGCGAGACGGCGGAGGCCGGCGAGCGCACCTCTCTCCAGCTCACCGGCGTCGCCCTGGAGGAGTTGGGGCGCGGCATGCAGCTCGGCGAGCCCGAGGCATTCGCGGCCACGACCAGCCTGCTCGGCCGCTTCACCCTGCTGCCGGACGCGCCCGGCCCCATCCGCGGCTTCCTGCCCGTCCGCGTCCATCTCTTTGCCAGCGAGGTGCTCGGCCGGATGCGGGCGCTCTCCCCGGACGGTCTCGCGCCTGGTGAGACGGGTCCGGTCGAGATCCGCCTGCAGGCTCCGGTCTCGGCGGTGCGCGGCGACCGCTACATCGTGCGCCGCCCCTCCCCCGCCGCCACGCTCGGCGGAGGCGAAATCCTTGACCCGCAATGGCGGCGTCACCGGGGCACGATCCTCGGCCAGGCGTTGACCGCCCTCCAGGGGGACCTCCGCGCCGCCCTCGCGTTCTGGGCCGTGGAGGCGGGCGAGCGCGGGGTCGATGCGCCCGTCCTCGCCCGGCGGCTGGGCACGCGCCCCGCCCGGATCGAACCCGAGCTGCGCAAGCTCGCATCCGTGCAGAAGCTGATCGCAGTCCCTGGTGAAGGCCGGTGGATCGCGCCCTCGGCCGTGCAGCGGGTCACGGAGCGGGCCCGCCGCGTGCTCAAGGAGTACTTCCAGAAGGACCGGCTGGCCGAGGCCATGCCCAAGGCGGAGGCCGTGCGGCGCATCCTGCGCGGCCGGGCGGCCGATCTCGCGCCGGTCTACTTCGGCTGGTTGGAGGCACAGAAGGTGCTCACGGTCCAGGGCGACCAGGTGACCCTCCCCGGGCGCAGCGCCCAGCTCACCGGCGAGGAATCGAAGCTCTCGACGGCCGTGGTGGAGAAGTTCGACCAGGGCGGGCTCACGCCGCCGTCGCCTGGCGACGTCGCCCGCGAGCTCAACGCCAAGCCGCAGATCCTCGACGGCGTCATCCGCCACCTCGTGACCCGCGGGCAGCTCATCCGCCTGCCGGACGGCCTGATCCTCGCCGCCTCCGCGGTCGCCGGCCTCAAGCGCGACCTCCTCGCCACATCCTGGGACCGCTTCTCGGTGGCGGACTTCAAGGACCGCTTCGGCCTGAGCCGCAAGTGGGCCATCCCCCTGTTGGAGCACCTGGACTCCACCGGTGCCACCCGGCGCCTGGGCGACGAGCGCATGGTGATCCGGCCCGGTGCGTCCCGCCTTGCCTGAAGGACGGGGGCGGTTCCCGGTCCTCCTCCACCCGGACCTCTACCGGAGGCTCCGGGAGAGCGACCGATTGGCGCGCGCGGGGGTCTGGAAGACCCTCCGCCAGCTGCGCGAGGGCCACTGGGGAGGGGGCACCCGCGTCAAGCGCCTGCGCGGGGTGACCCGCCCGGTCTATGAAGCCCGCACCGACTCCGGCGACCGCCTGCTCTTCACCCTGGCGCGCGCTCCCGTGGAAAACGACCCGGGCCGGATGGCCGCCCATCTCCAGGTTTGGGACTGGGTCGGACACGATGACGTGGAGCGTACTGCCCGCCGCAACCGCTTCCCCGAGGCCGAGTTCCTGGAGCTGGAAGCGGTCGAGCAGTTCGATATCGACGAGCCTCCTCCTCATCCGGAGGCCACGTTCGCGGAGATTGTGGCGTCCCCGGCGGACACCGAGACGGTCGAGCCTCTTCTCCAATTCCTCTTCCCGCCGGAGGGGTTGGAAGTCCGCTCCGAGGAAGAGCCGGGCATCCGCTGGTACCGGCTCGAGCCCGATGCGCTGGCCGGGGAGGAGGAGTTCCAGCACCTCCTCGACAAGGGGGGCGAGGAGCTGGAGCTCAAGCTCAGCCGCGAGCAGTACGACATCCTCCGCTCCCCCGGCCCGGTGCTTCTGGCCGGCAGCGCGGGCAGCGGCAAGACCACGGTCACCATCCACCGCCTCGCGGCGGCGCCCTCGACGGCGCTCTATCTCTCCTACAGCCCCGCCCTGGTCGTGCACTCCCGCAAGCTCTACCGCGATCTGGCCACCGCTCGGGGCGCCGAGGCCCGCCCGGCCAACTTCTACACCTTCGGCGAGCTCTACCGCACCTTCGTGAACGAGCCTGACACCCCGGAGATGACCGAGGCCCTGTTCAACGAGTGGTTCCGCAAGTCGGGGAAGTCCCTCGATCCCGCCCTCGTATGGGAGGAGCTGCGGAGCATCCTCAAGGGGGCCTGCCTCGATCTCGACAAGCCCATGCTCGACGAGGCGGCCTACTACGATCTCGGGAAGAAACGCGCTCCGCTCTTCGTGGACCTGAGGCCCGAGATCTACCGCCTCGCGCAGCGCTACCAGCAGTGGCTCGCCGACGAGGGGCGGAGCGACCGCATCGACCTCTGCCGGCGCGCGTTTGCCGAGCTGCGCAAGGGCCGCGGCCGGACCTGGGACGTGGTCGTCTGCGACGAGGTCCAGGACCTCACGGAGTTGGAGGTGGCTTTCGTGCTCGCCCTGTCGCGGCGGCCGGACCTGTCCGGCGTCCTCCTGACCGGCGACACGCAGCAGATCATCCAGCCGAGCGGCTTCCGCTGGGCCGAGGTGCGGCGACTGGCGGCCAGGGGCAAGAGCCGTCCGGAGGTGCAACGCCTGCGGCGCAACCTGCGCGCCGTCCGGCCGCTCGTCGAGCTGGCCAATGCCCTTCTGCTATTGCGGCGCGAGGTCTTCGGCCGCACCGAGGAGGACGAGCCCGAGGACGCCGCCCTGGACGGGCCGGTGCCGATCGAGGTGCCGGCCGGAGAGGAGGCGGTGCTCGCCGCCATCGAGGGCTTCGGCCCGCGCTGCGCGGTGCTGACCACCGAGGAGGAGGCCGGGCGCCTGCGCGCGCGGCTCGGCACCAGCCGGGTCTTCCACGTGCGCGACGCCAAGGGGTTGGAGTTCGACATCGTGGTCCTCTGGAAGCTGCTCGGACCGGACCAGGATCTGGTCGAGCGCCTCCTGCGTGGAGCGGATGGTTTGGACCGGGAGCCGCGCTTCCAGCGTCTTCTCCAGCATCTCTACGTGGCGGTGACCCGCGCCCGCCGCCATCTCGTTCTCTACGAGGGGTCGGAGCCGCACCCGTTCTGGAGCGACGCGCGCTTCCGCGGCCGGCTGGAACGCGAGACGGCCGGGAACCTGGCCCGGCTTTTCCGCCCGACCGCCTCTCCCGGGGAGTGGGAGCGCGAGGGGGACTGGTTCCTGGAGCGCGGGCACTTCCGCCAGGCCGCCGAGTGCTTCCGCCGCGCCGGAAGATCCGAGCGGGAGGCCGAGGCCCTGGCCCTCGCCGGCGAGGAACGGGAGGACTGGGCCGGCGCCCTCGCCCGCTGGACCGGCCTGCGCCGGGCCGACCGGCAGGCGCCCCTTCTCGCCCGCCTGGGACGGCTGGCCGAGGCCGCCGCCCTCTACCGCGAGGCCGGCCTGGAGGCAGAGGCGCGGCTCTGCGACATCCGCCTCCTGGAGGCCCGCAAGTCCTGGAAAGAGGCCGCGGCCGCCTGGGAAAGCCTGGGCCGTCACGCGGACGCCGCCCGCTGCTGGGAGCGCGCCGGGATGCGCCGGAACGCCAGCGTCGCCGCCGCCCGCGCGGCCGAGGAGGCGGGCGAGCCGGGCAAGGCCGGCGAGCTCTGGATGGAGGCCGGCGACTTCGAAGCCGCCGCGCGCTGCTTCCGCGCCGCGGGCGAGCCGGTGAAGACCGCTCTCGCCCTGGCGCGCCTGCACGAGGAGGCCGGGCGCTGGAGCCGGGCAGCCGCGGCATGGCGGCTTGGAGGCGATCCCCGCAATGCCGCCCGCTGCCGAGCCGAGCACCTGGAGCAGGCGGACCGGCCCGGTCCGGCCGCGGTCTACCGGGAACGGCTTGGGGAGAGCGAGCGCGCCCTGGGCCTCTACGTGCTCGCCGGCCGCTGGCTGGACGCGGCCCGGCTGGAACCGGCCCGGCCGGAAGAGCACCGGCAGGTCTTGCCGAAGATCCGCGAGCTGATCGAGTCAGGCGGGCACGATGAGGCGGAGCGCCTCCTCGCAATCCGCAAGGAGGCCGTTCGCCTTCCGAATATCCCGGGTGCCATTCTCCTGGGCGCGGAGCGGCTCGCCTGGCAGGAGCTCCTCGAGCTGGAGCGCCTGGAGCACCGCAACTCCGCCCTCCTCGCCGAGGCCGGCCGGGCCTGGAGCCGCGCAGCCCGGCAGTGGGCGCTCGCTTGGGAGCCGCAACGGGCCGAGCAGGCCTGCCGGAAGGGCGGCCGGACCGCCGCGTGGCAACCGGCCCCGAGCCCCGTCATCCACAAGGAGGAACCGGAGGGGCATCCCGATCCCGGAATCCTGCGCCGCCTGCTCGCGGAGGTGGCCCTCGCCGCAGAAACCCGGGTCCTTGTCCAACACCTCGTCCATCAGGGGATGCACGGCTGTCCGGATTGCTTGAGCGAGATCGGGCAGGCGAGCCAGCCGCCCACCCCGCCGCTCGACGACTACGACGCGGCCTTCGACCGGGTGCACGACAAGATCGCCCGCGGCGAGATCCAGGGCCTCCGTCGGGCGACCCCTCCCCTGAAGGGCCTCCATGCCGAGGTCTTCGAGCACACCTATGTCCAGATGCTGCTCGCGATGCACGGCACCCGCCGCGCCACGGATCTCTCCCTCTGCGAGCTCCTGCTGCGCAAGAGCCGTGAGCTTTGGGCCCGCGATCCCGGGCGGGCGCGCAGGGCCGCCGAGCTCGCGGCCGAGACGGCTGAGCTGGTCCAAGACGGATTGTATGGCTCGCCGGTCGTGCAGGACATCCACGCCTGGAGCTGGGCCCAACCGGTTCACGAACGGCACGACAAGGGGGAAGACAGGCTGGTCGTGAACATCACCGACAAGATCCGGCAGTTGATGGCCTGGGCGCCCGATCCTCCCCTCCGGGCGGGATTGCTGGCGCTCCAGGCCTTTCTCGCGGGCAGCCGCGGCCGGATCGACGAGGCGGTCCGCGTCTTCAACCGCGCGGCCTCGATCCACCGCCGGATGGGAGACCGGCATCTCTTTGGCCGCGTCCTGCTGCAGAAGGGCATCCTCCTCGGCAGTACCCGGGAGGGGGGGGAGGGGCGGCGGCACGCCATGGCCCTGCGCCTGATCCGCCGCAGCCTCGACCTCGTGGATCCGGCGCGCGAGCCGCGCCTGGTCGTCAACGCCGCCCACCACCTGATCTGGTTCCTGAGCCAGATGGGCCGAACGGCCGAAGCCGAAGCCTGCCTCCACGCCGCGCGCCGGCTCTACGAGCGCGCCGGCGACCGGCGGCACCTGGGCCGGCTGTATTGGCTGGAAGGCAAGATCGCTACGAGGCCGCGCGAGGCCGAAGCAGCGCTGGTCGCTGCCCGCGACGCGCTCAACCGGGAGGGGCTCGGCCACGAGGCGGCCCTCGCCACCCTCGACCTCGGCGCGCTCTACGTGCGCGAGCGCCGGGAGGTCGACGTGCGCCGCCAGCCCGAGCTGGTCTTCGCCCTCGCCAGCTCCGGAAGCATGCTCAAGGACACCACCTTCCTGGTCGAAACCACCGGCGACCTCGCTCGGGAAGAGCCGCCCGCGCCTCTCCTCGACGAGCTGTCGAGCTGGATGGAGCGCATGCATAAAGAAAACAACCCGCCCGCCCTGGTGCCAAATCCATAGCGCGTATCGAATATCCATATCGTTGTGTCCATTTTGGGTTATAATCTAGCCTCGTGCTCAGACGGGTTGGCCCGGAGCGTTCCACGGAACGCTTTCCGGTGCTCCTTCACCCGGACCTCTACAGGAGGCTCCGGGAGTGCGGAAAGATCGCGCGCGCCGCGGTCTGGAAGACGCTTTCCCGTCTGCGGGAGGGGCTCTGGGGGGGCGGCACCCGCGTCAAGCGCCTGCGGGGGGTAAGCCGTCCGGTTTACGAGGCCCGCGTCGATTCCGGCGACCGCCTCCTGTTCACCATGGCGCGCTCTCCTCTACGCGACGAGCCCGAGCGGAGCTCTCCCCACCTCCAGATCTGGGACTGGGTCGAGCACGACGACGCCGAGCGCGCCGCCCGCCGCAACCGCTCCCCGGAAGCTGAGTTCCTGGAGCTGGAAACCGTCGAGCAGTTCGAGATCCACGAGCCGCCTCCCCATCCCGGAGCGACGTTCGCAGAGGTTGGAGACGAAACTTCCGAGCAGCTCCTCCAGTACCTGCTCCCTCCCGAGGAGCTGGATGTCGCCGCGGAAGAAGCTGCAATCCGGTGGTACCTGGTGGAGCCCGGAGCCCTGGCCGACGAGCAGGAGTTCCAGCGCCTTTTCGACCAGGGGGGCGACGAGCTGGAGCTCAAGCTCAGCCGCGAGCAGTACCGGATCCTCGCCTCCCCCGGCCCGCTGCTCCTCGCGGGCAGCGCCGGCAGCGGCAAGACCGCGGTCGCTGTGCACCGCCTGGCCGCCGCCCCCTCCTCGGCCCTCTGCCTCTCCTACAGCCCCGCCCTCGTCGAGCACGCCCGCCGCCTCTACTCCGATATAGCGGCCGCCCGAGGAACCGGCGCGGGACGCCAGCCCGACTTCTTCACCTTCGCCGAGCTCTACCGGTCTCTGGCAAAAGAGTCCGAGACCCTGGAGATGACCGAGCCGCTCTTCCAGGAGTGGTTCCGCCGTTCGGGCCGGCCCCTCGATCCGGCCCTGGTCTGGGAGGAGCTGCGGAGCATCCTCAAGGGAGCCTGCCTCGCCCTGGACCGCCCCATGCTCCACGAAGCCGCCTACTACGAGCTGGGGAAGAAGCGCGCGCCGCTCTTTGTCGACGAGCGGCCCGAGATCTGGCGCATCGCCCAGCGCTACCAGGAGTGGCTCGGGGAGGAGGGCCGCTACGATCGCATCGACCTCTGCCGCCGCGCCTTTTCCGAAATCCGCCAGGGCCGAGGCCGGTCCTGGGATGTGGTGGTCTGCGACGAGGTCCAGGACCTGACCGAGTTGGAAGTGGCCTTCGTGCTCGCGCTGTCGCGCCGGCCCGACCTCTCCGGCGTCCTCCTCACCGGCGACACCCAGCAGACCATCCAGCCGAGCGGCTTCCGCTGGGCCGAGGCCCGGCGCCTGGCCACCCGGATCGGGCGGCGCAAGGAGGCGCCGCCGGTGCTCCGTCTGCGCCGCAACCTGCGCAGCGTCCGGCCGCTGGTGGAGCTGGCCAATGCCCTCCTCCTGTTGCGGCGCGAGGTCTTCGGCCGCACCGAGGAGGACGAGCCCGAGGACGCCGCTGTCGACGGACCGGTCCCCATCGAGGTGCCCGCTCCCGAGGAGGACGTGCTCGCCGCGATCGAAGGGTTCGGCCCGCGCTGCGCCGTTCTCACTCTGGACGATGCGGAGACCGAGCGCCTCCGGGAGAGGCTCGGCACGAGCCGGGTCTTCCACGTGCGCGACGCCAAAGGGCTGGAGTTTGAGAGCGTCGTGCTCTGGAAGCTGCTCGCGCCGGACCAGGATCTGGTCCAACGCTTCCTGCGCGACTCCCGGCTCGACCGGGAGCCCCGCTTCAAGCGCCTGCTCCAGAACCTTTACGTGGCGGTGACCCGCTCCCGGCGGCACCTCGTGCTCTACGAAGGGCCGGAGCCCCATCCATTCTGGGGGGACCAGCGCTTCCGCGCCCGGCTGGAGCACGAGGCGGTGGAGGCCCTGGCACACCTGTTCCGCCCCACGGCATCGCCCGCGGAGTGGGAGCGGGAGGGGAATTGGTTCCTGGAGCGCGGACACTTCCGGCAGGCCGCCGAGTGCTACCGCCGCGCCGTCCGGCCCGAGAAGGAGGCCGAGGCCCTCGCGCGCGCCGACGAGGAGCGGGAGGATTGGGTCGCCGCCCTCACCCGCTGGGCCGGTTTGCGCCGCGCGGCAAGGCAGGCCCCGTTGCTCGATCGCCTGGGCCGGCTCTCCGAAGCCGCGGCCTCGTACCGGGAGGCCGGCCTGGAGCGGGAGGCGCGCGCCTGCGAGGCCCGCCTCCTGGAGAACCGCAAGGCCTGGAAGGAGGCGGCCGGGACCTGGGAGGCGCTCGGCCGTTACGAAGACGCCGCCCGCTGCTGGGAACGCGCCGCCGAGGGCGGCCGCGGGTTGGAAGCCGGCGAGCACGAGGCTGCCGCCCGCTGCTTCCGTGCCGCCGGCCAGCCGAAGAAGGCCGCTCTCGCCCTGGCACGCCACCTCGAAGCCCTGGGGACTTGGGGGCGCGCCGCCGCGGCGTACCGGCTCGCCGGCAGAATCCAGAGCTCCAACCTCTGCCGCGCCCGGGCTCTGGAGGAAGCAGACCGGCCCGCCGCGGCCGCGGTCCGGCGCGAGCGCCTCGGCGAGATCGAGCCGGCGGTCGCCCTCTACGCTCAGGCGGGCCGCTGGCTGGACGTGGCGCGCCTCGAGCCGGCCCGGCCCGAGCCCCGCCGCCGCCTGCTGCCGAAGCTCCGGGAGCTGATCGAAGGAAGAGAGTGGGATCAAGCCGACCGGCTGCTACGCGCCCGCCGCGAGGTCCTCCTCGATCAGCTCTCCGGAATCCCCTGGTTCCTCCTCACCCAGGGGGAGCGGCTCGTCTGGCAGGAGCTGCGCGACCTGGAGAAGCTGGAGCGTCGCCTCCGCGCGCTCCGCACCGAGAGCCGGCGGAAAGCCCGGCCACGCCGCTTCACAGTGAGAAACCCGGGAACGGCCCCGGCGCCCCTCCAGGCCAGTACAGAAGCCCCGTCCGCCCATCCGGACCGCGCGATTCTCCGCCGCCTGCTTCAAGGCACGATTCCCCACGAAGAGGCCCGCGTCGCCATCCGCCACCTTCTGCAGGGCTGCGTCGCCTGCGCCCGCGAGATCGAGCGACTGAAACGGCCCTCGTCGCCGGTCAGCTACGACGAGGCGTTCAGCCGGATCCACAGCAAGATCGCCAGCGGCGGGCTGGAGGCGCTGCGGGGCAAGACCCTGGATCCATCGCCATCCCCGTCGCACCTCTACGCGGAGCTGCTCGCCCACGAAGCGGTCGAGGGGCTGGTCCAGGTCCACAGCACGAGGCGCTACGCCAGCCTGGCGCTCTGCGAGCTACTGCTCCGCAAGAGCCGGGACCTCGGCATCGACGATCCCGAGCGGGCGCGCAAGGCCGCGGACCTCGCGGTCCAGGTCGCCGAGCAGCTCGACCTCGATCTCTATGGCGCTCCCGTGGTGCAGGACGTGCGCGCCATGGCCTGGGCCTATCTCGCCGAGAGCCGCAGAGTGCAGGCCGAGGTGCAGCTCGCCGAAAGCTCCATGGACAAGGCCGAGCGGCTGCTGGAGGAAGGGAGCGGCGATCCTCTGGCCCGTGCCGAGCTGCTGACGCTCAAGGCCTCGCTGGCTGGCTATTGCGGCCGGTTCGACGAGGCGATCCGCATCCTCAACCGGGCCTCCTCGATCTACCGCCGGTTGGACGAGCGCCATCTCCTCGGCCGCACCCTGCTCAAGAAAGGGACCCTCCTCGGCAACGCCGGACAGCACACGACCGCCCTGCGCCTGATCCGCCGCAGCATCGACCTCATCGATCCGCCACGCGAGCCGCGCCTGATCGTCTGCGCCACCCACAACCTGATCTGGTTCCTCAATGAGAGTGGCCGCTCGGGCGAGGCCGACGCCTGCCTCGGCGGCGCCCGCCGGCTCTACGAGCAGGCGGGAGACCGCCGCCATCTGAGCCGGCTGCGCTGGCTGGAGGGCAAGCTCGCCTCCCGGCCCCGCGAAGCCGAAGGCGCGCTGCTGGCTGCCCGCGACGGGCTCGCGCGCGAGGGGCTCGTCTACGAGGCCGCCCTCGCCGCCATGGATCTCGCCGTGCTCTACGTGCAGGAGCGGCGGGAGGCCGACATGCTCCGCCAGGCCGACATGCTCTTCCCCCTCTTCCGCTCGGACGACATGTACCGCGAGACCGCCACGGCCCTGCAATCTTTCCAGCAGCAGACCAGCCCCAAGGACACCGCGCGGCTCCTCGATGAGCTCTCGGACTGGGTCGAAAGGGCTCGCACTGAGAAGAACCCTCCGGGGCTGGCGCTGCCCTTATAATCCCGGCCGGTGACCGCCCACCTTTCCGACGCCGATCTCCTTGCCCGCCTGGTCGCTTTCGATACGACCAGCCGGAACAGCAACCTCCCGCTGGCCGACTTCCTAGCCGATTATCTCGACCGGCCCGGCATACGGGTCGAGCGCAACCCCTCGGCCGACGGCAACAAGGTCAACCTGATCGCGTGGGTCGGCCCTGATCCCCAGGGGGATCGCAAAGGCTTGGTGCTCTCCGGGCACATGGACACAGTCCCCGCCGAGGAGGCGGGCTGGGAGAGCGATCCGTTCTCCCTTGCCGACAAAGGCGACCGCTGGGTCGCCCGCGGCGCCTGCGACATGAAGGGATTCCTTGCCCTCGCTACCAATCTTGCCGTCGAGATCTCCAGGACCCGCGGCCTGATGCGCGCGCCCCTGGCCCTGGTCTTCACTTATGACGAGGAGGTCGGCACCCTGGGTGCCCGGCGCCTGACCGAGACCTTTCGCGGCATTCTTCCCCGGAGCGCCGTCATCGGCGAGCCCACGTCCCTGCGGGTGGCGCGCGTGCACAAGGGTCATCTGAAGATGCGGATCACGCTCCACGGCAAGAGCGCTCACAGCGGCTATCCTCATTTGGGTGCCAATGCGATCGAGCCGGCTGGCCGGGTGATCGCGGCCCTCACCAGCCTGCGCCAGGAGCTCGCAGCCGAGCTCACTGCCAACAGCAAGCTCTTCCCGGAGGTCCCCTTCGTGCCGCTGAACGTCGGAACCGTGCACGGCGGCTCGGCCATCAACGTGGTACCCGACCGCTGCGAGGTCGAAGTCGGGGTGCGACCTTTGCCCGGCGTTGATTCCGAGGAGCTGGCCGAGCGCATCCGCCGCGCCGCCCGCGAGGCCGCTGCCCCGTTCGATCCCGACCTGGAGATCCTCTCCGACAGCCCGCCCATGCTCCTGGATGAGACATCGCCGATCCATCGCCATCTCTGCGCCCTCGTCGGCCAAAGGACGGGTGGCAGCGTCTCCTTCGCGACCGACGCCGGCTGGCTCCAGCGCCTGGGCATGGACTGCGTCATCTTCGGACCCGGCTCCATCGAGGTTGCTCACAAGCCGAACGAGCACCTCCCCAAGGACGAATTCGCCGCCGCCCGGGGCTTGCTGGACGCGACCGTCCGCCGCTTCTGCCAGGAGACGGCATGAGCGTGCTCGAAGCCGACTGGACCTGGACCGGCGAGCGCTTCGAACGTGGCATTCAGGTCCGGATCGAGCAAGGCCGCATCGCCGAGGTGGGGACTCTCGGCTCTCCGGACCAGAAGTTGGAAGGCCGGGCACTCCTCCCCGGGATGATCTCCTCCCACTCCCATGCCTTCCAGCGCGGCCTGCGCGGCCGGGGGGAGCGCTTCCCCGCCGGCTCCGGCAGCTTCTGGACCTGGCGCGAGGCGATGTACGGCCTCGTGGACCGGCTCGGCCCCGACGAGTTCCAGGCCCTCTGTCTGCAAAACTTTCGGGAGATGCGCTCCGCGGGCATCACCTGCGTAGGCGAGTTCCACTACTTCCATCACGGGCCGGAGCTGGACGGATGGGCCTGCGACGAGCGGGTGCTCCGCGCCGCGGCCGAGGCGGGAATCCGGATCGCGCTGCTGCAGTCCTACTATCGTACCGGCGCCATCGGGCAGCCCCTGGAAGGGGGACAGCGCCGCTTCGATGGATTGTCGCCCGCGGCCTTCTGGGAGCAGGTGGACCGGATCGGCTCGCTCCTCGATCCCGCGACCCAGACCCTCGGCGCCTCGGTCCACAGCCTGCGGGCAGCGGGGCTGGACGATCTGCGCAGCATCTACGACGAGGCCCGCCGCCGCGACCTGGTCTTCCACATCCACGTGGAGGAGCAGCGCCGGGAGATCGAGGAAGCGCTCGCCTACTACGGCCAGCGGCCCATGCAGCTCCTCCTGGAGACCCTGGGCACTGCGACCGACGTCACCGCCATCCACTGCACCCACACCGACGCCGAGGACATGGACCGCTTCCTGGCGGGCGGCGGCACGGTCTGCCTCTGCCCCCTCACCGAAGGCAATCTGGGTGACGGAATCCCTGGAAAGATCCTCTCGCCCTGCATCGGGACCGACTCGAACGCGAGGCTCTCCATGCTGGAGGAGATGCGTTGGCTCGAGTATGGGCAGCGGCTCGCCACCGAGAGCCGCGGCGTGCGCCGCGACCACGAAGGCCAGGTGGCAAGGGTCCTCTTCGAGGCCGCCACGGTCAACGGCGCGCAGGCCCTCGGCGTTGACGCCGGCCGCATCGCGCCCGGCTGCTGGGCGGATTTCGTCGCGATCGACTTGGGCGCCCCATCCCTAGCCGGCTGGGAGCCCGACACACTGCTGGATTCCCTCGTCTTCGGAGCCGGAGACGAAGCGATCGCCGCCACCTGCGTGGGCGGCAAGTGGAGCTAGCTGTAAGCGGAGTCGTGGTCCGGGTGAAGGGAGACCAGCCGGAGCCAATCGTTTTCCCGATAGCAGATGGCCCGGAAAGCCTTTCCCATCCGAATGCTGTAGAGCCGCTCCTGCCCGGAGCCGATCTTGGAATGGACCGCTTCCCAATGCAGTCCGGAGTCCCTGTACACCTGATCCCAGCTCATCTCCGAGAGCTTCCGAAGCGTGAGCAGCACCCCGTGCTGCTCACCTTTCGGGAGCGAGAAGAGCTGACGCTGGAAAGTGGGGCTATTGAGATCGAGACGAACCCTGGCGCTTGCGCTCACCCAAACTCTCCTCTAGCTCATCCAGGTCCGTTTCGCGGGGCGGATTCTGCCTCATCCACGCCAGGGACTCCTCAATTTGTGCCTTGACCCCCGGCTCGTGCAGCCATAGCTCGTTGTCAGCGATAAACTGGCCCGCTTTGATCATCCACACTCCGGGCTCCAACTCCTCCACGAAAACCTGCCGACCCGCGTACTGCTTTCCGAGGGAGATCTGCCCACTGTTGCCGACGGTCTTGATGGAAGCCATACGACTCGTCCTCCTTCATGCGGCATTATGGCATGGTCCAGAGGTTCGGCCAGGCATCGGATAGAATCTTCCCATGTGCGGACGCTACACCCTGAGCTCGAAAGGCGACGAGCTGGCCCTTCTGTTCGACCTGATTCACGTTCCCGAGGTCCTGCCGCGGTACAACCTAGCGCCGACGCAGGAAGCGGCGGTGGTGCGGGTCGAGCGGCACGGCGAGCCCCGGCGGCTCGATCTGCTGCGCTGGGGGCTCATCCCCTACTGGGCCAAGGAGGCGAGCATCGGCAACCGGATGATCAACGCCCGCGCCGAGAGCGTGGCCGAGAAGCCCTCCTATCGCTGGAGCTTCCGCAAGAAACGCTGCCTCATCCCAGCCGACGGCTTCTATGAATGGAAGAAGGAGGGCAAGGCGAAGCAGCCTTACCTGATCCGGCGCAAGGACGGCCAGCCCTTCGCCTTCGCTGGTCTCTGGGACCGTTGGCAGGACCCCGAGCGCGGGCCGCTCGACACCTTCACCATCCTGACCACCGACGCCAACGAGCTGATCCGCCCTCTCCACGATCGCATGCCCGTCATCCTGGACCGCAAGGACTTCGACCTCTGGCTCGATCCGGCGTTCGAGGACCGCGAACGCCTGCAGCCGCTGCTCGCGCCGTTCGATCCGCAGCAGATGGAGACGTTCCCGGTGAGCCGGACGGTGAACAGCCCGGCCAACGACGTGGCCGATTGCATCGCGCCGCTCGTGGAGGATTAGAGAAGGTAGGCGGTCACGAAGAGCCCGACCATCGCGAAGATGACGGCGAGCTTGCCGGCGGTGCCGACGATCAGCCCGACCCAGGTGCCGATCCCCACCTTGCCGGCCTGCTCCCAGTTGCGCCGCGACAGATACTCCCCGAGCACGGCCCCCGCGAACGGCCCGAGCAGCAGGCCGGGGAGGCTGAAGAAGAGCCCCACGATCGTGCCCACCGCCGCGCCGACGATGGCCAGCTTGCTCGCTCCCACCCGTTTCGCCCCCATCCCTGCCGCCGCGATCTCGATGACGAAGGTCAGGAGCATGAGCAGGAAGAGCAGCGTGAGCGTGAACCACCCCACCTTCTGAAAGTGATCGGTCCACGCCGCAATCAGCAAACCGACGAAGACGAGGGGCGCCCCGGGCAGCGCGGGGAGGATCGTCCCCGCCAAGCCGGCGAGGACGAGCGCGATGGCGACGACCCAGGGCAATGTGATCAAGCAGTCTCCTGTTTTTTCGGCCCCCACCGCTTCCATGCCTTGCGCAACAGCAGGACGGGGATGAGGATCACGAGCGCGACCGGCAGGGCCGCGACGACCAGGAAGATCAGCACGTCCGCCAGCCCCTTGAGGAACCCTACCAGAACGCTGAAGGAGCTGCGGACCGTCTCGTTCGGACGCCAGCCACCGGCCGCGATCGGCTTCCCCGCCGCGTCCGGCTCCAGGGTGAGCTGGATCGTCGAAAGGCCGACCAGTTCCTGCAGCGCGTTGAGCTGTCCCTGGATCTGCTCGATCTGGGTGCGGACCCCCGTCAACTCGCGGTAGATCTCCATCACGTCGCCGACCTTGCGCGAGCGCTCCCGCGACTCGGCAAGCAGCTCGCGCAGCTCCGTTTCGGTGGCCTGGAGCGATTGCATCCTGGCTGCCAGGTCCACGTACTGGCCGGTGACGTCCTCGGTGGACATCTGCTCCCGCTCGATCCGGAGCGCGATTCCGCGGATTTCCTCCCGCGCCCGGTCGAGCCGCTCCGCGGGTACCCGCAGCGTCATTTGATAGTGCAGGACGCCTTCGCTGCGGCCGGCGTTCAGGTCCGACACGAAGCCGCCCAAGGAGGCCGCGAGCTGCTGAAGCCGCTGGGCCGCGGCCTCCGTGTCCTTCACCACCAAGTGGACGTCGAGCCGGCGGATCAGCTTCCGGCTCCGGACGGCTGCCAGCGGAATAGCATCCGCCGGAGCCCCGGCGGGCGCCGCGGACCGGGTTGCCGCCGTCTCCGTCATCGCGGTGTCGGCCACCGGGGCAGCAGCTTCCTCTCCCATCTCCGCCTTGCTGCAACCACCGGACAGCGCCAACAGCAACGCGATCACAAGCCACGGGCTCTTCATGGGATCTCCTTGGAAACGGACGCCGCTTCAATCGTCTTCAGGATGGATCGGTACGCCCGGTAGTCCAAAACGAAGGCGAGCACCATGGCAGGGACCGCGATCAGGAGCAGGAGGTGCTCCGGCAGGGCCTGCAAGTACCTTCGCAGACCCGACAGGAACGGCGTCAGCTCCGCCGGCTCCATCGCGCCAATAACCTCCACCAGGAAGAACGAAGCGGCCGCCACACCTACCAATAGACCCGCGAGGGTGGCTAAGAGATAACCAAGGAAGAGAAGCCGATGGTACCGCCGGAGGCCCTCCTCCCCTTCCGGGGTTTCCCGCAGGACCGTGCGGAGGTTGGCGTGGGCGGTGCCGGTGCGGTTGAAGGCGCGGCGCGGCTCCGAGCCGCCGACCGTGAGCCGCGCCTTGCTCAGACCCAGATAGGAATGCCGGTCCAGCATCAGCGCAGCTTGCGGTCGAAGAAGTCCGCGGCGGCCCGGTAGGCCTCCAGCCAGCTCGAATGAAGGAGGAAGGTGTGGACCTCGTCCGGGAACACCAGCACCTCCACTTCCACTTTCCTCTTGCGCAGCTCCTCGGCAAGCTCCACCGTCTCCGCGAAGCCGACGTTGCGGTCGTCGTCGCCGTGGATCAACAGCACCGGCGAGCGCCAACTGTCGAGCCAGGCCATGGGCGAGGACTCGAAGGCGAGCCGTTTCTGGTCCGGCGTCGGGTCGTAGTCGGGGATGAAGTTGCGGATGCCTACGTTCCAGTCGTGCACGCCGTGCAAGTCCACCCCGGCTTTGAACAGATGCGAGGCCTTGGCGAGGCCCAACGCCGTGAGATAGCCGCCGTAGGAGCCGCCCCAGAGGCCGACCCTGTCGGGATCGACGTCCGGCCGGCTGCGCAGGTAGAGGCCGGCGCCCAGCACGTCGTTGAACTCGCTCGCTCCGGCGGCCCCGATATTCTGCGCCTCTCGGAACTCCATCCCATACCCGATGCCGGCCCGGTAGTTGATGGACAGCACCACATAGCCGCGGCTCGCCAGGTACTGGTTCATGCCGTAGGCCTTGTTGTAATACGGGCTGTGATGCCAGCCGAGGAGCATCTGCCGGTGCGAGCCGCCGTGCAGGAAGATGAGCGCCGGCCGCCGCTCGCCCTGCTTGAGCCCGGGGGGCCGGAAGAGCTGCGCGTGGATGCGCATTCCGTCGGCCGCGGAATAGATCACCGGCTCGGGAACGACCAGACGGTCCTCGGGGAAGTCGGCCGGAATGGAAGAGAGGTCGCGAGCCGCCTGCGAGCCGATCTTCACGACCGGCCGCGCCGGGCTGCGCGCGCCGGCCTGGATCCACGCCAAAGCTTTGCCGTCGTGAGTCAGGGCCGGCATCCATTCGAGCCCCTCTCCGCGGGTGATCGCCACCGGAGAGCCGCCGGTCACGGGCACCCGCCAGAGATGGCGGCGCTCGATGTCGCCCTGGTTTGAGCTGAAGATCAGCTCGCGACGATCCGGGCTCAGGATGACATTCTCGACCTCGAATTCACCGGGGGTGAGGAGGGTCGCCTCCCCTCCCGCCGCGGGCACGGAGTACAGATGGAGCCAGCCATCCCCTTCCCAGGGGAAGGCGATGCGGTCGTTGGCGCCCCAGAACAGGGCGTTGGCCGCTTCGATCTCGTGGAAGGCGCTCCCCGCCCCTTCGCGGGCACGCCAGATCGTGGTCACGCGGCCCGTGGCCGCGTCCGCGACCAGGATTGACCACGGCTGGGTCTCGCGGTTCGGCCGGAAGAGCGGGAAGACTTTGCGGGCGGGCGCGCGGAGGAAGGCGATCCGGGTGCCGTCTGGCGACCAGGCGGGCTCCATGTCCTCATCCACGCCGGGCGCGATCCAACGGACGGTCTTGGCGGCTATGTCATAGACGCCGACGAGGTTGTGGTTGCCGCGGTTGCTGACAAAGGCGAGCCTGGAGCCGTCCGGAGACCAGCGGAGCGAGCCGGAGCCGCCGCGGGTTTGAACGATGGCCGCGGGTTCCTTGCTTCCGTCCAGAGGCGCCCAGAGGACCTGCCCCTTGCGGGTGAAAGCGAAGCCATCCCCGCGGGGCGAGGGAGCGGGGTTGTCCCCCGGGCCGACGCGCACGGGCTCGCCGCCGACGGCCACTCGCCAGACCGCCTGCTCGGCGCCGGCCGGATCGCTCGCCGGGTTGGGCGACTCCCCCTGCCGGTTCCCTCCTCCGCCGCGGACGTAGAAGAGGGTCTTGCCGTCCGGCGTCCATTCAATGCCGCCGACGGTCTGACCATCGTCCTTGTCATAGCGGGTGAGCTGCCTTCCCCGATACTCAGGAGGCTCGGCCACCCAGATGTTGCGCACGCCGCGGTCGTTCTGGACCCAGGCCAGCCGGCCTCCCGCCGGCGAGGCCAGGATCTCCGAGGGGAATGGCGCGCTGAGGATCGACTCCAGGGTGACAGGCTTCTGGGCTGCCGCGGGCAACGCGCACAGGAGGGCCAGAACGGCCCCGAGACGGAGGCTCGGCTGGTATCTGCTCATGACGGGCGGATTGTAGCAGCGGCCCCTCATCCCCGAGTGACTCAGGGATCGCCCCGAGCGACTCGGGGAGGCCCTACGGAGCCTCGAACCGCAGCCCGGGATCGTGGCGCGCGCGGCGGAGGTAGGTCGCCACGCCCGTGACGACGTCCACGCTGGCCCTCTCGGCCTCGATGGCCTGCTTGAGGAAGGTCAGCGCGGCGAGCGCCTCGCGGTGAATCTGGAGCGAGGAGAAGATCGGCAGCATCTCCTGCGCGAGCCGCTTGAGATCCTGGGTCCTCCCCTGCTCGGCGTAAAGAGTGGCGATCTCCAGCGAGACCAGGGCTGTATCGTAGGGGACCCCCTCCTCGACGAAGCCGTCGCGGGCGGCCATGAAAAGCGACTCGGCCAGGCGCGGCTGGCCCAGCCCGCGAGCGATCTTGCCCCGAACCCACTTGCGCCGGTTCTGTACCCAGGCGTCCGGGAAATCACGGTAGAGCGGCCGGGTCTCGCGGTAGAGGCCCTGAGCCTCCAGGAATCGGCCCGCGCTCGACAAATAGTCGATCAGATTGTGACGGGCGCACAGGAGAAGTCTCGGCTCCTGCTCGGAGTCGATCAGCTCCAGCGCTCGATGCAGCAGCGGAATGCCTGCTTCAGGCTGTCCAGCGTAGTGGTAGACCACGGACATGTTGACGAGAGACCTGCCGGCGCGATGGCGATGTCCATGTTGGATAAAGATGGAAACCGCCCGCCGCAGGAGCTTAACGGCCTCATCGAACTGGCGCTGCGCCCTCCGGTGCGAGGCTTTCAGATCGAGGAAGATGGCACGCTCGACCGACTCTTGGGTCCCTTTACGGAGGTGTGCGTCAGCCTGCTCGAATGCCTCCTCCGCGCCCCGGAGATCCGATCGGATCCGGCGGGCGTTCCCGATGTGCGCCCATGCGCGCCCCCGATAGTCCTCAATCAGCCGGGCGTCATACACTTGGGGGTCGAGTTGCTCTGAGAGACGCAGAGCCAACAGGCCCAGTTCCTCGGCATATCCGGAATCCCGGACTGCCAATTCGAGCGAACGCTCGACCAACAGCTCGAACAACCCCCAAGTGCGCAAGCGGGGATCGTTGCGGACGATCAGGCCCCGCTGCGTAACGGCATAAGCGGTCAGCTCTACGAAAAGGGCGGGAGCCTGAGCCCGTTCGCGGGCGAGGGCGCGGCTGTGTGCATCCACCTCGGGCACGCTCCGGTCCACCGCTTCCGCGTACGGATCGATCGGCCAGCCGAGAACTTTCGTGGAACGCTGACGCTCTCGCAACTCCTGAATTCGAAGACGGCAGCCTTCGCAGCGAATCAGGTGATCCAGAACACCTCCTTGATCGGGACCAAGGGACAACAGCAGTTCCTCCAGCGTCATGTCATTGGGATGGATCTTCAAATTTCCCTCTCCTCTCTCGATAGCAGCCAGGGTCGTTTCCATCCATCACGATCGGAAATCATCTCCACATTATTAGTTGCCGCTGGGGGGGTAAAAAAGGACAAACTTCGCGAAGAAAAGAGGGCGCCGAGTTCCGGCGCCCCCCAGGACTGCGCTACCGTCAGCCGTTGGGGTCCATCGAGCTCCCCTCGTCCGTGTTCGGCACGGACCAGGAGTTGTTCTTCGGCTCTCCATTGGGGTCCATTGAGCTTCCTTCCATCTCCCAGACCGGTGTCAACTCCGGAGAGAGCAGCGTTCCGATCCAGCTCAACATCCGGCTGACTAGACCACTCTCGGGAGCCTCACCCAACGGCAGTGCCTGGGCCGCGGAAGCCGAAACGAAGACGAGAAGCAGGGCGAAGGCGATCGAGCGGACGTTTCGAGACATAACAGTCTCCTCCTGACGAGCCTCTTCCGCGGCCACCGTGGCAACGGAGGGCGGTCCTGTAGAGAGTGGCACTTTTGACCCCAAAGCGTGCCGCCAAATGAAATTTGACCGGCTAAGTGCTCACATCTACCGGTCGTCTCGTAAACGAAAGACAGAACTTAGTAAGGACAGGCTTCACCCTGCCCGAAAAAAGCTCGTGCTCTGGAGTCGGCACGATTTCCCCTCCCGACGATCAAAAGCTCGTAAGTGACGGGCGCATGACGTAAACGACGGCCACGGCCCGCGGAAAAATCCGGAAAGCCGTAGCCGGAGGACAAAAGGGCGTAAGAAACGGATTCTGGCGGGAGAAAAACAGCTCGGCTACGGCTGCGCGCTCTCGGGCGGCTCGATCGTGAAGCCGAGTTGACGGTAGAGCTCCATCTGGTCGTTGATGATCCAGACCTCGCGGATCTTGCCGTCGGCGATGCGGAAGAGGGTCATGCCCGTGATCTCGACCTTCTGCGAGGGTACCCCTTCCTCTTCCTTGGTGGCCGCCCGCACCGTGTAGCGCGCTGCCACCTTGTCGCCCTCGGCGACCAGCTCGTCGATCTGGTACTGGACCGTGGGGAAGAGCGCGCGGATGCGGCCCTGGGCGGCCCGGATGATGTCCGGGCCGGTCTCGCTGCCGAGAGCGCCGGGGGTGCTGTCCGTGAAGTCCGCCCCGAGCATCTCGTCGAGCTTCTCCATCTTGTTGGCCGACAGGATCTCTTCGATATAGCGGCGGACCAGGGCCTTGTTGGCCTGGAGAGGATCCGGAGCGGGGGCCGGCTGGGCAGCCGCGGTCGTCGCGACCAGCAGAAGCAGCACTTGAAGGATCTTCATGACGTCAATCTACCTCACCAGGGCTCGTAGCATCTCCGCCCGTCGCAGCAGCTCTCTTCGTCGGCGACGCGGCTGTCCGGCCCCAGGCAGGTCATCGTGTGGCTGCACCAGTACATGCCGTCGCGGGTGTTCGGGATCGACGGATCGGGCGCCGCGTCGATGAACATCCCCTTCCAACGCAGCCGGCTGCAACAGCCGCCGTTCTTCTTCCAAGAGGTGAGAGCTTCCATGGCTCAGGCTCCCATCCCCGCCGCGGCGAGCAGGGCCCTCTGGACCGCCACCCGCGCGAGCTGGACCTTGTACCGGTTCCGCGACAGCGGCTTCGCCCCCTGGACCGCGGCCTCGCCGGCCTTCTGCGCCAGCGCCCGGCCGAGCACCTGGTCCGCCAAGACGGCCTCGGCCTCCTTGGACGTCCAGGGGACCGGCGCCACCTGACCCAGCACGACGCGCGCTTTTGCCACCCGGGGACCATCCATCTCCAGCGTCACGGCCGCGGTGGCAAGCGACCAGTCCAGGGTCTCGCGCTGCCGCACTTCGTAGCTGGCGAGCTTCCGTCCCGCGACCGGCGCCACCGTGATCGAGGTCACGATCTCGCCGGGACCAAGGTCGTGCTCGCGCTCCCCTGGGTTCTGGGGCACGCGATAGAAGCTCTCCAGGTCCACCGTGCGCTCCCCCTTCGGGCCGGCGATCGTCACCTGGGTGCCGAGGGCCACGAGCAGCGGCACGATCGTCGAGGGCGAGACGAAAGCGGCCGTTCCCTCGTTGCTGAAGATGGAATGGTAGCGGTTGTCGCCCTCGATCACCATGGACTTGCCGTTCAGCATGGGAAGAAGGCCGAAGCCGTTGCGGAAGTACCAGCAGCGCGGTCTTTGACAGAGGTTACCGCCCACCGTGGCGACGTTGCGGATCTGGGGACCGGCCACGCGGCCGGCCGCGTCGGCGAGCGCCCCGTAGTCGAAACGCAGGGCGGGGTCCGCGGCCAGCTCGTCGATCGTGACCAGGGCGCCGATCTTCAGCCCGGCCTTGGGATCGAGACGAATGCCGTGCAAGTCACGGATTTCCTTGAGGTTGACCAGCCGGCCGGGCGTCTCGACGTCATCCTTCATGAGGGCCAGGAGGTCGCTTCCGCCGGCCAGGGGGACGCTCCCCGGGGAGGCGAGCAGGCTCACGGCCTGCCCGAGCATCGTGGGGCTGGCGTACTCAAACGGGCGCATTGGCCGTCCTTTTGGATTCCAGCGCGTCAAGCACCCGTTGCGGAGTGAGCGGCAGGAAGGGGACACGCACACCGGCGGCGTTGGCCACAGCGTTGGCGATCGCCGCGCCGGGCGAGATCACCGGCGGCTCGCCCAGGCCGATGACCCCGCGCTCGTCGTAGCCCGGGCCGGTCATCATGTGGACCACCAGCTCGCCGATGTCGCCGATATCGCCGATGCCCGCGAGGCGGTAGGACTCGAAGTCCACGTTGAGCATCCGCCCGGTCAGCGGGTCGATCACTTTCTCTTCGGACAGGGCGTAGGAGATGCCCATGATGAGCGCGCCGTAGACCTGGCTCTCCGCCGTCTTCATGTCGATGATGAGGCCGCAGTCCTGGACCGCGACCATCTTCTCGATCTTGACGACTCCGGTCTCCACGTCCACGGTGACCTCGGCCATCTGGACGCCGCCGACGCCGCTGTTGGTCAGCTCCGGCTCGCCCTGGGCTCCGGGATTGGCGCCGGCCGCGGTCAGGGAGTTGGTGCCGAGCACCTGCCGCCACGTCAGCGAGCGGCCGGGCTCGCCCTGGACGCGGATCTTGCCGTCCGCGGCCTCGAGCTTGTCGGGAGTGGTACCCAGGGATGGCGCTGCCTTCTCGAAAGCCTGCCCCAGGATGTTCATGGCCGCCCGCCGGGTGGACGAGCTGATACCGCCGACCGTGGAGCTGCCGCCCGATCCGCCCGAGGTGGGATAGCGGCTGTCGCCCAGGCGGACCGTCACCGCCTCCAGGGACAGGCCGAGGCTTTCGGCCGCGACGATGGCGATCACGGTACGGGTGCCGGTGCCGAGATCCTGGCTGGAGATCTTGGCTTCGGCCGTGCCGTCGGGGTGCATGGTGACTTCGCAGTTGCTCCGGTGGCCACGCCCGCCCCAGGTATGAAGGGAAAGTCCCAGACCGCGCTTCACCGGCCCCTTCCCACCCTCTCCCCTAGGTCGCCAGCGCTCGCGCCAGCCCATGAGGCGATCGGCGATCTCCAGCTCCTCGACGAAGACCTTGGAGAGATTGCCGAGAATCCCCTGGTTCTTCAGGACCAGGTCGAGCGGGCTCATGCGCAGCCCGGCCGCCAGGTCATCCAGGGCCGACAGGGTCAGGTAGCAGGCCTGGGGATGGTTGGGCGCGCGCCAGGCACGGGAGCTGGCCGTGTTCGTGGGCACCGAGACGTGCTGATGCCGCCGGTTGGGGATCTGGAAGACGTACGGAAGCGGCGGACTGCCCGAGCCGCCCAGGCCGCCCGAGCCCCAGGATTTGGAGCGCCAGGCGGTGAGCGTGCCGTCGGCCGCAGCGCCCACCTCGATCTCGGCATAGGCCGAGGGGCGGTCGCCCGCGACCGTCAGCTCGGCATCGCGTTCCAGCATGAGCTTGACCGGCGCGCCGGTCTTGCGCGCCAGCTCGGCGCAGACGATCCCCCAGCGGTCGACGCTGAACTTGCTGCCGAAGCCGCCGCCCATGTACTCGGTGATGACCCGCACGTTCGCGGCCGGGATCTTGAGCCCCTCGGCGAACTGGGCGGCCACCGCGGAGACCGCCTGGGTCGAGCACCAGGCCGTGAGCTGGTCGCCGTCCCACCGGCAGATCTGGCCGTGGGCCTCCAGGCAGTTGTGGGCGATCACCGGTATGCCGTAGGTGCCTTTGACCTTCGCTGCAGCCGAGCCCATGGAGCCGTCGGGATCGCCCGCGGTTTCCTCTTCGCCGGGCTTCGTCTGGGGAGCGCCGGCCAGGTTCTCCTCGGAAACGAAATGGGGCAGCACCTCGTACTCGACCTTGACGGCGCGCACGGCGTCCCCGGCGATCTGCTCGCTGACGGCGGCGATGGCCACGATCTCGTCGAGCGCCCATTGGATCTCGGCCCCCTCTCCCTGGACGAGATGGATGGCCTTGACGCCGGGCATGGCCTGAGCGGCCGAGATGTCGAGGCGGGTGATGCGGGCATGGGCGTGCGGGCAGCGCACGAAGCGCGCGTAGAGCATGCCGGGGAAACGCAGGTCATAGGTGTACTTGGCGGCGCCGGTAGCCTTGGCCGGGCCGTCCAGGCGCGAAATGCGCTGGCCGATGAGGCGGGGCTGCTTGGGCCAGGAGACATCAACCATCCGCCTCGTCCTTTTTTCTTCTCCGCCGCGGTTCTTCCTCGCCAGTATCGGTAGCCTCAAGCACCGCTTTGCGTATTCCGGCGTAAGTGCCGCAGCGGCAGAAGTTGCCGGACAGCCCCTGGTGGACCTCATCGAGGCTCGGGTGCGGGTTCTGGTCGAGCAGGGCCTTGGCGGCCATGACGAAGCCCGGCGTGCAGAAGCCGCATTGCTGGGCGTCGTGCTCGACGAAGGCCGCTTGAAGCGGATGGAGCTTGGCGGCCCGGCCGAGCCCCTCGATGGTCTGGATGGGCCGGCCCTGGGCCTCGATGGCGAGCACGGAGCAGGCATAGATGGTCTTGCCGTCGAGGAGGACGGTGCAGGAGCCGCAGGTGCCGCGGTCGCAGACCTTCTTGGCGCCAGTGAGGTCGAGGTGATCGCGCAGGGCGTCGAGCAGGGTGACCCGGGGCTCGAGAGTGGCCTGGCGCGGCTCGCCGTTGATCTGGAAGGTCATCGGGAGCGCGCCGGGACCGGCGATCCCGACGCCCGCCTGGGTTTTCGGCGCGGCTTCCAGCTCGACGGTGCCCAGGATGCCCGTGCCCAAGGCCCCGGCCGCTGCGCTGCCGCGCAGGAAGTCGCGCCGGGAAAGGCCGCCCGGCTTGTCCTTCGCCATGGGCGGCCCCCTCCCTACCCTACCAGCCGCACTTCTGCCCCTTGTTCTGCTGGTCGAGCCAGGTCTTCAAGGGGGCGAAGTAGTCGATGATCGCCGTGGCGTCCATGCGGTCCTGGCCGGTGACGACCTTGAGCGCCTCGGGCCAGGGACGGCTCTGCCCCATGGCGAGCATGGTGCGCAGGCGCTTGCCCGCCTCGGCGTTGCCGTAGATCGAGCAGCGGTTCAGCGGACCCTTGTTGCCCGCCGCCTGGCAGAGGCCGCGGTGGAGCTGGAACTGGAGGATGTCCGCCAGGAAGTAGCGCGCGTAGGGCGTGTTGCCCGGCACGTGGTACTTCGCGCCCGGATCGAAGTCCTTCTCGCTGCGCGCCACCGGCGCCATCACGCCCTGGTACTTCTCGCGCAGCTCCCACCAGCCCTTGTTGTACTCGTCCGGCCCGTACTCGCCCGAGAAGACCTTCCAGCGCCACTGGTCGATCAGCAGGCCGAACGGCAGGAAGGCCACCTTGTCGAGAGCCAGGCGCATGAGCAGGCCCAGGTCCTTCGACGTGTCGGGGACCTGCTCGATCAGGCCGACCTGCTTCAAGTACTCGGGCGTGATCGACAGCGCGATCGTGTCGCCCACGGCCTCGTGGAAGCCGTCGTTGGCGCTGTCCTGGTAGAGCAGCGGCTGCTGATTGTAGGCCCGCTGGTAGAAGTT
The DNA here is from genome assembly GCA_034667225.1 of Acidobacteriota bacterium. Classification (GTDB taxonomy): domain Bacteria; phylum Acidobacteriota; class Thermoanaerobaculia; order Multivoradales; family UBA5704; genus DATMER01. Next base: position 253,416 of record JAXDKG010000020.1, read on the forward strand.
GTGCCCCAGCTCGTGATGGACGGTCTTGAAATCCTCGTCCGTGGGCTCGATGCACATTTTGATGCGCAGGTCGTCCTTGTAGTCGATGCTCCAGGCGCTGGCATGGCAGACCACGTCGCGGTCCGCAGGCTTGGTGAGGAGCGAGCGCTCCCAGAAGGTCTCGGGCAGCGGCTCGAAGCCGAGCGAGGTGAAGAAGCCCTCGCCGTACTTGACCATCTGCCTGGCGTCGGTCTTCCTCTCCTTCAGGATCTTGTTCAGGTCGTAGCCCGGATCGGCCTGGGGCGGAGCCACCAACTCGTAAATGTAGCTCCAGTCCTGCGCCCACATGTTGCCGAGGAGATGGGCCGGGATCGGCTTGCCGAGCGGCACGAGCTGGTCGCCATACTTCTGGTTGAGGCGCGCCCGCACGTAGCAATGGAGCGACTCGTAGAGCGGGCGGACCTGCTGGTAGAGACGGTCGAGCTCGGCCGCGAACGCGTCCGGGTCCATGTCGTACTTGGATCGCCAGAGCGCTCCGGTGTCCTTGTAGCCGAGGTCGCGCGCGCCCTCGTTGGCGATCTCGACCAGGCGCTGGTACTCGTCGCGCATCGGCGGCGCGATGCTGTGCCAGCCGACCCAGGCGTCGAGCTGTGCCTTGGGGTCGCGGTTCTCGGCCAGGATGTTCTCGAGCTCCGTCAGGTCCTTGCAGTCTTCCCCCTTGGCGCCCTGCGGACAATACTTGCCGGAGCCGTACTGGCTCTCCAGCGAGGCGGCCAGGCGCGCCAGCTCGCCGGTCTTCTTGGGATCGGCCGGCGCCGGCAGGGTCAGGCCCCGCTTGAGCAGGTCGATCTGCCGCCGCAGGTCCTCGGGCAGCTTGACGTCGTCGAAGCGCGTGGCCCGCTGGGCGTAGTCCACGGCCGCGCCGAGCAGCACCTCGTTGCGCTGAGCGGCGAGGACCTCGGTGTCGTAGGTGATGTAGGTGGACTGCACCCAGGAGGCGCGCTGGGCCTCGATGCCGAGATCGAGGAGGCGGGTGGCGGCCTCTTCGACGAGCTTGCGCGCATCGGCCTCAGTCGTTCCCTGGGTTCCCTGGGTTCCCTGGGTCCCCTGGGCAAACGAAGGTGCGCCGGCCAGGAGCAGAAAGGCGCCTGCCGCAAGGATGGGCAGGCGGCGTAAAAACGAGAATTTCATAGGATTCCTCCAAAGTTTCTAGCGTCAGTCCGCGAGCAGCTCCGCCATGCGCCGAAGCCCTTCTTCGAGGGTCGCACGCGCGCAGGCGAAGGAGATGCGGATGTGGTCGTCGGCCCCGAAAGCGGCGCCGGGCACGACCGCCACGTTGGCTTTTTCCAGCAGAAGCTCGGTGAACGCGACCGATCCCTCGCAGCCGGGCCGGAAGGCGTCCGCCACCCTTGGGAAGGCGTAGAAGGCGCCGTCCGGCGGCCGGCAGTCGAAGCCGGGGAGCTGGTTGAGCCGCGGGATCAGGAGATCGCGGCGAGCCTGGTACTCGGCGATCATCCCCTGCACGGCGGGCTCGGCGCTGCGCAGCGCCTCCAGGGCGCCGACCATGGCGAAGGAGGTCGGGTTCGAGGTGGCGTGGCTCTGGATCGTTTCGACCGCCTTGACCACCGGCGCCGGCCCCAGCAGGTAGCCGATGCGCCAGCCGGTCATGGCGTAGGTCTTCGAGAACGAGCCCACGAGCACGACCGTGTCCGGGAACTCGGATGCCAGCGCAGCGGCGCTGGCGTGACGGACGCCGTCGTAGACGAAGCGGTCGTAGGTCTCGTCCGAGATGACCAGCAGGCCGCGCTCGGCGGCCAGCTCGACGATCCGCCGCAGGTCTTCCGCCGGGACCACCCCGCCCGTCGGATTACAGGGGGAGTTGAGGAGAATGGCGCGGGTGCGGTCGGTGACCGCCTCCAGGATCGCGTCCGCGTGGATGCGGAAGCCGTCGCTCCCGGAGGTGGGAATCTCGACCGGGCGCGCCCCGGCGAAGCGGATCTGCTCCGGCAGGCTGACCCAGGCGGGCGAGGGGATGACCACCTCCTGCCCATCCTCGAACACGGCCAGGGCGAGCTCGAAGAGCGCGGCCTTGCCGCCCACGGTGATGACGGATTGCGAGGCGCTCCAGGGCGAGCCGTAGCGGGATTGGTAGTTCTCAGCCACCGCCATGCGCAACTCGGGAGTGCCGCTCCCCTGGGTATAGCGGGTGAAGCCCGCGTGGAGAGCGCGGCACGTGGCGTCCACCGCTCCGGGCGGGGAGTCGAAGTCGGGCTCGCCGGCGCCGAAATCCACGACCGGGACGCCGCGCGCCTTCAGCTCCAAAGCGCGCTTGGAGACCTTCAGGGTGGCGGATTCACCGATGCGGGAAACTCGCGAGGAGAGCTTCACGGGCCGAGATCGTATCAGAGAGGAAGCAGCCCGGGCCTATGCTCCCTCTCCCCCGGCGCGGGGGAGAGGGCTGGGGAGAGGGGGGATGGGATCAATTCGGCCAGCGGCCCCAGACGGAGCAGAGGGCCGCGCCGTCCAGCGGGTTGAGCGCCTGGTGGACCCCGGTGTAGACCGGGTTCATCGTCGCCTCCAGCGGCGCGCCGATGTGTCCGATGCCCAGCGAATGCCCGATCTCGTGCAAGGCCACCGACTCGAAGTCGATTCCGGCACCGTTGCCGATCATCCAGGAGAATCCCTGGTTGTAGTAGATCTCGTTGGCCGCGGTGTCGAGATAGCGGTCCTTGTTGATGTCCGTGGGCTTGCCGTCCGCGCCGACGTAGATGAACGTGACCGAGAAAGCCAGCACCGTCTCGCCGCTGCCCGGGCCGTTGACCTCGTCGAAGAAGGACGGCGGCATCCAGCCGGCATGCACGATGGAGGCGCTGCGGTAGTCGCCGACATTGCCGTAGCCCAGGAGGCCGTCGAAGATGTCGGGGTCCGCCCCGGTGTAGGCTTTCTTGATCATGCCGACCTTGTTCGCGAAGCAGGGGGTAGAGGCCCAAGTGCTCATGGCGCGGTCGATGGCGGCTTCGGCCGCGACGGCGCCGAGGCTGTTGCCGGCCAGGCCTGCCTGATCGACGAGATAGGAGATGTTGGCGCCGTCGGCCTGGCGGCGGGAATCGCCGGCCACCCAGCGGAACGGCTGGCGGTGCAGGCGGGAGCTGGAGTGGCCGTCTCCGAGGGTGAGGACCTCGATCTGCTCGATCTGAATGTCCATCCAGAGGGCCTTCAAGCCCCCGTTGTACTCTTGCATGGTTTCGATCGTGTACGGGTCGCCCTCCTGGGCGCGGAGCGCGGAGGGCGCGAGGAGCACGGCGAGCGCCGCAGTGGCGGCCATGGCCCCGAGGCTGAGCACGTTTTTCCTGTCCATCTTCCCATCTCTCCTTTCAGGTCCCGACATCCATCATAAGATCACAGGGCCTGCAGGCCCCCATCCATATAAGAGTGCAGCGAGGACGGGAAAACAAGACTTGTCCGTCCCGCGGCCGCTCCAAAACGGCATGCTATCCTGACCAGCGTGGCCGCACGAGGAACAAAATGACGACAACTCCGTCCCCACGCGTCCGACCTCCCCGCCTCACAGCAACCCTCTTTGTCGTGGCCAGCGCATTTCTGCTTGCAATCTCCGCGCCTGCGCAAGTCCTCCGGCAGGAGAAGGCCGAAGTCGGCCTGCTCGCCGACCGCACGGCTTACGAGCCGGGCGAGACTGCCCGAGTCGCTGCAAAGGTTGTCGTCGAAGAGGAATGGCACGTCAACAGTAACACACCGACGTTCGACTATCTCATCCCCACGAAGCTCGATCTGGAGCTGCCCGCGGGCTGGCCGGAGGAGACCCTCCGCTACCCGAAGCACAAGATGCAGACCTTCGCCTTCGCCGACCAGCCGCTGGCGGTCTATGACGGGGAGTTCGTGATCCTGGCCGAGGTCAAGGTCCCGGCCGGCGCGCCGAAGGGACCGGTGGAGGTGCGCGGCGCGCTGCGCTACCAGGCCTGCAACGACTCGCAATGCCTGCCGCCCGTCACCACCGACGCCACGGTCACCCTGACCGTCGGCCCCGGCGGCACGCCCATCGCGAGCGATCTGTTCACGGGCACGGCGCCTCCATCCGCTCCCACCGAGGGTCCGGGGAAGGGTCTCGCGGTCATGCTGCTCCTCGCCCTCCTGGGCGGGCTGATCCTGAACGCGATGCCGTGCGTGCTCCCGGTGCTCTCGCTCAAGGTCTTCGGCCTGATGCGCAGCGCGGGGCATGGCCGCTCGGAGGTGGTGCGCGGCGCGCTCGCGACGGCCGCGGGCATCCTGGCGTCGTTCATCGCCCTGGCCATCGCGGCCATCGGGGCCAAAGCTGCGGGTGCGGCCGTTGGCTGGGGCATCCAGTTCCAGCGGCCCGGCTTCGTGGCATTCCTGGCCGTGGTGGTGGTCCTCTTCTGCCTGAATCTATGGGGTCTGTTCGAGATCCCGCTGCCTCAGCGTCTGGCGCGGCTGGGCGGCTCGGGTCCGCGCGAGGGGCTCGCCGGCCATTTCGCCTCCGGCCTGTTCGCCACGCTGATGGCGACGCCGTGCTCGGCGCCCTTCCTGGGCACCGCGGTCGGCTTCGCGCTGGGGCAGGAGGCGCCTTCGATCCTGGCCATCTTCGCGGCGGTCGGCCTCGGCATGGCCCTCCCTTACCTGCTGCTGGCGGTGGTACCGGGCGCGGCGCGGCTGCTCCCCCGGCCGGGCGCCTGGATGGACACCCTGCGCGGCATCATGGGCTTCCTGCTCGCGGCCGCGGCGGTCTGGCTTTTCTACGTGCTGTCGAGCCAGATCTCGCTGGAGCGGCTGGCGATGATCCAGCTCGGCCTGCTGGCCATGGCTCTCTTCCTCTGGCTGCGCCACCGGCAGATGCTCTCCGGCAGCCCGCATACCGGGAGACGGTGGCTCGCCGAGGCCGGGATGATCATGGCCGTGGCGCTGACGGTCGGGACCGCCGCCGTCGGATCGGGTCCACGGCTCACGGCGCAGGCTGGAGACACCGCGCCGGGCCTCATCGAGTGGCAGCCCTGGGACCGCGCCCGCGCCGAGTCGCTGGCGTCCGAGGGGCAACTGGTCTTCGTGGACGTGACGGCCGACTGGTGCTTCACCTGCAAGGTCAACGAGCGGCTGGTGCTGGAGACGCCGGAGATCGCGGGAGCCTTCGCGGAGCACGGCGTCGTCCCGATGAAGGCGGACTGGACGAACCGCAACGACGAGATCGGGAAGTTCCTGGCCGAGCATGGCCGCTACGGCATCCCCTTCTACCTGCTCTACCGTCCGGGACAGGAGCCGCGGGTGTTCAGCGAGCTGCTGACCAAGGAAGGGCTGCAGGAAGCGGTGCAGGTGGCGGCTTCCGTGGCCCAGCGTTAGCCCCGCTTCTTCTTCACCTCTTCCCGCAGCGCGCGGACCTTCTCCAGCCTCTCCTTCAGCTTGGCCTCGAAGCCTTTCCCTTGGGGCTCGTAGAAGCGCGTTCCCTGAAGGGAGTCAGGTAAACAGTCGAGCCCGCCGGTCCCCTCTTCCGTGTCGTGGGCGTAGACGTAGCCCTTGCCGTAGCCCAGCCCCTTCATGAGCGCGGTCGGCGCGTTGCGGATCGACTTCGGGACCGGATCGGCCGGCCGCTCCTCGACCGTGCGGCGGGCGAGGCCGTAGGCCGCGTAGACGGCGTTGCTCTTGGGCGCGAGCGCGAGATAGAGCGCGGCTTCGGCGAGGGCGAGCTCGCCCTCGGGAGAGCCGAGGCGCTGGTAGGCGTCCCAGGCCGCGAGGGTGAGCGGCAGGGCCTGGGGATCGGCAAGCCCGACATCCTCGCTCGCGAAGCGGACCATGCGCCGGGCGAGGTAGCGCGGGTCCTCGCCGGCCGCGAGCATGCGGGTGAGCCAGTAGAGCGCGCCGTCCGCGTCGCTGTCGCGCAGCGACTTGTGCAGGGCGGAGATCAGGTTGAAATGCTCCTCGCCGGACTTGTCGTAGAGCAGCACCTTGCGCTGGGCCAGGCGCTGGATCGACAAGGCGTCGAGGAGCTTCTCGCCCGACGATGTTGCATCCGCCACCGCCAGCTCCAGGAGGTTGAGCGCCCGCCGGGCGTCGCCCGAGCCGAGACTCGCCAGGGATGCGAGCGCCTCGTCGTCCGCCTCCACGCCTGATTCTCCAAGACCGCGCTCGGAGTCCTTGAGCGCCCGCCGCATCAGCTCGATCAGCTCGTCGGCCGACAGCGCTTCGAGGACGACCACCCGGCAGCGGGAAAGGAGCGCCGCGTTCAGCTCGAACGACGGGTTCTCCGTGGTGGCGCCCACTAGCACCACGTCGCCCCGCTCCACATAGGGCAGGAAGGCGTCCTGCTGCGCCCGGTTGAAGCGGTGGATCTCATCCACGAAGAGGAGGGTCCGGCGCCCCTGCGCCTTGCGCAGCCGCACCGCTTCGGCCATGACCTCCTTGACCTCCTTGATGCCCGAGGTCACGGCCGAGAAGGGGACGAAGTGGGCGGATGTTTCGGTAGCGATGAGCCGCGCCAACGTGGTCTTTCCCGACCCTGGAGGTCCCCAGAAGATCAGCGAGGGAACCCGATCCGCCTGGATGGCCCGCCGCAGGAAGCCCCCCTCCCCCACGACCTCCTCATGGCCGATCAGCTCGGCGAGGGTCTGGGGGCGCATGCGCTCGGCCAGGGGGGAGGGCGCGCCGGCTGCGTCAGCTTCCTCGCGGCGGGGGGTCGAGGAGTCGGGTTCCTGGTCGTCGAAAAGGGTGCGCGGCATGTCTGGAGTTCCGTCCTCGTGGTATTCTAGTTCTTGTCATGGGGATCTGGACGTCTTCCCCAGCCGGGGTACACGGAGGTAGTTTAAAGTGAGCGTCGCAATGGCGCTGCCGCTGGAGGAACCGGAGATGGCCGCCCGGGCCGTGGATGTCTATCGCTGGACCCGGGAGGAGTACTACCAGCTTGCCGAGAAGGGGTTTTTCCCGCCCGGCAAACGGGTCGAGCTCATCGACGGGGTCATCTACGAGATGTCGCCACAGAAAAGCCCTCACGCCACTGGAATCTCCCTCGTTCTGGAGGCTTTGCGTGCAGCCTTCCCGAAAGGGCATCACATCCGAGTCCAGCTCCCTCTCGCCCTGGATGATCATTCCGAGCCGGAGCCCGATCTCGCCGTGGTCGCCGGTGGTCCCCGTGATTATATGGAGGACCATCCGCAGACAGCTGTCCTGATCGTGGAGATCTCCCACAGCTCCTCCTTCCATGACCGGGAGCGCAAGCGAAGCCGCTATGCCCGCTCGGCCATTCCCGAATACTGGATCGTAGATGTCGCCGGGAAGCAGTTGGAGGTCTACAGGAACCCCGGAGAGGGCGGCTACCAGACCCGGCTCATCCTGAAGGCCGGCGACACCATCGCTCCGCTCGCCAGTTCCGAAGCCGACATCGCAGTGGCAGACCTCCTGCCCTGAGCGGAGTTATACGCCCGTTTCTAGAACTCGGCGTATAACTCTCACACCCGGGCCACCTCCACCCGCGCGTCGTTGAAGCAGGCTCCCTGGCCCAGATCGGTGAAGGTGTCAGGCGCGACGGCGTTGGCCGTGGTGCCGGAGAGGGTCTGGTGGCTCCAGAGGCCCTTGGGGAGGACGACCACGCCGGGCTTCACGTCGCGGGTGAGCCGCGCCTTCACCCGCACCTCCCCGTAGGTGTTCCAGATCCGGACCTCGTCGCCTTCGGCGATCCCGCGCAGAGCGGCGTCTTCCGGGTGGATCTCCAGGGGGCAGAGGTCGCGGTAAAGGTTGCCCAGGTAGGAGCTGATCGTCCGGGCTCTGGCCGGCGAGATCAGGGCCAGCGATCGGCTGTCCGGGTCTTCCTGGTAGGCGTACATCCCGAACGGCGCTTCCCGGTCGAGGGCCTCGGGGACGAGGTGCGCCTTGCGATCCGGGGTCAGGGGGAAGGAGTCCACGAACTGGATGGGCGCCCAGCCGGTGTCCGGGAGGGTGGTGCCGTCCCGGTCGAGCTCGCTGCGCATGCGCTCGCTCTTGCTCAGGAGCGCCGCTTCGAATTCGGCCGCGGTCTCCGGCTCCCCCGGACGGCTCAGCCCGAGCCGGCGGCAGAGGTCGCCGAAGACTTCATAGTTCGGCCGCGTCTCTCCAGCCGGGGCGGCCACCGCTTCCGTGCGGTTCATCAGCATCGAGCCGTAGCCGCGGGAGAGCTCCCGGTGCTCCAGGAAGGTCGTGGCCGGCAGAATCAAATCCGCATAGCGCGCCGTGTCGGTCCAGAACTGCTCGAAGACCACGGTGAACAGGTCTTCGCGCTCCAGGCCGCGGCGGACCAGCTCCTGGTTCGGCATGGTCGCGAGCGCGTTACAGTTGTAGACGAAGAGGACCTTGACCGGCGGGTTCTGTTCCTCGACCAGCGTCCGTCCCAGGAGGTTCATGTTGATCGTGCGCGTGGCGGGCTCGGGCTCCCCTACCGCGGCTAGACGGTCGAAGGTGAAGGCGCCCGAATTGCTCAGAGTGTAGCCGCCGCCGCGCACTCCGAACTTGCCCGCCACCGCCGGCAGCGCGAGCACCGCCGCGACCGCCGAGCCACCGTTGCGGTTGCGCTCCATCCCCCAGCCCGCCCGGATCGCGGCGGGCGAGGTCTCCGCGTACATCCGGGCGAGGAGCGCGATCCCCTCGGCCGGGACGCCGGTGACTTCCGCGGCGCGCTCGAACGTCCAGGGCAGCGCCCGCCGCCGCAGCTCCTCGGCGCCGTGCGCGTGCTCACCGAGGAAGCCCCAATCCGCCAGCCCCTCCTCGAAGAGGAAGCGGTGCACCGCGAGAGCCAGCGGCAGGTCCGTCCCGGGCCGCGGCGCGAGATGAAGATCCGCCTTCTTGGCCAGCGGCGTGCGCCTCGGATCGACCACGATCATCTTGGCTCCGCGGCGCTGCGCCTCCTGGAGGATCGGGACCAGGTGGATGCCGGACGCGGAGGGGTTCACCCCCCAGACCACGATCAGCTTCGAATGAACGTAATCGGTCAGCGCGATCCCCGCCATCTTGCCGTAGAGGCCGGTCGCAGCCCGTCCGGTCGCCGCCGCGCAGACGGTGCGCGCCAGGCGCGACGCGCCCAGCCGGTAGAACAGGCGGGCGTCGGTGGTGTCCTGGGTGAGCAGCCCGTTCGAGCCACCGTAGGAGAACGGCAGGATCGACTCGCCTCCCCACCGCTCGCGCGCCTCCCGCATCCGCGTGGCCGCGAGGTCCAGGGCCACGTCCCACGAGACCTGCTCGAAGCTGTTTTCTCCCTTCGGGCCGATGCGCACGGCCGGATGGAGCACCCGGTCCTCTCCGTAGAGCAGCTCGGGGAGGCGGCGCACCTTGGAGCAGATGTACCCCTGGGTTACCGGGTTGGCGTGGGTGCCGTCGATCTTCACGACCTTGCCGTCCTGGACGCGCACTTCGAGGCTGCAGGCGTCCGGGCAATCCAGCGGGCAGGTGGAGGGGAGGACCTGGGTGGAGGGGAGGAGGGGCTGGGTCATGCACTGATTCTAGCTGGTAGCGGGCCCAAACGAGTGGTTTGCGCGGCCAACGAGCGGGTAGAAGGGGCCATCCACTGGGCAGCTCGCTCAAACGAGCGGGTAGCTGGCTCCAACGGCTGGGTAGGCGGTTCAAACGAGCCGTTTGCGGCGTCTACCCACTGGATAGCTGAGCCAAACGAGTGGGTAGGCCGCCCAAACGAGTGGGTTGAGGGGTCTACCCACTCGTTGGAGGGGTCCAACCACTCGTTTTTGACAACAAGGTGATCCCGGCCGTCTGCGAAACCCTGGTAGGCTGGGCGGCGGCTGAGCTGTCACGTTTCCCGGTTGCCGCGCACCGTCATTGTCGGAGGTCTGTCCCGAATGAAGAGCCCGTATCGCCCTTACGCTCTCCTAGCCCTGCTCCTGGCCGGTTCGACCCAGGCACAGGTCCCCGCCGACGGCGGAGGAGAAACGGTCGAAGTCGAGATCAAGATGGTCCCCTTCTACGCTGTGGATGCGGAGGGGAAGCCGGTCTTCGACCTGAAGCAGGATGAGGTGGAGCTCCGGCTCGACGGCAAGCCGCTCGCCGTGGACACCTTCGACGCCTTCGACAAAGGGGAGAAAAAGGAAGAGACCGCGGCCGACGCTAAAGCGCCGGCCAAGGGCAAGCCGGCACGCCGCCACGTGGTCCTGTTCTTCGACACGGCGTTCTCCTCACCGCGCGGCTTCGAGACCGGCCGGGAGTTCGCCGTGAAGCTGGTGGGAGACCTGCCGGAAGCGGACCTCCTGTACCTGGTGACGCACGAGTTCCAGACCGGCCTCAAGCAGCGGCTCGGCCCGCTGGCCGCCACGCCGGCCGGCAAGTCCAAGCTGCTCGCCGAGATCGCGAACCTGAAGCCCGAGATCGGCCAGATCACTCCCGAGACCGAGTTCAGCATGAGCATGACGACGCGCGGCAGCAGCACCAAGCGCGGCGCTCCCTCCGGGCAGAACATGGTCGTGGACGAGCCCCTCCGCACCATGCAGCAGTCGCAGATGGAGAGCGTGGCGTTCACCCTCGCCCAGTCCATCCAGGCGCTGGCCGACCAGTTCCAGCGCATCCACGAGCCGAAGCTGCTGGTCTTCCTCTCGCAGGGTATCGATCCCACCCTCTACTGGGTCGGCAGCGACCTCAAGCTGAACGCCATAGCCGAGAACCAGGACCTCGTGGTCAAGGGCACCCAGTTCACGGGCCTGCACAAGCTCTATGAGAAGCCCCTGCGGCAGCTCGCCGACACCGGCACGATGAGCCTCTTCGTCAACCTGGACGACCAAGCGAGACGGCAGCGGGTGAACGACAGCTCGCTGGAGCACATGGCGCGGGCGAGCGGCGGCCTGTACCTGGGGGGTGTCGATGCGTCGCTGGTGAGCGACCGCGCCGCGCGCTCGACCGCGGCTTACTATGAAGCCGGCTTCTACCTGACCTCGGCCGACCCGAAGCTCTCCCGCGGCAAGGTGGAGGTCGTGGTCAACCGTCCGGGCGTGAGCACCTGGTCGGCGGGCACAATCAAGACGCGCGAGACCTGGCGCGGGCTCACCGACGATGCCCAGCGCCTGCTCATCGTGGACCTGGTCGAAGGCGAGCAGCGGGCGCGCAAGCCCGTGAAGCTGACCCTGGAGAACCTGCCCGGCAACGTGCAGGGCGGCCGCACGGCCGCGGGCACCACCCGTCTCCAGTTCCAGGCCGGCTGGCCGCAGGAGCTGGCAGGCCGCAAGGTCGACCTGTACAACGTCCTCCTCGAGCCCAAGAAGGGATCGGCGACCGTCCTCCGCTTCGACCGTAAGGAAGGGACGCACGTGGGGACCCAGGGTGTCGAGATGGAGCTGCCCGGGAAGTCGGCTTATATCTGGGGCATCGTGGCTATCGAGCCTACCAGTGGTAAGGCGTGGTTCCGGCGGTTCCAGCTCAAGGGGCAGTAGGCCTGGGGTTGAAACCCCAGGCTAGAAAAGTACAGCCTCCTCCGGAGGCTGGAGGCGCAGCAGGCTACGCCTCATGCGAATCTTGCCAACAACTCGCCCCGGGAGGGGCGATACCCTTCTAGCCTGGGGTTTCAACCCCAGGCGGGCGCGGCCCCACGAGGGCACGCTCTGCTACTCTCTCCCCATCATGCCGTTTCGAGCTTCCCTCCTCGCCTTCCTGGCGTGCCTGCCCCTGCGCGCCGCCACCCTTCCCGCTGATTTCACGGAAACCCTGCTGGCCAAGGGGATCGTCCGGCCCACGGCCATGGCGCTGGCGCCGGATGGCCGGATCTTCGTCTGCGAGCAGACCGGCGCGCTGCGGGTGATCAAGGACGGCAAGCTCCTCTCCCAGCCCTTCGTGACCGTGCCTGTCTTCACCGAGGGGGAGCGCGGCCTGCTGGGCGTGACCGTCGATCCCGACTTCCCGCGCACGCCTCATGTGTACCTCTATTACACGGCTACCAAGCCGATCGTCCACAACCGGGTGAGCCGGTTCACTGCCTTGGCAGACCGGGCGGTCAACGGGAGCGAGACCGCCATCCTCGACCTCCCGCAACTCGCCAAGCCGATCCACAACGGCGGCGCCATGCACTTCGGCCCGGACGGCCACCTCTATATCTCGGTGGGCGAAAACGGAGTGCCCGAGAACGCCCAGAACCTCGACAACCCGCTGGGCAAGATCCTCCGCATCGCGAAAGATGGCTCCATTCCCTCCGACAATCCCTTCTCCGGCCGCGCCATCTGGGCCTACGGCCTGCGCAATCCGTTCTCCTTCGCGTTCCAGCCCGGAACCGGGCGCATGTTCATCAACGACGTGGGCAGGAAGGATTGGGAGGAGATCAACGAAGGGGAGGCCGGAGCCAACTATGGCTGGCCGGTCACGGAAGGTCCCACGAACGACCCGGCCTATCGGGGGCCGCTCTATACCTACCGCCACGGCCCGACCCCGGTGACCGGCTGCGCCATCTCCGGCGGCGCCTTCTACGACCCCTCGGAGCCGCAGTTCCCCTCCGAGCACCTGGGGAGCTACTTCTTCGCCGACTTCTGCAGCGGCTGGATCCGCCGCCTCGATCCGGCGACGAAGACCGCCCAGGCCTTCGCCACGGACATCGGCGGCCCCATCGGCCTCCAGGTCGGAGATGACGGCAGCCTCTACTACCTGGCCTACGAGGATGGGACGGTCTACCGGATTGACTTCACCGGCAACCCCGCGCCCCGCATCACCGCCCAGCCCGAGGACCTGAAGGTCACCCTGGGTGCCGCTGCGACCTTCACCGTCGGAGCGAGCGGAGCCCCGCCGCTGCGCTACCAGTGGCGGAAGAACGGCGCCGACATCCCCGGCGCCACCGGTGCGAGCTACACTCTGCCCAAGGCTGAAGAGAACGCAACCTTCGACGTGGTCGTCTCCAATGACCAGGGCAGTGCCACGAGCGATGCGGCAACCCTGACCGTGGTGACGGACCAGCCGCCAGTGCCCCGGATCACCGCTCCCTCCTCTTATCAGGGAGGCCAGACGATCGCCTATGCCGGGGCAGCCTCCGATCCCGAGGATGGTCCGCTGCCCGCCTCCGCCTTCACCTGGAGGATCGACTTCCATCACGCGGAACACTTCCATCCCTTCGTCCCCGACACCCCGGGGATCGCGGGAGGCACCTTCACCGTCCCCACGATCGGAGAGACCTCGCCGGACGTCTGGTTCCGCATCCACCTGACGGCAAGGGACTCGGCCGGCCTCACCGGCACGGCGTTCGTGGACGTCCTTCCTCAGAAGGTCCATCTGACCTTCCTCACCGACCCGCCCGGGCTCCAGATCCTGCTCGACGGGACGCCGAGAACCGCTCCCTTCACCGAGGAGGCCGTGGTCGGCCTGCTCCGCACGATCGGAGCCCCCGAGCCTGTCACATGGTCGGACGGCGGCGCCCCGGTTCACGAGATCACCATTCCGGCGGCCGACACCACCTACACGGCCGTGTTCCAGGCTACAACCCAGCATGGCCTGATGGCCACCTACTTCGACGACCGGAACCTCTCCCAACCGGAGCTGACCCGCATCGACCCGAATGTGGACTTCCAATGGGGACAGGGCTCACCGGCCCCGGGCATCGGCAAGGACACCTTCAGTGTCCGCTGGACGGGCAAGGTGGAAGCCCAGGTGACCGGCCCGCACACCTTCCTGGTCCGGGCCGACAATGGTGCCCGCCTCTGGATCGAAGGCAGGCCTCTTCAGAGCCGGGGGACGATCCAGCTCGAAGCGGGCAGGAAGTACGACCTGCGGCTGGAGTACTTCGATAACAAGGGAACGGCGATGGTGCAATTGCTCTGGTCTGCCCCTGGTCTGCGCCGGCAGGTGGTCCCCGAAAGCCGTCTCACTCCCTGACCCGGGATAGACTGCCTGGATGCGAATTCTGGTAGCCCTGGGTGGCAATGCCTTGCTGCGGCGCGGCGAGGCCATGACCGCCGAGAACCAGCGGAGGAACGTCCGGATCGCGGCCGAGGCGCTCGCCCCGCTCGCCCGCGATCATCAGCTCGTCATCTCGCACGGAAACGGTCCCCAGGTCGGGCTCCTCGCCCTGCAGGGGGCCGCGTACCACCAGGTCGAGGCCTACCCCCTCGACGTGCTTGGCGCCCAGACCGAGGGCATGATCGGCTACATGATCGAACAGGAGCTCGGCAACATCCTCCCGTTCGAGCAGCCCTTTGCCACCATCCTCTCCATGGTCGAGGTCGACCCGGACGATCCGGCCTTCCAGAACCCCTCCAAGCCGATCGGCCCCCTCTACTCCGAGGAAGAGGCACGGCGGCTCGAAGAAGAGAAAGGCTGGATCATGGCGAAGGATGGCGACAAGTTCCGGCGCGTGGTCGCCTCCCCCATGCCCAAGCGGATCTTCCAGATCCGGCCGGTCAAGTGGCTCCTGGAGAAGGGCTGCATCGTGATCTGTGCCGGCGGCGGCGGCATCCCCACCTTCTACGGCCCCAACCGCAAGCTCCATGGCGCTGAAGCCGTCGTGGACAAGGACCGCGCCAGCGCGCTTCTCGCCCGCGAGCTGGAGGCCGACCTGTTCATCATGGCGACCGACGCCGATGCCATCTACCTCGACTGGGGGAAGCCCACCCAGCGGGCCATCCGGCGCGTCCATCCCGACGAGCTCGGGAAATTCGACTTTGCCACTGGCTCCATGGGCCCCAAGGTCGAAGCCGCCATCGAGTTCGTGACCCGCACCGGCAGGACCACCGCGATCGGTGCCCTAGCCGACGTGGAAAAGATCGCCAGGGGAGAGGCCGGCACGCTGGTAACGATGCAGGCGGCCGGCCTCGAGCTCAGGGATCAGGCCGCGACCTGATTCCGCGTCGGGTAATCGATATACCCCTTCTCCGCCCCGCCGTAGAACGTGGACCGGTCGGGAGGATTGAGGGGCGCGCCCTCGGCGAAACGCTCCGGCAGGTCGGGGTTCGCCAGGAAGAGCGAGCCAAAGGAAACCAGGTCTGCCAGGCCCTCGGAGATGACCGAGTTGCCGGTCTCCCGGTCAAACCCGCCATTCAACATGAACGGGCCGCCGAAGCGCTCCCGCAGTACGCGTGCGACCCCATGCTCCGGCGTGGAGCGGTCCCACGCCCCGGGCAAGACCGCGTGGAGATAGGCCAGGCCGAAGCGGCTTAGCTCCCCCGCCGCGTACCCGAAGGTCGCCAGCGGATCGGAATCGCTCATGTCGTTGTACCCGCTCGTCGGCGAGAGGCGCACGCCCACCCGGTCCGCTCCCCAGACCCCGGCCACCGCCCCGGTCACCTCCAGGAGGAAGCGCGCGCGGCTCTCCACCGGACCGCCGTACGCGTCCGTCCGCCGGTTGGTGCCGTCGCGCAGGAACTGATCGATCAGGTAGCCATTGGCGCCGTGGATCTCCACACCGTCGAAGCCCGCCTCCAGCGCGCGCCGCGCCCCGTCCTCGAACTGCTTCACCACGCCCGGGATCTCACCCAGATCGAGCGCCCGCGGAGTCGCGTAGGGCCAGGTACCGGTGCGGCTGCGGTAGTTCCCCTGGAGCGGGATCGCCGACGGCGCAATGGGCAGCGCGCCTCCCGGCTGAAGCGTCGGGTCCGAGACCCGGCCGACGTGCCAGAGCTGCAGGAAGATCCGGCCGCCCCGGGCGTGCACGGACTCCGTCACCCGCCGCCAGCCCTCCACCTGCAAGTCGCTGTAGATGCCCGGCGTGCTCGGGTAGCCCAACCCCTCCGGCGCCACCTGCGAGCCCTCGGTCACGATCAGACCCGCCGACGACCGCTGCTCGTAGTAGGTGGCGTTCAGCGGCGTGGGCGCGTCCCCCTCCCCCGCCCTATTGCGGGTCATCGGCGCCATCACCATCCGGTTGCGCAGCGTGTAGGGACCCATCTGCACCGGGCTCAGCAAATCAGGGTTGCTCATCACATCCTCCTTCGTCTCTCTAGGGCTTGAGGAGCTGAACGAGGCGCGCCAGCGACTCGCGGTCCACCTGGGGAATCCCCTCGAACACCTCGCGCTCCGCCTCGGCCAGGACCCGCGCCCCCTCGTCGTGGCGAGCCCGGCCCTCGGGCGTGAGAGCCGCCAATACGCTCCGGCGGTCGTTGGAATCGCTCACCCGCTCCACGAGCTTCTCCGCTTCCAGCCGGTCCACGAGCTGGGTCATGTTGGACCGCACGCAACTGCAGCGCTCCGCCAGCGAGCTCAGCGGCACCGGCTCCTTCGCCTCCACCAGTTGGGACAGCACCCGGAACTTGGCCAGCGACAACCCGATCCCGCCGAGCGCGCTCTCCAGGTGGGCTTCCATCTGGTGCACCGCCCCCATCATGAGGAAGGCCATTGGAGCGGGTGAGTCGTTCATAGGTGAATGATACACGAGTCAGGGATCGCGATCAACTCCTGTCACGCTCCGCCCTCGGCAGGCACCAACACTATTGAGGAACTTTCCCCTGAATACATCGCTTTGTCCTCCTTCCGCGGCGAACCACACACTCCCCGGCTCGGTCCGGGGTTAACTGAGGAGGTAGCAACATGGAGTGTCGTTCTTCCTATCGCCCTCTCGGGACGGCGGTCTGCGCCGGCCTGCTGGGCATCCTGGTCTTGACTGTCGGTGCCTTCGCGATCGAGCCCAAGGACTCGCCTTCCTACCTGGGCCAGAGAGAGTTCTTCAAGCCGGAGCTGTACATCAGCAGCTCCAACCAGAGCCTCGAGGAGGTCATCTCCGTGCTCCCGAACCGGTCAGCCTGGGAGAGCTTCCTGGAGGTGCGGGAAAGCTCCGGCCAGTCCGGGGTCAAGGCGTTCATCGATCCGCGCTCCGGCGCCGCCACCAACCTGATCGGAGTCTTCCCTCTCCTCCCCGGCGACGGCGTGGGCAACGCTGTCGGCCTCGGACAGCTGAGCGCCGAGCTCGGCCGTTCCGTCCAGGTCGTGGATGCCCAGGTGGTGAAGGATGCCGTGCTCGGCTTCGTCAATGACCACCAGGCCCTGCTCGCGATCGACAACACCCAGCTCGGCGCAGCCCGCGCCGACCAGATCACCGGCACCCTGTGGCAGATCAGCATCCCGCAGACCTACCACGGTATCCCCGTGCGCGACGCCCGCCTGGCCGGCTCCATCAGCCACGGCAACCTGGTCGTGCTCGGCACCGAGGTCTGGGGCAACGTGCGCGGCCTCAACCCGACCCCGAGCCTCACGGCCGCCGACGCCCTCGTCGCGGGCTTCACCTACGCCGGCGGACGCTCGGTCATGGATGAGATCGTGCGCCAGCCCAAACTGGAGATCCTCCCGACCGCTCCCCAGCAGCATCAGCGCGGCGAAGGGTTCGGCGGCCCGGTCGGCTCCGGCTACGGCCATCGCCTGGCCTGGACCTATGTCTTCCAGCGGACGCCCGCAGACGAGGCCTGGGAGGTCATGGTCGACGCCCACAGCGGCGAAGTCCTGGCGTTCCAGGACGCCAATCACTATGTGAGCCAGCAGGTCACCGGCGGCGTCTACCCCCAGGCAAACACCGAGATCTGCCCCACCCCCCAGACCTGCGGCACCCTGCAGAGCGGCTGGCCCATGCCCTTCGCGGACACCGGCCTCGCCTCGCCGAACAACTTGACCAACAGCGCCGGCATTTTCGACTATACGGGCGGCACGGTCACCACGACCCTTACCGGTAAATACGTGGATATCGTGGACACCTGCGGCGCGGTCAGCAACAGCGCCTCGGGCGCCCTCAATCTCGCCGGAGTCAACGGCGATCACGACTGCGCCTCGGTCGGCTCGCTGGGCAACACCTCATCCTCCCGCACGGCTTTCTACGAGCTCAGCAAGCTCAACGAGCAGGCACGCGGCTGGCTGCCCTCCAACCTCTGGCTGCAGAACCGCATCACGACCAATGTAAACCTTAACAACACCTGCAATGCTTTCTACAGCAGCGCCGGCGGGACGGTCAACTTCTACCGCTCGGGCGGCGGCTGCCGCAACACCGGCGAGATCGCGGGCGTATTCGATCACGAGTGGGGCCATGCGCTGGACGACAACGACACCGCGGGCGCACTCTCGAACTCCTCCGAGGGCTACGCCGACATCGTGGCCATCTACCGCCTCCAGTCCTCCTGCCTGGGCCATGGCTTCTACTGGACCAGCAACAAGGGATGCGGCAACACCGCGGACGGCACCGGCTTCAACCAGAACGAGGCGCAGCAGGGCGCGGCCCACTGCGACCTCGACTGCTCGGGCGTGCGCGACGCCGATTGGGACAAGCACGCCGACCACACGCCGGACACGGCGCTCGGCTTCGTCTGCACCTCCTGCCTGGCGAGCACGGGCCCCTGCGGACGGCAGGTCCACTGCGCGGCGGCGCCCTCGCGGCAGGCGGCCTGGGACCTCGTGGCCCGCGACCTGCGCGGCGCGCCGTTCAACTACGACAGCAACACCGCCTTCATGGTCGGCAACAAGATCTTCTACCAGGGCAGCGGCAACATCGGCCTCTGGCACTCGTGCACCTGCGGCGGCACCTCGAGCGGCTGCGGCGCCACCAACGCCTACATCCAGTGGATCACGGCCGACGACGACAACGGCAACCTGAACGACGGCACCCCGCACATGACGGCGATCTTCAACGCCTTCGACCGTCACGGGATCGCCTGCGCGACTCCGACTGCGCAGAACAGCGGTTGCGCCGGCGGACCCACCGCGGCAACGACCCTCACCGCCACCCCCGCCAGCAACCAGGCTTCGCTGTCCTGGACTTCGGTCCCGGGCGCGACGCGCTACTGGGTGCTGCGGACCGAAGGGCACGCCGGCTGCGACTTCGGCAAGGCCCTGATCGCCGAGACCACCGGCACCTCCTACACCGACACGCAGGTGGCGAACGGCCGAGGCTACAGCTACAACGTGGTGGCCGCGGGCACCTCCTCCGCCTGCTACGGCCTGGCGAGCAATTGCGCCAGCGTGACGCCAGGCGGCGCCCCGGTGCCCGATTTCACCCTCTCCTGCACCCCGTCCAGCTTGACGATCCCGCAAGGCGGCAGCGGCGCGAGCTCCTGCACCATCGGATCGCAGGCCGGCTTCAACAGCGCGGTCAGTCTCTCCTGCGTCGGGCAGCCGGCTGGCGTGACCTGCGGGTTCGCGCCCAACCCGGCGACCCCGCCCGCCAACGGCACCACGCCCAGCACGCTGACCCTGAACGTCTCGGGCGGCCAAGCCGGCGGCACCTTCAACTTCCAGGTCCGCGGCACGAGCGGCGCGGTGACGCACAACAGCCCATTCTCGCTTACGGTCCAGGCCCTCTGCGCTCCGCAGGGCTCCAGTTGCTCCGCGAACAGCCAGTGCTGCTCCAACCGGTGCCAGATTAAGAAAGGCGTCGGTACCTGCCGCTAGCCGGCAATTGATCCCATCCCCCCTCTCCCCAACCTGCGCGGGGGAGAGGGGGCTTTCCGTCCCTTTCCGGTGACAAGCCCGCTCTCCTGTGAGGTCGTGCCAAGGGGATTTCCTCCTCTCCCCCCGCCCGGGAACAGCCCTTGCTATGCTCATGGAGTATCAATTCGAGTTGGAGGAGAGTGCCATGAGCTCATTTCGCCTCACCCGTCTTCCGGTCCTGGTATCGGCCCTGGTCCTGGCAGGTACTGCGCTTGCTCTCTCTGCCGCGGCCCAGGCGCCTTCGCCCGAGCCCCAGATGAGCCAGGGCGATACTGTCAACGTCGAGATCAAGATCGTCCCGTTCTATGCCGTGGACGAGCAGGGCAAGCCGGTCCTCGATCTGAAGCAGGACGAGATCGAAGTGCGGATCGACGGCAAGTCCGTCCCCATCGACACGTTCGACGCTTTCGCGAAAACCGGCGGGGCCACCACGATCTCCAATGCGGGCACCCCGGAGACGCCGTCCGAGGCCCCTGCTCCGGTCAAGGCGCAAAAGCCGGCGCGGAGACACGTGGTCCTCTTCTTCGACATGGCCTTCTCCAACATGCGCGGCTTCGAGAGTGGCCGCAAGTTCGCCGAGAAGATGGTCAAGGAATCCCCTTCGGAGGACCTCCTCTACCTGGTGACCCACGACTTCAAGTCCGGCCTCAAGCAGCGCCTGGGGCCGTTGCCGGCGAATGAAAATGGCAAAACCCAACTCCTCGCCGGCCTCAAGAAGCTCAAGCCCGAGGCTGGTTTCCTCGACGCCAACGCTGATTGGGGCAACCTGCCCCTGGTCAGTCGCGGCGTTCGACGGAACAACATTCCCCCGGATCAGAACTCCGCGATCAACTTCGGGGTGCGGACCAACTCCCAGGCCCAGCTCGAGGGCACCGCCCGGAGTCTGGCCGATTCGATGCAGGTCCTTGCGGAGCAATTCCAACGTATCAACGAGCCCAAGCTGATGGTCTTCCTCTCGCAGGGGATCGATAGAACCCTCTACTGGGAAGGCAGCAACATCGGCCTTCAATTCTCCGGCAGTGCATGGGGAAACCTCACCAAGAACTACCAGTACCGCGGCCTGCACACCCTCTACGAGAAGCCGCTGCAGGAGATCGCCGAGACCGGGACCATGAGCCTCTTCGTCAACCTGGACGACAAGCTGCATGGGGCCGAAGGCGGGCTCGGCAACTCCATGCAGCATATGGCGCGGATGAGCGGCGGCCTCTACGTGGGCGACGTCGATCCGGCGGTGACGAACGAGCGCGTCGCGAGCTCCACCGGGGCCTATTACGAAGCGGGCTTCTACCTCGGCGATGAACGGCCCTCCCGGTCCAAGGTCGAAGTCCTGGTCAAGCGTCCGGGTGTGCACACCTGGTCGGCCGGCACGATCAAAGCGCGCGAGACCTGGCGCGGCCTGTCCGAAAACGCCCGGCAGATGCTCATCGTCGACCTGGTCGAAGGCGACGCCGAAGCGCAGCGCGCCCGCAGCTCGGTGCGGCTCGACTTTCACAACCTGCCCGGCAACGTGGTCGGCCGCTCGAACGCGGGCAAGACCATGCTCCGCTACGAAGTGGGTTGGCCGCAGGAGCTCGCCGGCCGCAAGATCGATCTCTACAACGTCGTGATCGAGCCCACGCGCCAGGTCGGCTCCCCGAACATCCTCCGCTTCGACAAGCAGGGAACCCAAGTGGACGGCACGGTCCGCAACATCGACGTCGAGGTGCCCGAAAAGGCTACTTTCGTCTGGGGCATCGTGGCGGTCGAGCCGGTCACTGGGAAGACCTGGTACCGCCGGTTCCATTTGCAAGGGCGGCAGGCGCAGAAGTAGCCTGAAGAAGACGCCCCAAGGACGACAGGGACATGACAGCCGATTGTCCCTGTCGTCCTTGGAAAGCTAGGCGACGGCCGTTTCGGGCTCCGCCGGTTGAGATTGCTCTCCCAACGCACCCCGGAGCTGCTCGTCGGTGAGCACCTCAAGGAGCGGGAAAACCTTTTCTTGCTCCTTCGGCGCGCTCACGATCACGTGAATCCCGCTCGCCGGAAGCTCCAAGGTCACCAGCCCTTCGCGGCGGAACAGCACCAGGCGGGCCGTTTCATGGCGGTCGCCGAAGTCGGAATCCATCTTCCGGATGGCATTGTTAACCCTTTCGGCCATCCAGCGCTCGCCGATCCACGTGGTGCGCCAGCCTCTCTCGAAGTTCCGGCCGAGCTTCGGAAGAAAGCAGGACTGGGCGAAATAGCGGGGCCGCCCCCCGGCGCCGTGGATCTGATGATGCCAGCGGTGGAACTGGACCTGCCCACTCAGGGGGCTCCCGTAGTCGATCTCGGACGGGGGCCGCCAGAGCTGGATCGATTCGAAGAGGAAGAGCCGCCGCCGCAGGTCGGCCAGCCGGGCTTCCTTCTTTTCGTCGGGCGCGGAGCGGTAGCGGTACCGCCGGTAGCCGTAGGTGGCAAGGGCAAGCTCGTAGGTCAGGGATGGGTGCGGGGAGGGCGGCGGGTCGAGCGCGAGCTGCGAGATCACCGCCTGCACCGGCGGTAGCGCCGGGCCGTCCGTGCCCTCGACTTCCTCCGGACCGAGCTCGGCCAGGAACTTTGATGGGCATCCGAAGAAGCGCCGCAGGTAGCCCCTCTGATACTCCAGGCCGACGTAGGACCGCTGCCATTTGCCGAAGTCCGACTCCTGCAGAGGGTTGGGCCCTCGCATCACTTCATAGGGATACCACTCGGGCGCAAGGGAGAGGGGATCGCTGACGGCGACCTCGGGCCCGTTCGTGCCCTGGCGCAGACCGAAGATCAGGGCCAGATGCCGAACCCCCGGGTTGTCGTCCCACCAGAGCTCGATCTGGACCGGCCCCCGGGTGATGATCTCCCTGGCGAGGGCCTCGTACGACAGCGGCGGGGCCAGCTCTGCGCCGAAGCCGTAGGAGCGCCAGAGAGCCACCATATCCTCCGGGCTCGGGATGCGGCGGTCGGTCGCATCCGGAGAGATATCGTGGTCCAATTGAAACTTCGCCACGATCTCCTTCTGGTCCACGTAGGACCCGAAGCAACTGAGCGCGTTGCTCAGGCAGGCTCCCCAGCACCAGTCGGGCTGCTCCTGGTCCTCGTGATCGATGGCCCAGGCGAAGCTGTCCCGGGCATTCTGAGGGGTAGGGTCGAATTTCAGGGGCCGGATCTCGGCCTGGGTGCGTTGCAGCGACATGGTCAGCCTCCAAACCCGGGATAGACGGGAGGTTCGCACGGTCTCGCGCTGCCGCCGCCGCCGGTGCCTCCGCGGTACGGCAGGGCCACATCGTCGGGACCCATCGCGTTCCAGACGGGGGAGAGCCTGTAGAAAATGACGAAGTCGGTGTCGCCCTGGGTCGGGGAGCCGGGAGGAACGCCGAAGCCCAGGATCTGCTCTAGCTCCCGGTTGAACACCCTCACCTCGATCACCCTCTCACCGCTCTCGTTGGTGGGGCAACCATCATAGGTGCCCACGACGAGCTGCTTCCGGTCTCCGTTGCTGTCGGTGAGGGTGAGCATCGTCTGCTCCTGCTCCACGGGGACCCGCAGGCGGAAGCTCCGGGCCAGGGCCTGCTGGAAAAGGATGTCGCCCGCATTCGAGCTCCTCCGGAACTCGTATGGAACGGGATGATTGTTGACGTCGCGGTGCACATCGGTGGTCTCCAGCGTGCCCCGGTCCAGCCGCACCACGCCTGCGAGACTGTTGGAGGGGCGCAGGGTGTCCTGGTCGAGGAGGTCGCGATGCAAGGGGACACCCCCGACCGCGCACCTGTCGATCGCAGGCACCCACTTGATGTCGTGCAGCTCGTCGGGATTGCCGACGTTGGGGAGCTCACCCAGCAAACCGTTCGAACGCACCGCGAAGGCGGGGGCGGCCCCGGAATCAATCTCCAGGATTTCCCGGTCCAACTGGAAGAGCAGGTCGCTCTGACCTCCAACCGGCTGCGTAAGCTGCAGGCGCGCGTCCTTGGTGGAATTCGGCCGCACCGCGCGGGAGTCGGCCATCAGCACCGCCTGATGCGGCGGGATCGAGAACCGCCTATCCGCCTTCTGGATCGTCGCACCTCTCTCCAGAGCAGGCATTACCACGAGCCATTCGTCGGCCGGGGTCGGGTCGTCCACATCCTTGCGCGGCACCAGGGCTGTCAAGCCAGAAAAACTCAAGCGAAGCTCGAAACTCATTTACTGATCCTCCTTCGCTTCACTTGGACGGACGCGAGCCGAGGATTATCACGTAGGGCCAACTGGGAGGCGTCCAGGTCTTGGCGCCCGACCGCGACCGGAGGACCTCCCTTTGAGCGCTGCGCAGGCTGGCCGCCGCATCCTGTCCCGCGGCCAGCTCGCGATAGAAAACCTGGAAAAGCCTCGCGCTCTCCTCGTCGTCGACGGCGTGCAGGGTGGCGATGACCCGGTCCGCTCCCGCGCTCAGGAAGCTGCGGGCGAGGGTGAGCCCCGACTGCCACGAGACGACCGGCCCGCCGGCCGAAGAGCAGGCCGAGAGCACCACCAGGCTGGTTCCGGCCAATTTCAGATCGAGGACGTCCCGGGCGGTGAGCAGGCCCTCCCCGTTGCCGTCTCCGGTGGCCAGGACCAGGGCGGCGGAGCCCGGTCCCCGCCCAAGCGACAGGGCATGGCCGGCCACGTGGATCACATCCGCTCCCACCGCCTGCTCGCGGAAGCGTCCGGGAGTCGCGTCGGGACCAAGCAGGAGCACCGTATCCGGTCCCAGGGAGGCAGCCGCATCCCGGGCCTCCTGCTCCGCAAACCGCAGCGGATCGAGCCCCAGCAGACCTGCGTGCGTCGGCTGCGGATTGCCTACCACCAGGGCGCGGCGTCGCGCTCCCGGATTTTCGGGTGGACCGTCCTCCCTCTGCAGGGCCGAAGCGCAAGGCAGCATCTCCAAGAGGTAGGTCTCGGCCAGATATCGGCCGGATGGATCGAGGAGCCCGGCGAAGGGCACCCGATCGAGGCCGGGGCTGGGGACGATCAGGAGGCGGCGCAGAGGGCGCAAAGGCTCCGCGAGAGGAAAGATCAATCGCCGGTAGAGCTCCCGCGAGAGCGCTTCCCAGGTCCTGGCATCCGGTGCCCGGCCGAGACGGTCGGTCAGGTCGGCGACCTCCGCGGTGTTCCCCAGCGAAAAGAATCTGCGGCCGGTCGGGGTCAGCACCCAGGCCACGATACGATCCCCCGCCAAACCATAGGACAGGAGCGCAGTTTCCGGCGGCAGCGCTTGGCTCCACTGGTCAATGGCATTCTCTGGCAAGACGAGCTCCCGCGGCTTGCCCGACGCCAGGAGCGACTTGGCATGCTCGGCGTAAAGCAGCGCCTTCCAGGGCGAGGCGAGCTCCCTCACGTGCAGGTCGACCACCTCCTGGTAGACGTCTGCGTTCTGCCGCAGAAAGGAGAGGCGGTCCGGCTCCGAGACGCCGCCCTCCTCATCCTCGGCGAGCTGCCGGACGACTTCGTCGTAGGTGGCGATGGCCTTCTCGAGGTCCGCGGCGGCTTCCTCGACGCGCCCCATCTTCCTCAGCGCTTCGGCCCGGGTCTTCAACGCAACAAGCCGGGCGACGCGCTCTCCCTTCTGCCCGAAGAGGTCCGCGGCGTCCCCCAGCGAAGCCACGGCGGCCTCCGGATTTGTCCGTGCGGCGAGCACGCCCTGGACCAGGTGGATCTCCGCTTCGAGCCTGGCGCTCTCCGAGGGATCTTCCACCTCCCTGGCCAGCCTCTCCGCGTCGCGGAGGTCCTCCTGCGCAGGCTCCTGGAGATCATCGATGCCGAGGAAGTAGGCGCGCCAGAGATGGGCGTTCGCCTGCAATCTGGGCGGCACGCCCGCCGCGTGATCGAGAGCGCTGCTCTGCGCATAGAGGGCCAGGTTCGGCCGGCCCTGCTCGTCGGCGATGCCGGCAAAGAGGTTGAGCGCGAAGAACAGCGGGTCCGCGGCGCCGGTCCGGTAGGCTTCGAGCAGCGCCCCTCTCGCGAACTGCCACGCCGGCTCCCCCTGACCCAGTTGAGCGTAGGCCTCCGCCAGCATCATGCGGACCGAGAGCACGAGCCCGCCAGCCCGGATCCGCTCGAACGCCTGATCCGCCTGGCGGTAGTGGCGCAGGGCTTCGAAAGGCCGCCCGTCGGCCATGGCCATGCGCCCCAGGGTCCAATGGGCGTAGCCCAGGGGCCAGTGATAGCTCCGCTTTCCGGCATCCGGGACGAGATGCGACAGCTCCTTTCTCGCCGCGTCGACCTCGCCCGAGGCATTGAGCGCGACGGCCCGGTAGACCTGGGCGATCATTCCCAGCGCCAGCCCCGGCGCCGGCACCTTGCAGGACCCCTCTTCGCTCGGCCGCAGCCGGATCTCCGCTTCGCGGAACTCCCTCTTCCGGTAGGCGTCGAAGCCGCTCCGAAGCCTCCGGACGCCCTCGGCCATCTCCTGGCCGCACCCCGCGGCGCCTGCGGCGAGACCGTGACGCATCTGGCGGACGATGTCCTCCAGGAGCCGGTCTCCGGTGGTCTTCCGGACTCCGTCCGCGAGCTGTTCGAGCCCCGGCCACCAGGCTGCCCCTTCGATCGGGCCGGACTCCACCCAGCGCGGGAGGAGCTCGCTGACCACGAGATCGACGGCGAGATGAGGATTGTCCCGGGACCAGCGGCCGAGCTCCTCCCGCCTGCCGTTCCGGAGGGCGTCATCCAGGGCGTCAGCGGACTCCTCCCGGGAAGGCGCGGCCGGCGGCACCCGGAGAGCTTCGGCCCGCTGCAGGGCCTCCGCGCGCCACTCCGGGTCCTCCTCCAGCGGAGCGCAGCGCCTCCAACCCTCAATGGCCAGCTCGCGCAGGCCCAACTCCCCGAGAGCGAAGGCGCGGTTGAAGCAGGCGCGGGGGTTCCCTGGCTCGATCTCCAAGGCCCGCTCCGAAGAATCCAGGGCATCCACGAAGCTGGTTGCCGAGCCCTGCACCCAGCCCGCGGTGAGCTGCGCCGCCGCCAGGTCCACGAGCGGGTCCGCTTTGCGAGGCGCCCTCCTCGCGGCCGCTTCAAGGCGGGAGACGATCGGCTCCAGGCGGTCGCCCTTGCGGTTCAGGAGGAGACGCGCGAGGGCCGTGCGCCGCTCCGCGTCCTCTCCTCCCCGCAGCACGGATGCGAGCTGCCGCGGTTCCATCGAACGCGAGATCTCCTCCGGAGTCCGGCAATAGCCAGCCGCCCCGGCGGGCGCCGGAGCACACGGAGACCAGCGATCGTCGATGCTGATCCGGGCGAGGAGGATCCGCTCCTTCGCCAGCTCTCTGAGGGCAGCCTCTCCGCCGGAGGGTCGGTGCGGAAGGAAGAGGGCGACTCCCGCCATCAGGACGACAATCGCCACGAGAGCCCCGGCGGTCCTCGAAAGGCGAGGTGGTGTCATCGTCCGGCGATTCTACCGGCCCTTGCCGGCTTGAAGCCCCCTACCCCGAGGGGTAGTGCCACGACTACCCCGGAAGACGTTGCCGGGGCGCCGGGCGGATGTCAATCTAGCGCTGTCTTCTCAATCCAGGTCGATGCCCCTTCTCTCCGGTTGGTCGCGGGAGCGGGGGCTCCCATCGGTAGCGCTCGAGATCGAGGCGGCCGCGCTCGTCGAACTCGACGCCTTCCTCCTCCAGGAGGTGCCGCTGGTATCCGTCCCACCCGGGCATGGCGCGCGGGCTCACTTCTCCTTTTGAATTGACTACCCGGTGCCAGGGGAGATCCGAGCCCTCCGGGAGCGAGTGGAGCGCGTATCCCACCTGCCGCGCCGCGCGGCCGAGCCCGGCCAGGGCCGCGACCTGGCCATAGGTCGTGACCCGGCCTTCCGGGATCCGCTCGACGACGGCATAGATGCGCTCGTAATTGGTCACCGGCCCTGGATTCTAGGCGAAGCCCGGCATCAGCTACTGCCCGAGAGCCGCCAAAAGCCGGTGATCTGCGCCGCGGGCACGTCCGGACCGACCGGGCCCCGGCCCCAGAAGAAGTCGTTGTAATTCACCAACCCTCCCGGTCCGATCACTCCCATCGAGGCCCAAACCACCTCCGCCGGCTGATCGTCGATCGACGTCTGGGCCCAGGCCGACACCACCTTTTGAGGACTCTTGAGATACTCGGCGTAGATCCCGCCATGCACGGCGCTGTGATACGACACCGTATGGAAACTGTTGATCTGGTGGAGGCCCTGGAAGGTCGGACCCCAGCGCTGCCACCACCGCTGACCGCCAGACTCCTCAGCCAGAATCAGACAGGTGAACAGGCTCATCCATTCGGCGTCGCGGTTCCCCCAGCGGGCATCCGCGTGCTCCACCGAGGTATCGTCGATCGACGAGCAGCCGCTCAAGCTGAACCCCTCCGGCGAGCCGTGTCCCTGCCAGTAGGCCATATCGACGTCGTCAACCCAATTCGAGTCGTGGCCCGCGAGCGACGGCTCCTTCCAATCGTCCTCCCAGGCATTCGCGTCGAGCCAACTGAACGCCACCGGCACGCCGCCGGAAGCCATGTGGCTGTTGAAGGCGCCGACATTGATCCCCGTCGAGGGCAACCCCGAGCACGGTCCGGTCCCCTCGCTGCCGACCTCGATGGGATTGGCCGCGAGAGCCATGGCCGATGCCCTGCGAGCCGGTTGGGCCACCGGGAGGGCAGGCCGCCTCGCATTGACCGCGGCCGGCACGAAGAAAACCTGCGCTGAAGCACCGTTCTCGTCCACCAGCCGGCAGCGATAGCTGGGCTCCAACCTCGTGACCTTCGCAGCCAGGGCCGGAGCGTAATAAGCGAGATCCGCGGCCGCCACCTTGCTCCGGGACCCGCCAGGGGTATGCGACCACTCGGCGCAACGTTGGCGGCCCTTGTCCGGATCGAGCACGGCGATCTTGCCGGCCGGGGCGAACCGCCGGACGGCATAAGCCAGTTGGGTCACCTTGCCGTCGGGACCGTAAGCCACGCGGACCTTCGCGCCCGGGCCTTGCAGAGGCAAACCGCCGAGAGTGAAGCGATAGGAAACCGCCGTATCCAGGGCCTGGTCTGCCAGCCTCTTGCCCTGGGCGTCGACCGCTTCGAACCGGGTATGACTGGCATCGGGCGAAGCTCCCTCAGGGAGGAGCCCCGCCGTCCGCAGGGCCTTCTCGGTGGCGGCCAGAGCCTCCTTGGGATCGCGGACGCGCAAGCGGCCGATTGCCTCCAGATCGAGCCGCTCCAAGAGCACTTTGTCCCTCTCGCCCTCCTCCCGCTTGACCTCCTTGGCCGGAAGGGCCACGGTGGGAAGCGCGAGGAAGCTCGTGGGATCGACGTACCTGACCACACCCGCGCTGTTGCGGACGACCTGTCCGAGGCCGAACGCCTTCTGCAAGCGGGCCGACTCGGCGCCGGTCAGTCCGGCCTTGGAGACGGTGAAGACCGGGAGGGTTCTCTGCGCAGGCTGACCCTGCACGGGCAGGACCGCTGCGAGAACCACTCCGAGGACGAAAACCGCGCTGGCGGCGAGCCACAACCAGCGACGGTCACGGCGAGGCAATGCTGATTTCGATCGCATGGAAATCTCCTTTCATGTCGTCACTCAGGCGCACGACACGTCCGGAGAGTTACAGAGGGCTCGCAATTGCCAGTCAGAAGCGCGGGCTCACTCGCGTCTCGGCTCGGGCCTCCTTGGCTCGGGGCGATCATCCCGCGGGACATGCCCGCGCTTGTAGACCATGACCACTCGTATAAATTCGATCACTACGCCGCCATCCTGGTTGTAACCCGTGGTCCTGAGCCGCACGATGCCCATGTGCGGACGCGAGCGGGACTCGCGCGTTTCGAGCACCTCGCTCTGCGCGTAGAGTGTGTCCCCCTCGAAGAGCGGATTCGGCAACCGCACCTCGTCCCAGCCCAGATTGATCGCATTCAGGGAGATGTCCGTGACCGACAAACCCGTGGCGATGGCCAGCGTCAACGTCGAATCCACCAGCGGCCGGCCCCACTCCGTGCGGGCTGCATAAGCGGCATCGAAATGGATTGGATTGTTGTTGACGGTCAGCAGGGTGAACCAGATGTTGTCCGTCTGCGTGATCGTCCGCCCGAGCGGGTGACGGTAGACGTCCCCCACCTCGAAGTCCTCGAACACGCGCCCCTGCCAACCTTCCTTGAGAGCCATGGCAGGGACGATTCTACCGTCTCATCGTCCGATCAGGGCATTCCGCGCCTCAAAGCTCCCTCAGCCCTTCGGACTCCGTCTCCACGTAGGAAACTCCTCATCAAGAGGCGCCCACTTGGACAAGACCTCAAGGAGAGACGGCCGGGGCATTGGCTCTACGATCAGCCGATTCCCTTCTTTGCGGAGCAATGCCTCGCTACCGGGGAGCTCGAGGTCTCGCGGTATACGGATTGCCTAGTTGCGCCCATTTCGGAACAGGCGCACGATTCGTTCGGTCTGCACGGCGTCCTCCCGGCCGCCGGGGCGGCCTATGCCATGCATAGGCTAGCATACAGCTGCACCCACCTTCAGTGCCCCCAAGGGGCACATCGATCAGCGTTGCTACATCTGCGACGGCAGGAGGCAGCAGCCTGGGGCGCGAGCCCCGCGACGGCAGTCAGTGGCTCGAAGGATGATAATCTGATGGCATGAACTGGCGTGACCACATCCATGCGGATCCCGAGATCCTTGCCGGCAAGCCCGTGGTGAAGGGTACCCGTCTCGCGGTTGAATTCCTCCTCGGCCTTCTTGGCGCCGGCTGGACTCAGGAGCAGATCCTGGCGAACTATCCCAGCCTGACTCCTGAAGGTCTGCAGGCGGTCTTCGCCTTTGCCGCGGACTCGCTCCAGGACGAGAGCCTCTATTCCCTTCGTCTCCGGACCGCATAGATGCGGTTCATGGCGGACGAGAACTTTCCTCTGGCAAGCGTCTGGCGACTCCGGGAAGCAGGGCACGATGCCTTGGCAGCGGCTGAGATCATGCCCGGAAGCAAGGATGAGCACGTACTCGCCTTTGCAACTCGGGACAGCCGGATTCTCGTGACCTTTGACCGCGACTATGGAGAACTGATCTACCGGCAGGGCAAGCCCGCTCCTACTGGGGTTGTCCACCTGCGCTTCGTCCCCGCCGATCCGTATCAACCCGCCGACATCGTCCTGGGGCTAAACCAGGTTGAGGGTTTACGGCTGGAAGGTCGGTACACGGTCGTCGACCCTCCCAGGATTCGCCAACGCCCTCTGCCTTGATTCGCGCAATGCCCTGAAAGGGCGAAGGCATCTAGCCCCGGGCTTCAGCCCGGGGTGGAGAGTCCCCAAACATCCCCAGCCCTGAAAGGGCGGCAGACATTAGCCCGGCACGTCAGTGCCGGGCCAGGGGGCAACCCATCCAGTCCCGGAGGGACGGCATTAGCACCCGGCCCGGTCCCGAGCCGGCTGTGTCGCCTTCCCGCGAAACGACTCCCCTCCCCGTCCCCGCGGCGGATCTCCTGTGGCTGGTATGTGTTACGGGAATCGCTCAACTTGCCCGACGCCCTCACCGCGGGTCATCATGGACTCTCCATGAAGCTCTGGATCGGTGTCACGGACAACGACTGGTTCCGCTTCCTGCGGAGCCTGTCCGGGGTCGAGGAGATCAACTTCTGGCGTCCCGGAGGCAAGGGAGACTTCAAGGCTCTGAAGCCGGGCGGACTGTTCCTCTTCAAACTCCACTACCCCGAGAACTTCATCGTCGGCGGCGGCTTCTTCGTCCACTTCACCCGCCTTCCTTACACTTTGGCCTGGGAAGCCTTCGGTCAGAAGAATGGAACGCGGACCGAGGAGGAGATGAGGCGCCGCATCGAGAAATACCGAAGATCGCCGGTGGACCTCAACTCCCAGATCGGCTGCATCCTCCTCCGCCAGCCGTTCTTCTTCGACGAGAGCCAATGGATTCCGGCCCCGGAAGAGTTCCGTCCCAACATCGTCCAGGGCAAGACCTTCGAGGCGGACTCCGAGACGGCGAAGGTCCTCTGGGCTCAGGTGAGCGAGAGGCTCCAGGTCTCCCGGGTCTGGGATGAGGTTGCGGTACCGACAGTGATGTACGGCGACCCGGTCCTCGTTCGTCCCAGGTTGGGCCAGGGGACGTTTCGGGTCCTGGTTACGGATAACTACGAGCGCCGCTGCGCCGTCACGGGGGAGAAGGCGCTTCCGGTCCTGGATGCCGCCCACATCCTCCCCGTCGGCCAGGGAGGCCAGCATCAGGTCGACAACGGCCTTCTCCTACGGACCGATGTCCACCGCCTTTTCGACAAGGGGTACGTGACGGTCACTCCGGATGGCCGGTTCCTCGTGAGCCGCCGGCTCAAGGACGACTTCGACAACGGGGAGCCGTACATGCCCTTCAACGGGGAGAGGATCTGGATGCCTGGGGACCCGGCCCGGCGGCCGAGCCGGGAGGCGCTGGAGTGGCATGCGGATACCTTGTTCCTGCGATAAGGGTTCTTCCGAAGCGCGGTCTGAATCCATCTCTCACGGGTTCTGCTCGAAAACCGTAGCCACCACCGGCATCGGCGCGTGCTTCCGAATGCATGCCTCGGCCACGGACGAAAACTCGGCCGTGTAGGCCACCATCTCCTTGAGCGTTTTCACGGCAGACGCCTGGCTCACCAGGCGAAGTACTTGGGGTCCATCCGCACCCTCATAGTCGGCAATCGCCATCCGGCAGCGATCCCAGAATTCTGCACGTTTACGATTGAGCCGAGCTCTTCTATTCAGACCCAGCACATCGATTGAATCCTTCGCACGCCGCTCTTCCACTTCGGTGACACCAGCAGCCGCCACGGCAAGGCAAGCGTCCTCATCTCTCTCATAGGAAACGAGGCGTGTCTGGTCTGAGATCGGATCGATAAGTACCGGGGCCTCCAGTTGTAGTGAAATCGGATCCAGGGTTGCTCGAGCTCCCTCAACGAGAGGGAATACGTCAAGCTTCTTCACATTGATCAGCTGCCCACAGATCCTATAGTTCTTCCAATCGAACGCGAGCCACCAGTATCCCTCACACTCGTTGCCCTCGAGATCCTTGGCCCTACCTTTCGGCCTATAGTGGTCGATGTGAATGGAGGATACTGAGTCACGCGCCTCCGTATACCAACACTTGTCTGCAAACTGCTGCAGCAGCCAGTCTCGGATTCGGTCGTCCCTCCAGAGATGCTCTCTTTCTCTGATAATCTCTACGCGCTCATCCTCAGTGGCTGCAGCTCGCAGCCGCTCTGTGACCGCATCTGCGTCATCGATCCAGTCCTGGGGGGGAGTACCCTTGATAAAGACACGTCGCATCGTCAGCCCTCCATCCGAACCTTCAGTTCACGGGCAAGAGCCGACAGGTCGTTGGTACGTTCTCGCTTCACGAGCTCGGTGACCACAGCTTCCGCGAGCTTCTCCTGCGCTGCAAGCTCTTCAGGAGTCAGCAGCTTGGTTAGGGGCTGCCTTCTGACCTCGTACATCTTCTCGATGAAGAGTTGGTATAGCGGGTCTCGGTACTCACGAGCGAAGCCGAGATCATCCAGGTGATCGCGCAAGCGCGCCAGTTGCTTCTCCTCGGCCCCAGTGAGCCCTTCTTTCGCTTTCTTAGCGAGCAACTCGTTCCGTTTTTGGAGTTTGCGCAGCGTTGGCGCATCGAGCGTTGACGGCAATCCGAACATTTCGCTCTTGAGCAGCCCCGCAACGCCCATTCCCTGCGGATGTTCTTCGGGAGTCTCCACGACGGAACGCCCCCGGTCCTTGCGCAGGATTCTCACCTGTTCCCGCCGCAAACTGCCGATCATCATGGGGTCGTGCGTGGTGATGATGATCTGCGAGTCGCCCGCGACGGTTTGGGCTGCATTCCTCCGAATTACTTTTTCGATTTCCTCGAAGTACCGCAACTTCCAGATAGGGTTCAGGTGCGTATCAGGCTCATCGAGCAGGAAGAGGCAGTGATCGTGACTCGTGATGCGCATCAAGCCGAGCACCGTGAGGAGCTGCAGCTCGCCTTCCGAGAGCTGGTCGAAGCTGATATTGCCCTCGACATCCCTGTGCTTGACATTGATCCGCACCTCGTCAATCAAGTCACCGATATAGGCGGCCTCGGCGTACCGGAAGAAGCGCTCGGCTTCACCGACGAGATCGCCGAGCTCTTGCAGCTTCTCCTTACTCGGCAGAAACATAAACAATTGTTCCTGCTTCTCGGTGCGACCGCGAAAGTCGATCGGCTTGCTTGCGGTGTGGTCAATAGGTGCAATGGCCAGCTGCCACAGCTTGGCTAGGAACTCGTCCACGACGTCGCCGCGCGCGTACCAGAAGCGCTTGTCACCTGCGAGAATGTCCTTCTCACCGAGGTTCTGACGCAGTCGATGCGGTTGCTTCAGCACGAACAACGCGGAATCGAGTTCAACGATGTTCAGATCCTCCAGCAGGCACGTGAAGGCCTCATCCTTCGAGAGCAAGCAAGCCAAGAGCACAAGCTGGCTATGTCCCCCGCGGCAGTAGAAGAGCCGGCGCAACTGGTCTTCGCCGAGTTGCTCGCGACGGCGGTCGGCGCGCGCCTTGTACTCTGCGATGGCTTGGGCCTGCTCTTCCTGGCCTGTGTAGCCGGCGAGCAAAGACTCGGGCAGGTACTCATCAGCAGTGATCTCCATCCGCTGGTTGAATCGCCTCTGATGCGCCTGGAACAACTGCTCGATGCGCTCGTTCTTGCCGGAGTAGTAGACAAACACGTTCGACGGGAGGAACTCGCGCGCTTCCTCGCTGAGGCGACGAGACGCCGCTCGCTCCCCGTCGATGACAATCGCAGGTCGCTTGCCAACCAGAGCCTTGATCTCGATCCGGTGGCCCCGGATCATGTAGTCGAGTTCGTAGTCTAGTGCCGCGGCCTGCCCCAGATCAAGATCCCGAAAGATAGTTATAATCGCCTCTATTAAGTTCGACTTACCCGTGCCATTTGCACCGATCACTGCATGGCTGTTGAACGTTCGGTATCCCCCCGCTGCAGCGGGGTCATCCCCACCTTTGCTGAATGTAATCTCAAAGTCCTTAAGATTACGAAATGCGGCGATCTTGAGGCGTTCGAGATGCATCAGCTCACCTCGATTTCCTTCATGTAGGCTGGCTCAGGCTGCACGATCCACCCGCGACTCATCTCCTTCCTAAGCTGCTGGTAGAATGCGTCGATATCGAGACCGGAGCTGCTCCATAGCGCCTTCGCCGAGAGTTCGCCCTTGTTCCTGCCAAGAATCGCCGCCAACGGCGCATCGCCATTGGTACCCAGTATCGATCCTACGCGCAACGGGGATATTAGCTCCGTTTTGGGTGTCTTCATCGTATCTTGACCTCCTGTTTGTATGCCCGTTATTTCCTCCGTTACGGCTCGCGCAAGGTCGGACGCCAATTGCAGCCGTCTGGCTATATTCTCTTCGAGACGGTCGCATTCAGCAAGCAACCGATCAAGGACTGCGACTATCCGATCCTGCTCTTCCTTAGGAGGAACGGGGACGAGAAGATCCTCGACATCTCCGACCCTCAAGTGCTTGACGGTCATGCCGATCGCCGTCTCAACCATGCGAGCTTGGAAGCTTGGGCTGTAGATCGCGTAGAGCAAAAACTTGTTATTAAAAAGGTCAGAGAACAACCTAATCAGCATAGTGCGCTGACCAAGACATACTCTCTCCTCAAGAGGGACGATTGCCGCCTCGCCCATGGGCGCCTCACGCGTAAAGATTACGTCACCCGCCTGCGGAGGAAGCCGACGAGCCCAGAAGGCGTAAGTGTCAGCGGATATTTTTCTGGTGTGCATGAGGTCGATTCGACCATTACGTATGTCCGTTGTACGGACAAGGTGAATTCCGTGTCGCAGGTAGGGCGCTGTCTTATTATGGCAGTCAACTACGGCCTGAGAAACTTGAAGAATTGAACCCCATACCCAATGCCTCGGAATGGGAAGGTCAACTTGCACGCGGCGCTGCGTTCGCACTTTACTCTGCATCGCAAGCGCCTCCTTCAGCTCCTGCCCTTCGGCACCTCTGGACCAGGCTAGTCGTAGTCTGTCGATCTCACGGAGAAGATCTCCTCCTGAGAAGGAGCTGTAGTCGCTAGGATGGAGAAGAGCCCCTCGCATGGCGAGGTCAA
This sequence comes from Acidobacteriota bacterium, assembly GCA_034667225.1. Taxonomy (GTDB): domain Bacteria; phylum Acidobacteriota; class Thermoanaerobaculia; order Multivoradales; family UBA5704; genus DATMER01. The sequence goes on from JAXDKG010000020.1 coordinate 288,810, forward strand.
GAATTGCTCCCCGATAACTCTGAACGCTCTCTGGAGAATCGAGCAGCATTGGCGCTTCACTTGCGATGCGGCGCCATGCCACCGTAAGCTCGCCCGCAGTCTTCGCAGCTCCCAGCGCGTGAAATGCCGTAGTTCGGGTCACAGAGCATAATTTCTCTCGCCGCTGCTGCTGGCCTTCGAGCTTCTCACAGAGGGCCATAAGCTCGTCAACCTTGGCGACGATACGCCTCTGCTCAGACAGCGGGGGGGACGGCACCGGAAGTTGCCGGACCGAGCCCGTCGACAGTTCAACCTGATTAGTCGTGCCCGACACGATGGCGCGTCTGTGATTAGGGTCGATTCTCGCCTGCACCCAAGGCGAGGCAATCACGCACCAGATGTATCGCGGCAGAAAGTTGCTCAGACGAATAACTGTGACGTGAGAGTCACAGACTGCTTTCGTAGCCGTGTTCTCGGCGTAGATTACCACGCGCCCTACTGTACCAGTGCCGGTGGAGTTCCAAAGCAGATCGCCGGGCCGAAGGAACCTCTCCTCTCCATATCCTTTCAGTGAGCTCTCCGCGACAAAGCGTGCAACTGACAGGTCAAAACCTCGCCACTGAATACATTTCTGCGAGACCACGAATGTGCTTCCCGAGGCGGCATAGACCGGACTCTTGCCGCGTTGTATGTAGCAAGCAATATCATCCAGTCGGCGCCAGCGCCAATGATCTGGAATCGCATAGGGATACTCGGTGTCTCTTAAAGAGCTGGACCCTGTAATTCGTAGCTGGAGCTTATCCCCGTAGGATGCTTTCAGTCGCTCCGCTGTGGCAAGGGTAAACTCAACATTCTCATCTGCAGAATTAGGACGTGTTAAGCCGCCGGAGACTGCTAGTTGGAGCACCAGTTCCCGAAGCCTCTGGATTCCCCCAGGTGCCGAAGCGATATGCGCGAACTCTGCTAGGAACCGCCTGGGGTCCATAGTTAATCCTCCGCGCGCTCGAAGTGATAGGCCAAAACTGCGGTGAGCTCGCTCTTCAACCGCTCCTGCGTCTCCTCGATCTCGACCAGCAGCTTCTTGTACTTATCGAGCAATACATCTGGGTCGTGAATCACATCTTCCGGAGAGTTCGGATTTTTGATGTCGAGGTTGTAGATGGGCCAGTAGAGACGGTCGCCAGCCGCCTGAGCGTCGCGAGCTTCAAGACGCATCCGGTCAGCCTTCTCACGAAGCGCCGCACTCTTCGCCTCACTTCGGGCCCGATTCTCAAGCTCAGAGGCTTCATTGTGAAGTGCCTCAGCTTTAGCCCAGTAGGGTTTCGCCCGTGCCTCGGCTTGCTGCTTCTTGCTCTTAAAGTCGATCTTCCAAGCGTATTCGTTCTCCCGTCTGTCAGCAAAGTCGTTCTCTTCCGAGCGCCACCATTCCCTCTCCCGATCGAACTCCTCCAAGCGGATTGGCTTGGTTTTGGAGTAGCTCTTCTGTCCCTCTGGATAGGGGTGCTCGTAGAACCAGATGGTCTCGGTTGGCTTGCCCTTCGTGAAAAAGAGCAGGTTCGTCTTGATGCTGGTGTATGGCGCGAAGACTCCGTTTGGCAGACGAATGATAGTGTGCAGATTGCACTCTTCCATCAGGCGCTCCTTGATTCTCGCCTTAATGCCATCACCGAACAAGGTGCCATCGGGCAGCACAATGGCGGCGCGCCCTCCGGCCTTGAGCAGCTTGTTTACAATCAGCGTGAGAAACATATCGGCGGTTTCCCGCGTGCGAAGATTGGCAGGGTAGTCCGCCCCAACGCCCTCATCTTCCAGGCCACCGAAGGGTGGATTGGTAATGACGCAGCTCACGCGATCGCTGGTCCTCCACTCGTTCCAGGGCTTTGCTAGAGTGTTGCGGCGGTCTACCTGACTGGGCACATCGATTCCATGGAGCAGCAGATTAGTGATGCACAAGAGATGCGGAAGTTGCTTTTTTTCGATCCCGAAGATGCACTCTTCAAGCGCCTTCCTCTCTTTGAAACTAGAAATTTTTGTAATCTGCCTCCGAAAGTGATTGATCACCGCAGTGAGAAAGCCACCCGTACCACATGCGGGGTCCATCACCGTCTCGCGTTTCTTCAGCTGTGGGTTCACGAACTCCACCATGACTTGGGTTATTGCACGCGGAGTATAGAACTCGCCTGCGTTCCCAGCGGCCCGCAGATCATTCAGGATCTGCTCATAGATATCGCCCAGATTTTGCCGGACCTTGAAGTCATGGAAATCGATGGCTTCTTCAAGCTTCTCGATTACCCCTCGCATCAAGGTGCCGGATTTCATATAGTTGGTCGAATCTTCGAAGACCTGACGAATGACCTTTCGCATGGGATCGTTGCCGACCTTCAACTCCTTAAGTCTCGGAAACAGCGTGTTGTTGACAAAAATAATCAGCTGGGCCGCAGCAATCTGCGGCTTTCCATCCTTGTAAGCTGCCCAGTTGCGCCAACGACACTCCCGCGGCAAGGGGGACTTGTAGCGCTGACTGCGATCATTGTTGTCATCTTCCCACTCTTCCTCGCGTTGATCAAGAACTTTGAGAAAGAGCATCCAGCTTAGCTGGCCGATGCGCTGAGCGTCGCCATCAACGCCATCATCCTTGCGCATAATGTCTTGGATGGATTTAATCGTGCTGCTCAGGTTCATGTCAGCCTTTCACGATCAAGTGCGATTCTCCTAGTTGCTCAACGGTCTTGTAAGCACGTTTCCTGTCATACAGAAGGAAGCTGTCGCCGTTAAGAATGGCGCGTTCAGTTTCTCCGCATCGGCCAACGCCCACCGCATCCCAGGCTTGGCTTGCTTTGCTTCGATTCCAGTGAGGGTACGTGGATGCAGAGGCGTAGTTGGCATGCTTCGGCCCCGGATGCCGCGGACTACTGCACTCCTGGGTGAGTTCTACTTCTTTACACAGCCGCGTAAGCCTGCAACCAACCCGGTGGAGTGCGTGCGTAATGAACTTGGCGCAGATGTCGCGTTCTCTCAGGTTTGTATCCATCACTACTGCTTCTTCGTCGCGTCGTCAAGCCATCAGCTCCACTAGAGATGCACCACTGGCTGGTCCGTGAACAGGCCGATTGGCCTGGCCGTTACAGCGGCCTTTCCGAGAGCGTCAGCAACCGACAACCCCTGCGTGCAAGCGGCGGGCATTAGGCCCCGATCATGGGACGGTACCCATAGACAGGGGGATCAGACGCTAAGGTTGACCATCCTAATGCAGTCCGAAAGCGCTATCAACAGTGACTCAGGGTTGTGGGCGAGTATTTCTGGCTGCCAGCCCCAGGTGCCTGCTGCCATCCTCCTCCGAGCTCAATCGCGCGCCAGGAGCCTGTCACGCACTTACAACATCTGTGTACTCGGCTGGAACAACAAAAGGGCAGCAACATCTCATGTTGAAGCAACTGATTTGCATTTCCATGGCTGAGCCGCCATCATCCCTACTCGGCCACAGCAAAGCGGTTGTATTAATCATCGAATGCCCCTGCAGGACAACACCATTAAGCTTGAGCTGCAACGCCGGCTCAACCTCTGGAAAGAGCTGAAGGCCCGCGGTGGCCCTGACGGTATCTCTCCTCAGCTCGTCAAGCAGCTCGGGATCCATCGGGGGCAGCAGGGAGTCTTCCGGGAGCCAAAGGTGACATCGCTCGTCTCCGGCAATCCGGCCGGGATCGCGGTCGGGGTGCTGCACACTGGCCAGACCTACGCGGATGACCTTAGTGAGGATGGGGTTACCTACCACTACCCTAAGACGAAACGGAAAGGCCGTGACCAACCCGAGATCGAGGGCATGAAGGCTTGCGGCGAGCTCGGACTCCCGCTCTTTGTGGTAATCACCCCATTCGAGAACTCTCCAGGACGGAACGTCCGACTCGGCTGGGTCCAGAGGTACAGCGACGAGATCGGCCAGCTCTACATCACCTTCTCGGATACCGAGCAGCCTCCTCTACCTCTGATCGCAGGCGAAGACTCCACCCCCTTCATCCTGCAGGCTCAACGGACCTTCCGGCATACCAAGGCCAAGGTTCGGCCCAATCAGGGATGGTTCCGCTTCAATGCCTTGCTGCAGTATGGAGTCGGGTGTGCCGTCTGCGACATTCGGCAGGAGTCTCTCCTGGATGCAGCCCACATCTGTTCGGTCGAGCATGGGGGCAGTGACGATCCCAGGAACGCGCTCGTGTTCTGCTTGACTCACCATCGGGCCTTTGACCAGGGGCTCTTCGGCATCGATCCGGCGACTCTGCGAATCGAGGTGAGATCGCCCTGCCAGTCTCCTCTGGAGCTGGCGATCACGAGGGAATCTATCGGCCACCTCCGGAAGCACCCCCATCGCGAGGCTCTCCAATGGGCATGGGTGGGCCGCGCGCCGAAAGAGCAGAAGCTAAAGAAGCAGAAGCGCTGACCTCACGGTTCCGCTCCGTCTTTCTGCCACGCCTCCGGGGTTGGTGTTGCGACTCAGGGCTCTCCCCGAGCGACTCGGGGAGAGGATTCAGTGACTCGGGGACAGCCCCGAGCAACTCGGGGAGAGGATTTAGTGGCTCGGGGACAGCCCCGAACGACTCGGGGAGAAGATTTAGTGGCTCGGGGACAGCCCCGAGCAACTCGGGGAGAGGATTTAGTGGCTCGGGGACAGCCCCGAGCAACTCGGGGAGAGGATTTAGTGGCTCGGGGACAGCCCCGAGCAACTCGGGGAGAGGATTCAGTGGCTCGGGGACAGCCCCGAGCAACTCGGGGAGAGGATTTAGTGACTCAGGGCTCTACCCGAGCAACTCAGGGCTCTACCCGAGTGACTCAGGGCTCTACCCGAGCGACTCCAGAGTAATCACCTGGCACTTACTCGGGCTCCTCGGCCGCCTATGCCGGCCAGCAGCTCCTAAAATGCGGGTATGGTGTCCAGTAAGCCGGACCAGAGATCCGCTCCCCTTGACAAACGCCGGCATCCTCTCTACCGTATGCACATTGCAAGAAGTTGCCCGGGGCCAATTCCGGTGCCGGGAGTCTTCCCCGGGAGGGGAAGGAGGTTCGAGATGGCCAATGACTGGTTGTACATGAACACGGTGAACGGGTGGGACAAGGTGGACGCAGCAGTGACCGCCGGGGGCGAGCCGCAACTGGAGGTCAGCCTCCCCGCGCTGCGGACCAAATCGCAGCGGGCTCGCCGCCTCTTCGCGCAGCAGGCGTCCCTCACCGCGGCCAAGCAGGAGATCACGCGGGAGCTCAACCAGGAGATCCTGGAGGGCAATGCGCTGGTGGACTTCATCAGGACCGGAGCTCGCGCCATTTACGGGAAGGACAGCGAGAAGCTGGTCGAGTTCGGGATCAAGCCGTTCCGCGGCAAGTCCCGGAGGAAGAAGACACCTACGCCTCCGCTTCCTGAAGCTCCCGCCCCGGCTCCTGATTCTGTGAAGTAGCCTGTCTTCCCGGGGGCGCGCTGCCAGACGCCCCCGGCTTTTTCCCCCTCCAGCGCCGCTCTGACTCCATTCGGAGAGATCCTGACTGCATCGAGAGCCATTCCGGATTGATCCGCGAGGCTCCGGGTTCATCCGGAGTCGCTCTGACTGCATCCGGAGCCGCTCCGACAACATCCGGTGTCGCTCCGGACGCATCGGCGGGGCTCTCGATGGACCCGGAGCGGCTCCGAATCCATCCGGCGTGGCTCCGGACGCATCCGGAGCGGCTCCGAGTGCATCCGGAGTGACTCCGAATGCATCCGGGCGGCTCTCGATACATCCGGAGCGATTCTGATCGCGTCGTCATCGCTCTGGATGCATCCGGCGCGCCTCCGGATCGATTCGGAGCGGCTCCGAACGCGTCGAGAGTCACACGGAATGCATCGGGAGCGGCGGCATGGACCCTCCCCGCTCCCCCGATCCCTTGTGGGTGCCCTTCCGGAGGGCGGCCACAAGGGCCGCCCCTACATGAAACGCTATCCCTCACTCGGACTGTGACAGGGTACTACGCGTACGTATTTTGGAATCGGCTATCCAACCGGCCCAACGGGCCGGGAGAATCTAGCCCCACCAGAACAATCACCTGGCACTTGCTCGGCTCCGGCCATGCAACCTAGAAGCAAGGGGCGGGCTCCAACTTGGTGTACGAGGTTATGACCCCCCAGCCGTAGAAAACACATTCGCACGCAGACGGCATACGGGCCCGCAGCCCCACCTCGTTTGTGCGGTTCGCGTCGCTGAAATAGTGAGTCTCCACCCCGCAACCTGCCGCGGCTACCGGGGTGGGATTCGTGAGGGTGAGCACCATCGCCAGCGCAACCAACGTGAGCATCAGGAAGACGACCCGGGTGTTCAACTTTCTCAGCTTGGACATGATCGCAGGCTCCTTTAAAAGGATTTTTAGTATACATGGCATTCCCGAAGAGGAAACGTGCCGATGTCCCCCCTTCCCGTCGCCCTCCCAAACAATCACCTGGCACTTGCTCCCGTACTTGCTCCCAGGCCACCCCCGCCCTGGGCTACAGGCAGTCGGTTCTGGAAGGATTGAAGCAAGCCTGGATTCTGCTCTCGCAGGCGCTTGTGAAGCAACCATTGGAGGGCACAGTGCACGTGTCCGTAGGAGCGCATGCGACCGTAGGAGGAACGTCAGTCCCGCCTCTCGCATGGACCAACACTCCGAGGGGTCGCAGCGTCTCCCTTGCCAACACCAGCTTCTTCGCAGTCTTCTTCTTCATGAGTCCTCCTTGAAGAACTGAGAGTATAACCCCTCAACTCGGTCTAAGAGGGTGTCTGGAAAGGTCCCCCCAATGTAGAGACGCCCCGTGGGGCGTCTCCGAGGCGGGGCAGAACAGTTCCGCTTGCCACGACGCGCCCGCGGGGCGTCTGGAAGGGCAGAGACGATGTCGCCGCCCCAGAGACGCCCCACGGGGCGTCTCTACATTGGGGGGCATGCCTACAGAATCGCCACTTCTGAGACACCCTCCTAGCCTGGAGACGTCCGCGTCAGCCGCACCTTCTCCCGCTCCGGGAGATGCTTGACCGCTTCCCGGAGCGTCACGTCCGAGAGCCGGCCCGGACGGGCCGATATGGATCACACCGGAAAAGCCCGCGGCCGGGCCGTCCATAAGGGAGTAGCTCATGGTGCGTTCTATCTAAATCAGGATAGGGGTTGAAACCAAGCCAGCTTGCGGGGGTTCCATGGTAGTTGAAGTTCCGTTGTTTCCCGCGTTTCCCTCCCAGGCGGTTTTCTACGGACTCTGCCTGGTCGCCATCTGCCTGCTGGCCTTCCGGGGGAAGGGGCCCGACCGGGCGATCTCCTTCATCCTCGGCACGATGTGGGCCGCGATGGCCCTCTCCTTCTCGGTCGAGGTTTTCAGGATGGAGCATCTGGTCACCTGGGTGGGGCTCCTGCTCCTCCTGGCCCAGACCTTGATCTTCCTCTGGGAAGGGATCCTGAGAAAGGACGGGAACGATAGGAATGGTCGGAGAGGCCGTCTTGACTTCCAGGCACGCGCGGGCGGCGCTCCGGTCGTAGGCGCCCTGTTCCTGCTCTACTCCCTGGTCCTCCAGCCGGTCCTGGAACTCGTCCTGGAGCCCGATCCGTTCCCCCTGCCGTACCTCGGACTCCCGTTCAACGCCGTCCTCTTCACATTCGGACTCCTGCTGTTCCTGCGCGAGGGGTTCCCGCGCCACGTCCTGTACGTCCCCCTGATCTGGGCCGCGCTCGGCGGCCTGGCGGCGTTCCGGGAGGTCGAGCCGCGGGAGTGGGGGCTGCTCGCGGCCCTGCTCGCCGGCGCCTTCCTGGCTCTGCCGGGGCGCCAGAAGCTCAAGGACGTGGAGGGGAACGAGCGCATGGAGACCTGGTACGAGCATGCCGCCAGGCACCAGCGGAGGTGCGGCCTGAGCACGCTGGGCCTAGTGCTAGCGACCTGTTTCCTGGGCTTCGTGGTGGCAGCGGGCAAGAGCCCGTTCTACCTGCCAGCCCGCCAGCTCGAGGGCAGCACGACCGTGCTGGCGGCGCTCGCCCTGGGGCTGTGGCTCGCTCTGCCGGCTTGGTACAACGCCGGGTTCCGCCTCTTGGCCTGGGAGGCCACGCGCGGGCTCCGAGTGGTGCGCGGGGCTTGGGATTGGGTGACCGCGCGCTGGGTCGGTGTGATCGCCCTTTCTGTCCTCACCCTCTGGGTGATGCTCACGATCTACAAGGCTTCCGGCACCGCCTCCTGGATCGAGGATCTCTCTTCCAGCAATCTGATCGTCGCCGCTCTGGCGGTGCTTCTGTTCTACGCCGTCTACCGAGCCCGCCGCCGGATCGTAATCACGGAGTTCGTGGACTACACCAAGAATCCCGAGCTCGAGGGGTGCGGCAAGGGGCTCGGCTCGCGGCTGCGCAACGAGCTGGCGAACATCAAGACCCTTTACCAGACCATCGACGAGGCCATGCCGCCGCGCAATGGTCAGGTCGTGCGGGTGACGGTCGGAGTCGAGGACGTGCTCAAACCACTCGAGGATGTCATCGGTCCTGACGCCGTGGCGGAGGTCGGGAGTTGGAAGATCTCGTTCGGCTTCTTCCTGAGGCTGGTCGGCTGGATGGTGCGCGGACCCAGGATCACCGGCAGCCTGCACCAGGAAGGCAACAACCTGCTGCTCGTGGCCGACCTCGCCGGAGGTGGCCTGAGCGGAACCTGGCGGGTGTCGTCCGTAGAGGAGCCGCCCTCGGACGAGCCGCGCCCCAGGACGGCCACGGTCTACTGGCTTGCGGAGCAGCTCGCGTACAGGATCATCACCAGCCTCGGCAACGTTGGCTCGCCCCGATGGGAGGCGGTGCGGTGCTTCACCCACGGCCTGCGGGCCTATCGCACGACGCAGATGACCAAGGGAGATGCGGCGCCCGAGCTGCGCCAGGCGGAGCGGGAGTTCATCAACGCCCTTAGCGTGGATCGCACGTTCTCGCAGTGCCACTACAACCTGGGTGTGGTCTATCAGGCGATGAAGGCGTACGACTCGGCGGAGGCCGCCTACCGCCACATCCTGGAGCAGAACCCGAACTGGTCCGAGGCCTATTACGCCCTGGCGACGGTTTACTTCGACAGCGGCCAGGAGGAGAAGGCCGGCATCTTCGCCCGCAAGATGATCGAGGTCCGGCCCGACGACGCCCGGGCCTGGAACCTCAACGGGACCGCCAGGTACGCGTACGGCCATGCGGATGCCCGCCGGCAGGGCCACCTGCATCAGCCTTATGCCGGCAAGTCCTGGCAGGAGATCGTCCTCAGCTTCGAGATCGCGGCCGCGGTGGCTTGGCGCGACCTCTGCTCCGCGGCCCTGCGCAGTTCGTCGAGCGCGCTCGCCTGGGAGAGGCAGCTCGCAGTGAAGTGCGCTACCAACCTGGGCATCGTGAGGAGCCTCGAGCGCGACGCCGAAGGCGCGGAGAACATCCTGGAGCAGGCCTTCCGGCTCGCCCCCCACGACGCACGGGCCCACATGATCCGCGGAGAGACCCTGTTCGATGAGAAGCGGATGGGGGAATCCCGGACTGAGCTCTTCCGCACCTTCGGAGATGCGCCGGACGTGGACGACCAGGTGGAGCGCTGGATCTACCTGCTCGGCGTGCACCTCGCTCTCGCGGATTCCGCGAAGCGAAAGCACGCCTTCGACACCATCCTCGACCATATGGTCCCCCCTGAGGAGATGGTCCTGGCAAGCGGATCGGATGAGGTCGCCGAGCGGGACCGGAAGAGGGAGTACGCCGCGCACCTGGACCACTTCGAAACGATGTTGAAGGTCCTGGAGGAGAAGATGGGGCCGGGGACTGGGAACTTCGATTCGCTGCTGCGGCGTGTCGATTTCATCCGCTGGCTGGAGCTGGGCACCGGGACGCGGCCGTCCTCCCTCGTGCCCGGGGAGAAGCGATGGACCAAGGCCCAGGAGCTGATCCTGGACGCACGGCGGGCGCTGCCAAAGGATCCGGCCAGGGCTCACCGGGCCCTGAAGATCGCCATCAGGTTGCTGAAAACGGACCACTCGCGGCAGATCGCACGGCAGGGGCTCCGCAGCCTGGAGGCGCGTGCCGGCTTGGAGAGGGTGAGGCGGACGGGTGGCCCGGACCTCCTGATGAAGGCCGTCGAGCATGCGGAGTCGTCCGTGGCCCAGGAACCAGGAAGCGCATTGCGGCGCTGGGTTCTCGGCGACGTCTATGCCGAGCTCGGGGATTTCAAGGAGGCCAGCAATGAGAGGGAGACCGCGCTCAACTTGGGCATCGAGCGCGAGATCCTGGACGATCCCAGGGTCCTGGGCCGCATCGCGCAGGATTACCTGCGCCTCGCCGGCGTGCCGGAGCAGCCCGCGCCCAAGGCGCGGCTCGAGCGAGGCCTGAGGTTCTTCGAACGCATCCTGCAGTTCGTGGAGAGCCGGAAGTCCCACCGCTCCGAGGCCCAGTTCGCAGCCCACGCCGCAGCCCACTTCTGGGTGGGCAGGTTCTATTGCGAGTTGGAGAAGTACGAAAAGGGGATCGATCACCTGCAGGTCGCCCGCTCCATGATGTTCCGGCCGATCGAGATCGGGCTGCGGCTGGGGAACTTCTACTCGTGGAACCGGTCATACCGCGAGGCGGAGCTGGCCTTCGGCGAGTCGCTCAAGGCGGTGAAGCGCCGGGTGTCAGGGAATGGCGCCCTCCTGGCCGACGAGACTCCCGAAGAGCTCGAAGCCGAGCTCCTCCTGAGCGGCGCCATGCTCCTCGCGGAGCGCGGCGTCCGGCTGGAGTTGGCCGAGCTGCTGTGCAACCGGGCCGCCGAGCGCCTGCGCTCACTACGCGGAGCGCGGCGCCAAGAGCTCAGAACGCTCTATCAAGAGTGCCGGGGCTGGGTCCTTTTCCGGAGTCGGGATTTCGAGAGTAGCCTCAAGGTGTTGAAAGCGGCGGCCCATGCCACCGGCAGCGCCCGCGTCTACACACGCCTCGCGCAGGTCTATGAGGCCATAGGGAGTAGAGAGGCTCTCCGCCATGCCCGTGAAGCACGGGAGCAGGCCAAGGCCGGCAGAGGCGTTGCGAACGCCCGGGTGCAGGGGGTGTTCGACCTCTGGGTGGAGCCGCCCCCGCCGGCGGCTTGAACCCCTTAGGCCCGTCCGGCAGGATGGCGGGGTATGCCACAATACTGCATGCGCAGGTCCCGCCTGGCTGTCTTCACATTCTTCTTCCTCTCGCTCCCGGTGAAGAGCCTGGCCTGGCCGACCCTCCAGGCCCAGCTCGACGCCGATCGCGTGGCGCCGGGCAGCGCCCTGGAGCGGCTCATCGCCGCGAACCAGGATTTCGATCTCCTGCCTTCCGAGGAGGCGCCTCCGATTCCGGCGTGGCTGCGCGTGCTCTGGCGCAAGAGCCATCCCGCGGGCGGATATCCCCTCGTCCTCAAAGAGGTCCACGAGTGGATGGTGTCCCATCCCGACCTGGTGCCCGGCGAGAGAGAGCCCGACAGCCTTCCGCTCGATGTCTTTCCGGGGGTCGGCGTGAGCGTCCCCCTCCCGAACCTGCGCATTTCCGGCCGGGCGCCGAACCCGCGCAGCGAGTCGGACATTCAGATTTTCGAGCTCGATCCGCGGCGGATCATCGCGGCCTCCAACAACGTCGAGGGGAGCGGCCGGCAGGCGCAGTACTGGTCCACGGATGGCGGCGCCACCTGGGGACAGACCACGCTGGAGCTCATCGGCGGCGACTTCATGAACAGCGATCCCACCGTGGGCTGGACCTCGGACGGCACGGCCTGGTCGAGCACGATCGGCATCGACGAAGGCCTCGGCGGCCTGAGATTGCGCCTGTTCAAGTCCGCGGACGGCGGCGCCACGTGGACGTTCGACAACACGATTTCCGGCGACCAGGATGAGACCGACAAGCAGATGGTGGAGGTCGACACCTGGGCGGGCTCGCCGTTCCGCGACTCGCTGTACGCCATCTGGCACAACGGTGCGCCGGTCTTCGTGAATCACCGGCGCGCGGATGGGAGCTGGGGCCCGCCGCGGCAGGTGAGCGGACCGGAGACGAAGGGCACGGGCATCGGCGCGGACATCGAGACCAATTCCGCGGGGCACGTCTTCGCCTTCTGGCCGGATACGGGGAGCCGCCGGATCTTCATGGTGAAGTCGATGGACGGCGGCGTTTCGTGGTCGCAGCCGTCCCTGGTGGCCGCCACCTATGGCGAGTTCGACATCGGCATCCCGGCGCAGACCGAGCGACGGGCGTTGATCTACGTCGTGGCCGGAGCCTGGAAGGCTCCAGGCAAGGATCTGGTCTACGCTGTCTGGACCGACCTGACGGGCAGCAAGAACTGCCGCTCGCCCGCGGCCGAGCCGGGGGTGGCCCTCAGGTCCACGTGCCAGACGCGGATCTGGTTCGCGCGCTCGCTCGACGGCGGCGTCACCTGGAGGCCCAAGCGGAAGGTTCACCATCCGGACGGGCGCTTCGATCAGTTCAACCCGGCCCTGATGGTTGACCCGGCGACCGGCTACCTGGCCCTGATCTATTACCAGTCCGGCGAAGGCTTCCCCGGCCGGAAGCGGACGCACCTCTGGTACCAGGCCTCCTACGACAATGGAGTTACCTGGACCGAGCCGTTCCGCGTGACCACGGTGAGGAGCAGCGAGAACACCGCCGAGGCGGACTTTGGCAACCAGTACGGCGATTACAACGGGATCACGGGCTACGCGGGGACCTTCTTCCCGGCCTGGACCGACCGCCGCGGGAAAAAGAGGGAGGAGATCTGGACGGCGCCGGTGGTGGATCCGGGGCCGCCGTGAGGAAGGGCGCCATGAATGTCGCCCTACAAGCAAGCTCCGACTTATCGTTTAAACAACGACCTCGCTTGTAGGGGCGTGATTCATCACGCCCGCTCAGGCCGGCAACTGCTGGCCGCTGCCAGCATCCACCTCAAGCTCGCGGACGATGGCGTCCGTGAACTCAGTGGTGGTGGCCTGGCCGCCGAGGTCGCGGGTCTTGATGCCCTTGTCCACGATCACCTTGCGCAGGGCGCGGCGGACGCGCTCGGCCTCCTCGTCCTTGTGCAGGTGGTAGAGCATCATGATGCCGGAACGGATCAGGGCGAGCGGGTTGGCGAGGTCCTGGCCGGCGATGTCGGGGGCCGTTCCGTGGACCGCCTCGAAAACCGAGGCGTGCGTGCCGAAGTTGGCGCCGGGTACCACTCCGAGCCCTCCCACCAGTCCGGCGCACAGGTCCGAGACGATGTCGCCATAAAAGTTTTCCATGACCAGCACGTCCGCCCGCTCGTGATACATGACGAGTTGCATGCACATGTTGTCGATGATCTTTTCTTCGGCCTGGATGTCGGGGAACTGCTGGGCCACCTTGCGGAAGCAATCGAGGAAGAGGCCGTCGGAGAGCTTCATGATGTTGGCCTTGTGCACGGCGGTGACCTTCTTGCGGCCATGGCGGCGGGCGTGCTCGAAGGCGAACAGCGCGATGCGGGTGGAGGCCTTTTCGGTGATGATCTTGAGGCTCTCCACGACTCCTGGCACGACCTCGTGCTCGAGGCCGGAGTAGAGGCCCTCGGTGTTCTCGCGGACGACGACGATGTCCACGTTGGTGAAGCGGCTGGCGATGCTCGGCAGCGAGCGGGCCGGGCGCAGGTTGGCGTAGAGGTCGAGCTCCTTGCGCAGGCGCACGTTGATCGATTTGAAGCCGCCGCCGATCTGGGTCTCGACCGGCCCTTTGAGCGCCACGCCGTTGCGGCGGATCGACTCGACGACGTGCGGGGGCAGCGGGTCCTTGAACTCTTCGATGGCCCCGGCGCCCGCGACGTGGGGCTCCCACTCCAGGTTCGCGCCGGACGCGTCGAGCACCCGCGTGGCCGCCGCGGCCACCTCGGGTCCGATGCCGTCGCCGGCGATGAGGGTTACTTTCTGCTTGCTCACTTCCAGGTACCTCCCAGGACGGGGGAGCGTATCAGATACAATCCGCTGCCGCCGGGCGTTCGTCTGGCTACCCCTTGCCGACGAGGAACTGCTCCCTCTCCCCCGGCACGGGGGAGAGGGCTGGGGAGAGGGGGGATGGGATCAACTCATGAAGCATCACCTGTCGGGCCGGAAGATCGACCCCAAGCCGCTCACGGGCAAGGAGAGCCTGGAGGAGGTGATCACCCACACGTTCACCGCCTACAACGCGGGCCGTCTGCGGGAGGCCTGCGAGCTGCTCGTCCAGAAGATGCTCGCGCCCGACTCCACGGTCGCGATGAGCCTTTCCGGCGCGCTCACGCCGGCCGGCTTCGGCAAGTCGTGCCTGGTGCCGCTGATCGAGGCGGGGCACATCGACTGGATGATCTCCACCGGGGCGAACCTCTACCACGACACCCACCACGCCATCGGCCTCGCCCTCCACGCCGGCAGCCCGGCCTGGAACGACGTCGAGCTGCGCGAGGAGGGGGTGGTGCGGATCTACGACATCGTCTTCGACTATTCCGTGCTGCTGGAGACGGACAAGTTCTACCGCATGGTGATGCGGCTGCCGGAGTTTCAGAAGCCGATGTCCACGCCCGAGTTCCACTACAAGGTGGGGCGCTGGGTGGCGGCGGTCGAGGACAAGCTCGGCCTGACCGGCACGTCGCTCATCGCGGCCGCCTATCGCCACGCGGTGCCGATCTTCACTTCGTCGCCGGGCGACAGCTCGATCGGCATGAACGTGGCCGAGCTCTCGCTGGAGGGATCGCAGCTCATGTTCGACGTGAACGCGGACGTGAACCTCTCGGCCGCCATTGTCTGGCAGGCCAAGGAGGGGGGCGGCAAGAGCGCGGTCTGGATCCTGGGCGGCGGCAGCCCGAAGAACTTCCTGCTGCAGACCGAGCCGCAGATCCAGGAAGTGCTCGGGCTATCCGAGGCCGGCCATGACTACTTCCTGCAGATCACGGATGCGCGCCCCGACGTCGGCGGGCTCTCCGGAGCCACTCCGGGCGAGGCGGTCTCCTGGGGCAAGGTGGACCCGGACAAGCTTCCCGACGCGGTGGTGGTCTACACCGACTCGACGATCGCGCTGCCCCTCCTCACCCACTACGCCTTGGCCAAGGGAGCGCGCCGCACCCCCAAGCGGCTCTACGAGCGCCTGCCCGAGTTCATGGAGCTGCTGAAGCAGCACTTCGCGGGCGTGAAAGAGGAGCGGATGGCGGAAGGGGCGTTCAAACTGGGGTAGGGGCTACCGCCGCCTGGGGTTGAAACCCACCCTCTTATACACAACTTTTACTGGACAAGCGGGGTCTTTGTCTGTTCTCCTGTTCCGCAGAGTAGGAATCTAGGGAGGGCAGACATGGATCTTCGCTCGGGTGAGGAGGAGCAGGAGAAC
>JAXDKG010000021.1:0-27051 GCA_034667225.1 Acidobacteriota bacterium
TCGGGGAGGGAGCGGAGAGGAGAGCGCTTAGCGCAGCTTCTCTTCGACGAACTCGACGTGCTTGCGGACCTTGGGGTCGTACTTCTTCATCCGCAGCTTCTCGGTCGAGAGCTTCTTGTTCTTCGACGTCGTGTAGAAGTAACCCGTACCGGCGGACGAAACCAATTTGATCTTCTCGCGCATCGTAGATCTCTCTTCACATTGAATGGCGGGGCCGACGGGGCTCGAACCCGCGACCTCCGGCGTGACAGGCCGGCGTTCTAACCAACTGAACTACAGCCCCGCGTTGTGCTGCTGCTGCTTCCTTGCGGCGTTCCCCCACGTTCCATGGTGGGAGGTGAGGGACTCGAACCCGCGACCCCCTGCGTGTAAGGCAGGTGCTCTAACCAACTGAGCTAACCTCCCCGTCGCGCGGAAGGATGCAGATAGTACGCATGGCGAGAGCGGGTGTCAAGAGGGCGGCAGTTGATCCCGTTCCCTCACCCCCCGGCCCCCTCTCCCGCTTCGGGAGAGGGGGAGAACTACTTCTTCTTGGATCCGCGCCCGCCTGGCGCCACGTAGCCCAACGCTTCCAGCTCTTTCCGCATTTCTTCGTCGATCTCCTGCTCCCCGGCGCGGCTCTTGAGGCCGGCATAGCGCTGGCGGATTAGCTTCTCCATTTCGGCGACCTTCGCCGGCTGGGCCGCCGCGAGGTTCCGCGTCTCCCCCGGGTCCTGGCCCAGGTCATAGAGCTCGGCGCGGGCGATCGGGTAGTGGCCGGGGGGAGCGTCCGGGATGCAGACGGGCTCGATCCCCTCGGGGTTGCTCACCAGCTTCCACCCGTCCCGGACCACCGTGTGGATGGGCGCCGAGCCGTACTCCGAGAACGCCGGCTTGCCCGCGCCGCCCGCTCCCGGCCTTTCCAGATAGGGGACCAGCGACCGGCCGTGCTGCTCCTGGGGCACGGCGAGGCCGAGGAGCGAGAGCACGGTCGGCATCACGTCGATCAGCTCCACAACCTGCGGCACCCGTCCTCCCGCTGGGATCAACCCCGGTGCGGAGATCCCCAAGGGCACGTGCAGGCCACTCTGATAGACAGAGCAGGCGTGGTAGAGATAGCCGTTGTGGTCGTACAGCTCCTCGCCATGATCGGCGGCGATGACGATCACGGTCCTCTCCAGCCGCCCCGCGGCGCGCAGGGCGTCCAGGAGCGAGCCGGCCAGGCGATCGCTCCCCATGACCGCGGCGTCGTAGATCGCGTCCAGGTGCCGGACGTCCCCGTCCGCGAGAGGGACCTTCTCGGTCATCACCCGGTTGAGCTGCCACTTCTTCGTGCCCAGTGGTCCCTGGTACCCGGGGTCGAGCTCGCGGACCGCCAGGTCGCCGCCGTTGTAGTAGGGGCCGTGGGCGCCGAACAGGTGGACCCAGAGGAAGAAGGGCTTCTGCCCGTCCAGGGATTTTGCCCATCCAAGCGCGCTCTCGACGGCCTTGCCGTCCCGTCCGCCGCTGCAATTGAAGGCGTCCCACCCCTGGTGATTGGCCTTGCACATGTTGGAAAGGAAGGCACCCGTGCGGTAGCCGCCCTGGTGGAGGAGCTTCGGCAGGGTGGGCAGGTCGTCCGGGAAGCCGAAGCCGTTCTCCACGACCCCATGGCCGCTGGGATAGAGGCCGGTCAGGAGGGAGGCCAGGGAGGGCCAGGTCTCCGACCGCTGCGATTGAGCCCGCTCGAAGATCACGCCGCCGCCGAGCTGGGCGTCGAGCTTCGGACTGTTCGGATGGTCCGGCCAGCCCTTGTATCCATAGGCCCCCAGACGATCGGCGCGCAGGGTGTCGAGGGTGAGGACGACCACGTTCCATCCCTTGGCTGCACCGTCGAGCTGGACGCGCTTCTCTGCGGGTTCGGGGGTGCAGGCCAGGCAGAGGAGCAGCAGGGGGAAGATCAGGCGTCGGGGCACGGCGCGGGATTGTATGCGGGATTGCATCCCGGGCTTGCGTCCGTTCCCGGAATGAGATAGAAAACCCGCACCCCTTGCACCGCCCGGCTTTCAAGTCCGGGGCGATTTGCGCCTGCGCGCCACCTCCGCTCCCTTTCCGAAGGAGCGGAGATGATCCCTGAAGTCAAAGAAGAGAGTGGTTGGGAGACGGTCGTTGGCACCCACGACCTCTGGCTGCGCCGGCGCGTGCGCGACGGGATGCGGCGCCTGGGGCTGCGGCCCCGCCCGGACGAGGTCGGCGAGAGCGTCCAGGAGGTCTACTGCCGGCTGTTGCAGGGCGGCCCCCGCCGCCTGCGGCGGCTCCGCGGGATCGAGCGCAACGGCGTCCTGACCTACCTGGGCCGGGTTGCGGACAGTGTCCTGCTCGACGAGATGCGGGCGTCCAGGGCTGCCAAGCGCGGCGGCGGTTCGAGCGCCCACCCGGCCCGCATGTGCCTCCAGCGGTTCGACCCCCCGGACGCGGACCCCGAGGGAGCATTGCTGAGCTCCGAGCGCCAGCGGATGCTGGTGCGGCACCTCCTGGACCTGGCCGACAGGGAGGGGCTCACCCGGCGCGACGTCCGCATCCTGTGGCTGGCGGTAGTGGAGGAGTGGCAGAGCCGCGACCTCGCCCGCGCCTTCGAGCTCACACCGAGGTACGTGGACACGCTGCTGCACCGGGTGAGGCGGCAGCTCCGCGGGCGGCTCCGGTCGTGACTCCGGTCGTGATCTATCATGCCGAGCATGCGCGTCTTCACCGACCCCCGCTGCCTTCAGCACCGCTCCCCCCGCGGCTATCCCGAGCGGCCCGAGCGGCTCTCGTCGATCGTGGACCACCTCCGGGCCCAGGGCTGGGATCTTGCCGAGGGAAAGTGGGAAGGGGATGCCCGCCAGGCCGTCCTCGCCCTCCACGAGGAGCGTTACGTCGAGCGCTTCGAGCGCGCCGTCCAGCGCGGCGACTCGCTGCTCGACTCGGCGGACAACCCGCTGTCCTCTGACACCTGGGAGGCGGCCTGGGCCGCGGTGGAGACGGCACTGGCCGCGGCGGACTGGGCCTTCGCTGGAAACCGAGCCTTCGCCGCCGTCCGCCCGCCAGGCCATCATGCCGAGCGGGCGGTCGCCATGGGGTTCTGTTTCTTCAACAACGTGGCCGTGGCCGCCGAGCACCTGCGGCGCAAGGGTGCGGAGAGGGTCGCGATCTTCGACTTCGACGTGCACCACGGCAACGGCACTCAGCACCTGTTCGAGCGCCGGGCCGACGTCTTCTACGCCAGCACCCACCAGTATCCGTTCTATCCCGGGACCGGCGCCGCCTCGGAGACCGGCATCGGCGAGGGGGAGGGCGCGACCCTCAACGTGCCGCTGCCGGCCGGCACGGACGACGCGGGCTACGCCGAGGCCATCCAGGGACGGGTGGTCCCCGCCCTGCGCGCCTTCGCCCCGGACGTCCTTCTCGTCTCGGCCGGCTTCGACGCCTGGCAGAACGATCCCCTCGGCGGCATGCGCGTCACCGAGGAAGGCTTCCGGAGCTGGGGGGAGCAGTTGCGCGCTCTCGCCGACGAGGTCTGCGGCGGCCGTCTCCTGGCCGTCCTCGAAGGGGGATACGACCTGGCCAGCCTGCCCAGGCTTGTGGAGGCCAATCTGAAAGGCTTCGCACAAAAAGATTGACTTTCGGCTATAGGCCGCTTTACAATCCCCGAAAGTTCACGTAATACTTTAGACATCAGCAGCTTTCGTTGGATTCCGGCGTGGTTGTTGCCGCCGGTCGCGAGGAGAAGACCGATGAAGCGCAACGTCATCCTGGGTATCTGTGTGCTGGCGCTGGCGGCGGTGACCCCTGTGTGGGCCACGCAGCCGTTCGGACATCTGGACGGCAAGGTGGACCGCGGCAACGCCGGGGCCGGCCTTCTGGGCGTCGTGGGCTGGGCGCTGGACGACGGCGGCATCGCGGCGGTCGACATCTACGTCGACGGCGAGCCCGCGGGCCGCGCCCACTATGGCCAGGGACGCCCGAGCGTGAAGAAGAAGTATCCGGGCTATCCCAATTCGAAGGCGCCCGGCTTCGGCTACTTCATCGACACGTCCAGGTACCTCAACGGCATGCACACGGTCGAGGCGCAGGTGCTGACCAAGACGGGCGAGACCCGCTTCCTCAACGCCATTACCATCGAGTTCCTCAACAACCCGCACAACCTGAAGCCCTTCGGCCAGATCGAGTTCCCCGCGCATCAGGCCGAGCTCCGGGGCAACTGCAACGTCACCGACCCGGCCCGCCGGTACAGCGTCATCTCCGGCTATGCCATGGACGTCGGGCTGACCGAGGAGGATGAAGGCGTCGGCTATGTGGAGCTGCTGATCGACCGCGCGCTTTGGACCAGCTCGCAGACCGACTGCCGCTTCTCGGCGCCCGAGGGCGGCCTGTCCGACTGCTATGGCCTGCCCCGGCTCGATCTCGAGCCCGTCTTCCCGCACGTCAAGGACGCTCCGCACAGCGGCTTCCGCTTCGTGCTCGACGTGGGCGCGCTGATGACCTTCGTCGGCTACACCCCGGGCTCGCACGTGATCACCATCCGGGCCGGCGACCACGCCGACCAGGTGACCAACATCGGCGAGATCGTCGCCACCTTCATCTGCGACGAGGACCTCGGCAACGAGCTGTCCTTCGGCGACGTCCACACGCCGCATCCCGGCGGGGTCTACAGCGACTCGATGCAGGTCCTGGGCTGGGCGCTCGACATCGAGGGCATCCATCAGGTCTTCGTGTTCATCGACGGCCAGTACGCAGCCGAAGCCGCGATCGGCCTGCCGCGCCCGGACGTCAACTCCTTCTACCCGGGATATCCGGACAGCGCCGTCTCCGGCTGGTTCGCCACCGTCGACACCACCCAGTGGGCCGACGGCAACCACGATCTGGAGGTCCTGGTGCGCGACGACACGGGCTTCGACACCTACATTGGCAAGCGCGTGATCGTGATCCACAACCCGTAGTCGGACACGGCCCGCCTCTCCGACGCCCCGCCCTCCCGGCGGGGCGTCGCCGTTTCAACGGTGCTATCCTCGCGGGCCATGCCGGCGTTCGAGCGGATCCTCTTCTTCGGCACGCCGGAGCTCGCGGTGCCAACTCTGGCCGCGCTGGTGGAGGCCGGACGGTCTCCGGTCGCGGTGGTGACGCAGCCGTCGCGGCCCGTGGGCCGCGGCCTCAAGCTCGCGCACCCGCCCGTGGCTGATTGGGCGCGCGGGCACGGTCTCGAAGTGATCCAGCCGGCCAAGGTCCGCGATCCCGTGTTTCTCGCCCAGGCCGCGGAGCTCAGCCCGGACGTGGCCGTGGTCGTGGCCTTCGGACAGATCTTCCCGACCGCTCTCCTCCGGCTCCCGAAGCATGGCTGCGTCAACCTCCATGCCTCACTGCTCCCCAGGTGGCGCGGCGCCGCGCCCATCCAGGCTGCCATCGCGGCCGGCGATCCCCTCACCGGCGTGACCACCATGCTCATGGAAGAGGGGCTCGACACCGGTCCCATGCTGCTGCGCGAGGAGACGGAGATCGGCCCTGGCGAAACCGCGGGGGACCTGTCGCGGCGCCTGGCGGACATGGGCGGGCGCCTGATGGTCAGGACCCTCGAAGCGATGGAGCGGGACGAGGTCGTGCCGCGGCCGCAGGACAGCGCCCTGGCGACCTACGCGCCGCGTCTCACCCGCGAGAGCGGACGGGTGGATTGGACCCAGACTTCCCGCGAGATTTCAGATCGGCTGCGCGCCTTTACACCCTGGCCCGGACTGTCCGCGGAGCTGCGGAGCGAGCCGGTCAAGCTGGCGCGGGTTGACGTTTTGCAAGAGCCAACGGAAGCCGCGCCCGGAATCTTTCTGGGTCTCCGTGACAACCGGCTGGCCGTGGCCTGCGGCGAGGGCACAGTGCTCGGTATTTCCGAGATCCAGCGGCCCGGCCGCAAAGCGTTGCGCGCAGCGGACTTCGCCAACGGCGAGCGCCTGCGCGGCGGCGAATCGTTCTCCTGATCCGATCCCATGACTCGACGCCGAGAGCACAGCTCCACTCCGAAGTCCCAACTGGGCAACACCCGCAGCCGCAAGCTCACGCTGCGGCGGACGCCGCAGGACAACGTGCGCGCCGCTGCCGGCTGGGTGCTGGATCGGACGCTGCAGTCGCTGTCCCCCGTGGAGTCGTTCCTCGACACCGCCCTCGCCCGTTTCGACGAGCGCGACCAGGGCCTGCTGCGCGAGCTCGTCATGGGAACTCTGCGCTGGCTCCGGCGCCTCGATCACATCATTACCCAGGCGAGCAGCCGGAGCTTCGACCAGATCGAGGCCGCGCTCCAATCGCCGCTGCGCATCGCCGCCTACCAGCTCTTTTTCCTGGACCGGGTGCCCGCGCACGCCGCGGTCCACGAGGCCGTGGAGCAGGCGCACCAGCTCACCCACCGCGGCGGGGCGAGCTTCGTCAACGGCGTGCTGCGCCGCATCGCGCGCGCGCCGCGTCTCGAAGACTGGCCGGTCGAGGAGGCTGATCCTGTGCGGCGGCTGGCGATCCTCAACAGCCATCCCGACTTCCTCGTGGCGCGCTGGCTCGAGCGCTTCGGTAGTGAGCAGACGCTGGAGCTGATGGATGCGAACAACCAGCCCAAGCCGATGCAGCTCCTCGCCTTCCGCGACCGCGGCGGGCGCGAGCTGCTCGCCGAGGCGCTGATCGACGACGGGCTGGAGCTGGAGCCCGCGACGCTCTCGCCGCTCGGCCTCACCGTGCGCCGCGGCAATCCCCTGGGCACCGCCGCCTTCCGCAACGGGGACTTCTACATTCAGGACGAGGCGAGCCAGGCCGCGGCGCTGATGCCGCCGCCGCGCCCCGGCGAGCGGGTGCTCGACGCGGCTGCCGCGCCGGGAGGCAAGAGCTTTTCGCTGATCGCCAGCGAGCCCGGAGTGCGCATCATCGCCTCGGATGTTTCGCTGCAACGGGCTCTGATCCTGCGCTCCAACCTGCGCCGGCTGCGTCGCCCTCTGCCGCTGCTCGTCGCGGACGCGGGCGCGCCGGCCGTACGCGGTCCGTTCGACCGCGTGATCCTGGACCTGCCCTGCAGCGGCACGGGCACGCTGCGCCGCCATCCGGAGCTCAAGTGGCGGATCAGCGAAGGGGAGATCGGACGCCTGACGCGGCTGGCGCTGCGGCTGCTCGAAGGGGGCGCGCCGCTGGTGGCCCCCGGCGGCGTGCTCGTGGCTATCACCTGCTCGCTGGAGCGCGAGGAGAACGAGGACGTCGTCGCCCGCTTTCTATCCTCTCACTCCGACTTCGCGCCGGTGCCGCTCGAGCCCCTTGCGGGTGGGCTCCTCGACTCCGGCGGGTGGCGCGTGCTCACCAGCGGAGACCACGACGGCTTCACCGTCCACGTGCTCAGGAAAGCCCGTGTTTAAACGGCTCCGCGGCGTTTTCTCGTATTGACAGCCCCCGCGGCTTGCCATATCGTTTCGGCCGGTCACTTTCGCCCAAAAGACACGTATCAAGGAGGAGAGGAGATGGCTGGCAAGGCTGACATTGTCAATGGAATTGTGGATCGTGTGGAGGGGCTCACCCGCAGGCAGGCCACCGAGGCGCTCGAGGCGGTCTTCGCTACGATCGCGGAGGCGGTCCGCACTGGCGAGGGCGCGAAGGTCCCCGGGTTCGGCAGCTTCGCTCTCTCGGAGCGCGCCGCCCGCAAGGGCCGCAACCCCGCCACCGGCGAGTCGATCAACATCAAGGCCAGCAAGACGGTCCGCTTCAAGGTCGGCAAGGAGCTGAAGGAAGCGGTCAACAAGAAGAAGCGCGGCGGTCGGTAACTCCTCCTGGTTGCCTCCTGGTTGAATATCCCTCGCCTTAGCGGACGTGGCGGTAGATCTTCGCCAGCCGGTGAGGCGAGGCGCCCAGCGCGAACAGCAGCCAGATCATCCAATTGAGCGCAACGGTCCGCGCCGGCCCCTGCTTCTCGAAGCGGCGGGCCGACGTGACGACCGGATCTTCGAGCACTGCGAGACAGCGGCGGCTCCAGCGCTGCCGCATCCGCTTCGCGAAGTCGAGATCCTCCAGGATCGGCCACTCGCGGAAGCCGCCCAACTCGCGGAAGGCTTCCCGCGTGGCGAACTGGGCCTGATCGCCCAACGGTGTGAAGGCCAGCTTCGTGCGCAGGTTCACGACCCGTTCGCCCAGGCGGTACACGAAGCCGTCGCCGTCGAAGCGGATGAAGAACGCCCCGCCCGGAGCGCCCGCGGCCACGGCCTCCCTGACCGCGCGGACCGCATCTTTCGGCAGCACCGTATCGGCGTGGAGGAAGAGGAGGATGTCGGAATCGCTTGCCATGGCGGCGATACTGCCGCGGTTGAGCTGTCCGCCCCGGCAGGCCGGGCCGGAGACGGTGCGGGCGCCGAGCGCGCGGGCGACTGCGAGCGTGCCGTCCGTGCTGCCGCCGTCCGACACCACGACCTCGTCGGCCTGCGCCAGCGCGTCGGGCAGATTGCGGCGCAGCGTCAGTTCTTCATTCAGGGCAGGAATCACGATCGCCAGTCGCAAGCTGTTAGCATACGGCACTCGATGAGCACACCTTTCAGCCATCTCGATTCGCAGGGCAACGCCCACATGGTGGACGTCTCCGACAAGCCGGTGACCCGCCGCCTTGCCGAGGCCTCGTGCCGGGTCCTGCTCTCCGCCCAGACCTTGATCCGTCTCACGAACCTGCCCAAGGGCGACGCCTTTGCGGTCGCGCGTCTCGCGGGCATCCAGGCGGCCAAGCGCACCTCCGAGCTGATCCCTCTGGCGCACCAGCTCCCGCTCGACCAGGTGGAGATCGAAATACAGCCGATCCCCGAGGGGGTCGAGATCCGCAGCCGCGTGATCGTCGTGGCGCGCACCGGCGCCGAGATGGAAGCGCTGGTCGCCTGCTCGACCGCCGCGCTCGCGCTCTACGACATGGTCAAGGCTCTGGAGCGCGGCGTCGTCATCACCGACCTTCGTCTGGAAGCCAAGAGCGGGGGCCGGAGCGGACCATACCGGCGCTCATGATCCGCACCGGATTGGAAAGGTTGCTCGCCGATCCGGCCCGTCTCGCGGGCCGCCGTTACGGCATACTCGCGCACGGCGCCTCCATCACCGGAGATGCCCGGCCCATCCACCGGGCGCTCGCCGCACCGAGCGCTCTGTTCGGACCCGAGCACGGCTTCTACGGCATCGAGCAGGACATGGTGGCCGCGGAGAGCCAGACGGACCCGTGGATCGGCACGCCGATTGTCTCTCTCTACGGCGACTCGGAAGACTCTCTCAAGCCCTGCCCCTGCGCCTTCAACGGGCTCGATCTGCTTGTGATCGACCTGCAGGATGTGGGCTCGCGCTACTACACCTACGCCGCCACCGCGGTCTGGGCCGCCGAGGCGGCGTTGGCTGCCAGGTGCGAGGTCTGGGTTCTCGACCGTCCGAACCCGATCGGCGGCGAGGTGGTAGAGGGCGACCTCCTGCGCCCCGGCTATGAATCCTTCGTCGGCGCCTTCCGCATGCCGGTGCGCCACGGCCTGACCCTCGGCGAGCTTGTCCTTCTCGAAGCGCGCCGCCGCGGCTGGGGTGACGGCTTGGAGGTCTGGGCCATGGAAGGCTGGCGGCGCAGCATGCCCTGGGAAGAGACGGGCCTGCCCTGGATTGCCCCGTCTCCGAACATGCCCACGACCCTCACGGCCCTTGTCTATCCCGGCGGTTGCCTGGTGGAGGCTACGGAGCTTTCCGAGGGGCGGGGCACGACGCGGCCGTTCCAGCTCACCGGCGCGCCGCACGTCGATCCGGCCGCTCTCGCCGACGGCCTCAACGCTCGCGGGCTGGCGGGGATCACCTTCGTGCCCACCTGGTTCCGGCCGCAGTTCCAGAAGCACGCGAAGAAGGTGTGCGGCGGCGTCGAGCTGGTGGTGACCGATCCCGATGCCTTCCGCTCCTACCGCGTCGGCGTCGAGCTGCTCGATGAGGTCTACCGGCTCGATCCTGATGCCTTCGAGTGGCGCGAGAAGCCCTACGAGTTCGTCTCCGACCGCCCGGCGATCGACCTGCTGACCGGCGGCCCCGAGTGCCGCGAGGCAATCGAGAGCGGGGAGGGGCTGGAGGAGTGGATCGCGAGCTGGGCTGCGGACGAGCGCGAGTTCCGCGAGGAGCGCCGCGAGATCCTGCTCTACCCGGAGGAGACCGCTTGAAGGCGCCCCATCTGCTGCGCGTCGAGGATGCGCCCGAATCGTTCTCCCAACTGGTCGAGGCGGCTCGCGCCGACGGCCTGCGCATCGGCTGGCTGGAGCTGGCCGAGGTCGCGCCTCTGCCGGAGGTGCTCGCCTCCGCGGCCGGGCTCGGCCTGTTGCGCGCCGTGTCCGCGGGCGGCGGCCGGACGGTCGCGGTCAAGCCGCTACGGGGAGAGCCGGTCCTCAAGGATCTCCTCCGCGAGCACTTTCTCGGCTGCGCGCTCGTGCTCGTGAGGGGAGCGCTGGAAGCGCCGCACCTCCGGCGCGACGGCGACGGCTGGGTGATCGATGTTCCCGACAATGCGGGCCAGCCCCTGACGACCGCGCAGCTCGCCGCGAAGCTCCGCAGCCCGCTCCCCCTGGTCTGATCCCGCGCGCCGACGCTCGGGACAACGCGGACGAAGCTCGGTGCAACGCTGCCGAAGCTCGGGCAACGGCGCCGGACCTCCATGCAACGCTTACCACGCTCGGGGCAACGCTGCCGACGCTCCCTGCAACGCTCCCCACGCCAGGGGCAACGCTGCCCACGCCCGGGACAACGCTGCCGACGCTCGGGCCGGCTCTGCCGAGGCTCGGGCCGGCTCTGCCGCCGTTCGAGAAGATGCCGCCAGAGCCACGGGAGCATTGCCCCGAGCGTGCGCAGCGTCTCCCCGGGGTCCATTACCGTCGCAAACCGCCTCCGCGCGGGGCTACCGTGTTGCAGATTCGTTGCAGGGAGCCTGCTTGTGATGCGCGCACGGGTGGGCGGGACAGCGGGACCCGTCTTGACCAGCTCCAACGCGGTGCGCATCTCTTCGTCAAGCTGGAGCCGTTGCGCCTCGTGCTCGTTCAGCGCCATTCATTGCCTCGAATCGCCCCGCTTGCCCGCGCGCGGCGGTTTTGCCACAATGCGGCAATGGCGATGGGGCGCGGCGAGCGGTGAGCTTCAACGAGTTGGTCCGGTTGCTTGAGAGCAACGGCTTCTCCCTCGTCAAGGAAAAAGGCTCGATCCGCTACTATGGCAGGGCGGGGTGGCCCAATCTCATCCGGGTTGACTACCATGGACGCAAGGAAGTCCCGACCGGCACGTGCCACTCGATTCTGAAGGCCGCGGGGCTCAAGGCTTAGGAGATCTCGACATGCTCGACCTGCCGTACTCTCTGGTGATCGAAGCCACGGACGAGCCGGACTACTTCGGCTTCTTCTCCCCGGAGCTGGCAGGCTTCTCGGGCATCGGGCACTCCGTCGAAGACTGCCTCTACAAGGCCAGGTGGGGCATGAAAGAACACGTGGACCTGCTCCGGGAGCGGCAGCTTCCGGTTCCGCCGATCAACCAGGCTCCGACGGTCACGATCCAGAACGAGCAACGCCGGTCCGTAGCCTGACCTGACCTTCTCTCCCCCTTTACCTGAGGTTTCTCCGTGACCGAAAAGATCCAGTTCTTCCTCCCCGGCCCCAGCTACGTGACCGAGGCCGCTCGTCAGGCGATGACGAAGCCGATGGTCGGCCACCGCTCGGGACCGTTCAAGAACTTCCGCCTGTCGCTCGGCGAGCGGCTCCCCCAGGTGCTGCGCACCGCGGGCGACGGCATGCTCGCCACCGGCAGCTCTACCCTCATCATGGAGAGCGCCGTGATCTCCTGCGCTGCTTCCGAGGTGCTCAACCTCGTCAACGGCGCGTTCTCCGACCGCTGGCACTCCATCACCAAGTCGGTCGGCCGGCCGGCGGACAAGATCTCGTTTCCCTGGGGCGAGGCCGTCGATCCCGACGTGGTGCGCACCGCCCTGCGGCGCAAGAAGTACGACGCGGTGACCGTGGTCCACAACGAAACTTCGACCGGTGTCATGAGCCCGATCGCGGACATCGCCCGCGCCATCCGCGAGGAGAGCGACGCCCTCGTCCTCGTGGACACCGTCTCCTCCCTGGGCGGCGCCCGGATCGAGACCGACGAATGGGGGCTCGACGTGGTCCTCGGCGGCACCCAGAAGGCGCTTGCGCTGCCGCCCGGCCTCGTCGTGTTCACCCTCTCCGACCGGGCAGCCGAGCGCGCCGCGAAGATCCCGCACCGCGGCTTCTACACCGACCTGCTGCGCTACCGCGACAAGCATCGCGAAGGCGGCGACATCACCACGCCGGCGATCCCGCTCTACTACGCGCTCGACGTCCAGCTCGACGCCATGCTCGCCGAGGGCATGGAGGCGCGTTGGGCCCGGCACGAGGCGCTCCAGAAGCGCACCGCAGCCTGGGCCGAGGCCCGCGGCATCACCTACGCCTCCGCCCCGGATGCCCGCTCGGTCACCGTGAGCTGCCTGCGTGCGCCGCAGGGAGTCGATCCCCAGGCCATCGTCAAGAAGCTCGCCGAGCGCGGCTGGACCATCGGCGGCGGCTACGGCGACTGGAAGCCCTCCACCTTCCGCATCGGCCACATGGGCGAGGTGCAGGATTCCGACCTCCAAGCGCTCCTGGCCGAGATCGACGCCATCCTGGAAGAGCTGGCGGTATGAGCGACCGCATCCTCATCGCCGATCAGCTCGACCCCTCCGGCCTGGAGATGCTGCAGCAGGCGGGCGCCGAGATCCATCAGCTCACCAAGGAGGAGCGCGAGCGCCTGCCCGAGATCCTGGCGGACTACGATGCCTTGGTCGTGCGCAGCGCCACCAAGGTGACCGCCGACCTCCTCCGCGCCGGCAAGCGCCTGAAGGTCGTGGGCCGCGCCGGCATCGGGGTGGACAACGTGGACGTGGCCGCCGCGACCGAGCTGGGTATCCTGGTGGTCAACGCGCCCACGGCCAACCTGACGTCGGCCACGGAGCACACCTTCGCGCTGCTGCTCTCCCTGGCCCGCCGGATCCCCCTGGCCGACGCTTCCACGAAAGCAGGCGGATGGGACCGCAAGATCACCGGCGTCGAGCTGCAAGGCAAAACCCTGGGCGTCGTCGGCTTCGGCCGCATCGGCCAGAAGGTGGCTGATCGCGCCCGCGGGTTCGAGATGCAGATAGCGGCCTACGACCCGTTCCTCGACGCGGCCGCCGCGCGCAAGATGCAGGTCGAGCTGCTCTCCCTGGACGAGCTGCTCGCCCGCGCCGACGTGGTCACCCTGCACACGCCGTTCACGCCCGAGACCCGCAACCTGATCAACCGCGAGCGCCTGGCCCGCATGAAGCCGGGAGCGCTGCTGGTCAACTGCGCCCGCGGCGGCATCGTGGACGAGGAGGCGCTCCTGGAGGCCCTGGAATCCGGCCATCTCGGCGGCGCGGCCCTCGACGTGTTCGCCGAGGAGCCGCCGACCGACCTGCGGCTCGTGCGGCATCCCAAGGTGGTCGCGACCCCCCACCTCGGCGCGCAGACGCACGAGGCGCAGGAGCGGATCTCGCGCGAGACGGCCGAGATGGTGCTGGCCGCGCTCGCCGGGTCGATGGCGGTCGCGGCGGTGAACCTGCCGTTTCGTCCGGCTGGCGGTAAGGCCGAGCCGTACCTGGCTCTGGGCGAGAGATTGGGCGGGTTGGCGGGTCAGCTCCTCGGTACCGCGCCGCAGCTCCTGAAGGTGGACCTTTGGGGGATCGAGGAGGCGTTCCGCGTGCCGGTGGCGGTGGCGGTCCTCAAGGGAGTCCTGACGACGTTCCTCGGCGAGGGGGTCAACTACGTCAACTCCGAGCGCATCGCGGAGCAGCGCGGGATCGAGGTCGTCCGCTCGACCCACAGCGCGCCGGGGGACTACCCGCACCTGGTGAGCGTGACCTTGAGCGGCGGGAGCGGCGGGAGCGGCGGCGGCCGGACGGTCGAGATCGACGGCACGCTCTTCCGCGAGCGCGAGCCGCGCGTCGTCCGCCTGGGCGGTTATCCTCTGGAGTTCCGGCCCGAGGGCTGGCTGCTGTTCCTGGAGAATGCGGACATGCCGGGGGTGGTCGGCAAGATCGGCACCCTGCTCGCCGGAGCGCAGGTCAACATCGCCGACATCCACCTCGCCCGGAGGCCGAAGGCAGGGAGCAGCGAACGCGAGGCGCTGGCGGTCCTCCGCCTGGACCAGGCCGCGGACGACGAGCTGGTATCCCGGCTCGCAGCTCTGCCTGAAGTGATCAGCGTGCGGTCCGTGGATCTTCAAACAACCTAGAGGAGACTTTTCATGGCCCACGTGGGCGTCATTTTCGGAGGCCGGAGCGTCGAGCACCAGGTTTCCATCCGCTCGGCCCGGACGGTGGTGGACGGGCTCCGCACCGCCGGACATCAGGTCACTCCGCTCGGCATCGCCCAGGACGGCTGCTGGATCGACGCCGAGGCCTCCGAAGCCGTGCTTTCGGGCGGCATCGCCACGATTGCCCCGCTCGAGCTGCCGATCGCGCCGACCCTGCGCCACCTGCTCGCCTCGGGCGTGGAGGTGCTGTTCCCCATCGTCCACGGCACCTGGGGCGAGGACGGCACCCTGCAAGGGCTCTGCGAGATGATCGACGTGGCCTACGTCGGCCCCGGCGTGACCGCCAGCGCCCTCGCCATGGACAAGCTGCTCTTCAAGCGGCAGATGGAAGCGGCCGGTGTGCCGGTCGTGGAGTACGAGGCGGTGCGCAGGAGCGAGTTCGACGCCGATCCGGCGGCGTTCCTGCGCAATGCGAAGAAGCTGCCCTTCCCGGTCTTCGCCAAGCCGAGCGTGGGCGGATCGAGCGTGGGCGTGAAGAAGGTGATGAGCCCGGACTGCCTGGAGACCGGCGTCCGCTTCGCCCTGCAGTTCGACGACACCGTCATCATCGAGCGCGGGGTCCAGGGCCGGGAGCTGGAGTGCGCGGTCCTGGGTTATCAGAAGATCGAGGCCTCGGCCGTGGGCGAGATCGTCCCCGGCAACGAGTTCTACGATTACGCGGACAAGTACCTGCAGGACACCGCCCAGCTCATCGCGCCCGCCGAGCTGTCGCCGGAGGCGACCGACCGCCTCCGCGCGCTGGCCGTCCGCGCCTTCGAGGCGATCGGCGGCGTCGGCCTGGCGCGGGTCGACTTCCTGGTCGAAGGGGAGGACGGCATCTACGTCAACGAGGTGAACACCCTCCCCGGCTTCACCAGCATCTCCATGTACCCCCGCCTCTGGGGCCTCTCGGGCGTGCCTCTCCCCCAACTCGTGGACCGCCTGGTCCAGATCGCCCTCGACCGCCACCGCGACCGGCGGCGGTTAGACGAGGGGATCAAGGAGTTTCTGGAGAGCCTGTAGAGCTCAGAGCGGGGCTACTTCGACCGGCGCCGTTCCGGCGCCAACCATCTCGATCTCCCGGGCCGCGGCGTAGGAGAGGTCGATGGTGCGGCGGCGGGCGTGGGGACCGCGGTCGTTGATGCGGACCACGACGCTGCGGCCGTTGTCGAGGTTCTTCACCCGGGCGTAGCTGCCGAGGGGCAGGGTGCGATGGGCGGCGGTAAGGGCGTTCATGTTGAACGGCTCGCCGCTGGCGGTGGGGGAGCCCTGGAAGTCCGAGCCGTACCATGATGCCTGGCCGCGCTGGCCTCGATAGCCAGGCCCGGTCGCCGGCTGGGCTTCGGTCACCACCACCGGCTCAGGCGGAGGAGTCGGACGGCCGGCGTCCTGGATAGCCACTCCTCCGTAGAGGAACAGGGCCAGGGCTGCGGCTCCCAAAGACCAGGGCCTGCGTGCCGGAGGCACGGGAGCATTGACAGAACGGGTGCGTCTCATCCCCATATCCGATCCTCCCTAGTTGAGTAGACTCAAGGAGTTATAACCGGAGGGGAGGGGGAGGTATTCCCCCGGTGCCCTCAGCGCGTCGCTACGACGACCGAATTCATGCCGAGCACGGCTAGCTCGCGCCGGAGCGATTCCGCCTGATCGCGGTCGGTGAAGATTCCCACCTGTACCCGGTTCCAGGTCCCGTCCGAGTGGACGAACACCTCGGGATAGATGCGCGCGATCTCCCGGTGCAGCTCCACGGCCCGGCCGGCGTCGCCGAAGGCGCCCACCTGCACGGTGTAGCGCGACGGCACCGCCGAATCCTCCATTACTGCGTTGGCCACCAGCTCGGGCTGCGGCATCTCGATCCGGCCAGCCGGGTAGATTTCCACGTAGGCCGTACCGGGGCCGAAGACGCCCACCTGGCGGGCGGCGGTGTAGGAGAGGTCGAGGATGCGGCTCTTCTTGAACGGACCGCGGTCGTTCACCCGTACCACCACCGTCTGGCCGGTACGGGCGTTGCGCACCGTCAGCCGGGTTCCGAACGGGAGGGTGGGGTGGGCCGCGGTGAGGTCGTACATGTTGTACTTCTCTCCGCTGGCGGTGCGGCGCCCATGAAAGCCGGGGCCGTACCAGGAAGCCATGCCGCTCTGCATCGGCCGGCCGAACGACGACGCGGCACCTGGACGCCGGTTGGCGGCGCAGGCTACCGTCAGAAGAAGGGGCAGGGTTGCAATCAGAACGCGCGAGGCCGCCGTGCAGCGACCCAAGTTGTTTCCAATGCGCATGGGCTTGCTGTTCTCCGTAAGGTGGTTTTAGGAGCCATCTTCGTGAGAGCTCTAGGTCCAGATAGCGCCGAAACATCTTGCGCTGACGGACATCTTAGCACATCGACAAATCTCACCTTGTTTACGCCGCCGCCCGGCGCGGTCACTTCGATCGTTGCAGCCAGATCACCTTGCTGCTCCGGTCTTCCGGGTCTGCCTCTCGCAGCAACTCATCGAGCGCCTTCACCAAAGCACCCACGGTTGTCGGTTTGCCTCTCGGGAAGGTCCGGTTGCTTGTCAGTACCAATCCCCAGTGCGCCAACTGCCGGCCTCGGTACTCGGCGTCCAGCGTCAGGTAGTCCGCGACATTCTCCGTCAGCACGGCACTATTCCGGCGTTGTGCTTCAGCGAACAGGTCCGGGTCGGTCATTCCCCGGAGGTCTGTTTCCTCCTGGGCCGACACGGCATCGTGCCCCCGTTCCCGCAGTTGTTCGGCGATCCTCGGCGGGTAGTGCTCGTCGATAAGCAGCTTCAACGAAGCATTTCCTGCCTTCGCAGAAACAGCTCTTCCGCCTCGACCGCCAGTGCGTCGACCCTCGCCAGCCAGGCATCGATCTCGGCCGGGTAGTCAGCGTAGTACTCCACTGCGATTCGAGCCTGGGCGGCTGAAAGACCAAGCCAACTCGCCGCTTCCGCGATTGCCCGGTCGCCGCGCGTCTCCGCGTTCCGCACTACTCTGACCACCTCCCAGACGTCCGGGCCTCCTGCCAGCCCGGGTCGGCGTCCTGCCGGGCCGGGCCGGAACACGATGCCGGGGTGGCGGTCCATCCGAAGTCCCTCATCGATGTAGCGCTGCATGAGGGCCGAGCGGGTCTCTCCGTGGGCCTCAGCCGTCGCCTCCAGTTGTTCCCTGGTGTCGTCGGGCACCCGAATCGAGAGCATGGCTGTTCTGGGCATCTGCGGCTCCGTATTACAACGTATCGCATCGTACCACGTTTCAAACTCGCGGAGAGGCGACGGCCGCCGCCTCTGCCCCCGCTAGCGCGGGCTCGGCGGCCTCCTCCAGAAACTCGTCGACCTGGGCGGCCGACCTTCCGGTGAAGCTTACCGGATCGAGCCAAGGGTCCACCTCCGCCTGGCTCAGGCGGAAGTCGGGGTCCTCGACGATCCTCTCGATCAGCGGGTTGCCGCCGCCGCGGGCCAGGCTCTCCTGGGCGTCCAGGCTGTAGCGGCGGATCCTCTCGTGAAGCTCTTGGCGATCACCGCCGCGCAGCGACGCCTCCATGAGCAGGGTCTCGGTCGCCATGAAGGGGAGCTCGCGCGCCACGCGGGCCTCGACCATCTCCTCGCGCACGGTCAGGCCGGCCGCGATGTGGGCCGCGAGCCCCAGGATCGCGTCGGCGCAGAGGAAGGAGTCGGGCAGGACGAGCCGGCGGTTCGCCGAGTCGTCCAGGCTCCGCTCCAGCCACTGGGTCGAGGCGTTCAGCGGACCGTTGAGCGAGTCGGTGATCAGCCTGCGGGCGAGGCCGCACATGCGCTCGGCCCGTATGGGATTGCGCTTGTAGGCCATGGCCGAGGAGCCGACCTGCTCGGCGTCGAACGGCTCGGACAGCTCGCCGACCCCCTGCAGCAGCCGCAGGTCCGTGCCGTACTTGTGGCAGCTCTCGGCGATCCCCGCCAAAGTCTGGAGGATCTGGCTGTCCTGCTTGCGCGAGTAGGTCTGGCCGGTGACGGGGAAGCTCTCCGCGAAGCCGAAGCGCCGGGCCAGCCGGCGGTCGAGCTCGCGCACCTTCCCATGATCCCCCTGGAAGAGGGTCAGGAAGCTCGCCTGGGTGCCGGTCGTCCCCTTGACCCCGCGGGTGCGCAGCGTCGCCAGCCGGTGGCGAACCTCCGCGAGATCCATCAGGAAGTCCTGCAGCCAGAGGCAGGCGCGCTTACCGACCGTGGTGAGCTGCGCCGGCTGGAAGTGGGTGTAGGCCAGGCAGGGGATCGCCCGCGTGCGCCGGGCAAAACCGGCCAGCTCGCGGCCCGCTGCGGTCAGCCGCCCCTCGAGGAGCTGCAGCGCCTCCCGGAAGAGGAGGACGTCCGTGTTGTCCGTGATGAAGGCGCTGGTCGCGCCCAAATGGAGAATACCGCCGGCGCCGGGGTACACCCGGTCCGCCTGCTCCGCGTAGTGGCGCAGGTGGGCGACCACGTCGTGCCGGGTACGGCGCTCCAGCTCCGCGACGCGCGCCAAGTCCACGTCCCCGGCGGTCTGCTTCAAGGCGTCGACCTGCTCGGCGGAGATCGGGAGGCCCAGCTCCCGCTGGATGTCCGCGAGGCCGATCCACAGCTCGCGCCAGCGGCCGAAGCGGTGGCTCGCAGAGAAGATCCGTGCCATCTCGGGCGAGGCGTAGCGCTCGTACAGCGGGTTCTGGGGCGTCTCCTGCATGGCGGGGCGGATTCTATCTCTTCTGGTACAATCCGCCGCCGCCCGGCCTTGTCTGTAGGGTTGCCGTTCCTTCGCCGGAGATCCAAGCTCATGCCTCTGAGAGTCGACTCTGAAATCGGACGCCTTCGGCGCGTCCTGGTCCATCGCCCGGGTCGCGAGATCGACTGGATGGTCCCCACGATGATGGAGACCCTCCTGTTCGACGACATCCTGGATGGGGACGACGCCCGTCTGGAGCACGACGGCTTCTGCCAGGTGCTGGAGCAGGCCGGCGTCCAGGTCCTCGACTCCCAGGCCCTGCTCGCGGACGTGGTCGGCCAGGAGGAGGCCCGCAAGCGCCTGCTCGACGAGCTGGAGGCCGAGTACGGAGTTCCCTACAGCCTGGTGCGGCAGCTCTACGAATTGCCGGACCGCGAGCTGGCCGCCACCCTGATCGAGGGCATCCGCACCCCCGGCGAGATCTCGGACGTGGATCGCCAGCGCTTCTTCGATCTCTATCCGGTGCCCAACTACTTCTTCCAGCGCGATCCCCAGGTGGTCATCGGGAACCGGGTGGTGATCTCCTCCATGGCCACGGGCGCCCGCGAGCGCGAGCCGCTGCTGGCGCGGACCATCTTCGAGCACCACCCGCAGGCCGGCGGCCTGGCTGCGCTCTTCGAGATCGACGTGCCGCCGTCGGGCGCGCCGCAGCACAACCCGCACTTCGCGTACCCCTCGCTCGAAGGGGGAGACGTGCTGGTGCCGAGCCCGGAGGTCGTGCTCGTAGGGCTCACCGAGCGCACCAACCGGAGGGGGATCGAGGTTCTCGCCGAGTACCTGCGCAAGCAGGAGACCTCCTTCCGCCACCTGATCATGGTCGAGCTGCCGCGCAAGCGCTCGTACATGCACCTGGACACCGTCTTCACCTTCATCGACCGCGGCCTCTGCCTGGCCTACCTGCCGGTGATCCAGCCCGGGGGGCCGGAGTCGGCGCACGTCTACCATGTGGATCTGACGGCGCGGCAGCTCACCTTCACGGTCAAGGATTCGCTGCTCGGAGTGCTTCGGGACGTGGGGATCGAGCTCGACGTGGTGCCCTGCGGCGGCGGCATCGAGGCCATCGACCAGCAGCGCGAGCAGTGGACCGACGGCGCCAACGCCTTTGCCATCGCGCCGGGGTTGATCCTGCTCTACAAGCGCAACCGCAAGACGATGGACGAGCTGTCGCGGCGCGGCTGGCGCGTGCTCGACGAGGTCGAGGCGGCGGCCGGCAAGCACGACCTGATCGGCGGCGGTCCGGCCGTGATCGCGCTCGACTGCAGCGAGCTGTCGCGGGCCCGGGGCGGTCCGCGCTGCATGACCATGCCCCTGGAACGCGACCCTCTCTGAGAGGAAGAAATCATGACCCGACATCTGATCTCGATCCACGATCTCTCCGCCGCGGAGGTGGCCGGCCTCTACCGGCTCGCCGCCGACGTCAAGGCCAATCCCGGGAAGTATGCCGACGCCATGAAGCGCAAGAGCCTGGGCATGATCTTCGAGAAGTCCTCGACCCGCACCCGCGTGAGCTTCGAGGTCGGCATGGTGCAGATGGGTGGGCACGCCCTCTTCCTGTCGAGCCGCGACATCCAGCTCGGCCGCGGCGAGCCGATCTCGGACACGGCCCAGGTGCTCTCGCGCTACGTGGACGGCATCATGGCCCGCACCTTCGCCCACCAGACCGTGGTTGATCTCGCGCGCTACGGCACGGTGCCGGTGGTCAACGGCCTCACCGACGACCTCCATCCCTGCCAGGGGCTGACCGATTACTTCACGCTGATGGAGGTCTTCGGCAGCCTGGAAAGCCTGCGAGGCCGCAAGCTCGCCTACGTCGGCGATGGCAACAACATGGCCCACTCGCTGATGTTCGGAGCGGCCAAGGTGGGAATGGACGTGGCCATCGCCTCACCCAAGGGCTACGAGGTGAAGCCGCACTACCTGGAGCTGGCGCGGCAGGACCACCAATCCGCGGGCACGAACATGACCATCACGAACGATCCGCGCGAGGCGGTCGAGGGGGCCTCGGCGGTCTACACCGACGTCTGGGCGTCGATGGGCCAGGAGGCCGAGGCGCAGGAAAGATTGAAGGCGTTCCAGGGCTTCATGGTGGATGGCGCGCTGATGTCCGGCGCGAAGCCGGAGGCGGTCTTCCTGCACTGCCTGCCCGCCCACCGTGGCGAAGAAGTCTCCGCCGAGGTCGCCGACGGTTCCCAGAGCCGGATCTACGACGAGGCGGAGAACCGCCTGCACGTCCAGAAGGCCATCCTGCTTTGGGCCATGGCCGGCTATGACATCGCATAAAGCCCAAAACTACGGCCCGAGCCGCTCGCGCCCTGCGCGAGCGGCTTTTCTTGTGGAAAAAAGACAGAATCTCGCGCCCGAGCCGTTTTTCCAGCGCCCGAGCGGTTTTCCCCGTAGCTTTCGGACTGAAGCTCGTACCTGACGGGCAATAGCGTTGCCTGAGCCGTTTTTCCAATGTAGAGACGCCCCGTGGGGCGTCTCTGAGGCGGCGATGCCGTTCCGGAAACCAATTGATTCCACGGGGCGATCGTGCCGGACCGATCTACCTGCGCCGCATCGGAGACGCCCCACGGGGCGTCTCTACATTGGGGGGGACCTTTTCCAGATACCCCTTACATCTGGAGCCTGGGCATCAGATCCCGCCACGCCTTGCCGCGGTGGCTGACGGCGTCCTTCTCTTTTCCCGCAAGCTCGGCGAAAGTGCGAGTCTCGCCGTCCGGGAGGAAGACGGGGTCCCAGCCGAAGCCGTGCTCGCCTCGGCCGGGGAGAACGAGCGTGCCGGAGGTGCTCCCTTCGGCGATGACGGTGCGCTCCGAGTCGCGATACAGCAGCGCGCAGCGGGCCACGGCGCGGGGATCGCCGAGGGCGTGGGCGGTCTTCGCAATCCCTTCGGCGCCCACGGCTTCCAGCATCCACTTGACCAGGGGGCCGGGGAAGCCGTTCAAAGCCAGGAGATCCAGCCCCGCCTCCTCGACCACCAGCGGCCGCTGGACGATCTCCCAGGCCACCTCGGCTTTCTGCTGCAGCACTTCCAGGAGATCGAGCGCCTGGATCTCGGGGAGATCCACCTCCACGGCTTCGATCTCCATGCCGAGGGCGAGGCGTGCCTCGGCGATCTTGCCGCGATTGCCGGTGACGAGGACGAAGGGAGCGCTGGGGGGGATGGGATCACTCATCCCCGGGCGGCCATCCGGGACAGCTCCTCGATGAGCTCGTCGACCTGGCGGCGCAGGTAGGGGAGGTCACGGCAGTTGTCGATCACGCGGTGGGCGCCCTTCTTCCGCTCCTCGCCATCGCCCTGGGCGACCAGACGGGCGCGGGCCGAGGCCTCGTCCATGCCCCGGGCCATGGCGCGCCGCAGCCGCGCCTCGGCGTCGGCCTCCACCGTGACGATGAAGTCGAACAGAGGGCCGTAGCCGGCCTCGACGAGCAGCGTGGCCTCCAGGACCACCACGCCCTCCGAGCGTTCCGCGATTTCCTCGAAGCGCCGGCGGACCATGGGGTGGACGGCCTTCTCCAGGTTGCGCCGCGCCTCGTGGTCCTCGAAGACCCGCGCCGCGACCTTTGCGCGATCGACCCCGCCCTCGGCGTCGATCATCTCGGAGCCCAGGAGGCTCCGCACCGCCTCCACCCCTTCGCCGCCGGGCCGGTAGAGGTCGGCCACCAGGCGGTCGGCGTCGATCACCGTGTAGCCGGCATCCCGCAGCCAGCCGGCCACGGTCGATTTGCCGCCCGCCAGGCCGCCGGTGAGCCCGACCCGGAAGAGCCGGCTCATAGGACCCGGCTCATGAAACGGGCACCCCCTGGCGCATCCTGGCGGATTGAAGGGTGTTGACCAGGAGCATCGCCACGGTCAGGAGCCCGACGCCGCCCGGCACGGGCGTGATGGCGGCGGCCTTGGCAGCCACCCGGTGGAAGTCCACATCGCCGGCAATGATCGAGCCCTTGGACTCGAACTGGCGGCGGCGCTCCTCGTCGCCGGGGAAGAGCCGCTCGAGCTCGGCGGGATCGGTCACCCGGTTGATCCCGACGTCCACGACCACCGCCCCCTCCTTGACGTGCTCGGGGCCGATCATCCCCGCCCGGCCGATGGCCGCGACGAGAACGTCCGCCTCGCGGCAGACGGTGGCAAGGTCGGCGGTGCGGGAGTGGCAGATGGTCACCGTGCAGTTCTCGCGCAGAAGGAGCGCGGCCATGGGCTTGCCCACGATGGCGCTGCGGCCCACGATCACGGCCCGCTTTCCGGACAGCAGGAAGCCGTTGCGCTTCAGCAGCTCGATCACGCCCGAGGGCGTGGCGGGCGCGAACCCGGGCTCGTCCAGCCAGAGCCGGCCGACGCTGACGGAGTGGAAGCCGTCCACGTCCTTGTCCGGCGAGACATGCTCCAGGACGCGGCGCTCGTGGATCTGGCGCGGAAGGGGGAGCTGCACCAGGATGCCGTCGACCGCCTCGTCGCGGTTCAGGTCCTCGACGATCCCGATCAGCTTGTCCTCACTGGTGTCCGCGGGCAGGCGGACCGTGCGGCTGGCGATGCCCGACTCGGCGCACGCCTTGATTTTGCTTCCTACATAGACCTGGGAGGCGGGGTTGTCACCCACAAGGACGGCGGCGAGGCCGGGCGGCCGCAGTCCGGCCTGCTCCATCTCGCGTACCCCAGCGGCCACGCCGGCCCTGAGGTCAGCCGCCAGGGTCTTTCCTTCGAGGATCTTCATCATGACGGGATATTGCCTTTGTATAGACAGACGATGCCGCCCGACAGGTCGCGCCAGGAGAGGCCGGTGAAGCCGGCGGCGGTCATGCGGTCGAGGAAGCCCTGCCGCTGGGGGAACTCCAGGACCGAGCTCGGCAGGTAGGTGTAAGCCGAGCCGCGCGCCGAGACCAGCCGTCCGATCCAGGGGAGGAGGCGGCGGAAGTAGAAGAGGTAGAGCCCCCGCAGCACGGGAAGCTCGGGGACGGCGAACTCCAGGACCACGAGCCGGCCGCCGGGCCGCAGCACGCCCGCGAGCTGGCGCAGGGCCACGTCCAGGTCGGAGACGTTGCGCAGCCCAAACGACACGGTCGCGCCGTCGAAGCGCTGCCGAGGGAAGGGGAGCGCCAGGGCGTCGGCGGCGAGGGCAGCCGGCCGGGGCCCACCCAGGCGCTCGAACTTGCGCCGGGCGAGAGCCAGCATGGGGATGCAGAAGTCCGCCGAAGCGACCCGGGCTCCCCGCTTGCGCAGCGCGACCGACTGGTCGCCCGTGCCGCAGCAAAGATCGAGAGCCTCGGCCTCTTCGGGAAGATCGAGGGCCGCCGCGGCCTTGCGCCGCCACACCACATCCAGGCTCGCGGACAGCAGGTGGTTCAAAAGGTCGTAACGCGGGGCCACGCCCGCAAACATGTCCTGGATGGCGCGGCCGGATTTGTCGAGAGGGGCTGTGGAGGCGTCGGTCACGGGGGAAGCATAACAGGCCGGAGGCCCAGCCCCTGGCAGGGGCTGTACCCGTCTAGCCTGGGGTTTCAACCCCAGGCGGATCGCCTCACCTTATCCGCTCCGGGCGTATCCAAGCCGGGGATTTCGCGCCGATTCCGCCTGGGGTCCGCCTGGGGTTGAAACCCCAGGCTAGACGGGTGTCGCTCCTCCGGAGCGAATCCCCCTCCCTCGCCAGAATCGAACCCCCGTGCTATACTCCGCTCCTCTCGCGGCGCGGGGCGCGTTGGTACCCACGTTTTTGCTATCGGGTACTGCGCCCGCCTCTTGACAAGACCGTTAGCTCCGCCTACCATTCGGGGTCCTTTGCGTCGCAAGGACGGGTTTCGTTTGCCGAGCGACGCTATCCGCGAGTTCCGACGGAGAGATCTGAGATGCTGATTAAGAAGACATACAGCCCGAAGCTCGCCGAGATCGAGCGCCTGTGGTTCGTGGTGGATGCCGACGGGATTCCTCTCGGACGGCTCGCCTCGGTGATCGCCACCCGGCTGCGCGGCAAGCACAAGCCGACTTTCGCGCCGCACATCGACACCGGGGACTTCGTGATCGTCCTCAATGCCGAGAAGGTGGTCCTCACCGGGCGCAAGGAAGAGAACAAGGTGTATCACCGTCACAGCGGCTATCCCGGCGGTCTCAAGAGCGAGACCGCGGCGAAGCGCCGGCAGCGCCGGCCCGTCAAGCTGGTCGAAGAGGCCGTCTGGGGCATGCTCCCCAAGGGTCCCCTCGGCCGCCGGCAGATCCGCAAGCTGAAGGTCTACGCCGGAACGGACCACCCGCACAAGGCGCAGCAGCCCGCCGTCCTCGACGTGGCCGAAGTCCTCGGCCGATAGCCTCAAGGTCAGTCAGGAGAGATTCAGTGGCAAACGATACCCAGTACTACGCAACGGGACGGCGCAAGACGGCTTCGGCCCGCGTCTACCTGCGCCCCGGCGCGGGCAGCGTCAAGGTCAACGGCAGGCCCATCGACACGTACTTCCCGAATGAAGTCCTCAAGATGGTCATCAAGCAGCCCCTGATGCTGACCGAGACGACCGAGCGGTTCGACATCGTCGTCTCCGTCGCCGGGGGCGGCAGCGCGGGCCAGGCGGGCGCCATCCGCCACGGCATCTCGCGCGCCCTGCTCCAGTTCAATGCCGAGCTGCGCGACCGCCTCAAGTCCGCCGGCCTCCTCACGCGCGATCCGCGCAAGAAGGAGCGCAAGAAGTACGGTCAGAAGGGCGCCCGCGCCCGGTTCCAGTTCAGCAAGCGTTAGGCCGAAGGAAGAAGGAAGGAGAATTCGCTTGGTCGAAGTCAGCATGAAGGAGTTGCTCGAGGCCGGTGTCCACTTCGGGCACCAGACCCGGCGCTGGAATCCGAAGATGAAGCCATACATCTTCGGCAAGCGCAACGGGATCTACATCATCGATCTGCAAAAGACGGTCAAGCTCTTCGAGCAGGTCGTGGAGTTCGTCCAGCAGCTGGCGGCCGAGGGCAAGCGGATCTTGTTCGTGGGCACGAAGCGGCAGGCCCAGGAGGCGATCGCCGAGGAGGCGAGCCGCTGCGGCGAGTTCTACATCACCAACCGTTGGCTCGGCGGCACGCTGACCAACTTCGTCACGCTGCGCACCTCGATCCAGCGCCTCAAGGAGATCGAGGGGCGGCTCGGCGACGAAGCCAGCCCGCTCACCAAGAAGGAGCGGCTGCGCCTCGACCGCGAGCGCGACCGGATGATCAAGAACCTCGAGGGCATCCGCGACATGGAAGGGCTGCCGGACGCCCTGTTCGTGGTCGATCCCAAGAAGGAGTCCATCGCGATCGCTGAGGCGAACAAGCTGGGCATCCCGGTCATCGCCATCGTCGACACGAACTGCGACCCGGAGCTGATCGACTACATCATCCCCGGCAACGACGACGCCATCCGCGCCATCCGCCTCTTCGCCTCGCGCGTGGCCGACGCCTACATCGAGGGCTCGGGCCAGGCTTCGGAAGGCGGCATGATGAGCAAGGACATGGCCATGCCCATGCACGTCGTCGACAAGGACATGGCTGGCGCTCCCGCCCACTAGGAAACCCTGGTTCCAAGGCGCGCCGCTCGAACTCAACCCGGCGGCGCGGAGACAAGGTCAGCCGAACCCGCGTCGACTGGCCTTTTCTTTTGTCCGCCGGGTGACACATACAGCCCCAAGGAGATTCAGATGGATATCACCGCACAGATGGTCAAGCAGCTCCGGGAACAGACCGGCGCCGGGATGATGGACTGCAAGTCGGCCCTCATCGAGACGAAGGGGGACCTGGAGGCCGCCACCCTCCACCTGCGCAAGAAGGGTCTCGCCGCCGCTGCCAAGAAGGCCGGCCGCATCGCCGCCGAGGGAGTTGTCGGCTCCTACATCCACGGCGGCGGCAAGATCGGCGTGCTCGTCGAGGTCAACTGCGAGACCGACTTCGTGGCCCGCACCGAGGATTTTCTGGAGCTCGTCCGCGACATCGCCATGCACATCGCCGCGGCCGATCCGCGCGCCGTGCGCCGCGAGGAAGTC